>JAHDXR010000017.1 GCA_023384105.1 Hyphomonadaceae bacterium | reverse complement strand
GTGATCAGCGCCACCTTGCCGTCAAGTTTCTTGCTCATGTGTCTTCCCTCAATGCGTTAAGAATGCGCGCGCAAAGCCGACCGGCTTCGCCTGCCTCGGGGGTCCACGCGGATCGTTTCGTGCAGCCGTCACGCGCGGCATGCTCGCTCGGCAGCGCCAGTTCGTCGTCGCGATCCCGCGTGCGTTTCAGGAGACATTGCGGCTCCGCCCCGCCCAGTGTGGCGCGCGCAGCTCTGTCTTCAGCACCTTGCCTGCGGGGGACAGCGGCAGCGCCGGATTAAACTCCACGCTGCGCGGACACTTGTAATCGGCAATCAGCGATCGGCAGTGGTTGACGATCTCCTCGGCGCTTACAGTGTGGCCCGGCCGCGCCACGACGACTGCGTGGACCCGCTCGCCCCAGCGTTCATCCGGCACGCCAATCACAGCGCACTGCGCGACAGCGGGATGAAGCGTGATCGCACTCTCGACTTCCGCCGAGTACACATTCTCGCCGCCGGACACGATCATGTCCTTGATGCGATCCACGACGTAAAGCACGCCATGCTCATCGAAGCGCCCGCCGTCGCCCGTGTGCATCCAGCCGCCGCGCAACGCGGCCGCCGTCAGTTCGGGTTTATTCCAGTAACCGAGCATCACGCCCGGGCCACGCACGACGATCTCGCCGACTTCGCCGACCGGCACGGCCCGATCGTTCTCGTCCACGATGCGGACTTCCGTTCCCGGAATCACGGTTCCGGCGCCGCGATGGCGTCCTTCCTCGCGATGGACGCCCCTGTGGAAGTCGGGGAGCAGCATCGTCGCCGTGGGCGAGAGTTCGGTCATGCCATAGCATTGGTAGAAATCGACGTGCGGCGCGGCCGCCATGATGCGGTCCAGCGTGGCTTCCTGCATGGGCGAAGCGCCATACATGATCCGCCTGAGATTCGAGAGTTTCGCGCCATCGAACTCGGGGACGTTGAGCATCATCTGGATCATCGTCGGCATGAGGAGCGCGTCGGACACGCCCGTGTCGGCGATGACATCAAGCACGCCAACCGGATCGAAGCTCGGCATGATCACAGCGGTTCCGCCCGCCAACAGAGTCATCGTCAGCGCGGCGGCGGCGGCCATGTGGAAAAGCGGTGCTACGATCAACTTCCGCGCGCTGCTGGGAGAAAGGCCAAGACGGCGCATCGTCATGCTATTGCCGACAACGCCGGCATGGCTCAGCATCACCCCCTTCGAGCGCCCGGTTGTGCCGCCCGTGTAGAAAATGCCGAACAGATCGCCGCCCGAACGGCCGACGTCTTCGATTGGATCATGCGATACGAGCGCAGACCACAATGCGCCCGCACCGTCGGCCGCGTCCGAAAGCCGGACCACGGAAATGCCGCGCTGCTCAAACAGCGCGAGTATCGCCGCATCCGCATCTGCGCTGACGAACGCAACCTTTGGCGTGCAGTCATCCAGCGCATACCCATTTTCCGCGAGGCTCCAGCGAACGTTCATCGGCACGATGACGCCGCCCGCCCACGGAATCGCGAGATAGAGCTGCATGTATTTGTCGCTGTTCGCGGAGAACACCGCAACGCGATCGCCGGGATTTACGCCCATGCCCTGCAACGCACCCGCAATGCGCGCGGCGCGGTCGAACACACCGCCCCAGGTCGTCGATTGCCCCGCATAGACAGACGCGATTGCGCCGGCCGGCCGGCCACGCGCCGCTTCGCACACCGCCCGAACATATCCGAGTTCGGCGCCGCCTGCGTTCAAACCGTCAGCCACCGCGCGCCCTCCTCGCAATGAACGCCTATCTTGCGTCTCTTCCGTTGGGCGGACGCCAGCGCGAACTTGCCGAAGCAAGCACCGAATTCCGCGCCCCAGTCCATGCTCCCGCTGCATGGGCTGAACGTATCCGCACATCGCCCAACATTAGGGCATGGCCTGTCGTTCGAGAAATGCAAATCCAGGTCGAACAATGTCTCGGGGGAATGGCCCAAGGACGACGCCGCAGTGTGCGGCGCCTTCTCAAATGATGCGTCGTCAAGACTGCCGTGCGGCGATCGTCAAGCGGCGCCAATGTCGCGCTGCTGAGAACCGATCACGCCTCCTCTGGCGCGTTGACGCCATGCCTAGATTCGACCGTCGCGAAATTCGGCTCGCGACGCTCGATAAAGGCGGCGATCCCTCTCCTGCCCTCGATTGTGCTTCCTTGTTGGACGATATTTTGGCTCTCGGCCTCGAGCTGCTCTTCCAATGTCGCATCGGCGCTCGTCAGCAACAGGCGCTTGGTCCTGCCGAGCGCACCCATTGCGGACCTCGCTAACTCGACGGCGAGCGCATCGACCTCATGTGCAAGCGTTCCTTCTGCAACAACGCGCGTTATGAGGCCCATTGCGGCGGCCTCGTCCGCCGAAACGCGGCGGTTGGCCAGCGAGAGCTCCTGAGCGCGGCGCAAGCCGAGAAGCCTGGGCAACAGCCACGTCGCGCCGCTGTCCGGCGAGAGGCCGATTCGAGAATAGGCCATCGTAAAGTGCGCCGCAGGTTCGGCGAGCGCGACGTCGCCTACCGCCGCCAGCCCCACGCCCGCGCCGGCGCTGGGGCCGTGGACGGCCGTAATCACCGGCTTGTTCATCCTCGCAAGCCGGGCGATCGCGGGATGGAGATAGCTCAAGATTTCCTTGAGCAAGGCCGGAAGCGCATCGCCTGCCGCGTGCAATTGAGTCACGTCGCCGCCCGCGCAGAACATCCGTCCGGCGCCGCGGACGACCACGCAGCGTACCAGATTGTCCGCTTCCGCCGCGATCGTCTTATCCCAAAGCGCGCGCGCGAGCGGCACGTCGATGGCGTTGCCGACAGTCGGACGATTGAGCGTCAGGTAGGCGATGGATCCTTGGCGCTCAAGAAGAACGGGGTCTGTCACTGGCCTTCTCCTCCCTCACGCTTTCCTTAAGGTGTTTCTTGAACACCACGGCGCAGTTCGCCGAATGTCAGGCGGGATCAGGCATGGGCCGCACCGTGACGCCATCGCAGCCGCCTGACCGACGCATGCGGCAGGAGGCGCCGCAGCGGCGCTCAGGCGCGGCTGGCCTTCGCCTCGCCGAATGCTGCGACCGACTGTGTGAAGGGACCGGCTTGCATGCATGCCATTTGGGTGTGCTCCTCCAGCGCGATCACCGTCGCCAGGTCGTCGATGCCGGCCGCGGACTCGATCGTCTCCTTGGTCTTGCGAAGTCCTACGGGCGATGCCGCGAGCAAATCTTCGATCAGCGCACGGGCCGCGTCTTCAAGCTGATCGTCATCGACCACCTCAGATACGAGTCCCGTGGCCAGCGCGCGGTCAGCGTGAATGAAACGGCCCGTCATCATCAGTTCGGCGGCGACGGAAGCGCCGACTATTCGCGGCAGAAAATAGCTGGTTCCAAGCTCGCAACCGGAAAGACCAAGCTTCACGAACGCTACATTCATCTTGGCGCTGCGGCCCGCAATGCGAATGTCCGAAGCCAACACGAAGTTGAACCCGCCGCCGCACGCCGCGCCGTGAACCAGCGATATGATGGCCTGCGGGCAAGAGCGTGGCCGATCTGGAGCGGCAACTCGGCTATTCGCTCTTCAATCGGAACGCCCGCGGCGTTCTCCTGACGGAAGAAGGACGCGCATTTGTGGAGCGCGCGACACATCTTGTCGACGAAGCGCAAGATTTGCTCCGCGGGGCGTCAGTGGGATCGGACCCTTACGCTGGCGTGCTCAGGATCGGCGTGTGTCCCGCATCGCTTGAATGGCTTCTGCTGGAGCCATTATCGACATTATCGACCCGGCATCCCAAAATCCGGTTCGACATTGTCAGCGGCAGCTTCGATCGAGTGGTGCAGCAGCTTCGCGCCGGCTCGATTGATGTGGCCCTTGGCTACGAAGCAGCGTTTGAAGGGCAGCCTGACTTTCGGCGAGAACCGTTGCCGCCTGTGCCGACGGCTCTCTTTGTCAGGCATGGACATCCCATTCTCGCTTGCAACGAGGTAACGACCGCGGAACTCGCCAAGTATGACCTAATCATACCTTCAGGTTCTGCGCCTTACGATTACTTTTGGCGTCAGATTTACGAAGAAGCCGGCGTCGACGCGCACGAAAAACTGTATATCGTTGACTACTTTCCCATTGTCACAAGGCTGGTGTCTCAAACTGACGCTATTGGCGTTGTATCGATTCAGTATACGAATACCCGCACCTTCAAGAGCCGCTTCACATGGGTGCCGTTTCTTGAGTCGCGCCCATCGGCGCCTCTCTGTTGCGCTACGCGTCTCCGGTGGAGCCCACGTCCCACCGTTCGCGCCTTCATAAGGGCCTGTCGCGAACGTTTGCCGGCGCCGGCGACGAACACGCCCGCATAACCGCTGCGCGCCAAGCGCCACGGATGTGAACATCGTTCGGCGCTCAACATCCCCTCCGCCCTTGGAGGGGAATCGCGATCTGCCGCGTGCTTTTGGTGGGTCAGACGGATTGAGAACCCACTCTATCCACGAGTTCGGCTGGGCCTCGACGCGGATGACGGCGGGCTCTTCCTGCGGGCGAGCGCCGGGACCGGCCGAGCGCCGCGGCCAACATTGGGGATCGCCAATATTGCGGCAATCTCGCGCCAAACCGCGAGGACCTAGCGTGCGCCGGCTCGCGCGTGCGCCGCCTCGCGGCGCTCTGATCGTACGCCGCGCGGCGGTCAGGGGTTCGCATGGGCGTCGCCACTCTCGATCCGCGTGTGCGGCGCGCCAGCCCGACGCTCGCCGAGTTCCTGGCCTCGCCGCGCGTCTTCTGGGCGATCGTAGCGCTCTACCTGGCCGCGCACGTGCTGCTGCGGCTGTGGGAAACGCCCAACATCGCCAAGAACGACGTGCAGGAAGCCGTGTCCGCGCAACTCTGGGCCTGGGGCTATCATCCGCGCAACCCGCCGCTGCACACTTGGCTGCTGATGGGGTCGTACGCCGTGTTCGGCGTGCGGCTGATGGCGCACGTCGCGCTCAAATACGCGCTCCTCGGCGCCGCGCTCGGCTTCGCGTACTTGTGCGGACGCCGTCTGCTGCCGAACCGGACGCTCGCGGCGGCCAGCGCTCTATCGTTGACTCTATTGGCGCCTTTCGCCTGGACGGTTCACACGGCCCTGACCCACACGCTGCTGCTCGCGGCGATCAACCTCGCCACGCTCTGGGCGGCGGCGCGTCTCACGGCGATGCGTCGCACGAGCGATTACATCGTCTTCGGCGTCGCGATCGCGCTCGGCTTCCTGGCCAAATACTCGTTCGCGCTCTTCCTCCTCCCGCTCGTCGCCGCCATGCTCACGCAACGCGAACTGCGCCGCGCCCTGCTGGACCGGCGCATCCTGATCAGCCTTGGCCTCGCGCTCCTTCTGTTTGCGCCGCATGGCGTGTGGATGCTGGAGGCGCGGTTCGATTTCGCCCAGTTTCTCGCCGAGAAGCAGCGCAGCGCGATTCCCCAGCCTTATTTTGCCGACGTCGCCGCCGGTTTCGGCAATCTCGCGTGGGCGGCGCTGAGCTTTCTCGTTCCCCTGCTCCTCATCTTTCCATTGGCGTTCCGCCACGCCTTCGCTGCGAGGACGGCGTCGCCCTGGGCGGCCGCGACGGCTTGGCTCATTCTGTTCAGCCTCGGCCTGCTCGCACTCGACGTCCTCGTGCTGCGCGCCACGGCGTTCGAGCAGCGCTACATGATGTGCGCTCTGCTGACCGCGCCGCTGGCGGCGTTCCTGCGGCTTGAACCTCGCGCCATCTCACCCAAGGCCGTCGCCGCTTTCGCGGTATGCGCGGCGGCGGTCGCCGCCGTCGCGTTCGCGGCTCTGGCCGGCCGCGCCTTGCTTTCGCATCAAACGTGCAATCGATGCTGGGAGGAAATGCCGACCGGCGCGCTGGTGCGGGAGGTTCGCCGCGCCGGCTTTGTGGAGGGCACGATCATCGCCGACCATTACAATCTGGCTGGCAATATGCGGCTGGCGTTTCCCGATTCTCGCATTATGGCGGCGAACTATCTGGTCGCGCAGCCGCCCTTGGACGGCGCTGGGCAATGCCTGCTGATGTGGAACGCGCGCAACGCCGGCGATCCGCTGCCGCAGGCGATTTCGGACTATCTGGCTCAGCAGGGCTCGCCGCCGCCCGCTGGCCAGCCGACATACGTGGACGCGCCGCTTCGGCGCAGCGGCCGGATGGACCGCTTCGGGTATTGGCTGGTCCCAGACCGTGACGCCAATTGCCGGCCGCTTTAAGCTGACGCACGCTGCCGCGGGCATTGCCGCGGCGTCCCTCTTGCATCCAAGCGGCCGAGCCTGCGCATGCGCATCCTGGTGATCGAAGACGACGAGCAGACCGCCCGATACATCATCAAGGGATTGCGGGAATCCGGCCAATCGGCGGACTGGGCGCGCGACGGCCGGGACGGAATGTTCCGCGCCGCCCAGGATGCTTACGACGTCATGATCGTGGACCGCATGCTGCCGGGCCTGGACGGGCTCTCCCTGGTGAAGGCGGCGCGCGCCGCCGGCGTTGCGACGCCGGTGCTGATGCTGACGGCGATGGGCGCGATCGAGGATCGCGTCGCGGGCCTGGAAGGCGGCGCCGACGACTATCTCGTGAAGCCCTTCTCCTTCGCCGAACTCAATGCGCGCGTGAACGCACTCGGCCGGCGCGGCCCCTTGCAGGAGCAGGACGCCGTGCTGAAGGTGGCCGACCTGACGCTGGATCGCCTGCGGCGCACGGTGAAGCGCGGCGCGCAAAGCATCGATCTGCAGCCGCGCGAGTTCCGGTTGTTGGAAGAACTGATGCTGAACGCCGACCGCGTCGTCACGCGCACGATGCTGCTGGAGCGGGTCTGGGACTTTCACTTCGATCCAGGCACCAACATCGTCGAAACGCATATCAGCCGCATCAGAGGGAAGATCGACCGCGGCGGCGATGCGCCCTTGATTCATACCGTACGCGGGGCGGGCTATGTCATCCGCGCCGCTTAAGGACCTGCTCGCCTCCACCAGCTTTCGGCTTTCCCTGGTCTGCGCGGCGGTGATCGTTCTGGCCTTCGCCTTGTCGGGTCTCGGGCTTTGGTTTGTCACCCGATCGGCCGCCGAGCACGCTGCGCGGGAGCGCATCGGGCTCGAGATGCAAGTGCTTCAGAACGAAATCCGCGACGAGGGCATGAGCGCGGCCATCGCCGCGATCCAATCGCGCCAGAACGCGCCGGGCGCGCTGGAATACCAGCTGACAGGTCCGGACGGCGGCGCGCTGGCGGGGAACCTCGAGCTTGAAGCGCCCGCGACCGGATGGAGCTTGATCTATCTGCCAAGCGCCGGCGCCAAGCCTGGACCGGATCTCGTCGTCTTCGCCCAGCCCGTGGCCGGCGGCGGTTCGCTGGTGATCGCGGAGGATTTGGAGCGAACGGAGGCGTTGCGTTACGCGATCCTGCGGACGCTGTTCTGGATCGCCGTCGCAGCGCTCCTGCTTTCGGTGACGGCCGGATACCTGGCGGCGCGGGGCGCTCTGCGGCAGATGGACGGCGTGTTCGCGACAATGGAGCGTGTCGGCGCCGGCGACCTTGCGGCGCGCGCGCCGGTGCGTTCGGCCAGGCGCAAAAGCGACATCGATGTTCTCGGGCTGCGCATCAACGCCATGCTGGCGCGCATCGACGGCCTTGTGGGCAACCTTCGGCGCGTATCCACCGGCGTCGCGCACGAGTTGCGCACGCCGCTGACCCACGTGCGCCAACAGCTGGACGAGGTCGTCGCCGCAAACACGCTGGACGCCGCCCGCGCCAGCGCCCGCACCGCGCAGTTCAGAATCGACGATATGATGCGCACCTTCGCGGCGATGTTGCGGCTGGCCGAAATCGAAGCCGGCGCCGCGCAGGCGCGGTTCGTTCAAGTCGAACTCGGCGCGCTGATCGAACGCGTGGCCGACGCTTACCGGCCCGATATCGAAAGCGGCGGCGGATCGCTCGTGATCGACGCGCCCGTTCAGGCGCGCATCCAAGGCGATCCCGATCTGCTCGCGCAGGCTCTCGCCAATCTGCTCGACAACGCCATGGCCCACGGCCCGGCCGCCGCGGAAATCGCCGTGCGCCTGCGGATGAATGGCGGCGCGATACGCATAGCGGTCGAAGACCGCGGCCCCGGCGTGCCCGCTGCGGAGCGGACGCGCATTCTCGAACCGTTCGTCCGCCTGGATCGCAGCCGCAACACAGCAGGCGCGGGGCTCGGGCTCAGCATCGTCAGCGCCGTCGCGCGGCTCCACGGCGCGCAGCTCTCGCTCGGCGACGCGCAGCCTGGCTTATGCGTGGAGCTGGCTTGGGCCCCGGACGCCGCGAATCCAACCGAACGAACCAGCAGCTAGCAAGGCGGACAAGCCGATGCCGGCTTGCTTCTTCGCGACGGAAGGCGCCAGCTCCCAAAACCGCCCGCGCCGGCGAGCGAGAACGATCCGACGATCCGCCGCTGCGCTACGGCGATGCTTGGCAAGCCCTTGACCCCAAGACTGCCGCTCGATCGGGCCGTCCAACGCCTGTTCTATTCCGTGAACCGCCCATGAGACTGCATCGACACTGAACGCCCTCGACGCTATAAACGGCCGGATATAGCGCAACCGCGACAGCGGAAACGAAAGGAAGCCGGATGGGTGGGAGCGGAATCCTCGACGAGACGGTTGCGGCGATCCGCGACGTCCTGGCCGACGAGATCGGCGCCATCACGATCGAGCGCGCCGTGGTCGGCCTGTTCTTCACCGGGGTGAAGCTGTCGACCGGCCAGGTGGGCGCCTGCGCGACGCCGATCAAGACGATTCCGGAGGCGGTCTGCTGTCCAAGCTCGGTGCACGCCATGCCGTTCCCGGGCAAGATGCGCGACCGCCCGGCCGCAAGTTTTCTCGACGAAGTGCGCCAGCCGGAGGGGATCCGCCGGGCCGTGGGCGTCGCGACGATGAACGCGCTCGCGGCGCTGTGCTGGGAGCGTCAGCCGAACCCGGATGTCGATCTGGAAATGGATGTCGACGCTTTCGACGCCGCGCGCATCGGCCCCGGCCAATTGGTCGTGGTCGTCGGCGCCTTCGTTCCGTTTCTGCGCGAATTGAAGCGTCGGGGGCAGCCCTATCTCGTGCTGGAGCAGGATCCGGCGACGCTCAAAGAGGACGAGATGCCGTTCTTCCGCTCCGCCGAGCAGGCGCCGGCGGTCGTGCCGCAGGCTGACGTCCTCCTCGTCACCGGCACGACGCTGCTCAACGACACGCTCGACGCAATTCTCGCCGCCGCGCGGCCCGACGCCTGCAAGGTCGTGGTCGGACCGACCGTCGGGCTTGTGCCGGACGCTTATATCCGTCGCCATTGCGACGTCCTTGGCGGCATCCAGGTGACGCGCCCGGACGAGTTTCTCGACACCCTCGCGGAAGGAGGCTCGGGCTATCATTTCTTCGGCAAGTCGGCGCACAAGATCGTGCTGCGTTCGCGTCGCACGGACGCCGGGCGCAAGAGCGGACCGGCGCGCGCCGACGGCAAAACGGCGCGCGACTGTTTAGAATTCTCCAACATCATCGATTAGTCCCGCTTAAGCGGCTCAAATCGCCAGCGCGGGGCCGCAGCGAAGCGCGTATCGGTGCGGCGCAATATTTCTTCTTTTAAAATCTGCTGCCTATAGCTGTTCTCAACCAGCCTGCAGCGCACATCAAAGCGCCTCTTTAAACGGAGTTGGCGAAGCTTGCGCCGCCTCACATACGAAAGGCGGCGCTTGCCTTGTTAGATATTCTAAATATGCAAATCAGGCCGCGCCGCAGATCGCGCGGCGTTGCAAGCACTACCGACCCCGATGTCCACCGGCGCACTCTCGCTTATCGGCAACACCCCGCTCATCGAACTCAAATGGGCCTCCGAGCGAACCGGCTGCACCATCTTGGGCAAGGCGGAATTCCTCAACGCCGGTCAGTCGATCAAAGATCGCACCGCCCTTGGCATCGTGCGTGACGCGCGTGCAGGCGGGGCGCTGAACCCCGGCGGTACGATCGTTGAAGGCACGGCCGGCAATACCGGCATCGGGCTTGCCGTTGTCGGCGCCGCGCTCGGCCATCCGGTGGCGATCGTCGTGCCGCGCAGCCAAACCGAAGAGAAGAAGCACGCCGTGCGTCTGCATGGCGCAAAACTCATCGAAGTCGATCCCGCGCCCTTTTCCAATCCCAATCACTTTGTGCACTACGCCAGGCGTCTGACCGAGAAGCTGAACAACGAGGCGCCGCATGGCGCCTTCTTCGCCGATCAGTTCGACAATCTGGCCAATCGGCGCGCCCACTATGACGGCACTGGACGCGAGATCTGGGAGCAGACTCAGGGGCGCATCGACGCATTCATCTGCTCGGTCGGCTCCGGCGGCAGCTTGAGCGGCATCTCCGCTTTCCTGAAGGAGCGCAACGGCGCCATCCGCATCGGCCTCGCCGATCCCGCGGGCGCTGCACTGCATGCCTGGTTCACGCGCGGCGTTTTGGAGGCGGAAGGCAGCTCGATCTCCGAGGGCATCGGCATCAACCGCATCACCCGCAATCTCGAGGACCTTGCCGTCGATCACGCTTATCGCATCGAAGACAGCGAGTTCCTGCCGATCCGCCCCTCAACCGCGACATGCAATTGATCATCGATCGGTGCCGCCCCCTTCTCGGAGACGCAAGCGACGCCGACTCGGACAAGCACGCCTCGGAGACATCGCTCATCCTCAGCCAGTTCACAAACCGATCCAAACTGCACTAGCCCGATGACCCACATCACCAACGCCGAATACGTGCTGATGCTGTTGCGCAGCCACTTGGAGCGCGCGCGCAAGTTCGAGCGCAAGCAAGCGCCGGCGCGCGAAGCCCGCGCAGGTTCGCTTCAGCGGCTGCGCGAGCTCGCAAGCGCCGAAGGACTGTCCGAGGCCGATCTCGCGCGCGCATTGATCGCCAGTCTGCTAGGCGACGAGTTTGGCGCGGAGCTTGCCGTCGAACCGCGCTTCCAGGCCATGGTCGAGGATGTGCGGCTCGCGATTGAACGGGACGATGCGGCCAAAGCGCTGCTGCAACGGGCCATAACCCAAATCCAAGCCGATCCGCGTTAACGGCGAGATTCAATCTCCCCGCAAGCACTGATAGCTCATGCGTTCGTGGCGCGCCGGCCAAACAAGCGTCGCAGCCCCGCAATGCAGGGCGCCGCCGCAAACGGTACGGCGAGGATGATCGCCAACCAACCGACCCAGTCGCCAAACCTGGTCAGTATAGTCTGGCCGCCGCCTGGAGCGACATCAGCGATAAGCGTCTGAGGCGGGAGGCTGCGCGCTTCCGCGACCGACCGGGCTTCCGAGGCGCTGAACACATTGACGCTACGCGCCAGTATGCGCCCGTCTCTGTCGATAATCGCCGAGGCGTAGAGAGAGTCCGCCTTCGCCAGCGGAAAGCCGTTCTCGATCGCTCGGAAAACAAGATGCGTATAATGCGTCGCCGCGATGCCCGGGACGTCATTCGAAGGCACGGCGACAAATGCTGCGCCGCGACGAGCCATCTCGCGTGCAGTGTCCGTAAAGTCTAAATCGTAGCATATGATTGTTGCGATGGGACCAATCGCAGTGTCATACACAGGATATGTTCCGCCGGTGTCGCTGTGATCGCCGGCGAATCTGCCGGGATGATCTTTGCCATAAGGACCGAAGATCTCTCCGGTAGGCGAGAACACGACGGCCTCATTGCGCCGTACGCCGCTCGGCTCAACGACGCGATAGCCAATGGCGATGTACGCGTCCATCTCCCTGGCCAGCTCCGTAAATGCGCCAGTGCGCTCGCGGAGCGGATCGAAGCGCACCCCCCCTTCACGCCACACGACCATGCGAACGCCGCGCCCACCAAGTTCGCGCGTCGCGGATATCATCCGTTGCAGTTCCTCCTCGGCGTCAAGAGGAGCGTTGGCTTGCACAGTTGCAACGCGCAACGTCCCCGGCTGCGGAGCATAAAGCGCCAGCGACAAGGCAACCCAACCCGCCGCCAGCGCAGCCACTGCAGCGGATGCGCTGAGCGCCGTTCCTGGGTGCAGCGAAGGAGTCGCTCGGGGAGGCCAGCGCCAATCAAGCGCCGCAATCAGCACGGCGGCGAGCGCGAAGTTGATCAACAGGATCAGAAGTTCAGCGCCGAATAATCCGAAGATGGACAGGGGCTGAAGCAACCAAGCTTGCTCATACAATGCGTAGGCCACGTTGCCCCATGTACCCGCGAAGACGTCTATGCCCGAGAACGCCCGCGCCGCATCTATGGCTGTCCACGCGATCGGAAAAGACAGCCAGAGCCAACGATAGCCTGTACGCGCATGGAATCGGCGTCCGGGCAGGAAAAGAAGCGCGAGAAGCACCGCCACATATGCAGGCCAGAGCTGAACGACTAAAGGCGCATGCCCCTGCGAGAGACCGGCTGAGAGTTGTCCAAAATAATAAACGCTCAAGGCCACGGCCGGCGCCAGCGGTGACCAAGCCTGCGGCATAATGCGATGCTGGGCAATCGCCAGCGGTATGAACGCGACGAAGATGAGCCACCATAAATCGTATGGTGGAAAAGCAAGATTAGCCGCCACGCCGCTACAGGCGGCGACTGCGATGCCCGAGGCGATTCGAGCTATTGCTCTCCGTTCCGGCTGGACGCGAACCGCGTTTTCTCCACTTGCCATGTTCACGTCACCCTAGAAATGCGCCGGACGCGTCGCCGTTCTTTGAATGACACCACGGACAGAGAGACCCGCCACGTTGCACGCATAGCGACGTCGCACTTCGCGCGCTCGTAGCGAGCGCCGACGTTCACAAGTCGAGCGCAACAAGTCCTGCGCGGCGGCGGCTCACAAAATCCCACACTCGCCTGCGACCATTGGTCGGACGCTGCCCAGCTTGACACAAACACGGAAGGAGTTGAGGGTATTCGACCAGTGAGTCGATAGTTTTACCGATAAGTCGATATCGCACAATTGCATGTAGCGAGGGCTGGCGCCAGCCAGCGTCTCGATGTTGCGGAGGCAATGATGGAGCAATTCGAGACGCTACTCGTTGAGATTGATCGTGGGGTCGCGACGCTCACGCTCAATCGGCCGGAGCGCCGCAACGCCATCAATCTGCGCATGGATCACGAACTGGCCGTTGCACTGCACGCGCTGGATCGCGACGAAAGCATAAGAGTCATCGTCGTGACCGGCGCCGGCGACGCTTTTTGTGCAGGCGCCGATCTGGCCGCCGGCGCCGACGTCTTCGGCGCGGACGCGCACGAAGCGCACGACCGCGAGTTGGGCGTTAGCTCGGACACCGTTGGCGAGCGCTATGCGCTCTGGCGGCTGGCGACGCCGATCATCGGCGCCATCAACGGCGCAGCCGTCGGGGCGGGCCTCACGATCGCTCTGCTGTTCGACATCCGCTTCGTCGCCGAGGACGCGAAGCTCTCTTTTCCGTTCACCAGACTGGGCGTCATTCCCGACGCCAACGCCCATTGGATATTACCGCGGATCGTAGGCGTATCCCGCGCGACCGAGCTGTTGCTGTCGGGACGCACGTTCACGGGCGCTGAGGCGGCGTCAATGGGACTGGCTTCGAAAGCGCTGCCTCGCGCCGAAGTGTTGGAAGCGGCGCGCGCGCTGGCCCGGGACATCGCCGACAATACGGCGCCGGCGTCCGTCGCGATCGCCAAAGAGCTGATCTACCAGAACCTGGCCGAAACGGACCGCAGCGCCTCGATGGCGCGCGAAACCAAGCTCATATGGTGGCTTGGATCAAAGGCCGACGCCGCCGAAGGCGTTCGCGCGCGCATGGAGCGGCGGGCGCCGGTTTGGCGGCTGTCGAAGCACTTGGCGCGCGCAGCGGATGTGGATCAAAATGTATAGCCGCGATCTTGTTCTTCCCCAATTGCTGGCGCAGCGGGCGAGCGAGCATCCCGACCGCCTGCTTCTGCAAGATGTCGCAGGCCGGCAACTCACCTACGGCGAAACCCATGAAGCGGCGTTGACCTGGGCCGACACGCTGAGGCGCCTGGACGTGAAGCCGGGCGAGGCCCTGGTCACGATGCTGCCTACCGGGATCGAGTCGTGCCTCGTCTGGCTGGGGTGTTCGTGGCTGGGCGCGATCGAAGCGCCGATCAACACGATGTACCGCGACCGCATGCTGCAATACCTGCTGGAGAACACGGCGGCGCGGGTCGGCGTGTTCGCGGAACGGTTCCTGCCCTTGCTGGCCGAACTCGCGCCGGATTTGGGAAATCTCGAAGTCGTGGTCGTTCCCGATCTGACGGCGCCCGCTCCCGACATCGGCGTCCGCATCATTTCGAGCGACGATCTGCTCGCCCAATCTTCGCCGGCGCGCGACCTCGAAGGGCCAGCACATTACGATATCGCCAACATCATTCACACCTCGGGCACCACCGGCCCGTCGAAAGGCGTGTTGGTGCCATGGGCTGAACTCTACCAATTCGCCACGACGCTTCCCGACGAGGCCATCGACGAGCATGAGGCGCACTATTGCTGTCTCCCGACATTTCATGTCGGAGGCAAAGCCGCTCTGTACACTGTCGTGCTGTCCGGCGCGCGCCTTGTGTTGCGCGAGGTGTTCAGCGTGCGGGAATTTTGGGCGGACGTCCGCAGGTTCCGCTGCACGACGACGGGATTGATCGGCGTTATGGCGCAATTGCTCGCGGCCACGCCTGCCCAAGTCGACGACACCGACCATCCGTTGCGCCACCTTCACGTCGCGCCGCTGTTCTCGGGCATCGATGCGTTTGAGCGACGTTTCGGCGTCAAGAGTCACACAGGATACGGCATGACGGAGATCGGCGTGCCGCTTGCGATGTTGAGCGAGGAGCGCAGCGACTGGCGAAGCTGCGGGCGCGTCAGGCCCGGGTACGAAGTGCGCATCGTCGACGAACATGACGAGGAGCTGCCAGATGGAGAAGTCGGCGAATTGCTCGTGCGCTCCGACAGACCATGGATGTTGAACGCCGGCTACTTCAACATGCCGGAAGCGACGGCGCGCGCGTGGCGCAATGGTTGGTTTCATACCGGGGACGGCTTCCGCCGGGATGCGGACGGCAACTATTATTTCGTGGATCGGCTGAAAGATGCGATGCGCCGCAAGGGCGAGAACATTTCCTCGCTCGAAGTCGAGGCGCACGTCCGAACCCATCCAAGCGTTCTTGAAGTCGCCGCCATTGCGGCGCCATCGGAGTTCGGACCCGGCGAAGACGAGGTGAAAGTGCTCGTCGTGCTGCGGCCCGGAGCTGCGCTCGAGCCATCGGCGCTTCTCGACTTCCTGGAGCCCAGCATGCCGAGATTCATGCTGCCGCGATATGTCGAGATCGTCGAGGATTTGCCGAAGACGCAGACAGCGCGTGTGCGCAAGGTCGAACTGCGGGCGAAAGCCTTCACAGAGCGTACCTGGGATCATGTCACGGGCCGGTATCTCGGCCCCGATGCAGATCGACGTTGATCAATTCGCGCGGCTGATCCGGTAGCGTGCGCCGGGCGCGGGCGGCGCCTCGGGCGGGCCGGCAAAGCATTGCGCGATCGACATCCATTGCCGCGCCTTTTCGCCCTCGACGCGAAGCGTCGTGTCGGCGACGTTTCGCACCTGGGTCACGACTTGGCAGAACTCGACAGCGCTACCTTCAACGCGCCCGCCAGTGCTGGCTGCGTTCCATTCCCACACGGCGCCCGACGGCGCCTCCAAGCGCACGAGCGGCGCAGCGGCCGGGACAGGCAGGTTGCGTATCCTGAACGCCCACGCGAACGTTTTGACCCCTAGATGCGCAATGGCGCGGATGCGGTCCGATTCAACCCGCGTCTGCCCCAGCGCGTCGAAGATGGCGTGCCCGTGCGCCCAGGTTTCCATGATCCGCGCGGTGATGCTCGAGCGCGCGCTCATTTCGGCTCCCGCCCACGGCACGCGCGTCGCCGGATCGGTTTCGCCAAAACGTTGCGCCACTTCCGGGTAGAACTCGCGCCAGAGCGAGAAGATCTCCGGACCGCTTGCGTGTCCCAACCAGGCGTGGGTCATGGCCAAGTGCCCCTCCCCCTGATGCGCAGCCATCAAGCGGCTCACCAGCGCCCAGTATGCCGGGGGCTCGGTCAACGACAGCAGGGCGAGATGATTGCCGATGTGCAGATGCGCAACGATGTCGGCGAACGTCCAGCGCTTGAATTGCGTCTCGCTGAGCCACGCGCTTGCGGGAATGCGCTCGACGAGCGCCGCGAGCGCGTCGCTTTCTTCCACGAAGTCGCGGGCTTGCTGCAGCATCGCCGATTCCGCCATCACGCAATCACTCCAATACAGCGACATTGGCGGCATGGCGCATGCGAAGCAACACGTACAAGATGGCGCTGATGCCGCATGCGTGAACCTTTTGTCCCGCAACGCAATGTGCTAGGTTTCGTGCGCGATCGGACGATGATGATCCGCGCTTTTTTTGGAAAGAAAGCTCATGTTCAAAACGCGTTTCACCGAGGCGTTTGGCGTCAAGCATCCGATCGTTCTCGGCGGCATGCAGAATGTCGGGCGCGCAGAACTGATCGCGGCTGCCGCGAACGCAGGCGTTCTGGGCTTTCTCACCGCCCTGACGCACGCCACGCCGGAAGGTCTCGAAAAGGAGATCGCACGCACGCGCGACCTGACGGATCAGCCCTTCGGGGTCAACATCACCATGCTGCCGACCCTCAATCCGCCGCCATACGGCGAGTTTCGGCGCGTGATCATCGAAGCGGGCATCAAGTTCGTCGAGACCGCGGGCAACCGGCCGCACGAGTTCATCGAAGAGTTTCGCCGCCACGGCGTCAAAGTGATCCATAAATGCACGGCGGTCCGGCATGCCATTTCCGCTGAAAAAGCCGGCGTCGACGCGATATCGATCGATGGTTTCGAGTGTGCGGGCCACCCCGGCGAGGACGATGTGCCCGGCTTGGTGCTGATTCCGGCGGCGGCTGACAAGATCAGCGTCCCGCTTCTCGCAAGCGGCGGCTTTGCGGACGGGCGAGGTCTGGTCGCGGCCTTGGCGTTGGGCGCAGACGGGATCAACATGGGCACGCGGTTTTGCGCGACCAAGGAAGCGCCTGTGCATGAAGCCTTCAAGCGCGCGATCGTCGCGAACGACGAGCGCGGCACCGAGTTGATCTTCCGCAGCTATCGGAACACCGCGCGCGTGGCCAAGAACAGCGTAAGTCAAACGGTGGTCGCCATGGAGCGCGAGGGTCGTCCTTTCTCGGATGTCGCGTCGCTGGTTTCCGGCGCCCGCGCGCGCGAGGCGTTGGCCGAAGGCGATATCGATGCGGGAATCTGGACCGCCGGTCTCGCCCAGGGGCTGATTCACGACATCCCCAGCGTCGCCGATCTCGTTGCGCGCATCCTGCGCGAAGGTCGCGGGGCCGTTGGGCGGCTGGACAACGCTCTGGTCAGCGCCTCCGGAGAGTGAGCGATGCGTCATACTCATGCCGCGCAGGTGACGTGAGATTCGCCGAACGTGACTCAAACTTCAATGAGGGCGCGCTAAGGGGCGATATGTTCGCCCAGCGCGGTCATGGTGTCGATGATCGAACGCGGATGCGTGGGCGCCGAGAAATCCGTGATCTTCGTCCAATTGTCGCGCACCATCTCCGGCGTGATCGACGTCTTGGGCCCAAGCCCTGCGCCCGGAGAACGCTCCCACGACACTTCCGCAAACCACCCGCCGCCGACCTCGATCAGCTTCCCCGTGGCCTCGCAGCCCTCGCTCGACAGCCACAGCACCAACGGCGAAACCAGCTCCGGCTTTAACGCCTCCAGCAGATGAGGCGGCATGATCCCTTCGGTGAGGCGCGAGGCCGCGAGCGGCGCAATCGTGTTGACGCGAATTCCCTTGCCGCTTCCTTCGATAGCAAGCGTCTGCGCCAATCCGTGCAGCCCGAGTTTGGCCGCGCTGTAGTTCGCCTGCCCGAAATTGCCATAGATGCCGGCGCCGGACGCCGTCATCACGATGCGGCCGTAACCTTGCTCGCGCATGTGCGGCCATGCTGCGCGGGTCACTTGGTATGCGCCGAAGAGATGCACGCGCAGCACCATCGCCCAATCGTCGTCCGTCATCTTATGGAACGATACGTCGCGCAAAATACCTGCATTGTTCACGACGACATCGACACGGCCATAGATGTCCATGGCGCATTGGACGATCTTGTCGCCGCTTTCGACGGAGTCGTAATTGGCGGCGGCTTCGCCGCCGCCCGCCTTGATCTCCGCTACAACCTTCTCCGCTGGCGCCGCGTCAACGCCTACCCCGCTCGCACTGCCGCCCAGATCGTTCACTACAACCTTGGCCCCGCGCCGACCGAACGCCAGGGCATGCGCGCGCCCCAAGCCGCCGCCGGCGCCTGTAACGACGACGACGCGCTCGTCGAAACGGATGGACTGATCGTGCATGCGATGATCCTCTTGGCGCTTTTGGCCTACAATTCGTTGAACGGCGTGTTCTTGTCAGGACGCGCATCGGTGGGCAGGCCAAGCACGCGTTCGGCGATGACGTTGCGGAGAATCTCGTCCGATCCGCCCGCAATACGCGTGGCCGCGGCCCACATCCAGCTGCTGTACACGCTGCGCAACGGACTGTCGGACCCGGCGGCGTACACGGCGGGCTCCCCCACGAGATCGAGCATGAAAGCGGCCGCCTGTTGCGCGAGAGTCCCGTCGACAAGTTTGCTGATGGATTGTTCGGGCCCCGGGATTCCGCCTTGAGAGAGAGCAGTTTGCGCCCGGAAACTCAACAGACGCAAAGCCTGCTCCTGCGCCCAATTGTCGGCGATGCGCTCGCGCACGCGGCTGTCCTTCAGCGCAGGAGCGCCGTCGATCCGGGCGTTCCTGGCGATGTCGAGCATCTTTTTCCAGCCGGCGAGGCCAAAGCCTTTTCCCGCCTTCATGCGCTCATGCATCAAGGTCGACAGGCCCACCTGCCACCCCTGACCGGGCGGCCCCAGCCGATCGCTGTCGGGAATCGAAACGTCGGAAAAAAAGACTTCGTTGAACTCGGCGCTGCCAGCCATCGTACGAATAGGGCGCACCTCGACGCCGGCTGCCTTCATGTTGACGATGAACGCCGTGATGCCCTTGTGCTTCGGCGCTGCGGGATCGGTGCGCGCCAACAGCAGCCCATAGTCGGCAAAGTGTGCGCCGGATGTCCAAACCTTCTGCCCGTTCACGATCCAGCGCTCACCATCGCGGACCGCACGGGTGCGCAAAGCCGCGAGGTCGGAGCCCCCGCTCGGCTCCGAAAACAATTGACACCAGACCTCTTCGCCCGAGAGCGCTTTCTTAACATAGCGGTCACGCTGGGCGTCCGAACCCCAGACGACAACCGTCGGAATGCAAATGCCCAGGCCGATGTCGAGCGTGCCGCGCGCCACATCGAACTTTGCCTCTTCCTGTTCGTAGATGACCTGCTTGATCGGCGCCTCGCCGCCGCCGCCATATTCTTTCGCGATGGTCAGCGCTGCGTAGCCCGCAGCCCACTTTCTGGCCTGCCACTCCTTCGCCCGCGGCACGTTGTCGGCATCGGCCACAACCGAGAGATCCTGCTCGGCGACGGCCGGAGACGCGTTCGCCGAAAGCCAAGCATGCACTTTCTCGCGGTAGACGCGCTCTTCTGGTGAATCGCTGAAATCCATTTGTCTAGCTCACATTGGCGCGTTCGAGTTGACGCATGATTTGCTCTTTCCAACGAAGGGCCGGACCCAGAGCTAAAGCGTAGGCTCGAGAGCGCTTGTAGAAGAGATGGCAATCATGCTCCCAGGTGAAGCCGATCCCGCCATGCACCTGGACGTTCTCCTTCGCGGCAGAGTCGAGCGCCTCGGTCGCCATGACGCGTGCGCCGGCTGCCGCGAGCGGCAATTCCGCTGCGTTGGTTGAAATCGCCCACGCTCCCCAATAGGCGTGCACGCGGGCGGTCTCGATCTTCAGATACATATCGGCAAGCTTGTGCTTGATGCCCTGATAGGCCCCGATCTGCTGGCCGAACGCCTTGCGAACCAGCGCGTAATCGCGCGCCATGAACAGCGCGCGTTCAGCCGCGCCGATCTGCTCGAATGCCAGCACCACGGCGCCGAGATTGAGAATCTCCTGTGCGCTTGAAAAGCCAGTGTTCTGAAGAACGGAGCATGGTGCATCTTCGAATACGAGATCGCCGCTCGGTCGCGTCGGATCGATGCAATCGTGGGGCACGCGCGTCACGCCCACGCTGTGCAGATCAACGACGCACAGGAGCGGCTTCCCATCTTGCAGCGCCGACACAACAGCGACGTCGGCGGACATGGCGTCGAGAACGGCCTGCTTGGCGCCATAGAGCTTGCCCTCGCGCACCACCGTGGAGATGGCGCTCGCTTCGATACCGGCGCCATTCTCGCTGAACGCCACGGTCCCGATCGCCGCACCCGACGCCAGCGCCGGAAGCCACTTTTCCTTTTGCAGATCCGAGCCCCAGCGCAGCAGAGCCGAACTGCATTGGAAGCTCGACGCGTATGCTGTCGAAGCCAGCGCAAAGCCCAATTCGTAGGCGGCGATACAGACTTCAAGCGGGCCTGCTCCGACACCGCCATACGCCTCTGGAATCGCGGCGCCGAGCGCACCCGCTTCGGCAAGCACCGTCCACGCAGCTCTCGAATAAGGCTCGCGCTCCATCATGACACGCCGCGTCTCGCCGAGCGGCGACGCCTTATCGAGCGCACGGCGCAGCTGTTCGCCGAGCGCCTTCTGATCGTCCGAGAAATCGAAGTTCACGATACACTCCCGATAGCGCCGCCGCCGACAGATCGGCTTCGCGAACCGACGCTCCTATGGTTTCGGATCGCCATCACCATAGCCTATGCCCGGCCGTACAGCGTGACGACCGCAGCGCCGCCCAATCCGATGTTGTGTTGTAACGCAAAGCGTACATCGTCGACTTGGCGCCTGTCCGCCTGTCCGCGCAGCTGCCAGACCAATTCGGCGCATTGCGCCAACCCCGTTGCGCCAAGCGGATGGCCCTTCGACAGCAAGCCTCCGGAGGGGTTGGTCACGATCTTTCCGCCGTAGGTGTTGTCTTCGTCGTTGATGAACTTCTCCGCCGTGGCCTCAGGCGTGAAACCGAGCGCCTCGTAGAGAAGCAGTTCGTTCGCCGTGAAGCAGTCGTGTAACTCCGCGACCTGCACTTCGCTGGGCCCTATCCCCGCCTTCTCGTACACTTCGCGCGCCGCTTCCTTGCTCATGTCGTATCCGACGACTTGCATCATCGACTTCGCCTCGAACGTCGCCGACGTGTCGGTCGTCATCGCCTGTGCGACGATCTCGACTGGCGCTTCTAAGCCGTGCTTGCGTGCGAATTCCGGCGAAACGATCACCGCCGCCGCAGCGCCGCAGGTCGGCGGACATGATTGGAGCCGCGTGATCGGTCCGTAGAGATGCGGCGAGGCCAGCACCTGATCCACCGTCACGGGATCGCGAAACAGCGCAAGCGGATTGTTGGCGGCATGCCGGCGCGCTTTCACGGAGATCTTGGCGAACGTCTCCGGCCGGGCGCCATATTTGTCCGCGTACTCCTGCCCGGCACCGCCGAAGAATTGCGCCGCCACCGGCGCACTGGCGCTGTACTCCTGAAGCCCCGTCATCGCCTCCAAGTGGCGCACCATGGGGTTCGCACGATCGGCAAAGCTCGAACCAAGCGCGCCCGGGCGCATCTCCTCGAAGCCGACGGCGAGCGCGCACTCCACCACACCCGCTTCCACTGCTTGCCTGGCAAGAAACAACGCGGTGGATCCGGTCGAGCAATTATTGTTCACGTTGACGATCGGCACGCCTGTCGTTCCGGCGCGATAGGCCACGGCCTGACCGCATGTTGAGTCGCCATAGACGTACCCCGCGTAAACCTGCTGAACCGCAGAGTACGGCAATCCGGCGTCCTCTAACGCCGCTCTGATCGCCGCCTCGCCCATTTCCTGATAACCGTCGCTGGCGCCAGGCTTCTTGAACGGAACCATGCCTACGCCGGCGACACGCGCTCTTCCCGCCATCTTCTCGCTCTCATTGCCGCAACAACATGAAGTATGCGCATGTTCGTGCGCCGATCACGACGTGGGAAAACGCCGCGCGATTGGCGGGTCCATGCGGCGGCGGTGTCGTCTGTCATGTCGCCGTTTGTGACGCCTTCCCGTTGCCGGATCGCCAAAGGGATACGCAGCGTTGATCCACTCGATCGCTCAATGTCTCACACCAAAGAAGTGCGCTACATGAACAATGCACCGCCGTCGCGCAGCGCATAACGCGTTCAACGCAATCGTGCGTCTGCGGCGCTTACGAGGCGGCCTGCGTCAAGTCTGGGCAACGATGGCGCCAAGGCCGCGCTTCTTCCAACTGGCCCGCAAGGCGAAACAGCAAATCCTCGCGTCCATACCCGGCCGCGAATTGCAGCCCGATCGGAAGCCCATCTTCGGACCAGGACAGCGGCAGCGAGATGGCGGGCAAGCCGGATGCGTTGAAAGCCTGCGTGTTCGGCACGAAGCTATAGAATTGTTCCATATAGGCGGAGAAATCCTCGGCATTCGCGTCGAGAGCGCCAAGCGAAATCGGCAAGCTGCCTAGCGTGGATAACAATATGACATCGCATTGCTCGAACGCGCCCGCCAGTTCGCGGCCGAATTTGTGCATTATCGACAAGGCGCGGACATAGTTGGCCCCTGTCACCGTTTGGCCTCGCTGATAGGTCAGCCACGTGAGCTTCTCGACCTCTTCCGGCGCCGCGGGACGGCCACGCCGCTCGGCCTCCCGATCAATTGTGTCCGCGACATTCGCCGCCACCAGCACGCCGCCGGCGCTGACGGCGGAAGCAAAGTCGAACGCCAGCGTAACCTCCTCCACGCTATGGCCCAGTTGCTCGCATAAACGCGCTGTGTCACGCACCGCCTCTGCACACGGCGCATCGACATCGCGGCCCATGCCGAGAGCGGCAGTGGTGAAGCCGATGCGCAGCCGCTCCGGCGGCGTCGACGCTTCTTCCAGAAATGGCCGCCACGGCGCCGGCAGCGCATAAGGATCGCCGGTCTGCGGCACACATGAAATGTCCAGGAACATTGCGCTATCGCGTACAGTGCGGCTCACGGCGTTCAACACGGTCATGCCGCCCCAACCCTCGCCGTTCGGCGCGAGCGAGATCCGTCCCCGCGACGGCTTCAAGCCGACAAGGCCGCAGCACGCGGCCGGAATGCGTATCGAGCCGCCGCCGTCGCTCGCCTGCGCGGCGGGTACGATGCCGGCCGCCACCGCAGCGGCGGCCCCGCCGGAGGACCCGCCTGGGGTCAGGGCGAGATTCCAGGGATTTCGTGTCTTGCCGTAGAGGCGCGGCTCGGTCACCGGTGCGAGTCCGAATTCCGGCGTGTTCGACTTGCCGAAGATGTTCAGCCCGCTGGCCTTATACGCGGCGACGAGCGCACTATCGGCGTCGGCGGGCGGCGCCCCGTCAAACAGATGCGAGCCCGCAGTCGTCCGCACCCCCTGCAGCTGCGTGCTGATGTCCTTCAAGAGGGTCGGCACGCCGTGCAGCGGCCCTTCAGGCAGGCCGCTATCGATCGCCGCGCGGGCCAGATGTTCGAGATCGACGACGACGGCGTTGATCGCTTGATTGACCGCCCGCATACGCTCGATCGCTCCGTTCAGCACCTCCGTCGGCGTCACTTCTCCGGTCCGGACGAGCTCCGCCAAGCCCACCGCGTCATACTGAACATACTCGTCGGGTGTCATGTGTCCGCCTCCCCGCGAAGGCAAGACACGCTCGCCGGCGCAAACCCGCCATCTTAGAGGACTGCACGCAATTCAGCGGCGCAGTGGGCAACACGGAGTCGTCCCGTATCTTCGGCTTTGATTAGAGCACCGCCAGCTCCGCGCCGAGCGCGCTGATGAACTGATCCAGATTGGCCTCGCTGAAGACGAGAGGCGGGCGAATTTTCAGTATGTTCGCGCCCGGCCCGGTGGCGCTGATGAGAATGCGCCGCTCGCGCAAGCCGTTCACGATGCGCGCAGCGATCCGCTCGTTCTCCATCTCAGCGCCGATAAAAAGGCCGACGCCGCGGACATCGGCAATCGCGCCATAGCGAGCGGCAAGCTCCAAAAGCGCGTTCTTGAGCAATACGCCGACGCGTCGCGCATTCCCCATCAGATCCTCACCCTCGATGACATCGAGCACCGCCATGCCCGCAGCGCAGGAGACGGGATTGCCTCCGAACGTATTGAAGTAGCGGCTCATATGGCCGAATTTCTCCAGCACTTCCGGTTTGCCTGCCAATGCGGAAAGCGGGTGTCCGGCGCCCATCGGCTTGCCCATGGTGACGAGGTCGGGGGTAAGCCCGTGCCGCTCGAATCCAAAGAACGCATCGCCCAAGCGCGCGAAGCCAGCCTGCACTTCGTCGGCGATAAAGACAGCGCCCGCGGCGCGAACCCGTTCAACGGCCTCGCCCAGGAATCCCGGCGGATGAGCAAACACGCCATCGCTCGCGAAGACAGTATCGACAAGAAGCGCCGCAGGCTTTACGCTCGCCCTGCGCATATCCTCCAAAGCGGCGCTGACGCCATCTGCAAACGCGCGGCCGACATCGCCGCTTGTGCGAGGCGCAGGCACGGTGCGCACATGCGCGCCAATCTCCACATGCCGCCCCAACGACGGCGACAATTCGGCAATCGCTTGCGTGACGCCATGATAGGCGGTCTCGGTGACGATCAGGCCGCTTCCGCCGGTGTGGGCGCGTGCGACGCGCACGGCGAGATCGTTGGCCTCGCTGCCGGTGCATGCGAACATCAGTTGACTGATGGGAGGCGGGAATTTCGTGATCAGCCGCTCGGCGTAGTCGATTACGCCCTCAGTGAGATAGCGCGTATGCGTATTGAGGATCGCCGCCTGCCTGGCGATCGCAGCCACGATGTGAGGATGGCAATGACCCGCCACCGCGACATTGTTGTAGACGTCGAGATAGCACTCGCCGTTTGGACCATAGAGCCATACGCCCTCCCCGCGTACGACGTGAACCGGGTGCTCGTAGAACAGGCGGTAAGAAGGCCCAAGCACGCGGATCCGTCGCTCAACGAGATCGCGCTCGACGTCCGAAAGGCGGTTTTCGTCGTCCGCGGTATAGGCGTTGATCATCGTCAATTTAGCGTCTCCAACGCTCCAGCGCCTGCCGACAATGCCTTGAGCGCCGCTACGGCCGCCGGCTCATTGCGGAGAATATAGGCGCGGTTCTCTGGGTAGAGGCCAGCCCGCCAATTGGTGATGAGCACCGTCATCGCAAGGCGCATGCGCACCAGATCTGGAATGATGACTTGTTCTTCTCGCGAGAGCGAACGCCGCTTGAGAAAGGCGGCCAGATATTCTGCAACATCGGCAAACGGGCGGCGATCGGACCGCACATGATAGGCGGCGGCGACCGCGACATCGCAGACAAGAGGCGCATACACCATGTCGCCAAAGTCGATGACGCCGGAGATCCGCCCTCCACCGCCGACCACGACGTTGTATGGATTGAGATCGTTGTGGATGATCTGGTTTTCGAAGCCCGCGAGGGCCGGCAAGGCTACAGACTCGAATCGATCAAGAGCCGTGGAGACGAGGTCTCGCGGCTCGGGCGCCGCGACATGGGCGAGCAACGGCCTCAGCCGTTGGGCGTGCTGCAGATCCCAAAGCAGATCGCCGCGCGGCAATGTCGCCGTGCAGGTCGCGAGCGCAACGCTCAGGCGCGCGTGCAGATCCCCCAAGCTCTCGCGCAAGGTCTGAGTTCGCGGCGCCTGGTGCATCAATCGCCCCGGGAGCCAGGTCAGCACGCGAACGATGTTGCCGCGTTCGCGCACAAACTGTGCGCCACCGCGCGAGCGCACGACGCGCGGCGTCGGCAAGGCCGCGTCTGTGCGCGCCAGATACTCGAGCACGTCGCTTTGGGACTTGATGAGCACGGGGTTTTCGGCGGCATTGGCGATCTTGAGTACGTATTCGCCGCCATCGGCCGCGCTGATGTGGAAATTCTGGTCGCGTTCACCAGTCAGCAAACGCGCCTGTCCAGCGACGCCAAAGCACTGCGTCGCGAATGCGGACGCATCCACCGCCGTCCAATTTGGCGCTGCGGTTTCAAGCACAGCGTTCACAAATTTAGCCGCAGCGGTCGGCGCCGATTGCGCGCATAACGAATGCAATGAGGCGCTCGCTCAGCTCATCGACGCTGAGACCGCCATCGGTATGATACCAGCGCGGAATCCAGTTCATCGCGCCGAACACGAACATCGCCGTCAACTTGGGATCAGGACAATCGAGCGTGCCGTCCTCAGCGCCTTCGGCGATGATGTCGCGCAGCATCTGGTCGATCTTGCGCCGTCCCTCGATCACCCGGCCGCGATTTTCAGGCTCCAGCGCATTCGTGCCGGTCATGACAAGGCAGGTGCCGAAATCGTCGATCACCATGCGCACATAGCGGCGCAGAAACTCCTCGAGCCGCTCACGCGCAGTGCATGAGCCCGCGGCCGGCATGGGCGTTTCGCCATCGGTGATCGCTTCGATGCCGAGGCGGTGGCACTCGAACAGGATCTCGTCCTTGCTCTTGAAATAGTAATAAAGCGTCGGCTTCGAGATGTTCAGCTCTTCGGCAATGTCAGCGAGCGTCGTCTCGTGGAAGCCACGCTTGCTGTAAGTGCGCGCCGCTGTCCGCAGCGCCACCTGCCGCTTCATCTCGAACTGCTCGTCGCGGTTGGGGATCGCTTTCCCCCAGGCACGCTTCGGCGTCGGCTTTGGCATCAACGTGCTCCCAGCAGCAGGGAAAGGCCCCTTAGCCGAAAGCATACGCGAATGAATCGAAGCCGACTAGCCGGAAGATGACTTGACTAATGCGATGTTTTGTTGACTCATGGGTCGAAGACGTCGGTTCCAAGCGGGAGGAGCATCGCGTGGACGAGGGTCGTGGCCCGTGCACCAGTGAAAGCACTCAACCGATCGGGGAAAGCTGCCCGGCGCGGCTCGCCCAGGCTTATGCCGAGTTCGCGGGGCCGCTTAGGGCTTATCTCACGCGCATCCTCAATTCATCGACGGACGCCGAGGACGTCGTTCAGGACGCCTTCCTCCGGCTTCATAGGAGCGGGAATCTCGCGGCCTACGACAATCTGCGCGCCGTGGTTTTCAAGACGGGAAAACGGCTTGCCCTGAACGTAATACGCCGCCGGCGCAGTGATGCGCTCGACCGCTCCGGCGCCGACACATTCGACGAGGCGCCCTCCTCAACGCCGTCACCCGAGGAAGCGCTGATCGCTGAAGAGCAGGCTGCGATCTATATGCGCGCGATCGCGCAGCTCTCTCCGCGCTGCCGGCAAGTGATCGAGCTGCGCACCGTTTCAGAACTCTCCTACAAGGAAATCTCCGACACGCTGGGGCTGTCGATCAGCACGCTTGAAAAGCATGTGGTTCGCGGAAAGCGCACCTGCGCTGACCTGGTTGCCGATTGGCGCACTATGGCGGCCGCCTGAGGCGGAACGCGCCATGACCGTCCCTCCGCTTTACGGCCTCATGCAGGATCGTCCGCTGCAGATCAGCGCCATGCTGCAGCACGCCGCGCGTTTCAACCAACCTCGCGAGATCGTTTCGCGCCTGCCAAACCAAGTCTTTCGCTATACGTTCAAGCAGGCCGAAAGTCGCGTGCGCCGGCTCGCAAAAGGGCTTGAAAAGCTTGGCGTTCGTGCTGGAGACCGGGTCGCGAGCCTCGCTTGGAACACGCACCGCCATTTTGAGCTCTTCTATGCCGCGCCCGGCATGGGCGCGGTGCTACACACGCTTAATCCCCGGCTCTGGGAAGAACAACTCGTCTACATCATCAATCATGCGGAAGATCGCGTGATCTGCTTTGATCCCGACCTCGCGCCTCTTGTCGAACGGTTCGCGCCGCAAACGCCCTCGGTAAAAACCTTCATCGTGCTTTGCGAACGTGCGGAAATGCCGGCGAACGGGCATAATTGGCTTTGTTTCGAGGACATTCTCGCCGACGACGATTTCGCCTGGCCGGAATTCGACGAGCGTACGGCCGCCATTCTTTGCTACACGTCGGGGACGACAGGCATGCCCAAAGGGGTGCTGTGCTCGCACCGCTCAACGGTGCTGCACGCGCTCTACGCACAATCGGCTGTGGCTTTTGGACTGACGCCGCTCGATTGCGTACTTCTCGTCGTTCCGATGTTTCACGCCTACGGTTGGTCGCTTCCTTATGTGTGCGCGATCGCCGGCGCCAAACTCGCGCTGCCAGGCGCCGCAGCTACGAGCGCAAATATCGTCGACATGATCCATGACGAGGGCGTAACGCTCGCCACCGGCGTGCCGACGGTCTGGACCGGCGTATTCGACAATCTCGACGAAACCGAACGCAACCTTGGGACCCTGAAGCGCGCGCTGATTGGCGGTTCGGCGATGCCGCCCTCAATGAGCCGGCGTTTGCGCGAGCAATATGGCGTCGAGCCTGTGACCGGGTGGGGCATGACGGAATTGTCGCCGCTTGGATCGTTCACCGGCCTAACGCCGGAGATCGACGCCCTTCCCGGCGAGGCTCGCGAAGCTGCGCTCCATCACCGCGCCGGACGCGTTCTTTTCCCGCTCGAAGTCAAGATCGTCATGTCGAGCGGCGATGCAGCGCCGCACGATGGGCGAACCGCCGGCGACGTTTGGGTGCGCGGCCCTTGCGTTGCGGCCGGCTACTTCCGCGGCGAAGGCGGAGAGATGCTCGACCAGCAAGGATGGTTCCCGACCGGCGACGTCGGCTCGATCGACGAGCATGGTTCAATCGCCATCACCGATCGGGTCAAGGATCTGATCAAATCCGGCGGCGAGTGGATCAGCTCAGCCGATATCGAGAAAGCCGCGACCGATTGCGAAGGCGTCGCTCAGGCGGCGGCGATCGCGGTGAAGCATCCTCACTGGCAAGAGCGCCCGCTTCTCTTGGTTGTGCCAGCCCGCGGCGCGCAGCCCAGCAAGAGCGCCGTGCTTGAGGCGATACGTGGAAAGCTCGCGAAATGGCAGATGCCCGACGATGTGGTTTTCGTTGAGGCGCTTCCGCTGACGGCAACTGGAAAGATCGACAAGAAGGTCTTGCGCGCTCGGTATGAGAGCCATTTGATGGCCGCAGCCGGCGCAGCTTGACACAACAAAGGGAAGAAGCGCGCTCATGTCGAACGCCTTGAAGGCATCTCCCAAGAAGCCGCCGATTGCGTATTTTCCGGAGATACGCACGCTGGCGGACGCCCCGCGCGTGCACGGCCGCGATCGCGGCGGCGAACGCGCGTTCCATTTCGAAGGGCATACTACAACGTACGCGGAGTTTGACCAACACACAGCGCGCGTCGCCAACGGATTGACGGAGCTTGGCCTGAAGCAGGGCTCCCGTGTCGCCTATCTTGGAAAGAACTCCGACCGCTATTTCGAGATCCTTTATGGCGCGGGGCGCATCGGCGCGGTCCTTGCTCCGGTCAACTGGCGTCTCGCCGAGCCGGAAGTCGTTTACATCACCAACGATTCCGAAGCCGAAATTCTATTCGTTGACGAACATTGCGCGCCCATGGCGGCGAAAATCGCGCACAAGCTGCCGCGCGTACGCAAGATCATCGCCATGGACCAGGGCGAGCGCTGGGAGAATTACAAAGCCTGGCGTGACCAGCAGAGCTCGGCCGATCGTCGTGTCGACGTATCGCCGGACGATGTCGCGATTCAGCTCTACACCAGCGGTACGACCGGTCGCCCGAAAGGCGTGCAGCTCAAGCATTCGAGCTTTTCCGCCTTCAACGAATATGCCGGAACTCATCCGGGCGCGTTCGGACGCGATATGGATTGGAATGATTGGGTCAGCAGCGACGTGAGCCTCGTCGCCATGCCTGTGTTCCATATAAGCGGCACGGGCTGGGGCATTGTCGGCGTCTATAGCGGCGCTTTCACCGTGGTGCTGCGCGAGTTCGACAATGCGGCGGTGATCGACACCGTGCGCCGATTCAAGGTGTCCAAAACGGTGCTGGTCCCGACCACGATCCAGATGATGCTCGACTATCCGGGTCTCGAGCCGGGCGATTTCGCGTCAATGACGGATTTTCTCTACGGCGCCTCGCCTATCCCGCTCGACCTGCTCGAGCGCGCGGTTGCCGTGTTCAATTGCGGGTTCGTTCAGCTTTACGGCATGACTGAGACCTGCGGCGCGGTCACGTATTTACCGCGCGAAGATCACGTCGCCGGCAACCCACGCATGCGCTCGGCCGGCAAGGCGATCCCCGGGGCCGAGATCAGGATCATGGACCCCGAGAGCGACACGCTCTATCCGCCGGGCAAGGTCGGCGAAATCTGTATCCGCGCGCCGGGCACGATGCTCGGCTACTGGAAGCAGGACGACGAGACTGCACGCGTCATCCGCGATAACGGCTGGGTACGCAGCGGCGACGCCGGCTACATGGACGAGGATGGCTACGTCTTCATCCAGGATCGCGTGAAGGACATGATCGTCTCCGGCGGCGAGAACATCTATCCCGCTGAAGTGGAGAACGCGATGCACGCTCACCCCGACATCGCCGAAGTGGCGGTCATCGGCGTACCCGATCCGAAATGGGGCGAAGCCGTCAAGGCGATCATCGTGCCGCGCGCGGGACATACGCCGTCTGCGGAAGATATCCTCGCGTACACGCGCGAGCGGGTGGCCGGCTATAAAGTGCCAAAATCGATCGATTTCGTGGATGCACTGCCCCGTAGCGCCACCGGCAAGATTCTGAAGAAAGAGCTCCGCGCGCCCTATTGGGCGGGCAAAGACCGGCAAGTGAACTGATGACGGACCTCGACATTCTCGCCATCGAACACGCCTGTGTGCGCCTGCAGACGCAATATTGCGTCTGTGCAGATCGCTGCGACATCGAGGGTTTCGTTTCGCTCTTTACGGAGGATGCGTCCATCAAAGTGCCGGAACACCCCGCCTTCGTAGGGCGCGCCGCCATTCGCGCCTCGATGCAGGCGCTCGCCGCCACCGGCGTCACAATGCGCCATATCATGACCAACAGCTTGGTTGACATCCGAGACAACAACAATGCGACCGGTCTTTGTTACCTCATCGCCTATGGCAGCACGGCGCCGGCGGATGCTTCCGGCTGGCGGCCGATGGAAACGCCAAGCACGGTGGGGCACTACGAGGACGAATTTCGGCGCACGCCCGACGGATGGCGGTTTGCCTCCCGCGTGCTGACGCGCGTGCTGCGCAAGATGGACGATCCCGTCCTGGCCGCCGCGCGCAGCGGCTGATTTCGGCGCATCCTGGCGGACTGCCGCCGTTCAGGGTGTCGACAAAACGAACTAACGGCAGGTGGAGGAGAGGCGCATGGAAATCGGAGACTGGAAATCGGTCGCCGGAATGGCGGACACTTATCGCGAGGCTCGCAGACTCGGCATCGAGACCAATATCGCTGAACTAGAAGCCTTCGGTTTTACCATCATCCCGCCGGAAAAAACCGGCGCGCCGAAGGATTTCGCCAAGAAGCTTTATGACAAGCTGTTGGAGATGGCGCGTAGGGAGGACGAACTCAGCGTCGAGCTCAACAAGCACAGCGACGCGGAAAAGCCTGCCTACGGCCGTCAATTCTTCCATCTGCTCGAGCGAGACCCACTGTTCATCGACGCGGTGATGAATCCCGCGGTGCGCGCGATGGGCGCTTATATGATGGGCCAAAGCTACCGCATGTTCAGCATGGTGGCCTTCTATAAGGACGGCCCGGCGCGCTCGACGCACATGCACTGCGACTGCGTCGGCGTTCCCTCGCCGCTGCCGACATACAGCACGGTCTGCAATGTGAGCTGGATTCTCACCCCCTATCGCGAAGAAACCGGCACGCTCGGCATGGTCCCAGGCAGCCATCGCCTCTGCCGCCATCCAACCCAGTTCGAGCAGCCGAAATTCATCGGTGGCGGCATGGACGATGATATGGTCACGCCCATCATCGCCGAGCCGGGCTCGCTTGTCGTGTTCACCGGCAATACCTGGCACTGCACCTATCCGAAAACGAGCGAAGGCGTGCGTGCGCACATCGCCACCGCCTTCTGCCGCAACTTCATCGCGCCGGCGGAGGATTATTCGGACGTGCCGGACGAAGTCCTCGCACACGGCGGCCCCGAACTCGCACGGCTTGTCGGCCGCAAAGCCTGGCAAGGCTACGGTGTCGAGGGGCCGAAGCTCGAAAACATGGCGCTGGTGCGCGCCGCCTACCAAACGCAATACGGTTGAGCGATGACGCAAAAAGTCGAGTTCGCGAGCCCGGAATGGCTCAAAATGCTGCGCAACATGATCGAGCGTTACATAGCGCTCAGCCCGCCGGAGCTTGAACTCAGCATATGCGAAGTTTTTACCTCCGTTCCCGCGCATCTCGACAGGAACGGAGACGGAATCATCGCCTGGCACTGCCGCATCAAGAACGGCAAACTTGAGTTCCGCGATGGCGCCATTGACGACGCCGACATCAAGACGGTTGCAGACTATGCGTTCATCTTGCCCTTCGCGCGCACGAAGATCGAGCCGGGCAACATGGCCGAATACCAAGCCCAGCAGGCCGAAGGCGCACGGCGGGGCTTGGTCACACACGAAGGCGACCGCTCCAAGGTGCCGGCGGCTTTCTACGGCATGCACAATGAACTTGCCGATCTCACACTCTAGCTTGGTTGAGCCTCATGTCCGCATCGTCCACAGATCTTGTTCTTTATGAAACGCCTGAGCCTGAGATTGCACGCATCGTGCTCAACCGGGCAAGCACGGCGAACGCGCAAAACACCGACCTCCTTTACGATCTCAACGAGGCATTCGACCGCGCCGCACGCGACAACGATGTCCGCGTCATCATTCTGGCCGCCAACGGCAAGCACTTCTCGTCCGGCCATGATGTTCTCGAACAGAACCATCACGACAATCAGGACCGGCGTGAGCCGGTCACTCCCTTCCAGCAGCATCGCCGTCCCGGCGCCGAAGGGCGAATGTCACGCGAGGAAGAACTTTACACAGGCTTCTGCGAACGCTGGCGCAACATTCCGAAGATCACGATCGCCGCCGTGCAAGGCAAGTGCGTCTCCGGCGGCCTACTGCTGTGCTGGCCGTGCGACCTCATCGTCGCCAGCGACGATGCGCAGTTTCAGGAAGTCACCGTCGCGATGGGCGTGGCCGGCGTTGAATGGTTCGCCCATCCCTGGGAGATGAACCCGCGCAAGGCCAAGGAAATGCTGCTGACGGGCGAGCCGATCACCGCCGCGGACGCGCTCCAGCTCGGCATGGTCAACCGCGTCGTGCCGCGCGAGCAATTGCAGGACTCTACGCTGGAGCTCGCGCGAAAGATCTCCAGACAGCCGACGTTCGCCGCCAAGATGGTCAAGCAGGCCGTGAACGGCGCACAGGACGCGCAAGGTCGCCCCGCGGCGATGCAAATCGCTTTCGCGCTGCATCACCTCGCCCACAGCCATTGGATGGAAATCTACGGTCTGCCTGTCGATCCGAGCGGGATTCATGGCAGCGTGAAGAAGAACTACGATGCCGGCAACGAACCTTTCCGCGCGCAACCGAAGAAGAAGTGAGCGAAGCCGGCGCCGCCGATGGCGGGTTGGCGAACGGATCGTGTCATTGGTCAGGGGCGCTCCACGGCAATAGAGCAAGAGCGCTGTCCCAGGGGAGGGATCGAATGTCCAGGAACAATGCGCGCTTTTCGCACACCAAGGGATTGACCGGCAAAAGCTTGCTTCTAGGCGCATCATTGTGCGCCCTCAACGCAGTTCCGGTTTCGGCGCAAACCACGGACGATACGCAAGTCGAACAGATCGTGGTGACGGCGCAGCGCCGCGAACAACAACTGATCGACGTGCCGATCGCCATCACCGCCATCGGCGCGAGTGAAATCCAGAACACCACCGCCGGCTACATGACCGATGTTGGCGTCAAGGCGCCGAACGTCATCATGGATCAGAGTTCGATCTCTCCCCGGATCAGCATTCGCGGCGTAACATCGCAGAGCAACATCAATGCGGGGTTTCCACCCGCCATCGGGGTCTATGTCGATGAGGTCTATCAGGGCCGAGATCCGACCTTCAACACTATCCTGAACGACGTCTCGCGCATTGAAATCCTGCGCGGCCCGCAAGGCACCCTCTATGGCAAGAATACGATCGGCGGCGCCATTAACATCATCACGGCCGATCCGACTGACGACTTCACCGCCAACGGCGATGTGACCTTCGGCAATCTTGGGCTCGTCCAGGCCCGCGCATCCATCGGCGGCGCGATTGTCCCGGAACGGCTGCAGGCGCGCTTGTCGCTGGCGCACCGCAGCCGCGATGGCTATCTCGACAACAGCTTCACAGGCGGGGAGCTCAACGACATCGAAGCCACAGGCGCGCGCCTAGTACTGACATCGGACCTGAGTTCGCGTCTGCGCGCACGCTTCAGCGTCGACCATTTCAACGAAAGTGGCACGAGCGCTCTTGAAACGGGCCCCGCCGTGCTGAGCGCGGCGGTGCCGATCCTTGCAGCCATCCCTCCGCAAGACGCCAGCGACAATGTGGTGGGCCTCGACGGCGACGAGTTCGCACAGCGTTCCCTCTATGGCGCGGCCGCACGCTTCGATTGGGAGTTCGATGGCGCGACGCTCACCTCGATCACGTCCTATCGGCGATATGATTCAAACTTCGGCGACGATTCCGACGGTCTGCCGATCAACGCCTTCAACGTCGGCCGCGAGGAGAATGGCGAGAACTTCAGTCAGGAGTTGCGTCTCGCCTCGAATGGCGACGGGCCGCTGAGCTGGCTTGTCGGCCTCTACTTCTACAACGAGAACACCGAGAACAACCGCCGCATCCAGCTCGGTCCGGTATTCCCGCTTCTCTTGGCCGGCAATGCCGCTGCATTCGCCTATCCGACGTATGCCGGCGAAGCCGGGAGCACGGAGTCAACGATCGAAGCGCAGAGCTGGGCCGCGTTCGGCTCCTTTACCTATGACCTGACGTCTAATCTGCATCTCTCCGCGGGTCTGCGCTACACGGATGAGAGCAAGGAATTCTCCTACATCCAGTTTCATACGCAAACCTACACCGCCGGCCCCGGGCCATCGCTTATCCCGAACTTCGCCGTCAATATTCCGCGTCGGAACGAGACCTATGACGACGGCCGCGTCACCGGCGATTTGAGCATCAGCTACGATCTCAGCGACGATCAGATGATCTTTGCGCGCTACAGCCGCGGCTTCAAAGCCGGCGGATTCCAAACCGACGTGATCTCGCCCCCCTTCGACCCTGCGACCCAATTCGGCTTCGATCCGGAAACGGTCGACAATTACGAGATCGGCTACAAGTCGTTCCTGTTCGACCGCCGCTTGGAATTCAATCTGGCGGTGTTCCATATGGACTGGAAAGACAAGCAGGAGCAGGTCTTCACCGGCCTTTCGTTCGTGATCGACAACGCCGCTTCTGCAACATCGGAAGGGATCGAGGTCGAACTTACGGCGCGCCCGATCGAAGGGCTTACGCTGGATGCAAACCTCGCCTACCTTGACGCGCACTATGAGGAGTTTGCCGGCAGTCCGGGCGCAGTCGGTCGCGCGATCCCCAACCAGCCCGAATATTCCGGCAGCGCCGGCATTCAATACATCATGCCAGCTTGGCAAGACGGCTTGGAGATATTCTCGCGGGTAGATGTCATCTATCGCGGCGAATCGTTCGTGAACGTCACCAACGCTCTCACGAACGACGCCATCACGACGGTGAACGGGCGCATCGGCCTGCAGGCTGAAGACGGCCGCTATGGCTTCTATCTCTGGGGACGCAACATCACCGATGAGATCGCCATCAGCCAGGGCCAACTCTTCCCCTTCCCGTTCGCCCAGATCACCACGCGCGCGCCGGGCTTCGGCCGCACATGGGGGGTGGAACTGCGAGCGGAATTCTGAATAGCATAGGAGCGGGCCAACACAGTTGGCCCGCTCAGGGCTTCGTGGACATCATGATCTCCTCCTCCCACTATACGCCTGAGCACGAAGTGTTCCGGACGAACGTCCGTCGCTTCATCGAGCGTGAATGCCTGCCGAACCGGAAGGCATGGCAGGAGAATTGCGCGCCGCCTCACGAGCTTTGGACCAGAGCTGGAGAAGCGGGATTGCTTTGTCCGAAGGCGGCCCCCCGCTACGGCGGCGCGGGCGGCGATCTCTATCATTGCATGATCATTATCGAGGAGCAGACGCGCGCCTGCTTCAACGAACTCGCCTTTTATCTGCACAGCGACATTATCGCGCCTTATATCGAACTCTACGGCACCGAAGATCAGCGCACGCGCTATCTGCCGAGGATGATTACCGGCGAATTCACCGCCGCCATCGCCATGACCGAGCCGAGCGGCGGCTCGGATCTCCAGGCCATGCGCACGCGCGCGGTGCGTGAAGGCGGTCACTACGTGCTCAACGGCCAAAAGACCTTCATCAGCAACGCTCAGACTGCGGATTTCATTCTCGTCGCCGCCAAGACCGATCCTTCGGCCGGTGCGCGCGGCGTCAGTCTTCTGATTCTCGAAACCGCCGATGCGAAGGGGTTCGCGCTTGGCCGCAATCTGAAGAAGATCGGCTGCAAGGTGCAGGATACCTCCGAGCTGTTCTTCGAAAATGTGCGCATTCCGGCTGAAAATCTGCTCGGCGGCGTCGAGGGGCGCGGCTTTTATCAATTGATGCAGCGGCTGCCGGAAGAGCGGCTCATTATGGCGATGTCCGCCGTCGTCAATATGGAAGCAGCATGCGACGAAGCTATCGCCTATTGCAAGGACCGGCGCACTTTCGGCAAGCGCATCATCGACCACCAGAGCGCACGCTTCACGCTGGCGGAAGCCAAGACGACGACGACCGTCGCTCGCGCCTATCTCGAGCGCTGTATCGACCTCTTCGTCGAAGACCGCTTCGACGCCGAGGCCGGCGCCATGGTCAAGTGGTGGACGACCGAAAAGTGCTGCGAGGTGATCGACAATTGCCTCCAGCTCTTCGGCGGCTACGGCTATATGCGCGAGACGCCGATCGCACGACGCTGGACGGACGCCCGCCTCGGCCGAATCGCCGGCGGCACAAACGAGATCATGAAAGATCTCATCGGTCGGGCGCTATGAGCAAATCCGCGCCCTCTCGCTGGCCAGCCACTTCATTGCCCTACGGCGAGGAGCACGAATTGCTGCGCGCCACAGCGCGCCGCTTTTTCGAAACCGAATGCGCGCCCCACCGTGAGGCCTGGGACGAAGCCGGCATGGCGCCGCGATCGATCTGGCTGCGCGCCGGCGAACTCGGTTTGCTTTGCGTGCGTTTACCGGAGGAGTTCGGCGGCGCCGCCGGCGATATCCTGCATTCGACCATCTTGATCGAAGAACAAGTGAAGGCCGGCGTCGTCGGACCGATGCTGTCGCTGCACAGCGACGTGGTGGCGCCGTACGTGGCGCACTATGGCTCGACCGAGCAGAAGATGCGCATCTTGCCGCGCATGGCGCGCGGAGAATGGATCGGCGCAATCGCGATGACCGAGCCTGGCGGCGGCAGCGATCTCCGCACAATGACGACGCGCGCGCATCGCGAGGGCGATCAGTATGTGATCAACGGCGCCAAGACCTTCATCTCCAACGGCGCCAACGCCGATTTGATCGTGCTTGCCGCACAAACCGATGCCGGCATCAGTCTTTTCCTTGTCGAGACGCCGCGACTCGCGGGCTTCTCGCGCGGCGCGCCGCTCGACAAGGTCGGCCAGTGGTCGGGCGACACGACCGAACTGTTCTTCGACAATGTGCGCATCCCCGCCAGCGCGCTTTTGGGTGGAACCGAAGGTCTCGGCTTTGCGCAGCTTAGCGCCCGCCTGGCCGAGGAGCGGCTCATGACCGGCGTCGTCGCCGTAGCGGCGATGGAACAAGCTATCGCCGACACCATCGCATATACGCGCGATCGCCTGGCCTTTGGTCAAAGCGTGCTTGATTTCCAGAACACCCGCTTTCGCCTCGCTGAAGCGCGCACGGAGGCGATCGTCTGCCGAACCTTCATGGAGCGTTGCGTGCTCAAGTTTCAGCGCGGCGAACTCGACGCGGTCGAGGCGGCGATGCTGAAATACTGGTCCACCGAGCACCAAAACCGGATCATTGACGCCTGTCTGCAGCTCCATGGCGGTTACGGCTATATGCTTGAATACCCAATCGCCCGCGCTTGGCTCGATGGCCGCATCGCCAAGATCTACGGCGGATCGAACGAGATCATGAAAGAAATCATTGGACGCTCGCTATGACAGCGGCCGCCGATCCTCAGTCCCATGACGAATTGCTGCTGGTTCGGCGCGAGGCCGGCGTCGCCTGGCTGACGCTGAACCGCCCCGATGCGGCCAACACTATCGATGCGCCGATGGCGCGCGCCTTCCGCGAGGCAATCACTGTCTTGAATGCCGATACGGGCGTTCGCGTCCTCGTCATCAGCGGTGCGGGCAAGATGTTCTGCGCCGGCGGCGATCTTCAACGCTTCGCGCGCGAGTCGAGCGGCGCCGCGACCTACGTCGAGGGCCTGATTCACGATCTGCATGCCGGTCTCGCCGTGCTTGAGAACTTCCGCGCGCCAATCATAAGCGCCGTGCATGGCGCGGCGGCCGGCGCCGGCATGGGATTGGCGCTGACCGCCGACATCGTGCTTGCCGACGAAGCTAGCCGTTTCGTGATGGCCTATACGCGCGCCGGCTTGACACCGGACGGGGGCACGAGCTGGGTGCTGCCGCATCTAGTTGGACTGCGCCGAGCGCTTGAGCTAACGCTTATGAACCGCACGCTTTCGGCCGCGGAGGCGCTGAACCTGGGGCTCGTCACCGAGGTTGTGCCAGAAGACAAATTGATGGAGCGCGCTCAAGAGATCGCCGGCGATCTCGCGCGCGGTCCCACTGCAGCTTATGTGACGGCGCGCCGTCTGCTGCGCCAAGCCCATCACAACAGCTACAGCGAGCACCTCGCCGCCGAGGCAGACGCCATCGTCAATTCCTTCCGCACGCCAGATGGGCTTGAGGGCGTGCGCGCCTTCCGCGAACGCCGTCCGCCCACCTTCAATGGCGTCTAATTCGCCCGAACTGCACACATGGCGCCTGGCGATCTACGGATTGCCCGCAGTGCCGCTCGCCTTCTTGTTCGTGCCGCTCACAGCCTTGTTGCCCGCATTCTACGCCCAGGAACTCGGTGTCGATCTGCGCGTAGTCGGCGTCTTTCTGCTTGTCTCGCGTCTGTTCGACATATTCATCGACCCGATTCTTGGCCGCTGGTCGGACAACACCCAATCGCGCTTCGGCCGACGTCGACCCTGGATGGTGATCGGCACGCCGATCCTCATGCTTGGGGCCTGGCTCGTTTTCATGCCGCCGGACGGCGCCGCGGGCGCGCACCTGTTGATCGCCACCAGCGTCATTTATCTGGGCGCCTCGATCTTGGGCCTCGCCTACTCCGCCTGGGGCGCCGAGATCGTTGAGAGCTATCATGGACGCTCCAAGGTCGCGGGCTTTCGCGAAGCGGCCAACGTGCTGGGCATCGTCATTGCCTCGGCGGTGCCGGCGATCACCGCGCTCTCAGGACACGGCGTCGACCGCTTCACTATGAGCGTCATGGGTTGGTCGGTCATCATCATGACGCCGCTTGCAGTGCTTGCGTCTTTGCTCTGGGTGCCCGAGCCCAGGCAACAACGCCAACCGGTGACGCCATGGCTGACCACCTTGCGCACCGTGCTGGCCAACCGGCCCTTCGTGTTGCTTTGCATCGCCTATTTCGTGATGAACATCGGCGCAAGCGTCACCAATTCCACTCTGATCTTCTTCATTTCCCACTATCTCGGCCAGCCTGAAGTCATCGGGCCTGTCCTGCTCGGCTCGTTCGGCGCCGTGCTTCTGGGCGTTCCGTTCTGGGTGTGGATGAGCCGGCGGATCGGAAAACACCGTGCGGCAGGCTATTCGCTGCTTATCGCGATTTGCTTGAGCGTCCTCGTCGCCACTCAATTGCAGCCTGGAGACGGTTGGTTGTTTGTCGCTCTCATGGCGGTCTTGGGCGCTATCAGCGCCGCATATCTGACGCTGCCGCTCGGCATCGTCGGCGACATCATCGATTATGACACGCTGCGAACAGGGGAATCGCGCGGGGGCCTCTATTTCGGCGTGTGGTCATTCTTCCAAAACGTCTCGCCGGCGCTCGCCATTGGCGTGACATTGCCGGTGCTGCACGCGTTCGGATTTGACGCCAGCGGCGAGAACTCGCCGCAAGCGCTGCAGGCGCTCAAATACATCTACTGCCTCGCGCCGGCGCCGCTCTTTCTGGTCGGCGCGCTCATGCTCCTGCGCTTCCCACTCGATGCGCGTCGCCATGGCATCATTCGCCGGCGTCTCGAATCGCGTCGCAAGACTATCGCCGATCCGATCGATGCGCCGCGTCCCCCTCCTGCACCGTCGGCCAATCCGGAGCCTGCGTCATGAAGTTCGGCGATTATCGTAAGTTCGACGCGGTTGGTTTGGCTGAGCTGGTGGCCAATGGCGATGTGAGCGCGGATGAATTGCTGGATTGCGCGCTTGAGCGCGCGGGCGAGGTCAACCCAAAGATCAACGCCATCATCCGCGATCTCGAAGGGGAAGCCCGCGCCGCAATCCGGGATGGCCTTCCGGCAGGTCCGTTCGCCGGCGTGCCTTATCCGATCAAGGACATCAGCGTCCACATGAAGGGCGTGCCGACCGGGGCGGGCTCGCGCGTGTTCAAGGATTTCATCCAGCCCGAAGAGAGTTCGATCATCGCGCTCTATCGCAAAGCCGGGCTCGTCCTTTTCGCGAAGACGAACACACCGGAGTTCGGTCTCGCCTGCGTCACCGAACCGACCGCCAACGGCATCACGCGGAACCCCTGGAATCTCGAACATACGAGCGGCGGCTCGTCCGGAGGCGCCGCTGCAGCGGTCGCAGCGGGCGTCGTACCCGCAGCGCATGGCAGCGACGGCGGCGGCTCCATCCGCATTCCCGCTTCCTGCTGCGGTCTGTTCGGAATGAAACCTTCACGCGGGCGCGTTTCACTCGCTCCCGCCGGTGAAGGTTGGGGCGGACTCAGCGTGCAGCATGCACTCACACGCTCAGTTCGCGACAGCGCCGCCTTGCTCGACGCAGTCTGCATCCCTCAACCCGGCGATCCTTATTGGCTCGATCCGCCGGCGACGCCGTTCCTGGAAGAGGTAAGCAAGCCGCCCGGAAAGCTTCGCATCGCTTACACCACGTCGACTTTGATTTGGGGCGAAACAGAACGCGATCCGGCGCAGGCCGTACGCGATGCTGTGAAACTTTGCGCTTCGCTTGGTCACGACATCGAGGAAGCGCGGCCAGACGTCGATTTTCAAGCTATGGCGGTGCACGCCAACACGCTCGTCACTTGCTCTGTCGCCGCAACGCTCAAGCGCGAAAGCGAAAGGCGCGGTGCGGCGGTGAAACGTGAAGAGGTGGAACATCTCACCTGGTCGCTCGCAGAGGCGGCCGCGAAAGTCGATGGCGTCACCGCCGCCATCGCGCTGCAGAACCTGCATGCGCTCGCGCGCCAGCTCGCCGCATTCTTCGAAACTTACGATGTGCTGGTCTTGCCGACGGTCGCAAAGAAGCCAGTCAAACATTTCGACATTCACGCGGACGCTGCGGATCTCACCGACTACGCGGAACGCCTCTACAGCTTTATTCCGAACACCCAACCCTTCAACGTCGGGGGCCAGCCGGCGATGAGCGTGCCGCTTTCATGGTCTGATGACGGTCTGCCGATCGGGGTTCAGTTCGTGACCAAGGCGAGCGGCGAAGCTCTGCTTTTCCGTCTCGCGGGCCAGCTTGAGACAGCCCAACCCTGGTTCAATCGCATCGCCCCACTCTGAAGCTCGTCGCGGGGTGCCGCCAAACGCCATGGCCGCGCCGAGGACGCCTCCTTCATCATGAACTCCGTAGTGCAGGCCGCCAGGAGCTTGATCAGATGGTGGGCCGCAAAAGCGAAGACTCGTTGGCGGCATGATCTTCCAGAAATTGCACGTTGGCCACTACCGGTTTGGCTACCTACCCACAAAGTGGGGCTTGCGCTTCTCAAGGAAGGCGCGGGCGCCTTCTACGGAATCTTCGACTTCAGCCATGTTGCGCCAGTGCGCCTTCTCTTGCTCACCGAGTGCGACTTCCCAATGGGCCGAGAGCGCTTTCTCGCGGGTTTCCTTGAAGAGGCCGATGGCCTTCGTGGGAAGGCTCGCTATCCGCAAGGCGAAACTTCTTACGTCCTGCTCAAAGGTCTCGCTGTCGAACACGTAATCCACAAGGCCGATGCCTTTAGCTTCTTCCGCCGAGATGAGAGAGCCGTCTAGGAAAAGCGCCGTCGCCCGCGCTGGGCCGATCAGCCTTGTCATCAGGACAGCATTTCCCATCTGGCCGATACTGATGAGGCCGCTGCCGATCCGAGCCGTTGATGACGCCAATCGCAAATCAGCGGCGCAAGCGAACTCCGTTCCCGCACCCGCCGCCGGCCCATTTATCGCGGCAAGTATCGGCTTTGGCGATCTCAGCACGCGGCGCGCGCACGCCAAGTAAAGGATGGATCCATCGCGTGCTGAATCGCCAGCCGAACCGGGAGAAGGCGGCGCCAAGCCAAGCAAGACTTTTATACCACCGATGTCGTCGCCGGCGCAGAATGCGGGCTCGCTGCCGATGATGACAGCGCATCGCACTTTGGGGTCCCGGTCCACCTCGATGAGGCTGTCCAGCAATTGCTCGCCCAAGGCGCGATTGAATGCGTTGCGAGCACCCGGCCTATTGAGGCGTATCCAAAGCACGCCGTTATCGAACTCAGTCAGAATCGCTTTTTCGTCCACGGGGGCAGTCCTTCTCAATGCGACGTTAGAGCCGGGCGCCGCCTGACACGTGCACGATTTCTCCGGTTAGATAAGATGCGTCGTGCGACAGAAGGAATGCGGCGACGCATGCGATCTCCCTTGGGTGGCCATACCTGCGCAACGGGATCTGAGGCAGCATTTTTTCGCGCAGAGGGTCACGCTGGCTGTTCGCAACGGCAATCATCGGGGTTTCGATCATGCCAGGCGCGATGGCGTTGGCTCGAACGCCGTGACGCGCCAGCTCCATCGCCGTGGAGCGGGTCATACTCACGACACCGCCCTTGGATGACGAATAAGCGATTTGCTGGGTCATGCCTTTATAGGCCATCGATGCGATGTTCACGATCGCGCCGCCTCCCCCTCTTGCAATACGTGCGCGAGCGTAAGCTTTGGTGCAGCGGTATACCGACGTGAGATTGACGCTGATGACGCGATCCCAGTCCTCATCCGGAAAGTTCTCGATTTTTGCCTGAGATAGGACGCCAGCATTGTTTATGAGATGATCGACACCTTCACACTCATCATCGGCCCAAGCAAACAACGCATCGACCGCTTCAGGGTCCGTCAGATCGGCGCTCCGCGCGATGGCGGCGGCGCCAAGGCTCTCGCGAACCTCCTGAAGACGCTGCTCGACAACATCCGTAAGCAGTACAATTGCTCCCCGCTCAGCGAGAACGCGGGCCATTTCTTGTCCCATGCCGCCCGCGGCGCCCGTGATCAACACCTTCTTTCCGCTGATCCCCTCATAGATCGTCATGTCCGGATCCATCCTCCATCCACAAACAGGGCTTGCCCCGTCACGTAGCTTGCGCGATCCGACGCGAGCCAGATCACAGCTTCTGCAATTTCTTCGGGGGCGCCCATGCGCCGAATGGGGAGCGCTCGCGTGGTCAATTCGCCCAGACGCTTCAGTTCAGAATCCTGAAGGACCATGTCCGTTGCAATAAAGCCGGGACAAACCGCGTTCGCCCGTATTCTGTGACGGGCCAGATCCATCGCCAAGGAACGTGTCATACTTAATATGCCGCCTTTCGAGCTGTCGTAGGCGACTTGACCAGGAAATCCCGCAACGGCGGTGGAAGCGATGTTTACGATTGCGCCGGCGTTCGACTTTTCCAGCAGACCGAGCATCGCCCGAGTGATCAGAAAAGGCGCGGTAAGATTGATGGCGATCACTCTACTCCACGCATCCGGCGTGTGTTCGGCAACACTCCCGCGATGCTCAACGCCCGCATTGTTCACGAGCACGTCGAGGCGGTGAAATTTCTCTGCGACTTCCAAGGAGAGACGTTCAGGAAACTCGGGCGCTGTGAGATCGCCGGCAAGCGCATGTGCACGGCCGCCCGCTCCTTCGATTGCGGCCGACGTTTCTCGGACGCCGCGCTCGTCGCGATCGGTGAGGAATAGGCTCGCTCCTTCAGCGCTAGCGCACAGCGCGATCGCACGCCCAATGCCGCGCGCAGCCCCGGTTACAAGGACGACTTTATCCGCGAGGAGTCCGTGCTTCATTCAAATGCACTCGAAGGACGTTCATGGCCGTGATAACGCCGTTCAAAACGAACAGCGGTGGCGTAGTCGATGAGCTTCCGAATGCGGAGTTTTGATTCGACGCGCGGCGTGACCGTCGATGAGCAAATCTGGAAAGCTAGCGCGTCAGCGCCCGCCCCCGCGCCGTAAGCAATGAGAACCGCATGATCGCCTGCTTGCGAAAGATCGAGCACCCGTATCAGGGAAAGTAACGGGGCAGCCGCCCCGGCATCGCCGAGACGATCGGCGATCATGCCGGCCTTCGTTACGTTGGGTCCAAGTCCAAGAGCCTTCGCCAATCGTCCCGGTCCGGCTCCATCCCGCTGGTGGCAGGCGAGATGCGCTATGCCATCCGTTGGCCAGGCAAGCTTGGCTCCCAGGCGTTCCCACGCCGCGCGAACATGCGCCAGTTCACCAACGCCCGTGGCGGTCATCACGGCGCCGGTGTTGCGGATGTAGCGCTCGCCATCCAAACGAAAACTGTCGGGCGTATCGGATGAGACAGATGAATGCGCTTCGAATTGTGCAAGCGTGGGGGAGCGCGTAACGAGCAACGCAGCGGCGCCGCACGAAGCCGTGAGCTCTGCGGGATCGCCGGGCGCCACATGAATGTCGATTGCATCCGCACCAATCGCCAATGCGGCGTCCGCCATCCCGGCTCGTACAAATGCGAGCGCGGCCAGCAATGCGGAAGTCCCGGACTTTCCGCTAAACTGAACGTCGGTTGCGAAGGTGTCTAGGCCGCAGAGCAACGCTTCGGCGACAATGGCTGCATTGGCGCGGTCGACATAAGGTCCGCTCTGCGTGCCGAGAAATACCGCTCCAACGCTTTCGGGCGCAACGCCTTCCAGCGCTTGATGGCCTGCCTCGATTGCAAGCGTGACAACATCCGCGTCAGGATCGATTACCCCTCGTTCGACAACCCCGAGTCGCTGGGCGACGCTCTCAGGCGTGTTGTCCCAGGCATCGCGTATAGCTGCAACTTTGATGCGGTGATAAGGAAGCGCAACGCCGGCGCCGGAGATGCCGATTTTCTGTTCGCTCATCGAACTGGCCGAAACTTGAAGCCATATTGCGGCATGCCTGACTGCTCTCGCCGCCACTGACGCACGACCATTTCGACAGGCATCCCCTCTGTCACGGCATTGAATTCGACATCAACGAGTTCCGCCATGATGGTTGGCCCCTCCTCGAGGCGCACCATGCCAAATGGGCGTTTTGACCTGCCTCCGTGGCCCATCAAAGGGGAGTGATCCTCCGCAGCAACCAGCAAGACGCCCCGTCCACTGAACGCGCGCTGGGAAATGGCCTGTGACCTGCAATTCGGACACACGCGTCTCGGCGGGAACATGTACGCTTGGCACTCGCCGCAATGTCCGCCAACCATGGCGTAGCGCGCCAGACGTCCGCGCCATGCGCGCGCACCCGTCGCCGTTGCTTGCCGATAGGGAGGATCGCTCGGCGCCCACATAACCTCAGTCTTTCCGCAGCACGGCGACAGCGCTGATTGCGTTGTTGCCGCCCATCGATTGCGCGACGCCGACCTCGGCGTCGCGAACTTGACGTTGTCCCGCCTCGCCGCGCAGCTGCGACACCGTCTCTACGATGATCGATAATCCCGTCGCTCCGGTTGGATGCCCGAGGCCGATGCGGCCGCCATCCGTGTTGGCGGGGACGATTCCATCTAGCGCCGTCGCCCCCTCCGCAACTGCGCCGGCCGCGCGCCCCTTTGCGAACAGCCCCAGGCCCTCAAGATGGATCGCTCCCATAACGCTGAAGCAATCATGCACCTGGGCGACATCGACATCCGCCGCCGCGATTCCAGCTTCCGCATAGGCGCGCTCCGCCGCCAAGCGGGTTTGGGGCGCCTCGGCGATGTCGCCATCGCTGCCCGGAATAAACTTGTTCCCCAAATAGTTCGCGCCGTGCGCAGCGGAAATTCCAGCAAGACGAACGGCGCGGCTGGCGGAAGCCGCCCGATCCTTCCTCATTACGACAACAGCCGACGAACCGTCGCAGCCGCGCGCACATTCCGCACGATGGATTGGACGCGACGCCCAGCCACTCTCAAATATCTCGTCGATGTTCGTTTCGGGGCGCCGATAGTCGGGGGATTTCGGATTCCGGCTCGCATACCAGCGATCACGAACGACGAAGGAAGCGATCTGCTCAGGTGACGCGCCATATTTCTGCATATATCGCGCGTGCATGAGAGCCATCGTATCGACGTAGTCGAAGCCCGCTGGCGACTCGAATTCCTGATCAAGATAGGACAGCAGCGCATCGGACGGAGAGGCCGCATCGGAGAGCTTCTCCACGCCCAACGCCAACACACATTGATGCCGGCCGGAGCGCACCATGTTCGCCGCATGCTGCAACGCGAGCGTGCCGCCTGCGCAAGCCGCCACCACCTGGCTGAAGCTTCCCGGCTGGAGCCCCAACTCGTCCGCAACAAGCGGCCCAAGATTCTGCTGCTCGAACGCCTCCGGGGCGGTAACTGAGACAACTCCGCCGTCGACCGAAGCGGCGTCAATACCGGCGTCCGCTATTGCGGCCAGGCCCGCTTCCGAAACAAGATCACGCCAACTCTTGTCGGCAAAGAAACCATGGCGCGTCATCCCGACGCCGGCGATCATGACGGAGACGTCGCTCATGCGTTTCTTCCAGCCGTGTGTGAAGTGCCGGGGTCGACGCCCAGACACCGATAGATTGCGTCTCGCAGCGACGCTTCGCGGGGGTCGTTCCACATGTGGAGACCCAATTTGTTCGGCGTGTAGGCAAACCCCAGGCGCGTTGACGGATCGGCGAAGGCCATCGAGCCGCCGGCGCCCGGCGTCCCGTAGGCGCGATGATCAGAACCGAACGGATAACCCGCGTACGGCTTCCAGAATCCAAGCGAGAATTTTGTGTCGGCTCTCAGAACGGCGTCTCTAAGCCTCCCCTTTCGGGGCAGAGGAGGTTCGGCTTCCAGCTCATCGAGGGTTCGTTTTGAGATTCCCAGCTTCCCGCCGCCAACGGCAAATGCGCCATACGCCTTGGCGGCGCCACGCGCGGATGCAACGCCGTTTGCAGCTGCGAGTTCGAGGTCAAGCCATGGCCGCGCCGCCAGCTCGAGCGCGCTCTTGAGCCGCGGATTGCGGAATGTTTTGTACGTGATGTTGCCCGGTATGACAGAAGCGAAAACAAAAGCGGGCGTCAGCGTATCAAGCGCTCTGAACATATCGGCGCGTGCGCCGGCATGGAGCGTCGCCAGCCGATCCCCAGGAACCGTGTGCGGCAAGCCGATATAGAGTTCCGCATCGAGCGGCTCGCAAATGTCCTCGCGGAGAATCTGGCCGATTGTGCGATGAGCAGGATCGACGCGTCGAACAAGCTCATTCTTGTAAAGGCCGATGCTCAGGGAATGATAGCCGTGGCGCTCTCCAACACGCCATGCCGGCTTTTGCTTTGCGAGAATGCTCGCGAGCCGGTCAAGGTCGGCGAGCGTTTCCCAATGGAGGGATTCGTCGATCGCACAGAGTCCGGCCTCGTGACCAAGCAATTGGCGGACGGTCACTCTGTCTTTGCCGTTCTGCGCAAACTCCGGCCAGTATTGCGCAACCGGCGCATCGTAGTCGATCTGCCCTCTCGAATGCGCCAAGGCCACAACCATGGCGGCTAAACCCTTGGTCATCGAATAGACGACAACCAAGCTGTCTTCCCGCCATGGTTCATCCGGACGAGCGGCATCGAGAACGCCGCCCCAAAGGTCGACAACGACCTCACCCTCGACCACCGCCGCACATGCGGCGCCGATCTCACTGCGCAGGCGGAAGTTCTCTTCGAACGCCGCCCGCACCGGCTCGAATCCGGAGGCGACGTGACCGAAAATCGCCGGATCGGAGGCCATAGCTGGAGACGTCATTCAGAAGCGGGCGCTCACGGACAGTGTCACTGTGCGCGGATCGCCAAAATAAGCGTTCCGCATGACGATTGGCGTGAAGTCGAGCGGGAAGCCGTCGGTGAGGTAGTGTTCGTCCGTCAGGTTGCGACCGGCGAGTTCAACTGTCACATGATCTCCGACATCCAAGGCGACATGCGCGTTCAGCAGCGTAAACGCGTCTTGATGGAGTTCCGGCGTGTTGCTGACCTCGGTGAAATAGCTAGTTTGGTAGGCGGCTGACGCTCCAAACCGCAAGCCGAAGGATGAGGACAGAGGCACGGAATACTCCGCAGCGAGGCTCGCTCGGAATTCCGGCGCGTTGGCGAGGTCGTTATCGCTCAGATCCGCGCCGGTCCCCGGATTGATGAAGCTGTCGAACTCGCCTTCAAAATAGGCGAGCGAACCAGACACGTAGAGCTGATCGATCAGCCGACCGAAAAACTCCAGCTCCGCTCCATAGGATGTATAGGCTGCGGCGTTGGTGAATGTGCTGACGGGAAATCCACCGAAGCCGATAATGCTCACAGCGGCCTGATAGTCCTCAAAATCATTATAGAACGCCGCCAGATTGACGTACATGCGGCCGGATCGCGTCTTGAGCCCCAGTTCATACGTGGCGACAGTTTCCTCGTCGTAGAAAGACGCCTGATTTGGATCGCCGATATATTGTGGGTTGAAGCCGCCCGACTTGAAGCCTTCCGCGTATCGCAGATAGGCCATCGTCGCTTCGCTGAAATGATACTCCAACGAGGCGCTTGGCAGCCACCGCTCCCATTCGTTATCCCCCGTTTGCCCCACGAACAGCGGCGCCCCGAACAGCGAAAGTGAATTGACGAAGTCCTTGCTCTCTCTCGTGTAACGAACGCCCGCGGAGGCCGACCAGTTTTCGCTCAGCGCAAATGTTGCACTCAGAAACGCAGCGTAAGAGGTGGTTTCAAGCTCGCTCTCGTTTTCTGAGAGCACCAGCCCTTCGGTCAGAGTGGTTTGATGCGAGCGTTCCTCAAAATAGTAGACGCCGGCGACTGTCTCGATGCTGTCGCCAACAGCAAACTGCGCCTGGAGCTCTTGACTGAACTGATTGGAGTCCTGGCGCTGGCGACTGTGAAGGATCGGGACAGGGTGGCCGTCGAGATCAAGGTTTTGCTGGAATTGCAGATCGCGATAGCCGGTTACGGACTTCAGAACCACGCCGCCCAAATCCCAGGTGGCGTTGAGCGAAGCGCCCCAGACATCCTGGTCATTGAGGCTGTCCATGTCGGAGTTGGCCTGGAACGGCTCAAGCGCCGACAGCATGAGCGGCTGGCCAGGCAGGCCAAAATATGGGTTGAGCGTTTCCACAAGCGGCGTTCCGAAGACGGAGTCGGAACGATCGCGCGTAGCGTCCACAGCCAGCTGGACATCCAGAGCGTCGGCGGGCTGTAGTCCCAAGGACAGACGACCCACGAGCAGATCGACACCACCCTGATCGTCGCTATCCACAAGGTTGTGATAATATCCGTCCCGCACTCGGGCGAGCACGTTGCCACGCAACGCAATGCCTTCACCGAGCGGCGCATTGAACATGCCCCGCGCATCCATCCGGCCATAGTCGCCTAGGGTGACGCGCGCTGAGCCTTCGGGGACATCAGCCGGATCGCGCGTTACGAAGCGGATAGCGCCGCCATTCGTGTTCTTCCCGTAGAGCACGCCTTGCGGACCTCGGAGTACCTCGACGCGCTCAAGATCCAACGCCTCCAAGAGCGAAAGCTGCATGCGCGCCATGTAAACGTCGTCCAGATAGATGCCGACGCCAGGTTCGAACGCATAGAGCTGGTTATCTTGACCGATGCCGCGGATATACGCTGTTGCGTTGTTCGCGCCCGCCGTGGAGAACACATGCAGATTCGGCACGCGGCCGCTCAGGTCGGCGATGTCGGAAACCTGCAATCTCTCAAGGTCCGCCGCTCCAAGCACGGTAACCGCTAGAGGGACATCCTGCAGCGATTCCGTGACGCGCCTCGCGGTCACAACGATTTCCTCTTCGGGCTCTGCAGCCGCTTGTGCGTTGACGCCGGTTGGAATTAGGGAGATCGCGAGCGCAAGGCCCGACGCTTGCAGAAGAGCCGGCGAACCCGGCCGTATGCGACTGTTCATTTTCCCCTCCCCATTCGGGTTTAGCTCGTTTGTTCTCGGGCGCCGGCCTCTGAAAGGCGCCACGCTTCAGCTTGCGCTAGATAACAAGCGCTTATATATTAATAGACAGAGGGGAATGACGGCGTCAAGAGCGAACATTCAGCCCGCGGCGCTCGACGGTGACAGGAGTAACCGCTTATTTATATTCCATCAGCGCCGGTCCCAGGCGGCGCAGGCGGGAAAAGGATCGCGAATGAGACAAGCTCAGGTGCGCCGGCGGCGCGAGGCGACGGAGACCAAGAGCGCTGCGCCGCCCCCCAAGAAAGGACGCCCTCTGGGGCGCCCTCCAGCCAAGGGACGGCATGACGCTCCAACGGACGAGCGGATTAAAACCACGGCCACGCGTTTGTTTTTTGAGCGCGGCTTCAACGCGACGACGACGCGGGACATCACTGAGGAATGCGCCTTAACGCCTGGGGCGCTGTACAATCACTTCGGCTCGAAAGATGCCTTGCTGTTCGCGATCATCAACGAAACGCACGAGGAATTGTGGCGGACGCTTCAGGAGGCTGTGCCGGAGACAGGCAAGCCGGCGGATCGCCTGTCCAGCTACGTTAGAGCTTTCGTTCTCTTTCACATTGATCGCCGCGAGGCGGCGCTCGTTGCAAACCAGGAGTTCAAGTTTCTATCGGGCAAGCCGCGCGAGCATGTGCGCCGGGCTCGTCGCAAAATTCGGACGCTCTTGGAGCAAATATTGAGCGCAGGCATGCAAGCAGGCGCGTTCAAGGTTTCCAGCCCTTCGCGTGCAACCGGGGTGGGACTTCTGGCGACGTCCATCACCAACATGTGCTTGCGCGTGTCGGAATGGTTTAGCCCATCCGGACCACTTGGCCCGGAAGCGTTGGCGGATTGGCATGCCGATCTTGTCCTGGGCATGGTGTCGAAGGAGTGAGCGCGGGAGAGCAATTCCGAGTTCGGCGCGAATAATAACCGCTTATTTATATAGTGGAATAGGGATGGAAACCGGCGTTTCCGCACTGAAGTGCGAAGGAGCAACCCGTTGGGCGGATTGATTGTTGACATCGACGTCGATGTACCGATGCGCGATGGCGTGGCGCTGAAGGCGGACGTGTGGCGTCCAGTGGGCGCGTCGCCCCGCTCCGCAGTCATCTTCCGCACGCCCTACGACAAAAGCGCGATCGCCAACATCGAAGCGATACGCCCAGAGACTTTGGCGCGTGCAGGCTTTGCCGCGGTTGTGCAGGACACGCGAGGGCGCTTCCGCTCTGGCGGCGCCTGGTCGCCGATCGCCTGGGAGCAGGAAGGCAGAGACGGTTTCGACACAGTCGAATGGACGGCGCGCCAGGACTGGTGTTCCGGCCGCGTGGGAATGGCTGGTCAATCCTATCTCGGCATTGCGCAGCTGTTCGCGGCTGCACTGCAACCGCCATCGCTCGCGGCGATCGCGCCACACATGGCAAGCGCATGGCCGTTCGATGCGCAGGAGACAGGCGGCGCCCTGAGACTCGATCACCTCTACTCATGGCTCGCGTTCATGGCGCCGGATTGGCTGTCGAAGCGCGCGGCGGAAGGAAACCCTGCTAGTCCAGAACTTGCGGCGTTGCTGACAAGCGTCGTCTTGAACCCGCGCGCGGCTATGGATCATCGGCCCCTGCGCGAGACGCCGGCCTTCGATGCGCCGGGCTTTCCACTGGCGCCGGCCGCGATTTTCGACCGTTCGTTTGGGCAAGAAGTGCGGGCGCTGGATCTGACGCGCATTCGTGTGCCGAGCCTCCATTCGGGCGGATGGTTCGATTGCTTCCAGCGATCGACGGTCGGGTTGTTCCAGAACGCGCGCAAGATTGGCGCACCTTCGCATCTCCTGATGGGGCCATGGGTGCATATCGCGCATCTGTCTCAGCTCGTGGCCGACATGAACTACGGACTGTTCGCATCGGGGCGAGCCGCCGACATTTCGGGCGCGCATGTGCGGTTCTTCCAACGCTATCTCGACGGCGCAAAGGCCGACCTTCCAGCCATTCGATACTTCCTTATGGGCGCGAACAAATGGGAAGTTGCATCCGACTGGCCGCCGTTCGACGATTTGGAACGGACCTACTATCTGGGGTCCGACGGAAATGCGGCGCGCAAGAGCGGAGTGCTTTCGACCACGCGGCCGCTACAAGGCGGTACGACGGCCTCCTACCAATACGACCCCTCTAATCCCACGCCCAGCATAGGTGGAAGAGTATTGTACCTGGGCGGGCTCGTTCCAGGCCCCGTCGATGCCGCGCAATTCGAAGAGCGCTCGGATGTGTTGGTGTTCACGTCCGAACCTGCCGTTGCTCCCTATGACATTGTCGGCGAACCCATCGCCGCACTGTGGATTCTGTGCTCCGCGATCGACCTGGATATCGTGGTCCGGCTCTCGGTTGTTGACGAGAACGCTTGCTCGCGTGTGTTCGCTTATGGTGCGTTGAGAGGGCGATTTCGCAATGACCCTTCCGCGCCGGACAAAACGGATTTTCTCGAAGCTGAAAAGCCGGCGCTCTATCGCATTTCGTTGGGACACACCGCCCAGCGCATTGCGAAGGGACAAGCGCTTAGGGTCTCCATCTGTTCGGGAGACTATCCTCACTTGGATCCCAATTTGGGAACTGACGCAGAGCCCGGTGCGGGCATGCCCGGCCCGATCGTGGACGTGCAGTTGCTTCACTCCGACCAGTTTCCTTCCTCCGTTTCAATGCCTGCCCGTCCCTGCGCATGAAGGTTTCCATGCAGAAGAAAACACTCCCTTCTTGGGCGTCTTCGACGCCGCCTTCCCGCGATCAATGCGTGCTGCGTTACGTGCTGAGACACCAAGCTGAAACGCGCCCAAACGATGTGTTTGTCGTCTTCGAAAACGGCGCCGAATGGACCTATGCGCAAGCGTGTGAAGAAGCAGGCAGAGCAGGCGCCTGGTTGCGGGCGCTGGGCGTAGCGAAAGGGGATCGTGTCCTCTCATGGCTGCCTACGGGCCCGGACGCGCTGCGCGTCTGGTTTGGAGCGAACTGGATCGGCGCCGTCTATGTTCCGATCAACCCCGCATACAAGGGCGGCCTGCTTGAACATGTGATCTCCAATAGCGGCGCACGCGTTATCTTTACGACTGGCGACCTGGCTGATCGCCTGATCGGAATTGGATTAGGTCAATTGGCCCACTTGGTTCTCGTGGACAACGCGAAGCCTACGGCGAACCTCGGATCTCTTCGTCTCCACGCGCCATCGGACCTGCCATTGCCGGTCTCAGACAGCGACGACTTTGATCCGGAGATCGAGCCATGGGATGAACAGTCGATCATCTTCACTTCAGGCACGACTGGCCCGTCCAAGGGCGTCCTCAGTTCATATTGTCATCTGGCCACAGCGGCGCTCGTCGGCTTCGAGGAGCGCGACAAAGAAGGCATGCGCTATCTGATCACGCTTCCGCTGTTTCATGTCGGAGGAACGATCGGTGTTTATGGGATGCTTCTCCTGGGTCGTTCCTGCGCCATGACCAGCGGGTTTCGCACGCAGGACTTTTGGGACATCATCAGACGCACGCGCGCGACATGCTGCACGCTTCTCGGCGCCATGGCTACGTTCTTGCTCAAGACGCCCGTCAGCTCTTCCGATCGAAGGCACAGCTTAGACTGGGTGTTCATGGTGCCCTTGCTCGAAAACGCCGAAGCGTTCCGCAAACGATTCGGCGTCACGATCCTCACCATGTTCAATATGACCGAAGTCTCCTGTCCGATCCTATCCGAAAAGAACCCTGCCGCCGCTGGCAGCTGCGGCCGTCCTCGCTTGGGTATTGAGGCGCGTTTGGTCGATGAGAATGATCTTGAAGTCGAGCGCGGCGCGGTTGGTGAGCTGATCCTGCGTTCGAACAGGCCTTGGTCCATGATGCACGGATACAATGCGATGCCGGAGGCGAGCGCGAAAGCATGGCGAAATGGCTGGTTCCATACGGGAGACGGGTTTCGTCAAGACGCGCGCGGCAATTTCTACTTCGTGGACCGCATGAAGGACGCCATCCGTCGTCGCGGCGAGAACATCTCATCGTTCGAAGTCGAGGCGGAAGTCTTAAACCATCCGCTGGTGCGAGAGTGCGCAGCGGTCGGGGTGCCAAGCGAGTATGGCGAGGACGAGGTGATGATCGTCGTCTCTCCCGCCGAAGCGCAATCGATCGATCCCGCACAGCTCGTCCTCTATCTGAAGGACCGCATGCCATACTTCATGGTGCCACGGTTCGTACGTATCCTCTCCGACTTGCCTAAAACGCCGACGGCGAAAGTGCTGAAAGCAGAGCTCCGCAACGCGGGCGTCACGGCCGATACATGGGATCGCGAGGCCGCCGGGATTCAGATCAGCAGAAAGGAGTGACGGCCGGCGGCGGCGCGCTTGGCGATTGATCGTCGGGCATCGCAACCACCTATGCTGGGCAAGCGCCTCGGCACATGCGAAATCTCCACAAGGCGCGCGCATTCACGCCTTCCCGATCAGGCCTCCGCCGCCCGCGCCATGGTGTGCAGGATGAGGCCATCCAGCTCTTCGGTCAGCCTGATCTGGCACGACAGGCGCGACTCCGGGCCGGCCTCCTCGACTATGGAGAGTACGCCGGCCTCGATCTTCGAGGGCGGCGGGAGCCGGTCGAACCAGGCGGGCTCCACCCGCACGTGGCAGGCTGCGCAGGTGCAGGCGCCGCCACATTCGGACTCAAGTTCGGGGACGCCTGCGGCCAGTCCCGCCTCCAGCGCCGTACGGCCCACCTCCACACTCAGCTCGCGCGTGTCGCCCGTGGACTGGACGAACCTGAGTCGCACAGTCATGCGCTCTCTCTGAGCCTCGAGGCGACGCGCGCTTCGGTGATGGAGGCGCCGGCAGGCGCCGCGGCGGCCTGCTCAGCTGGCGCGGTGCGGTCAAGACCGATCCTGCGCCGCAAGCGAAAGACCGCCAGCATCACGACGAAGACCACCAATCCGCCGAAGATCCGGATCAGCAGCGGCAGGGACGCCCGCGAGGCGATGAACTCGCCAGTGTCTGGCCGTGCTGCGGTCTTCAAGATCGCGGCCCAGTCGTCGACCTGCATCTTGATATTGTATTCCCAAGGCGCCGGTGCATCGACCACACCGCCGAGCTCCAGCCGATCCTCCTTGGCGGCCAAGTCGGCGCGATCGAGGTTGATGACCAGTTCACGGTCGCCTAGGCCTTCAGACCAGAAGCGCATCTTCTCCTCCCTTATGGCGATCGCGGCTGAAGTGCGCGGCGATCGTCACCACGATCAGCCGCGGCGCCTGCCGCAGCAAGCCCAGGACGAGCGGGCCTAGGAGCCCTTCCCTCTGAGCTAGGTAGCGGGCGGTCATGGGCCGGGACATGAACTTCAAGAAGGCGGCGATGTCTGTCACGCCCAGCCGGATCGCATAGTTCCAGCAGACGGGCTCGATGACCCCAGTCATCTTCAGATAGTCGGACTCAACGCTCAGCTCCGCCGCGCCCAGATCGAGGGGAAGCCTCTGCTTCCCCAATCCCTTCGACCAGACAATCATAGCAGGAGCCCCTTCTCGCGGGCGGTCGCAACCGAGTCGGGTTCGCGCCACCAGATGTCGAGCCCTAGGGCCTCGGCGACGACCTTCGAGACGTTGTACCCACCGCCGAAAGTGATCATCCCGCCGGGAAAAGTGCTCGCGCCGCACACATAGAGATTTTCGATCGGCGTCTTGTACGACGAACACTGAACATTGGGCCGCGAATAGCCCATCTGCGTCATGACATAGGCGCCGTGCTTGAACGAGCCGCGCTTCATCTGCGGAATCTTCGCCTCGATGTCCTTCGGCGTATAGTCGTAACGCCGCACGATCGCGGACTCGTCCAGGCCGGTCACATAGTCCGCGAGCCGGGCGATCAGACGGTCGCCATAGGCCCTGGACTGAGCAGGCCAGTCTCCGTCCGCCGGCTGGTAGGGCACGCAGGCCTCGATGCGGCAGACCGCGCCGTCCGGATCGATGTCGATCGGCGCCATGGCCGGATCGATGTCACTCGTCAGAGTGAAGTGGCCGATGTCGTGCAGCGCGCCATCCTGCATCACCTCGCGGATGTGGCGCACCACGTCTTGCGGCGTCTCGACGCCGAAGACGTTGATGAAAGCGCTCTTCGGCCCCGCGCCCTTAGGGAAAGCCATCGGCTCAGGGCGGCGGCGTAGCGCCAGATGGCACAGGAAGAGCGAACTCTGCTCCCATTCCCAGTTGCGCGCCGTGTTCAGGCACTGCTTGGAGGCTTTGGCGACGTCGGCCTCGGGCATGAAGGTCCCGAAAGTGGTCGTGGGGTCCGTCGAGGTGACGACGGCCCGCGCCTTAATCCGCGTGATCGGCCCATCGGTGCCGGTCGGCGCGGCCTCCACTCCCGTCACCGCCCCATTCTCGACGATGAAGCGCTTCACCTCGTGGCTTTCGAGCACACTCATACCCGCGATCACGCCCGCCTTCTGCAGGGTGGACGACAGGCGGTGCGAACCGCCCCGCACCAGGGTCGCGTTCAGCAAACGGTTGAAATAAAGCGGCACCAGATAGCTGGCGTTGGTCTCCTCCGGGTCGATGCCCCACATGCAGATGATGTAGAGCAGCAGGGCACCGAGTCCGGGAGTCTCGAAGCCCCAGCTCTCGCAAATTTCCGCCGGCGTCTTCTCGGAAATCTCGAGCACCCGGCGACCGACTTCGCTCTTCATGTAGTTGGCCGCAAGCTCGGCCGAACCCACCGGCCGACCATAGGTCGCCGGGATTAGGTACTCTTCGGCGATCTCCTTGTACTCTAGATAAATCTGCTCGAACCTTTTGGCGTCGTGTTCGGAATAGGCAGCGATGTCCGCGACCGTGCGCGCCAAGTCCGCATAGATCGTGATCGCCGAACCGTCCTTCCGCAAAAGCGCGGCCTGAGCCTCCGGACGCAGATAGACGCAACCGTCCTCGCCCAGCCCGAGATCCTTGAAGGGTGGCGCCACGTCCAACATCATCATGTAGTTGGCGTGCAAGTTGAAACGGTAGCCGGAGAACTCCTCCGTCACCAGCGCTCCGCCCGTCTCGTGGCGTCGCTCGACGACAAGCACCTTGGCGCCCGCCCGGCTGAGATAGGCGCCGGCCGTCAGGCCGTTGTGTCCCGCGCCGACAACCACGACGTCGTAATTCATCTCTTGGGACATCTCATCACTCCCTGGGGAAATATTTGGCGAGACCCGGCTTCAATCGACAGTGAAGCGCTGGACGGCGCCTTCACGCCGGATCAGCTCTGCTGCGCCATCGAAGCACTGTGCTTTCCACCACTCAGGCTTTTCGATGCCGAGTACGCTCATGACCTCGCCCGCGGCGACGTAGCCGGCGCCAAGATTGGTGTAATTGCTGACCCCCATCGACTGGCAGATGAAGAAGCGGTCGATCGGCGTGCTCGGCGCGTTGCAGCCGGAAAACGGCTTCCAACTCCACATCTGGCCTTCGGTCACCGCCCCACTCGGGTGCATATTCCCGCCGCAGTGTGGATTGCGCCGCATATAGTCGTGCGGAGTGTTGACGTACCTGGCGATCTTGGAGGTCTTCAGATTGGGCAGGTACTGGACGAGCACGTCCTCGACCTTGTCGCCATAGTCCTCGCGGATATCGTCCCACTTCTCCGGGCCGCCCAGGGGACGCAAATCGTAGGGGACCATCGCCCAGGTCAGGATAGTGTACTGACCGGGCGGCGCCTGGGTCGGATCGGCGATGCAGTAGTTGAAAGCAGCGCCCCACACGACTGGGGGATCGGGCAGCACGTCGCGCACGAGGCAGGCGTCTATTAGGCGCGTTACGTCGCGCATCGTCTCGGCGCCGCAGTTGAAGACGAAAGTGTTGTTAACCTCCGGAAACTTCGCCGCCGCAGCGAAGTTCGGCCGCTCGGACATCACGTAGTAGTTCGTGAAGAGCGTCGATCCCCGATAGTCGAAACGCGCCAGCGCCGCCTGCGCCGACGCGGGCAGGTGCTCCTTACCGATCAGGCTCAGGAAAGTCGGCTTGGCGCTGAGGTCGCTGATGACCGCCTTTGAGGCCTTGAACACAGCCTCGGGATAGGAGGCGAGCTTCGACAGGGCGATCCCCTTGGCCTCGCCGCTCTCGATCAGCACGCGCTCAACGGGGCAGTTATAGTAGATTTTGCCGCCGTGGTGGACGAAACAGCGGACCAGCGAGTGCACTAGGTCATGGCTTCCGCCACGCGCGGTGTAGCCTCCGTCGACCGTGAACATGGTCAGGAAGTGCAGGACCGCCAGCGGCCCGGTGAAGCGGCTGCTGATTACGTCCAGGCCTGACGTGGCCGGATAGCTCAGCATGCCAACCTTGATCTGCTCGTTCTCGAACAGACATTCGATCAGCTCGACACCGGTCATGTAGAGCCAGTCCTTCGGCATGACCGGCACGTTGGCGTTGGCCTCAAGGAGCTCGAGGAAGCTCTCGTCGGTCTGCTTGTTGACGAGACCCGCATGGGCGATGGCCGGCGTCATCGGGCCGAAATAGTTGACGATCGAACGGTAGGTCTCGGCATCCTTCGGTGAAATTCTGGCCCAGGCCTCGTAGGTCTCCCGCGCGTCGCGCCCGGAAAACAGTAGAGCATTGCCGTCCAGGAACGGGTAGAAATACGCGTACTTCGCACCCGGCGGCCGCAGCAGTTCCAAACCGAATCGCTCAAGCTCGAGGTCCACATACGCCGGGCCGAAGTGTGCGAGCAGCAGCGAGGCATGCATGTTTACCTTCACGCCCGGATGCATGACCTCCTCGGTCGAACAGAAAGTGCCGGACTCGTCGCGCTTCTCGAACACGGCGACTGACATGCCGGCCTTCTGCAGATAGGCCGCGGTCGTAAGGCCGTTTATCCCGCCGCCCACGACGATCACATCGTATTCCTGCTTTGGACCGGGCATGGCCTCCCCTTCTCTCGACTTGCGCATCGCAGACGGTCTTCGCGGGCGCCTCGCCTAATCGTTTGTGAGTCCCGGAGGTCGCGGCGAGACCTCCTCGCGCCGTCCATGAGCGCGACGATTGCAGCTATTTTGTTGCTAGTCAACCACCAAGTTTTTGACTCTGCGCGCATGGCGCTGTGTCGCGCCGGGCGACGGCCTGACGTCCTCAGGTGCTCTACGGAATGGCAAAATCAGGCTGTGAGAGGCCTCAGGCGGCTAGGCCGCGCCGGACGGTTTCGATCACTGTACGTCGAAGGCTCTCCAGATCCATCTTGGGATCAAGCAGGGATTGCATCGCCAGACCAAACAGTAGCGAGCCGACCATCAGAGCGGCGGAGCGCAGGTCCAGATCCTGGCGGACGCTGCCCTCGGCGACGCCGCGGCGCAGGAGGTTCTGCAGGAGATCAGCCATGACCTCATGGGTCCGGTAGAAGGGCACGCGCAGGTCCGAAACATCCGCGACCGAGGCCGCCAGCAGAACGAAATAGGCGCGCTGCTCACGGTCCCCCTGAAAGTTGTCGAGGAAGGCGTTCACATAGCCGATCACTGCGTCCAGTCCCGAGGCCTCTGCGAGGAGGCGACCTTCAAGTTCGGTGTAGACGCGGGTCTGCAGCCGCTCAATCAGCGCCTCGATGATGCCGCTTTTGGAGCCGAACCGGCGCGTCACCAAGCCACGACTGAGGCCGGCGCGCCGAGCGATGTTCTTGAAGGTGGCCGCGCTGATGCCGCTCTCCACGAGCAACTCGGCGGAGGCCGTCAGGAGACGGTTCTCCGACTCGGCGCGGCGTTCGGCCTGTGGGCGGCGGGGACGGGGTGAAACCGTGTTGACGGGCATCGACGGGCTTCCAGGTGCATCTCGGCGGGGCGAACGACGCCTCGGCGCTCCGGTCCGATCGCCCAAACGCCCCCGCCCCTTCGCCTAACGAGCTTCGTCGCCGCAGGTCAATCCGGTAGGCGCGCCGCTCCGGCACGCGACAAGCCGCGGGTTGCGCATGAGCGCCAGTTCCAGCCCCAGACGCAAGCCTTCCCAACGCCGGGGGGCCGAAACCCTTCGATCAGAACATCCGCCAGCGCGAGCCTTAAGCGCGCGTACAACCCCTCATCGCTGCAAATGTCCAACTCCAAGCGATGGCGCCCGTGAGCGGAAAGTCGGATAGGGCCAACCATCGTCTGCAACCCGACCGTTGCGAAGCACCTCGTTCCAAGGTCCGCGAGCAGCACCGCCGCATACGGACGCCCGCCCCTGTTGTCTCCAGCCGCCGCGAAGGTGAGGAGATCTTCCGCCCGCGCTCGCTGCGATCCACTGCGTGATCTCGCTTTAGCGCGGCGCCATGCGGATCGCGCCGTCGAGGCGCACGTCTTCGCCGTTGAAATACGAGTTGCGGCACATCTCGACCGCAAGGCTCGCATATTCTTCCGGCGCACCAAGGCGCTTCGGGAACGGCACCGAGGCGCCAAGCGCGGCCTTCACATTCTCCGGCGCGCCTTGCAGCAGCGGCGTGTTGAAGATGCCCGGCAGGATCGTGTTGACACGAATGCCTTCGCTAGAAAGATCGCGCGCGATCGGCAGCGTCATGCCGACAACACCGCCCTTTGAAGCGGAATAGGCGGCCTGACCGATTTGGCCATCTTCAGCGGCGACAGACGCCGTGTTGACGATGGCGCCGCGTTCGCCGTCTTCGCCGGCATCGAGCGTCAGCATGCCGGCCGCCGACTTGGCGATGCAGCGGAACGTGCCGATAAGATTGATCTGGATGATGCGGTCGAAATTTTCGAGCGGGAAATGCTTGATCTCGCCGGTCTGCTTATCGCGGCTGACAGTCTTGGTAGCATTGCCGGCGCCGGCGCAATTGATCAGGATGCGCTCTTGGCCGTTCGCTGCGCGCGCCTTGGCGAAGCCTTCATCGACGCTCTGATCGTTGGTGACGTTCACTTTGCAGAATACGCCGCCGATTTCCTTGGCGACCGCTTCGCCTTTTTCTTCGTTCAGATCGAAGATGGCGACTTTCACGCCTTCTTTCGCCAGCGCACGCGCGGTGGCCGCGCCCAGGCCGCTTGCGCCGCCGGTCACGACGGCTGAAACGCCAGAGTTCAATTGCATGCCCTTTATCTCCAATTACCAATCGATAAATGCCCACGGTCACTCAATTTGGACCGTTCAAAACGCTTCCGCAGCGGCGTCCCACATGCCCGCCGTCAGCAGAGCACGGTTGCATTCTTCACGCCCGCAACGAGTGGATCACACCCTCATCTCTCTTCCCGCTCCGTCCTCGCTTCCTGCGCAATCAACGATTCAATATGCGCCTGGCTGGCGACGAAAGCCGCATACCGGGGTTGATCCACCGCCAGCTTGTCCGCCGTCGTCTTCCATAAGTGACGCATGAGCGCCGCGTTTCCGAGTGGATCCGCATCGGTCGCAATGAATTCAATCAGTCGCCTGTTCAGCTCTCCGAGAGAGCCTGACGCGCCCAGCAGCTTCTCAAGGCGTTGCGCTTCCTCATGATGCGCGCGCGGCGCGATCGCCAGCTCCCGCTCGACCAGTTCAAGCGCTCTCACAGCGACGCGCAGATCGAACGCCTCTCGCCCCTCCAGGCAGGGCGCAATCCGCTCCTGGAGGAACGTTCTCACAACGCCGATGATTTCCGGCGCCCTCGGCTCATCCTGCATCCACTCACTCCAGACCTGCCATGTAGCGAAGTAGGTCGATTTCGGTTTCCGAGCTGCGCCGCGCGATTACGGCTCGTTCAACAGAAATCGGTTGCTCATTGCGCAACGCCGCCAGATTGCTTTCGCATATGAGGCCCCAGCGGAGAGCGCCGACCACCTCCCAAAAGCGGACGGCGGCGCGATCCACCCGCTTGCCGGAAGCCGCCTCATACGCAACGAAAAGATCCTCGCGCACACCGACGCCGCCCACGGGCTGGTCAATCCGCCCAAATCGCCAGCTTGGCACGCAGAGCCAAGCGAGGTCCGACATCGGGTCGCCGATCCGCGCCAATTCCCAATCGAGTACGGCCCGAATCCCCTCCTCGCCGATCATCAGATTGCCCATACGAAAATCGCCGTGCGTGAGAACCCGCCGCCCCTCTTCGACCGGCCTGTTCTGTCTGAGCCACCGCAGTGCAAGCACAAAGACGGGCCGCGGATTGGCGCCGGTTTCAACCGACCGCGTAAGCCGGTCGACTTCACTGTCGGCGTCGAAGGCGCCAAGCGGGGGGAGCGCTTCGATTTTGACGCGATGTATCCTGGCGAGAATCTCGCCGCATTGGCGCGCCATGACCTGACGTGCGCTTCCGAAACGGGGCTCTCGGAGTATTCGGGCTGGAATGGTTTCTCCCTCGATGCGGTGCATGATGAACCCGTCTCCGAGCCCATCCTCCGTCGACAGCACATACTCGACTTCCGGCGCAGGAACGCCTGCTTCGCGAACTATCGCAATGACCCGCGCTTCGTCGGAAAGGTCCATGCCTTCGGTCTGCACGCGCTTTCCCTGCGCACGCCGGCGCAAGATGAAACCCCTCCGCTCCTCCCCCTGTACGACGTCAAACGACCAGGTCTCCTGCGTGGCGCCCCCAGATAGGCGCGTCGCCCCGTCGATAGAAGCGCCAGGCCAAAGCCTGTCGGCCAGTCGCACAAGAGCTTCATGCACACTTTCCTGCGTCATCGCAGAGAATTCTCCCGTGAGCCGCCCGCACGCACCAACAGTTACTCCTAGGCGGCCTTGAATCGAATCGGCACCGACTTCGGGCCGCTGACAAAGGTCGCTTCCAAACGGCGCGGCGTTCCGTTGAGTTCAAGGCTCTTGAGCCGCGGCAGCAATTCTTCCCACAGGATGCGCATTTCCATGCGCGCAAGATGCTGGCCAAGGCAAATGTGCGGACCGTAGCCGAAGGCGATTTGCTTGTTCGGCGTACGCTCGGCCTTGAAGGCGTAGGGATCATCGAAAATGTCTTCGTCGCGATTGGCCGATTGATACGCCAGCATCACGTAATCGTCCTTGGCGATGGCCTGGCCGGCCAATTCCGTAGCGGCGGTGGCCGTGCGCATGAAGTGCTTCACCGGGGTTTCCCAGCGGATTGATTCCTCCACCAATCCCGGGATCAAGGAAGGATCGGCCTTCACCTTTGCGAACTGGTCGGGATATTCCGCCAAACACCATCCTGCGCTCGCGGTCGAAGCCGACGTCGTGTCGTGGCCCGCGGTCGCGGCAATGATGTAATACGACATCGCCTCGAAGAATTTGATCGGCTCGCCGCCAACCTGTCCATTAGCGATGATGGTGGCGAGATCGTTTCTTGGGTTCTTGCGGCGATCCTCGGAAATCGCCGAGAAATATTCGTGGAAATCCTTCACCACCTCGCCGAGACTTTTCGCCATCGCTTCGGGACTGACATCTTTTAAACCGTCGCGGTTCACCTCCGAATCTTGATTGCCGAAGAGCTGCTGCGTCAGCATAAGCATGCGCGGTTCGTCCGCTTCCGGAACGCCGATGACTTCCATCACCACATGAAGCGGATAAAGAAACGCGACATCGCGCGCGAAATCGCACTCGCCGCCCTTCTCCAGCATCGTGTTGACGAATGAGCGGGCGATCTGCCGGATTCGATCCTCCAGCTTTTTCAGGTTCTGCGGCATGAACCAGGATTGGGTGAGGATGCGGTGGTTGAAATGGTCTGGATTATCCATCTGCACCAGCGAGCGGATGAGGTGCGGCGAGCCGCCCGTCATCTGTCTGAACAAGTCCTCGGCCTTGAGCGGCAGCAGCGTCGGGCTACGGTCGCCGCTATGAAACAGCTCGTTCTGCTTCTCGACGGTTCTGACATCTTCGTAGCGCGTCACCACCCAGAAATCGCCGAACCCATCCGGTTGCGCCTTTGCCAGAGGCGCGTCACGCCTTAGTGTCCGGAACGCCTCCTCGATCGGCTCCCAAGCCGCGTAGGCTTTGGGGTCTACAATCGTGTTGGACAATTCCTTGGAAATGAACATGCCGGTCCTCCCATTGATTTTATTGATGAAACGGCAGCCAAAGGGCAGTCGTTCCAAGTTTGAACTTACTATACATTCAATCAACAACTATGGAAGTCCATGACCAGCTCAACACATCGAAACCGCCGGCCGAGGCGCACCCAGGCGTCGCGACGGGAGGAGTCGGAACGTCGCTTGCTGGAGGCCCTGACGCAGATCATCGCCGAGCAAGGCGTGTCTGCTGCGACATTCGAGAGCGTCGCGGGGCGCGCCGGCTTTAGCCGCGGGCTCGCATCGCAGAAATTCGGCTCGAAGGACGGCATGACGCGCGCGCTCATCGCGCGGCTCGATGCCTGGCGCAGGGCCACGCTGGCTGAGCATCATACCGACACCCTCACCGGCCGCGAAGCTATCGAGACCTATGTGCAGCTCAATTTCGACGAACTGGTCGATATGCCGGAATTCCGCGCCTACTTCTCGCTCGCTGGCGGGGCCGCCGCCGAAGGCGGCGATCTGCGCGCCGCTTTCGCCGAAGCCCACGGGAACGCGCGCGACTTGCTCGCGGGCTTCATCCGCCGAGGCCAGGAAGACGGCAGTATCAACAAGTCGGTCAGCGTCGAACCGACAGCGCTCATTCTCGGCAGCCTTCTGCTCGGCGCCGCAATCCACTCTCTCCTGGACCCCGACGCCGATCTCGCGGCGATGAAAGCCGCGGCCATAGATCTGATCGAACGCGGACTCTGACGATCAGCCTTGCGCGGGCGCCGCCTGCTTGCGCCGCACGAAAACCGTCTGCGCCTGCGTGAACTCGGCGAGGCCTTCGATCCCGCCTTCGACGCCCAGGCCCGATTGCTTCCAGCCGCCGAACGCCGCATGCGGCGAGAGATGTTGGCTTTCGTTGATCCAAACCGTGCCGGCGTTGAGACGCTCGGCAAGCGTTTGCGCACTTTCGATATGGGAGGTCCAAATCGACGCGCCGAGGCCGTATTCGCTGTCATTGGCGCGCGCGATAGCTTCGTCGGCGCTCTCGACGCGGATCAAAGGCAGAACCGGGCCGAACTGCTCTTCCCGCACGACGCGGCTTTTTTCCTTGGCGTCCTCGACGAACGTAATCGGCAGGAAATAGCCATCGCCTTGCGGCGTTTCGCCGAAGCGCGACACCTTGGCGCCGGAAGCTTCCGCATCCTCCACAAGCGAACGAATGCGCTCGTACTGCGCCTTGTTCTGCACCGGCCCGATTTGCGAACCCTGCTCCAGCCCGTCGCCGATGCGCACCGATTTCGCGTAATTCATCAGCGCGTTTTTCACCGGCTCATGCACGTCCTTGTGGATATAGAAGCGCTTCGCCGCGATGCAGATTTGGCCGGAATTCTTGAACGCGGCCCAGAACAGCGGCTCCGCCATCGCCGCGACGTCGATATCGGGAAGCACTATGGCCGCGTCGTTGCCGCCAAGCTCGAGCGTCACGCGCTTCAGCGCCGCGGCGGCGCTTTCCATGACGCGCCGACCGGTTTGGGTCGAGCCGGTGAAGCTGATCTTGTCGAAGCCCGCATGCGCCGTCATCCATGGACCTAGCCGGTCGCCGCCGCTGACAACGTTCAGCGCGCCGGGCGGCAGCACGCCGCGCAGAATTTCGCCAACGCGCAACGTCGTCAGCGGCGTCGTCGGCGTCGTCGGCGCGGGCTTCAGCACCACAGTGTTGCCCGCAAGTAAGGCTGGCGCAAGTTTGAACGCCGCCAGCAGAATCGGATAATTCCACGGCACAAGGGCCGCGACGACGCCAACCGGACGGCGCTTCGTCACCGCGAGCCGCTCTTCGCTATCTTCCGTGACATGCTCGGGCAGATCAAGCTTGGTCGTTTCCGCCATCCAGAAGGCTGCGCCGTAAACTTCCATCAGCGCGTCCTGGAATGGTTTGCCCTGTTCGAGCGTGAGTTCGTGCGCCAGCGCTTGCGCGTTTTCGGAAAGCGCGCCGGCGACGGCCAGCAGCGCCTGGCGACGCTTCTCGATCGGCGTTTGCGCCCAACTGGCTTGCGCTTCGCGCGCCGCTTTCACCGCTTCATCCAGTTCCGCCATCGTGCAATCCGGCACGCTCGTGAACACCGCACCCGTCGCGGGATTGACGACAGGCAAGCGCTCGCGGCCGGCGACGGCGCGTTCGCCTATGGTCATGGCTACTTGATCTGAAAACGCCATTGCACTTCTTCCTAGACTTATTGCGGCAGCAGCACAGCCTTTATGCAGCGCCCTTCGTGTTGATCGCGGATCGCTTGGTTGATCTGGTTCAGCGGATAGGTGCGAACCATCTTGTCGAACGGCAGCCGCCCCGCCTTGAACAGTGAAATCAACTCGGGAATGAACACGTCCGGATCGCTGTCGCCTTCGATGATGCCGCGAATGCTTTGGCCGAACGTCACCATGCTGATCATTTCGCCGGGCGGCGGCGTGCCGGGCGGACAAATGCCAACGACGCCGAGCACGCCTTTCGAGCCGAGGCACGCGGCGGCCGCGTTGAGCACCGCCGGCGCGCCGGTAGTCTCGAATGCGTAGTCGACGCCGAATGGATGTTTCTCGCGGATCGCCGCGCTCAAATCCGCGGCCTCCTTCGGGTCGATCGTTTCCGTAGCCCCCAATTCCAGCGCCAACGCACGGCGCGAGGCTTGCGGCTCGACCACAATAATATGCGCGCATTCGCGTAATTTGGCGCCAATGACGCCGCTCAAGCCGACCGAGCCGCCGCCCAGCACGAGCACCGTCGAACCGGGGCGCACATCCATCGAGTTCAGCATCGCCCCGACGCCGGTCTGGACGCCGCAGCCGAGCGGCCCGAGAATCTTCAGCGTCTCGATATCGACGTCGACCTTGACCACGTTGCGCTCATAAGTGAGCGCCAGCCCCGCGAACGAGGATTGACCGAAGAAATTAGAACCAAGCCGCCCCGCTTCGCCGCTCAGCGGCGACGTGCCGTCGGTGCGCATGCCGGCGTAATTGAGCTGCGGCATGGTTCGGCAATAGGCGGCGTCGCCGGAGGCGCAACGGTCGCACGCGCCGCACGAGCGGAACGTCATCACCACCTTGTCGCCCGGCTTCACCTTGGTGACGGCGGCGCCCACCTGCTCGACGATCCCCGCGCCTTCGTGCCCCAGAACGGCGGGCAGCGGATAGCCGCCTGCGCCGGTCGCGAATACGAGATCGGTATGGCAGAGGCCGACGCCCAACACGCGCACGAGAATCTCGTCCGGATTGGGCGCGGCGATTTCGACAGACTCATGCGCGAAGCCTTCGCGCTGGGGATAGGCGACTGCCGCCTCCGTTCTCATGTTCTTCTCGCTCCCTTTATACGCCAGCCAGTCTTTCGCCGGATCGTTTGCGTCGCTCACACGATGCGCGAATTGCTCGACCCCCAATACGAATCGCGAATGAGCCGCTTGTACAATTTGCCGGTCGGATGGCGGGGCAGCTCCTGCATGAAATCGATCTGACGCGGCATCTTCACGCCCGAGAGCTGCGGCCGCAGCCACGATTGGAGTTCCGCGCGGAATTCGTCGGTCGCGTTCGCCCAATTCAGCGGCTGAACCACGGCGATGACTTTCTCGCCCATTTCGGGATCGGGTGCGCCGATCACGGCAACGTCAGCGACCTTGGGATGTGTGACGACGATGTTCTCGATCTCCTGCGGATAGATATTCACGCCGCCGGAGATGATCATGAAGCTCTTGCGGTCGGTGAGATAGAGAAAGCCCTGTTCATCGACCCAGCCGACATCGCCGAGCGTGGTCCAGCCCTTCGGATGTTTGGCCGCGGCGGTCTTTTCCGGATCGTTGTGATAGGCGAACACGGCCTCGCTTTCGAAATAAACGAGGCCTTCGGTACGCGGCGGAACTTCCTCGCCTTCATCATTGCAGATGTGCAGGATTCCCGAGACCGCCTTGCCCACCGAGCCCGGATGCGCGAGCCAATCCGTCGGGCCGATCAATGTCAGACCGTTGCCTTCGGTGCCAGCGTAATATTCCCAGATGATCGGGCCCCACCATGCGAACATTTCCTGCTTGACCGGCACGGGACACGGCGCCGCCGCATGGATCGCCGTTTTCAAGGAGCTGAAGTCATACTTGCCGCGAATCTCGCGCGGCAGCTTCAGCATGCGAATGAAATGGGTCGGCACCCATTGACTCGCGGTCACGCGATGTTTCTCGATCAGAGCGAGCGCTTTCTCGGGGTCGAATTTCTCCATCACCACGACCGTGCCGCCTAGCTTTTGCACCGCCATCGCCCAGCGCAACGGCGCGGCGTGATAGAGCGGCGCGGGACAGAGATAGACCGTGTCCTCATTGAAGCCGAAAAGCTGCGAGGCGATCGTCGCCAGGCTCGTCGGCGCGTGCAGACTGGAGTCTTCCGGCAAGGCCACGCGCACGCCTTTTGGCTTGCCCGTCGTGCCCGACGAATAGAGCATGTCGCCGCCGGCGCGTTCGTCCACGATCGGTGTCGACGGCATCGGGATGATTTCAGCGTCCCACGAGCGCGCGCCCGCAAGCGCCGCGTCGCCGGCATAGAACAGCGGAACGTCGCCGATCTCTTTTTGCAGATCCGGGCCGAAAGCTTCGATCCCCTTGGATACGATCACGGCCTTGGCGCCGCTGTCTCGGACGATATAGGCGACCTCGCCCGCTGTGAGCCGCGCCGATATGGCGACGAAATAGAGGCCCGAGCGCTGCGCTGCCCAAGCAATCTCCAAAAACGCCGGGCAATTCTCCAACGAGGCGGCGACCACATCGCCGATCCGGAGTCCGAGCTTCCGAAACAGGTGCGCACCGCGATTGGACTGCGCCTCAAGCTCTCCGAACGTCACCGCCTCCCCACTCGTCCCCATGATGAGGGCGAGTCTGTCCGGCGCACGCGCGGCATGGACACTTGGATGCACCCTGCGCCTCCCGTCTACGACCTTGTTTTGTCGGCATTGTTAGCAAGACAGGTCTTGCTTTTGATTTTAATGCACATTCAGCCAATATGCGCAATCCGCCGACCGATGCGTACAGAACACCAAATTACCTTGACCGCACCCAATATACTAGTTAATTGTTCATTTAATGAGGGCCATAAGGCTCCGGGGAGGACATATTATGAAGAAGCTCAGCATCACGTGCGGACTCTGTCTTGCGGCGGTCGCCGCGCCGGCATTCGCACAAACGGCTGGCGAGGATGGCGAAATCGTCGTCACGGCGCAGCGCCGGGAAGAGCGGCTGCAGGACGTACCGATCGCCGTCACCGCCGCCAACGCGGAAGTGCTCGCTCAAGCGCGCGTTCTGAACCTCGACAACGTCGCGACGATCTCCCCGAGCATCCGAGCCGGCGCCGCCAATATTTCATCCTCCACCGCCAGCATCAGCATCCGCGGCATCGGCACGGTCGGCAACAGCCGCAGCTTCGAAGGCGCGGTCGGCGTGTTCATCGACGGCGTCTATCGCACCCGCGCCGCGGCGGCGTTGCAGAACTTCCTCGATATCGACGGGCTGCAAGTGCTGCGCGGCCCGCAAGGCACGCTGTTCGGCAAGAACACCACCGCCGGCGCCGTGCTGCTAAACTCTGCGGCCCCGTCGCTGGACGGCTTCCGCGGCAATTACACGCTTGGCTACGGCAATTACGACGCGATCGAAGCGCGCGGCGCGCTCAATCTGCCGCTGGGCGATCAGGCCGCCGTGCGCATAGCCGCTCTTCACACTGAACGCGAAGGCTTCTTCACCGATCCCAACACCGGCGAAGATTTGAACGGCAACGAGACGAACGCGGGAAAGATCCAATTCCTGCTCGACGCAACGCCGAACCTGTCGATCCGCCTCATCGGGGATTATTCCGACAGCGAAGGCAATTGCTGCTACGCGACGGCGAATTATTTGGACGGTCCGACCCAGCCGCTTGTCGACTACCTGACGCTGCTCAATGGCCTTTCGCTGCCGTCCGGCAATCCCGAGGATTTCGAGCAAGCGCTCAATCATCCGAACGATCAAACCATTACGGACATGGGCCTCACGGCGATCATTGATTACGATTTCCTCGGCGGCCCGATGCTGCGCTCGATCACCGCTTATCGCGAGTTTGAGGTCGATCAAGTCGAGGTCGACCCGGACTTCTCCGGCGCCGACATTTTCTCCCTCGATGAATCGTTCGCCAGCCAGTTCTTCTCGCAAGAACTCACGCTCACAGGCGAATGGGGCTCGCATAATTACGTCCTCGGCGTCTTCTACTCCAACGAAAACCTCGACATGACGCGCGACCTCTATTGGGGAACGCAGGGCCAAATCTACTGGGATACGGTTATTGGCATACCCGGCGCGCTCGATGCGACGCCCGGCTTGTGGTCAAACGAAGTGCTTAGCGGCTCGGCTGAATCGATCGCGGCTTTCGCCCACGACGAACTGGAGCTTTCGCGAGCATGGAGCTTGATCGCGGGCCTGCGCTATTCGCGCGAAGAGAAGGAAGGCGCCTTCGCCAATCCCTATTACAGCCCCATTCCGAACGAAGCGTTCCGGGCTATCGGCCTCATGCCGGGACCGACCTACTCTGCAAGCACATCCGACGAAGCCATCAGCGGCACGCTCGGCGTTCAATATCGTCTGAGCGACGACGCCATGCTCTACGCCACATACAATCACGGCTTCAAGGCCGGCGGCGTGAACATGGACGTCAACGCGGCCGGGGTGCTGGTGAACAATCCAGATTATGGCGGTACGCCGCTCGATCCCACCTACGACGCGGAAACCACGGACGCGTTCGAACTCGGCGGCAAGTTTCAATACTGGAATCGCCGCGCCCGCACCAATTTCGCGATCTTCTACAATGATATTTCCGACCTTCAGGTCGCCCAATTCGTGGGCCTTCAGTTCACCGTCCTGAACGCCGCCTCGGCGGAAACCTACGGCGCGGAACTCGAAAGCTCGTTCGAGGTCGTCGACGGCGTCACGCTGCAACTCGATGCGACTTACTTGCCGCATGCGGAATACGGCGACGATCCGACGATCGGGATTCTAGCCGGAGGTCGCTTCCGCTATGCGTCGCGTCTGGCCGGCAACGCCGCGGTCATTTTCGAGCGCCCGGTCGGCAATCTCACGGTGAACGGCCGTCTTCAGTATCAATATACGGGTCCGCAATTCATCAACACCGCCGGCTCCGAGAAAGGCGGCTCCGTCGGTCTCGTCAATGCGAACCTCGGCATCGGCGATCCGAACGGTCTGTGGCGGCTCGAAGCCTGGGTGCAAAACGCGACCGACGAAACCTATCCGACGACGGTCTTCGCGACGCCACTGCAAACCGGCGACATCAACGCCTATCTCGGCGCGCCGCGGACTTACGGAATCATGCTGCGGGGGTCGTTCTAAACGATCCTGAACCTCTAAAGGCGGCGGCTCCTCCCCCACCGATCGAGGCGAAGGAAGTTTCGGCTTCCTTCGCCATCTTTTTCCTTTTCTGGCGCGCGCTCACAATTCGATCATGTCGAAATCGGATTTGGGCGTGCCGCAGATGGGACACACCCAATCCTCGGGCAAATCCTCCCAGCGCGTGCCAGGCGCCAACCCCTCATCTGGCGCGCCCTCTTCTTCATTGTAGATGAAGCCGCACGTGCGGCATTGCCAAACTTTGTAGGGCGGGCCTTGCATCGTTCCTCGCAATCATCAGCCGCGATCCCCGGCGTTGCAGCGGCTGCAAACGCCGCTTAAGCCCCATCCTTTGGATGTTTAAGAACACCATTCACAAGAATATCGACAACTTGTTTGACATTTTTCTCGTGCGTCTCCTCATCAATCTTGGTGCGATGAAAAACTTCCCGCACCGTGGCTTTGTGTGAGTAGAGGCTGTCTGCCGATCCGATCGCCTGAAAGTAGAACAACATCGGGTCGACGACGCGGAACACGCCCGCTTCAATACCCGCCGTCAGAATGTGCTCGTGCGCGCGCGCGACAGGAGCGACGAAGTCACGGACGATCACCTCCCTTCGCTCCGGCGAGCACTCTCGCAGCATGATCTGAATGAGCCGATTGAGGTATGGCGTGCGACTGTATCCGCGCACGAGCCCTGTGAGGTGCGACCGCAGCATACGCAGCGGGTCCATCTTGGTCGCCAGCAACGCCTCCATCGACGCAAGCGACGCCTTAACGTCACGTTCGAGGAGGGCGAAATACAGCCCTTCCTTGTTGCCGAAATAGTATTTTACGAGCGCCGCACTGCCGCCGGCGCGCGCCGCGATCTCGGCCAACGGAATATCCAGATCGTCGCGCTCACGCATAAGCGTGCTCACAGCCCCCAAGAACTCATCCCGAGCGCTCGCGCGAGTTTCGCCGCCATCCTTCGGTTTCGCACCGGTGATCGTTCTCAAGACTTCTCCTGCCCCTGCATCGTCCGCAGCCAGCGGCTAACTATTGCGTTCAAAATTAATTGTATGTCTAATTCCATACTTCGCAATCGTTCAAGCAGCACTTCTACATATTCCTCATATAAACCAGAGAGTTCGATCAATGTTCAATGCATTTTCAGAATTGGCGAATGCCGCTTGACCGTAGATATTTAATGGTTCTTTATATAGTAAAATAGCCGACGAAATCATACGGAAGAGTAACGTTGCGCGACAACGATCGAGGGTCGCCTATTCGCCTCACAGAGTGCGTGAAAGGGCGCCTCAAAACACATGTCTGGCTCTGGCCGTGCGCCAAGCGCGTCGCCGCCAGCGCCGTGCGCCTGAACGCTAGGCGCGCGGCCGATTTGGTTTTTAAGCGGTGAACGGCCATGCTCACCAAAGCTGATGACTTTCCAATCCATCAAACGCCGGAACCGATCGCCTTCTCCGGCACCGATCGAAACTTCTACGATCGCTATTTCTTCAATTGCCAGTCCGCGGACGGATCGCTTTTCTTCGCCGTCGCCTTCGGCGTCTATCCACAACTCGGCATCATGGATGCGGCCGTCTCAGTCGTCTTCGAAGACAAGCAATATGTGCTGCGCGCGTCGCGGCGCATTGCGGGCGGCGAACGCATGGATGTGCAGGTCGGTCCAATTTCGATCGACATCGTCGAGCCGCTTTATACGCTTGCGGTCACGATCGCGCCCAATGACGGGCCGCTCTCCGGGAAAGCGACTTTCGTCGCGCGCCACCCCGCCTTTGCGGAGCCGCGCTTCACCCGCCGCATCGGCGCACGCGCCTTTATGGATTATACACGCCTGACGCAGAACGGCGCATGGTCCGGCAAACTGAATGTCGACGGCCGCACGCTGAAGCTTTCGCCCGAAACCCATTTGGGCACGCGCGATCGCTCGTGGGGGACGCGCCCGGTCGGCGCACCCGATTCCCAACCGCCGCCCGCCGGTTCGCTCAGCCAGTTTTTCTGGCTCTGGACGCCGAGCAATTTCAAGGACGCGGTTGTGTTTCTTCATACGAATGACGACGCATATGGCCGCCCGTGGAATCGCCGCGCCCGCGTTGAAATTTTCGGCAAGCCTGAGCGCGAGTATGAGCACGTCGATTTCGGCTATGACTGGATAGCGGGGACGCGCCGGCTGCGCGGCGCGCGTTTCACGCTGAAAGGCTGCGAGAGCGGCGACGAAGCCGTACTTTCATTCAAGATCAGGCGTCATTTCTACATGCCCGGCATCGGCTATATGCATCCGACATGGGGTCACGGCACCGATCACGGCGACCTCGCCGTCGAACATGAGATCATCGACCTCAAGAGCGTCGACGATCTCGCACCGCAATGGATGCACATTCAGGGCCTCGCCGATGCGGAGCTGCAAATCGCCGGCAAAACGCGCAAGGGCGCCGGCGTCGTCGAACAACTTTTCATCGGCCCCCATGCGCCGACCGGCATGACCGGCCTGCTCGATCCAGCGAAGACAGTCTCTTGAGCGCCATTCCGCAATCGCCCGCCGAATATCCGACCTCCTGGCTGGAGGAAAAACTCGGCGCGTCGCGGGGATCGCTTCGCGGCTTCACCTATAAGCCGGTCGGCACAGGCCAGGTCGCGGATTCCTATCGCCTGACGCTCAACTGGGCTGAAGCCGGCGCAGGTCCAGCCAGCATTATCGTAAAGTGTCCAAGTCCGGACCCAACCAGCCGCGACACCGCCGTCAGCGGCGAACTTTATGCGCGCGAGATTTTCTGGTATCGCACACTGGCGCCGCAAACCGATGTGCGCCGTCCCCAGTGCTACGCCTCCGAGATCAGCGAAGATGGCGCCGATTTCGCGCTGTTGCTGGAGGATTGCGCGCCGGCCGTGCAAGGCGATCAGCTCAAGGGCGCGGGCCCCGGCGCGCTTACATTAGTGCTGCACGAGGCGGCGCGTCTGCACGCGCCATTCCTGCGCAATCCGCGAATAAAGAGCTATCCGCGCCTGTCTTACGACAAGAACAACAGAACAACGAGGAGCGAGTATTTCAAGCTGTTCTGGGCGGAGTTCAAGACACGCTACGCTACGCGGCTGGACAAAGCCATCCTTGCGATGGGCGATTATTTCAACCGCAAGATAGAGGTCTACCTCTTTCGCGATCCGGAAAATTTCACTGTCACGCACAACGATATGCGTGTCGATAATATTCTCTTCGACGGCCTCGGAGGACGCCCGGTTCTGCTCGATTGGCAAACACTCGGCATCGGCCATCCGATGGCGGACGTGTCCTATCTGATCGGCACCAGCATCGCCAATCCCGCAACGCGCCGTCGCGAGGAAAAGCAGCTCATCGACGCCTATCAGAAAGCACTCGTCTCGCTCGGCGCCCAATTCGACGCGGACGACTTCTGGCGCGAGTATAGAATCTATGCGCTGGCCGGTTTCTTCATGGCTGTCATTTCTTCCATGCTCGTCAAACGCACCGAGCGTGGCGACGAGATGTTCGCTGTGATGGCCGAGCGGCCAGCCATCCAAGCTCTGGAACTCGACAGTCTTTCGCTTCTCTAGCCCCATCGTGAGATCGCCGGCAAATAGGCCGTTCATCATGAGCGATGGAGCTGCAACCGACCGGCCGAAGGTGAACTGACCCATGGATTTCGACGTTTCCCAAGATCTGAAGGATTTTCTCGCAAAGCTGGACACCTTCATCGAGACCGAGATTCTTCCGCTCCAGGCGGAGAACGACAACAACCGCTTCTTCGATCACCGGCGCGAATACGCCCGCACGGATTGGGAGAACGAGGGACTCCCTCGCCACGATTGGGAGAAGCTGCTAGCCGAAGCGGTGCGACGCGCGGACGCGGCGGGCTTCTATCGCTATGGCTGGCCGAAAGAGCTTGGCGGCCAAGGCGGCTCGCAGCTCGATATGGCGATCATCCGCGAACATCTCGCGGCGAAAGGCTTGGGCCTCTTCAACGATCTGCAAAACGAACATTCCGTTGTCGGCAACAATCCGTTCGTGCAGATGTTCAGGCATTTCGCCACGCTCGAGCAATACGCGCGCGATTCCGAAGCGCTGATCGCCAAAACCATGCTCGTGGCGTTTGGCCTCACCGAGCCTAATCACGGCTCGGACGCGACGCACATGGAAACGCGCGCCGTCCCCCACGTGAAGGACGGCAAGAAGGGTTGGCGCATCAATGGCGAGAAGATGTGGACGACGGGTATGCATGCGGCGAGCCATTGCATGACCTTCGCCCGCACCTCCGGGAATGACGGCGACGCGCGCGGCATCACCTGTTTCATCGTTCCGAGTGATGCGCCGGGCCTCAAGGTCGAGGAATATCTTTGGACCTTCAACATGCCGACGGATCATCCGCGCGTGTCGTTCACGGACGTGTGGGTGCCCGAGGATTCCTATTGGGGACAGCCGGACAACGGCCTCGCCATCGCGCAAAGTTTCGTGCACCAGAACCGCATACGCCAGGCCGCTTCGTCTCTGGGCGCGGCGGTCTATTGCATCAGCGAGAGCGTGAAATACGCACGCGAACGCAAACCGTTCGGCAAACCGCTCGCCGTCAATCAGGGCATCCAATTCCCGCTCGTCGAACTCGCTACTCAAGCCGAGATGCTGCGCCTCCTTATCCGTAAGACGGCGTGGGAAATGGACCGCCTCGATCACAAGCAGATCGAGCGTCGGCTCTCCGACAAGGTCTCGATGTGCAATTACTGGGCGAACCGGCTGGTCTGCCAAGCGGCGGACCGCGCCATGCAAGTGCATGGCGGCATCGGCTATTCGCGCCACAAGCCGTTCGAACACATCTACCGCCATCACCGGCGCTATCGCATCACCGAGGGCTCGGAAGAAATCCAGATGCGCAAGATCGCAGCCTATCTGTTCGGCTTCGCCGGCCCTTCGAAAGTCGCCCTTTAGGCCGAGCGACACGCGGCGCCAATCCGCACAGCGATCATACAAAAAGCGGGTTTGTCGCCTTTGGGACCAGTCGCCTGCTAACTTTTTCGATACGGTGAGAGAGACGCGCGCTCAAAGGCGCCACGTCGCGCGCTTTCACGCCAGCACTTCGCCGTCTCTGACCACCTGTTGCTCAGAATAGTACCGTGAAGTCCGCCGCTTGCGGCGAGCGCGCCGCGAACCGCCGACGCATATGAAATGGTTGGTGGAGCCAAGGGGAGTCGAACCCCTGACCTCTTGAATGCCATTCAAGCGCTCTCCCAACTGAGCTATGGCCCCGATTGTGCGCGCCGGTTTCCCGGAGCGCCCCGGTTTTGGGAAGGGCGGAACCTACGCTCCGCCCCAGTTCTGTTCAAGCCGCCAAATCGGCGTGTCCTCAGCGGCTGTCGTCCTCGTCTTCGCCGCCCAAGTCGCCGAGTTCGTCCTCGGGGAACTCCTCCTCGTCCTCGAGCATCGGCACGCTGTCGTCGTCGCCGTCGTCGCCCAGATCGGCTTCCTCTTCCGAGAAGCCTTCCGGCAGATCGTCGCCGGAGGGCGCGACATCGCTGTCCTCCTCGTCGTCGGCCAGCAGCGGCTCGGCGTCGGCCTCGCTGTCGACTTCCGGCGTTTCTTCGGCCTCTTCGTCCTCGTCCTCGTCGCCGCCCTTCTTGGCCTTGGCGTCGGCTTCGAGGTCCTCGTCCTCGTAGTCGGTCTCGCTGGCGGACACCCGCGCCCGGGTGCGGCGAACGCGCACGCCCTCCTCGGCGGGGTCGAAACTGGTGGTGCACTTGGGACAGACCGCCGGGCGACGGTTCAGGTCGTAGAACTTCGCTCCGCAGCTCGGGCACACTTGCTTCGCGCCCAAATCGGTCTTGGCCAAAGCGGCTCTCCCTCGGCTCCGCGGCCGTGACTCGCACCCCGCGCGGGGCGCTCGCTTGCCACCTCCGGGCGCTGCTGTCAAAAGCTTTGTCATTCCATATTAGCGGCTGCCAAAAAGGTGTCGTCATGCGTCTCAAGGCGCGATTCGCCGGGCCGCTGAGCGGCCGCGCTCGCCCCCCCGGCGACAAGTCCATCTCCCACCGCGCCCTGATCTTCGGGGCGCTGGCGCAGGGCCAGACCGAGGTCGAGGGCCTGCTGGAATCCGAGGACGTCAAATGCAGCGCCGAGGCGGCGCGCCAGTTCGGCGCCGCGGTCGAGCGGACCGGCGAGCAGCGCTGGCAGGTGCGCGGCGCCGGCGGCTTCAGCCAGCCAAGCGAAACCATCGACTGCGGCAATTCCGGCACCGCGGTCCGGCTGCTGATCGGCGCGGCCAGCGGCTACAAGATCAGCGCCCGCTTCGACGGCGACCAGTCGCTGCGCAAGCGCCCGATGAACCGCATCATCGCCCCGCTCTCGCAGATGGGCGCGCGGTTCGACACCACCGACAACCGCCTGCCGCTGATCGTCCATGGCGGCAAGCTCAAGGGCGTCGCTTATCGTTCGCCAGTGTCGTCGGCGCAGGTGAAGTCGGCGGTGCTGCTGGCCGGGCTGCGCGCCGAGGGCGAGACCATCCTGATCGAGCCCGAGCGCTCGCGCGACCACACCGAGCGGATGCTCGGCGTGTTCGGCGCCGACATCGACATGGTCGAGATCGACGGCGGCCTGCACCCGCGCGTGCGCCCAAGCGAGCTCAAGGGCGCGAACGTCTACGTGCCGGCCGACCCGTCTTCGGCTGCGTTCCCGGTGGCGGCGGCGCTGATCCTGGGCAAGTCCGAGATCAGCGTCGCGGACGTGCTGGTGAATCCCTTGCGGATGGGCCTCTACGAGACGCTGCTCGAGATGGGCGCGAAGATCAGCTACGAGGAACGGCGCGATCCGGTCGGCGAACCGATCGCCGACCTGATCGTCCGAGCCAGCCCGCTCTTTGGCGTCACGCCGCCGGTGAAGCGGGCGCCGTCGATGATCGACGAGTTCCCGATCCTGGCCGTCGTCGCCGCGTTCGCCGAGGGCGAGACGCGCATCGCCGGCGCGGCGGAACTGCGGGTGAAGGAAAGCGACCGCATCACGCTGATGGTCGATGGGCTCAAGGCCTGCGGCGTCGACGCCGAAGAACTGCCCGACGGCATGGTGATCCGCGGCCGCGGTCCCAAGAGCGTGCGCGGCGGCGCCCAGATCCGCACCATGGGCGACCATCGCGTGGCGATGTCGTTCCTGGTGCTGGGCATGGCGTCGAAGGAGCCGGTCACAGTCGACGAAGCCGAGATGATCGCCACCTCGTTCCCCGGCTTCGTCGAGCTTATGACCGCCCTGGGCGCCGACATCCGCCCGCTTTAGGCAAGCTCAAGCGGCGCGACCGAAGGGATCAGCCCCTATGGACCGCCTGTCAGTGGTTTGAAGGCTGTGTCGTCTGATCGAGGATG
>JAHDXR010000016.1 GCA_023384105.1 Hyphomonadaceae bacterium | reverse complement strand
TCTTGGTCGGCGGCGGCATTTCCATCTAGCTCCTCCCCGAGCTAGCGGCGCCGGCAGGCGCATCACAGAATGCGTCGGCGCCGGCGCCCATTTTTCAAGGGACGCGCTGGTCGGGTTGGCAATTGGCGGCGCCTGCGTCTTATTCGATCTTCGCCAACGCCACGGGCCGTGCTTGGTCTACTCAACCGGTCTAAAGCTTGACGACCTGAGCGCAGCCACCCCGATCAGCGCGGGCTGCACGGTGTGTGAGCAGCCCGCCTGCCCGCAGCGTGCGTTCCCGCAGATCGGCCGAGCGCTTGCTATTAATGAAAACCACAATCCGCTCACGCCCTACATGCGTTTCCAGGACCGCAGAAGCATCGGCCAGAGTCTCTCTGCCCACACTCGGTGACACCTTAGCGAAAGCCTCTGATAAGCGGCGCAATAAATCAGAAAGCAATTCTGAGGCGGAACCACGCGTTGGTGCGGGGGCGCGTGAAAGAGCCGTGGCCGGACGCAGGACGCCCTGGGCCGGCCGCTGAGCCTCTGAGCTATCTCGGCAAGATGGAGACGTACCAACGCCGCCTGGACGTGCTGGAGTTCTTCGACCTGCTTGGGGGCCGTGGAGGAGGTCGATGCCGGGTCGTTTGCTGAACTGGTGGCTGAGGCTGTCGGTCGGCCTAGGCCGGCAGGCGGTCGAGAGATCCGGGGCGAAGCTCGTTCCTTCGTCTCTGTCGGTAAGGGGATACAGGCTCCGTTTTGGGGGACCCGGACAGCGTTCGGCGGCTTACGCCACGGCCTCCCGTGGGCGGCGATAGAGTAATCGGAATTGCTTGACGGTGCGGCGCTTAATTAGTTAGATAGGTAAGATGAATAGGCGCTGTTCCTATTCGCAGAGTCGGCCGTCAAGAGCCGCCTGAGGAAACGTTTGAGGAGAGGGGCTCATGGCAGCGTCGAATAGATTCACACTCGCTCTGGCGATCGGGACGATGATGTCGTCGGTTGCGATGTTCGGCGGCGCGCCGGCGTTCGCGCAGTCGGCGATCGAAACCGACGAGGGCGAGGTCGTGGTTACTGCGCAGCGCCGCGAAGAGCGCCTGCGCGACGTGCCGATCTCCGTCACCGCGGTGACGGCCGACATGCTGGAAGAGAGCGGGGTGAGCGGCGCAACCGAACTCGCCGCCGTCACGCCGGGCATGACCTATCCCGTTTCCGGCGCCTTCGCGCAGCCGACCATCCGCGGCATCGGCACCACCGTCACCTCCGCCGGCTCCGACGCCAACGTCGCGCTCTATGTCGACGGCGTCTACATGCCAAGCCAGGCCGGCAACATCTTCGAGTTCAACAACATACAGCGCATCGAAGTGCTGAAGGGGCCGCAGGGGACGCTGTTCGGCCGCAACGCCACGGGCGGCGCGATCAGCATTACGACGCTTGCACCGTCGCAAACGCCGACGGCGCGCCTGGGCGCGAGCTACGGGGAACTCAACGAACGGCGGGTCAACGCCTATGGATCGACCGGCTTTACCGACGCCATCGCCGGCGATATCGCGCTCATGTACCGCGCCGACGACGGGTATTCGACCGACGCCAATACGGGCGCGGATCTCGCATGGAACGAGGATTTCGCGGTCCGTTCGCAAGTGCGGTTCGATCTCTCCGATCGCTTCACCGTGACCGTCGCGGGCGACTACAACGAACACGCCGACACTATCGGCTATGCGCTGAAGCCGCTCAACGGCAATACGTCGGTGACGGGCGCGGTGATCCCGTCCGATCCGCGCGAGGCGTCGCTGAGCTTCGAGCCCGAGTTCGACACGCTGGCGCGCGGCGCGAGCGTGCGTGCGCGCTACGATTTCGACGCGCTGACGGTGACCTCCACCAGCGCCTGGCGTCTGACCGACGCGCATTTCCTCACCGACCTCGATCGCACGGCGCAGGCGAACTCGTTCGCGCAGTTCGATACGCGCCAGCGCACGTTCATCCAGGAACTCAACTTCGCGGGCGAGCTGAGCGAGCGGCTGAGCTGGATCGGCGGCCTCTTCTACTATGACGACGCCGCCTACAACGAAAACCCGATCACCAACGGCGCGCCCGGCGTGCAGGCGCGCATCGGCGCGGAAGCGATCGCCGCCTACGCGGAGCTGCAGTTCAACGTCAGCGACCGCCTCACGCTGATCGGCGGCACGCGCTACAGCACCGAAGAGCGCACCTACGACGCCATCCGCCTTGCGACCGGCGCGACGGTGAGCGCGAGCGACGAATGGTCGGCCTGGACCCCGCGCGTGGCCGCGCGCTATGCGCTGACCGACTCCACCAATATCTACGCCAGCTTCAGCCAGGGCTTTAAGAGCGGCACCTATAATGCGACGGGTTTCAGCACGACGCCGGTGAACCCTGAATATGTCGACGCCTACGAGATCGGCCTGAAGTATTTCGCCGGCGGCGCGAGCTTCAACACGTCGGCCTTCTTCTATTCGTACGAGGACATCCAGATCCAAGCGATCCAGGTATCGACGGGCCTCACCGCGCTCACCAACGCGGCCGAAGCCGAAGTGACGGGCGTCGACGCCGAGTTCTCCGTCCCGCTCGGCGAGAACTGGAGCCTTCGCGGCGGCGCGGCCTATCTGCAGACCGAGTACACGAGCTTCCCGGGCGCCTTGATCACCACGCCCGTCACCAATCCGGCGACGTGCGGCGTGCGCCCGGCGCCGTGCGGCAACACCCAGGCTGCCGGCGACGCGAGCGGCAACGAGATGGTGCGTTCGCCCGAGCTGACGCTTAATCTCGGCCTCGGCTATGAGGCGCCGTTCGCGGGCGGCAGCCTCGCCGCCAACCTCTCAGCCTATCACAATGGCGGCTTCTATTGGGATGTCGGCAATCGTCTCAAGGAAGACGCCTACACGACGTTCAACGGCCGCATCGCGTGGGGGCCGGAGAACGGCAACTGGGAAGTCGCGCTGTGGGGCCGCAACCTCACCGACGAACTCTACGCCGCCTACACCGTCGATACGACGGCCGGCGACTCGGTCGCTTATGCGCGGCCGCGCACGATCGGCGTGTCGTTCGACCTGCGTTTGAACTAAGTTGAAGGGGCCTTTCGCCCGGAGCATCCGTTGACCGAGATTACAAGCAGCGCGCCGGCCGTCCCTGACGGTCGGCCCCAAAGCCGGCTCTATCTTTATTATCTGATGAGCCTGCTGCTTGCGGTGAACATCTTCAACTTCATCGATCGCCAGATTCCGTTCATCCTCGCGGAATCGATCAAGCGTGATCTCAATCTCACGGACACGCAGATCGGCGTGCTTGGCGGCTTCGCCTTCGCTGTCGTGTATTCGACGCTGGGCATTCCGCTGGGCCGCCTGTCCGACCGCTTCGGTTCGAAGTGGGTGCTCTCGGGCTCGCTTGTGGTGTGGAGCCTGCTTACAGCTATGGGCGGCCTCGCGCAGAACTTCTACCAGCTCGTGGCCACGCGCATCGGCGTCGCGGCGGGAGAGGCGGGCAGCACGCCCGCCGCCCACTCGCTCATCGCGTCCTTCTTTCCGCCGGACAAACGCAGCCTGCCGCTGGCGTTCTTCTCGCTCGGCGTGCCGCTCGGCACGATGATCGGGCTGATGCTCGGCGGCTGGATCAATCAGGTCGCGAGCTGGCGCGAAGCTTTGATCCTGATCGGTCTGCCGGGCGTGCTTCTGGCGCTGATCGTAGCGTGGACCATCCCCTCGCAAAGCCGCGCAGCGAAGGCCGAGCGCGCCAAGAGCGATGTGCCGTTGCTGAGTTCGTTGAAGCTGCTTTGGGGGCGGAAGACCTTCCGGCAGATGTCGTACGCGATCGCCGTCTATTCGATGGGCGCCAACGCGGCGATCGTGTTCACGCCGGCGTTTCTGATGCGCTCGCACGAAATGGGCTCGGCGCTGACGGGCATGTCGCTCGGGCTGATCTACGGCGTTGCCGGCGTGGCCGGCGTGCTGATGGGCGGCGTCGTCGGCGATCTCCTGGGCAAGCGCGATCCGCGCTGGCGCATGTGGGCGCCGGGCCTGGCGCTGGCGCTCGCCGCGCCGTTCACGCTGGCGGCATGGTTCGTGCCGAGCGCGACGGCCAGCGTGCTGCTGATCGCTGCGCCGAAATTCGCCAACCTGCTCTATTTCGGCCCGGTGTTCGTCGCGCTGCAATCGATCGCGCCGAGCAGCATGCGGGCGACGGCGTCGGCGTTCCTCATCTTCTTCAACAGCCTGATCGGTGTTTCGTTCGGCCCGCTGGTAACGGGACTGTTGAGCGACGGGCTCGAGCCGATGTTCGGCGTGCATTCGCTGCGCTATGCGCTGTGCTTTGTCGTCGTGACGCAGATCTGGGCCGCGTGGCACTTCTTCCTCGCCGCGCGCACGCTGCGCCAGGAAGCGGAGGCGACCGCGCGCGTGGAGGCGGCGCTTTAAGGCTCGCGCTGCGCCATGAGATCCGACCAGGCGACGACGCGCTCCATTTGCCGTGGATAGCCGGTTGTGAGCCGGCGTTCGAACTCATCTTCCAGCGCGCGCATCGCCAGGCGCGCGCCTTCGGCGTCGCGCGCGGCGACGGCGGCGTGAACGCGGCGCAGCCGCTCTAGCGTTTCGGCGCGGTAGAGCTCGTTCGGCACGAAACCGGCGCTATCGACGATCGCGCGCAGCGCCGGCGAGAGGAAGGCGAGCAACGGATTGTGCGTGCTTTCCGCCAGCCGCCGCCAGAAGCGCGCATAGGTTTTGACATAGCGGCGATGCACGCCGATGCTCTTCCCGATCGCATCGAGATCGTCGGCCATGGCGTTGACTTCGTAGTCGGTCGCATTGCGCGCGGCAAGCTCCGCCATCCCGGGTTCGATCACGCTGCGCGCTTGCAGCACGGTGCGGAACGGCGCGTGCGCGAACTGCAGGAGAAGCGCGATCGTCGATGCAAGATGCGGCCAGCCCGGCCGATCCACGACAGCTCCGCCGCCCGGCCCGGAGCGCACGCGCAGCACGCCTTGGATCTCCAGATAGCGCAGCGCTTCGCGCAGCGTGCCGCGCGCGACGCCGTGCTTCTTCAGCGCGTCGGCTTCGGGCAGGTACTTGTCGCCGGGCTTCAGGCCCCGGTCGTAGATCTCCTGCGCGATGTCTTGCGCGACGCGGCGCGAGGTCAGCTCGCGCGCTGCGGGCTTTGCCATGAAACGTCTCCGTGCGCCGATCTTAGCCGGACGCGCGGAGCCGCGCACCTAGCGGCGTTTCACCGCGCGAGTCACCGAATTCGTGCCGCCGAAGCAATACTGGCTGCGGCCCGCCGAAGCGCCGACGACGAAGAACTCGAAGCATTCCGGCGAAGGATTCACGCTGACCATCGTCTCCGGCGCATCGAGCAGCCAGAGCAGTTCGGGATGCGAGGTCTTGAACGCATCGTACTCCTGGTTGAGCATGATCTGGCGGAAGGTGAGTTTGGTGCGGCGGTGGATCGCCTGGCGGATGTCTTCCGGGCTCCAGCCTGCGCGCGCGAACACGTTAGCGTGGTCCGGCGCCATCAGCAGCAGGTTCGAGTACTTGCCGTGGAAAGGATAGCCTTCCGAAAGCGGCGCGTTCTTCTTGATCAGCCACGCACCCATCGCCGGCGAGCCGCAGGCGTTGGCCGTGAGCGTGGACCAGGTCTCGATCAGCAGCTCCGGATCGGAGTTCTTGAAGTCGAAGAACTCCGTCATGCCGTAGGGCACGTTGACGGTGACGGTGGTGTCGCTTTCGCTGAAGCCCTGCTGCACGCGCCACGGCGCCCACGGCGTCTTCTTCTCGTTCTCGGCCACGCAGCAGGAGAATTTGTTCGGCGTGCCGATCGTGTCCATGTCGGAAACGCCGGGATAGGAGAGGCCGACATTCATCATGATGAGGCGCAGCGCGCGCCCGATCGACACGTTCACCTGGCTGATCGAGCCCGGCCCCAGCGCGCACACGCCGTGATTCATGCCGATCTCGTCGGCCATCGGGCCGGACACCATCACCACCGGAAACTGCGGCCCGGTCGACATCGCCCAGGTGCGCAGGCCAATCGACGGATCGAGGATGCATTCCATCATCGCCATGATGATCGGCATCGTCTCCGGCTTGCAGCCCGCCATCACTGCGTTGGCGGCGATCTTGCGCACCGTGCCGACGCCGAAGCCGGGCGCGAACAGGCCGACCACTTCCGAACCGTCGCGGCCGGAGGCGTCGATCATGGCTTCGACCTTCTCGCGCGTCGGCGGCGCCAGCGGCAGGCCGTCGCTCCAGCCGTTCTTGATGAAGCGCGCCTGCATGCGGTCGAACGCATCGAGCAGGTCTGCGCCGTCGATGACGATCTCCGGGGCGCTTTCGAGCACGATGCCTTCCGATTGCGGCAGCGTATCGTAGATTTTGCGGTCCTTGGTGAGGCCTTCGATCAGCTTGGGCATGGCTTCGTCGACCATGTCGCCGATCTCTTCCGGCGACTTGTTCGAGAAGCATTCCGGCACGATCAGCGGCACGGCTTCCGGCACGCCGAACGTCTTGGTCGAGAAGTGTGCGTCTTCGGTGAAGATCGCCGCCGTGAAACCGACGGCGGGAACGCCGCGGCGCTCCAGCTCGCAGAGATCGCGCATCAGCCACGACGTGCAGCTGCCGCAATCGGCGCTGGTGCAGACGGCGGCGTCGGCGCGCTGCTGCAGCTCGTCGAGCTGGCCGGGGGAGAGGTAGCGGTTGGTGCCGCCCAGTTCGCCGGTGAGTTCGATGAAGCTGACGTTCTTGAACGCCTTGGAAAGGTTCTCCCTGGCGCGCGCCAGCGCATCGAGGCCGTTCTGTTTGCCGTTCCAGTAAAGCGCGACCGTCTTGCCGTCGAGCGATTTCGGGCGCTTCGCCGGCGGATGGCGCTCCGCGCCTTCGCCGTGCGCCTGCGGCTCGGCAATCGGATTGACGAGCGTGAGCTTCACGCCGGCGCTGGTGAATCCATCCATGTCGCTCTCCCTAATGCTTGTTCTGTAGTTCGACGCGCAGGCGCATCTCCGGCGCGCGGCGCGCCAGCGATTCCCGCATCAGTGTCTGGAGCTCCAGGTGCGGCAGCACGCACGCGCCGCTCTCGCACTCTTCCGCCGAGCCGGGCCGATAGCCGACCCGGATCAGCCCGTCCTCGACGCCGAGCAGCGAGATTTCCCCGCCGTCGCGCCGAACCATGCGCTCGAACTGCGCGACAAGGGTTTCGGCCAGGGTGCTCATGGGCAGGCTCCTCTATTCAGGATACTGAATTAAGAGGCGCCTCTATGTCAATGACCGATCGCAGGTTCGGAGGCGGGCGCGGGATTTGAGGCGTCCGCCGGCGCGCCGGCCTGGAAGCCTAGCGGTTCAGCAGCATGGCGCGCACGACGGCGTCGTTGGCGTTGAGCGCGGCGAAGACGTGCGCGCGCTTCAGGTAGAAGTGGGCGTCGCACTCGTAGGTGAAGCCCATGCCGCCGTGCACCTGGACGTTGGCGCGCGCGTTCTCCAGCGCGGCCTGGATCGCGAGCACTTGCGCGGCGGCCGCGTCTTCCTCGCCGCCGCCGTGATCGAGCGCGAGCGCGGCGAACCATGTCTGCGCCATCGCCGCTTCGGCGCGCACGGCCATGTCGGCGCAGGCGTGTTTCACCGCTTGAAACGCGCCGATCGGCTGGCCGAACTGTTCGCGCGCGCCGGCGTAAGCCACCGCCATGTCGCGCACGGCTTCAGCGACGCCGACGAGATAGGCCGCAACTGCGATGCGCGCGCGCAGCGCAAAGCCCTCCGCGTTCGCGCGCTTGCCGCTCGGCGTGGCGTTGCGGAGGAGGATGGTCTCGTCGAGGCAGTGCTGCACCGCGCCCGGCTCGAAGCGCCAGAGCGAAGCGTCGGCGCGGCGCCAGCTCAGCGCGTAGCTTGCTTGGCGACCGTCCACGATCTGCGCGCGCTCGACGTCGTCGGCGCTGGCGAAGCACGCGCGCGTTTCCCCGCTTTGCAGCGCGGCGGCGAGCTTTGCATCGCCTGTGCCGAATGCGAAGCGGACGGCGAGCATAGTCGCAAGCACGTCGGGCGAAGTGAGCGCGTTGCCGAGCAGGCGCGCGCACAGACACTCTTCGGCGAAGCCGAGGCCCGCGCCTCCCGCGTCTTCCGGCAGCGAGAGCGAGAACAGGCCAATCGCGCGGAATCCGTCCCACATCGCCGCTTCGGCCGCGCCGTAGAAATTGGCTTGATCGCGCAGGCGTTCGACCGGCAGCTTTTGCAGCAGACCGGCCACGCTGTCGCCGATCAGGGTCTGCTCTTCGGTCGGCAGGAGATCGACGATCATCGCCCCACTTTCGGTTTCGGCAGGCCGAGCACGCGCTCGCCGATCGTGTTGCGGCGGATTTCGGAGGTGCCGCCGCCGATGCTCCACTTGAACGCTTCCAGGTAATGCAGCGTCCAATCGCCCAGGGGGCCGCTGCGGCTGAGCGCATGCGGCGCGAAGAGGTCGAGCGCGACGGCGTGCAGGCGCTTGGTGAGGTCGGCGAAATAGAGCGCGACGATGTTGCCCTCCGCGCCGGGCACCGCCTCGCGCAGGCCGCGCGAAATGGAAAGAGCGGTGAGCGAACGCAGCGCGCTCACCTCGGCTTTCAGTTGCGCCAGTTTCGCCGCGACGTGATCGTCATCGATGAGGCGCCTGTTGTTGGCGCCGCTCGCGGGCCGGCTTGCGGCGTCGATCAGAGCGTCGAGCGCGCGGGCGAGTTCGATCTGATGCGAGATCGTGCCGGCGCCGCGCTCGAAGCCGAGCGTCGTCATCGCCACCTGCCAGCCATTGTTGAGGCCGCCGACGACATTGGCGAGCGGGATGCGCACATTGTCGTAGAAGACCTGGCAGAAATGCGTGAGCCCGCTCATCGCCTTGATCGGGCGCACGCTGACGCCTGGCGTCTTCATATCGCAGATCACCCAGGAGATGCCGTGGCGCGCGGGCGCCTCGCGGTCGGTGCGCGCCAGCAATTCCTGGTAACGCGCAAGATGACCGTAGCTGGTCCAGATTTTGGAGCCGTTGACGACGAGATGATCGCCGTCGAGTTCGGCATGGGTCCTGAGGCTGGCCAGATCGGAGCCGGCGCCGGGCTCGGAGAAGCCTTGGCACCAGAGCACGTCGCCGCGCAGAATCTTCGGCAGGTGCTCGGCCTTCTGTTCTTCCGAGCCCTTGATGATGAGCGTGGGGCCGGCGTGGCTCAGCGCCACGAACAAGGAGCCGAGCGGCGGTCCGCCGGCGCGCGCGTATTCCTCGTACCAGATGAGCTGTTCGAGCAGGCTCGCGCCGCGGCCGCCATAGGCTTTCGGCCACGCGATGCCGGCCCAGCCGGCCTCGAACTGCGTGCGCTGCCAGGCGAGATCGAACTCCCGCATGGCTTCGCCCTCGGGCGGACGCGGGCTGCGCGGCACGTTGCGCGCGAGCCAATCGCGCGCCTCGGCGCGGAACGCGTCCAGTTCGGGCAAAGCGATGACGTGCACCCGGCCCCTCCCGCGCGCAATGAATGATCTAAATAATTTATAGGATTATCTCTAAGTCAGTCAAGGGCTGGCCGGGGCCGTTCCGAACAGCGCGCGCACCTCGGGCAGCGTCACTTTCATCGACGCATTTCGCGGCAGCGCGTCGACGATGCGGACCTGCGTCGGCACCTGGTAGGCGAGCAGGCGCGTGCGCGCGAACGCGGTCAGCTCCTCGGCGCTCACCGGCGCATTCACCTCGACCGCCGCCACCGGCGTTTCGCCCAGACGCGCATCCGGAATGCCGACGACGGCCGCGTCGATCACGGCGGGATGCGCGCGCAGCGCATCGGCGACGACGTCAGGCACGACTTTGAAGCCGCCGCGATTGATCGCGTTGTCGGCGCGGCCGTGCAGGAAGAGGAAGCCGTCAGCGTCGAGGCTGGCGAGGTCGTTGGTGCGCACCCACGCATCCCCGGTGACCGGCGTGCGCGCGCTGAGCAACCCGATCTCGCCCGCGGGCAACGGCGCAAACGTCTCGCGATCGAGGATGCGCAGTTCGACGCCGGGACGCGCGCGCCCGGCGCTGCCGCGCTTCGTCGCCGCGAACGCCTTGTGCAGGTCGAGCGTCCAGTTGGCGATGACGCCGCCGAACTCCGTGGCGCCGAAGGCGGGGAGAATGGCGACGCCGTATTTTTCTTCAAAGCGCGCCTGCAGCGCGGGATCGAGCGCGCCGCCGCCGGTGCCGATCACGCGCAGGCTGGCGAGATCTTCGGGCGGCGTATTCCGTTCGAGCACCATCCGGACGGCGCTGGGCGGCAGCGCGGTGCGCGAAGGCTTGTGCTCGCGCACGGCTTGGACCCAGGCGCCAAGTTCGAACTTCTCCATCAGCACGAGCGGCTGGCCGAAGGCCAGCGGCGCGGCGACATAGTTCACGCCCGCCACATTGCCGAGCGGGTGCACGACAATGCCGGGCGGCTGGCGCGCGTCCGCGACCTGCGGCGCGGCGTAGGCGGCGCGCGCGTCGGAGACGATGGCGTCGAGCGAGCGCCAGCTCAGCGGCAGGCGCTTCGGCAGGCCGGTCGTGCCGCTGGTCAGCAGTTCGAACGCGACGTCCGCATCGAGCTGCCGATATGAGTCCGCGAGCCGCGCGGGCGCGCGCACGCGCACAGGAGCGGCTGCGTCGGGCGAGATTGCGATGGCGAGCGCGCCGATGCTCTCTGCGGCTCCAGTAAGGTCCGGCGTCCAGTCGTCGGCGTCGGCGATCAGCACGGCGGGACGCAGCGCGCTGACGTCGTTCGCCATCGCCGCGGGCGATTGGGCGGAATAGATCATCGTCGTCGGCCGCCCGGCGGCGAGCTGGGCTGCGATCGCCGCCGCGTGCTGCGGACGATTGCGCGTAACGAGCGCGGCGGGGGCGCCGGGCGGGAGCTTGAGCGGCGCGATTGCGGCGTCGAGCTGTGCGGCGACCAGCGCCATCCAGCGCCAATCCTTCCATTCGTCGTGTTGGAACACGGCGTCGCCGCTTTGCGCAGCCAGGCGCTGCGCGATCGCTGTGCTGATGTCCGCCGTCATGGCCTAGTCGTTCAAGGTCACATCAAGCGCCTGGCCCGCGATTTTCCAGCGTTCCAGAAGATCGGCGACCGCCTTCATATGCTCCGCAAGATACGCTTCCGCCGCCGGCCCGTCGCCGACCTCGATCATGGCGATGAGCTTTTCCTTGGCGCGAATGGCGCGGCGTTTGCGCGCGATGTGATCGCGCTCGCCGGCGCCCGTCATCCAGAGGTGGCGGTTGTAGCGGTTCATGATCGTGTCGAGCATGCTGCTCATCAGGATGAGCGTCTGCACGCCGCTGAATTCGACCACGGCGCGGAAGAAACGGGTGGAGGCTTCCGCCGAGAGGCGGTCGTCATCGACGACGTCGCGGCTGTATTGCAGGTGCGTGCGCAAGCCGTGCAGCGCCGCCGGATCGCGCCGTTCGGCGACGATGCGCGCCGCGGGCGGCTCGATGATCTGGCGCGTGCGGTAGATGTCGCCGATGGTGACGCGGTTGAGCTGCAGCAGCACGCCGAACGAACGGCTCGCCGTTTCCGGGTGCGGACGCAGCACGCGCGCGCCGCCGCGCACGCCGCGCGACGTCTGGATGAGGTTCTCCGATTCAAGCACGCGCACAGCCTCGCGCATGGTGGGTCGGGAGACGCCGAATTGCTCGATCAGCTCGGCTTCGCTCGGCAGCGCTTCGCCTTCCTTGATCTCGCCGCGGATGATGCGCTTGCGCAGCTCGCCCGCGACGACTTCGGCCGCTTTCGGAATCCGCACCTGGACCGGTCCGCCATTGGCCACGCTGATCGGTTTCGCCACCATATCTTCCCCGATTCAATGACCACGGAATACCGGCGCCCGCCGTTCGCGGAAAGCGTTTACGGCTTCGCGGTGATCGTGGCTGCGGTGGGTTTCCGTTTCGAGGGCGAGATGGCCGTCGATCACGGCTTCGAGCTGCTGGCGCAGGAGCATGTTCGTCGCACGCTTTGCCGACCGCACGGCGGGAGAAGGGTTCGCCAGAATGGCGGTCACCAGCGCCTCGATGCGTGCATCGAGCCGATCGGGCGCCACGGCTTCGGTGACCAGGCCCATACGCGCCGCTTCGGCGCCTGTGATCGGCTCGCCGGTGAACAGGTAGGGCTTGGCGCGCGCGTAGCCGATAAGCAGCGGCCAGATAAGCGCGCCGCCGTCGCCGGGCGTGAGGCCGATCTTCACGTGCGGGTCGGCGATCTTGGCGTGCTCGACGGCGATGGAGATGTCGCAGAAGAGGGCGAGCGTGGCGCCCAGGCCGACGGCGTGGCCGTTGATGCGGGCGATCACCGGGCGATCGAGGTCGACCAGGTTGAACAGGAGGTCCTTGGCCTCCTGTATCGCATCGCTCCAGCGCTGTTCGTCGTCGAGGGAGCGGGCCATGTTGTCGATGTCGCCCCCGGCGGAGAAGGCGTCGCCGGCGCCGGTGAGGACGACCACGTCGGCGTCGGGATCGCCGCCGATCTCGGCGAAGATGCGCACCAGCTCCTGGTGCATGAGCGGGTTGGTGGCGTTGCGGCGCTCGGGCCGGTTGAACACGACCCACAGGGCGCGCCCGCGCCGCTCGATCAGCAGAGTTTCATAGCCCTGGTACATCCGTCCGCCGGCCTGGAATATAACTTATTAAACTATATTCCGCGCCGGAGGGGTGAGGCAAGTTATTAAGCACCCTTCAATTTAGCCCGGCTGGTCGGCGGCGCGGCCATCGCGATGTCGAGCATCGCCGCCGGCTCTGCACGGTTTCTGCACAAATCTTGCGCCGGGGCTGCTGGGCCGCTGCCTCATGGCTGCGCGCGGCGGCGGCAGGGTCGGCGGCATGCAGAAATTCAGCCCGATCCAGCACGCCCGCTCCCAAACCGCGCCGCAGCCGCCGCCCAAGCCGCTCGACCGGCCCGCCAAGACGGCGCCGGAGACGCGGCCGCCCGCGCGGGTAAAGCGCTTCGATGACGTGTTCTGACCCCGCCGCCGGCCATGACGGGCCGGGCGGGCTTGACTATAGTCGCGCCGGTGACGCGCGCATGAGCCATCGTATCCTCGTCGTCGACGACGACCCGCACATCCGCGAAGTGATCTGCTTTGCGCTAGAGAAGGCGGGCATGAGCCCCTCGGTCGCGCGCGACGGGGCCGAGGCGCTGCACAAGCTCGAAGGCGAGGGCGCCGATCTCGTCGTGCTCGACATCGGCATGCCGGAGCTGGACGGGCTCGAAGTCTGCCGCCGCATCCGCAGGCGCGGCGACACCCCGATCCTGTTTCTCTCCGCGCGCAGCGACGAGATCGACCGCATCGTCGGGCTCGAACTCGGCGGCGACGACTATGTGACCAAGCCGTTCAGCCCGCGCGAGCTGGTGGCGCGGGTGACGGCGATCCTCAATCGCACGAAGCGCGCGGCGCCGGCGGCGCGCGAGCAGGAGGCGGACATCGTGCGCCACGGCGCGCTGACGCTCGACACGCCGCGCTTCCGCGCCGAATTCGCGGGCGCGCAGGTGACGCTGACTGCGCTCGAGTTCGCGATCGTGCGCATGCTCGCGCGGCGGCCGGGCGTGGTCTACAGCCGCGACCAGATCATGGATCAGGCCTACGCCGACAATGTCCATGTCTCCGACCGCACCATCGACAGCCACATCCGCAACATCCGCCAGAAGTTCGCGGCGGCGGGCTGCGCTTCGCTGATCGAGACCGTGCACGGCGTCGGCTTCAAGCTCGGCGATCTCGGAGCGAACGCCTGAGCGCGCGCGCGGAGAAATGGCGGCCGAGCATCGGCATGATCACGGCGGCGGTGATCGCCAGCGTGCTGCTGCTGCCGCTGCTCGGGCTGCTGTTCTTCCGCCTGTTCGAGAACCAGCTGGTGCGGCAGACCGAAGCCGAGCTGATCGCGCAGGCGGCGATGCTGTCCGCCGTCTATGCGCGCGAGATCGAGGCGGCGCCGCCCGGCGCGTTTCCGGTCGGCCCGGCGCGGCCGGCGCACGATCCCGCGGTGGCGATCGACGAGCGCTACGCGCCGATCCTGCCGTCGCTCGACCTCGCCTCGACGCCGATCCTGCCCGCCCGCCCGCCGGCGGCGCCGGCGCGGACGCCGCCCAGCGCCGCGGCGCTGCAGACGGGCCGGGAGCTGACCGCGGTTACGGCGGCGGCGCAGCGCACCACGCTCGCCGGCTTTCGCCTGCTCGACGCGAACGGGGCCGTGATCGGCGGACGCGAAGACGTCGGTGCGTCGTTTGCGCACCTGGACGAAGTGCGCGCTGCCATGGCCGGGCGCTTCCGGGCGGTGATGCGCGTGCGCGACGAGGTCGACGAGCCGCCGCCGCTATACTCGATCAGCCGCGGCGCCAAGATTCGCCTGTTCGTGGCCATGCCGGTGTTCGTCGACGACCAGGTGCGCGGCGTCGTCTATGTCTCGCGCACGCCCGACAACATCCTGCGCGCGCTCTATCGCGAGCGCGGCAAGCTGATCGCTTCGGTGCTGCTGATGCTGGTGGCGGCGAGCGCGATCGGTTTCGTGTTCGTGCGCACGATCGCGCGTCCGGTGCGCGAACTGGCCGCGCGCGCGGAGGCGATCACGGCGGGCCGCGCCGAGGCGATCGGGCCGCTCGAGCGGCACGGCACGCGCGAGCTGGCGAGCCTGACGCAGAGCTTCATGAGCATGGCGCGGCGGCTGCAGGATCGCTCGGACTATCTGAGCGGCTTCGCCAACCACGTCTCGCACGAACTCAAGTCGCCGCTGACGGCGATCAAAGGCGCGGCCGAACTCATTCGCGACTCCGAAAGCACGATGACGGCGGAGCAGCGCGAGCGGTTCCTGTCGAATCTGTTGGCGGACACCGAAAGGATCGGCGCGCTCCTGGACCGGCTGCGCGATCTGGCGCGGGCGGACAATCCGACGCTCGGCGGCAAGGCGCCGCTGGCGGAGGTGGCGCAGGCGCTGCGGGAGCGCTTCCCGGCCATCGAACTCACGCTCGCCGGAGAGGGAGCGATCGCCATGTCCGCCGAGAACGCGCAGATCGTGTTCGGACATCTGGTCGACAACTCGATCCGGCACGGCGCGCGCCGCGTCGCCATCGCGGCGGAGCAGGCGGGCGAACGCCTGCGCGTGCGCGTCAGCGACAACGGCGCGGGCGTTTCGCCGGGCAACCGCGAGCGCATCTTCGATCCGTTCTTCACCACGCGCCGCGCCGAGGGCGGCACCGGGATGGGGCTCGGCATCGTGCGCGCGCTGCTGCGCGCCCACGGCGGCGACATTGCGCTCGAATACAGCCGCGAAGGCGCCGTGTTCGTGCTGACGCTGCCGGCTGCACAAGAGCTGTACGCAAACTCCTGAGCCGTTACGCCCGGCGGGAGCGTTGCATGGACCGCCCCAATCTATGTGCAGGAAGCGGGGGCATCCGGCATGCAACGTTTCCACGTCTCGTCCGCATCCAGGATGAAATGAAACCCAGGCGCCTTCGCTGGCGCCGGATGCGATCTCAGTCACGCGGGCGCTCCTTTTGCTGGGCGCGATAATCTCCGCTTCCGCGTGGCGCGCTTATGCCGATGTGATAGGGGGACATAGCTTCAGGCTATGCGCATCTATGAGCGGGGAGGGAAGCCATGGGCGGATTGAATCGGCGCGAGCTTGCGCTGGCGGCGCTGGCGGCGGGCTGTGCGTCGGGCCGCGGCGCGGCGCCGGATCTGATCGTTCACGGCGGGCCGATTTATACCGGCGTCGAAGCCGCTCCGCGCGTCGAGGCCGTGCGCATCCGCAACGGACGTTTCGCCGTGGCGGGCTCGCTGAGCGAGGCGCGCGCCGACGGGCGCGGCGCGCGCGAAGTCGATCTGCACGGCGCCGCAGCGTTTCCGGGCTTCACCGACTCGCACGTGCATCTCGCCGGCGTGGGCATGGCGGCGATGGTGCTCGACCTTGTCGGCGTCGCTTCCGTCGCGGAGCTGCAGCAGCGCCTCTCCGATTATGCGCGGGCGCATCCGGACGGCGCGATCTACGGCCGCGGCTGGATCGAGACGCATTGGCCCGAGCGCCGTTTTCCGAACCGCGCCGATCTCGATGCGGTCGTCGCCGGTCGTCCGGTGTTTCTTGAGCGCGTCGACGGCCACGCCGCCGTCGTGAACTCGGCTGCGCTGGCGCTTGGCGGCGTCGGCGCCGATACGCGCGATCCCGAGGGCGGGGCGATCGAGCGCGATGCGTCGGGCGCCGCGACCGGCATGCTGATCGACAACGCCATGGCGCTGGTCCAGAGCCGGCTGCCGGCGCCGACGCCGGCGATGCTGCGCGAGGCGCTGCTGCGGGGCGCGCGCATCTATGCGGCGCGTGGCTGGACCGGCGTCAGCAATATGAGCACCAGCCTCGCCGAAGCCCAGCTTTTCGAGGATTTCGCGCGCGCCGGGGAGCTGCCGCTGCGCGCCGATCTCTATCTCACGCAGGAAGAGTCCGGGATCGTGATGCAGCGCGGGCCGTACGGCGAGGGGCAGGTGCGCGTGCGCGGCGTGAAGCTCTACATGGACGGCGCGCTGGGTTCGCGCGGCGCGGCGCTGCTGGCGCCCTACAGCGACGCGCCGACCGGGGGGCTGCTGGTGACGCCGCTCGATCAGCTGCGCGCGTTCCTGGCGCGCGCCCGCGCCGCGCGCGTGCAGATCGCCACCCACGCCATCGGCGACCGCGCCAACCGCCTGGTGCTCGACGCCTATCGCGATGCATTCGCCGACGATCCCGCCGCGTTGCGCGCCGCGCGCTGGCGCATCGAGCACGCCCAGGTGATCGCGCCCGAGGACATCCCGCGCTTCGCCGCACAAGGCGTGATCGCGTCGATGCAGCCCTCGCACGCGATCAGCGATCTCCACTTCGCGCCGGCTCGGCTCGGCCCCGACCGTCTCGCCGGCGCCTATGCCTGGCGCGCGCTGCTCGACAGCGGCGCGAGCCTCGCCGCCGGCAGCGACGCGCCGGTGGAGAAAGGCGACCCGCTGATCGAGTTCTATGCCGCATGCCACCGGCATGATCTCTCCGGCTTCGCCGCCGAGAACTGGGGCCTGGAGCAGGCGGTCAGCCGGGCCGAGGCGCTGGCGATGCTCACGCGGGGCGGGGCCTACGCCACGTTCGCCGAGGCCGGGCGCGGAGCGATCGCGCCGGGACTGCGGGCGGACCTGAGCGCTTTCTCGGCGGACCTCATGGCAGCGGACCCCGCCGCCATTCCCGGGGCCCAGGCGGTGCTGACCGTCTGTGACGGCCGCGTCACGTATTTGGGGCTCTGACCGGGCGCCGCGGGGCAATGGAGGCGCACAAGTCAAAAAGAGGCTCCGACACCGGTAGCTTTTTGCCTTGCAATCCGGTCTGGGCTCGGGTTATCGATAAATAGACACCGGTGGCAAAGACCGAAGATAGCGGTGTCATAGGGATGAAACGAAGGCTTGACGGGCTCGGGGCTATCCGCGGTCCGGTCCGGCCTCCCGGGGAGGGACTCGTGATGGCGGAAAAGTCTAGCAAGACTCGTTGGGGCTTTGGCGGCGCTTCGTTGGCGGCGCTCGCCATGGCGGTTGGCTTTGGCGTAGGCGGGGTCGCCCATGCTCAGGACGCCGATGACGCCGGCGAGGAAATCGTCGTCACCGGCTTCCGCGGCAGCATTCGGGCCGCCATCGAGGTGAAGCGCGCCGAGACCGGCATGGTCGATGCGATCGTGGCCGAAGACATCGCCGATTTTCCGGACTCCAACCTTTCCGAGTCGATCCAGCGCATTCCGGGCGTCGCCATCGCCCGCGACGCCGGCGAAGGCCGCCAGATCACCGTGCGCGGTCTCGGCCCGCAATTCACCCGCGTCCGCATCAACGGCATGGAGACGCTGACCACGACGGGCGCGACCGACGCGGCCGGCGGCAACAATCGCGACCGTGCGTTCGACTTCAACATTTTCGCCTCCGAGCTGTTCAACAGCATCACCGTGCGCAAGAGCGCCTCGGCCGAGATCGAAGAAGGCTCGCTCGGCGCCACCGTCGACCTGCGCACGTCGCTGCCGTTCGACTATGCCGGCTTCACCATGGCCGCGACCGGCCAGGCGCAGTACAACGATCTCTCCGAGAGCACCGATCCGCGGGCGGCGTTCCTGATCAGCAACCGCTGGGACCTGAGCGGCGGCGGCCGCTTCGGCGCGCTGTTCTCCGCGGCCTATTCGAGCCGCGAAGCACGCGAGGAGGGGGCGAGCACGGTTCGCTGGGCCGCGTTCGGCGGCCTCAACGACGCCAACAACTCCAGCTCGATTCCGACCGCGACGCTCAACGCCGCCTTCCGCCCGCGCCTGCCGCGCTTTGACGTGTACGAGCACGAGCAGGAGCGTCTCGGCCTCACCGGCGCGCTGCAATGGTCGCCGTCGCGGGATACGACCTTCACGCTCAGCGGGCTCTACTCCAATTTCGAAGGCTCGCGCCGCGAAACCTTCCTGCAATCCAACTTGACGGTCGGCGTCGGCGGCATCGACGTGATCGACGCGGAGATCGAAGGCAATTCGATCGTTTACGCCGAATTGGACGACGTGGTTCTGCGCAGCGAGCTGCGCCACGACGAACTGCAGACCGAGTTCACCCAGATCACGCTCGAAGCCGATCACGACTTCAACGATCGCTTGAGCTTCCGCGGCCTGGTGGGCTGGGCGGAGTCCGATCACGTCAACCCGATCCAGACCACGCTGCTGTTCCGCGCGGGCGGGCCGACCGGCTTTGTCGACGGCTATTCCTACGATTTCCGCGGCAACGGCACGTCGCCGACCTTCGGCTTCGGCGTCGACCTGACCGATCCGGCGACATGGGGGCTCGAGGAAATCCGCCTGCGTCCGCAATCGACCTACAACGCCTATACGACGGCGCAGGGTGATCTGACGTTCGAGCTGAACGAGGTGTTCACGCTGAGCGGCGGCCTCAACTATCGTTCGTACGAGTTCGAGACGACCGAGCGCCGGCGCTGGAACGGCGTGCCGAACAGCACGGCCAATATCGAGGCGACAATTCCCGGTTTCGCCGCGGCGACGCCGGTCGCGGACTACAGCCAGCTGATCACCTATAACGGCGTGACCTGGCTCATTCCGGATATCGGCGCTGCGGCCGCGGCGTGGAATCTCTACGACGAGACCGTGTTCCCATTGTCGCCGACGCCGCAGCTGGCCAACAACCGCTCGGTCGAGGAAGAGACGCTTGGCGTCTATGGCCAGGTGGATTGGGACACGCGCCTTGGCGATGTCGGTTTCCGCGGCAATCTCGGCGCACGCTGGGTGCAGACCGACCAGACCTCGAGCGGCCGCTCGATCATCGGCGGCGTCGACACGACGACGACGGTGAGCCGCGATTACGAGGACTTTTTGCCCGCCCTGAACTTGGTGTTCGAGCCGGCCGAGGACATCCTGTTCCGCTTCGCCGCGGCCAAGGTGATGTCGCGTCCGGGTCTCGGTTCGCTGAACCCGAACCCGTCCGTATCCGTCTCCGGCTCCAACCGCACGATCACCGCCGGCAACCCGAATCTCGATCCGATCCGGGCGAACGCCTACGATCTCGCGGCCGAGTGGTACTTCGCCGAGGGCGGTCTGTTCTCGGTGGCGCTGTTCCACCGCGAGATCGACAGCTTCGTGCAGACCGTGCGCGAGACCGCGCCGTTCACCGGCAATCCGTTCGGCCTGCCGGACAGCGTCGGCATCGCCGCGTGCGGCGCGCAATATCCGCTGACCTGCGACGTGATCGACGACCCGAACTTCTATTGGGGCTTCAACGTGCCGCGCAATACGCCCGGCGGCCCCGTCTCGGGTTACGAGATCTCGCTGCAGCTGCCGTTCACGTTCCTGCCGGGTCTGCTGGCGAACACCGGCTTCCTCGGCAATTACACGCGCGTCTATTCCGACATCGACTATCTGAACGCATCGGGCGCGGTGACCTATTCGGGTCAGCTCACCAACCAGTCGGATGAGTCTTACAATCTGACAGTCTACTACGAAGACGATCGCTTCAGCGCGCGCGTCTCGGGCGCCTATCGCAGCAGCTTCCCGACCAACCTGCCCGGCCGCGACGGCAACGCCACGGAGGAAACCGCAAGCAGCTTCAACATCGACGCCTCGGCGCGCTGGAACATCAACGACAACTTCGCGCTGACGCTCGAAGGCATCAATCTGACCGACGAAGCGCGCTACGACTATCTGACCCCCGACGACCGGCTGTCGTTCTACCACCAGTACGGCCGCTCATACTTCTTCGGCGTCCGCTACACGTACTGAGCATCCTCTACGCCTCGCGAACGCGGGCGTCGGCTTCGGCCGGCGCCCGCTTCTTTCAGGTGAAGGCGGCGCCTGCGGCCTGATCCAGTCCGGGCGGGGCGAGGGGGCCGCGGCGCAGCACGGCGGCGTGGAAGCGAGGAAGGTCGAAGCCGCGGACTGAGCGGCGCATGCGCTCGCGCAGCTCGGCGATGTGCATGGCCGCAAGACCTTGCGCGGCGTAGGCGCCCGGCTGAGCAGCCATGCGCGCGACATCGTCCTCGATGCGGACGAAGGCGATGCTGTCGCCCTGCAGCGTGCGCATTTCCTCGACGGCGCGCGCGCGGCTCCAGCGCATCGCGTGCAGGCCGGTGTCGGCGACGACGCGCGCGAGACGGAACAGCGTCCACTGCACATAGCCGATGCGGCCGAGCGGATCGTCGGCGTAGGCGCCGGCTTCGTCCGCCAGCTGTTCGGCGTACGTGGCCCAGCCTTCGCTATACCCGGCGGCATAGCGGAGCTGCAGCGCCGGTAGGATAGCGTCGCCTTGATAATGAGCTTGCAGAACGTGGCCGGGGATCAGCTCGTGAAAAACGACGCTCGGCAGCGTCCAGCGCGAACGCCTGCGGATCGCGCCCAAGTCGACGAGATAGTCGGAGCCTTGCCGGCGCCCGCCCGCGCCGTCGGCCTCTTGCGCCGCGGGCAGCAGCACGACCCGCGCGGGCGCATCGTCGGCGCCGTCGATCGCGCCGGCGAGCAGCGGCCGCATTCGGGCGAGCCGATCGTTCATGAAGGCGACGGCTGCGGCCTTGCCTTCGGCGCTGTCCGCAAACAGATGCCGTTCGTCCCGCGCCAGCGCGCGCAGCCGCGCCGCCACATCGCCCTGCGTCAGCCCCTGTGCGCGCAACAGCGCATCGGCTTCAGCCTGCAGGTCGCGGCAGCGCCGCAGCGCCTGCGCGTGCGCCTCGCGCGGATCCGCCTGCGCGCCGAGCTGCAGCTGTAGCGCCTGCGCATACCACGCCTCGCCGTCCGGCAAGCGCCAGGTTCCGGCTTCGCCGCTCGCCCGCGCGCGCAGCTCGCGCAATGCGTCGAACTGGCGCCGAAGCGCCTGGGTCAGCGGTGGGTCGTCCGCCGCCGTGCGTATCGCCGCTTCGACGGCGGCGATGGTTTCATCGATCAGGAAATCCGGCGCGATGACGCCGCGCGCCGCGTCGGCGCGCAGCCTCTCGGTGTCGGCCTCGACCGCCCGCGCTGCTTCTTCTCCACGCGCGGCGGCGCGATAGGCGCCTGCGCGATGCGTGACGGCGTAGGGCCGCCCGTCCGCACCCCAGGCGAACCGCGACAGCGCCGCATCCGCTTCCGCGCCGGGAAGCAGGGCGGCATGGAGGATGCGGCCCTCGGGCGACAGCCGCGCCGCGTCGATGCGCCGAAGCGCGCCAGCGCGGTCCGCAGGCGCCGCCCGCGCCAGCCGGGCGGCCACGGCGCGCAGGTCCGCGTCGCCGCCGGCGGTGGGAATGCGCGCGACGCAGCCTGCAAGCGCGCTCGCGCCGCCCAGCAGGAGTTCGCGCCGGCCGATCATGTGTGTTACGCGCCTCCGTTCGCTCGAACATGCAGCGCGACAATACGCCAAGGGCGGGCCGCTTGCAGCGACCCGCCCTCTAAATCACGATATACAGTTTCGGTTCAGGCCGCCGCGACGCCCGATGTCGGCGTCGCCGTCGCGCCGGCTTCCTGCGGATCGCGCAGTACGTAGCCGCGGCCCCACACCGTCTCGATGTAGTGCTCGCCGCCGGTCGCGGCCGCCAGCTTCTTGCGCAGCTTGCAGATGAAGACGTCGATGATCTTCAGTTCCGGCTCGTCCATGCCGCCATAGAGATGGTTGAGGAACATCTCCTTGGTCAGCGTCGTGCCTTTGCGGAGCGAGAGCAGCTCCAGCATCTGGTATTCCTTGCCCGTCAGGTGGACGCGCTGGCCGGACACCTCGACCGTCTTCGCATCCAGATTGACGACGACGTCGCCCGTTTTGATGACGGAATGAGCGTGGCCCTTGGAGCGGCGGACGATCGCGTTGATCCGCGCGATCAGTTCGTCCTTGTTGAAGGGCTTGGTCATGTAATCGTCGGCGCCGTAGCCGAGGCCGCGGACCTTGGTGTCGATGTCGGCGGTGCCCGAGAGGATCAGGATCGGGGTGTTCACCCGCGCCACGCGCAGCTGCTTCAGCACGTCGTAGCCGTGCATGTCGGGCAGCGTCAGGTCCAAGACGATAATGTCGTAATCGTAGAGCTTGCCGAGGTCGATGCCTTCCTCGCCCAGGTCGGTCGAGTAGATATTGAACCCCTCGGATTTGAGCATCAGTTCGATGCCCTGCGCCGTGGCGCTATCGTCTTCGATCAACAAGACTCGCATTGAATGCTCCCCGACCGACGCAAGGCCTCGGCAACGTTAATCCACAGAATCGGTATGAATTCTGTAAGAAGTCTTAACGCGATAACGAAATACTAGCGTTACCCCGGACTTTCGTTGCTTTGGCCCGCCCTCATCAGCTCCGTTAAGACGTGTGAATCAGAGTTCGACTCGGGCGGCAAGCGCTAGATGCCGAAGAAAACCTCATCGCAACCGGTTGATTTTGAATCGGCGACTGAACGAGCCGTGTAAACCAATGCCCGGCGTTAGGTTTTCGTTCACCATACCGGCTGATGAAGTTGTGGAGGACGCACGCGAAGCGGATGCCCTCACTTCTTTCAAGACTCGCTAACGAGATCGATGCGCTCGATCCGCGCCGCTTCGAAGGCCGCGTGACCGGTTTGTCCGGCGCGCTGGTCGAGGTGAGCGGGCCGATCGACGCGCTGGCGCTCGGCGCGCGCGCGATGGTGCATGGCGTGCGCCCGGCGCGCGGCGAGATTGTCGGCTTCCGCGGCGACCGCGCCTTGCTTGCGCCGTACGATTCCATCGAAGCCATCCGCCCCGGCGCCCGCGTCGAACTGGAGGGCGAGGCGCCGCTGGCGCGGCCGTCGCACGCCTGGCTCGGCCGCGTCGTCGACTGCTTCGGCCATCCGGTCGACGGGCAGGGCCCGCTGGCGCAGGGGTTGAAGCCGCGCCTGGTGCGCGCCGCGCCGCCTTCGGCGCACGATCGCGCGCGCGTCGGCGGGCGGCTCGACGTCGGCGTGAGGGCGATCAATGCGTTCGCCGCGATCTGTCGCGGCCAGCGCATGGGCGTGTTCGCCGGCTCCGGCGTCGGCAAGTCGGTGCTGATGTCGATGCTGGCGCGCGGGGCGCAGGCGGACGTGATCGTGATCGGCCTGGTGGGCGAGCGCGGCCGCGAGGTAAAGGAGTTCATCGAGGACACGCTGGGCGAGGAGGGGCGCAGGCGCTCCGTCGTCGTCGTCGCCACCTCGGACGAAGGCGCCGCGCGCCGGCGGCTCGCGCCGCACATGGCCTGCGCCGTGGCCGAGCACTTCCGCGACGAAGGCCTCGACGTGCTGCTGCTGGTCGATTCGGTCACGCGCTTTGCCATGGCGCAGCGCGAGATCGGTCTTTCCGTCGGCGAGCCGCCGACGACGAAGGGCTACACGCCCTCCGTGTTCGCCGAGCTGCCGAAACTGCTCGAACGCGCGGGCCCCGGTCACGAGGGGCGGCCCGGGTCGATCACGGCGCTGTTCACGGTGCTGGTCGACGGCGACGATCATAACGAGCCGATCGCCGACGCCGTGCGCGGCATTCTCGACGGCCATATCGTCATGGAGCGCGCCATCGCCGAGCGCGGCCGCTATCCGGCGATCAATGTGCTGAAGTCGATCTCGCGCCTCATGCCGATGTGCCACACGGCCGAAGAGAATGCGCTGGTCGGCAAGGCCCGCGAGGCGCTCAGCCTCTATCACGAAATGGAAGAACTGATCCGCATCGGCGCCTACAAGCCCGGCGCGGACGCTCAAGTCGACGAAGCGGTGCGCGTGCGCCCGGCTCTGGAAGCATTCCTGACGCAATCCCGCGACGACCGCACGCCGATCAAGGACGGCTTCGCCATGCTCGCCGAGGCGCTGCAATGAAAGCCTTCCGCACGCTCCTGAAGCTCGCCCAGCGCGACCTCGAAACCTTGCGCCGCGCGCTCTCCGAGCAGATCGCGCGCGAAGCCGAGATCGCTCAGCGCATCGCCGGCCATGAGCAGACCGTCCGCGCCGAACAGGCGCTGGCGCAGCGCGACTATGAGTCCGGGCGCGCCTATGGCGGCTACGCCGTCGCCGCGATCCAGGTGCGCAAGGCGCTCGAAGCCGAGCGCGCGCTGATCGGCCAGGAGATCGAGCGCCTGCGCGGCCTGATCGCGGAAGCGCACGTCGAAGCGCGCAAGTTCGAGCGGCTGATCGAGCTGGAAGAGCAGCGCGAAAAGGCCAAGCGCGAGAAGCACGAGAACGCCGAACTGGATGAGTTCGCGACCATGCGCGCGGCGCGCGCGTCAGCGGTCAGCAGGCAATAGTCAGTGCGGGCTTCCTACTGGCTATCTGACTACTGCCTCAATTCGCATTCAGCGTCTCGACGATCCGGATCACGTCTTCATACGCCTGCGATTGCGGATGGCGCATCGGCAGCGGCATCTGGGCGCGGATCGAGTCCGGCACGCGCGGGTCGCGGCAGACGGCGCCGGCGAACTTGGGCTTGAAACCGAGATATTCGTTGCAGGCCATCGCGAACTGGTCGAACACGCGCCGGCCTTTGACGCGGTTCTCGGCCATGTTGACGATCACCCATGGCGCGACTTGCGAGCCCTGCAGGCGCAGAAGCTTCACCATCGCGTAGGCGTCGGTGAGGGCGGTGGGTTCTTCGGTCGTCACCAGGATCAGCTTGTCGGCCGCGCGCGCGAAGCGCAGCACGGTCGGATCTATGCCGGCGGCGAGATCGAGGATCACACGATCATAGTGCGGCGTGAGTTTGGTGAGGCCGTTGGCGATGCGGGCCACTTCCTCAAGCTTCACCGCGCCCAGCGCGCCCGAGCCCGAGTGCCCGGCGATCAAGTCGAAGCCGCCATTGCGGCCCGGCCCGCCCATCACCGGCGTCACCGCCGCGTCGAGTTCGAGGAAGCCGCGCACGACCGAGTGCACGTCGGCTTGCGGGCGCACGCCCAGCTGCACGTCGACGTTCGCCAGCCCCAGGTCGCAGTCGACCAGCAGCGCGCGTTGGCCGGCGCGGCCGAACGCGATCGACAGCATGGTCGAAATCCAGGTCTTGCCGACGCCGCCCTTGCCCGAGGCGACGGCGAAGATCGGCGCGGCGCGCGTGCGCGGCAGCTGGCTTTCGGAGGTGGCGGCGTTGGCGCCCATGCCGCAGATATGCACAGGCAGGAATTGCGGATGGGTTAGCGGCGGCGCCCTGTTATGGTTAACGCGCGCTCAATGACGAAATTTTATGGCGCGTTCTATGGACCGCCGGCGTCCCGCCGGACTGCGCTCAAGATTTCAGAACACGGCGCGTGCCGGGACGCCGGCGGTCCATATTAAACCTGCCCCATCGCCTTGAGCCGCACCTTGGCGTGCACTTCGCCTTGGCCCATCACCACCGTCGACGGGCGGAAGCGCTCGATCAGCGAGCGCACGAACGGGCGGATGCCGGGGGAGGTGAGCAGCACCGGCGTTTCGCCCGCCTGCGCCGCGCGCTCGAACGCGCCGCGCACATCGGCGACGAATTCGTGCAGCTTCGACGGCGCGAGCGCCAGCTGGCGGTTCTGGCCTTCGCCGATGACCGCTTCCGCGAACGCCTGTTCCCACGGCGGCGAGAGCGTGATGATCGGCAGCGAGCCGTCGGGGTTGCGGTGCTGGTGGCAGATCTGGCGGGCCAGGCGCGCGCGCACGTGCTCGGTGATCAGCACCAGATCGTGCATCGCCGGCGCCGCTTCGGCGACGGCTTCGACGATGGCGCCGAGATCGCGGATCGAGACGCGTTCCTTGAGCAGATTTTGCAGGATGCGCTGCACGCCGCTCCAGGAGATATGCGCCGGCGCGGCATCGTCCAGCAGCGTCTGGGTGTCCTTCGGCAGGTCCTTGATCAGCTTCTTCACCTCGGCGAACGTCAACAGTTCGCTCATGTGCTCCTTGATCACCTCGGTGAGGTGGGTGGCGAGCACGGTGGCGGGATCGACAACCGTATAGCCGCGGAAGCTCGCTTCCTCCCTCGCGCGCTCGTCGATCCATTTGGCGTCGAGCCCGAACGCCGGCTCCTTCACCGCCTCGCCCGGAATGGCGATGCCGGCGCCGGTCGGGTCCATCGCCAGCAGCGCGCCCATTTTCAGCTTGCCGTCGCCTGCGTCCATCTCGCGGATGCGGATGGCGTACTGGTCGGCGCCCATCTGCACGTTGTCGAGGATGCGCACGCTCGGCATCACGAAGCCGTAGTCCTGCGCCAGCGTCTTGCGCAGCGCCTTGATCTGGTCGGTGAGCCGGCGGCCCTGCACGTCGTTGATCAGCGGCAGCAGCGCAAAGCCGAGTTCGATGCGGATGTCGTCCATCGCCAGCGAGGCGGCGGGCGTTTCCTCCACCGGCGCGGCCGGCGCGGGCTCGGCCGCGGCCGTCTCCGCCGCCATCCGGTTGGCTTCGCGCAGGCGCCACGCCAGGAGGCCCGCCGCGCCCGCCAGCACCAGGAACGGAATCTTCGGCATGCCCGGCAGCACCGCGACGCCAAGCGCGCAGGCGGCCACGACGCCGAGCGCAACGGGATAGGAGGCGAGCTGTTTCGCCAGCGCCTTGTCCGCCGCGCCGTCGATGCCCGCTTTCGTCACCAGCAAGCCGGCGGCGACCGAGATGATCAGCGCCGGAATCTGCGTCACCAGGCCGTCGCCGACGGTGAGCAGGGTGTAGGTGCGGCCGGCTTCCGAGAAATCCATGCCGTGCGAGGCGACGCCGATGATGATGCCGCCGATGATGTTGATGAAGACGATCAGCAGGCCGGCGATGGCGTCGCCGCGCACGAACTTCGAGGCGCCGTCCATGGCCCCGAAGAAGGCGCTTTCGTCTTCGAGCGCTTTACGGCGGTCGCGCGCCTGCGTTTCGTTGATGAGGCCGGCGGAGAGATCGGCGTCGATGGCCATCTGCTTGCCGGGCATGGCGTCCAGGGTGAAGCGCGCGGCGACTTCGGCGATCCGGGTCGAGCCGCGGGTGATGACGACGAAGTTCACGATCACCAGGATCGCGAACACGATCACGCCGATCACGAACTCGCCGCCCATCACGAACCGCGCGAACGCGGCGATGACTTCGCCGGCCGCGTGCTCGCCGTTCTGGCCGTTGGCGAGAATGAGGCGCGTCGAGGCGATGTTGAGCGCCAGCCTGAGCAGCGTGGTCAGCAGCAGCACGGACGGAAAGGCGGTGAACTCGAGCGGCTTCTTGATCATCAGCGCCGTCATCAGCACCAGGATCGAGGAGACGATCGAGATCGCCAGCAGGAAGTCGAGCAGCGCCGGCGGCAGCGGCACCAGCATGATCGCCAGGATGCCGAGCACGCCGGCCGCCAGCGCGATCTCGCCGCGCATGACGAAGCCGCGCAACACGTCGAACGAAAGGGCGCTGCCCTGCGGCTGTGCTGCGTCGGTCATGCGCGCGCCCCCTCAGTCTCGCGCTGCGCGCTCGACAGCTCTCCCGCAAGCGGGGGAGCACATGGGCCGTGCATCGCCGTCACGCCGCTTGTCCGGTCGGCGGCGGCGGGATTTTCGCGCCGTCGTCGGAGTACTGCTTCAGCTTGTTGCGCAACGTGCGGATCGAAATGCCGAGGATGTGCGCCGCGTGGGTGCGGTTGCCGAGGCAGTGCGTCAGCGTCTCCAGGATCAGATCCTGCTCCACCTCCGCCACGGTGCGGCCGACGAGATTGCGCGCGGCGGCCTGCGCCGCTTCGATCGCATCGCCGGTGGAGTCGCGCTTGCCGACCGGGGCGCCGTCCGGCGCGCGGATCGCTTCGGCGCCGACGTCCTCGCCATTGGCCAGGAGCACGGCCCGGTGCATCGCATTCTCGAGTTCGCGCACGTTGCCGGGCCAGGCGTGCGCCATGACCTGCGCCAATCCTCCCGGCGAAAGCCGGCGGGCGGGGCGGCCGTTGGCGCGCGCATACTTGTCGATGAAGAACGCCGACAGCGCGGCGAGGTCGTCCTTGCGCTCGCGCAGCGGCGGGATGCGCAGGTTCACCACGTTGAGGCGATAGAGCAGATCCTCGCGGAACTCGCCGGCGCGCACCATCTGAGACAGATCGCGGTTCGACGTCGCCAGCACGCGAATGTTCACCGGCACCGGCTTCGAACCGCCGACGCGGTCGATCACGCGCTCCTGCAGCGCGCGCAGCAGCTTCGATTGCAGCCGAAGGTCCATTTCCGAGATTTCGTCGAGCAGCAGCGTGCCGCCGTCGGCTTCCTCGAACTTGCCGATGCGGCGCGCCACGGCGCCGGTGAAGGCGCCTTTCTCGTGGCCGAACAGCTCGCTTTCGAGCAGGTTCTCCGGAATCGCCGCGCAGTTCACGGCGATGAACGGCTTGTCCCTGCGCTTCGACTTCTTGTGCACGTAGCGCGCCAGCACTTCCTTGCCGACGCCGCTTTCGCCGGTGATCATGATCGAGGCGTCGGACGCCGCGATCTGGTCGGCGAGCTGGATCACCTGCTTCATCGCCGCGTCCTCGGCGATCATCGGCCGCTCGTCGTCGCACACGGCGGCGAGAACGGCGGCGATCAGCTCCGGATCGGGCGGCAGCGAAATGTATTCGCGCGCGCCCTGACGGATCGCGCGCGCCGCCAGCGCCGGATCGATGCCGACGCCGGCCGCGACCACCGGCACGACGATATGCTCGGCTTCGTTGGCGGCGATCAGCGCGGCGATGTCGAGCCGGGCGTCGACCATCAGCAGATCGGCGCCGCGCACGCGCAGGGCCGTCGTCGCCTGTTCGATCGTGTCCACGTGCGCGACCTTGGCGCCGTGCTCCATCGCGATCTTCGTGGCGGCGGAGATCTGTCCTCCGAGCGGGCCGACGATCAGCAAACGCATATCCGTACTCCTCACGCCGCCTCAGGCGGCGTCCCCGTCCTTGATGATTTCCGTCATGGTCACGCCGAGACGTTCGTCGACCACGACGACTTCGCCGCGCGCGACGAGGCGGTTGTTGACATAGATGTCGATCGCTTCGCCGACCTTGCGGTCGAGTTCGATCACCGAGCCGCGCGAAAGCCGCAGCAGCGACGCCACTTCCATGTTCGCCCGCCCCAGCACCGCTTGGATGTTGACCGGCACGTCGAAGACGGCGGCGAGATCGGCGGCGCTGCGCTCGCTGCCGTCGGCCGATGCGCCGCCGTCGCTGGGCGTGGGGGAGAATTCATCGAGCTTCAGGTCGGACATGTCTTGCCTCGTCAGCTTTGCGTCGCAGGCGCGGCGAGGGCCGCTTCAATCAGCGTTTCGATGCGGGCTGCGGCGTCGTCGGGTTTCATCGAGATCACGCCGTCGGACCAGTCGATCACGACATCGCCCTTGGCGAAGCCCGGCTGCGGGCGCACCAGCACGGCGCCGGCATAGGCGTGGGTCGCCACCATCTCCTCGATGCGCGGCTTCAGCGTCTCGGCGGCTTCGGACGAGATCCGCACCACCAGGCGCGGCTGATGCCGCAGCGCGTCCATCGCCGCCTCGACCGCGGCCGCGGCGCGCTCCTGCCCGTAGGCGTCGAGCGCGGCGCCCGCGATCTTGCGCGCCGCCGCCATCGCCACGCGCGCCGCTTCCTCGCGCATCGACTTGCTCTCGGCGTCGAGCCGCGTGACCACGGCGGACGCCGCGTCGGCCAGGGCCTGCAGCGCCGCCGCCGTATCGCGTTCGGCTTGGGCGAGCGCGTCCTGCGCGCCCTTCCGATAGGCCGCCTGGCGCTCGGCCTCGACTTCCTCCGGCGTCAGCGGCCTCGGCGCGGCGCTGACGATTGCGCCGTCGGGCGCGAATTCGGTGTCGAAGGCGTATCGGCGGACGTTGGACATCAGTAGATCAGCTCATCGTCGGCTTTGCCGTCGGAAAGCACGATCTCGCCGCGGGCGGCGAGTTCCTTGGCCAGCGCCACCATCCGCGTCTGCGCCGCATCGACATCCTTGAGCCGCACCGGTCCCATCGCCGCCATGTCCTCCTTGAGGATCTTGCCGCCGCGCTCGGACATGTTCGAGAAGAACAGGCTGCGCAGCGAATCCGAGGCGCCTTTTAGCGCCAGCGCCAAGTCGCCCTTGTCCACCGAGCGCAGCAGCGTCTGCACGCCGCTCGAATCGAGCCCGCCGAGGTCTTCGAACACGAACATCAGCGCGCGGATGCGGTCGGCGCTTTCGCGGTTCTTTTCTTCCAGCGCGGTGACGAAGCGGGCTTCGGTCTGGCGATCGAAATTGTTGAAGATCTCGGCCATCAGCTCGTGGCTGTCGCGCTTGGAGGTGCGGGCGAGGTTCGACATGAACTCGGTGCGCAGCGTCATCTCGATCTTTTCGAGGATTTCGCGCTGCACCGGCTCCATCGCCAGCATGCGCATCACGCACTCGGAGGCGAAATCCTCCGGCAGCTCGGCCAGCACCTTGGCGGCGTGGTCGGGCCGCACCTTGGCCAGCACGACGGCGACAGTCTGCGGATATTCGTTCTTCAGATAGCTCGCCAGCACCGCTTCGTTCACGTTGGCGAGCTTGTCCCAGATGTTGCGGCCTGCGGGACCGCGAATTTCCTCCATCAGCGCATCGACCTTTTCCTTCGGCAGGAAGGCCGAGAGCATGCGCTGCGTCTGCTCGTAGGAGCCCATCACGCCGCCGGAGCCGGAGAGCTTGGTGACGAACTCGATCACCAGCGCTTCGACGGTCGCCGCCGGCACCAGGCCGAGCGAGGACATCGCCTGGGAGATTTCCTTGATCTCTTCCTCGTCCAGCAGCTCCCAGATCTTCTTCGCCTCTTCGCCGAGGCACATCAGGATGATCGCCGACTTCTCGACGCCGCTATACTTGGACGTGTCCACCCGCTGGGCGGGCTCCGGCGCCGCCGTTGCGACGCTTGTGGACTGGGGTTTGGCGACAGCGTTCATGGCGTCACATCGCGTTATTCAGCCAACCGCGGATCAGCTGGACGGACTCGTCGGGGTGCTTGTCGACGACTTCCGCGACCTTCTTCACGGACGAGGCGCGCACGCGCCCCTGGATCTGCGCAATGTCGATGACGGCTTCCGGTTCTTCCGGCGCGGGCAGGGCGGCTGCGCCGGTCGGGGCCGGCAGCGCCGGCGTTTCCGGCATGGGGTTGGCGGCGCCGTTTCCGCCGCGCACCAGGCTGCTGATCAGCGGCCGCAGCACGAAGAACACGAAGGCCAGGGACGCGATCAACGCGGCGACGATCTCGATGATGCGCATCGTGTCGAGGTCGCCGAGGAAGCCGAGCATGCCGGACTCTTCGGCGGCCGCGCCCGGCGGGGCCGCGCGCGCGAACTGGGTGTTGACCACTTCGACGGTGTCGCCGCGCTCGGCGCTGAAGCCGACCGCCGAACGCACCAGCGCCGTCAGCCGCTGCATATCTTCCGCGCTGCGCGGCGCATAGGCGGGCTCGGCGCCATCGGCGCCGGGCGTGGTCACACCGTCGACGGCGACCGCGACCGAAAGGCGGCGGATGCGGCCGCCTTCGCTCACCTCGGTGCGGGTGGTGCGCGAGATCTCGTAATTGACGGTTTCCTGGCTCGAATTGTTGTTGTTCTGCGCGCCGCCGCCATTGCCGCCGTTCGGGTCGGGCACGTTGGCGCCCGTCGTCGCGCCGCGCGCGCCTTCGTTGCTGGCGGCGGTTTCCTCTGTCGTCGACGTCGAGCGCACGACGCGGCCCTCGGGATCGAACCGCTCCGAGGTTTCGCTGATGCGGCTGAAGTCCATCTCGGCCGTCACCTGCACGCGCGCATTGCCCTGGCCGACGATGCCCTCGACGATGTCGGTGACGGTGCGGCGGATGCGTTCCTCCATCGCCGTTTGCCGCGCGTCGATGCCTTCGGCGACCGCGCCTTCCTCGTTCTGCGCCGCCGCGAGCAGGCGCCCGGTTTCGTCGATGATGGTGACCCGGCCGGTGGTCAGCCCCGGCGTTGCGCTGGCGACGAGGTTGCGGATGGCGCGGACCTGGCCCGGCGTCAGCTCGTCGCGCCGCAGCCGCAGCACGATCGAGGCGGACGGCTGCTCGGTTTCGCGCGCGAACAGCTGCCGCTCCGGCAGCACCAGGTGCACGCGGGCCGAGACGATGCCGTCGAGCGAGCCGATGGTGCGCGCCAGTTCGCCCTCGAGCGCGCGCAGGCGATTGATGTTCTGCTGGAACTGGGTCTGTCCGAGCGCGTCGGGCTCGTCGAAGATTTCGTAGCCGATCGACCCGCGCGAGGGCAGGCCGTCGGCCGACAGCATCATGCGCGCTTCCAGCACCCGCGAGCGGGCGACGAAGATGGAACTGCCGTCGCCGCGCAGCTCGTAGGGGATATCGGCCTGGTCGAGGCGCTGGGTGATTGCGCTGGCCTCGCGCATGTCGACGCCGGCGAACAGCAGCGATTTCTCTTCCCCGCCCATGCGCAGCACGAGCGTGAACAGCAGGGCGGCCGCCACGGCCGTGATCCCCAGCGCCGCGAACAGCCGCGTGGGGCCTGCTTTCAGCAATAGATCGGCGAAACCGTTCACGCCCAGCCTCTGCACAACGCGAGCGAGCGCCCAGAATCAGCTGGGCAATTCTCGCCGGTCGGCAGAAATTGCCCGGTCGGACGTGAAACAATGGTTAAGCGCTATTAGCCATGCGCAGCATGGCTAATAGCGTCCCGGCCGCAGAGCCGGGACCCACATGCCGGAGCCATACGCAGCAAGACTAATAGCGTCCCCGCCCGCAGAGCCGGGACCCACATGCCGGAACCATGCGCAGCAAGACTGACAGCGTCCCGGCCCGCGGAGCCGGGACCCACAGGCCGGACGTGCAAAAGCCCCCGCCGCGAGACGGGGGCTTTGAGCTGGTTCCGCACTGGGGAGCGCCGAGCGAGCTCGGCGCGTTGGCCGGTTACATGCCGGCGCCGCGATAGTGCTGGATGCGCGTGGTGCGCAGACCGGGAAGGCCGTGCTTCTCGATCGCCTTGCGCCAGCCTTCGAACTCTTCTTCCGAGAGCCCATAGCGCGCGCACGCGTCTTCGAGCGTCAGCAAGCCGCCGCGGACAGCCGCGACAACTTCAGCCTTGCGCCGGATGACCCAGCGGGTCGTGCCGGGCGGCGGCAGATCGTCCAAAGTGAGTGGATTCCCGTCGGGACCCATCACCACCCCATCATAGCGGCGTTGCTTCTGCATAGCGCCTTTCTCCTCGTTCTTTGAGCGGCCAATATACATTGAGCCGCTAAAGAAACGACTAAGAGCGGAAGTTAATCCTGATTAGGCGCTTGTACCGAATTAGAACACGGAACCTCTTACTCGTTTCTTACCTCAAACCCCTTCGCCTAGCGTTTCACCATCAAAAGCTCTTCGAGCATTTGGTCGGCGGTGGTGATGATGCGCGAGGCGGCCGAGTAGGCGCGCTGCGTCGTGATCAGGTTGGTGAATTCCTGCGCGAGATCGACGTTCGACGCTTCCAGCGCGCCGGAGACGACGCGGCCGGCGCCGCCCGCGTTCGCCGCGTTGATGTTGTAGAGGCCGGATTCCAGCGTGGTGCGGAACGCGCCGCCCTGGTCGGGCGCGAGGCCGTTGGGGTTCACGAACGTCGCCAGCGGAATCTGATACAGCGCGCGTGCGCGCCCGTTCGAGAATTGCGCCGTCAGGAAGCCGTCGCCCTCGAGGATGAGGCCGACCAGATCGCCCGGCGGCACGCCGTCCACGGTCACCGAGGTGACGCCGAAGCTCTTGGCGTTCTGCGCCACGCCGCGGAGGTCGAGATTGAGATCTTGCTGCGCCGCGCCGGTCGAGACGGCCCAATCGATCGTGAAATTTTGCAGGCCGGTGTCCACGGATTGCACCGTGCCGTCGGTGTTGTAGAGCACCTCGCCCGTCGCCAGCAGGCCGCCGGTGGCGGCGCCGCCGGTGATGTTGGTGTCGGGGCGGGCGTAGACCTCGACCTGCCACTCGTTCGGACCCGTCTTCAGAAAGCCGAACGAGATCGTGCGCGGCGCGCCGAGCGAGTCATAGACTTCGAGCGAGCTCTCGAAATGCGCGCTGACGTTGCCGAGCGCCAGATCGCCGGCGGTATAGGCGCCCGTATACGCGGCTTGATCGGAGTTCAGATTGGCGTTGATGTCGACGTTCGCCGACGCCTCGGCCAGCCCGCCGACGCCGGAAATGTTGACCGGCTCGATCGCCGACAGCGAGGTCGGCGAGGAGATCACCGAGCCGTCGCTGTTCACTGGCCAGGCTTGCAGATAGAGCCCCTGCGCGTTGACCATGTAGCCGTGGGCGTCGATCGTGAACGAACCTGCGCGCGTGAACAGCACCGAGCCGCCGTTCGAAAGCTGGTTGCTGTTCGGCGAGACGATGAAGAAGCCGTCGCCCGAGATCGCGAGGTCCGTGGTCGAGCGCGATTGTTCGAGCGAGCCTTGCAGAGAAATCTGCTGGCGCGTCAGCGGCAGCACGCCGCCGGCGTTGTAGGTGGTGTCCGAGTTCTGCGCGTTGACGAGCGCGCTGAAATCGACCGTCGAACGCTTATAGCCGACCGTGTTCACGTTGACGATGTTGTCGGAAATGGCGGCGAGTGCGCTCGAATTGGCCGTGAGGCCCGAAACGCCCGCGCGCAGAGCGGTATAGATAGACATAAGTCCTGCTCCCGTGCGGCGCGCGTCCTCGATCCGCGCCGCGGTTGGTCCGATGATGGAGCGCTTCTGCGCATCGCGCGCGCCGGCGTTCGGCCGGCGCGAAATTGCTCGATCAGCCGTTGCTGTTGTTCAGCACCGATCTGATCTGATCGATCGAGCGCGTGCCCGAGGGCGTGATCACCACCGGCGCGCCGCTGGAGAAATCGACGCCCATGATGGTCTCGCGCACGTTGACGGTTGGCCGGATCGCAGCGCCGGCCGCGTTCTTGGCTTCGAATGTCAGCGTGTAGACGCCGTTCGGCGCGGTCGTGTTGTTGTTGGTCGCGCCGTCCCAGCTGAACAGGTGCTCGCCGGCTGAGCTGGCTTCCGTCGTCGAGGTGTAGACGATCTTGCCGCTGGCGTCGCGCACATGCACGGTGAACGAGGTTGCGTTCTCCGGCAGATTGTAGGCCCAGTTCGCCACGCCGCCGGCGAGATAGGTCTCGTTCGCGGCGATGATCGCATCCCTGCCGAGATAGGAGAGGGCTGCGCCGGCGCTTGCGGCCTGGTATTGGCCGACGAGGTTTTCCAGCTGCTCGTTGGTGCGGATCTGCTGTTCGACCTGGCTGAACTGCACCAGCTGCTGCGTGAACTGCGTCGAATCCATCGGCGCCAGCGGGTCCTGGTTCTGCAGCTGCGCCGTCAGCAACACGAGGAACGTGTCGTAATTCTGGGCTAGGGTCGCCCGGCTGGAGTTGGTTTGCGTCGACGTCGAGGTTGAGGCGCCGACGCTGTTATACGCATTGATGGCGTCGTAGGTCATCGTCCGCTCCTCAGACCGTCACATCGACGCGGACGCCGCGCCAACGTTCGAGGCCGATGGGCCGCGCCAGCGGCGCGGCGGTTTCAAGTTCATCGCTCGCCAAGGCGGGGCGGCCGCCGCCGCCGTCCTCGTTCCGCGTTTCGTCCCGGCTCTGTTTCAGGTCGAACGACAGCCCCTGATCGCTGAGTTCGAGCCCTGCCGATTGCAGCGTCTGCGTCAGTTCGCGCGCATGCCGCGCCAATTCCGACAAGGCCTGCGGGGAATCCGCCGCGACCATCGCGGTCACGCGATGATCGCGTGAGACTTCGAGCCGGACTTCGATGCGGCCGAGTTCCGGCGGATCGAGCCGAACTTCGAAACGCGTGGTCTCGCCGTTGAACCGGCGCACGATCTCGCGCGCCACTTGCGCGGCGGCGGGCAAGGCTTGCGCCGCCTGGTGATCCGCCGCCGCGTGCTGGGCCTGCATCGGGCCGACGCTGACGGGTGTGAGCGGCGCCTGAATTGGCGCAGGCTGGGCGGGCGCCGGCGCGTCAGGCGCGGCTGCCGCGACGCCGACCGGTTGCGCCTGCGGCTTCGCGTGCTGCGGGCGCGCCGGCGCATCGGCGTCCCCGCGCGCCTGCGGTTGCGGCGTTGGGGCGGGTCGTTCCTGCGGCTTCGGCGCATCTCCGCGCTCGATCGCTTTCGCGCCGGTCCCTTCCGGCTTGGCGTCGTTCTGTTCGGCGGACTTGCCAGTCTGCGAGACAGGCTGCGGCGCCGGCGCGGCGACGGCCTGCGCTGCTGTGTCGGCGGGCGCCGATGGAGCGCTTCGAGCCGGCGCGGCTTGCGCGGGCGTCTCGGCAGGCGCCTGCGGCGCGGGCTGCTGCTCCGGCGCCGGCGCGGGCGCGTCCGTGGGCGCGGCGCCGCTTGTATCGGCCTTGGCCGTGTGCGGGGGCGGCGCTGCCGCGCCGTTGGCCTGAGGCGGCGTATCCGCCTGCGGCGGCGCATCGGTCTGGGCGTGCGTGTCGGCGCTCAGGTCGGGCTGTGCGGCGGGCGGCCGCGCATCGGGCGAAACCGGCTGCGGCGCGCTCGGCTGCAGCGCGGGCGTCTCCGCGGCGTCGGCGGTCTGCACGGGCGGCGCCTCCGGCGGCGGCGCGGCGTGCGTATCGATCAGCTGCAGCAGCGCCGGGGCGACCGCTTGCGTCGGCGGCAGCGGTGCAGGCTGCGCTGCATCGGCGGGCGCGGCCTCGGACGTCTGCTCCGGCGTCTCCGTAGCGTCCGCGTGTTCCGCGGCCGGCGGGGGAGCGTCCGACCCCGCCGCCGCGTCGAGGTGCTCCTCGAAGCTCGGCCCGGACTGGGGTTCGGCTGCGCGCGGCGCCGCACGCGCCGGCGGCGGCGCGGTCGCATCGATGACGGCGTTGGCCGCGAAATCCATGGCTCCCCCAAGCCGCACGCACGGCGGCTTGAGTCTCAGAGCAAACGCCGGGCCACGCCGCTAACCATGTAAAAGCCTCTAAAATCAAAGCCATGAACGAACGTCCTGGAGGCGCAACCAGGCAAGAGGCGCCGCCGCCCGGCAGCTTCTGCCGGGCTCTTAACCCTGGCCCCGCACTTGCGAGGCGTCTGCCGAAGGCCTCTGCGCCGCGTTTGCGCGGCGCCCCTGTCCTGCGGGAGAAAAGCGTTTTGCTTCAGGTATTTACAGGCGCGAAAACGGGCCAGGGGGAGGCGCCCGGCAGGCGGCAGATTCCGCCTGCCGCTAGGCGCCTTTTGCCGGGTGCGCGCGCATGAGCATTTCCAGCGTCCTGCTTTCCGGCCTCACCGGCCTGCGCGCCGCGCAGACCAGCATCGGCGTCGTCTCGCAGAACATCGCCAACGCTAACACGCCCGGCTACGTCCGCACCGAAGTCACGCTCTCGCCGCTGACGCACCTCGGCGCCGGCGCCGGCGTCAAGGTCGAGTCGGTCCAGCGCGCCGCCGACCGCTTTCTCGCCACCGCGAGCTTCATCGCCGAAGGCGCGCGCGGCGCCACCGCGGCCCGCGCCGACATTCTCGCGCGCGCTCAAGTCAGCTTCGGCGATCCGGCGAGCACGACCTCGATGTTCGCCATGCTCGACGACTTCTGGTCGGCGGTCACCGAACTCGGCGTCGATCCGGCGTCCGCGCTGCGCCGCGGCGACGCCGTGAGCGCGCTCGAGGCGATGTACACGGAAGTGCAGCGCGTCGGCCAATCGATCCAGGATCTCGTCGCCGAAGCCGATCAGCGCATCGCCGACGCCGTCAACGAAGCGCAGGGCCTGATCGACCGCATCGCCGACTTGAACGAGGAGATCCGTCTCAACCGCAGCACGGGCGCGGACTCCACCGGCGCCGAGAACGTGCAGGCCGGCCTGGTCGACCGGCTTTCGATGCTGCTCGACGTGCGCGTCACGCCACAGGACTATGGCGGCGTGCATGTGCGCACCAGCGGCGGCGCGCTGCTGGTCGGCCACGCCGCCGTAAAGCTCAGCTATGAGCCGAACTCCAATCCGTTCTCGACTCACGGCGTCATCAAGGTGAACGAGCACCTGGGCGGGGGGACCAATCTCGAGCCGATGCTGCTGGGCGGCGAGATCAAGGGCCTGCTGGACGTCCGCGACAAGGACCTTCCCGGTCTCGCGGAAGCTCTGGGCGGCTTCGCCGCTGCGCTCGGCGATGCGCTCAACGAAGTGCACAACGAGAACGCGTCGTCGCCGGCGGTGTCGCAGATGGTCGGCCGCCAGACCGGCCTGCTCGGCACGGATGCGATCGGCTTCACCGGCGCCGCCACGATCGGCCTCGTCGACGTCAGCGGCAATCTGCGCGAACGGCTCAGCATCGACTTCGACGCCATGACCATCACCGCCGAGGCGCCGGCCGCCGTCTACAGCTTCGCCGCCGGCACGATCGACGCCTTCGCCGCCGCGCTCAACGCCGCGCTCGGCGCCGCCACGCCCTCGGGCGGCGCCAGCTTCAGCGACGGCGTGCTGTCGCTGAACATGAGCAATAGCGGCGGCCTCGTCGTCCAGCAGGACGCCAACGATCCGGCCGACCGCGCCGGACGCGGCTTCTCGCACTTCTTCGGCCTGAACGACCTGGTTTCGCGCGCGACGCCGATGTTCTTCGAGACCGGCCTCAGCGGCGCAGACGCGCACGGCTTGGCGTCCGGCGGCGAGGTTATCTATCAGGTGCGCGATTCCGCCGGCCGTCTCGTCGGCCAGCGCACGATCGCGATCAGCGGCGCGCTCGCCGCGCCGGGGTCGACTTGGAACGATCTCCTCACTGCGCTCAACGCGTCGGGCGCGGGCATGGGCGAGTACGGCCAGTTTACGCTCGACGCCGCCACCGGCCGCATCACGTTCGCGGCGACGCCGCCCTATGCGGTCGAGCTTGTCGCCGATTCCACGAAGCGCGGCGGCACCGGCGTGTCTTTCACCGCGCTCAACGGGCTCTCGCAAGCCTCCACCGCCGGGCGCGCGCTCGAAGTCGGCGTCGAGCGCCTGATCGGCGCCGATGCGTCGCGGCTTGCCGTCGGCAGGCCCGATCTCAGCGCGGCGCTGGGGCAGCGCGCCGTCGAAGCCGGCGACAATCGCGGCGCTTCGGCGCTGGTGGCGGCGCGCGACAGCGTGCGCAGCTTCGAGAGCGCCGGCATGCTGGGCGCGCAATCGACGACGCTGATGATCTACGTTTCGCGCCTCGGCGGCGAGGCGGGGCGCCTCGCCAGCGACGCGGCGCGCGCCGCGAAGGGCGCCGAGAGCGTCGCCACCGCCGCCGCCGACAGGCGCGCGCAGGTCGAAGGCGTGAGCCTCGATGACGAGCTGATGAAGATGACCGTGTACCAGAATGCGTACGCGGCTTCGGCCCGCGTGATCCAGGCCGCGACCGAAATGCTCGATGTGCTGCTTTCACTCGGATACCGCTGATAGGAGAACGCTATGAGCGGCGCACTGACCTTCCGCTTCACCACTCAGGCGCAGCTCGACATTCGCCGCATCACCAGCGAATTGTCGGACTTGCAGCGCCAGGTCGCGTCCGGCGACAAGCACACGGATCTGATGGGCTTCGGCGGCGCGGCCAGCCGCTTGCTCAATGCGCGGAGCATGAAGACCAACGCCGATTCGCGCGTTTCGGTGATCACGCAGCTGCAGGCGCGTTTTGGCGTGCAGGGCGCCGCGCTGGGGCAAGTCTCCGACGGCGCGCAAATGCTGGCGCAATCGATCCGCGAAGCCATCGCCGCCAATGACGGCCGCGGCGTCACGACCGAGCTTGAGCTGTCGTTCAAGAGCATCGTCTCGGCGCTGAACGAGACCTGGAACGGCCAGCCGCTGTTCGCGGGCGAGCGCCAGGGCGCGGGGCCGATCAAGATCAACACGCTGGCCGAACTGGTCGCCGCGGCGGGACCTCAGGACATCTTCGATGAGGCTGCGCGTCACCAAGTCCTCGACCTCGGCGTCGGCGAGCCGATCGTGCTGTCGGCGAAGGCGTCGGAGATGTCGCAGGGGCTGCTGCAGACGCTCTCGGACCTGAAAGTGTTCCTGGACGCCAATGGCGGAACCATCGGCCAACCCATCACCGGCACGCAGCTCGCTGCGCTGCAGAACTTCGCCGACCGGCTCGACGCCGAAGCCACCAAGTTCACCAACGAAGAGGGCCGCGCCGGCCAGCTGCAGAAGCGCTTCGCCACGGAACAGGTGCGGCTCCAGGAACGCTCGAATCTGCTGCTCAAGGAGATCGGCGATCAGGCCGACGCCGACGTCGCCGAGGTTTCGGTGAAGCTCGCCTCGCTGCTGCTGCAGTACGAAGCGACGGCCAAGACCTTCTCCGAGCTTTCAAGGCTCAGCCTGCTCGACTATCTATAGGCCTTCGCCCTGGGCCTTGACCCCAGGGGGAGGAGCAAGATGACCGACCTGCTTACCGCGCCGGCGCCGGCCGCGCGCACCCTCAATTCATTGGGCTTCGCCAAGCCTCCGGCGCAAACGCGCGTCGTCGCCGCCATGTCCGGCGGCGTGGATTCGTCCGTCGTCGCCGCGATGCTGAAGCGCGAAGGCTATGACGTCGTCGGCGTTACGCTGCAGCTCTATGATCACGGCGCCGCCGTCAGCAAGCCGGGCGCGTGCTGCGCCGGCCAGGACATCCACGACGCCCGCCGCGTCGCCGACGCTTGCGGCTTCCCGCACTACGTCCTGGACTACGAAAGCCGCTTCCGCCACGCCGTGATGGAGAATTTCGCCGACACCTACCTTGCGGGCGCCACGCCGATCCCGTGCGTGCGCTGCAACCAAACCGTGAAGTTCAAGGACCTGAAGCGCGTCGCCGAAGACCTGGCCGCCGACTGTCTCGTCACCGGCCATTATGTGCAGCGCATCGAAGGGCCGCACGGCCCCGAACTCCACCGCGCCGCCGACGCATCGCGCGATCAGACCTACTTCCTGTTCGCAACGACGTGCGACCAGCTTGCGTATCTGCGCTTCCCGCTTGGCGGCATGCCCAAGAGCAAGGTGCGCGAGCTGGCGGATGAGCTTGGCCTGCGCGTCGCCGCCAAGCCGGACAGCCAGGACATCTGCTTCGTGCCGGACGGCAAATACCAGGCCGTCGTCGAGAAGCTGCGCCCCGGCGCGATCGAGCCCGGCGAGATCGTGCATATCGACGGCCGCGTCATGGGCGGGCACAACGGCGTCATCAATTTCACCGTCGGCCAGCGCCGGGGCCTGGGCATCGCCGCGGGCGAGCCGCTCTTCGTCGTGAAGCTCGACGCGGCGAACAAGCGCGTCATCGTCGGCCCGCGCGAGGCGCTGGGCGTCAGCCGCATTGCGCTCAAGGACGTGAACTGGATCGGCGATCCGGTTGCATCGGAAGGCGAACTCGACGGCCGCGACATTCTCGTCCGCGTCCGCTCCACGCGCCCGCCCGCGCCGGCGAAGCTCCTGCTCGAACCGCCGGCGTCCCCGCCGGCGAGCGCCGCCCGCAAGACGACGCTCATCTCCACCGTTCCCGCCGGCGAGACGCCGGCGGCCCAAGCATGGTCCGTCTTGCTTGACGCGCCGGAAGAGGGGGTAGCTCCTGGCCAAGCCGCCGTGTTCTACGACCCGCACTCCACGCGCGTTCTCGGCGGCGGCTGGATCATGGCGACGCAATGAGTCTCGACGAACAAGCCCGCGCCTTGCTGACGGAAGCGATGACGCCGCGCCGCCGCGCGCGCCCGCGCTTGGCGGAGCCGCTGCGCCACGCGCAGGACGCCGAAGTCGAAACCCCGCTCGGCAAGGTCGCCGCGTGGCGCCTCGGCGAAGGCCCGGCCGTGCTTTGCGTGCACGGCTGGCAGGACGACAACTCGCTCTGGAGCCCGCTCATCCATGCGCTGAGCGAAATCGGCGTTGCTTCCGTCGCCTTCGACCTCCCCGGCCACGGCTACTCGCAAGGCGAGACCTGCCAGCCGACCGGCGCCGCCGCCGCGATCGAAGCCGTCGCGCGCGAACTCGGCCCGATCGACGCCGTCGTCACCCATTCGTTCGGCGGCCCGGCGACGGGGCTCGCGCTGATGAACGGCTTCGCGCCGCGCCGCGCCGTGCTGATCGCGGCGCCGCGGGGGCGCAACAAGCACTGGTTCGACGGCGCCGGCGAGCAAGGCGTGCCGGAGGAGGTCGTGCGCCGCGCGCGCGAACTCTACGCCGCCGACATCGGCGCCGAGCGCGCGGGCTTCGATCTCGCCGCGCTGGCCAGCCCGACCGAAACGCTCGTCATCCACTCCATGGACGACGACGCCGTCGACTGGGAAAACGGCGAAGCCATCGCCCGGCAATGGCCCAACGCCGAGTTCGTTCTGTGCGACGGCCTGGGCCACCGCATGATCGCGCAGGACCGCGCCGTGATCGATCGCATCGTGAGCTTCGTAGCCTAAAGCGGCGGCAAGCTGTTGGCGCATGGCGCGTCAACGCTTATGGTCCCGCCTCCGGAAGGGAAGACAGCACAATGAGCCAGGAAGATATCGTCATCGTCGGCATGGCCCGCACGCCCATGGGCGGTTTGCTGGGCGAACTCGCGAACCTGAGCGCCTCGGAACTGGGCGCCGTTGCGGTGAAGGCCGCGGTCAAGGACGCGGGGGTTTCCGGCGCCGACACCATTTTCATGGGCAATGTGCTGTCCGCCGGCCAAGGCCAGGCGCCGGCGCGGCAGGCGGCGCTGAAAGCCGGGCTCGACAAGGGCACGCAGGCGGTGACGCTGAACAAGATGTGCGGCTCGGGCCTGCAGGCGGTGGCGGTAGGCCGTCAGGCGCTGCTCTCGGGAGAGAGCGACACGGTGATCGCCGGCGGCATGGAGAACATGACGCGCGCGCCGTTCCTGATGGCGAAGCACCGCACCGGCCAGAAGTACGGCCACGACAAGCTGTTCGACCACATGGCGCTCGACGGCCTCGAAGACGCCTATGAGGGCCTAGCCATGGGCGTCTACGCCGACGCCGCCGCGAAGGAGTACCAGTTCTCGCGCGAGGCGCAGGACGCTTACGCGCTCGAGACGCTGAAGCGCGCGCAAAGCGCCACCAGCGAAGGCCGCTTCAAGCGCGAGATCGCGCCGATCGAACTGAAGACCGGCGCGCTCGATACCGACGAACTGCCGCGCAAGGCGCGTCCCGACAAGATCCCGTCGCTCAAGCCCGCTTTCACCCAGGACGGCACCGTCACCGCCGCCAACGCCTCGGCGATCTCCGACGGCGCGGCGGCGCTGGTGCTGATGCGCCGCTCGGACGCGGAGAAGCAGGGCAGGAAGATCATCGCCCGCATCGTGGCGCAAAGCTCGCACGCGCAGGAGCCGGCGAAGTTCACCTCCGCGCCGGTGCCGGCGATCCAGAAAGCGCTCGCGCGCGCCGGCTGGAAGACCGGCGACGTCGATCTCTGGGAGATCAACGAAGCCTTCGCCATCGTGCCGATGATCGCGATGAAGGAGCTCGGCATCGGCCACGACATCATCAACGTCAATGGCGGCGCCTGCGCGCTGGGCCACCCGATAGGCGCTTCCGGCGCGCGCGTGCTGGTGACGCTGCTGGCGGCGATGGAGGCGCGCGGCGCCAAGCGCGGCGTCGCCTCGCTCTGCATCGGCGGCGGCGAAGGCATCGCGCTCGCGGTGGAGCGCTAAATATGGACCGCCGGCGCCTCGCCGGCCTGCTTCGTCATCCCGGGGCGCCCAGCGCGCGCCCAGGATGACGGTTTTGGCATGAACGAAAAGCTCCTCGCCCACTTCGCCGAGCAAGCTGCTTTTTGCACCGCGCTCGGCTCGCCGTTCACGGGCGCGCTGGTGGAGCGGATGCGCGAGGACATCATCGCCGGCGGCCCGACCGCCGCGCTCGTCGGCGACTGGCCCGGCAATCCCCGCGCCGACGCGGTGTCGCTTCGTCTCGCCGGCGCCGCGCACGCCGCGGTGCTCGCAGGCCGCGATCCGGCGCTCGCGGCGCTCTATCCCGCGCAGACCCCCGCGTGGCGCATGAGCGAGGTGTGGCCCGCCGTGCGCGCGATGTTCGCGCGCGACGGCGGCTGGGTGCGCGACTTCATCCGCTCGCCGCCGCAGACCAACGAGACGCGCCGTTCGATTGCATTGCTCGCCTGCTTCCTGGCGTTTGCGCGCGATTGGCGCGGGCCGGTCGACATGCTCGAACTCGGCGCCAGCGCCGGCCTCAATCTCAACTGGGACAAGTTCGCGTATCGTCCGAACGGCTGGTCGTGGGGCGGCGACGGCCCGGTCGTCATCGATACCGATTGGAGCGGGCCGCCGCCGCCGCTCGACGCGCCGCTCCAGGTCCGCAACCGCGCGGCCTGCGATCTCAACCCGCTCGACGTCCGCGACGACGCGCAGCGGCTGCGGCTCAAGTCCTACATTTGGGCCGACCAGCCGGACCGGCTCGCGCGCTTTGACGGCGCGGCCGCGCTGGCGTGCGCCAACCATGTGCGCGTCGAACGCGCCGACGCCGCCGAATGGATCGCGGCCAGGCTCGGCGCGCGCGCCGGCGATGCGGCGACGATCGTCTATCATTCCGTGTTCCTGCAATATCCGCCGCGCGAGGCCCGCGCAGCGATCGTCGCCGCCATCGAATCCGCCGGAGCGTTGGCCACGGAGAGCGCGCCGCTCGCCTGGGTGCGGCTCGAGCCCGAAGGCCTGTTCGGCGGCGAACTCAACAGCGGCCGCATGGTGTTCGATCTCGTCGCCTGGCCGGGCGGCCATCGCCGCATCGTCGGCTACACCGACGGCCACGTCCGCCGCGTCGAAGCAGCTTAGATACGGACCGCCGGCGCCCTCGCCGGCACGGCGCGACAGCTACCGACAAGCGTCGGCGTTTGGTCGATAAGGCGCGTGCCGGCGGGGGCGCCGGCGGTCCATACTATATGTGCGTCAGCCTGAGCTTGTCGAAGGCGGCGTATTTTTGCGCCGGCGTGCAGCGAACACAGACGCGCGGAAACGTGCATAGATGTCGCGCTATCCACGCCGCTTCGGCCGGAAGCCCCCTGCAATCAACGCTTCGCACAAAATCAATCCGACCGGCTTGCGCATGGCCGCATACTGGCGCGCATGAAACATCGCCCCAAGCCCCGCACGATCACGAAAGGAGACCTCAAGCGCTTCATGGCGTTTGCGGTCCTGTTCGTGTGCCGGCTGGCGGGCTTTGTGTTCTCCGTCGGTCATCCGCGCGGGCGCCGCCGTCTGCGCCGGTACATCCGCCGCGGCGAACGCCTTGTCGCGCACTTGCTCTTTCTCGCGGCCGTCAGCGAGCTTGGCGCGCGCCGCCGTCCCAATATCCGCATCCGCTTCGCGCCGCGCGGCTTCCGCGTCAGCTGCGGCGCGCCGCACCTCCTGGTCAAGAGCGCGCGCATTCGCTTACCCGGCGGTTCGATCCGCGCGCGCGTACTGCGGCTTGTCGATGCGCTCGCCAATCCCGCGCGCCACGTCGCGCATTTCAAGCGCCTGCTGCGCAAGGGCCTGCGCATAGCTGCGTTGACGCCCGTCGCGCCGCCCGCGCAGGCGCTGAGCGCGGCATGTCACGCCGCCGCGGTTGAACTTACGGATAGTTCCTGACGCGCCGCCAAAGCCTGCGCCCCGCAACTGCCTCGCAAAGCCCCGCGAGCGCAGCCAAAAGCGCTGCGTCAAACCGCCCGCGCCGCCAATATGGACCGCCGGCACGCAGCATTTCAGCTTCTCAGCGCGTGCAGGACGAAGCGGTGTTGCCGGCGTCCCGCCGGCGGTCCGTACTTTGGCTTCACCGCCGCGCCGAAAAATTGAACACGCCGTCCCAGGCGGCGTCGAGCTTTGCAAGCGCGTCCGCCGGTTCAAGCGCCCGGTAGGCTTCGCCTTCGCGCGTCACCAGGCCCAGCCGCTCGATCTTGCCGAGCGCGTCGTGGATCTCGAAATCGACGTCGAGATCGAAGCGCTCTTTCAGATAGGCCTCTACCGCATTGTCGATTTCCGCCTTCACCAGCGGATGCTCGGCCCGGCGCAGCACCGCGTAGGCGAGAAACGCTTCCTTTGCGTCCTGGTCCTCGCCGGCGCCGACCAGCAGATCGAGCACGCCGGCATTGTTGGCGAGGTTGCGGAAATAGACCGTGTCGGCGAGCTGCTTCTGGTAGCGCAGCGTCTGCGCCTCGTACTTGAGCCGCTGGCGCATCACGAAAGCGCCGACGGCCACCAGGCCGGAGATCGCCGCCAGCGCGCGCTTCAGCTCGTTTTCCTCGATCACGCCCTGCGCGCCGAAATAGGCCGCCAGCACCGCGAACAGCACGGTGATCGCCGGCCATAGATTGAGCAGCACCGGCACGCCGGTCGCCACTGCGGGCGCGGCGAGAAACACCTGGTCGCGCGGCCGCATGCTGGGCTTGGCGCCGGGATGCAGCGTCACCAGTTCCGCCGTCGCCACGCTGCGGAAATGCTTCGCCAGCGCAGCGCCAGGGCGCACGCCGCGCCGCATCCTGGCGAACGCGCGCGCATCGTCGCGCCCGATCTCGGCCGCGCTCTTGAAGCCGACCAGCACGACCACGTCGTTCATCACTTCGGCCTGCACGACCTGTCGGCGCAGCCCGAGCCAGGATCGGTGCTCGATCTGTTGCGGCTGCACGCCCCGCGCGAAGAAGCGCACGCGCCGGATGCCGGCGTTCGACGGCTTGATCGAAAGGCCGGTGAGCTGCTTGGTCGCCCGGCGGGTCTGCACCGTATCGGGATCGATCTCGTGGAAATTGGCCCGCTCCAGCGTCTCGGCGAACGCCTGCTCGAACCTCTCGAACGCGGCCGTGCTGACGTCGCGCGTCGACGGCGGCGCGTCGGGATCGAGCGGATCGTAGAGCGCGCGCAGCGCCTCGAGCCGCTCGTGCGCCTCGTGGTGCAGCAGCGCGCCCAGGAGGCGCAGCATGTCTCGCAGCGCGCCGCCGTCGGCGGCGTCGGCCGCGATCGTTTCGGCCAGCTGCGCCTTGCGCGCCGCGATGAAGCCGTCGCGCCGGCCTTTGGTCCCCTCATCCATGCGCCATGTGCTAGCCTAGCGGGGCCCCGCGCGCTATCGGCCTTGCAGGCGGCGAGCCAAGAAGGGATGTTGGCGGCCAAGGAGTAGAGGATGAGCCGGGTCTGGGTTCTGGTTGCTGCGTTCTGGGTCGCCGTGGCGGGGGCGGCGTTCGCCCAGCAGCAGCGCGATCCGTTCAACGGCCAGCTCGGCGTCATCGAACTGGCGCCGCCGCCGGCCGAAGCGGCGCGCCAGGCTAGACTGATCGGCGATGCGCTCGCCGGTCTTGAGCCGCAGCGGCCGGGCCAGCTCGACGTCTACATGATCACCGCCGCGCTCTGGGGCGATCCCGTGTTCGAGCGCGAGGCCACTCAGGCCGAAGCGCTGATGCGCCCACACTTCGGCGCCGAGGGCCGCTCGATCATCCTCTCCGCCGGCGCCGGCATGGCCCCGCGCGCCTATCCCGCGGCGACGCCGAACAACATCGCCGCCGCGATCGGCCAGATCGGCGCGCTGATCGATCCGAACGAGGATCTGGTGGTGATCTTCATCACCACGCATGGCGGCCCCGACGGCACGGCCGCGATCCGTGAGCACAACCGGATGTTCTCCGGCCTGCGGCCCGCGCATCTCGCCAGCCTGCTGAACCAGGCCAATATCCGCAACCGCGTGGTGATCGTCTCCGCCTGCTTCTCCGGCGCGTTCATCGGCCCGCTCGCGACCGACGACACGATCGTGCTCACCGCCGCGCAGCACGACCGGTCTTCGTTCGGCTGCCGGCCGGAAAACGAATGGACCTTCTTCGGCGATGCGCTGTTCAATCACGGTCTGCGCGGCGGCGACACTCTGATCGAGGCGTTCGACAACGCCAAGCGCCTGATCGAACGCTGGGAGCGCGAACAGAACCTGTCGCCGGCGTCCAATCCGCAGCGCTATGTCGGCGCGCGCGCCGAGCAGATGCTGCGCCGCGCCGAGCGGGCCGCTACTCGCTGAGATGACTTGAAATCAGTTCGAGCGGCGCCGACGTCGTCCGCTTCGGCACGCGCATGACGATACGCGACTGCACGTCCGAGACGAGCCCCAGCGCCAGCATCTTGTCGCGCAGGAAATCGTCGTAGGCGTGCATGTCGCGCGTGACGATGCGGAGCATGTAGTCGACGGCGCCGGTGACCGTCGCGCACTCCACCACTTCGGGCCAGTCGGCGATGGCGGTCTCGAACTTTTCCAGGTTCTCGCGCGAGGGCAGCTGCAGCTTCACCGTCGCGAACACCTCGAACGTGAGGCCGAGCTTCTCCTGGTCGAGCAGGGTGACCTGACGGACGATGATCCCTGCCTTTTTCAGCCGCTCGATCCGCCGCCACGCCGGCGAGGAGGACAGGCCGACCCGGTCGGCGATCTCGGCGATGGAGAGGCTGGCGTCCCGCTGGAGCAGGTCCAGGATTTTGGCGTCGACGGCGTCGAGCTCTTCGGACAAGGTTTTCTCTCCGGCGCCGGGTGCGGGATGATTATGCCCATCGTGACGAGAGAACCCCTTTCAGGCAAGTTCAAACCCGGCGTAGAAGAAAAATCATTGCGCGACGGGGCGTCGCGGCCGCGATTGCGAAGCCGGACCTTGCGGCGGGGAGCCCGCGCGCGTATTTCTCCGGCCCTTCGGTGGCGTAGCTCATCTGGTTAGAGCGTGGGATTCATAACCCCAAGGTAGGTGGTTCAAGTCCACCCGCCACCACCACCCAGTCTGCCGACGCGGGGCCGTTCCGCGCTTGCCTCTGGAAATCGTCGGTTCTTCCGAGGCTCTTGGCCCTCGGCTCAGGACCATTGCGCGGCTTCATGTCCGCTCGGTAAGCGGTGGCGCCTGCCTCGGACGGAGGCGGCTGGCCGGATAAAGTCAAAGAATTTCTTGCGCTTCCCCGCCGTGGCGCACGCGCCGTCGATGAGGCTGCGGCGTGGCGCGGGCATATTGCTCAGAGCATCGAGACGCGCCGATACGGCTGTGACCATGTCGCGACGCGGTGTGCTGCGGCGACGATCGCCTCCGTGTCGAGCCCGTGCTTGCGATAGAGATCGGGAATGTCCCCGGATTCGCCAAAGCGCGTCACGCCCAAAGCTTCGACCGGGTTTCTCTGCACGCTGCTGAGCCAGCTCAGCGTGAGCGGGTGGCCGTCGAGCACGGCGACAATGCCGGCGTCCGTCGCCAGTTTGCTGAAGAGACGCTCGATATGAGCGACGCGGCGCGGCGCGCGATCAGCAACCGAAGAGCGCCAGTCCTCGTAGAGCCGATCCGGCGAAGTCACCGCCAACACGCCAAGTCCGGGATAATGCTCCATGAGCGCAGCCACAGCGGCCATGACCTCAGGCGCGATCGCGCCGACATAAGCCAGCGCCACCGGCGTCGATCCCTGAGGCTCGCGCAGCCAATAGGCGCCGGCGGTCATGTCTTCGACCTGGGCCTCGGAAAGTGCGCGCGGCAATTGTTCGATCGAGCGCGTTGAAAGGCGCAGATAGACCGAGCCGCCCGAGGGCGCTTGCATGTGCGAGAAGCCCCAACGCATGATCTGCGCGAGCTCATCGACATAAGCCGGCTCAAAATAGACGAGACCGGGCTGAGCCATGCCGATGAGGGGCGTATAAATGGACTGGTGCGCGCCGCCTTCGGGTGCGAGCGTCACCCCCGACGGTGTTGCGACGAGCATGAAGCGAGCGTCCTGATAGCACGCATAGTTGAGTGCATCGAGGCCGCGCGAAATAAAGGGATCGTAGAGCGCGCCAATTGGCAGCAAACGCTGGCCCCAGAGATCGGCCGAAAGTCCGAGCGCGGCGAGCAGCAGGAAGAGATTGTTTTCGGCTATGCCCAACTCGATGTGCTGGCCGGCGCCGTCGCCCGACCATTTCTGCATTGAAGGAATCCTGGCGTCGCGGAATACGTCCGGCGTTTCGCGGCGCCGGAACAGGCCGCGCAGATTGACGAAACCGCCAAGATTGGTGGACACCGTCACGTCGGGCGAGGTCGTTACGATACGATCGGCGAAGTCCGGCGCCGCTTTGGTCAGATCCATCAGGATGCGGCCAAAACCAGCTTGAGTGGACATCTCCTCGCCGCGCGGCGAGGGAAAGACGCTCGCGTCCGGAACCGCGACAAGATCGGCTTGGAGCTTCGCCTTCTGCGCGCGCGCGAAAGGCGATGCGGCGATCAGATTCTGGAGCGCGCGTGCGCTGTCGTTATCGAGACCGGCAAATGGCGCCCATTCATCGCCCGTTCTTATGCCAAGGTTCTGGCGTAGCGCATCGATTTGCGCCGGCGTCATGAGGCCGGCGTGATTGTCTTTATGGCCCTGGAAGGGCAGGCCATAGCCTTTGATCGTGTAGGCCGTGAACAAGGTCGGGCGGTCGTCATCGGCGCGCGCGTAGGCTTCGAGTAGGGTCTCCGCGCAATGTCCGCCCAGCCCGGTCATGAGCGCGTGCAAATCTTCATCGCCGAAAGACGTGACCAGGCTTCGCGCGGTTTCGCCGAGATCCGCGTTCAACCGCGCCCGCCAGGCTTGACCGCCCTGGTAAGTCAGAGCCGCGTACTCGGCGTTTGAGCAACGATCGATCCAGTCGCGTAATTCTTCCCCGCCCGGTTTGGCGAAAACCTCCCTCTGCCGCTTGCCGTATTTAAGCGTCAGCACGCGCCATCCGGCGGTTTCGAAAATGTCCTCGAAGCGATCGAACATGCGGTCGGCGGTGGTGGCGTCGAGGCTTTGGCGATTGTAGTCGACGATCCACCATGTATTGCGGATGTCGTGCTTGTAGGCCTCGATGAGCGCCTCGTAGATGTTGCCTTCGTCGAGTTCGGCGTCGCCCAGCAACGCGATGAAACGGTCTTCGCGCTGGGGGTCCAGCAAGCCGTGTGCGTTCAGATAGTCCTGGGTAAGCGAGGCGAAGGCTGTCACTGCGACCCCGAGGCCAACAGAGCCGGTCGAGAAATCGACCGCGATCTTGTCTTTCGTTCGCGACGGATAGGACTGAGCGCCGCCCAGGCTGCGAAAGCGTTCGAGCTGTTCGAGGCTCTGGCGCCCGCACAGATACTCGATCGCGTGCAGGACCGGGCTCGCGTGCGGTTTGACCGCGACGCGATCGTTCGCGCGCAGGGCGCTGAAATAGAGCGTCGCCATGATCGTGGTCATGGAAGCGCAGGAGGCTTGATGGCCGCCGACTTTCAGGCCATCGCGGCTTTCCCGCATGTGATTGGCGTTATGGATGAGCCAAGCCGAAAGCCAGCGGAGCCGCGCGTCGGCGACATTAATCGCCTTCACGGTCTGGGGCGCGGTTGCGGCTAATGTCTGATCGTCGCTCATCGCGCTCTGCTCGGGGAATATAATATGACCCATTGGTCATATTATATTCGGTTAAGGTGTGGCTGCGCCAGACGAAATATCGGCGGAGCAAGAGAATTTAGCAAGAAATCTGCATGCATCACCATCATAATAGTGACCGAAAAGTCACTACATGGCAGATTGAAAGAGCAATTACGGCGCCGCAGGTCTCGGGAAAGGGGATAAAAAGCAAAATAAAACCGTGGTCTAAAGCGACCCACGCACGCTCAAAAAGAAATCTTGCCAAATAATGACCCGTCGGTCATAACAATAGGGCGTGGGGCCGAGACCAAGAGCAAGAGGCATGCTCGGCGCGAAGGCGCAATCGGCGCGCCACGAGGATTGGGGAGGTCGCGATGGGTAACAGAACGAAGCGGAAGCTGCTGACGACATGCTTGAGCCTGGCGGTTCCGCTGCTGACGGCGACACCCGCGCTCGCCCAGGATGAGGGCGCGGACGCCCTCGGTGATGAGATCATCGTGACGGCGACGCGGCGTGAGCAAGCGCTGCAGGACGTGCCAATCGCGATCAATGTTTTTTCCGAAGAGCAATTGCAGGATGCCGGCGCGACGGACTTCGCCAGCATCGTCGATCAGATTTCGGGAGTCGAGTTGCGCGCCAATCAGGCCGGTTCAGGCGCGGTGGCGGTGCGCGGCATCGCCGAACTCAACACCAACAACATCTTTGGCGCGACGGGCACGGCGGTCGGCCTCTATATCGACGAGACGCCGTTCTCGGTCGGCGGCTTCTTCCCTCAGGCGGCGATGTTTGACGTGCAGCGCGTTGAAGTGCTGCGCGGGCCGCAAGGAACGATATTCGGCGAGGGCTCCTTGGCGGGCACCATCCGCGTGATTTCCAACGCGCCGGATACAAGCGCCGTGGACGCCGCCCTTGATGCAAGCTATGGCCAGATCGAGGGCGGAGAGGCCAACTCGAACATCAATCTGATGTTCAATCTGCCGCTGATCGAAGACCGGCTCGCGGTTCGAGTCACCGGCTTTCATTCCGAAGAGGGCGGCTGGATCGACCGCATCGATCCGATCGTCACTGCAAGCTTCCTTCCGCCGCCCAATCCGATTCTCGGGCCCGCCGTGCCGGACGTGCTTAGCACTTTTACAGCGGGCGCCGTCACTGAGAACGCGAACGACGCAACAACTACCGGTGGGCGCGCGCAGGTCCGATGGACGCCGACCGCCGATTTCACCGCGACGCTGTCGGCGATGGGGCAGAATTCCGAGCGCAGGTTCCGCAATCGCGGCACGGAAGATCGCGTCGGCACGTTCTCGACCAGCCTCGAGCGGATGGACGATAAGTTCGAGGTTTACAGCCTCGTACTTGAGAAAGAGGTGTCGTTCGGCAGTTTCCTGTCGTCGTCGAATTACTTCGATCGGCAAATCAATCAAATCCAGGATCAAATCGGGATTATTCCGCTCGCCAACCAGATTGGTTTCCCGATCACGGGCGGCGCCTTCACGTTTCAGGGGTCGCGGGCGGAATTCGACATCGGTGTGACGGAATTCAATCAGGAGTTCCGGTTCGTTTCGGATTTCGATGGCCCGTTCCAGCTCACGACCGGCGTGTTCTATCGGGATCGGGACATCTATTTCCGAATACGCGCGCCGCAGGAGCCGCTGCTGCCGGGCGCCGTCGCGAACGCCATGTCCGGCGGGCTCTTGGGGCTCCTCTTCGCGCCCAATCCCGTTCCCGATGGCTTCGGCGATCTCGACAGCATTTCGGATTCAAACACGACGCAGACAGCGGTCTTCGCGGAAGGCACCTACGAGATCAACGACCAGTGGACGTTCTTGCTGGGCGCGCGCTACTTCGAGGACGAACGGGAATCGCTCACCACCGCGACCAGTCTTTTCAGCGGCATTCCGTTCCCGACCGACTTCGCATCGGAAGCCAGCGAGAGCGTGTTCAATCCGCGTGCGTCGATTACGTTTGAACCCAGCGATAACCTGACCACGTATTTTTCGATTGGCCGCGGGTTCCGAAGCGGCGGCCAAAACGATCTTTACCCGCTCGTTGCGGGGGCGACCGCGGACGATCTCGTCTATGATCCGGAAACGCTGACAACCTACGAGCTGGGCCTCAAATACTACCAGCGAGAAATGGGGCTCAACTTCAACGCGGCGCTCTTCTACAATCAGTGGCAGGATCTCCAAGTGGTCACCGCCGAGGGGACGGGCGGCGTCGGCGAGATCATCGGCAATGCCGGCGACGCGCGCAGCATCGGGCTTGATCTCGAACTGAACTGGCGCGCCACGGACAATCTGACCATCGCCGGCGCGGCGACCTTCCTCGACACCAAGCTTGAGGACGTCATTGCCTCCGGAACATCGATAGCGGAAGCGGATATCCCCGAAGTCGCGGATACGACCGCAAGCCTCTCCGCAACCTATCGGGCGCCGGTCTCGCAGGGCATGGACCTCTTCCTTCGCGGCGCCGTTGCGTATCGCAGCGATGCGTTGTCGAGCCTCCTGCGCATCGGTACGCCGAGCGAACGGATCGACGGGTACACCACGCTCGATCTCCGCGGCGGGGTCGAGACGTCGCGCTGGTCCTTGTTTCTCTTTGTCGACAACGCCACTGACGAATTCATTCCGCTGTCGCGCTTTGTCACGACGAATCCAAGCAATCCGACCGGCGGCGATCCGGTCAAGGGCGACGATCTCTTTTTCCAGGGCTCGCCGCGCGTGATCGGCGTCAATCTGCGGTGGCGGCTGCAAGGCGACTAGGCCAGGGGCTCGGAACGGAACGAGGGGAGGGGCGGAGCTGGATTGCCCGGCTTCGCCCCGCTTGGCTTGAAATGGAGTGTGCGCACACATGCAGGGCGAGGTGGAAATCCTCCATCCCGTAAAACCGGACATCGAGATCGTCGCCGAAGGTTTGCGATTTCCCGAGGGCCCGATCGCCATGAACGACGGCAACGTCATCGTGGCGGAAATTGGCGGACGTTCGCTGTCGCGCGTGACGCCGGCTGGCGAGATCGTGGTGATCGCTGACTTGGGCGGCGGGCCGAACGGCGCGGCGCTGGGAGACGGTGACTGGTGCTATGTCTGCAACAGCGGCGGTTGGATTTACGAGGAGTACGCACCGGGTTTGAAGCGCGCCATCGGGCAGAGCGAGACGCCGGGCTGGATCGAGCGCGTCAATCTGCATACGGGCGAAGTGGAGCGTATCTGCGAGGCGGTCGAGGGCGCGCGCCTGCAATCTCCCAACGATCTCGTATTCGATCGCCAGGGCGGCTTCTATTTCACCGACCACGGCAAGCGGCTGAACGGCCGGCAGGGGTTGGGCGGGGTCTACTATGTGAGCGCGGATGGCGCGGCGCGCGCTGTCGTCAGGGAGATGACGACAGCCAACGGCGTCGGATTAGCGCCAGATGAAAAGACGCTTTACGTGGCGGAGACCGCCACGCGCTGCGTATGGGCGTTTGACCTTGACCGCCCCGGAGAAATCTCGCCCAGATCATTTCCGCCTGCGGCGAACGGCGGCCGGCTGCTTGTGGGGCTGCCTGGATATAATAGGCTCGATTCGATGGCGGTCGACATCGAGGGACACGTGTGCGTGGCGAGCCTCGTCAACGGCGGGGTTTGGGATATCGCGCCTGACGGCAAGACGGCGCGCCACTTCGCGATCGACGATCATTTCACCACCAATGTTTGCTTTGGAGGGCCGGATCTCAGGAGTGTCTATGTAACGATGTCGGCGTCGGGCCGATTGGGACGTTTCGCTTGGCCGCGGCCGGGATATCCGCTTAACTTCGGGCCGACGCCGAGGATGGGGCTGTGGTAGGCCCGGTGTCCAAGCGCCGAGGGGATGGGGCTGCAGCTGGCATTGAAACGTCCGCTGCTGGCGGATCGAGGGCGCGTCAATCGACAAACAGGGCCGGCTCGCCTTATCTGAACCGTGCGCGCCGCGATCCTGGCGCGGCAGAGTCAGGACCAGGGCCCTTGGCCAATATTTCCCGGATACGCTTCGCCACCTATCTCGGCGCGCTGGCGAATGAGATTCGCAAGGCTCGCAGCGGTGAGAAGACCAAACTCAAGCTGATGGCGGCTGGCGCGCTTCTCTTGGAAGACGTCGGCTACCGCGAACTCAATGTCGAAGAGATCTGCGCCGGCGCCGGCTTGGCGAAGGGCACCTTCTATATCTATTTCGACACCAAGGACGAGTTTCTGCAGGAGCTCGCGGAACAATATGTCACGTTCGAGCGGCAGTTCGTTCCAATCATTGATCCGCGCGACAGCGCCTTCGCCGCGACCGTCGCCTGGGTCGCCTGGTACGAAGGCACGTTCGCGAGCAATGTCGGCGTGTTGCGCTGCATCGTTCAGATGGGCGAGATCGACCCGAAGATGCGCAAAATCTGGCATGAGCGAAATGACTATGTGTCGCGGCGCATCGCCGAGTCGGTCGAGGCGCGGGTCGGAGACCAAGCGCCGAGCCGGGAAAACCTCTTGTTCACAGTACGGACTGTCGGCGGCATGCTCGACCAAAGTCTCTTCAACCGCTTCGGCGTGTTGACTGGCACTGGCCACGAGCAACCCTATGACGATGAGGCGCTGACCCGCATGCATGCGCTCTTGACTTATCGTGCGATCTACGGCCGCGATCCGCCGGCGACGGAGGCAGCCGACGTGCTGATGCTCTTGCCGGCGCTGACGCCAGAGCGCGGATGAGCCGGCGAACCATCGTCGCCCTTATGGGCGCGGGCATTATGGGCGCGCCCATGGCGCGCAACATCGCACGCGCCGGGTTCGCCATACGAGCCTGGAACCGCACGCCGGAGAAAGTCAAAGCGCTGTTGAATGAAGGCGTTAGCGTCTGTGCAACGCCGTTCGCCTGCGTCGCCGACGCGGATGTCGTCATTCTCATGTTGAGCACCGGGGCGGTCTGCGACGAGGTCTTGTTTGGCGCTGACGGAACGCAAGGCGTTGCGCCGGTCCTGAAGCGCGGCGCTGTCGTGGTGGTCATGAGTTCAATTCCGGTTGAAACCGCGCAGCGGCATGCCGAGCGCCTGAAGGCGCTCGGTTGCGGTTACGTCGATGCGCCGGTTTCGGGCGGAGAGCGCGGCGCTATCGAGGGCAATCTTTCCATCATGGCGGGCGGCGCGGAAGGCGATCTTGCGCGTGTCTTGCCGGTGCTGTCCGCCATGGGGCGCGTGACCCATGTCGGCCCCTGCGGGGCGGGGCAGCTTGCCAAGATCGCCAACCAACTCATCGTGGGAGTCACGATTGGCGCGGTCGCAGAGGCGCTGCTCCTGGTGGAGAAAGGCGGCGGCGACGCGGAGGCCGTTCATAGAGCGCTGCAAGGCGGCTTCGCCGATTCGACCGTGTGGCGACAGCATGGCCGGCGCATGATCGAGCGCAATTTCAAGCCCGGCGCCTACGCGCACGTGCAGCTGAAAGACCTCGATACGGCAAGAGACCTCGCGGCGTCGCTTGGGCTCGATCTTCGTTTCGGCGCTCTCGCCCGCGATCTCTACGCGCGCATGTGCGAAACCGGAGGCGCCGCGCTGGACCACAGCGCGCTCTATCTTGAACTCGCCGAGGCGCGGAAAACGCCGCCCAACCAGCCGCACGCTCTTGCAAACATGACCAACGGGTCATAAGATTGATCCGGGCTGAACGTGAGGCTTCAGCCGTGAGGAGGGCTCATGGCAGGCGCGCACGAGGCAACGCAACCCAAGGAGCTGGCGGCGACTTTCGCGCCCGGGCTGCTGCAGGGCCAGAGCGCCTTCGTGGCCGGCGGCACCAGCGGCATCAATCTCGAGATCGCAGCGGCGCTGCAGCGGGCGGGCGCGCGTGTGGCGGTCATGAGCCGCAAGCCGGACAATGTCGCCTCCGCGCTCAAGCATCTTGGCGAAGCAGCCATGGGGTTTGCGGTCGACGTCCGCGATTTCGACGCGGCCGCAGCCGCAGCGCGCGACGCCGCGGTTGCTCATGGACCGCTTTCGATTGTGGTGTCGGGCGCTGCGGGAAATTTCGTTGCGCCGGCCGCTTTGATGTCGGCGAACGCGTTCAAGACCGTCGTCGACATCGATCTGCTCGGAACTTTCAACGTGCTGCGCGCCGCCTTCGATGTGGCGCGCAAGCCCGGATGCGCGATGATCAACATCTCGGCGCCGCAGGCGAGCCTGCCGTTTGCCGGTCAAGCTCATGTGTGCGCCGCAAAGGCCGGCGTCGATATGCTGACGAAGGTGCTTGCGCTCGAGTGGGGCCCGGCAGGCATTCGTGTGAATGCGATTGTGCCGGGGCCGATCGATGGCACCGAGGGCATGACGCGGCTCGCGCCGACGCCTGAAGCGCGAGGCGTCGTGGAGCGTTCAACGGCGCTGCGCCGCTACGGCGCGAAAGAAGATGTCGCGGCGATGGCGGTGTTCCTGGCGTCGCCCGCCGCGGCTTACGTCACTGGCGGCGTCTTTTCTTGCGACGGCGGACAGATGCTTACAGGCGGCGGTGCGCTCTCGCCCGACGCCTTTGCCGCTGCGCTCGGGAGGAAATCATGAAGAAGTCCCCAAAAGTCATCATCACAAGCGCGACGACGGGCGCTATGCATATGCCGTTCATGTCGCCGCATCTGCCGATTACGCCCGATCAGATTGTGGCCGACTCGGTTGCGGCGGCCGAAGCTGGCGCGGCGATCGTGCACCTTCACGCCCGCGATCCGGAAACAGGATGCCCCGTAACGACGCCGGAGGTCTATGGACTTTACCTCTCGCGCATCAAGCAGCAGTCCGACGTCATCATCAACATCACCACAGGCCAGCCCGCGATCCGGCGCAAAGCCGATGGCGGCTTCGATGTAAAGACCGACTGGAAGGACGTTCTCGACGAACGTCTTGCCGCGCCGAAGCAATTCGCGCCGGAGATCACGTCGTTCAACATGGGCCCCATGAACGCCGCGAACTGGATCATGGGCGGCCGCGTCGACATCAATAAGCTCAGCGACTGGGAAAAGCTGTTCGTCCACGCCACCAAAGACCTGACGATGCAGAACACATGGGCGAGCATGGAGCGCATCGCCAAAGAGCTGGGGCAGGAACGCGGCGTTGTCTTCGAATACGAGTGTTTTGATATCGGCCATCTCTATGCGCTGAAGATGCTGTGGGATTTGGGACACGTGAAACCGCCCTTTTTCATCCAGTCCGTGTTTGGATTTCTGGGCGGCATCGGGTCCGATCCCAAGCATGTGCTGCACTTCCGTCAGACGGCGGACGATTTGTTCGGCGACAACTACTATTGGTCGGTGCTGGCCGCGGGCAAAGAACAGATACGCTTGACCACCCAGGCCGCGCTGCTCGGCGGAAACGTCCGGGTCGGGCTTGAGGACAGCCTCTGGTATGGGCGCGGGCAGCTCGCCAAATCGAGCGCCGAACAAGTAGGCCGCATCCGCCGCATCATCGAGGAATTGGGGCTTGAAGTCGCCACGCCAGACGAGGCGAGGCGCATCCTCGGCACGAAGGGCAAAGACCAGGTGAACTTCTGATGCCAGATCCAGCACACTCGCCCGCTCACAACCAGACCGTTTCGAAGCGGATATTCGAGCGCGCCCGCAAGGTGATGCCGTCGGGCTATACGCGCCACCTGGTGGTGGCGAGACCGCATCCCATCTACGCCGATTTTGCCGACGGCTGCTGGATCACCGATGTCGAGGGCAACCGGAAGATCGATTGGGTCAACAATTTCTCATCGCTCATCCACGGCCACAACAAGCGCGAACTGGTCGACATGCTGGCCACACAGGGCGCGCGGCTTATGTCGGCGGTGTTGCCAACGGAATGGGAAGTGAAGCTCGCCGAGCTGCTGTGCGCCCGCATTCCCTCGCTTGAGCGTGTGCGCTTCATGAACAGCGGCACTGAGGCCAACCAGATCGCAATCAAGGCGGCGCGCGCTTACACCGGCAAACCGAAGATCGCGAAGATGGAAGGCGGCTATCATGGTCAATTCGATCTTCTGGAGGCGAGCTTTCAATCGACGCCGGAGAATTGGGGAGACCCTAAACGTCCGAACGCAATCGCCTATCAGGGCGGGCACCCCCAAGCCTTGCTCGATCTCGTCGTTATCCTGCCGCTTAACGACATCGAGGCCGCACGCACGCTTCTTCGCGAGCATGCGCACGAGTTGGCGGCGGTCATTCTCGATCCGCAGCGGCTGCAATTGGGCATGGTGAAACCCAGTCAGGCGTTTCTCGAAATGCTGCGGGAAGAAACCGAACGGCTCGGCATCCTGCTCATCTTCGACGAGGTCTGGGCGTTGCGCGCCGGCTATCATGGATTTCAAGGTGAGATCGGCCTCACGCCCGACCTCACCACAATGGGAAAGATCATTGGCGGCGGAATCCCCGTCGGCGGATGTGGCGGCAAGGCCGAATTCATGTCCGTATTCGAGGTCGATGCAGGAGACCCGAAGGTCAAACATTCGGGCACTTTTACCGCAAACCCGCTCGCCATGGCGATGGGCTTCACCTCGCTCTCGCTGCTCACGCCTGAAGCGTTCGCCGATCTCGCCGCCAAGGGCGAGCGGTTGCGCGATGGCCTTGAACGGATCAAGCGGGATCTGAAGCTCGAAGCGACTGTGCTGGGCGAAGGATCGCTGTCGGCGCTTGTCATGACCACGAAACCCATGCGGAACTATCGCGAACTGGCGGCGGCGTTTGCGGCTGACCTGGGTCGGAGCATGCCCGTTGTTCAAAGCCTCCTCGCCGACGAGCAGCTGCTCACGATGCGCGGCGGCTTTATCGGCTCCACGCCGATGACCGACAACGACATCGACTTTACGATCGCCGGCGTTCGGCGCGCCTTTGAGCGTTACAAGGTTCTTTAAGCGGAGGACGGGATGTCCAAGTTCATCCAGCGCCACCCGTTCGCTTGCTTCTATGTATTGGCGATCACGTTTCCGGCGCTGCTCTACACCTATCTCATTGCGCTTGAGATCAACGCGCAGGCGAGCGGCGCTGGCAGCGTTGTCGAGGCCTTCTACCGCACCCAGGCTGACGTGCGCGCAGCGCATCCAATCATCACCGCGCACCGGGACGGCGTGCCCACGTCAATTCTCTCCTATATCGCCGCGCCGTATGCGGCGCCTTTTTTGTTTTTTCCGTTCGCTCCAACCGTCGCGGCGGTGGTGACGGTCTGGCTGGGCTGGGGTGGACGCGGCGTCGTCGCGCTTCTCGGCGCTTACAAGCTGTCGCGCGGCGCCATCAGCGCGCGCGAAACGGCGCGCATCTACATCGCGCTGGCGGGATTGCTTGGCGCCGCCTCCGCCGCAATCGTCGCGTCGGCGCACTTTTCCGACGATGCGGCCTTGCGAGAGGCTGTTAGTAGCGGCTTCGGCCTAGCGAGTTGGCCCACCTTGGCAAGCGCGCTGCTGGTTGGCTTCCTCGCCAATCAGGGCGGACTTCTGGAGGAGCTTGGCTGGCGCGGCTTTGCTTGGCCAATCCTCGTGCAGAAACTGAGGGCGCCGCTTGCCGCGGCGCTTGCGCTCGGCGTCTTCTGGGCGCTTTGGCATTTCCCGCGCGAAATCCCCGGGCTCCTTAGCGGCCAAACGGGCCTGATCGATCTCGCGATCGGGCAGGGCGTTTTTTTCACCATGTGTTGCGCCATGTCGATGGTGGCGATTTATTTTGTCAACGTTACGGGCGGCAGCGTTTGGCCCGCGATCATGGTGCACGGCGCGCTGAACCTTTTCGGCAGCTCTCTCGCCGTCGTCCAGGAAGGGACGCGCAGCAGCTTCCTCACGCCGAACGTGCTCATCTGGGTGGCCGCCGCGGCTGTGCTGCTCATCGTCGCCGGTCCAGATCTCGGCTGGAAGCGCCGGCGAGAAATCCATGGTGGCGACGGTTCAACCGATCCCGCCAACCTGTGGGCCAAGCGTTGAAGGACCTCAGCCTCTTTTGCTTCGCGGAGTAACGCTCATCATGTTTCCTGACGACCGATCGCGATCTGCGACTCTGTTTGAGCGCGCGCGTGCGGTGATGCCCGGCGCCAACACCCGCCACATGGTGACGTTTGCGCCTTATGTGATCTACGCCAGGGAAGGCCGCGGTTGCCGTGTCACCGATGTCGACGGCAATTCGTATCTCGATTGGGTCAACAACTTTTCCGCCAACATTCACGGTTATGGCTTTGAACCCGTTGTCGAGGCTTTGAAGCGGCAAGCGGAACGAATGACCTGTTGCATCCTTCCCGAGGAGAAGGAGATCGAGCTCGCCGAAATCATTGTCGATCGTTGGCGGGGCGTGGAGCAAGTGCGTTTCGCCAACAGCGGCACGGAAGCGGCGATGGTTGCTCTGAAGGCGGCGCGCGCAATCACCGGGCGCAGCAAGATCGCCAAGACCGAAGGCGGTTATCATGGCCAGTACGATCTGGTCGAGGCAAGTTTCCTGCCGAACGAGCGGAATTGGGGGCCCAAGGAACGTCCGGCGGCGCCGCCCTTGTCGCACGGCACGCCGCAAAGTCTTTTGGATCAGGCGGTCATCATTCCGTTCAATAATATCGAGGTTTCGCTCGCCCGCCTGGAAGAGGAGAAGGATGCGCTTGCGGCGGTGATCATCGATCCCATTCCGGCGCGCCTGGGCTTTGTCGAGGCCGATCAAAGCTGGCTCAAGGCCTTGCGCGAGTTCTGCACGCGCAGCGGCGTGCCGCTCATCTTCGACGAAGTGTTTTGCGGGCGAGCGAGCTTCCATGGCGCGCAGGGACGCTTGGGCGTGATCCCTGACGCAACCGTGCTCGGCAAAATCATTGGAGGCGGCATGCCGATTGGCGCGGTCGGCGGCTTGCGCTCGTTCATGGCGATCTTCGACAATCTCGCGGGTCCTTTGAAGGTCAGCCACAGCGGAACGTTCACGGCGAATCCGATGAGCATGGCCGCCGGCGTCGCCGCGATGCGCGCGCTCACGCCGGAGACCTTCGCGCGGCTTGAGGCCGATGGCGAGCGTCTTCGCGCGGGCATAACGGAGGTCATGGCCGATTGCGGCCTCGACATGCGCATCAACGGCGTGGCCTCAATGTCGAGCCTCCAGTTCTTTCAAGCGCCCGCCCGCGACTACCGCGAATTCCACCAGAGGTCGGGACCGAATTACCTGGAGCGCATGCGCGGCCTGCACCGCCTCATGCTCAACGCCGGCATATTGATGGCCACACGCGGACTCATGGTCGGTTCGACGGCGATGACGGCGGAGGATCTTGACGAGACGATTAACCGCGCGCGTGCGGCGTTCGGTCGGTTTGTCGAATGCGAGGCGGCCTGAACCATGCGCATCTGGTCGACCAGCGTCTCGATGATGTTTCGCGAGTTTGCGTTGCTTGACCGCTTCATGGCTGCGCGGAAGGCGGGGTTTGTAGGCGCAGAGATACAAGTGCTCGCTGAAGGCGATCCGCAAGCGATGGGAGGAGCGGCGCGCGCGGCGGAAATGGACGTCGTTCTCATCAATGTCGGCATGGGCGACTATCTGAGCGGCGGGTCTGGCTTGTCGGGCGTTCCCGGACGCGAAGAGACATTTCGCGCCGAGATGGACAAAGCGCTGAGCGCCGCGATGGCGCTTGGCGCACGGTTCATCCACCTCGGTCCGTCGCGTATCCCGCAAGGAGAGGATCGTGAGCGCTGCCTCGGGGTCTATCGCTCAAACATCGACTATGCGATGGGCGAACACGGGCGCCGCGGTGTCGGCGGGCGGGTGTTGATCGAGCCTATGAACCGAGTTGAAACGCCGGATGCTCTCATCAATGACATCGATACCGGCGCGGACTTTATCCGAACGCATTATCCGGGCGGGCTCGGCTTGCAGTTCGACATCTATCACGTCGCGATGAATGGCGCCGATCCAGTCGAGGCGTTTGCGCGGACAGCTGATGTCACCGCACACGTGCAATTCTCCGATATGCCCGGGCGCCAGCCTCCCGGCGACGGCACACTCGATTTCGCGCGCATTTTCGATGGGCTGGAACGGGCCGGCTATAAAGGATGGTTTGGCGCTGAGTATATGCCGCGGACGCCGACGCTCGAGACGCTCGACTGGATGCAGCGCCTTGGCTGAGAGCGGCGCACCTTGCGCACGGCGCGCGTGGGCGGCGCTGACAGCGACGCCGTCGATCCGCAACGCCGTCGTGCAGGTCTGCGATCCGAAGGGAGAAACGCTGTTTGAGGCCGTGCACGGTCTGGCGCGGCCGGATGCGCCGATGACCGTCTCGCATAGGTTCCATCTGGCGAGCGTCGCCAAGACGATGACGGCGACTTTGCTGCTGCAGCTCGCGGAGGAGGGCGCGTTCGGCGCGAAGGGGATCGACGCCGCCTATGCCGGCTTTGGCGTGTTCTCGCCTGATATCATGGCGCGGCTGCACCGGCGGGACGGCGTGAGCTTGGCGCATACGATCACGTTGCGCCATTTGCTGACCCACACAAGCGGCATTCGCGACGCCATGGAAGATGACGCCAACACGCTTGGCGGACCGGCGCCGGGCTCGTTGATCGGCGCCATCCGCTCAGGCAAGAGCGAGGCCGCACGCTTCTGGCGGCCTTGGTCGCCAGAAAGGCCGGAAGACGCGAGTGCGGGCGTGATAAACTTATTTCTGGCGACAGGAATAGCCGATGCGGCGTTGTCCGATCCTGGAACGCGCTTCCATTATTCCGATACGGGCTTCATGCTGCTCGCCTTGTTGGCGGAGAAGATTACGGGCCAAAGCTATGGCGTCTTGCTGCATGAGCGTATCTTCGCGCCGCTTGGTCTCGCAGACACCTATCTCGCTTACCGATGCGATCCGTTGGATTTAGGTCCAAAGCGCACGCCCGAATCCGAGTTCTGGAGCGACGATCTGCCTCTGCTGGAGAGCGGGGTCAGTCTATCGTTCGACTGGGGCGGCGGCGGCGTGGTTTCGAGCGCACTGTCGCTCAACAGGTTTCTTCGCGCGTTGTTAGCGGGCGAACTGTTCAAGTCGAGAGGAACGCTCGCCGCGATGCTGTCATGGGCCACGCCGCCGAATCTAGAGCCGCCGCGGACTGGCGTCGGGCTTGGCGTCTTCCGTACCGCGATGAACGGCGTCGAGCTGATCGGTCACTCAGGTGCGAGCGGCGCCAAGATGTTCCATGCGCCGCGCGGAGGTTTTTTCATCAGCGGTACGATCAATCAATCGAGTGGACCTGGCGACTGGCACTGGCCGATCGCCCGCTGCTGGGTCGAGCCGACAGGAGGTCGATCATGAGCGACAGAGCGCAGAAACTGATCACGCATATTCTCGATATCATCGCGCATAAGGACCATGACGGCATAGATGCTGTCCTGGCCGACGAAGTCGAGCTCAACACGCCGCGTTTTCTGAAGGCGATTACGGACAAGGCGCACGTGCAGATCGTGCTGAAGACGATCCCTAAGATCGTTGAGGATTTCCACTATGATAGGACGTGGCCATGCGGCGATGAGGCCATCATGGAGTTCAAGGGCAATATCGGCCCGATCCAGGTGCACGGCCTCGATATTTTCCGGCTGAACGAACAAGGCAAGGTGAAAGAGCTCACGGTGTTCATTCGCCCCACCAAGGCCCATGCTGCGCTCGCTGAATCGGAGGACGCGCTTATTCGGGCCGAGCTTGGCAAGGCGCGTGCGTCTGCATGAGCGGCGCTGGCCCCATGCGGCGCGCTGATGATCTCTTTTGTGAGCCAGCGCCGGTGCGCGCCGATGGTCTGCTTGATGTAGGCGATGGACATCGCCTTTATTGGCGCGAGTCGGGTGCAGCCGATGGCGTGCCGATGATTTCATGCCATGGAGGGCCGGGCGGCGCCCTGATGAGCGGTGTAAGCCGCTTCACCGACGGACGGCGCGTGCGCCTTATCCAGTTCGATCAGCGCGGCTGCGGGCGTTCGGAACCGCGCAACGAGCTTCGCGCCAACACGTTGCAGCACACGATCGCGGATATGGAACATCTGCGGCTGTATCTCGGCATCGATCGTTGGATCGTGAGCGGCGGATCGTGGGGGTCGACCGTGGCGCTTGCCTATGCGCAGGCGCATCCCGAGAAATGCCTTGGCGCTTTCCTTGTCAGTCTATGGCTTTGCCGCCGATCGGACACGCAGTGGTGGTTTCAGGGCGTGCGCTCGCTGTTTCCCGAACTGTGGGACGAGTTTGCGGCGTTCGTGCCGGAAGCGGAACGCATCGACCTGCGCAGCGCTTATTGCAGGCGCATCCTTGGCGATGACGCGGTTCTGGCGGCGGACGCCGCGACCAGGCTCTATCTCTACGAAGAAGGCTTCATGCACTTCGATGCGCCGCTTGCGCCAGCTAATCAGGCGCGCGGGCCGGACTATGGACGCATCTTCGCGCACTATGCCTTGAATGACTTTTTCCTCGACGATGACGCCCTACTGCGTGACGCGGATCGCCTGGAAAACCTTCCTGTCAGCATCATTACGGGCCGCTACGATTGCTGCACCACGCCGGCGAATGCGTGGGACTTGAAGCAACGCTTGCCGCACGCGCGTCTCGAGATTGTGCCGGCGGCAGGACACTATCCGACGGAGCCGGCGTTTGCGCGCGCGGTTGCGCGCGCGGCGCAGGTGTTTGTCTCTGACATAGAAAAACAAGAGGGACGGGCATGAAGGATAGGGCGGGCAAAGCGGTGCCATGGCCGCAGCTTTTTGCTTACGCGTTGCCGGGCTTGCCGCTGGCGCTGCTCATTTCGCCATTCCCCGCGCTCTTGATGGCGTTCTACGCTCAATACACCGAAGCTACGACCGCAGGCATCGCCACGGTCGTCTTGTTCGCGCGCATCTTCAACGGCGTGATCGATCCCCCGATTGGGTTCTTGAGCGATAACACGCGCTCGTGGCTCGGCCCGCGTAAACCGTGGCTTATTGGCGGGGCGGCTTTCTCCATCGTCGCATTCTGGTTGGCCTATATGCCGCCGGCGGATGCGGGCAATCTCTACTTTGCGGTAGCGATTGTCTCCTTCTACATCGCCCACTCGGTGATCGACACGCCGTACCGGACGTGGTCTGGCGAGATTACAGCGGATTACGCCCAGCGTTCCCGGCTTGCGGGCGCGGCGACTGTATCGCTTCTCGTCGGCGGCGTCGTCTTCCTGGCCGTGCCCGAAGTGCTGGCGGCTGCCGGCGTGCTCCAGTCCGCGGAATTGAATCGCGAAGCGATGGCGATCCTTGGCTGGACCGGCATTGTGCTTATGCCGGTATGCGTCGGCTTGGCGGTGCTGACCGCGCCAAGGGGCGAGGTGGTCAAGGGAGAAGAGTACCGGCTGGGCGAGATGATCACTGTATTCTCGCGCAATGCGCCATTCCGGCGCTTCATCGGCGCTGATTTCGTAAGCCAAATCGGCTGGGCGATTTCCTACGCGCTGCTTGCAATCATCCTCGCCGACCATTTCGGTTTCGGCGACAAAGTGGTGCTCTTTCTCCTGGCCGCGACCGCAGCGCAGATCTTGTCCGTGCCGCTCTGCACGCTGCTCGCCAGATGGGCGGGAAAACACATCGTTTATGGCTGCTGCCAGATCCTCAACGGCGTGCTCATGCCGGCCTATCTTCTGTTTCCGCCGGGAGGTGAGGCAAATCTCGTCTTGCTCATAGCGTTTGGCGCGCTTGTGAGCGCGCTTGGCACGCCGAACATGATGTTTCCGCAGGCGTTGCTCAACGATATTGCCGACTACGATACGCTAAAGACAGGTCAGGCGCGTGCGGGCACCTATTTCTCGATGCGGACGCTTCTAGCGCCTGCTGGCGGCGCCGTTGGCGGAGCGGTGGGGTTCTACATGCTGTCGATCGTCGGTTACGATCCTGGCGCAGCAGGCAATTCAGCGTCCGCGGTACATGGCATGCTGTTCACAGCGTTTGCGCTGCCAGCCGTCGCCTTTATCGTGTCTGGCGTCTTGATGCTTGGGTACCCGATCACGGCGCGCCGGCACGCGGCGATCCGCACGCGGCTCGCACGCCGCGCTTCCGCGCCAGCAATCGTGGGCGGTGAACCCAGCGTGGGATTCCAGACGACGCGCTAAGGAGAGCCGGGCGCGAGTTCCTGACGCACGAGCGCGATCCAATAGCGCACGCCCAACGGCAGGATGGCGTCGTTGAAGTCGTATCCGGGATTGTGAACCATGCAGGTGTTCGCCCCGCCGCCGGCGCCAATGAACATATAGCTGCCGCGCTTGGCGCGCAGCATAAAGGCGAAGTCCTCCGAGGCCATCATCGGCGACGTGTCGGCTATGACGTTTGCATCGCCAACCACCGCGCGCGCCGCGTTCAGCGCCGCAGCAACCGCTCTACTTTCATTGATGGTCGCGGGATAGCCGCGCTCGTATTTGAGTTGGGCGTTCGCCCCATGCGCTGCGGCGATGTTCTGCGCAATCGTGCGCACGCCTGTTTCGATTGTAGTTTGCGCTTCAGGCAGGAAAGTGCGTACGCCGCCGGCAAGACGCACTTTGTCCGGTATGACGTTCAGGCTATCGCCTGCATGAATCTGCGTAACGGAGACGACCGCCGCTTCAAGCGGATTTGTGCGGCGGGACACAAGTGTCTGCAGCGCCATGACGATTTGCGCGGCGATCGGGATGGGATCGACGCCCGTGTGCGGCAGCGCGCCGTGCGCGCCGACACCCTCGATCTCAATCCAGAATCGATCGAACGCGGCCATGATCGGGCCGGTTCGGATGGCGAATACGCCTTGCGGTATCCATGGCGCATTGTGCATGCCGTAGACGGCATCGACGGGGAAACGCTCGAACAGGCCCTCCCGGATCATGACTTCGCCGCCGCCTTCGTTTTCCTCGGCTGGTTGAAAGATGAAGTGCACGGCGCCGTCAAATTGTGAATCAAGCGCGAGGGCGCGCGCTGCCGCAAGCAGCATGGCGGTATGACCGTCATGACCGCAGGCGTGCATGAGGCCCTGACGCGTGGAGCGATGGGCGAAGGTGTTGGTTTCCTCGATCGCAAGCGCGTCCATGTCGGCCCGGAGCGCGATGGCGCGCGGGCTCGCGCCGCGCCGCAACGTGCCGACAACGCCAGTGCCGGCGAGTCCACGCGTCACATCGAGGCCAAATGACTCTAGTTTGGCCGCGACGAAGCCAGATGTGCGCTCTTCCTTGAAGGCGAGCTCTGGATGGCGGTGAAGGTCATGTCGCCATGCAACGGCATCGGCGCAAATGTTATCGATGCTCACGGTCGCACAGTCTTGAGGCCGAGCATGCCGCGCGCGTCAGCCGCGCTCGCGAGCCGGAAGCCAAGATCGGTCAGGATGCGCGCGGCCTTCTCGCAGAGGGCGGCGTTGGAGCGCGCAAGCACGCCTTTTTCGAGATAGATATTGTCTTCAAGGCCCACGCGCGCGTGCCCGCCCATCAAGGCGGCGAGCGCGACCATGGGAAACGAGTGGGGGCCGACGCCAAAGACGCTCCAGACGGCCCCTGGCGGCAGAAGATTTTTGCCGAGGGCGATGGATTCCAATTGCGCGGGCCAGCCATACTTCACGCCGAGGACGAACGAGAACATCACCGGGTCGGGGAAGCGAAGTTTCGCGAGATGATCTCGCGCCAACACGAGATCGCCGGGATTGAAAATCTCGATCTCGGGCTTCGCGCCTGAGGCCAGGATGGCTTCGGCCATGATGCGCGTGTTGCGCGGCGTGTTCATCACCACCTGGTCGCCGGAGTTCATGGTGTTGAGATCGAGCGTGGCGATGTCCGGCCTGAGTTCCGAAATGTGGCCCACCCGCTGGAGCGGGGGCAGCAGCGAGGTGCCAGGCGCCGCCTGCCGGGGATTTTCAGGGTCGGGGACATAGCGCCCGCCCGGGCCGGTGGTGAGATTGAGAATAAGATCTTCATTGCGTTCGCGGATGCGCTCGACCACTTCGCGATAATGCGCGATCTCCATGGAGGGGCGGCCGTTCTCCGGATGGCGGACGTGAATGTGCACGATCGCCGCGCCCGCATCGGCGGCCTCAAGGCATGACTGTGCGATCTGGAGCGGCGTTATGGGCAGGTGCGGCGTCTGGTTGGGCTTGGTGATGTTGCCGGTGACGGCGCAAGTGAGAATGACGTCGCGCATGGTCTCTCCGGGGAGGCTTAGAGGCTGCGGCCGCCATCAACGGTGATGACAGCGCCTGTGGTCATGGGCAGGAGGCGCGCCGCGCAGAGGACGGCGTCAGCAACCTCATCGACGCTGGCAAGCCGCTTGAGCGGCGTGGCGCGCAAGGTTTTGTCGAAAAAGTCCTGTGGACGGCCCTTCGCAAAGTCGGTTTCGAGCGCGCTTGGGGCTATGCTCACGACGCGAATGGACGGCGCCAGCGCCTTCGCCAACGAGACGCTGATCGCGTCGACCGCCGCTTTGGCGCCGACATAGGCGATGTTGCTGCCAATGCCGGTGCGCGCCGCCACAGACGATATGTTGACAATGACAGGAGCATGACCAGCACGTAGCAGCGGGTAGAGGTCGCGGACAAGCCTGAGCACGCCTGTGTGATTGGCTGCAGTCACCAGGTCGATGAGCGCGTCGTCGAGGTGCGCGAGTTCGCCGAGCGGAACCGAGCGGGTCAGGCCGGCGCTGTTGACGAGGATGTCGAGACAGCCGGCCTCTGTCTTGAGCCAATCGGCAAAGGCTCGGATCGAGGCAGGCTCAGTGACGTCAAGCTTGGCTGTCGCAATCTGGCCGCGCGAAGGCAGTTCGGCTTTATCGAGTTCGGCGCCCGAACGCGAGGCTGCGATTACGCAAGCGCCTAATTGCGCGGCTTGATCGCATACGGCTTTGCCGATGCCGCCCATGCCGCCCGCAACCACGATTACGGCGTTCTGGAAGCCGTTCTGAAGCGCGGCGATCAATCTTGGCGTTTCCGCCGCTTCAGAGGTGTTTGACGGCGCCATCCATGCCTCTGATCGCGCCGTGATGGAATTTCGACCCCATCGGTTCGTAAGCTGCGGTTCGCAGATAATCGAGGTTCAACTCCATGCCGATCCCTGGCCGGTCCGGAATGGTGAGGAAGCCGTTCTCGATGTCGTTGATCGTTGTGGTGACATCGGTCCAAGGCGAGCGATTCTCGCGCACATAGCCCTGCACGTCCCAGTTTACTGTGGAGGCTGCCAATTGCACGTGACAGGCGGTGATGAATGGACTGGTGAAATTGTGCGGCACGATCCGCTGACTTCGCGACTCGGCTATCGCGGCGATCTTCTTCAGTTGCGTGAAGCCGCCCGCCAAGCCCGCATCCGGTCTCAGGATCGAAACGCCATGCGCGTCCGAATACTCACGAAACTCCCAAATATTGGTGTTGCGCTCCGCCACTGCGACATTTGCCGGGATCGCCTCCGCCACTGCGACATTCGAGGCGACGCTGAAGGGAACCACAGGGTCTTCGATGAAATAGGGGCGGGCAGGGAGAATTTCCCGCGCAAACTCCGCGGCCGAGGCAGGCGTCAGATTGCGGTGCGCTTCGACGGCGATATCGATGTCCCAGCCGAGCTCTTCGCGAAACGCCAGGACGCGTTCAGCGACAGTCTTTGTCGCCAGGGCTGCTGGCAGCGTGTTCCAATTATCTATGAACGGCTTGATCTTGAGCGCGGTGAAGCCCTCGCGTTTGGCCTCTCTGCCCTTCTCGAACATCTCGGTTTCAGTCAGCGCTTCGACAAGCAGAATTGCGCGGATGCGATCCCGCACTTTGCCGCCCAGCAACTGCCAGACGGGTGCGCCCAGCGCCTTGCCTTTGATATCCCAGAGCGCCTGATCGAGAGCGCTCAGAGCGCCCATGAGCAGGCTGTCGCGGATGCAATGCCGCTTGAACAGGCGCTGGAAATGAAACTCCGCGCGCATCGGGTCCTGGCCGATGAGGTCAGGTTTCAAATCCTCGAACGCGACCGAGATGGCCTGGGGGTGGGAAAAGTAGGTGCTCTCGCCGGCGCCAGTGAGGCCGCACTCGGTCGTGACATGCACGAAGGGCCAATGGCCGGCGACGAAAACCTCTATGGACTCGATCCGCATCTTCGCCATATTATGACCCAATGGTCATTATAACAAGGGGATATTTTTGAAGATCATATGGGATTATTGGCTTGCATCGTCCGTCATTGCTGTAAATTATGACTAATAAGTCATAACGAGGACGTCGTGCAGCCTGGCCAATTCAGAAAGCTCGTGCTCGAAGGCGGCGGTCGCGACCGGGGACGCGCGCACGGCGAAGCCCTACGGGAGTTGATCGCGGAGCATTTCGATCGCTGGCTCACGGCGATCGCGGCGGATTTGCGCGTCGATCCGGCGAGCTACATCCGGAAGTTCCTGTTCGATACGGACTTCCTGCCCGCGATTGAGCGATGGACGCCCGATCTGCTTGAGGAGGTCCGCGGCATTGCAGAGGCTTCAAATCAGGATTTCGACCTCGTGCTGGCCCGCCAATTGAGCGACGAGGAGCCCTGGTACCGGCGCGAATTCAAGCGGGCGCTCCCAAGCCATGCGGGCTGCACATCGCTGGGCGTTTCGGCACACGGCGAACTGGCGACGATTGTCGCTCAGAACATGGATATGCCGGACTATTGCGAAGGCCTGCAGCTGCTGTTGCACATCAAGGACCCGAGGACCGAGGTCGAGGTTCTCGAATTCTCGCTCGCCGGCAAGATCAACCTCGCGGGTATGAATTCCGCGGGTCTGGCGATGGCGTGCAATACGCTCAGTCAGCTCGATTATTCCAAAACAGGTTTGCCTGAAGATTTTGTTGTGCGCGGTTTCCTGGCGCAGCGCGACTTCGAAAGCGGTTTGACGTTCCTGCACGCTATCGAACATGCATCGGGGCAGAATTACACAGTTGCGGGCCCTGGGCGAACGCCGCTCAACATTGAAGCATCGGCATGCAGCCTAACGCTCTTTGAGCCCGGAGCGCCCAAGGGCTGTGTCTATCACACCAACCATCCGCTCACGAACTCCGACCTGGGTCTGTTCCGTGGGGCGACGCGCGGTCTTTCGCGGAGCGATCTCGAGCGCTTCTATTTCGGCACTTCTTACACACGCTTTACGGGCCTGGAACGCCGCTTCCAAGCTCTTCAGCAGGCGCCGGATATTGAGGAGATCAAGTCGATCCTTTCTTCGCACGATGGTCCGATTTGCCGGCATGGCGAGGACCTCGTCAGCAGGCGCGACAATTTCACGGTGGGTTGCCTGATCATGGAGCTCGGCGATGCGCCGGCGATGCACATAGCGCCCGGCCCGCCCTGTTCGACGCCCTTCGTGAGCTTCGGCTTCTGACCCAGCCTTCTCAAACGCGCGCGCCCTGAAGCTAGGATTGGAACAGGCTGGAAATTTTCGGGCCTGTTCGGTGGACATGGCGGTCTATTTTGGGGGGATAAGGCTCGGAAAGAACGATGGAATTTGGGGCGAGACGCTCTCAGGGGCAGCCGTTTCTGACGGTTTTCTCCACTATTCGCCTATTTTGACAGGCGAACGCATGCGGATACCAGTTCTCGTACGACTGGCCACACCACCACCTCCTCCTCCGCCGTTCGCTTCCTAATGGTTCAGCCGCCCGTATACGGGCGGCCGCCGCGCGAATTTGGCTGGATCGTCGCCTTGCGCTGGGGAGGGCGCTTGAGCCGATCAGGCTTGTCGGGTTTAACCTGCGCAAGCGCTGGCGTTCGCCGGCGAGTCTCCGGCGGATGGGCATGCTCACAAGCAAGGCGAAATACGCGCTCCGCGCGATGATCGATCTGGCGTCGCAGACGGGCGAGGGCCCGCGGCGTCCATTTTTCATCGGCGATATTGCAGCCCGCCAGGACATCCCGCGCCGCTTCCTGGAGAACATCCTGCTCGAACTGCGCAAGCACGGCCTGGTCGTCAGCCATCGCGGCAAGGCGGGCGGCTACGCGCTCGCGCGGGCGCCCGATCTGATCACGTTTGCCGACATTATCCGTGCTATCGATGGGCCGCTGGCGCTGACGCCATGCACGAGCCGCACCGCGTATCAGCGCTGCGAAGATTGCCGCGACGAGGCGGCGTGCGCGCTGCGAAAGACTTTGGTCCGCGTGCGCGACGCCACCGCTCAGATCCTGGAAGGCGCTACGCTTGCCGATGTCGCTTCCGCAACGCAGCGGACCGCGGCGGCGAGCGGGGACGCGGAGTCCTCGTCCTCCTCCGCCGCCTGACATCGGCGCCGGCCGCCGAGTTAGCCCGGCTAAACTAGGTCATAAGCTAATCTCGATTGACTCGGTTGAGTTAATGGGATGCCTTTTCCCTACGGTTCTACGGGGCAATGGCGTCGCTCCGACCGGCTGGCGTTGAGCACCCCTCGTCGCGACCGCCAGCAACAGCCGGCCGCCCCGTATTCCGGGGCGGCCGAAGGGGATGGCGGTGATGAAGTTGAAGACTTTGGCGACGATTGGCGCGAGTTGGCTTGCGCTCGCGAGCGTCGCGGCGGCGCAGCAAGCCGCGCAGCCCGCGGACGAGCGCGAGCGCCGCATCCAGGAGCTTGAACAGCGTCTGGCGGACATCGAAGCGCAGCTCAACGATCTGAAAGCGTCCTCGGCGGCGGACGTCGCCGACGTACGCCGCGTGGCGTCGGAAGCGCCTGTCGTCACCGTGGCGAACGGGCGGCCGGCGATCGCATCGGCCAATGGCGATTTCCGCTTCGCGCTCCGCGGCCTCGTTCAATACGACTATGCGCACTACGAGCAGGACGGCGCCCAGACGCCGGACAATCGTCGCGGCGACACAGCGGCCGCGAGCGATCTCAACTCCGGCGGCAATTTCCGCCGCGCGCGCCTGGGCTTCGAGGGCACGGCGTTCCGCGATTGGAACTACGCGCTGATCTATGAACTCGGCGGCACCGGCACGGAAGGCTCGCAGATCACGCAGGCCTATCTCGAATATGCCGGCTACAAGCCGTGGGAGAACGCTGCGCCGTTGCGTTTCCGTATCGGCGCCTGGGCCACTCCGACGGGCCTGGAAGACGCGACATCGAACACCGAGTCGCTCTTCCTCGAACGCCCGGCCGCGGCTGAGCTTGTGCGCGGTCTCGCCGGCGGCGACGGCCGCACCGGCGTCGGCGTCTTCGCCAATGGCGACCGCTGGTACTGGTCCGGCGTTCTGACCGGCGCGACGGTCGCGAACAGCGGCGAGTTCGACGAACAGACCGGTTTCCTCGGCCGTGTCGCGCTGCTGCCGCTGCGCGGCGAGAGCTACGGCGTTCACCTCGGCGCCAATCTCGCCGGCGTGCTCGAACCGGCGGACACCGATGCGTCCACGGCCGACCTGCAGCGCATCCGCCTGCGCGAGCGTCCCGAGCTGCGCAACGACACGACGCGCTTCGTCGACACCGGCAATCTGCTCGCCGACGGCGCGCTCGCCTACGGCCTCGAAGCGGGCGCGTTCTGGAACAATTTCTACGCCGCAGGCGAGATTTATCAGATCGACGTCAGCCGCACCGGCGCCGGCGCTGTCGATCCGGAGTTCGGCGGCTGGTACGTGCAGGGCGCCTGGACTCTCACCGGCGAGCGCCGGCGTTGGAGCGCCGCAAACGGCGGCTTCCAGGGCGTCCGCCCCGCCAGAAGCTTCAGCCCGGGCGACGCGCGCTGGGGCGCGTGGGAATTGGCGGCGCGCTATTCGACGCTCGATCTCAACTTCCACGAAGGCGCGTTGGGCGCCGCGCCGATCGCCGGCGACACCGTGCGCGGCGGCGAGCAGACCATCACTACGCTCGGCCTCAACTGGTATCCCAACAACACGGTGCGCTTCCTGCTCGACTACCAATGGGTCGAGATCGACCGGCTCGATCCGGAAGACGCCGCCGCCATCGTCGCCGCCGTGCCGGGTGTGGGCGCGCAGATCGGCCAGGACTACCAGGCCGTCGCGCTGCGCACCCAAGTCGCGTTCTAAGTTCGGAGTAGAGCACCATGTCACATGATCTTACGCGGCGCGGGGTTGCAGCGGGCCTGGGGTTCGGCGTGTTCGCCGCGGCGTCCGGCGCGCAGGCGCAAGCCAATCGTCCGATCGAATTGCTCAACGTGTCGTACGACCCGACGCGCGAACTCTATGAGGCCTACAATCCGTTGTTCGCCGCGGAATGGGCGCGCACGCACAATGGCCAGCAAGTGCGCATTTCACAATCGCACGGCGGTTCGGGCCGCCAGGCGCGCTCCGTGATCGACGGCATCCGCGCCGACGTCGTGACCCTCGCCTTGGCTTATGACATCGACTCGATCGCCGAGCGCGGCGTGATCGCGCGCAATTGGCAGTCGCGCTTGCCGAACAACAGCGCGCCGTACACGTCGACGATGATTTTCCTCGTGCGCCGCGGCAATCCATGGCGCATCCGCGATTGGAGCGACCTCGCCCGTCAGGGCGTCAGCGTGATCACGCCGAACCCGAAGACGTCGGGCGGCGCGCGCTGGAACTATCTTGCGGCGTGGGGGTATGCGCTGCGCCAGACCGGCGGCACGGCGCAGACGGCCCAGCAGTTCGTGCAGCGCATCTACCGCAACGTGCCGGTGCTCGACACCGGCGCGCGCGGCTCGACCACGACGTTCGCGCAGCGGCGCATCGGCGACGTGCTGATCACCTGGGAGAACGAGGCGCACTTGGCCTTGGCCGAGTTCGGCGCGGACAATTTCGAGATCGTCTATCCTTCGGTGTCGATCCTGGCGGAGCCGTCCGTCGCCGTCGTCGATCGCGTTGTCGAGCGCAAGGGCACGCGCGCGGCGGCCGAGGCGTACCTGCGCCGTCTCTATTCGGATGCGGGCCAGGATCTCGCGGCGCGCCACCACTATCGTCCGCGTGACCAGCAGATTCTCGCCCGCCACCGCGCGAGCTTCCCCGATATCCCGCTCTTCACCATCGACGACGTGTTCGGCGGCTGGGCGCAGGCGCAGCGCACGCACTTCGGCGATGGCGGTGTGTTCGACCAGATCACACGACGAAGCTGAGCTATTCGGCTGAGGCCGGATCGTCCGGTAGAAGCGCATAGTTAGTCTATTGACCAGGTCGGGTTTATGCAGCCCTATCCACGGCATGATGGTCCGACCGACGGGAACCTCGATGTCGCGGCGCGTGCTGATGGGTGCGTTCGCGGCGGGCTTGGCGGGCTGCCAGTCGCGGCAAGGGGCGGAACTTCTCAACGTGTCTTATGACCCAACCCGCGAATTGTACGTGGAGATCAATCCCGCCTTCCTCGCGCATTGGGCCGAGACGCATGCGGAAGCGGCGCGGCCGAGGGTGCGCATGTCGCACGGCGGCTCGGGTCGTCAGGCGCGCGCGGTGATCGACGGGCTCGAGGCCGACGTCGTCACGCTTGCCGTGCCGTACGATATCGACTCGATCGCTGCGGCTGGCCTCATCGCATCCGACTGGCGCCGGCGTCTGCCGCGCAACAGCGCGCCCTACACCTCCACGATCGTGTTCGTCGTGCGTGCGGAAAATCCGAAGGCGATCGCCGACTGGTCCGATCTCGCCCGCAACGACGTCGTCGTCGTGACGCCGAATCCGAAGACCTCCGGCGGCGCGCGCTGGAACTATCTGGCGGCCTGGGCCAGTGCGTTGTGCGGCGGCGGAGACGAGACGGCGGCGCGCGCGCTGCTGGCCGGCATCTTCTCCAACGTCGCCGTGCTGGACACCGGCGCGCGCGGTTCGGCCACAACGTTCGTGCAGCGCGGCATCGGCGACGTGCTGATCGCCTGGGAGAACGAAGCGCATCTGGTGCTGCGCGAAGCGGCCGCGGGCAGTTTCCAGATCGTCTATCCGTCGATGAGCATTCTGGCCGAGCCGGCCGTGGCGTGGGTCGACGCCAATGTCGATAAACGCCAGACCCGTGAACTGGCGGAAGCCTATATGCGTTTCCTTTACGAGCCGCAAGCGCAGGAGCTGGCTGCGCAGCACTATTACCGGCCCAGCGATCCGGCGGCGCTCGCGCGTTATCGCGGGGCGTTCCCGGACATTCCGCTGATCACTGTCGATGAGGCGTTCGGCGGCTGGGCGGAGGCGCACGGCGCGCACTTCGCCAGCGGCGGCGTGTTCGATCAAGTGATGGCGGGGCGACGGCAATGACCGCGGCTGCGAGAAAGCGGGGCTGGCGTTTCGCCGAGCCGAGCGCGCTGCCCGGATTCGGCCCGGCGCTCGGTTTCACGCTCGCCTATCTTTCGTTCTTCGTGCTGTTGCCGCTTACGGCGCTCACGCTGCGGCCGTGGGAAGCGGGCTTCGATCACTTCTGGGGCGTGATGACCAACGAGCGCACCATCGATGCGTTCAAGCTGAGCTTCGGCGCATCCTTTGTCGCCGCCTGCATCAACGCCGTGTTCGGCACGGTCGTCGCCTGGGTGCTGGTGCGCTACGACTTTCCGGGCCGGCGCCTGCTCGATGCGTTTGTCGACCTGCCGTTCGCCTTGCCGACGGCCGTGGCCGGCATTTCGCTGGCGGCGATCTACGCGCCGAACGGCCTGGTCGGCTCATTGTTCGATCCCTATGGCGTGCGGATCGCCTACACCCCGCTTGGCGTGATGATCGCGCTGGTGTTCGTCGGTTTTCCGTTCGTCGTCCGCTCGATTCAGCCGGTGCTGGAGGATTTCGACAGCGAGGCGGAGGAAGCGGCGGCGACGCTGGGCGCCGGGCGTATCCGCACCATCTTTCACGTCGTCGCGCCGGCGCTCCTGCCGGCGCTCCTGGCCGGCTTTTCGCTGTCGTTCGCGCGCGCGGTCGGCGAGTACGGCTCCGTGATCTTCATCGCCGGCAACATTCCGAACGTCTCGGAGATCGCGCCGCTCCTGATCGTGATCAGGCTTGAGGAGTTCGACTATGCGGGCGCCGCCGGCGTCGGCCTTGTCATGCTGGTGGTCTCGTTCGTCTTCCTGTTGATCCTCAACGCGCTGCAGGGCGCGGCGGGGCGCAGGGGCCGCGCGTGAGCCGCCGCTCCATCGCCCGCCGCGATCCGCCGGTTCTGGCGGGCGCCCTGATCTTCCTGAGCATCGCTTACTTCGCCGTCGTTCTGCTGCTGCCGCTGGCGACGGTGTCCGTCGAGGCGCTGCGGCGCGGCTTCGGCGGTTACTTTCAGGCGCTGCAGGACCCGGATGCAATCTCGGCGATCCGGCTGACGCTGCTCGTCGCCGCCATCGCCGTGCCGCTCAATACCGTTTTCGGCCTCGCCGCCGCCTGGGCGGTGTCGAAGTTCGAGTTCTGGGGCAAGAGCGCGCTCGTGACGCTGATCGACATACCGTTCTCGATCTCGCCGGTGATCTCCGGCCTGGTGTTCGTGCTGCTCTATGGCGCCAACGGCTGGTTCGGACCGCTGCTCGACAAGTACAACATCCAGGTCATCTTCACGGTGACCGGCCTCGTGCTGGCGACGACGCTGGTGACTTTGCCGTTCGTCGCGCGCGAGCTGATTCCGCTGATGCAGGCGCAGGGCTCGGACGAGGAATCCGCCGCCGCGACGCTCGGCGCCGGCCCCTGGCGGACGTTCTTCCTGGTGACGCTGCCGAACATCCGCTGGGCGCTCATGTACGGCGTGCTGCTGTGTACGGCGCGGGCGATGGGCGAGTTTGGCGCGGTCGCGGTCGTCTCCGGCACGATCCGCGGCGAAACCGCGACGATGCCGCTTCATGTCGAGATTCTTTATAATGAGTACCAATCGGTCGCGGCGTTCGCCGTGGCGTCGCTGCTGGCGCTGTTCGCGCTCGTCACGCTTGCCGTGAAGACGCTGCTGGAGGCGCAGTTCGCCGACGAACTGGCGGCGCAGCGCGCCCGCTGAGAGGTTTTCATGTCGCTTGAGATTTCAAAGGTCGAAAAGCAGTTCGGGCGCTTCCCGGCGCTGAAAGGCGTTTCGCTGTTCGCCGAGGATGGGGAGTTCCTGGCGCTGCTCGGTCCCTCCGGCTCGGGCAAGACGACGCTGTTGCGCATCATTGCCGGTCTCGAAGCGCCCGACGGCGGCGGCGTTTCGTTCCGCGGCGAGGACCTGCTGGCGAAGCCGGTGCGTCAGCGCGGCATCGGTTTCGTGTTCCAGCACTACGCGCTCTTCAAGCACATGACTGTGGCGCAGAACATCGCCTTCGGCATGCGCGCCAAGGCTAGAAGCGAACGGCCCGCCGATGCGCGGATCAAGGCGAAGGTCGCCGAGTTGCTGGCCATGGTGCAGCTCGACGGGCTGGGCGGGCGCTATCCCGCGCAATTGTCCGGCGGCCAACGCCAGCGCGTGGCGCTTGCGCGTGCGCTCGCGATCGAGCCCAAAATCCTGCTGCTCGACGAGCCGTTCGGCGCGCTGGACGCCAAGGTGCGCCGGGAGCTGCGGCGCTGGCTGCGCGAACTGCACGAGCGCACCGGCCTCACCACCATCTTCGTCACCCACGACCAGGAAGAGGCGCTCGAACTGGCGGACCGCGTGGCCGTACTGAAAGACGGCGCTCTCGAACAGGTTGGCACGCCGGAAGAACTCTATCACGAACCGGCGTCGAGCTTCGTGTTCGATTTTCTCGGCGATGCGGTCCAGTTCCCGTGCACGATCAATGGCGGCATCGCGATCATCGACGGTTACGGCGCGCCGATCGTCGGCGCACATCCGAGTGCGGGCAGCGCCATCGCCTTCGCGCGTCCGGAGGAGTTTGCGGTCGAGGCGGGCGAGGGGCCGGGATTTCCAGCGCGCGTGCGCAACCTGATTCTCGCCGGGCCGGACGCTCGCCTCGATTGCGCCCTTGAGCGCGGCGGCGCGCTCGAAGTGCGCATCTCGCACGACGAAGCGGCCAAGCTTTCCCCGCGCGACCGCATCCGCCTGGTCCCGCGCCATGTGCGCGTGTGGCCGGACGCGGAGGTCGGCCGGACCGGCTCCGCATAGCGGGCTCGCCGGCGCGCGCTCCGGCGTCAAAACGCTGCTTGTCTTTGCGCAAGGGGTTTCCAGACAGGCATCACGGCGTACAAGGACGCTGGCGCGCGGCGCCGCGCCCGAGCCGGAGAATTGATCCATGCGTCGAGCCGCGATTGTCAGTCCTTTGCGGACGCCTG
>JAHDXR010000015.1 GCA_023384105.1 Hyphomonadaceae bacterium | reverse complement strand
TCTCCGTCTTCGGCCCGCCCCAGGAATTCGGCTTCGCCATCTCTCAGAGATTCTAGACGGGGCGCACTCAAAGCTGGACGGGCGCGTCGACCGACGCGCCCGTCCTTTTTGCGTCATACGATCCGCACGCCGCGCACCGATCCGTCAGCCGTGACTATTGGGTCTGCGACGCCGCCAATGCGCGCTCGCGCACCTGCGTGCGCAACACCTTGTTCAGCGCATTGCGCGGCAGCGCCTCGACGACGAAGAGCCGCTCCGGCAACTTGAACTGCGCCACGCCGCGCATCTTCAGAAAGTCGGTCAGCTCCTGCAGTTCGATCGCCTCGCCCGCCTCTCTGGGCACGATCGCCAGGCCGATCCGCTCGCCGAGCGTCGCATCGGGTATGCCGAACGCGCACGCTTCCGCCAGCTTCGGGTGGCCGCCAAGCAACTGGTCGAGCTCCTCAGGCGAGATGTTGTATCCGCCGCGAATGATGAGATCCTTGCAGCGGCCGACAAAGCGATAGAAGCGGCCGTTTCCCGCGATCTCGAACAGATCGCCGGTGCGGAAATAGCCGTCGCGGGTGAAGGCGGCCGCGGTCTGATCCGCGGCCGCGTAATAGCCTTCGAATATCGTCGGCCCGCGGATCTGGAGTTCGCCGGGGACGCCGTCCGCCGTGACGCGCTTGCCGTCGTCCGGCGAGACCAGGCGCGTCTGCATGTGCCGCGCCGGCTTGCCGCCATAGGGCGCGCGAAACAACGGCGCACGCGGAAAGTAGCTGGCGCGCTCGTCGGGGTCGGGAACGTCGTCCGGCCCGCTGACGAGCGACAAGCCCTCGTTCGAGCCGAACAGATTGACGACGCCGATGCCCAGGCGCTGCTGAAATCCTCGAACCATCGCCGGCGCCAGCGGGGCCGAGCCCGAACCGATCGTGCGCAGGCTCGAAAGGTCGACGCGCGCCAGCAGCGCTTCGTCCTGAAGCAGCATGTTGAGAATGGCGGGCGGCGCGATGGTGAAGGACGGCTTCTCGGCGGCGATCTGCTGCAGGAAGACGTTCGCGTCGAACGGGTGATGCAGCACCATGGTTCCCGCCGCGCGCAGCCAGCTCATGGTCACGCCGCCGATGCTGGCCATGTTGATCATCGGGAACGGGTTGAGCAGGATGTCGCCGTCGCGGATGTCGGCCGGCTGGTAGGTCGCGGGCGCGATCGCCACCCAGTGATTATGGCTTCTCGGAACGCCTTTCGGCGCGCCCGTCGTTCCCGACGTCCAGCAGATGGTGAAGATGTCGTCCGCGCTCTGCTTGGTTCGCCGGCAATGCTTCTGCAGCCTGCGCGCATCGCCGCGCGCGTGCGAAAGATCGCCCCGCTCCTCGGGCGGCGCGGGTCCGAACGTGAGCAGCCGGCATTCCGGCGTCAGCAAGGCGCGCGCCTCGCTCACATGGTCGCAGCCCTTCACCTGCGTGCAGCAGACGAACGCCTGCGGCTTCACGATGGCGATGATCTGCTTGAGTTCGTGCGCGCGGTACTGCACCGGAACCGGGCTGATGATCGCGCCGATCCGCGCACACGCGAAATAGAGCGCCGGCAATTCCGCGATGTTGGGCATCTGCACCAGTGCGATCGATCCCTTGCCGAGGCCGGACTCGAGAAGCGCGCCGGCGATGCGGTCGACCTCGGCGGAAAATTCGGCGTATGTCAGCCGGCGCGGCTCGCCGAAGGCGACCACAGCCCGGTTCGGCGCGTCCACGACCGCCAGCCGTTCGGGGTGGCGCGCGGCGTTCTCGAGAAACATCTGCGCGAGCGTGCGCTCGCCCCACCAGCGGGCCGCGCGATAACGGAAACGCTTCAGGCCGCTCGGCCGCGGAGCCGGGACCATCTCAGTTCGCCCCACGCAAACGAATCCGAGCCGCGTGGGGCGCGATCGGCGGCGCGGTCATGCGTTCACTCGCCATGCGTGTGCTCCCGTGAAATGAATCCCGGCCTGGCCGCCCGGCGTCGGAAACGACCCACGATTGCGCCTCGGCGCATCGCGCAGCCGCATCCGACGCCCTTCAGCCAAGCGAAGAAGTGACTTTCATAACAATACTTCTGTGGGACTGTCCCGCAAGCGAATTCGGCCTCGCGGCCGTCTTTGCCGATGCGTTTTTCAGCGCGTCCTACAGGTAGCGGATCGCTTCGGCGCGCTTGTGGCTCTGCTCGCGTATTTCCTGCTTCGCCACGCTGGCGAGATGGACCTCGTCCGGCCCGTCGGCGATGCGCAGCACGCGCCCCCAGGTCCACAGGTCGGCGACCGGCGCGTCTTCCGACAGCCCCATCGCGCCGAAGGTCTGCATGGCGCGATCGCAGACCTGGGTCTGAAGCGACGGCGCCACGGCCTTGATCATGGCGATCTCCTTGGCCGCGCCCTTGGCGCCGTGGCGATCGATCAGCCACGCCGCGCGCATGACCAGCAGCCGCGCCTGGTCGATCTCGATGCGGGAGCGGGCGATCCACTCCGCGACCGCGCCGTGCTCGTGCAGATAGCGCCCGAACGATTTGCGTTCCGCGGCGCGGGCGCACATCAGCTCCAGCGCCAGCTCGCACTGGCCGATCGAGCGCATGCAGTGATGGATGCGCCCCGGCCCGAGCCGCGCCTGAGCGATGGCGAAACCGGCGCCCTCTTCGCCGATGAGATTCTCCGCCGGCACGCGCACATTGCGCAGCACGATCTCGCAATGCCCTTCCGCCGACAGATGGCGCATGACCGGAATGTTGCGCACGATCTCAAGGCCGGGCGTGTCGAACGGAACGATGACCATGCTCTGGCGCCGATGCCGGTCATTGTCCGGATCGGTGACGCCCATAACGATCGCGAAGCGGCAGTGCGGATGCGCCGCGCCGGAGATGAACCACTTGCGCCCGTTGATCACGTAGTCGCCGCCGTCGCGGCGAATGGAGGTCTGGATATTGCTGGCGTCGGACGAGGCGACATCCGGCTCGGTCATGGCGAAGCAGGAGCGGATCTCGCCTTCCAGCAACGGCTTCAGCCAGCGTTCGCGCTGCTCGGGCGTCGCAAACAGGTGCAGTATTTCCATGTTGCCGGTGTCGGGGGCGCTGCAGTTGAACACCTCCGAGGCCCACATCACCCGGCCCATGATTTCCGCGAGCGGCGCATATTCCAGATTGCTCAGCGCCTGGCCCGGTTCGTCGGCGTGAAGTCCCGGCAGGAAGAGATTCCACAGCCCTTCGGACCGGGCCAACGCCTTGAGATCCTCCATGAAAGCGGGATGGGGCGCGCCCGCCTCGACCTCCTGCTTCCAGCGCGGGATTGCCGGAACGATATGCCGGTCCAAGAAATCGCGGACCTGCGACTGCAGGGCCAGCATCTTCGGCGTGTGCGTGAAATCCATGTTATGCCTTTCGTCAGGCGTTTCTATGCGGGCTCTTTCACCGTGATCCCGCCATCGACGACGATCGTCTGGCCGGTGATGTAGTCCGCCGCCCTCGACGCGAGGAACACCGCCACGCCGCCTATGTCATCAGCTTGACCGATGCGGCGCAAGGGGGTGCCCTCTTCGACATTCTTCAGCAGCTTGGGGTTTTCCCAGAGCGCGCGCGAGAAGTCGGTCTTGATCAGGCCGGGCGCGATGCAGTTGGCGCGGATGCCCTTCGGGCCCCACTCGATCGCCAGGTTCTTGGTCAGCGAAAAATCCGCCGCCTTGGACATGCCGTAAACGCCCAAGGTTGCGCTGCCCTGTCCGCCGCCGATGCTGGAGACGATGATGATGTTTCCGCCGCCCCGGCCGACCATGTGCGGCGCGGCCATGTTGCACAGGAGAAAATTCGCCTTCACGTTGCTGTTCATGATCTTGTCGTAGGCGTCCTCGGGCATGGACGCCATCGGGCCGAAATACGGATTCACGGCGGCGTTGCAGACCAGGATGTCGATGCCGCCGAAGGCCTTCACGCTCTCATCGACGAGACTTTGCAGCTGCGCGCTTTGAGACACGTTGCAGGGCACGGCGACCGCTTCGCCGCCCGCGCTTACGATGCTGTCCACCACCGCGGCGCAGGCGTCGGCCTTGCGGCTGGAGACGACCACGCGCGCGCCGGCGCGCGCCATGCACTCCGCCACCGAGCGGCCGATGCCCCTGCTCGACCCCGTGATGACTGCTACTTTTCCGGACAAATCAAACATGCAAGGACGCCTTCTCCAGCCGGGCGCGCCAGCTTCGCGGCGTCGCCTCCACGGCCCGGGCCGGCTTAGCAGCCTAACTTGCATAACGCAACTGATAAACCTGCGCCAGAGCGCCGCGCGGGCGCTTCAGAACACGTCGGCCTTGCATCGCGCGCACTGAATCCGCGGCGCAAACCATTCCAGGCAGGGCTTGTGCAGAATGCGCCAGCCCAGGTCCTCGCGCGGCTTCATCCATTTGCGCGCCCAGGCGTCCATCGCAACGATGATCGGATAGAGGCTCAGGCCCTTTTCGGTCAGATGATAGGCGTGGCGCGGCGGACTGCTCTGATACAGCGTCCGCGACAGCAGTCCCTGCTTCGTCAGCCGTTCAAGCCGCGCCGCGAGTATGTTGGGCGCGATCCGCAGCGCGCCTTCTATGTCGGAATATTTGGTGGCCCCGAAGAAGGCGGCGGCGACGATCAAGCCCGCCCAGCGGTCGCCGAGCACGCCTTCGGCCGGGATGGCGGCGTCGCTTTCGGCGAACACTTCCGACGTGCGCACACGCTTGTTCGGCGGCAGGCGCGGCTCGACAGGATGCAGGCTCGACTGGAAGACTTTCATGTCGCGGGCGTCGCTCTGGCGGCCGCAGCAGGCGCAGATCACCTCCACATTCGCCGCATGCCCACAGGGATTTGGCGGCATGGCGCCGCTCAACACCCGCCCCGACACCCGCCAGTGGTCGTTCCATTGCCGGATGAGTTTCAGCGTCGGCGCCAGGTCGCCGCCCTTTGCGGTGAGCCGATAGCCTGGAGCGCCTTTCCGGCCCTTCGCACCCGCCTCCTGCTTGATGACGCAGCCCGCTTCCACCAGCTGACGCAGGCGCGCCGCCAGCGTGCTGCGGGGCACGTTGATCAGCGCGACGATCTGATCGAACCGGTGCGGCCCCGACATCAGCACCGAGAGAATCTGCATGATCCAGGCGTCCCCGATGACGTCGAGAACGCGGTTCACGAGGTTCGAACGGATCATCCAGTGCGCCGGCGCCGCATCGCTCGCCGACACCCGACTTCCCGCCGTTCGCTTGTTCATTGAGCGCCGCACCGTCCTAAGAAGCAAAAAGTCCCCGGCGCCCCAACAAGCAGCGCGCTGTGCAACCGCCAATAGACCGGCAGCCGGACGCTTTGTCACCCCATTCCGCTCCGGCGCACCTAGCGTAAAGCCGCCCTGCGCCATCTAGCCGCTTGCATAACGAAACTTTCAAGCATACTGTTTCTTTCGTTTTCTGGATTTCCGCACGGGCGCAAACCGGAACGGGTCCAGCAGTAAGTATCATAGCCGAATTAATGGCGGTCGGAGGGAAGATGTCCGCGAATCAGAAAGTGGATACCGTGGTGATCGGCGCCGGCGTCGCCGGCCTGGGCGCTGCAGCTTTGCTGGCGAAGGACGACGGCCAGCGGGTCATTGTGCTGGAACGCGCGCCGTTCGTCGGCGGGCGCACGCTTTCGTATGTCGGCAAAGGCGACAAGGTCGTCGCCGACGGCGTCGAAATGGACGCCGACGCGTTTCGCAGGTCGCTCGCCTATGCGCATTGCCAGCTCGGCAAGTGCACGCCCGACATCCAGGAAATTTTCGATCGCGGCCTGTTGGACGGGCGCGTCTTCGAAGCCGGCGGCCACGGCCTGTTCTGGGGCAATCGCGGGCGCGTCAACTTCCTGATGGATCACCTCGGCGTGGGGCACAAGCTCCCGCTCAACCGCGGCCTCGCCTTCGTCAAATGGGAAGGTGAAGGCAAGCCGACCAAGGCCTATCAGGTCGAGAAGGGCAAACCTTATCCCTGGATGTCGCCCGAGGGCTTCAACGCCACCATGACGCAGCTCTCGGACATGGCGCGCTCCACCTTCGACGACATGGCCAACCTGATGCGGACGCCGCTGCAGACCTGGCTCGAGCAGCGCCAGATGCATCCCGAGGCCTACGATTACATCAAGGTGCTGGCGGCCTCGCAGACGGCGCAAGCCGAGCCGGCCATGACGCCGACCGGCGACTTTCTGGGCTACATGGCGATCGCCGGCGACATCCGCATGAACCTGGTCAGCGGCTCGGTGGCCACGGCCGACGATCCGGGCTGCATCGCCATTCCCCAGGCGTTCGAACGCGTCGTGCTCGAGCATGGCGGCCAGGTGCTGCGCAACACGCGGGTGAAGGAAGTCCTGATCGAGAACGGCCGCGCCGTCGGCGTCCGCATCGGCGCCACCGACAACGCCTATGACGAAGACCGCGTGATCCTGGCCGACAACGTCATCTGCACGATCCCGCCCAAGTACATTTTCAACGTGCTGCCCAAACAGGCGTTCCCCGCCGAGTGGGTGCAGCTCCTGCAGCAGGAATTCTGGGGCGCCGGCCTCCTGACCGGATGGTACGGCATGAAGCGCCCGCAGCTGCCGGACATCGGCATCGCCGAAGGCAGCTTCGTCTACATGCCCGGCATCACCACGCCCGACGAAGGCTTCATCGGCGTCGTCGACATGGTGATGTGCGACTTCACCGCCTGGGGCGACGGCACCTCGAAGCGCGGGCCTGCGAACAAGCGCGAATATCTCTTCTCCACGGCCTTGACCGACAAGGAGATGCGCAATCCCGATCGCGTCGGGCGCGTCATCAGCCTCTGCGAGGACTGGGCCAAGCGCACCTTCCCGCACTGGGAAGAAGACATGGAGTTCTGCATCTGGACGCCTTCGCCCGAGGCCTACGGCCTGTGGCGCCCGGTCGGCACGGATCGTCCGGACGTGAAGTCTCCCTGGGTCGAAGGCCTCTACTTCGCCGGCGACCAGTATGGCGCCCGGCTGTGGGGCGGCGGCGTTGACGGCGCATCACTTTCGGCGGTGATGTGCGTGGACGCCATCACCGGCACGCAACGGGAGGAAGCGATCTTCCCGCAATTCCATCGGGGCATCCCGGCCGTCGCGGCGTAAGCGGAGAGCGAACGATGAGCAGGACGCGCGGAAAAACCGCCATCGTCGGCATCGGCGAGATTCCGACGGGCAGGTATCCCGAGCGTCCTGCCATTTCGTTCGCCCTCGACGCCGCGCGGATGGCGATCGAGGACGCCGGCATCGGCAAGGACGAGATCGATTTCGTCATGCCGACCGGCGCGCTGTTCAGCGGCCAGTTCAACACCGAACTGGTGACCTGCCGGGTGGTGGAGGAACTCGGCCTCAAGAACGTCGTCGGCAATTGTCAGGTCTTTTCCGGCGGTTCGAGCAGCACCAACGGACTGCGCATGGCCAGCGCCCTCATCGAAACCGGCCGCGCCGAAGCGGTTCTGTTCGTCCATACCGACAAGCTCGGCACCGGCGTGTCGAGCCAGGGCGGCATCGACCTGTTCTCCACCGCCGGCATCTCCGCGGAATGGGAGACGCCCTACGGCCAGCACTACTCCACGGTCGCCGCGCTCACGACCACGCGCTACAAGTACGAAACCGGCGCCACCGACGAACATCTCTCCGCGGTCTGCGTATCGAACCGCAAGTGGGCCGAACTCAACCCCAACGCCTTCTTCCGCAAGCCGCTTACGCTTGAGGAGGTGATGGCCTCGAAGATGCTGTCCACGCCGCTGCGCGCCAAGCATTCGAACATGCTGCTCGATGGCGGCGCCGCCTTCATCGTCACCTCGGCCGAACGCGCGCGCGACCTGACCGACACGCCCGCCTACGTGCTTGGCGAGGGCGGCGCCGTCACCCACTTCGCGTTTCACCAGGAGCCCGATCTCACCCGCTTCGGCTGGGCCAAGGCCGCCCAGCAGGCGTTCGGCGAAGCCGGCCTGACGCCGGCGGATATCGACGTCGCCGAGATCTACGATTCCTATCCGATCTATCAGCTCATCGCCTTCGAGGAACTCGGCCTGTGCGGCCGCGGCGAAGCCGGCGAGATTTTTCTGCGCGGCGACACCTGGCCGGGCGGACGCCTGCCGACGACAACCGACGGCGGCATGCTTTCCAAAGGCCATATCGGCGCCGGCGGCTCGGTCTCCCTGCTCGTCGAAGCGGCGCGCCAGCTGATGGGGAAAGCCGGCGAGCGCCAGGCCCCCAACGCCCGCTTCGCCGTCGAGACGGCGGTGGGCGGCACCTACATGGACGCGCAGGTGACCATCCTCGGCACAGAGATTCCTTCGTGAGGCCCGCATGAGCACCGTCTCTCCGCCTGCCAAACCCGAGCCGGTCGTCGCGCCCTGGGCGCGCCCGTTCTGGGATGCGGCCGCGAAAGGCCAATTGGCGCTGCAGCAGTGCGAGGACTGCAGCAAGTTCATCTTCTATCCGCGCGTGGCGTGTCCGCACTGCGCCAGCGAGCGCATCGCCTGGCGCACGGCGTCAGGCCGCGGGACCGTCTACAGCTACACGGTCGTTGAGAACAACGCGCCGTCCGCCTTCATCGCCGACATGCCGTTCGTCGTCGCCGTGATCCGGCTGGAAGAAGGCGTGCAGATGCTTTCCAACATCGTCGGCTGCGATCCCGACAAGCTGCGTTGCGACATGGAGGTCGTGGTGACCTTCGAACGGCTCAACGACAATTTCGTCCTGCCGAAATTCCGGCCGGCGTCCAACTCCTGAGAAAGACGATGGCGCAAACCAAGTACGGCGACGATTTCCGTCTCGGCGAAGTGTTCGAGACCGGAGCGGTCACGGTCACCGAAACCCACGTCGTCAACTGGGCGGGCCTCACCGGCGATTTCTATCCGCTGCACATGGACAAGGAATATGCGGCGAAAACCCGGTTCGGCGAGCGCCTCGCCCACGGTCCGATGATATTCGCACTCGCGGTCGGCCTTGTCGGGCTCTCCGGCGTCGGCGCGGATTCGGTCATCGCCTGGCTCGGCGTCGACGATATGCGCATGCATCGCCCGGTCCTGATCGGCGACACCATCCGTGTGCGGGTCGAGGTCAAGGAGCAGACCCGGACCAAGGATCCCCAGCGCGGCGTGCAGGTCTGGCTCTACACCGTGCTCAATCAGCGCGGCGAAACGGTGATGAGCTTCGACTACAAGATGATGTTCCATATGCGCGGCTGACAGAGCGGAGAAAGAGACTTGACCCCCGCCACCATCAGCGAACTCTACGAACGCGCAGTGCTGCACGGCGGCGCGCGCACGGCGATCGTCGACGGCGAACGGCGCTTCAGCTACGCGCAGATCGGCGCGCACGCGGCGCAGATTGCGGCCGCTCTGCAGAATATGGGCGTGGACCGCACAACCCGCGTCGCCTTCCTGATGGCCAACTGCGCGGAGTATGTTTTCTGCGAGTACGCGGTCGCAAAGACGGGCGCGGCGCGCGTGCCGCTCGCGGTGCTGCTCGGCAACGACGACCTCGCCTACATCCTCAATTTTTCGCGCTGCGACGTGCTCATCTACCATCACACGTTCGCCGAGCGGCTCAGCCAGATCAGGCCGGGACTTGAGACGGTAAAGACGTTCATCTGCGTCGGCGGAGACGAGCGGCGCACGCCCGGCGGCGACACGACTTTGCACGCCCTGCTCGCGTCCTCGCCGCCGCCCTTCGTTCCCTGCCCGGTCGAAGCGGAAGATATCGCCGGAATCTATTTCACCGGCGGCACGACCGGGCGGCCGAAAGGCGTGATGCTCTCGCACCGCTCCTGGTACTACACCTACTGCGCCGAGATGCTGGAGTTCGGCATCGCCGAGGGCGAGACGTTCGTGTTCGTCACGCCGATGACGCACGCTTCCGGCTGCCTCATCCTGCCGGTGCTGCTGAAACAGGGCTGCTGCGTTGTCCTCGACCACTTCGATCCAGATCTTCTGCTGAACGCAATCCAGACTCACCGCGCCACAGCGACGCTGCTCGTGCCGACCATGATCTACGTCCTGCTCGATCACGCCCGGCGCGGCGACTACGATCTTTCAAGCCTCAAGAACATCCTCTACGGCGCATCCGCCATTGCGCCGGAGCGCCTGAAGCAGGCGCTCGGCGTGTTTGGCCCGATCCTCACCCAGTTCTTCGGCCAGACCGAAGCGCCCATGGTGCTGACGGCGCTGTCGCGCGCCGCGCACGTCGATCCGGCGTTCGACGAAGCGGACGTGCTGATGAGCGCCGGACGCGCCGCCTATCAGGCCAAACTCCGCATCGTCGACGACGACGGCGCCGACGTCGCGCCGGGCGAAGCAGGCGAAGTCATCGCCCAAAGCATGAACATGATGTCCGGCTATCTCGACAATCCGGAGGCCACCGCCGCCACGATACGCAACGGCTGGCTGCACACGGGCGACATCGCCCGCATCAGCGACCAGGGCCTCATCACCATTGTCGACCGTAAGAAGGACATGATCGTCTCCGGCGGCTTCAACGTCTATCCGCGCGAGGTCGAAGACGCGCTGTTCGAGCATCCGGCCGTGAAGCAGGCGGCGGTTGTCGGCGCGCCGCACGAGAAATGGGGCGAGGAAGTCCGCGCTGTCGTCGTGCTGCATCCCGGCGAAGACGTCAGCGAACGCGCGCTGATCGACTTCGTCAAGGCACGCAAAGGCAGCCTCAACGCGCCGAAGGCGATCGAGTTCTGGGACGCGATCCCGCTCACGAACCTCGGCAAGATCGACAAGAAGGCGATCCGCGCGCGGTTCTGGGGCGGCCAGCAGCGGATGGTTTGAAACACGAGAGAAGGCGGCGACGCTCATGAATTTCGACGAGGGCGAAGATATTGCGATGCTGCGCGAAACGCTGCGGCGCTTCCTCGACAAGGAGATGCCGCGCGAACGCGCGCGCGAGCTGGATCAGCAGGCGAGCTTCTGCAAGGACACCTTCGCCAAATTGTGCGAGCTCGGCGTAACCGGGCTGACCGTGCCGACGGAGTACGGCGGCGCCGGCGTCGACGTCCTGTCCGCCATCGTCGTGATCGAGGAACTGGCGCAGCGCGGGACGGCGTTGGCCGGGCCTTTCATTCACTGCGCCTTCTACGGCGCGATGAACCTCGTCGAGAACGGCAGCGAGGCGCAGAAGCGCGAATACCTGCCGCGCCTGGCCAAGGGCGAACTGCTGTTCGCGTACGGTCTGTCAGAGCCGGATGTCGGCGGCGACCTCGCTTCCGCCGCCGTGACGGCGCGCCTCTCGGACGACGGGCGCCGCTGCATCCTCAACGGCACCAAGCGCTGGTGCACCGGCGCGCGGGCCGCGGACTATATCTACACGCTGGCGCGCACCGGCCCCAAGGAAGACCGCTACAAGAACCTCTCGCTCATCCTCGTGCCGACGGCGAGCGCAGGGATCACCATTGTCGATATCGACCATCTCGGCCTGCGCTACGCCGCCACCACAGACGTCATCTACGAAAACGTCGAGGTTCCGATCGAGAACGTCGTCGGCGGCGCGGAGGCCTGGAACAACGGCTGGCCGATGCTGGCCGGCCGTTCGCTCGACGTCGAACGGCTGGAAATCACTGCGGTCGCGCTCGGCATCGCCACCGCCGCCGTGAACGACGCCTGGCAGTACGCCACCGAACGCCGCCAGTTCGGCGTGCCGATCAGCGGCCACCAGGCGGTGCGCAACATGCTGGTGGAAGCGCGCACCAAGCTCGTCGCCTGCCGGCACATGCTCTATCACGCAGCGTGGCTCGCCACCGAAGGACGCGACTGCAGCGTCCAAAGCTCCATGGCCAAGCTGTTCGTGGCCGACAACGCCGTCGACATCGTGCTCACCTGTCAGCGCGTCATGGGCGCCTATGGCTGCGCGCGCGAATACGACATGGAGCGCTATGTGCGCGACATCGTCTGCATGCCGATCGTGGGCGGCTCGTCCAACATGCAGAAGAACAACATCGCCGGCCGCCTCAGGCTGCCGCTCAAATAGTCCGGTGATCCCATGACCAATCCTCCCGGCGCCCGCGAGGTCGCGCCGCCGCACCGTTTCGACGAGGCGCGCCTGCAAGCCTGGCTCGCCGAAAACCTGCCGGACTTCGACGGGGCGGTGTCCGTGCGACAGTTCGAAGGCGGCCAGTCGAACCCCACCTTCCTGCTCGAATCGGCGAGCGGCCGGCTGGTGCTGCGCAAGAAGCCGCCCGGAAAACTGGCCCCCTCGGCGCACGCGATCGATCGTGAATACCGCGTCCTCAACGCGCTGGCCGACAGCGGCGTGCCGGCGCCGCGCACGCGCATCTATTGCAGCGACGAGACCATCGTCGGCACGCCGTTCTACCTCATGGAATTCGTCGAAGGCCGGATCTTCACCGATCCGCTCCTGCCGCAGCAGACGGCGCCGGAGCGCACGGCGCTCTACGACGCGATGAACGATGCGCTGGCGCGCCTGCATCTGTTCGACTGGCGCGGCGCCGGTCTGGACGACTTCGGCAAGCCCGACGCCTTTTTCGAGCGTCAGATCGCAAGATGGAAGAAGCAATACGAACTCACCCGCACCGAGGCGATCCCGGAGATGGATGCGCTGCTTGAGTGGCTGCCCGCCAACGTCCCGGACGACAACGCCGCCGCCATCGCCCACGGCGATTTCCGCATCGGCAATCTCGTGTTCCACAAGAGCGAGCCCCGCGTCGTCGCGATCCTGGACTGGGAGCTCTCGACCGTCGGCCACCCCATCGCCGATCTCGCGTTCAACTGCATGGGCTATCATCTGGCGCATGACGACCCGGTCGCGCGCGGCTTCGTCGGCGTCGATCTCGCAAAGCTGGGCATTCCCGAGGAGCGCGACTATGTCGCCGCCTATGGCCGGCGCACCGGGCGTGACCCGGCGCCGCTCTGGCGCTTCGCCATGGCGTTCAGCCTGTTCCGCACCGCCGCCATCCAGCAGGGCGTCTACGCGCGCGCGCTGCAGGGCAACGCCGCCTCTTCCGACGCCTTCCAGTTCAGGGACACCGCTCGCCGCGTCGCCGCCGCCGGCGCCGCGCTCATACGCAGCGCCTGAGCGCGAAACGGAAACGCCGCATGCCGGCTGCCTCAGGACGTCTTTCGAGGCTTGGCTTTGCCGACGCGCTTCACCGGACTCTTCGCCTTCCGCCCACGCGCCCGCTTTGCCGGCGCCGCCGGCGGCGCGGTGATATGCGCATAGTACAGCGCCATCATGCGGCAGACCTCCCGCGTGACGAGCGCTTCGTCCACCTCCGGCTGTTCGAGCACCATTTCACTCGCGGCGTACGTCAATTCGGTGATGACTCTGGTCGCCGCATAAACGTCTTCCGGATTCAGCTTCGGATGACGCTTCATCACATAGTCTGCGGCGTGGCGGGCGACGAGATCGCTTGACCCTGTGCGGATGTCCTGCAGCATCGGCACGGCGCGCAGCGCGCGTAAAATCCAGACGCCGCCCGGAATCTCCTTGGTGATGCGATTCACCTCGAGGTTCACGCGTTCATACTTGGCGATCGCTTCTTCGAGCGTTTCCGCCTCCAGCCCTCCCGCATTGATCCAATCGAAAACGACGCGATCCTGCGCCAGCATCAGCCTGCGGCCCAGCTCGCTCAGGATCGCATACTTGTTGGGAAAGTACCGATAGAGCGCCGGCGGCGTCAGCCCGGCGCGTTCGCAGACCAGATTGGTGCTCAACCGCTCAAAGCCGACCTCCGCCAGCAGTTCGCCCGCCACCGCAAGGATCATTTCGAATGTGTGCCGGGCGCGCGTCTGCGAGGGCCGCAGTTTGGTGTCGAACGACACCCCCGGCTGCTCCTCGCTTTTCGACGCCTTGTTCGCCATGGTCCTTCATCCGGCCCAACCCGATTGGCGAGTTAGCCCGATTTGAGCCGCAAGCGCTACGGCTTGCGGCACCGCCTCCGGTTCAATTCGAGAACCGAACGAATACGCCGACGCTGCGCGGCCGGTTGTAGGTGAGCAGATCGACGCCCAGGCTTTCGATCGGCGACACCGCCACGATCCAGTCCTCATCGAACAGGTTCCGCGCGAACACGCCCGCTTCGAGGCCGCTCCGTCCCGAACGCCAGCTCACCTGGCCGTTCATGTTCCAAACCGCGCCCTGGGACAGCCGCTCAGCGTTCGAGTTGTCGAAATAGATCTTCGAGGAATAGGTCGTATCCGCATTGAGCACGATTTCATCGCCGGTCGGCAGCGGCGCGGCATAGCTCATGCTGGCGTTGAAGGTCAGCTCCGGCGCCTGGGGCAGACGGTTTCCGCCGTAATCCTGTCCCTCGGAGATGAATTCGTCGAACTCGGCGTGCAGCAGCGAAACCCCCGCCTGAATGTCGAAATTGTCCGTCGGCCGCCAGGACGCCTCGACTTCGCCGCCATAGGCGGTCGAACTGCCCGCATTGTTGAGGATGAGGGTCGTCACGCCGCTGCGCAGCGCGAGCGCGAAGACCTGCTGGTCCTGATAGTCGTAGTAGAAGGCTGACGTGCTGAGGCGCAGCGCGCGATCGAAGAAAAGGCCCTTGAAGCCGATTTCATACGCATCCAATTGTTCGTTGTCGTACGGTTCGAGCTGATCGAACGTCGTCGCCAGCCCGCCGAAGAAGCCGCCGCTTTTGAAGCCACGGCTATATGTTGCGTAGACATTCGAGTCCGGCGTCAGCTCGTAGCGAAGACCGAGACGGCCGGACCAGGCGGCGAAAGATTCCTCCGCGCGATAGTTCAGGATCGGGATCAGCCCGAACTCGATCTCGCTGCGATAGTCGAAATCGCGCGTGTCTTCCGACCAACGCAGCCCGAACGTGCCGATCAGACGCTCCGTGAGGTTGTAGTCCGCCTGGCCGAACACGGCGAGGCTCTCGGTCTGTTGCGTGTAGGGGTAGCCGTACACGGCGATGTTGTTCATGGGATCGATGCCGAGCGGATTGCCGACGGTCGGCGCGCGCAGCGCGCGCAAGACGTCTTGCGTCGAATTATCCTCGATCGTCTCATCCATATAGAACACGCCGGCCACCCAGCGCAGCGGCGCGGCCGGATCGTTGGATTGGACGCGCAGCTCCTGCGTGAAGGCGTGGGAATGGGAATTGTAGTGGATTTCGAGCATGTTGATCGGCGACACGTCCGTATTTTCGTACGCGTCTCGATCCGCGCTTTGATAGGCGCTGATCGCGACCAGGTCGATGTCGCCCAGCCGCCAATCCAGCTGGACCTGGCCGCCGCGCACATAGACGGTGTCGCGCCCTGAATCCGGCCCGTAATCGCCCGCGCGCACGTCATTGTCCGTATCCGCATATCCCAGCAGGTCGGTGCACAGGCCGCTCGCATATGCGCTCGGCAGGCAATATCCGTCAGGTCCCGCGACGGCCGGCGTGGCGGGGAACAGCGCGCGGTGCTGGGGCGCGGTGGCGTCGCCGTGGTTCTCGAAGTGATGAATGTTCGCGTAGATGCTCAGATCGGGCGTCGGCGTGAACAACAGCGCGGCGCGCCCGCCGAAATACCTGAGAGCGTTGACGTCGTCGCCGATCACCCGGTCGTAGGTGTGGCCGTCGCTGGAGACCCATTGCCCGGCGATGCGGAACGCGAGCAGATCGTCGATGATCGGCCCGCCGACGCCGCCCTGGAACGTCACCGCATTGCTTTCCGCATACTCGACGCGCGCGTTGCTCACGAAATCGAATGTGGGCCGGTTGGCGGTGATGTTGATCGCGCCGCCATTGGTGTTGCGCCCGTAGAGCGTGCCTTGCGGTCCGCGCAGGACTTCCACCTGCGCGAGGTCGTAGAAGCCGGCGAGCTGCGCCAGCGGCGAGCCGATATATACCCCGTCCACATAAATGCCGACCGCCCCGGAGGCGTTGGGGTTGAAGTCGCTCAGCCCTACCCCGCGAATGAAGATTTTCGGGCTGGAGGCGGCGTCGGCGCTCGACACCCGCAGACCCGGCGCCATGTTGTTCAGGGCCACCGCATTGGTCACGCCAGACGTCTCCAGCGCATCGGCCGTCAGAACGCTGATCGAGACCGGGACATCCTCCAGCGCCTCAGACCGCTTCTGGGCGGTGACGATGATCTCTTCTCCCTCCGGCTGAGCCTGGGCCGCCTGCTGCGCCGCGGCCGAACCGGCCATCAGCGAAGCAACCGAAAGCGTCGTCATGAAGAGTCTTTTCATCGCGTTTCCCCCTCGTGTGGCAGGCGCCACATCAGTAAAGACCGGCGCGAGCGTACAATAGTCTACGCTACTTTCTAGTGGGCGCTATCGTTTTCAGATCGGCCGGAGCGGCGGCGGGCCGGGCTGACGGCGCGGCAGTTGACAGCGAGGATGCTAGTCTACACTATCGTTTATCCGCAAAGAACCCGGAGCGACGCAGTTGACGCCGGCTTTCTACACCGACCGCCTCAGCGTGCGTCCCGGCGAGCGCTTCACGCTTCACGCGAGCGTGCGCGGACCGGCGAAATTGGAGATCGCCCGCGTCGGCCTGCATCGCGAGGTCGTCGCGACTTTCGACGGCGTCGCGACCGCCGAGCATCCCGTCCCCGACGATGCCGACGCAAAAGGCTGCGGATGGCCCGCCTGTTTGGAGGTGGAGGCCGGCGACTGGCGCTCAGGCTATTACGACCTCGTGCTTACCGACGCGACTGGGCAAAGCACCCGCCATTTCGTTTGCGTGCGTCCCGCGAAAGGCAAACGCAGCGCGAACGCCGCCATCGTGCTGGCGACGAACACCTACCATTCCTACAATTGGTGGGGCGGCGCGAGCGCCTATAGCGACGTCACCAGCCTGATGACGGGCAAGAAGTCGTTTCCCGAAGCGATGGAAGGCGCCATCGGCGTCTTGTCCACGCAGCGCCCGTTCATACAGCTCATCGTCGGCGCCCCTGAAGACGCCCCGCGTCTCATCAACATGCGCAAGCGCGGGTTCAACGAGGCGCCCTTCGCATCCGACATGGCCTGGATGCTCTCGCATGGGTGCTCGCCGTACGACGGCTCGGCCGGCTTCCTGAACAAATGGGAGCACGCCTTCACCGTCTGGGCCGAGCGGGAAGGCTACGTGATCGACTATCACACCGATTACGATCTCGACGCCGAAGCTGACGTGCTCGAAGGCTATTCGTGCGCGCTCTTTGTGGGGCATTCGGAATACTGGTCCGCGAAGGAGCGCGACCAGGTCGAGCGCTTCGTCGACGCCGGCGGCGGCGCCGCCATTCTCTCGGGCAACACCTGCTTCTGGAAAGTGCGCTGGGAGGACGAGGGCCGCACCTATGTCTGCAAGAAATGGCGCGGCTTCGAGGACGAAGCCGATCGGGCCGATCCGGCGAACGCCACGCACCTGTGGTCGCACCCCGCCTTTGGCCGCCCCGAAGCGAACCTCACCGGCTTGAGCTTCATCCTCGGCGGTTATCACCGGCTGGGCATGTGCGTCGCCCGCGGCCAAGCGGGATTTACGATCTACGACGACAAGCACTGGGCGCTCGCGGGCTCGGACCTGTTCTACGGCGATGTAATCGGCGACGACGTGCCGCTCATCGGCTACGAAAATGACGGCTGCCGCTTTCAGTTCGACGATTACGGCCTCCCGAAAGCGACGCCGATGCTCGGCGTCCCGGAAAATCTCGAAATCATCGGCGTGGCGCCGTGCGCGCTCGGCGAAGAGCCCGACCGCGGCTATGCCCCGCTCATACCGCCCGAGCGGCTCGATGTGCTCGCGGAAGCGGCCTACGGCGATCCCTCGCCGGAGAACCAGGCCAAGATCCTGAAAGGCCATGCCGTCGTCGCTAGCTTCAAGCGCGGCAAGGGCGAAGTGTTCAACTCGGGCACGACCGAATGGGCGCACGGACTCGCCGCCGGCAACCCCTTCATCGCGCAGATCACGCGCAACGTCCTCTCGCGCTTCGGCGTGACGCCCACACGGTAAGCGGCCAACTATGGAGCGTCGGCGTCCCGCCGGCCTGCGCGGCGGAGCCGCGCTCTCGCTTTCATAGGTTCGCGCGGGCCGGCGGGACGCCGGCGCTCCATAGCGGCGGCGCGTCCAGTGTTACGCCGAGACGGGAAAAGTCTCGGCGACGTCGACAATCCGGCCCTCTTCGTAGATGGCGATCGGCCCGAATTGCAGGAACACGGCTTCGCTCTGCAGCGGCCGGAGAAAAACCCAGTCGTCGACGTCGAGGCGCACGCGCCGCGATCCCGTCAGCATTTCCTGGTTGCTCGATCGCCCGAACATCGAACTGTACTGCAGACCCGGCGGCGATTCCGGGCGCGCCAGCCAATGGCCGCCATAGATGAAGAAGGCGCGGGCGCTGTTTGGGTCCCAGAGCGCGAACACGCCTTCAAGCGCCTCGAGCCCGGGAATGCGCGCGCCGTCGAGCGCCTTGATCACGGGCGTGGCGATGAACGCCGCCGGCTGATGGTGGGCGAGCGTATCGAGGTCGAAATCGACGGGCTTCACGAACGCTGAGCCGACGGAGACTTCGTTGGCGACCGTGCCCGCCGCATGCAGCTTGTAGGTCGGGCTGCCCGCGCTGTTGAGCGTGAGCGCCGCCGGCGCGGCGTCGACTTTGCTCGTCAAGCACTCGATCGCCTCGCGATAGCTGGCTTGAGATTGCAGAAACGCATCGGCCGCATTGGGCATGCGCGGAACGTGCGGATCGTAGCCCATGAGTCCGCATATTTCGACCAGCGGCTCCGCGCTGGCGATGTCGAGCGCCGCCGCCAAGGCGGCTGCGTCCGGAAACCCGCCCCGGTGGAGCCCCACGTCGATCTCGAAATTGACGCGCAGCGGCGCGCTGCGAGCGCGTGCGGCCTCGATGTACTCGGTCAAACGCTGCGGCGTATCGATCAGCCATTGCGGCGCGCTGCTGAGGGGCGTGCGCGCCATGAATTCCGCCGCCTCGCGAACGGGCAAGGGCTTGCCGAGCAGCAGGTCCGCTTCCGGGCGCGCTTCGGCCATGCGCTGCAGCATCGCCCCGTTGAACACCATGTAGCGGTTTGTGCGCAGCCGCTCCGCCAGCGGATCGAGCAAGCCAAACGCCGGCAGCGACTTGACCACCAGACGAAGCGCCAGCCCGCTCTGCGACAGCGTCGCCGCGGCCGCGTCTGCGTTTGTCAAAAGCAGGCTGCGATCGACAACGAGCGTCGGCCGCGCAAAACCCGCCTCGGTCAGCGCGCGCGAAACGTTCAGAAAGTAGTCGCTGTGCCCGCCGCCCCGGTCCGGCGGCCGCCGCGACGCGGCGAGCGCCACCGCGCCGGCGGCGCCCGCGCCGATCAACAGGCCGCGGCGGCTGCGGAGCAGGCTAGGTCTCGTCACCGGCGAACACCTTTCTGAGGTGGGCGTTCATGAAAAGGCCGTTCGGGTCCACCTCGCGGCGCAGCGCCGCCGCTTCGGCGAAACGGGGATAGAGCGACGCGAAGTCCGCCGCGCGCAGCGAGTGAAGCTTGCCCCAATGCGGCCGTCCGTCATAGCGGCGCAGGATCGGCTCGACGAGTTCGTAAAGGAACTCATGATCGTCCTTGTAGTAGGTGTGCACGGCGATGGATCCCGAGTCGCGCCGATAGAACGGCGACAGCCAGGCTTCGTCCTGCTGCACCGTGCGCGCTTCGATCGGGAAGAACACGTCGCTTCTGTGTTTCTCGATGGCCGCGATCACCTCCCGGAGCGCGGGAACCTGCGCCTCGATCGGCACATGGTACTCCATCTCGTTGAACCGCACCGGACGCTCGTTGGACAGCATCTTCCAGGCTTCGTCGACCGCTTCGGTCGGCTCGGCGCCGCCGAAAGCGAGGCCGGCGGCGGCGCGGCGCGCTTGGGGAGCGAGCCCCAGCCAATCCCGCAGGCCCTTCAGCAGCATGAGGCCGCTCGTATCCTCGTCCGGCCCCCGCGGCAGGACAGGACGGTCGGTCGGGTCGCAGCTGATGATCACCGCCATATCCGTGAACGGCACGGCGTAGAACTCGATGTTGCGGTGCGCTCTTTGCAGCTCGGGCCAGCTTTCCAGCGTCTGCTCCAGATCGGCGACCCAGCTGCGTTTCAGCACGCGCGTCAGCGCCTGGTTTTGCAACTCGATCTGAGTCACCAGGCCGAACGCGCCAAGTCCGACCAGCGCGGCGTGATAAAGCTCCGCGTTCTCGCGCGGCGAGCAGGTCTTGATCTCGCCGTCCGCCAGCGCGATGCGGAAGCTTGCGACGCCGCCATGCAGCGCCGGGGACAGCCGGCCCGTCCCGTGCGTGCCGGTGGCGAGCGCGCCGGCGAGCGATTGCTTGTTGATGTCCGGCAGGTTCGGCATTTCCTGATCGATCTCGGCCAAGGCCGGACCGAGATCGGAAAGGCGCGTGCCGCTCCAGACGGTCGCCCGGCGCGCATCGGCGTCATGGCCGGCGAGCCCCGTCATGGCGTCGAACGACACGAGCGCGCCGTCGGTGGTCGCGAGTCCCGTGAACGAGTGGCCGGCGCCGACCGGCCTGACGGGCGCAACCGCGGTGCGCAAAAGAGCGGCGAGTTCATCTTCGCTCGCGGGCGCGAGGCGCTGCGCCGGATAGGCGTGCTCGATCCCGGACCAGTTGCGCCAGAGCAGCCGCCCTTGCGAATCCTGCGCCGGGGGCGCGGCCGGTTCGCGATCTCTCCACGCCCGATACCCGATCGCTCCGGCGGCGCCCGCCGTCAGCGTCGTCGCCGCCGCGCCAAGCACGAGCCTTCGCGAGACCATGCCCTACTCTCCTCGCCCGGCCATGAAGGCGATCAACGCGCGATGATCCTCGGCCGTGCAGGCGAAGCACTGACCGCCCGCCGGCATGCCGTTGTATCCGCTTATGGTGTGCTCAAGCAGCGTCGCCTCCCCTTGGGCCCAGCGCTGGTCCCACGCCCGCCGGTCGTGCGTAAGCGGGGCGCCGCTCTCGGGCAGCGCGTGACAGGCGCGGCACGAACCGTCGTAGAGCCGCGCCAGACGCGCATCGGAGGGCGCAGCCGCCGCCGCGTCGGCCGCGATCGCCGCCGGCGATCTCGCCGCGGGCTTGGCGCTGCATGCGGCGAGGCTCAAGACCATGATCGCAAGCGCTCCGCGCACCGCTCCCTCCGGAAAGCAACCTTAGCAACCATCAAATGGTAGTCAAGATTATCTTTTTGGAGTCAAACCCGGCGCCCGCAGCCTCGCGATCGATAGCTCCCGCTATTCCCACTAGCTCCCGCTATTCCCACTCGATTGTTATGCAGCGGCATATCACGCTGTTCTTATGCGGTTTTTGAAGCGGGGTCTTACAAACCACCGACATTTCCCCCGTCGCGCATTTCCGCTTGCCGGCGAATGTTCGCGGATGACCACAAAACGGCGCTGCAAACGCTTTATCGACGCAAAGTCTTACACGTGTTTTTGCATGCGCTGAAGCCGTAGGCCAAATGCCATCGTGCTCGGCAACGTCAAGGTACGCTTCGCTTTCCCCCCTGACGCCGCCTGCGCGCGATGGCGTCCTAATGGTGTCGGGACGCAGGGCTTTGTCTTGGCTCAGCGGCAAAGCAAGCGCCTCCGGCGCGGGCCGAACACAGGGCTGAAACTGCAGAACGCGAAGTCGACGTACGCCGAACCCAGTAGTTCATTTTCGCCGCGTCTTCGGGCGCACGGATTTGGGCGCCGTCCGCCGCGTCGGACGTTGGAAGGCAGCCTTCTCTGAGCTGCAATGATCGGCCAGCGCCTCTATCACTCGGCATTGCGCGGCGTTCTGGCCGGCGCATGACCGGACGATCCGTTTTAGTTCCGTCTTCAGCGCAGTCAGCTGCGCAAGGCGCTGCTCAACCTCCGCAAGATGCTTACGCGCGATGCGATCGGCCTCGTCGCATGGTCGGTTTGGATTATCCGTCAGATCGAGCAATGAGCGTATGTCGTCCAGTTCAAACCCAAGAACGCGAGCATGCTTGATGAAAGCGAGCCTGCTAATGTCCGCGTCGCTATAAAGCCGGCGCCCGCTGGTGGTGCGCCCAGGCGCACGGATGAGGCCCTCTTGCTCGTAGAAGCGAATGGTCGGGACCTTTAGTCCGGTGTGTTTGGCGGCTGCGCCGATGGCCTGCATTTTAGCTTGATCCTCTAGCCACTAGAGAATGTAGACGCCTTAGCAGTCGTTTTCGAGTCTCGCCTGATAGGGCGCGCCTCCAACGCTGTTGCGGAAACTCTACGCTACTGATACGCAATAGCATTTATTAAGAAGTCCGTAGAATGTCGTTTCCTACTCGGCTGCTGGTGATTGCGTTCGCGTGCGCCGCCTGTCTGTTTTCTGCACCCAGCTTCGCCCAAGAGACGACGCCATCCGCACAGGTCGCATGGCGCCTACTGGACTATCTCGCGGTCGACTATTCCGGGGCCGTCGCGGACGGCGCCGTGGTGAACGCGGCGGAATATGCCGAGATGAAGGAGTTTTCCGCTTCGGTCCGCGAGCGCCTCGCGGCGCTGCCGCCAACGCCGACGCAACCTGCTCTCATCCGGCAGGCAGACGAACTCGTCGTCGCGATCGGACGCAAAGCTGCGCCGCAGGAGGTGGCGAATCGTGCCCATCTTCTGGCGCGCGATCTTCTCATCGCATATCCGACGCCACTGGCTCCGTCTGCGCCGCCGGATATGTCACGCGCCGCCGCCCTCTATGCTGAGCAATGCGCGACTTGTCACGGCGCCGCGGGCCATGGCGACGGACCGAATGCGCGAGGACTCAACCCAGCTCCCGTAGCGTTTGCGGAGATTGAGCGCGCCCGCCAACGCAGCATTTTCGGCCTGTATCAGGTGATCGGTCAGGGCCTGGACGGCACGGCGATGGCGAGTTTCGCTCATCTATCGTCAGATGACCGCTGGGCGCTGGCTTTCTATGTCGGCGGTTTTGCATTCGATGATGTAGAGCAAGGTCGGCGTTTGTGGACCGGAGATCGGCAAGTGCGCGATCGCGTCCAGAATCTTCAGGCGCTTGTCCAAACAACGCCCGAAGCGCTCGCCGCACAAGTTGGCGAACCGAACGCCACGCGGATCGTCGCCTATTTGCGTCATCATCCTGAAGCTATTGCGCAGTGCGGAAACACGCTCGATATCGCGCGTGAAAAACTGGCGCAAAGCGTGGCGCGATACGAAACGGGAGACCGGCGTGGCGCGCAGGAACTGGCGCTCGCCGCTTACCTCGATGGCTTCGAACCCGTCGAACCAATTCTTACCGCGCGCGACAGCGCGCTTCTGGCGCGCATTGAGCAAGCCATGGGCGCATTGCGGGCCAGCATAGCCGCAGGCGCGCCCGCGACAGATGTGCGCGCGCAGGCCGAGCGCATACGCGCCCTGTTCGACGCCGCGGAACGCGTGTTGTCGCCGCAGGAGGCCAGCGCGACTTCTAGCTTCGCTGGCGCTTTCACCATTTTGCTGCGCGAGGGCCTTGAAGCCATGCTCATCGTCATCGCCATGATCGCGTTCCTGGGCAAAGCCGAACGGCGCGATGTCCTACCTTATGTTCACGGCGGATGGATCGCAGCGCTCGGCGCAGGCGTCCTGACCTGGGCGGCGGCGACGAGCCTGATTTCAATCAGCGGCGCGAGCCGCGAATTGACAGAGGGGTTCGGCTCGTTGCTCGCGGCCATCGTGCTGATTTCAGTCGGCATCTGGATGCACGGCAAAGGCCAGTCGAAAGCATGGCAGGCCTATATTCATGAAAAGCTGTCGAAAGCGCTCTCAAAGGGCTCCGCATGGTTCTTGTTCGCGCTGGCGTTCGTGGTCGTGTATCGCGAGGTATTCGAGACGATCTTGTTTTATATCGCGCTGTGGAGCCAAGGCGCGCATTTGGCGATTGTCGCCGGCGCCGCCACCGGCGCATCGGCCTTGGCAGTTATTGGCTGGGCTTTGCTCAGCTACAGCAAGCGTTTGCCCATCGCCCAGTTCTTTTCTTACAGCGCCATTCTGATCGCAATTCTCGCCGTCGTGCTTGCTGGCAAAGGCGTCGCCGGTTTGCAGGAAGCGGGTCTCCTAGACATCCATCCACTGTCTGCGTTGCCCCGTATCGACTTGCTTGGCCTCTTTCCAACCTGGGAAGGCTTCACCGCACAGGCCCTGACACTGGGCATAATCATCGTCGGCTTTCATCTGAGCGGCAGGCAACCCGCGCAGCCCGCAAAACTCTGACGCAGGATTTTCGCCGCTTACCCTTGTTCACGATTTAAGAGGCGGAGACCGTTCAGTACGACCAGAAGTGAGGCGCCGACATCTGCGGCGATCGCACCCCATAGCGAGGCGGCGCCAATTACGGTCAAAATCGTGAAAACGCCTTTCACCCCGATTGAGAAGGCGATGTTCTGGCGGATGATCCCAAGCGTCGCCTTGGAATGACGGATTAGCCACGGCAAGCGCGAGAGATCGTCCTGCATAAGCGCAATATCGGCGGTCTCTATCGCTGCATCCGAACCGATCGCTCCCATGGCGACGCCGACATTCGCGCGCGCCATCGCCGGAGCGTCATTGACGCCATCGCCGATCATCGCCACCGCGCCGTAGCGTTCGACCAAAGCTTCCACCGCCGCGACTTTGCGTTCAGGCAGTAGCTCGGCGTGGACTTCGTCCACACCAGTTTCGCGAGCGATGCGTTCGGCTGTCGCCCTGTTGTCGCCAGTCAACATAACCACGCGCTCGATGCCCGCTGCGTGCAAATCGGCAACGATCTTCTTGGCTTCGGGTCGCACCGCATCGGCGACCGCAATCAAACCCCAAACGCTTTCGGAATCGCCGACGGCGACTACCGTACGACCTGCAACGGCGAGTGCATCCACCTGCGCCAACGCCTCGGCGCCGTTTGCAGTCGTTGCGTGCTCTTCGAGAAAGCCGCGCGAGCCGAGCCAGGCATCGCGATTTCCCACGCGGCCGATCACGCCCTTGCCGCGTATCGCCTGAACGCCCTGGCCCGGCGCAAACTGCACGTTTTGCTCTACAGCCTTCGCCAGGATGGCTTTTGCAAGTGGATGCTCGCTGCGCGCCTCCAACGCCGCAGCCAGACCGAGCAGCGCTTCCATACTGCGACCCTCCAACACGGCGATCTCAACCACATGCGGTCGGCCTACCGTCAGCGTTCCGGTCTTGTCCATGGCGATGGCGCGCAACTTTGCCGGCGTTTCCAAGTGCACGCCGCCCTTGACCAGAACACCTTGCTTGGCGGCGCCCGCCAGAGCTGCGACAACGCTCACCGGCGTCGAGATCACAAGCGCGCATGGGCAGGCGATCACGAGCAGCACTAAGGCGCGGTAGAACCAAACGCCCCAATCGCCGCCAAACAGCAACGGCGGAACGAGCAGCACCAGCACCGCGAGCCCCATCACGATCGGCGTGTAGATGCGCGCGAAGCTTTCCACCCATTGTTCGGTTGGCGCGCGCCTGCTGTGCGCAGATCCAACCATGCGAATGATGCGCGCCAGCGTGGTGTCGCCCGCGGTCTTTGTCGTCTCGACTTCGAGCGCGCCCTCCCCGTTGATCGTGCCCGCATAAACGACAGCCCCCGGCGCCACCGGGACCGGGACGCTTTCGCCGGTGATAGGCGCTTGGTCCACCTCGCTTTCGCCGGCAATGATGCGCCCGTCGAGCGGCACGCGCTCGCCTGGCCGCACAACAATGTGCGCGCCGATACGCACATCGCTCGCTGCAACTTCACGCTCGCCGCCGTTGGCGTCCTTGATCGTGGCGATAGCAGGCGCAAGCTCCATAAGGGCGGCCACCGCTCGCCGGGCGCGTCCAAGACTCCACGCCTCCAACGCCAAGGCCAGAGCGAACAGGAACGATACCGTCGCGGCCTCAAACCACTGACCGATGCCGACGGCGCCCGCGACTGCCACGACCATCAAGAGGTTCATATCCGGCCGGAGCTTGCGCGCAGCGAGCACCGCCTTTGGCGCCACGTAGCGCGCGCCACATAGAATGGCGCCAGCATAGGCAATGATGGCAGACAACGGTGGCGGCGCCGACGTGCCTGGCGTCTCGCTCAAAGCCGACACGAGATCGCCCGCGACAACGGAATGAATGGCGAGCCCCGCCAATGTCAATGCGCCGCTCGCAGCGGTCAGCAAAGACTGCATCTTGCGCCGGCGCGCTTCAGCAGCTGCGCCTTCGCTCACTGCGCCCTCGCTCCACACTTCCGCGCTCATGCCTGTACTGACGACTGCTCGCTCGATGCGCGCGACAAGCTCCGCGTCCGGAGCCCCTGCAACTGACATGCGGCCGTTGATGAGATCGAAAGAAAGTCTTTCTTCGCCGACAACGCTTGAGAGTTCGCGCTTCAGCGTGGCGACTTCGTCACCACAATCCATGCCATGTATTCTGAAAACCACCGATCCGGGCGCGCTAGCGGGCACGGGCGCGGTCAGCGCCGCGTCGCCGACGCAACTTGCGCACTCTTCCCTTGACCACACGGCCGCGCTCATCCCGGTGCTGGCGACCGCAGCCTTGATCGCATCGTCGGAGACGCTCACGCCAGCTGCGATTTGCATCCACCCCTCTTTGGTGTCGAACGACAGCTTGTCTTCGCCGCCCGCAAGCGTTCCCACCGCCGCTTTGAGCGCACGCACTTCGTTTTGACAGTCGAGCCCCGTAACCTTGAAACGCCGGCCGGCGCCGACGTCGTTCGCGGTCCAATTTGTTACCGACATGGGTTCGGGCATCCTTGCGATTTCGATTGTCCTAAATGCTCAAGCCAGTAGCGGATCAAGCACCTCGTTAACGCCCCAGTGCAATGAGCCAAAGCGCCAAGCCGTAGCTCACGATGATGGGCGCGGCCGTGAGCGCCATGCCGAAAGCCCTGCCGGAGGCGCCCTTCGCGTATCCAATCGCAAAGGTCACGCGTCCGAGGAGAAAGAGCCCGACCAGAAACGGTGTGAGCACCAACTCAAAACCCCGCATCAGCGCGGCGAGAATGAGCGTCGCCGCGAAGAACAGCACGGTTTGCTCCAGCGAGTTCTGCAACACGGCCGCGCGGACCGCGATCGCGGGGCTAGGTGCATTGAACGCTGATCCCCGGATATCGGCAGGCGAAGAAAAACGTCCGCTGCTGACCGCGCGCACACATCCGGCGAGCCAAAGAAAGAGCAGAAGATCGGCTTTCAGCACGAACGTCATTCGTTCGCCGAAGGTCATGTCTTCATTCACGCCGAAAAAGTGCGGCGGCATCCAAAAGTACGCCGACGCGAGAATTACGCCGGCCAGTACGAGCGCGAGCGCCGACCCGCGGACGATGCCCCATTGATCCGAACTGAGCGTGCCTGATCGTTCTTTCATGACTGATCCAATTCTTTCCCGAGCGCCCGCCAGGTTCCAATTGCGTGCGTTCAGTCTTCTTCCTTCGTTCGGCGCGCATCGCGAATGATGTCGCCGCCGCCTTTGACAGCGACGATGGCCACCAACAGCCCAACAACGAGGTCAGGCCAGCGTTGCCCGGTCAAAAGCACCAGCGCACCCGCGACCAGCACGCCGCCATTAGAAATGAAGTCATTGAAACTGAAGGTCTCGGCGGCGCGCAAATGCACCTCCTTCTTTTTCAAACGACCGAGTAGCCACACGCAGAGGAGATTGATTGCGCCCGCAAACAGCGCGACGATCATCATGGTGGCGCCAATCGGCTCCGATCCGGTCAGAAACCGGCGCACGGTTTCGGCGATGACGCCGAGACCAAATAAGATCAGCAGCACGCCCGAAGCGCCTGCTGCGCCTCGCTTCCAATTGAGGGAGCGGCCGACGGCAAACAAGCTCAATGCATAGACCACTGCGTCGGAGGCATTGTCGAGGGCGTTGGCGATCAAGGAACTGGAGTCCGACCAAACGCCCGCTCCCCCCATCAGGACAACTAGCAAGAGATTGAGGCCGAGGACTATCCATAGCGTTTGCCGCTGTTCGGCCGTCACCGCCTCGAAGCTTTCATCATCACTCACGGCGTAGCTCCGCTCTTGTGCCGGCGCCGAGGACGAGATTGTCTATCGTCGCCTTCTCGATCGAATTCATCAGCATGAGACAATCCTCTATGCATCCGGGCGAAGAGCGCGATAAAGCGATATCGACCCCGTGACGGTCGCGATGACTTCCGTTTCCTCAACCGCCGCAAAGCCCGCCTCGCGCATTAGCTCAGGCAGAACACCGCGCGCGTTCGGCTCGGTATTGTCGAAGCCATCGAGCTTTTGGATCTGCCGAAACGCTGCTCGCATGAGCGGAGTACGCTGCAGCCCGTAATCGGCGATATGTAGCGTCCCGCCGGGGCATAAGGCGCGGCCGATGCCAACAAGACCAGCGCGCTTTTCCTCCAATGGCATTTGGTGGAACACAAGGCTTGAGATGACCTTGGTGAAGCTGGCCGGCTCCGCGCCTGCATCACGCGCGAATCCTCGGCGAAACGACACGTCTGCTTGCTCTTTCGCGGACTTAGCGCGGGCCCTCGCGAGCACATCTGGGTCGGGATCAAGACCGACGACTTCTGCACGCACCTCTGCCCGCTTCAGCATCACGGCGAAGGTGCCGGTGCCGCATCCCACATCCAGAATGCGGTCGCCTGGCGCAGGCGCGCTCTGGCGCAGCAGCGCCGACCGCCAGCGCCGCTCTCGCGTCAAGAGCGCGATAGCGAAGTCATAGAAAGGCGTCCACTCGGGCCGACCCGCTGCAGGCGTGAATGTCGTATTATCGCTCATTGAGTACGGTGCTCCCTGCGAGCGCGTAGCATGTCGAAGATTAGGAACGCGGCGCCGCACGTGATTGCCGTGTCGGCCAGGTTGAACGCTGGCCAATGCTGTCCGAAGACATGAAAATCGAGAAAGTCAGTGACTTCGCCGCGCGACAATCGGTCAAAGAAGTTGCCAAGCGCGCCGCCCAACACGAACGCTAACCCGAGACGGGTGAGAGGGCGCGGTTCGCGCCAAAACCAGACGCCAAACATGAGACTGATGGCGGCGGTGACAAGCAAAACCACAAGGCCGCCTGCATCGTTCAGCAATCCGAACGCGACGCCGGGGTTGTAACCCAGCGTCAAATCGAAGAACGGCAACACCTTGACCGGCTCGCCGTAGGAAAGCGCGCTCCGCGCCCAAGCCTTGGCGGCGAGATCAAGCGCGACCAAGGTGGGGATGAACGCGAGTTGGGCGAGTTGTCCGGATTTCGGCGCGGCGCTCATGGCGAGATGCGCTCAGCGCGCGTCCATAGCTCGCGACGCCCGAACCAACGCCCGACTCGCGCCGCATAAAGTTCGTATCGATCGCCGTGCGTTTCTCGCAGCGCCTCTTCCTCGACGCGCACTTGCACGAGCGTCAGCGTCCACGCGCCAGCGAGAACTGCGCCGCTCAATACGGTGGGGCTCCACAGCAGCAATGCCGCGAGCGCCGCAAGCAAGCCCACGAAGATCGGATTGCGCGACCAGGAGAAGAGACCGCGCGAGACGAGTTCGCCGGGCCCTTCTTTCGGCACGCCCACGCGCCAGGAAGCGCCCATCTGAATCTGTGCTATGGCGATTATCGCGAGCGCGGCAACCAACAAGATGGCCGAAACCCATCGCAACGGTGCAAACAACGCCCAGTCCGGCCGGCCTAGCGCGGCCTCCAAATCAGGCGAGAGCCAAGCGACGGCCGATAGGGCGAGCGCCGACAACACCGCGAGCCGCCAAAGCCGTTCAGCCACGCCCTGAATGGCAGCGTGGCGGCCAAAACCATAGGCGCTGACGCCGGACTGGCGGGTAATCAACCAGAGGCGGAGCGCCGACAACACTATTATGAGGCTCAGAACTGCAAATGGGGTCCAAGACGGCGGCATCGAAACTCTCGCAATCCAACACCGCTCGGTCTACATCCTCTAGTCACTAGAGGATCAAGACCCAGTGCTAAGTATCGAGAAAGTCGCGACAAAGCCGTCCTGACGGCCCCGACAATCAGATGGCGAGCAGTAAGGCTTGGTCCGCCCTCTGCCGCAAGCAAAACGGACTCGGTCTTTATACGGACGCGGATGTACGCCGCCTCGGTTTCGTGCGTGATGCCCGCACGTTGGGGATCGAACTCACCACATATGCTCGCTCTTGGATTTTGCCGACCAGCCCAACGTTCGTGTGGTGACGCCGACCGGATCGCTTCGAGGAACCTTGAAACCGTGCGCCAGCGCATCGAGTAATAGCGCGCACGAGCAGGCGCTTTCGCACACATCCTCGCGTATTGAGGCAGGCCCGCGAACGAGTGCCGGATCATACCCATGGTTCATCGGCGCGCTCGCTTAAGCGGAGACTCTGGCGGTGTTACAATGTTACTTCGCTTTCGGATCAGCGACGCGGCTACGCTCGGATGCCTTTGCTCGGGACACCCCGCCTTCGGCAACATTTGGTCATAATCCCAGCCGAAGCACAGCTGCGACAGCATCGCTCTGGTCAGTTTTCGCCGTTGGCGTCATTATGAGTTTACTGTTCGTAAGCCGGTCATGGGCCGTATATATGCAAGCACGTCGCGAATCTGTGACTGCGCACGCGGGAATGAGCACTTGAAGGCAATGGCTTGGACCGATTGGAGGCGCTGGATCGCGACGCTTTGCGTTGCGCTCATCGCTTTCGTCATCGTCGAGCAATCGTTCTCGACCGATCCTTGCCACAGCGTGACTCCCGTATCTTATAACATTGCAGCGCTTGGCGTTGCGGCGGAGCCGAGCGAGGAGCAGCCCGGGTCGCCATCTACGCCAGCCCAATCGCAGCATCATTGTTGCGCGGCGCACCCAGCGGCTTTCCCGCCGGCCCATCAAACCCAAGCCATCGACCAGGTCGCCATCCGCTTGAGCGTGCCGCTCAGCGAAAGCCGCGCACCTAATGGCGAACAAGGCGGTCAAGATCGACCGCCCCGAGTCTCTGCACTCGTCTGACGCGCCGTGATTTGTCGCGGCGCGTGATCCTTCACGCATCGCGGACATTTCATGCTCGATTCTTACCGTTCCAAACGGCGATCGGCGCGCATTTTGCGCCATCTCGCCACCGCGCCGATCGGCGCGCTCCTTGCGACGCCTCTCATCGCAACGGTCGCCGTTGCTCAGGAACGTCAAACGCTCACGCTTGATGCCGCGATTGAACGCGCGGTGGAAGCCGATCCGGGCATTCGCGCGGCGGCCGCTGGCGTCGATGCTGCACGCGGCGGCGTGCGACAGGCCCGCGTCAGGCCCAATCCAGAGCTGTCCGCTGAAGCCGAGAACTTCGGCGGGCGCGGCGATCTACGCGGCTTCAGCGGCGCAGAGACGACCTTCGCCCTCTCACAGCAAGTCGAAATCGGGGGCCAACGGAGCGCGCGCATCCGGCTCGCCGATCGCGAACTGCACGGCGCTGAACTCGACCGCGCCCTGCGCGGCTTGGATCTGATCCGCGACGTCCAGGGCGCCTATTACGATGCGTTGGCGGCGCAAGACCTCGTGCGCATCGCCGAAGAACGCGTCGCCACCGCCGAAGCTCTCAACACCTCGGTCGCACGCCGGGTAGCGGCTGCACGCGATCCGCTTATGGCGGGCGCGCGCGCTGAAGCGGGACTGGCTGAAGCGCGCATCGCGTTGACCCGCGCGCAAGCGGAAGCTGCCACAGCACGCGCAAGGCTCTCCTCCTTCCTGGGCGGCGACGACGGATTCAGTTTGATCCCGGCAGACTTCGCTCTGCCACGCGCGCGCGATCACGAGCACGCCGCCCTCGGCGATACGAGCCCGGACATCGCGCGCCTCGCGGCGCAACGTGATGTTTCGGGCGCAGCCGTGAATGTGGAACGCTCGATCGCTTGGCAGAACCCGACCTTGAGCTTTGGCTATCGACGATTCGAGGAAAGGAATGGCGAAGGCGCGCTGGTCGCGGGTGTCTCCATTCCACTCGGCGTCTTTGACCGCAACCAGGGCGCTGTTGCGCGCGCCCGCGCCGAACAGCGTCGCGCTGAACTCGAACTCGAAGCCGGCCGTCGCACGCTCAGTCGCGAATACGCCGCTCTCGAGCGCGCGATCGCGACAGACGCCGCGGCCGTTCAATCCACCGAGGACACGGTTATTCCGCAAGCCGAGCGCGCGCTGTCGCTGGCGCAGGACGGCTACAATCGCGGCGCCTTCTCTTATCTCGACGTGCTCGAAGCCCAGCGCGCGCTGTCCGATGCGCGGCAGGCGCGTGTCGAAGCCCTGAAATCTTTTCATACCAACGAGGCGGCGCTCGATCGTCTCACGGCGCGCTTCGGCGAAGTGCTGCCCTTCGAGGAGCAACACCAATGAATACCTTCAGAATGAAGCTGGCGACCGTTCCTTTGGCGCTCGTCCTGATGCTTGGCCTTCAAGCCTGCGGCAATGGCGCATCCAACTCGGAAACCGCTCAGGCCGAGACCGGCCATGGGGAGGGCGAAGAGCATGCCGAAGGCGAAGCTGGTCACGCCGAGGAAGAAGGCAGCGAGCGCGTAACCATTCCCGTTGCGTCGGCACAAGCATCAAACATCGTGGTTGTTGCGGCCGGACCAGGGGCGATCGAGGAAACGCTCAATCTCACTGGCCGCATCATGTTGCAGCCGTCGGCACGCGCAGAGGTGCATGCGCCCTATCCGGGTCCGGTGCGGGCCGTGCTGCGCAATGTCGGTGACACGGTTCGTCGCGGCGAAACCCTTGCGCGGGTCGAAAGCGCCGAAAGCCTTCAGACCTATTCCATCTCTACCCCGATCGCCGGCGTCGTGCTCGACCGGCAAACCAATATCGGCGACGTGACGAGCGATCAGCCATTGTTTGTTGTCGGCGATCTGGCGCGTCTGCAGGCGGAACTAAACGTCGCGACCCGCGACATTGGCCGCATCTCATCCGGTCAGCGCGTCATCATCGCAGGCCTCGACGGCGCAACACGCATCGAGGCGCAGATCGCTAGCGTGCTGCCGACGGCGGACGCCCATAGTCAAACGCTGATTGCACGCGCCCCTTTGTCAACAACGCAAGGCTCCGCGCTCCGCCCCGGCATGGCCGTGCGCGGCGCAGTGGTGACCGCTGCTCAGCAGGCAGCTGTCGCCGTGCCGCGCGATGCCGTGCAGACGCTTGAAGGCAGAACCGTGGTTTTCGTGCGCGTGTCCGAAGACACCTATGTAGCACGGCCGGTCACGCTCGGACGAACTGGCGCTACGCAAGTTGAAGTCCTGACGGGCCTCGCCGCCGGCGAGGTTTACGTCTCCGAGAACGCTTTCCTGGTGAAGGCCGAAATCGGCAAAGGCTCAGCGTCGCACGACCACTGAGCGTCACTCATCAATTTCGACCGGATCTCGTTTCATGATCAGCCGCCTCATTGAACTCGCCGTCAAAGCCCGCTGGGCTGTCATGGCGATCGTCCTCATCGTCGCCGGCATCGGCGTTTACAACATCATGCGTCTGCCAATTGACGCTGTGCCGGACATCACAAATCGCCAGGTGCAGATCAACACGGTCGCGCCCTCCTTCGGGCCGCTCGATGTCGAACGCCTTGTCACCTATCCTGTCGAAACGGCGATGTCTGGCATCGTTGGGCTGCAGAGCACGCGCTCGATTTCTCGCAATGGGTTCAGCCAGGTCACTGTCGTCTTCGAGGACAATGTCGATATCTACTTCGCGCGCCAGCAAGTCGCAGAACGGCTGACGCAAGCGCGCGAAAGCCTGCCCAACGGCGTCGAACCGCAAATGGGCCCAATTTCCACCGGACTTGGCGAAGTGCTGATGTGGACGGTGCATTATGCCGATCCAAACGCCGAGGGCGTGCGTGTTGCAGCAGGTCAGCCCGGCTGGCAGCCAGACGGCGCCTACCTCACAGTTGAGGGCGAACGCCTCACCGATACGGTGGCGCAGGCTGGCTATTTGCGCACGATCCAGGATTGGATCATCCGGCCACAAATGCGGTCCGTCCCGAGCGTCGCGGGTATTGACTCGATTGGCGGCTACGAGAAGCAATACGTCGTCGAACCGGACGCTGGCGCGCTCTCCGCCTATGGCATTTCATTTTCCGAGCTCGCCGAGGCGCTTGAGCGCGCCAACCTCTCCGTTGGCGCGAACTTCATCCAACAGGGCGGCGAATCGTTCCTGGTGCGCGCGGATGCACGCATCCGAACGCTTGAAGAGATTTCCGAAGCTGTCGTCGCCACCCGCGACGGCGTGCCGATTACTGTGCGAGATGTCGCCAATGTGAGCGTGGGCGGCGATCTGCGAACCGGCGCCGCCACATCCGGGGGCCGCGAAGTGGTTGTCGGCACCGTGCTCATGATCACTGGCGGCAATAGCCGCACGGTCGCCGCCTCAGCAGCAGAACGGCTTGAACAGATTAGGCAAACTTTGCCGCCCGGCATCATCGCTGAAGTGGTCTATGATCGCTCAAAACTTGTGAACGCCACCATCGCCACGGTGGAACGTAATCTTGCGGAAGGCGCGCTCCTGGTTGCGGTGGTGCTCTTCCTGCTGCTGGGCAACGTGCGTGCGGCGATCATCGCCACGCTCATCATTCCCCTCTCGATGCTCATGACCTCTATCGGCATGAATGTCTTCGGCGTCTCCGGCAATCTCATGAGCCTGGGTGCGCTCGATTTCGGCCTGATCGTCGATGGTTCGGTGATCATTATCGAGAATTGTCTCAGACGATTGTCCGAGCGCCAGCATCACGAGGGCCGGCTTCTAACTTTGCCGGAGCGCCTGCACGAGACGCTGGAAGCCGGACGCGAGATGATCAAACCGACCATCTTCGGTCAAATGATCATCTTCCTTGTGTTCGCCCCGCTGCTCACATTCTCGGGCGTCGAAGGCAAGATGTTCTCGCCAATGGCGATCACGCTGATGCTGGCGCTCGCTGCCGCCTTCGTGCTGTCGCTGACATTCGTTCCGGCGATGGTCGCGCTGCTCATTCGCGGCAAGGTCGCCGAGAAGGAAGTCAAGGCCATAGAGGTGGCGCGCAATCGCTACCAACCCGGTCTCGACTACTCACTGCGCAAGCCGCGAACGGTTATTGCCGTAGGCGTCGCAATCTTTGTGATCGCCGGCGCCCTCTTCTTCACGCTGGGACGCGAATTCATCCCGCAGCTCGACGAGCAAGACATCGCCGTCCAGGCCGTCCGCATCCCATCGACGTCGTTGCAGCAATCGACCGCGATGCAGGCGCGTGTGGAGCAAGTGATCTCGGAATTCCCCGAAGTCGCGTTCGTCTTTTCAAAGACGGGCACGGCGGAGGTCGCGTCCGATCCTATGCCGGTGAATATCTCGGACTCGTTTGTGGTCCTGAAGCCGCGCTCGGAGTGGCCTAATCCGAACGAGCCTAAAGCAGAACTGATCGCCCGCATGGAAGCGCGGCTCTCCCAGCTTATCGGCAATTCCTATGAATTCACCCAGCCAATCCAGATGCGCTTCAACGAGCTTATCGCCGGCGTCCGCGGCGATGTGGCGATCAAGCTCTATGGCGAAGATCTCACCGAGATGAGCCAGGCCGCCGGCCGTATTGCCGCCGTGCTGCAATCGATCGAGGGCGCGGCGGATGTGAAAGTCGAACAAACCGGCGGCTTTCCAACACTCGACGTACGCTTCGACCGCGACGCCATCGCTCGCTACGGCCTCTCCTTGCAGGACGTGACGGACACCGTGGCTACAGCGATGGGCGGTCGCGAGGCCGGTCTCGTGTTTGAAGGCGATCGCCGCTTTGACGTCGTCGTGCGCTTGCCCGAAGCCGTGCGCGATGATCTCGACGCGGTGGGCGCGCTCCCCGTCATGTTGTCGGAAACCGAAAGCGGCCCTCGCGCTTCCATCCCCCTGCGAGAGGTGGCGACTTTCACGTTTTCCGAAGGGCTCAATCAAGTCAGCCGAGAGAACGGGAGCCGCCGCGTCGTCGTTCAGGCCAACGTGCGCGGACGTGACTTAGGTTCCTTTGTGACCGAGGCGCAGCAGAGAGTCAGCGAGGTGACTCTGCCCACTGGCGCTTACATCGTTTGGGGCGGCCAGTTTGAAAACCTGCAATCGGCTTCTCAGCGCATGTCGCTGATCGTGCCCGCGTGCTTCGTTCTCATCTTCGGCATTCTCTACATGGCACTGGGCTCCCTCCGCGCCGCCGGGGCGGTCTTCACCGCTGTGCCGCTGGCGCTCGCCGGCGGGGTCTACACCCTCTTCCTTACCGGCATGCCGTTCTCGATCTCCGCTGCTGTCGGCTTCATCTGTTTGGCGGGCGTCGCGGTCTTAAACGGCCTCGTCGTCATGACCAGCATCAACAGCCGCCTCGACCTCGGCATGCCCGTTGATGACGCCATTCGCGAGGGCATGATCGAGAAATTTCGCGCGGTTCTGATGACCGGCATCGTGCCAGCCATCGGGTTCGTGCCCATGGCCATCGCTCATGGGACCGGCGCCGAAGTGCAAAAGCCGCTCGCGACGGTCGTCATCGGCGGCCTGATCACAGCGACACTGCTCACGCTTTTTGTGCTGCCAGCAATCTGCCGGCTGATGCTGCGAACGGGCCACCGCACCACGGAAGGAGAGATGCCGACCGCTTACACAGCAGGCGCGCCGGTCCAAGCAGAATGATAATGGAGGAGACAAGACAATGTCGCTGACTGCACTCCAAAATGCATTGCCTACATATGCGGGAGACCTGCGAAAGAACCTCGACCAGCTCTCGCGAGAGACATTGCTTTCCGACCAGCAGAAGTGGGGTTGTTTTTTGGCCTGCGCCTTTGCTTCGGGCGTTCCTACGGTGGCAAAGGCCGTCAGGGCCGAAACCGAACCGCGTCTAACGCCCGAAGCGAAATCCGGCGCAATGGCGGCGGCGGCGATCATGGGCATGAACACGGTTTACTATGGCTCGATAAATCTGCTCGCAAACCACGACTATCGCGGCGCCCCGGTCAATCTTTCCATGGCTGCGCTCGTCAATCCTCCCATCGAGAAGATCGATTTCGAGCTGTGGGCCTTGGCGGTGTCAGCGATGTCGAATTGCGGAGCCTGCCTTAACTCGCACGAGGCCGAATTGCACAAGCGCGGCGTCACACTGGAGCGGGTGCAAGCCGCGCTGCGAATCGCCGCGACTGTCAACGCAATCGCCGTTGTGCTGCGCGGCGAAGCCGCCATGGCCGCTTGATGACGCCGCCCGACAAAGGCGCAGAGTCTCACCCAGGCGGACATACGCACGAGGGCGGCGGCATTCTTGGCGAGCGTACCGAGCTTGCCTTCGCGCTTCTGTCAGGATGCGCCTTGGCCGCCGGTTGGTTGAGTGAACGCGCTGGAATTGAAGCCCTCCCGCTCGTCTTCTATGTTGCCGCCTATTTCTTCGGTGGCTTCTTCACACTGCGAGAGGCTTTCGAGAACGTCCTTCACCGGCGCTTTCAGATCGACACCCTCATGCTCGTCGCGGCCGCAGGCGCCGCGGTGTTGGGACATTGGTCGGAAGGCGCCCTTCTCCTTTTTCTCTTTAGTCTCGGCCACTCGCTGGAAGGCTACGCGATGGGCAGAGCCAAACGCGCCATTGAGGGGCTTGCAAAGCTAGCCCCCGAACGCGCGCTGATAAGGCGAAACGGCAATGCGCAAGACGTTGCGGTTGAAGATCTCGCCATTGGCGATGTGGTTCTGATCAAGCCTAATGAGCGTCTGCCGGCCGATGGCTATGTCGTTGTCGGCGAAAGCAGCGTCAATCAGGCTCCGGTCACAGGTGAGAGCGTGCCGGTCGATAAACGGCCGCTGCAAAGCGCGATCACCAGCACCACCGATTTCGCCAAGACACCGGCCGAGCATCGCGTGTTTGCGGGAACGATCAATGGCGCAGGCGCGCTAGAAGTTTATGTTGCTCGTCGCGCCGGCGAGACAACGCTGGCGCGTGTTGTGCGCATGGTCGCGGAGGCCGAAACCCAGCGCTCGCCTACACAGCAATTCACTCAGCGATTCGAGCGCTATTATGTACCCGCCGTTCTCGCTCTCGTTGCGCTCCTCATGTTCGCCTGGGTGGTCATCGACGAACCCTTCTCAGCCTCCTTCTATCGCGCCATGGCTGTCCTTGTCGCAGCGAGCCCATGCGCACTCGCCATATCAGTCCCAAGCGCCGTCCTTAGCGGGATCGCGAGAGCGGGACGTGGCGGCGTATTGATCAAAGGCGGCGCCCCGCTGGAAAATCTAGGCACGTTGACGGCGGTCGCCTTCGACAAGACCGGCACGCTCACCGAGGGGCGCCCTAAGCTTACGGACGTGATCCCTGCAAATGGAGTCAGTGAACAAGAGCTATTGACCGTCGCCATCGCCGTTGAAGAAATCAGCGATCATCCCTTAGCAGCGGCCGTGACGCGCGATGGACGCGAACGGCTCAACGGCGCGACGATTGCCGCCGCGCAGGATGTGGAAAGCATCACCGGCAAGGGAGTAAAGGGCGTCGTCTCCGGCTTGGAGACGTGGATCGGCAAGCTTGGTCTTTTCGACGGAAGCAACGGGGCTGCTCCGCCAGGCGCCCTTCTCGATCAAGCGCGGTCTGTAGAGGAAAACGGCCGCACCGTGATGATCGTGCGCCACGGAGATAGGTATCTCGGCCTGCTGGGCCTCATGGACAGGGAACGTCCGGCGGCGGCGAACGTCATAGCAAGGCTGCGGAAGCTTGGCGTGCGCCGCATGATCATGTTGACCGGCGACAATCAAAGCGTCGCCAGCACGATTGCATCGAACGTCGGCCTTACCGACGCCAAGGGCGCGCTCATGCCCGAAGACAAAGTCTCCTATATCGCGGAGCTTGTCCGTACCGAGGGCAAAGTCGCCATGGTCGGCGATGGCGTGAATGACGCGCCCGCTATGGCCAATGCCACGGTTGGCATTGCTATGGGCGCCGCCGGTTCGGACGTGGCGCTTGAAACGGCGGACGTAGCTTTGATGTCTGACGATCTCGCGCATCTTCCCTTTGCGGTCGGCCTTAGTCGTCAGACCAGCGCCATCATCAAGCAGAACTTGTGGGCGAGCCTAGGCGTCGTGGCCGTTCTGATCCCGTCGACCCTGTTCGGCCTCCAAATTGGAGCGGCCATCATTTTCCATGAGGGCTCAACTCTGCTGGTGGTCGCCAACGCTCTGCGGCTCCTCGCGTATCGCGATCCTACCGCTTCAGACCCCAAACAAGCATGACACCGCTCCGGAGCCGCGGCGCTGCTCGCATGCATATGTTGCGGGCGCCGCTCAAAGCGCCCGCAACACGCGACTATTGCTTTGCAATCTCGGTGACAACCGATGACTCGGTGGCGCTTTTCAATTCAAACGACACGCGATCCCCGACGGCGATGCCTTGAAGCGCGGCGGGGTCTTCGACCCTGAACTGCATCGACATGGCGGGCCAACTGATCGCAGCGATGGCCTCATGATCGAGTGAGACCGTACCAGCCGCTGCATCCACGGCGGTCACTGTACCGACGCCAGCAATCGGACCGGTCTGCGCTGGCGCCGCGCTTTCGGCCATGTCCATTCCTGCATCCGATTTTTCAGCATCCTGCGCCGCCGGCGGCGAGCACGCGGCAGCCAACAAAACGATCGGAACGATAAGCGCCTTGAGCATCACTGAATTCCTTTTTCGAGGGCGATCCGGTCTTTGGAGCGTGCAAGCGCATCGCGCTCGATGCCGCGGCGCCGGATCATAAAATAGGCCGCGGGAATGACAATCAAAGACAAAAGCGGCGCGGTGAGCATGCCGCCGACAAGGGGCGCCGCAATGCGGCGCATGACTTCCGCGCCTGCCCCGCCAGTAAAGAGAATGGGCAGCAGACCAGCGAGGATGACGGCAACGGTCATCGCTTTGGGGCGAAGGCGAAGCAGTGCGCCTTCACGGACGGCTTCCGCGACAATGGCGGGCGTTATCTCGACGCCGCGATCAAGACGCTCCTGAAGCGCGTTCTTCAGGTAGATCAGCATCACGACCCCGAACTCGGCGGCAAGCCCGGCGAGCGCGAGAAAGCCAACCGCCACCGCCACGGAGAAATCATATCCCAGGAAGTAAACGAGCCACACACCGCCCGTGAGCGCGAAGGGCAGGCTCGCCATCACGATCGCCGCCTCATCGAACCGGCGGAATGTCAGATAGAGAAGCAAAAAGATGATGGCGATCGTCGCCGGGCCGACCAGCAACAGCCGCGCGGAAGCGCGTTCGAGATATTCGAACTGTCCTGAGTAAGCCACGCTCACGCCCGCCGGCAATTGCACGTCGGCGCCGACCGTGCGCTGCAGATCGCGCACGACCGACGCCAAATCGCGTCCGCGCACGTCCACATAGACGAAGGCGGAGAGCCGGCCGTTCTCGCTTCGGATCATGGCGGGCCCATCCGCGACAGCGATGCGCGCCACTTCGCCGAGCGTGAGGCGCAGGCCCTCTTCCGTGACGATCGGCAGCGCATTGAGCCGGTCGAGCGAGTCGCGCACCTCACGCGGATAACGCAGATTGATTGGATAGCGCGCCCGTCCATCGACGACTTCGCCGATATTCTCGCCGCCGATGGCGCCCGCAACGACAGCTTGCACATCGGCGACGTTGAGACCGTAGCGGGCGGCAGCAAAGCGATCGATATCGATATTGATGTAGCGTCCACCGGAAATGCGCTCGGCGACGGCGGAGGAAACGCCAGGCACGCCGCGCGCAGCCTGTTCAATCGCGCGCGCCGCCGCGTCAATGGTCGCAAGGTCAGGTCCGCTCACCTTGACGCCGATCGGGCTTTTAACGCCCGTTGCAAGCATATCGATGCGGTTTCGGATCGGCGGCACCCAGACATTGGTCAGACCCGGCACGCGCACGACGCGGTCAAGTTCTTCGACGATGCGCTCTGGCGTCATGCCCGGCCGCCATTCGGAACGCGGCCGCAAGCGTATTGTTGTCTCGAACATTTCGAGCGGCGCGGGATCGGTCGCGGTTTCAGCCCTACCCGCTTTGCCGAAGACGCTCTCGACCTCGGGCACCGTGCGAATGAGCCGGTCGGTTTGCTGCAACAATTGCGACGCCTGCGCCGCCGACAGGCCAGGCAGCGCCGTCGGCATGTACAACAGATCGCCCTCATCCATCATCGGCATGAATTCACCGCCGAGACGCGAAATGGGCCAAGCCGTCGTCGCAAGCACCAGCGCCGCGATCAGCAGCACTATTCTTGGCGTCGCCAATGCAAAATCAATTGCAGGCCGATAGAGCCATGCCAGCCAGCGATTGATGAGATTTGCGTCTTCGTGCGGGATGCGCCCGCGTATCCAGAAGCCCATGAGCACGGGGATGAGCGTCACCGCCAACGCCGCTGACGCGGCCATCGCATAGGTCTTGGTGAAAGCCAGCGGCGCAAAGAGACGTCCCTCCTGCGCTTGCAGCGTGAACACCGGCAGGAACGAGAGCGTGATGATGAGGAGGCTGAAAAAGAGCGCCGGCCCCACTTCGACCGATGATTCGGTAATGACGCGCCAATGGTCTGCGCCTCTCGGCATCTCCCCATCATGCTCGTCACGCCAGCGCTCCAGCCGCTTGTGTGCGTTCTCGATCATGACGATGGCGGCGTCCACCATCGCGCCGATGGCGATAGCGATGCCGGAAAGCGACATGATGTTGGCGTCGACGCCCTGAAGGCGCATCACCAGGAACGCAGCCATGACGCCGAGCGGCAAGGTCACGATGGCGACCAGCGCCGAGCGGAGGTGAAACAGAAAGAGCGCGCACACGAGCGCGACGACGATGAATTCCTCGGCGAGCTTGTGCGTCAGGTTTTCGATGGCCCGGTCGATCAGCGACGAGCGGTCATAGGTCGTGACGACCTCGACCCCTTCCGGCAGGCTTTGTCTCAGCTCGTCTAGCCGCGTGCGCACAGCTTCGATCACTTCGCGGGCGTTCTCGCCGGCGCGGATGATGACAACACCACCGGCGACTTCGCCTTCTCCGTTAAGTTCAGCGATGCCGCGGCGCATCTCCGGACCGATCTGCACCCAGGCGACGTCGCCTAACCTGACCGGAACGCCATTCGCGCCAAGGCCGAGCGGAATGGCGTCGAAATCCTGCAGCGTGCGCAGATAGCCCGAGGCGCGCACCATATGCTCGGCTTCGCCCATCTCGATGACGGCGCCGCCGGTCTCGCCATTAGCCGCGCGCACGGCGTCCGCGACCTGTTGCTGGGACACGCCATAGGCGGCCATGCGCTCTGGATCGAGTACGATCTGATATTGCCGAACCATGCCGCCGATCGAGGCGACTTCGGCGACGCCCGGCACGCTCTTCAGTTCAAACCTGAGCAGCCAATCCTGGATGCCGCGCAACTGGCTAAGATCATGCCGCCCGCTGCGATCGACGAGCGCGTATTGATAGACCCAGCCGACGCCTGTGGCGTCTGGGCCGAGCGACGAGCGCGCTGCGGGCGGCAGGCGGCCCTGCACCTGGTTGAGATATTCCAGGACGCGCGAGCGCGCCCAATAGAGATCGGTTCCATCTTCGAAGATCACATAGACAAATGAGTCGCCGAAGAACGAATAGCCTCGAACCGTGCGCGCGCCCGGCACGGAAAGCATTGTGGTGGTCAGCGGATACGTGACCTGATCTTCAACGATCTGCGGCGCCTGGCCCGGATAACTTGTGCGGATGACCACCTGCACATCCGAGAGGTCCGGGATCGCATCAACCGGCGTCGACCGGATCGCCAGCGCGCCCGCAACCGCAAGCGCAAGCGTCGCCAAGACGACAAGCAGACGATTGGCGACCGACCAGCGGATCAGCGCGGCGATCATCGCGGCGTCTCCGTCTTGCGGATTTCGCTGACGACATAGCGCGAGCCATCTTGCCGGAAGCGGAACTGTACGGTGTCGCCGACGGCAATCCCACGGCCCAACGCCGCATTCTCCAGCACGAACGCCATGGTCATGCCTGGCCATTGCAGGCTTGGCACAGGCCCATGCGCGATCGTAATGTTTACGCTATTGATCGCCGTGACGCGGCCGCTGGCTTGATGCCCGTCGGCGGCCGCCTGCGGCGCCGACGACGCCTCCAGACTTGCCAGCGCGCCCGTCAGGCTCGCTTCGGAATCGATGAGGAATTGCCCCGAAGCGACGACGCGCTGCCCTTCGCTGAGACCGCGGCGCACTTCGATACGGTCGCCGGATCGTCGGGCGATCTCGACTTCGATCGGCGCGAAGCGTCCGCCCTCCAGCGCAACGATGACGACGGTGCGCCGCCCGGTCCGGATCACGGCTTCAGCGGGCACGAGGAGCGCGGGACGCGCATCGCCCTCAGCAAGATCGACTTCCGCCGTCATGCCCGGACGCAACCGTCGTTGAGGGTTTGGCAGTGCGATCCGCGCCTGGATTGTCCGCGTCGCTGCGTCCGCCGCCGGCAGGATGCTTTCGATACGACCGGCGAAACTCTCACCTGGATAGGCCGGAACGCGCGCCGTGACGCGGCCTCCGGGGCGCGCGATGCTGGCGTCGGCTTGCGCGAGCGACACCGCGAGCCAGACCGGCGATATGCCGTTGATGGTGGCGAGCGGCGCGCCCTGAACAATCGTCATGCCGTTGCGGATGTCGAGCGCCGTGATGGCGCCGGCCACCGGCGCAGTCACGGTCATGACCGGCCGCGGCGCACCATTGCGCTCGACACGTTCGATGAGCGACGCTGGCATGCCGAGCATCTCAAGGCGCCTTCGCGCCGCCGCCGCGAGATCGCCGCCTCCGCCGCGTAGCGCCAGATATTCGGCTTGCGCCGCCGTCCATTCGGGCACGCGAATATCGACAATCGGCGCGCCGGCGGCAACGACATCGCCCACCGCGCGCCCATACGAGCGTTCGACAAATCCCGCGGCGCGCGCCTGCACGATCGCGACTGCACGGTCATTGAAGGCGATGACGCCAGCCGCAGTCACAGTGCGCGACACCGGCGCGCTCTCAACGACGGCAAGCCGAACGCCGAGATTTTGCACAACGTCTGGGTCGATGCGCACGCCGGCTTCGGCAGGGCCCTCATCAGCGTAACGCGGGACCAGCTCCATATCCATGAAGGGTGAGCGGCCCGGTTGTTCGAAGTGCTGATCGGGAACCATCGGGTCGTACCAATAGAGCACGCGCCTTCCGTCTTCGGATGCGGCGGGCGCGTCGCGGCTCGCACCGAGCCAGTAGCCGCCGGCGCCGGCCGCAAGCGCACCGATGGCCAGTGCAGTGGCAATGATTGCGATGCGCGGGATTTGCACTTTCGTTCCCGTCATGGCGCGGTCTCCGCATATTGCAGCGTGAGCGCAGCGCCCAGCATGGCGCGGCGCTCGCTCAGGGCGATCACGTCGAGCTCGGCTTCAAGCGCGTCGCGCCGCGCGGCGATCACTGTGTCGGTACTCATTGCCCCGCTCGCAAAGGCCCCGGCAGCAGCGTCGGCGCGCTGGCGCGCGAGGGGCAAGCGCGTGTCGCGCGCACGAACGAGATTGGCCTGCGTCGCTGCGTAGTCCGCCAAACTCGATTGAAGCGCGGCGAGATGTTCGCGTTCGGCAGAGGCCCGTTCTGCAGCAACACGCCTCTGATCGGCGCGTCGCGCTTCCACCAGAGGGCCTTGGCGCCAAGCCTGGAAGAGCGGCAAACCAATCCGCACTTCAACAGACGCCATGTCCCCGAAGGCGTCGTCACGCCGCTGGTACATCGCCGTCCACGACCAGTCGGGTATCCGTTCGGCGCGCGCCATGCGAAGTTCCGCATCGGCAGCCAGAGCTTCCGCTTGAAACGCAAGCAGCGCCGGATGGCGGCGCAGATGCGCGCGAAGATGCTCCGCGTCGACGGTGAATTGCGGTTCTTCAGCAGCGAGCGGGTCACTGGCGGCCTCGCCGATCCAGCGGCGCAGTTCTGCGCGCGCCGCAATCAGGGCCGCGGCGGCGTCGGCGCCTCGATCCTCCATGCGCGCCGCTTCGATTTCAGCAGCGATTGCTTCATTGACACTGCCGCCGCCAGCCGCCAAGCGACCGCGCGCGGCTTCGGCGGAAGCGCGGGCCTCGCGCGCCAATCCAACCAGCACTTCGACGCGGCGCCCTGCATAATAGGCGGCGATCCAGGCGCGCGCCGCGCCAAGCCGCGCTTCAAGGCGCGCAAGGTCGAGATCTGCTTCTGTGCGGCCCGCCTCCGCTTCAGCTATCGCGCGGCGCGCGCGGCGCTCGGCGCCGCTCGGCATGTCCTGCATGATCCCGATCGACTGCATGGTCATGAAGTCGCGGTCGAGCCGATAGGCGTCTGGCCCTTCAACCGGCACGTTTTGCAAGCCCAGCACAAGTTGCGGATCGGGCAATTGCCCTGCGGGCCGCACTGCGAGTTGCGCGCCGCGCGCGGCCTCACGCCTGGCGATGACACTTGGGCCATCCTCAGCGCGCGTGACAGCGTCCTGAAAACTCAATTCTTGCGCATGTGCGATCGGGACGACGCCGACGACGCAACATGCAAGCCATGCGAGGCGCATGAGCGTGCTCCAGATGATCTGATGAACCAAAGCGCAGGCGCGCGCGGACGCGCGCGCAAAGCGCCTATCTCGGTGTCAGATCGTTCGTGGAGGCCGCCAGAACTCGTCGGGCGCGCGCGAGATCAAGCTCTTATCGGACATGACCGGCTCGCGCACGACGATCGCGGAATCGATAAAGGAGACAGGCTCAACCGACGGCGTTACTGCCGGTCCTGCCCGGCACGCCTGCGCCATAGCGCAATCGCCCATCTGCTTGGCCGGCTGCTCGTCCGGCGCGGCAGGCGCGCCATCAGGGCAGCAATCGTGGCCGGCACCCATCTGGGCCTGCGCCAGCATCGGACAATCGGCCATGACCATGGCGTTCGCGACGCCGCCGGAGGCGAGCGCGATAACCATAAGCAGGGAGAGCCAGAAGCGGCGCATCACACCACCATAGTGCGCAAAGGTCGAAACATCGTCAACGCGGCGCAACGTCTGGGGGACTTGCGCTCCGCCTTGTGCGGGCCGTCGCCTGGAAGGCGCAAGAAGCTTCATCTCTGTTAACTCGTGCTTTTCGCTCAGCCATCGTGCTCGGCGGCGTCAAGGCGCGCTTCGCTTTTCACCCTGACGCCGCCTGCGCGCGATGGCGTCCTGTAGGTGTCGGGACGCAGGGCTTTGTCTTGGCTCAGCGGCGAAACGTGCGCCTCCGGCGCGGGCCGAACACAGGGCTGGACGCGAACCAGAGGTTCGTTGCGGACCCAATCAGTGAGCGTTTGCCACCGAAGTGCGCGCCGCCGCGATTTGGTTGGCGAGATCATCAGGGATCGCCAACGACTTGAACCCGCTGATATTGGCGCCTCCGGTATTTCCCTCCGGCACAAGTCCGACCCATGTTCCGGCGACCGCGCCGATCACGCGCAAGAACTGGCCAGTGACTTCGCGCGGATGGTTGTGGCGAATGCCCCAAAACAGCATGCGCACATGCGCGCGAACATGCTGCACCGTGGATCGCTGACCCAATACATGAGCGCGCTCCAGATGATGGAAGGCTCTGGCGGGATCACCATCTAACTCAGCGGCCTTGGCAGCCGCAAACTCTGCCTCGACATAAGAATGAATTCGTCTGCCGAAGCTCGAAGCGTTCGTCGCGTCGATCTTTTCGGTAAGCAGCCGCCAAGCGAGGTACGCCCCGGCGGCTACGTCATAGCTCAGGCACCACATCGGCCACCAGGCTGGTACGCCCGCGTTTTCAATCAATTGGCCATGATACCAGTCAAACAGGCCGTGCCCCACCAAAGCGACGACCACGATCCAAAGATTCGTTCTAAAGCCTATGACTGCAGCGAGGGCGAACGCGGCAAAGACGAGAGTTTCCGATCTTAATGCTGCGCCGCCGCCGATGACTGCGAATAAATCGTAGTAGGACGCGATCACGATCAGGATCACCGGGTAAAGCGAACGATCGCGATCCAACCCGGCAACGGTCGTGAAGATGCCGACGCCCAGCGCCACGGCGACGCCAACAAAGTATTCCATGACGAAAGTCCTTCCAGGATTGCGCGTGTGCGATGCTGAACGCTAGCGCGCACCGATCATGCGCACTTGAACGCAACGGCTACGGCGCGGCCCGCTCACGGGTCACATCTCCCAAGAACGCGACGACCGATGAGACGAACCACTCGGCCTGGTCTTGATGAACGTAGTGTCCTGACCGACTGGCGACCAAATGGCGGGAGCCGGGATAGCGCAAAGCCAAATCGTTCTGCGCGACTGACCAGATTCGATCGAACGCCGCCGCGTTTGGTTCGACAGAACGCGATAGGACAAGCACATCTCGTCCCGGCGCCGGACCAGCCGCTTCCACTTGGGCGATGGTCTGTGAAAGCGCGGCGAATTCGCCTCGGGCGCCATTCGGCATGAATCGAACGGCCAATGCGGGCGCCATGCACATCCCCACGCCGGCGGCTTCGCAACGGCGTGTGAAATCCGCGGGACGCGAATCCTCCAGGATCAGCCCCGCTACGTCACTGGGATGCATCGCGGCATAGTATTCCGCAAACAGGCCGCCCACTGAGTGGCCGACAAGTACGTAGGGACCGCTCACGCCGATCTGCGCCAACAGACCGGAGAGTTCACGCTCAGCGGCTTGCGCATCGCGTAGTCCCGCCACTGCATCGCTCGCGCCGTAACCGGCGCGATCGTAGATGATAACCGTTGCGACTTGAGCGATTTCGGGAGCGACATTCTGAAATGAGCTCAGGCCATCGCCCATGCCCGAGATCATGACGACAACAGGGTTGCCCGTGCCGAACACCTGGTAGGCGACGCGATGTCCATCGATAATAGCGACCTGATCGTCGCTCGTTTTCGTTGCGCACGCGCTGACGGTCAGCATCGTCGCGAATGCCAGAAAGACTCGAAACGTCCAGTGACGAGAGGCACGCTCGCCTGTTTTTGCGCGCGCGAATAAGTGCATCACCGGCCTTCTCCTTTCTGATGCCTCTAGTGTCGCGAGCATCGAGGCCGGCATGACCGGCCTCGATGCGACGCGTCGGCCATTAAGCGGCTTGGCAGTTCTTTTGCGGCGTGCAGACGCAAGCCGTTCCGCACTTGCAATTGGGGCCGCACGCGCACGCCGTGGCAGGCGTCTGGGCGGCTTTGCGCGTTTGATCGCAGATGCAGGATTGGCTGGTCTTTTGTTCAGTCATTGGAAGCTCCTAGATGTCTGGTTGGTGACAACCCGTTTCTAGGACCGCTCAGAGCGGAGGACTTGAACGTAACGGCTACGACATTTTGAGCGCGGCCGGCGCGACGCCAAACATCCGGCGAAAGGTTCGGCTGAGATGGGCGGAATCAGAAAATCCCGCATCGTGCGCGGCTTCTGTGATCGACACTCCCGCCGCAATGCGCTCGACCGCCCGCGTCAGGCGCAACCACAGCAGATAGGTTTTGAATGGCAGCCCTGTCTGCTCCACGAACAAGTGGCGCAGACGACTCGCGGAGATACCGGCCATCGCGATCGCGTCGTCAAGACTAACGCGGCCGTCTAACTGATCCGCAGCCCACGCTATGACGCGGCGAATCCGTGCGTCAGGCTCTTGCGCCCGTCCTGCCGCCAACGCCGCCAATAGGCCACGCCCTAACTCAACGAGGCTCGCGTCATCGCGCTTTGCGGCGCGATAATTCTCCCGGATGCCGGCGCACAAATGTTCCAGCCGATCGCGCGGGACGGCGGCAAGTTTGCTTTCCGAGAATAGATCGCGTGCGACCGCTCGTCCGAACCGGCTCTCGGGTTCAATGAAGATCATCGCGACCAGACCTTCGGCCTCATAGATGTGCGCCGTGTCAGCGGCGACGGCGACGCCCTCGCCGCGCACGCTCAGATCCGCCGTGTCGAGTTTGAACCAGCCGCCGAGGGCCAGTGTCACCTGGATCGCATGATGCGCGTGGAAATCCGTGCGCCTTGGTTCATCGCCGATGACCTTGGTGGCATCGATCACCCAGAGGCTGGCGCCCTCCCACATGACGATGCGTGCGTGCGCCAGCAATTCCATCTCGGCACTCTACTACCCTTCGGCGAGGTTCGCGCGCGGCCTGCTATATTATCTGAAGGCGCCGCCAAGTGAAGAACGACTATCGCGCGCGCCAGACCGAGATCGCGCCTGTGGCGGTAGGCACGTTGGCGACCTCGTCAATATCCATAAACCCCGCCTCGGACATTAAGGCCGGCAAGACGCCCTCGGCGTTCGGCTGGGTATCCTCTACGCCATCCAGCGCCTGCACAGTCACCCTGAACATCATCCGCATGAGTCCGTTCGACTGCAGTCCATAGTCCGCGATGCATAATCGCCCGCCGGGCCGGAGCGCCTCGCGCATGTGCCGCAGAATGCGCCGCTTAGTCTCAAGCGGCGTTTGGTGCAGCACCAGCGAACTTGCCACCACGTCGAAGGGCGCGTGCGCCGAAACAAACGCCTCGTCCAGAAACCCTTGCTCGAAGGCAATATGCGCCCCGGCGCGCCGCTTCGCGCGTGCGAGCACATCCGGATCGGGATCAAGCCCGACAAGCGCGGCGCTGGGCGTTCTCCCCGCCAGCGCCGAAAGAAGCGAACCCGTGCCACAACCCACATCGAGTAGCCGCTCGTCAGACTTCAACGCGATTGCTTCAATCATGCGACCGCGCCAGACGCTCTCACGCGTCGCCAGCGCGATGGCGGCATCGTAGAACGGCGTAAGCGCTTTATGGCCCAATGCTGGCGTGTAGGGCTTCTCTGCAGGGCCCGCCTCCAATGCATTCGGCGTGCTCATATCTTCACCGCGCCCAGCCGCAGTGAGTTGCCGATCACCGAAACTGACGACAGCGCCATCGCTGCCGCCGCGATCATCGGCGATAGTAGATCGCCGGTGAGCGGGTAGAGCACGCCCGCGGCGATCGGAATGCCAGCGACGTTGTAAGCGAAGGCGAAGAACAGATTCTGGCGGATATTGTTCATCGTCGCCTTGGAAATCGCGCGCGCCCGCACAATACCGCCGAGATCGCCCTTCAGTAGCGTGACGCCCGCACTTTCCATCGCCACATCCGTGCCGGTGCCCATCGCGATACCGACATCGGCCGCCGCCAGCGCCGGCGCGTCATTGACGCCGTCGCCCGCCATGGCGACGACGCGGCCCTGCGCTTTCAGCTTGGCCACGATCTGTGACTTGTCCTGCGGCAGCACTTCGGCCTCGACCTCATCGAGCCCGAGCTTGCGCGCTACAGCTTCCGCCGTGGTGCGATTATCGCCCGTGAGCATGACGAGCCTCACGCCCTCTGCGCGCAGAGCCGCAAGCGCCGCCGGCGTGCTGGCCTTGACCGGGTCCGCAATCGCAAAAACGCCGCGCACGACGCCGTCCACCGCGACATAGATCGCAGTGGCGCCATCGGATCGCATCGTCTCGGCCGCATTGTGGAGCGGCGTCGCATCAATGCCCAGTTCCGAAAGATAGCGTTCTGCGCCGAGGACCAGGCGCTTGCTTTCAACGATGCCGATAACGCCTTTGCCGGTGGGTGAATCGAATTCACTCGGTTCGACCAGCGCGACGCCTCGATCCTTTGCCGCCGCAACAATTGCCAATGCCAACGGATGCTCGCTGCGGTTCTCGAGGCTCGCTGCGAGGCGCAGCAATTCCGGTTCTTCCATGCCGTTGGTCTGGATGGCGACCACAGCGGGCTTGCCCTCTGTCAGCGTGCCTGTCTTGTCGAGCACAAGCGTGTCGACCTTCTCGAAATGCTCCAGCGCTTCGGCGCTCTTGATCAGCACGCCCGCGCGCGCGCCGCGCCCGACACCGGCCATGATTGACATCGGCGTCGCAAGCCCCAGCGCACACGGACAGGCGATGATGAGAACCGACACGGCGGCGATCAGCCCATAGGCGAGACGCGGTTCAGGTCCGACCAACGCCCAGCCGATAAAAGCAAGGATGGCGATCCCGATCACGGCCGGCACAAACCAACCGGACACAGCGTCGGCCATGCGCTGGATCGGCGCCCGCGAGCGCTGCGCGTCGGCGACCATCTGCACAATCTGCGACAGCATCGTGTCGCGTCCGACGCGCTGCGCTTCGATGACCAGCGCGCCGGTCTGGTTGAGCGTGCCGCCAATCACCGTCTCGCCTACACCGCGCGTCACCGGCATGGACTCTCCCGTGACCATGGATTCATCGAGCGTGGAGCGTCCATCCAACACGACGCCATCCACCGGCGTCTTTTCACCAGGACGCACGCGCAGACGGTCGCCCACCTGAATGGCGTCGAGAGATACTTCCTCTTCGCCGCCATCCGTGATGCGCCGCGCCGTCTTGGGCGCGAGATCAAGCAATGCCCGGATGGCGCCGCTGGTGCGCTCGCGCGCCTGCAATTCGAGAACCTGCCCGAGCAGCACGAGGACGGTGATGACGGCGGCCGCCTCGAAATAGACCGACACCAGCCCATGCGCATCGCGGAATTGCGGCGGAAACACGCTTGGCGCCACGAGAGCAACGACGCTGTAAATCCACGCAACGCCCGTGCCGAGCGCGATCAGCGTGAACATATTGAGATGGCGTGTCTGGAGGGATTGATAACCGCGTTCGAAGAACGGCCAGCCGCCCCACAACACGACAGGCGTCGCCAGCAGGAATTGGAGCCACGGATTGAGCGCCGGCGCCACGATGCGATCAACGCCAAAGAGATGGCGGCCCATTTCAAGAGCAAGCACAGGAACGGCGATGACGGCGCTCACGATGAAGCGCCGGCGCATGTCCACCAGTTCTGGATTAGGGCCAGAATCCGCGCTTGGCGTCATCGGCTCCAACGCCATGCCGCAGATCGGGCATGAGCCGGGTCCGTCGCGCACGATCTCGGGGTGCATCGGGCACGTCCACTTGGCGCCGGCCGGCGCGTCCGCGGGCGGCGGCCGTGACGGATGCTGATGTGCATGTCCATGCGCGCCATGCTGGCCCGCAGAACAGCTCGAATGGTCCGGCGCGGGCTTGGCGTACTTCGCGGGATCGGCGGTGAATTTGGCTTTGCATCCGGCGCTGCAGAACAGCACCTCTTCGCCGTCATGCATCAGCCGGTGCGGCGTGTCGGGTTTTGGGACCATGCCGCAAACCGGGTCGCGCTTGGGGTCCGCGTGTGCGGCATGCTCGTGGTGATGATCGGACTGATTCATGGATCTTACGCGGATCGCGCCGCGCTCCTGATTTGACTTGAAACAGAGCGTGCACCTTCCCACAATAGGAAGGTCAAGCTCGAAACGTTCCGCGAGAAAACAGACTCATGAACATCAGCGACGCCTCGGAACGCTCTGGCGTGTCGGCCAAGATGATCCGCTATTATGAGAGCATCAGCCTGCTTCGCCCAGCGGCCCGTCGCGACAATGGCTACCGCGACTATGGAGACGACGACGTCTCGATCCTCCAATTCATCCGCCGAACGCGCGATCTCGGCTTTTCATTGGAGGAAGTCGGCGCACTGCTTGCCTTGTGGCGTGACCGCAAGCGCCCTTCGCGCGAAGTCAAACGCCTCGCCGAAGCGCACATCGCGGACCTCGAACGGCGCATGAAGGAAATGCGCGCCGTGCTGCGCACACTGCGCGATCTTTCCCAGCACTGTCATGGCGATGACCGCTCCGACTGTCCCATACTGGACGACCTCGCCGCGTCACCCGTGACGCGCCGAAGCAAGAGGCGCTAATGGCAGCGCCAACATCCTGCCGGCGCTAATCCTGATCCTTTGCGTCATGGTGCTTGTGGCCGCGATGCATGAACAGATGCATGAGCGGACAGGCAAGGAACAAGACATAAGGCGCCAGGCCCAGGGCATGCGCCCAATGCTCCCGCAAAATGTAGAACGCGACGCCCGCCGCAATGGCCGTCGCCAGCATGATCAGGAACCCACGACCAAAATTCTGCGCCGTCATGCGGAAGTCCCCTTCAATGCTGATGCGGGTCGGCAGGCGGCGGCGTAGACCGTGAAGCGCCTTGAGCCACCGGGCAATTGCCCATGTCACCTTGATGCATGCCGGGCGTCACCTGTCCCCGCATCCCACTGTGATCCATTATCTGCCCAGCATGATCGCCCATCATGGCGCCCTGCTGCTGTCCGGCGGCGGACGCGGACATCATTGGACAATTCTGCATTGCCTGATCTTGGGCGCCTTGCGCGTGCGGCCCCGCGCCGGCCGTCGCACAGGCGCTGAGGAGCAGAAGCGGCGGCAGAATTGCGTAGGCGATACGCAGTCTCCATGATTGCGTCGTCAACGCGGCGCGAGAAATCCGAACAGGTTTGCGAAAGCGGCGATGAGAGCGCCCGCAAGACCGCCGAAGCCGATCGACAAGCAGACACCTTGCAGAAGCGCAGCCCAGGATGTCGCCGGCCCCGTCGAGAACAGGCTGAGAAAAAGATGTGAAGCCGCGCTCCAACCAAGCGCTGCGCCAACCCAGCAAAAGGCATAGAGCACGGCTGCCGACGCTGCGCCTGTCGCGGCGAAGTGAAACAATCCAACGCGAGGGCTTGCACTATCGGGCATCGTCAGTCTCCAATCCGCACCGTTCATGCTGCGCGCTTGTGTGAGAATGCGATTTGATCTCGCTCAAGCGCGCGCGACGTGATGTGTGAAAACCTCACGCGATCCGTCAGCGCGAAATGCAAATACGTCGAACGCTTCGCTTGTCCCGTCGGCCTGCTCCATGCCGGGTGAACCAAGCGGCATGCCGGGTGTCGCCAAACCGACCACGCCTCGCGGGCGCTCGCGCAGAAGGCGCTGAACGTCCGCCGCGGGCACATGCCCTTCGATGATGAAACCGGCGACTTCGGCCGTATGGCACGAGGCCAAGTCCGCTGGCACGCCGAGGCGTCGCTTCAGAGCGGGCATATCGGCTTCGTCACGCACCGACGCTTCAAACCGCGCCGTCTGCTGCATGTGCGCCACCCACACATGGCAACACCCGCACCCCGGATCACGATGCACGACCAGCGCCTGCACCGGCTCCGCCGCCGCGCACGAGGCGGCAAGGACTAAGGCGCCCAGCGCGGCGCCACGAAGCACGCCGCGCCGGCTGGCGAGCCGCTCCACAACCCAGGTCATTCGTCCCGCGCTCCATTGTCCGTTTCTTAGAGCTACGCACGCTCCCGCAAAAACCCTCGCCGAATGGCCTTGAGGGAATGTCCAGCTCCGTGCGTAATAAATAGCGACAACTCATGGATCGCGCATGACCGACCGTCTTGAACAGCTCCTGTCCCGCCTTCGCGACGCGCCCTCCGATCGGCGTCTGGATCAATTCGAGCCTGCCGTCTGGGCGCGGATTGATGACGCGCGCCGTCAGGCGCCGCGCGGCGCCGTATGGGGCTGGCGCGCGGCGCTGGCGGCCATGATGCTGACAACCGGCGCGTTCGCCAGCGGCGTCGCAGCAGCCCAATCGGAGGACAGTTCGCCCTTCGCGATCCATTCCTCGCTTGCTCCCTCCACGCTGCTTGAGGGTGGCCAGTGACGCCTCGTCTGCGCGGCCTTCTCATCACCGCGCTTGTCGCGCTTGCAGCCGGCTTTGCTGGCGTCGGACTCGGCAAGCTCGCTTTCGACCGCACGCATCGCCAGCCCTCGCTGCATGAGGTCATTCACAACGAACTTCAACTGACGACCGATCAGACACAGCGGATCGAGACCCTCGAAGCAGACTTCGCTGCCCGCAAGCGCGCCCTTGAATTGGAGATGCGCGCCGCCAATGCCGAACTCGCCTCCGCCATTCGCGAAGAGCATGGCTACGGGCCGCGCGTCACCGGCGCTGTCGAACGCTTCCATCACGCAATGGGGCAATTGCAGACCGAAACCATCCGGCATGTCTTCGCCATGCGCGAAGTGCTGACGCCGGAGCAAAAACAGGTCTTCGACAACACCGTCGTGTCGGCGCTGACCACAGAGCAGCAATGACCACGCCGCCTGGCGCGCGGGACGACGCAGCGCTTTCGGCTGCCGTCATCGCTGGCGACAGCCGCGCTTTCACCGAACTCATGCGCCGCCACAAGGAGGCGCTCTATCGCTTCATCCGCCGCTATGTCGGCGATGCGGACGAAGCTTACGATCTGCTCCAGGACACTTTTCTCGCTGCGTGGTCGGCACTGCCGGGCTTCGATTCTGCAAGGCCGATGCGCGCCTGGTTGCGGCGCATCGCGCTGAACAAGTGCCGGGACTGGAGCCGACGGCGCTCAGTGCGGCGTTTCTTCTTCGCGGCCGCACCGATCGACAACAACGCCCATAGGGTGGCCATCCCTGCTTCGGAGACTGACCCCGAACAAGAGCGCCGCCTCGCTGATCTTGACCGCCAGATCGCCAATCTCCCGGCGGGCCTGAAGGAACCTCTGCTGCTGACGCAGTTTGAAGGACTGTCGCACAAGGAAGCAGCGCAAATTCTCAACATCTCGCCCAAGGCCGTGGAGATGCGCATTTACCGCGCCCGCGCGCAGCTCGCATCGGGGCTTGGCCTGCCGCCCGCCGGCGATGAGGGATAAGACCAGCGCGCGCGTATTCGTTCATGAGCGCTGCTCTCTGCGCCCATGATCCTGCCTCTTGACCTTCCCACGATGGGAAAGTGCAGGCTCTTCAAGACTTGAGGAGAAGCGCGTTTGAAACTCGACCGCCGAACATTGCTGCAGGCCGCAGGCGGCGCAGGTCTCGCCAGCCTTTCGTCCTTGCTGCCCGCCTGGGCGCAAAGCGGCTCGGCAGGCATTGCGCCTACACTGCCTACGCTTTCGGGCGCCGACATCGCGCTCAGCGTAGGCCACACGCCCTTCAGCGTCGGCGGACGGACGGGGCACGCCGTCACCGTCAATGGCACATTGCCGGCGCCGCTTCTGCGTCTTCGAGAAGGTCAGCCTGCGCGTCTCTCCGTGACCAACACACTAGACGAAGACACGTCCATTCACTGGCACGGCCTCCTGCTTCCGTTCCAGATGGACGGCGTACCGGGCGTGAGCTTTCCAGGCATTCGCCCGCGCGAGACATTTGTCTATGAGTTCCCGGTCCGGCAGGCCGGCACGTTTTGGTATCACAGCCATTCGGGTCTTCAGGAAGCGATGGGCCACTACGGCCCCATCATCATCGATCCAGCGACGCCCGATCCCGTCGCCTATGATCGCGAGCATGTTCTCATCCTCTCCGATTGGAGCTTCCTGCATCCGCACGAAATCCTGCGCCGCCTGAAGGCGAGCCCCGGTTATTTCAACCAGCAACGCACGACCGTCGCCGGCCTGCTCTCCGGCGAAGACCGCATGAGCGCCGAGGAGCGGCGCATGTGGGCCGGGATGCGGATGGACCCGCGCGACATTCTCGATGTGAGTGGATCGACCTACACCTATCTCGTCAACGGACATGGTCCCGCCGAGAATTGGACGGGCCTTTTCCGGCCCGGCGAGCGCGTGCGCCTGCGCATCATCAATGCAGCGGCGATGACCATCTTCAATGTCCGCATTCCCGGTCTGCCGATGACGATCGTGCAGGCAGACGGTGAGAACGTGCGTCCGGTCGAAACGGACGAATTCCAGATATCCATCGCTGAAACCTATGACGTGATCGTGCAGCCGACAGAGGATCGCGCCTTCACCATAGTCGCCGAAGCAATGGATCGCTCCGGCATGGGCCGCGCTACGCTTGCGCCGCGCCTCGGCATGAGCGCCGAGGTTCCGCCGCTGCGCCAGATCCCCAACCTCACCATGCGCGACATGGGCATGGATATGGGGTCGATGGCGGGCATGAGCGGCATGGACCATGGCGGCATGGATCATGGTTCGGGCGGCATGAACATGCGCGACCCATCTCTAGCGCCGCCCAATATGGCCGTTGGCGTCGGTGTTCAGACGATTTCGCCAATGCCAGAAAATCGCCTGTCCGAACGACCGACAGGGCTTGAGACGGTCGATCATCGCGTTCTCGTTTACACCGATCTCGTCGCGCTCACTCCCAATCGCGATACACGCGCGCCGTCACGCACCATGCAAATTCATCTCACCGGCAACATGGAACGCTTCATGTGGGGCTTCGATGGCCGCCGCTTCAGCGAACTCGTGGAGCCAATACGCTTTGCGCGCAACGAACGTGTGCGCGTGACATTGATCAACGACACGATGATGTCCCACCCCATTCACCTGCACGGCCACTTTTTTGAGCTCGTGAATGGCCATCCAGGTCACCAACCCTTGAAGCACACCGTCAATGTCGCGCCGGGCGGGCGCGTCTCGTTCGACCTCACCGCCGACAATCCAGGAGACTGGGCCTTCCACTGCCACATGCTCATGCACATGCATGCTGGCATGTTCAATGTTGTCACGGTCCGTCCGCTCGATGAGGCCGCATCGTGAGAGTCATCGCTACAGCCCTCGCGCCGATCCTGCTCACCATAGCGCCGGCCGCCGCGCAGGATCATTCCGCGCATACCCAAACGCCGCCGGCACAAGTCACGCCGGCTCAAACGCCCGATCCGCACGCCGGGCACGACATGCAGATGCCGACTGACATGCAGACGCCGTCCGTCTCCGCTTCTCCGGGGCGTGGTCCCGCCGATGCGGCCGACCGCTACTTCGACCCCGCAGTAATGGCGCGCGCCAGAGAGCAATTGCGCGTGGAGAACGGCGAAGTCATCACGCACGCTGTCATCCTGGATCGTCTTGAAGCGACCTTTGATGACGGCGACGAAGGCTATGCCTGGGACGTACAAGGCTGGTATGGCGGCGACATCAATCGCTTCTGGTGGAAGTCGGAAGGCGAAGGCGCGTTCGACGGCGATGTCGAACACGCCGAGCTTCAACTACTCTACAGCCGCGCGATCACGCCCTATTTCGATCTGCAGGGCGGGGTGCGTCAAACCTATCGCCCGGAAGGCGATCGCACAGACCTTGTGCTCGGCGTTCAGGGCCTCGCCCCCTATTGGTTCGAGGTCGATGGCGCGCTCTTTATCTCGAACGAGGGTGAAGTCACCGCGCGTGCGCAAGCGGAATACGACCTGCGGCTGACGCAGCGCCTCATTCTGCAGCCGCGCGCCGAGGTTTCGCTGTCCGCGGAAGAGATACCAGAGTTCGCAATGGGCGCAGGCGTCTCAAATGTCCTGGCTGGCGCGCGGCTCCGTTACGAAATCACCCGGAGTTTCGCTCCCTATGTCGGCGTCGAATGGAGCGGCGCGGTCGGCGACACGCGCGATCTCATCAAGGCGAACGGCGACGATCCCGACGCAACCCGCGTCGTGCTCGGCGTGCGCGCCTTGTTCTAACACAAGAGGAGAATTCTCATGCGTAAAGCCTTTCTCGCACTTGCAGCCGGCTTGGCTCTGGCTCTGCAGGCGCCGCTCGCACTTGCACAGAACCACGATCACGGCGCGCATGGCGCCGCGACCACCGTGCAAACTACGCCTGGAGATGGCACGATGGGCGCGACCCCGGAACGCTTCAGCGCCACCTTTGCGCATGCAATGCGCTTGACGAGCCTCGTCGTCACGCCACAGGGCGGCGATCCTTCGTCTGTTGATCTCTCAGGCGCCACCGCCGGGACGACTGTTTCCGCCGCCCTGCCGCGCCTCGCGCCTGGCAATTACACCATCGCCTGGACCGCCAGTGGCGCGGACAACCACACCATGACCGGCCGCGTCCGCTACATGGTCCACTAACGACTGCTCTCAAACGAGGAGAAACCAATGAAACGTCTCGCTATGGCGATCGTAACCGCCGCCATGATGGCGGTCGCAACGCCCGCGCTTGCACACACGAGCGTTCGCGAAACCAACATCGCTGAAAACGCCACGCTCGTGCGAGCGCCAGCGAACTTCACGATCGTGTTCTCAGGCGCCACCGGACTCGCAAACGTCACTTTGACCGATTCCGCCGGGCGCGCCGTGGCGCTCAACTACACGCCCCCGCGCGCAATGGCGTCTTCGTTCGCAATTCCTCTGCCATCCCTGGCGCCCGGCGCCTACACGCTCGCCTGGCGCACCATCGCGCATGACGGACACGCCATGCCCGGCGCAGTCCATTTTACGATTTCTGGCTGATGGAAGCCGATCCGCTGGCGCCAGCGCTGCTTGCGGTCAAGCTCGGCCTCTATGTATCGGCCTTGCTGGCCGCAGGCCTTGGCCTGCATGCGAGCATGCAAATCGTCGAACGTGGCGATCGCGCGCGCGCCTTGCGCTCGGCCGCGTGGTTTGGCGGCGCGGCGCTCGTCTTCGCGATGCTTCGCCTGCCGATCGCCAATGTTCAGCTCGGCGGCTCGCTCAACAGCATCTTCGATCCTGCCACGCTGTCCTGGACGTGGCCGGCGCTGGCGCCGAGTTCGGTTGCCTTCGCGCTTGGCGCCGGCCTCCTCTTCATAGCGTGGCTATTCCAGAGATCCGCCCTCGCGGGGTTCGCATCGATTGCGCTCGCGGCTGGCTTTGCGCTGACGGGGCACACGCAGGCGCTTGAGCAACCTGGTCTGGCGCCGTGGGCGGCCGGGCTGCATGTTCTGATCGCCGCTTTCTGGATCGCCGCACCTATCACGCTTTGGCCGCATGCATCTCTGTCAGATCAAATCGTTCTTGCGCGTTCAGAACGCTTCTCGCGCCTCGCGCTCTTCATCATCCCGCTCCTGTTCGTAATTGGCCTCTGGCTGGCCGTGCTCCTGGCTGGAGGCGTCAACGCCCTTCTCACCAGCGCCTACGGACAATTGCTGGCGGCAAAACTCGCCGTTGCGGGCGCTGCTCTTGCGCTGGGCGCCTACAACAAGCAGATCGTGACGCGAAAGCTACGCGACGCGCCAACAGAAGGACGCCGCGCACTCCACACCACGTTGACCTTCGACGCCTTCCTATTCGCCAGTGCGCTCATTCTCGTCGGCATAGCGACCACGTTTACTGGCCCGCCGACGCATTAGAGAAAACCCAGGGGGAGCCCAGTGCAACTCGCGAGACTTGCATCGTTCGTCCACAAATGGCTGGCGCTCCTGGTCGGCGTCCAGATCGTCTTCTGGGTCGTAAGCGGCTTCTTCTTCACCCTCTTTCCCATCGAACAGATTCGCAGCGAGCATTTGGTGCGCCAGCCGCAAGTAGCGAACGCCATCGACGCTGCTGCGATCGGCAATCTCGGTCTAATCCGCGACGCGCAGAACCGCGCGCCCATCAAGCTGACTTTGGAGCAGCGCACGAACGGAGCTGTCGCCATCGCGGAATTCGCAGATGGCGGCCCGGTCTTGTTTGACGCCGAAACGCTGCGCCCGCTTTCGCCGCTCGACCGGGACGCGGCTGTGCGTATCGCTCGTGAGCACGTCACGCTGACGAGCGACGCCACGTCCGCCACGCTCGTTTCCAGCGAAAGCGCAGAATATCGCGGTCCGCTTCCCGCGTGGCGGGTGCAATTCGCAGAGGGCGGCCTCAGCATCTATGTCGCCGCCAATACCGGCGCCGTCACGGCGCGCCGATCCGACCTTTGGCGCCTCTACGATTCACTTTGGGCGCTGCACATCATGGACTGGCGCGACCACGAGAACTTCAATCACCCACTCATCATCGCCGTAACCGCGATAACGCTCTTGTCGGTGATCGCCGGTATTGTGCTCATTCCTTACCGCATCCGCTTTCGCAAGCTGCGACCGCGCGTGGGTGAGAGCCGATCATAGCTGTCCCGGCTCATCGCCCAGTAGCGCAGCATCGCCGTCGGACCCAAGCGATACTAGAATAAGTCGCGCTGTCGCTCGTCCGGACGGCGCGCGCGTTTGATGCGTTTGGGCTGTGTCTTCGCCATTGCGGCGATGCGTTTGGTGCGTTGCCGCTCCTGCTCGAACTTGCCGCGCCCCTGGAATTGCATGAGCGCGTCCTCAAGCTTTCCGAGATCGGCCTTCCGCCAGAACACCATGTTGCGGACGATGACCGGCGCGGGAAAGCCTGGAAGGTTGCTGCGCCGTGCGCGCCAGAGCGTGGCGAGGCTCACGCACAAATCGTCCGCCACGACTTTCTGCGGGACGAGATCAGGCGGAACCTTCATCGGCGCCGATCTTCCCGGTAGGGGCGAAGCTCAATATCGCGCGTCACCAACAAACGCACAGAGCCGCCAGCGCGAACGCGCAAAGTGGGTCTGACGCTCAATTCGCGATCGACGATGCGGCCGCCCGTGCGCGCCGCCTCCGACGCCGCCGCATCGCCAACACTCTGAGCAAAGGAGTTTTCGTCATCGTCCTCGGCGTTGTCGGCGATCACGCTGATAATGGCGGAAAGCCCTATGGCGCCGGCGAGGCGACCCAGATGATTATCGACGCGGTCGCGGAGACCCGCAGCGCCTGTCGGATCGGTCCCTTCCATGCCGCGCAAGGAAATGCTCCAGCCATTGGGAAAGATGAGCCGGTTCCAGACGAGGACAAGCCGGCGTTCGCCGTAGGACGTATCGGCGTCATAAGTCCCGATAAGCCGCGCGCCCTGCGGGATCAGCAAATGCGCGCCGCTAACGCTGTCATAGACATTGGCCGTTACCTGCGCGATCGCGCGGCCCGGCTGTTCGGAATTGAGTTCGGTGATGAGCGCGGCCGGGATCACCGCGCCCGCCATCAACTCATAGCGTGAGCGCGGCGGCATAAGGCGCGCATCGAGACGCGCTTCACCTTCATCGGCGACCGCCGACGCCGTCGTGCGATCTTGACCGTCAAAGATGATCGGCGAAGCCCGCGCCAACGCTTGCGGATCGGGCGGCGCCTCACGCGTGCTTACAGCGGCGCCGCGGGGCGGACCTGACCATGCCTCTTCCTCCGGCGGCTGAAGCGCGGCGGCTTGCGGCGGACCGTTCTCGCCCCAGAGCATATCGCGCGGCGCATCGAGTTCGGCGCGCGGCAGATCGCCAGCTGCATACTGACCAGACGCATTGCGGATCGATTCCGGCGGACCGCCCGCCGCCGCCTGCGCTTCAGACTGGCGCGCCTCGCGCTCAGGCCGTTCGCTCAGACCAATGAAGAGCGCGAGCGTCACGATGGAAGCAGCGATCACAGCGCCTGCCATCAGCACCTTGCGCGACAGACGGCGCGGACTGGGCGGACGCGCGCGGATCGAGAGATCGGGCGCGACTTCTGGCGGTTGTGTCTCGTAGACTGCGGTCACGGCCGTCCTCCGAGGCGCGCGGGGCGGCGTTGCGGCAAGGCGGCTTCGCGTTCGATGCGCACGATTGTGGGGGCGCGCGTGCCAAGTCGCAGTTCAGCGACATCGAACACGCGGTCGACCATGTAGCGCTGGCCCTGCACGCGATAATTTACGAGTTCGGCGCCCTCTCCGGTGATGACGAAGAGCGGCGGCAGATCGCTTGATGCCACGGCTTCCGGCATCTCTATCCATGTGCGCCGGCCGTCGTCGAACACCCGCGTCGGCATCCAGTTCGGCCTGCCGCCGCGCGTGGTGCGAACGCGATAACTGAAGTTTAGTTGATCGACGCTCGCCATCCGCGCTTCTTCTTCGGCAGGATAACACCAAGCGATCTGTGCGGAATACGCCGAGCCCGCCTGTGCGATTGCTTCAATTGTGTAGGTGCGCCGATCGGTGACGAGGACGATATTGGTGCGAAGTCCCGTCGTCTGCGGCTTCACCAGCACGATGGTGCGGCCGTCTATTTCGGCTTCCGCATTGGTCTCCTGCACCATCCAGCGCGCCGTGTCGCCGGCGGCAACGTCCCCCAGGCTCTCGCCGGGTTCGAGCAAAATGGCGGAGATGAAGCTGGGGCTCGTATAGAGTTCATAAATGGCGCCGGGCGCGTAGGTGTAGATGTGCCGGGCCTGGGTGAAACTCATCGTCTCGGGCCGCTGGCGCGCTGCTTCATTCGCGCGCGCGAGCAATTCGGCCGGCGTGGGTTCCCGCCGGCCTCGCCGCGGCGCCTCCAATGCGGCGGCGCTTAAGGCGGGACATTGATCGGCGACAGCGTTCTGCGCCATGGCGGTTGGCGGCGACAGCATCAACGCCACAGAAAGCCCCGCGAGTATGAAACGCATCATCGCACCCGGCTCCAACTGAAATCAGAGATCAGAAGCCCCAACGGATTGCTGGCGATCTCGTCGGCGGTGCGCGGGCGGCGCGTCGTGACGGTGAAGACGCCGCTATAGGCCTCGCCATCGGGCGAGCCAGTCGCATTGGTTTCGCGCTCAATCCACGACACTTCCCAAGAGCGATCTGAGCGCTGGATGATGGAGCGGATATGCACGGTGCGCCCGACGCGCCCAAGACTGAGAAACGGATCGTCCGCGCGCGCGATCTCCGTCAATTGCGCCGCCGCTGGCGGCGTCAGGAATTTGTACGCCTCCAGCCAATTCTCACGCAGCACCACGCCATCGGTCGGCAGTGCGCGCACCAGACGCACGAAGCGGCCAAGATGATAAGCGGTCTGCGCCTCATTCGCGCGCCACTCGCCGCTCGCAGCGCGCACGTTCAGCACCTGCCCTTCGGGCGAAACCTCGACGACATGAACAAACGTGCGGCTCTGCAGCGCGACGATTGTTAGCGCGAGCGCAAGGCCTGCGGAAAGTGCAAGTCCCGCCATCGCCATCAGCCGCCAGGCGCGCGCCGAAATGACGGCCGCGCCCATGCGCCGGTCCCATTCCTGGCGCGCGCGCTTATATGGCGTGTCGGGTTCGTCGCCGGCAAAAGACTGCGCCGGCGCCGTGAACGGCGTCCTCATGTACTACTTCCTCCAGAAGGCGTTGCAGGCGGCGGCGGTGGCGGCGGCTTCATGCCGGCATAGTCAATAGCGGGCCGCGCGCCGCCTTGAGGCCCGCCGCCGCTTGAGAAGCGGCGGCCCGCCGATTTCGCCGCGCCGCCAATCATTCTTGCACCGCCAACAGCGAGTTTCGTGGCGTTGGAAACGAAGGCTGTCGTACCGGCGACGCCAAGCACGGTGGTGACCGCGGCGGCGCCGGCGACAGCCGGTCCCGCCAGATGCGGCTGTCCCTGGACGACCTCGCTCGCGAGAATGGGCGCGAACCAGGAGAGCGCCAGTACGGTTGCGCCGAACAGCAGCACATTGAGCACGCCGCCAGCGTCGAGCGTAAACGTGGCGGGCAACGTGTTGACGAAGGTGATGGAGACGGAAGCAACGAAGGCCAGCACGAAGAGGCGCATGGCCGAGCCCACAACCCAGCCAAGCGGCCGCTCCGCCACCCAGGCCGTGCCGTTGAACACACCCCAGGGCAACGCCACGAACGCGACCAGACTGCCCAGCTTGAACGCGATCAGCACCACGAAGAGCTGCAGCGCCAGCACGAAGAAGCCGATCATGACAAAGAACGCCGCGAGGAAGATCGTCATCATCGCGAAGAAATCGGTGAGGATGTTCATGCCTTCAGCCAGCGCTGCGGTGCGACCGAAAAGTTCAACGCCGATCTGGCCGACGCGGCCGGGATTGTGCAGCTCAGCCATGGTGAGCCCGCCACCGCCAGCGCGCAGGCCAAGCATGGCGCCCGACTGATTGATGGCGGTGGCGAGATAGTTCCAGTTGTTGATGAGGAAGGCAAAGAAGGAAACGAACAGCACCTTGCGGAAGAACGGCGCGAGCGGCGCCTCCTGCGCCAATGCCCATTGGGCGCCAGCCAGCACGATCGAAATGACGATCAGCGCATTCAAGACATAGGTCACATCGCCCTGGATCAGTCCGAAGCCGGAATTGGCGACGGCCAGAAACTGATCGAGGAAGGAATTGACCGATGACGGATCCATCGCGCGGCGCCCTCGCTCAGAACGCCGTGCGCGCGGGCGTCAAATCGCCGGACGTCTCGGTCGGGAACGCGCGGCGCCGAATCTCGCCGGCGCGCTCTTCGCGGGCGATCCGCTCCAGGCGCTCCGTTTCGAGCGCGCGGCCCTGCGCAATCAGCAATGCGTGAATCTCGGCAAGCTGCGAGGCCTGTATGCCCAAGAGCTGGTTGCCGGCCTGGATGGCGCCGGTCTGGCCTTCGGCGCCGCTTGATGACTGCATCGCCCGATCGATGGCGCCTTGCGTGCGTTCGATCGAAGCTGCGGCGCGCGCTTCGGCCGCCATCGCACGCTCAAGACTGCGGCGACTTTCCGCCATCCACCGGTCCGACTGACCTAGAACCTCATCGAGATTGAAGTTCTCCCAGGTCTCCGGATAGAGCGTGCGCAAATCCTCGCCGAGCTGGCGCGCCTCGAAAGCGACGCCTTGGACGCTGTTGAACAGCGCCCGCGCCTCGGAGATCGATGCAGAAAGCTCGGGCGAGAGCTGCAGCGGATTTTGACGCAGCATGGCGCTGGCTTGCTCGATCTGCTGCACTTGGTTGCGCAATTGCTGCACCATGTGCGTCACCTGCGTGATCGACTGCGCAAGATTTGCGGGATCAATGACCGGGATTTGCGCTGCTGCAGGCGGCGTCTGCTGCACGCCAAGCATGAGGCACAGCGCCAAGGCGGCCATTCCGGTTCGCGTTCTCCGTCTCATACGCCCCTCCTATTCTGCAGCGACCCGGACCTTGGGTTCATCAGCGACACGCGAAGACGTGCGCGCCTTGAAGCGCCGCACCGCGTCGGCGGCTTCGCGCTGTCCGCGCAGGTCGAGCCACGCTTCCGCGAAGGCGCCGGCGCCCTCTTCGGCCAGCACGCGATCCATCAAGGTGTGATCTTCCGGGCGCGACGCGGCGACAAAAGCGAGCGCCGCGGGGCCGAGGCCCAATTCAAACAACCGGCAGCCATCGCGGCTGACGAGGTAATAGTCGCGCTTGGGCATCGCGGATGTGATGAGATCAATCTGACGGCCGTTCAGGCCCAAGGCGGCATAGAAGGCGCGTGAATGCGGTTCGCGCGCGCGGTCGTTTGGAAGGTAAATCCGCGTCGCGCACGCTTCGATGATGGTGGACGCAATGGCCGAGTGTTCGACATCAGCCAGTTCCTGGCTTGCGAACACCACCGCGACGTTTTTCTTTCTCAGCGTCTTCAGCCAGTCCTGTATCTGCGCCGAAAAGAATGCGTCCTTGAGGAAGAGCCAGGCTTCATCGAGCACGAGCATGGTCGGGCGCCCGTCAAACCGCTTCTCCAATGCTCGAAACAGCACGCCGAGGACGGCGCCGGCAGCTTCAGGACGGCGCAGCACATCATCCATCTCGAACGCCTGGACCGCCCCATAGCCCAAGGTCGATCGATCATGATCGATGAGGCGGCCATGCGCGCCAGCCTGGGTGAAGGGATGAAGCGCAGCGCGGACTTCCTGGCTCTGCATCAAAGCCACAAACAAAGTCACCGTCCTGTCCTCGACCGGCCGTTCAGCAAGCAATTCCAGAACGCGCCACACCTCAGTGCGCACCTCCGGCGTCACGGTCACGTTCGCCGATGCGATGAGACCAACGAGCCATTCCTGCGCCCAGGCGCGCTCATCTGGCTCATGCACATGCTCAAGCGGCTGCAATCCCAGCGCATCGGCATCGCCGAGATCGAAGAAGTCGCCGCCGAGACCAAGAATGGTCGCGCGACACGAACGTCCCTTGTCGAACAGATAAACTTGCGCGCCGGCGGGATGACACGAGGCGTAGCGCAGCCATTGCGCCGCGAGCGTCGCCAGCAGCACCGATTTGCCCGCGCCGGTCGGTCCCACGATCATGGTGTGACCAACATCGCCGACATGCAGGTCGAGCCGGAACGGCGTTGCGCCGTCTGTCGCGGTGAGCATGAGCGGCGGACCGTTCAGATGCGCATTGCGATGCGGACCAGCCCAGACGGCGCTGAGCGGAAGCAAATGCGCAAGGCTTGGCGACAACAGGATGGGCCGGCGCGCATCGGCATAAGCCTGCCCAGGCAATGAACCCAGCCAGGCTTCGACGGCGTTGACGGATTCCACCTGTGTGACGAAGCCCAATCCATCGGCGATCTGTTGAATCTGGCGCACCGCATCGTCAGCCATGTCTTCGCTTGCATCGGCCACGGTGATGGTGAGCGTCGCAAAGCCCGCGCTCACGGCATCGGCGCCGAGTTCCTGCAGCGCGGTGTCAGCGTCGGCGGCCTGGTTGGCGGCGTCATTGTCGACAAGCAGCGCTTCTTCTCTGAAAAGCGCTTCGCGCAGCAATGTCAGAAGACCTTTGCGCTTGGAGAACCAGCGCTTGCGCGTCTTCTCCAGTTCGCGGCGCGCCTCCTCCCGATCGAGCGGAATGAAGCGGCTCACCCAGCGATAGGAGATCGCCAGCCGATTGAGTGCATCAAGAAATCCCGGCTCGGTCTCGGTCACAAAGCTGCGCACCGAGATGACGCGCAGATGATGGCGCCCCAGGCGCGGAGCGAGACCGCCAACGAGCGGCGCATCGGTCAAGAGCGCGTCGAGATGAAAGGGCGTGTCGGGCTTTGCTACGCGATGGGCACGATCGGACACACAATCGTGCAGATAGGTCAGCGTCTCCTCGTCATCGAGCCAGCGCGCTTCCGGCGCCAGCGTCTCCATCAAAGCAAGGATCTGATCTGTCTCGTTGGTGAAACGGACGAGATGTTGACGATAGTCGATAGAGGATGCAGGTGCGCCCTGCCCATCCTGAGCGCCCTCGAACAGAAAGCTCTCCAGTCGGGTCTGACGCTCAGCCGGCGGAAGCCAGGTCAGCGTGAAGAAATAGGCACTCTCGAAACGCGCGCCCGCGGCCTCGAACACGGCGCGGCGCTCTTCATCAATGAGCCACGACAAGGCGTCCGGCCATGCCGCGTCCGGATAGCCAGGCGCGGGCGAGCGGCGCGCTTCGACATGAAGACACCAGCCAGAACCCAATCTGCGGAACGCATTGTTGAGCCGCGCGGACGCGCCCATCAATTCGGAGGCCGTTGAGGAATCGAGATCGGGACCGCGAAACGCCATCGTGCGCTGGAAGGCGCCGTCCTTGTTGAGGACAATGCCCGGCGCGATCAACGCAGCCCAAGGCAGGAAATCGCTGAGTTGCGTTCCGGACTTCTTGTAAGGGCGAAGGTCCATCATCGTAACGCGCCCTCACGATCCGAAATAGTGGGGCTTGGCCATGTGGCGCGGCCAGGTGTCGAGAAACCAGGGATCGCGCGCGGCAGCCCAGGCGGCGGCGCCCTGAAGCACAGCCCATAGCGGAAATGCGATGAACGGCTGTTGCAGACCAAAGCCGATCGCGGCGCCCACCGTTGCGTTGAGGATGGCGAAGTTGCGCGGCACGCCGCCCATCAGGATCGGGCGCGTGAGCGATGTCCGAAGCGGGATGCGATAGCCCTCGGGCTCTGAATCGGCGAGCAGCGACATGGGGTTCAAATCACCGCGCCGCCGGCAAAGCCAAAGAAATCGAGGAAGAACGACACCGCCGCGAACATGATCGCGATGCCAAGGCCCACGAAGGCGAGCTTCCTGACCCCACCCCCGCCTTCGGAAAAGATGATGGTGACGCCGGCGATGACGATAGCGATGACCGCGGCGGCGCGCGCCACAGGGCCGGTGATGGAATCGACGATCTGTTCGAGCGGCCCTTCCCAGGGCATGCCTGAGCCGGCGGCATAGGCCGGCGCGGCCAGCGCGAGCATTGCAACAGCGATTACCGCGATGCGTTTAAGACGTACCGACTTCATGCTTCCTCTCCCCGGACCTCGTCCGCCTCCAGAATTTCAGTGATGACGCGCCCGCCTTCACGGCGGGCGATAAAGACGATGATGTCGACGGCGCTGGCGATGAGGCGCTTCGGCGGCGTTGCGCGCGCTTCCATGCACAAATCTTCCAGACGCATCAGCGCATCCGTCGCGGAATTGGCATGCAGCGTCAGCAGCCCGCCCGGATGCCCCGTGTTCCACGCTTTGAGGACTTCAAGCGCTGCGCCGTCGCGCACTTCGCCGACGACGATGCGATCCGGGCGGAGCCGGAGCGTCATCTGCACCAGATCGCGCATGCTGATCGGCGGATCGGTGCGCTTGGTCAGAAGCTGAACCGCATTGGGGCTTCCGCATTGCAGTTCGGCGGTGTCTTCGAGGATGACGACGCGGGATGTCAGAAACGGCGCTTCCGCCAAAAGCGCATTTAGAAGCGTCGTCTTGCCCGAGCCGGTGCCGCCCGCGACGATGATGTTGCGCTTGGCAGCAACCGCCTTCGCGAGCATTGCCGCTTGAGCAGGCGTTGCGATGCCGCCCTCAACATAATCGGCGAGCGTATAGACAGCGCGCGGGCGCTTTCGGATCGCAAGCACGGGCGCGTCCACCAGCGGCGGCAACAGCGCCTGCACGCGCGCGGCGCTGTCAGGCAGGATCGTCTGCAAGGACGGATGCGCCTCGCCGACAATCTCACCGGCCTCATGCGCGAGCAGACGGATCGCAGCTTCACGGTCTTTCGGCGAAAGCGTGTGCGGCGTTGCGATGAGACCCACGCCAATCCGGTCCAGCCATAGGCGCCCATCCGCATTGATCAGCGCTTCCACCACATCCGGCGCGTCAAGCGCTTCGGCGATCGCTGGCCCGAGCGCACGCGTTAGCGCCGACCGGCGGCGCGCCGTGACAAGCGGAATGGCGCCAGCGCTCACGCCCTCGCCTCCCCATTGTGGTCAACGACGGCTACAGCCTCTGCGGACTCCAGCGAAAACGCCGCGCCGAGTGATTTTCCAGGCGCCAACGCCTGCGCAACGAAATCGAGGAAGCGTTCGAAGCGCGCCTCGGCGCTGGCGGCGGCGTCTTCTTCAAGATGCTCGTCAATCGGCGGGTTGTGCTCCAGCCAGACACGAACAAAGAGCAGAACGATTTCCTTGAGAATGAGACCTTCGCCGATCACTTTCTCCAGCCGCGCATCGACGCGGGAGAGCTGACGGCGCGCGCTTTCCTCGATGACGGCGTTGGTGGTCTCGCCGCGCTCAAGCCGCGCTTTCAGCGCCTCAAGAACGATGCTCGATTCCGAGCGGTGCTGGTCGCGCGCCACCTTACGCACCTTGGCGTCGAGGTTTGGCGGCAGATAGACAGTGAGCTTGCGCGCGGCCATCGCTCAGATCCCCTTGGCCTGTCGCCGACGCCGCGGCGTTTCGGCGGGAGGCGCCTCGGCCGCCGCAGGCGGCGGCGCGACGCTCGCCGGATGCGGCAACGCCACTCCGTCCGCGTCACGAAATGCGGCCATGGCGGCGTCGGAGATTTTGGTTTGCCGCGTGGCGGCCTGCGCAAAGAGATCGGGTTGCGCCGCGAGCGGCTGCGACATGGCGGGCTTGGCCTTCGGCGCTTTGATCACCTGCGGAATGATCCCCAGCGGACGCACACTTGCCCAATCGTGTGTCGTCGTAAGCGTTGGACGCTGGTTCGATGCGGGACGAAGGCGCTCCACAAAGACGCCCTCCTGGTCGAATTTGAGCTTCTTCGCGCGGATCGGTTTGGCGCCGGCGACGAAGATAAGTTCTTCATCGCGCGGCAATGACCGGACATCGGCAGGCAGAAGCAGCGGCCGGCGCTCCTCGCGGATCGTCGTCGACCCCTTGCGCCATCCGAGGATTGATCTCGGCCGCGTGTGCGTCTCGCTCTCACGCAATTCCCAGACTTCACCGGCCATCTCTGCAATGCGCTTGGCGGTGTCGTTGTCGGCGGCGGAAAACGCGGTGACGACATGGACGTTGTCGAGAATGACATTCTCACGGCCATAAGCCTTGGTCAGATGGTTGAGGCTTTGCGTGACCAAGAAGGCCTTCAGGCCATAGCCCGCCATCGCGCCCATCATCGTTTCGAAGAAGGGCATGCGGCCGAGCATGGGAAACTCGTCGAGCACCAAGATGAGGCGGTGGCGCTTGGCGCGCCCTTGCGCGTCCTGCTCCTGATGCTCCATCAGCGCGCGGGCAAACTGATTGATGACAAGGCGCAGGAACGGCATGAGCCGCAGCGCGTCCGATGGCGGCGGCTGCAAATAAAGTGTGACCGGCTTCGGTCCGCACATCAGGTCGCCGATGCGAAAGTCGGAGGTCGCTGTGTTGCGTGCGACGATTTCATCGGCGAACAGGCCGAAGAAACTCTCCGCCGTCGCCTTCACCCCGCTCTGCAGACGCTCCTCGCCGGCTAGAAACGATTCCGCCGCGTGCAACACTTCGGGATGCACTTCAGGTTGGTTAGTCGTGGAATTGAGCCGATGCAGGGTCGATTTCATCTGCTGCGCGGTCGCATCGAGGTCGCGTAACTTCTCGCGCACCACGGCCAGCGTCTTGCGCTCCGGCGGTTCGGCATAGAGCACATGCAGAATGACGCCGACGAGGATCGTCTTGGCTGAACGGTCCCAGAAATCCTGATGTCGGCCATCGCCCTGCGGATCGACGAGGATCTCAACAATGTTCTGGACGTCACGGACTTCGTTCGGCCCCTTGCGCACTTCGTGAAGCGGATTGAACGAGGCTGAATCCAACCGCGTGGGCGCGAGGCGCAGCACCGGCCCCAGGCTTTCGCGAAAGCCCGCCGTACCCGGAAAGCGATGGCGCGCATCGCCGTCGGCGAGTTCGCCTTTGACATCGAGCACGAGTGCGGAATGCGGCCACGCCAGAAGTGTGGGCACGACCTGGCCTCTGCCCTTGCCGGAGCGAGACGCGCCTATGAGAAGCTGATGCTCAGGCCCATCGAAGCAAAGAATCTCGCGCCCGAACTTTCCGAGCACCGTGCCGGTATCGGCAAAGAGCCCGGCGGCCTTCACATCGTCGGACAGGCCCCACGCTTTGGCGCCGAACGGCTTGACGCCGAGCTTGCCACGCGCGGCGACAACCACCGGCAAGAGCGCGAGCACGAAGGCGCCGAACACGATAAAGCGCGCCACCGAGAAGGGCTTCGGAAAGTCCTCCGCATGCGCGCTGGTCCAGGCTAGAATTGCCCAGGGCGCATAGAGTGGCGTTTCGCCGAGCATCAGAAGCGGCGCGCCAAGCGCGCGCTGATGCGAGAACACATCGGCAATGAAGGCGGTGGCGAGCCAAAGCCCGGTGAGCGCGATCAGCGCCGAACCCAGCAATGCGAACCAAATCCGCCGCATGAGCGAAAGGCCTCGACCGACAGCGCAAGCCTTTCCCGCGCCAGTAGAGGAAGGGTCATGCTGACATCGCGGCCGCGTGAATCCGATGCGCGCATTGCGTGCATGCAGCCAAAGCTATGACAGAGCATAAGGGGTGCATCTGGTTCACGCACTGACGGCGGAATGCGCATTCAATGCACACAGGGATGCACCGATGCGCATCGCCGTTCTCCACTGCGGCGTCTCGGCGCAGCCGCAAACGCACGGTGCGCATCGTGTGGAATAAGCGCGTGTGGTGAGTTGCGCGGACGCGCTCGGCGGCGCGCTCACGACCGGGAGACCGAACCGCGCTAGGTTCGTTCGCTTAAACGGAGCAGCGGATGCGGGCTTTTCGCCTTCGCGGTCCGCAATCCGGGAACGACGTCGACGGATTTAATGAACGCGTTCTCGGGATCGAGACGCTGGCGCAACGCATCCCAGCCCGATACCGACGGCAAGGCCGCCTTCAGGATATAGTCGAAGCGGCCAGCGACGCTGTGCGCCTCAATCACTTCCGGCGTCCCGCACAACACCGCTTCGAAGTCCTCGCGCCGCTTGTGCGCCCGGCGGCGTAATTTGACGCTTACCCACAGCATCGACCACGAAGCAAACATGCTCTCTTCCGCGATCGCGACGTAAGCCTTGATCGCGCCGGCCTCCTCCAGGCGGCGGACGCGCTTCAAGCATCCGCTTGGCGACAAACCCAACGCGCGTGCGAGCGTTTGATTCTGTATGCGTGCGTCCGCCTTCAAGCGGCGGAGCAGCTCCAAATCGACATCATCAAGGCGCGCCCCGTTCGGCGCGTACAGCGGCGGCGTATGCGACCGCCGCCCGCTCACGCTTCTACCCTGCCCAAGTGTTCGGTCAGCGCGCACGCCATCATCACGTCCCCACGGCGCCCACTTTCGGTTGAGTCTTGGGTGAGGGCCACCCGCTCGCTGCTGAGGCCCTGACCCGAATCAGCCGGGGCCACGCGCCGCGACCAACGCACATCGCCCGCGCAGCCGCCCGCGTCGAGGGACGCTGACGCTCTGAAGCCCTCGACCCGGCCGGCTTCAGGCGCGGGCCAAGAGGAAGAGGTCGCGACGCGCGGCCCCGGCGGACCGTGGCGTCCGCCGCTCACCTTCTGGAGCGATCCCATGACAACCGAAACTCTCGACACCAGCACGGAGACGCAACGCGCCTGTTTCGTCCCGGTCAGCAAACTCGTCGTGCATGAAGATAATGTGCGCCGCACCGACAAGCGCGCGGACATCGAGGCGCTCGCCGCTTCGATCGCCGCGCATGGCCTTCTCCAAAATCTCTCGGTGGTGCGTGCGGAAGATGGCCGCTACGCCGTCGTCGCGGGATCGCGCCGTCTGGCGGCGCTCCGGCTTCTCATCAAGCAAGGCAGGCTGGCGCGCGATTTTTCCGTACCCTGCACCATCATCGAACCCGAACTGAGCGCTGAGGCATCGCTCGCCGAAAACGTCCAGCGCGTCGCCATGAACGCCATGGACGAAATGGAAGCCTTCGCACGCCTCGTCGATGACGGCATGAGTGTCGAATCCATTGCCGAGCGTTTCGGCGCCAGCGTGCGACACGTCGAACAGCGCCTTGCTCTGGGACGCCTTTCACCAAAGATCCGCACCGCCTATCGCAAGGGCGAGCTCACGCTCGATGTCGCGCGCGCGTTCTGCCTCACCGACGATCACGGCGCCCAGGAGCGGCTATTCAAGCAAGTCCCGAAGCCGATCACGCACGCGCCAAGCATCCGCAACGCGCTTTCAGGCGGGCGCGCGCCTGCAACTGACCGGCTGGCCCGGTTTGTTGGTCTGGAGGCTTATGAAGCAGCCGGTGGCCGCATCGTTCGCGACCTGTTTGAGGATGAGGTCGCCTTCCTTGAAGATGGCGAACTCTTGCAGCGTCTGGCGGCCGAGCGCATCGAAGAGATGCGCGAAACTTTAGCCGCCGAAGGCTGGGCGTGGGTCGAGGCGCAATTGCATCACGGGCAATTCGAGGGCTGCGCGAGCGAGCGCGTGCGCCCGCGCACGCGTCCGCTGACGCAAGAAGAGAGCGAGGCGATCGCTGACCTCGAAACCGAAATCGAAACGCTCGACAATGAGCTTGAATCCGATTCCGACAATGAGGTGCTGTGGACGACGCGCGACGCGGCGGAGACGCGGCTCGATGCGTTGCGAGCATCGCACCAGAGCTGGGACAAGGCCGAAATGGCGCACGCCGGCGCTGTCGTCACCATCGACCGCAATGGCGAACCCATCATCACCCGCGGCCTCATCAGACGCGGCGATCTCAAGGCAATCCGCAAGCTGCGCTCCGTCGAGTCCGACGTTGCGGCCAACGCAAGCGATTCCTCGATTGAAACAGACACGAAATCGCCGGCCTTGCCGAAATCGCTGGTAGAAAAACTGACCACGGCCCGTACCCGCGCGCTGCGCGCTGAACTCTCCGCCCGGCCGCATGTCGCACTCGCATTGTCGGTGCGGGCTCTCATCCGACGCAGCACGGCGCGCACCGATGTGCCGGGGCTGGCGATCGCAATCTCGCCTGTCGGCTTCGATGACGAGGATCGCTTCGAACAAGCGCGCGCGGAAGCATCCACCGCTTATGCGGACGCGGACCTCGCCCAGCTTGCAAGCGAGCCAGCCGAAAAGCTAATCGAACTGCTCGCCCTCTTCATCGCAGAGGCCGTCGATGTCACGCATGATGGCGCTTCGCCTGCAGCGGACCGCACGCAAACGATCGCGGACGAGCTCGCGGCCGTGCTTGATCTCAACATGAGCCGCTATTGGGAGGCGTCCAGCGAGTTTTGGGAGAAGGCGCCCAAAGCATACACACTTGAAGCGCTTTCAACCGCGCCGGCCATGGCCAAGCTCTCGGAGCGAGCGCGCAAGCCCAAGATCGCCGCGTTCACCAAGATGAAACGCGCCGACCTCGCCCGCGTGGCGCTTCGCCAACTCAAAGACTGGCTGCCAGATGTTCTGATCACGCCGCCGCGCTCCGGTGCGTTGGTCGTCACGTCAGCCGGGAAAAAGGCGCTCGCCGAAGCCGACGCCGCCTGATCCCCACCGCCTCTCTCAATCCTCTGCGCCGCCGGACCACCGGCGGCGCTTTTGTTTTCGGAGCACGCAACTCATGACACTTCATACAAACGTCGCCGGTCAACGCCGGGACATCGCATTGGAAATCACCACGAAGATCCTCGCCGAACTGGAGCGCGGCGTCATGCCATGGCGCAAACCTTGGGATGGCGCGCGCACGGGCTTGGCGTTGCCACGCCGCGCAACCGGGGAAAATTATCGCGGCGTGAACGTCATCATGTTGTGGAGCGCCGCCGTCGCGCAGGGTTACGCCTCGCCCTATTGGATCACGCTGCGCCAGGCGAACCAGATCGGCGCTCATGTTCGCAAGGGCGAGCGCGGCGAAATGGTGGTGTTTTACGGCCAGGCCAAGAAGACGCGCGATAACGGCGCCGGCGAGAAGGTGGAGGATAGCTTCCGGTTCTTGAAGTTCTTCACTGCGTTCAACGCAGAGCAAATTGAAGGATTGCCAGAGCGGTTTTTCCCAGCGCCCTCCGCGGCTGACATTCTTCCAATCGCCGAGCATGAAGCCTGGTTCGCAAAGCTCGACATCAAACGCATCCTGACCCAGGACATCGCCTGTTACATTCCGTCCAAGGATGTGATCGGTATGCCGCCGCTGGCCGCGTTCGATTCAGCGGACCATTACGCCGCTACTTTGAATCATGAAGCCGTGCATGCCACCGGCGCAGACCATCGCGTCGGACGCGATATGTCCAAGCGCTTCAGCGCGCATGCGCTCGCGGCGGAAGAACTTGTCGCCGAGATTGGCGCATCAATCCTTGGCGCGCATCTTGGCTTGCCGCCAGACCACCTCAGCGATCACGCCTCCTACGTCGGCCATTGGATGAAGCTGCTTAAGGACGACAAGCGCGCATTCCTGTCAGCGGCCGCACAGGCACAGACCGCAGTCGATTGGCTCTTGGACAAAGCTGGCGCACCTGTGAGCAGAACGTCTCATCAGGACAACGAAGCCGACAATCTGGCATGCTCGGCTTGAGCAGCTAACTCCGCTCACTCCGACAGCCAGCGCCGCAAAGCTCGCCCACGCCGTCGCCATGACCGCCCGGCCGGCGAGACGCGCAAGGAGAAAATCGTCTCCCCGCCCCGTGGTCACGGGCTTCGGTCCGCGCGTGCCGCGCGGACGCGGGCCCCACCATTTTCACCTTGCGCGTCCCGCCTCAATGGCCGGGCGCTTTAAGCGCCGTCGCGGGCGAGCCCCGCGGCCCCGGACCAACCGGGAACGCTCACAGGAGTTCTTCTCATGACCAACCGCGTCACCCTTCTCGGCAAACTCGTCGATGCACCGAAGATCCGCACCATCGAAGTGCGCAATGGCTCCATCGAAATCGTCTCGCTCTGGATCGAAGCGGCAAGCGGCGAACGCGCCGACCGTTTCACCGTCGAGATCAACTGCCCCAAGGCCGCCGCAGCGGCCAAGGCAATGCGCGCCGGCGTCATCGCCGACATCTCAGGCCAGCTTCGTCACGACCGCTGGAAGGACAAGGCTTCCGGCAAATGGACCGGCAAGGTCTTCGTCGCCGTTGATCCCGGCGAAGGCCACGTCCGTTCCAAGGGCATGGCCGAAACCGCTGAGGCGGCGTGAGGCGTGAGAGCTGGCGTCGCTTCGGCGGTGCCAGCATCCCTCGCTACGACGTTCTCGCTCGACGCCGTTTACGCACTGTTAATCAATGCTGAGCACTTATCGACTCAGAGGTGGCTCTCATGACAGCGCTCGATCTTGTGGACCAGATGATCGACAAAGGCGGCGCGGATGGTGCCTTCCTGGAGAGCGATTTGTGGGCAGCCTTTCTTAGCGAAACTGGTTTGACGCCGACGCCATGCGCGATCCGCGCGGACGACGTGTTTGTCGCTTACCGCGGCTGGGAACTGCGCAAGAGCGGCGTCCGCTAAGGCGCCAATGGCGAAATTTCCCGAACATTTGGCGCTGCGCAAGCGATATGAATCCGTTTTGACCGCCAAAGGGCACGCTATCGGCCGCTGGAATGGCGTGCTGGATGATAAGACGGCATATTGCCAAAACTGCCGATCACGCCTTCGCGTATACGGCACTCGTCGTTCCAACCCCAACACGGCAGGCGGAAGAGTCTTTGACACGAACAAGCGAGACTATGTTCTTGTAGCAGAGGGATCTCTCTTGAGCCCGCGCGCGTGCCCGCATCCACGCTAGCGTAGCTGCGGCCGCTGTTCAGTCTTCGAGCATCTTTGCATCGCTAATCTGCAGCAGGGTCAACGTCTCGTTGGTGCTCATTCGTATTGTTTGCTCGAACACCTCAAACCGCTCTGCATCGCGGCGATCAAACCACGCATCAGCGCCGATTTTGTGCGGCGTCGCATCATCCGAGCCGCTTCCAAACTGAATCCCGAAGGCGTAACTGTCGCTATTCAAACCATCCTGCGGAAACCACTTCTTCGGCACGCTCTGCGCGCGCGTGAACCACTTCCGACCATTTGGCCCGTGACAAACGAGGATCGTAGGCGCCTGATTGCTCTCCACCAACCGAATGGCTGTAGCGACCTTGCTTGTTTTGAACGTCTCAGCCAACGCCGCCACTGTTTTGAAATTCGGCTTGCCGATCTCGCGAGCAAGCGGCCGGAAGAGATAGTACGGCATCAATAAGTCGGCGGCGTAGCCGTCAGCGACCCGCTCCGGCGAGCGCGTTTCACTCGGACGGTAATCCTCCAAGCGACACGCAAGACACTTCCCTCGGTCATGGTGCCAATGGCCCAATTCGTGTGCGATGGAAAATCTCTGGCGCCGCGCCGAGCTGGTGGAGTTCACTGTGATGATCGCCTCGCGATCGTTGCCGACAATACGCGCCTCGCACCCTTCTAACATGCGGTAGCGGACCCGCGCTTTGACGTGGAATGCTATCGCCTCCAAGTCGATTTCCTTGGGGTCGGTTACGCCCAATTCTTGCAGCAATCGCTCCGCAGGTGACATCGCGATCAGTCGCTATCGGCGTCGTTCGGTCGCGACAGAATGCCGAGTTCGACCAAATCATCGAGCATCCCCAGCACGTCGGAGTCAGACATCTCACTTTCTTTGCGCGCGGCTAAAGTAACTTTTTGCGTTCTGCCGGGGGCCTCAATGATCTGTCGAAGACGCGCTCTCGCGACGCCAATATCCACTGCGGGCGAAACTGGCGCCGCAAACACTTCCCGCACGGCTGCCGCGCCAGCCTTCGCTGCGCTCAATCGCTTCTTATTGGCGATCAAGACCGTCTTCTCGAACAATGCCCTCATGTCGTCGGCATTCTTGGCGGGATCTTCTCCCGTCTCTCTCAGATCAGCCAGAATGTCATCATCCGACGCACTCAAGATGTCGTCTGTAAGAGCGTTCGCCAATCGGCTCAGTGCAATGCGCTCTTTGTCGCCTTTCCCGGTCATGGCTTCCATCCATTGGGATAGTGCTTGGCAATTTTGCGGCGGATGGCTTTGCGTTTGCTGTCATACGCCATCTTGTCCAGGCCCGTCAGCTCGCGCAGTTCCTCGCCCGCCATATCGTCCATCATTCCTTCCAAGATGAGTTGAGCTGTCGGATCATCATCGAAGAGCGCAACGAGACCGGCATGAGCAGCGACGTAGCGCTCGGTATGCTCCGCCTCGATCAGACGCGCCTCCGCATTGGCCGCCTCATCGGCGATGTCATAGACCAAGTCATCAGCGCCACCGGTATTGGCGATCGGCACGAGCTTCGCCTTGTGCTCAACCTTCTCGGCCTCGCCATCGGCTACGCTGCGGATGATCTCCGCCAGGAATTTCACCACGTCTACGTCGGAGGGGCAGACGCGCGTATCGAGCGCCCGCATAAACGCCTCCTGGATCAGATCCTCGGGGCTAATAGGTCGCGCAAACGCATACTTCGCCGCGACGCGCTTCAACCTGGCCCAATCGGCAGGCGTGAAAGCGCGGATCGCGGCGGCGACCTCATCCCGGCTGCGTGTGGTGGCGGCCTGGCTCAAACTCACACGGTCATCTCCTCGGACTCCTATGCGGAAGGATCGTGAACCGCGGACATGGGCCGCCATTGTCCGCAGCCGACACCTCGTCCGCATAGGTAGGTATCGGCCTCGTTGGCCGGACGGGAGACCGACATTGATCTACGCGATCAACTACGACCTGAAGCGCCCCGGCCAAAACTACGAGGGACTTTATGAGGCCATCAAGAGCTGCGGCTCGTGGTGGCATTTTCTCGGATCAACCTGGTTGGTTGATTCGTCTTTAGACGCCAATGGGGTCTGGGCGCGCCTGGCCCCGCACGTCGATACCGGCGACTTCGTCCTCGTGATCGGCGTGACGCGCGAATACCAAGGCTGGCTTCCGCAAAAGGCCTGGGAGTGGATCAACGCGCGCCAAGTGAAGATGGCCGCCTAACGGCCCGCCCAAGCAAACCTAAACGGAGGCTCGCATGAGCAAGCAGGAAGACAAGGACAAGACCATAACCATCATCGTCGACGGCACGCCCCACGAGGTTCCGAAGAAGGAAATTCTGACCTACGCGGAAGTCGTGATGCTGGCCTATCCCGATTACGCGCAGCACCCGGAAATCACCTACTCGGTCACTTTCACGCGCGGCCACGGCGACAAGCCGGAAGGCATTTTGGCGCCTGGCGGCACGGTCAAAGCAAAAGAGGGAATGGTCTTCCGTGTTAATCGAACTGGCCAATCATAACGACGACATCCGTCGGCTGATGGAAAAGGGATACGCGCTGCGGTTCGACAGCGCGCATCTCGTCGTGCGCGACATTCCCTATCTCGACAGCCAGAAAGCTCTGCAGATCGGCGCCTTCGTGACGAAGCTCGAATTCATCGACAAGGTCCGCGTCAAGCAGCAAGACCATCAAGTGTTCTTCGCCGGCTCACCGCCCTATGGGCTGAACGGTCAGCCGATCCCTAATCTGGCCGGAGGCCCGACGAGCCTAACCCTCGCCCACTCGGACGTGGTCGTGCAGCGCACATTTTCCAACAAGCCCAGCAGCGGGTTCACAGACTTCTTCGATAAGATTGAACATTACGTCGGCATGATTTCCGGCCCTGCGATCGAGCTCCACGGCGCCAATCCGCTAACCTTCCGCGTCGACACAGAAGCGGTGAAAGGCTCGGTCTTCAAGTTTCATGACACGCTGACCAGCCGGGCCGAGATTGGAGATTTGGCCGCGCGTTTTAAGAACGAAGTCGTCGCGATCATCGGCCTCGGCGGAACTGGCGCCTACGTCCTAGATTTTTTCGTCAAAACGCCCGTCAAGCAGATCCGCGGGTTCGACGGCGACGCCTATCATGTCCACAATGCCTATCGATCTCCAGGACGGCTCGAAGAGAAAGAGCTGAGCCAGGGGAAAGCAGACGTTTACAGGTCGCGCTATGAGAACTTTCGCGAAGGCGTACACCTCGTCCGCAAGTACATTGACCGCTCCTGCGCCGCCGATTTCGAGGGCGTGACGTTCGCGTTCGTGTGCGTGGACAAAGGCTCGGCACGCGCCGAAATATTCGAGCTTCTGCTGGGCCTGGGCATTCCGTTCATCGATGTCGGGATGGGCCTTACCCGCAATGCGGGCGCCCTCACCGGCATGATGCGCGCCACCTACTACTCGACAGCCGACGGCCGAAAGGTCCAACAAATGGGCCTTGCGGAAATGTCGGATGATCCGAACGACGTCTATCGTCAGAACATCCAAATCGCCGAACTGAACGCTTTGAACGCGACCCTGGCGGTCATTCGCTACAAACAAATTCGCGGCTTCTATGCCAATGACAACGGGGCGCATCACATGCTCTTTGAACTTGGCGGCCTGAAGCTGTTCACAGAGGCTTTCGAGTGAACGAACTGAAGCTCCAACATGTCACCTACGTCCCGCGCGATCTTGCACCGGGCGTTCTCTACGTCTCACTGGAATATGCCGTCGCAGCGCATCTGTGCGCGTGCGGATGCGGCGCAAAAGTCGTCACCCCGCTTGGTCCAGCCGAATGGAGCTTCACAGAGCGCGGCGGACGCCCGAGCCTCCGCCCTTCTATCGGCAATTGGCAACTGCCCTGCCGGTCGCACTATGTGATCAGTGACGGCCAGATTCATTGGGCCAAAGGGTGGTCCGAGGCCCAAGTCCTCGCCGGGCGCAACGCGGAGGAGCAGCGCCGCCGTGACCACTACGCCGCGCAAGAGCGCGAGCGCGGTTTCTGGCGCCGCCTCTGGAATTGGCTTCGCAAGGTCTTCGGCGGCTAAGCTGGCGTCGCCTCGGCATTCTCGCGAATATCCAGCGTCGGCAGCGCTTTGACGATCTTCATTGTCTCAAGGCTGACGTTGATGATCCGGCAGAAGAGATCGAACGGGTATCGTGGGTCGCCGACGGTTTCGTTGGCGTAGGCGTTAGCGTCGTTGACAATGCCGCTGGCGGGATCGGTGGAGACACATTGCCGCTCCATCACCCATTCAAGCGCTGGCTTGCCGTTGACGACATACTCATACGCGGCGAGCGGAATGTTCGTGATCGTGATCCGGTGATTGTAGATCACGGTGGTCTTGTCGAGCTTCGGGCGCTTGCCTGCGAACTTCATCTTCTCGACGCGGAAATACGAGACCGGATCGTCGATATTGGCGAGGCGCAGGTCGCCTTCCCTGATAGCCACCGGATAAGGCTCGACCGCTTCATAGCTGACGTGAAGATCGCCGAGCTTGCGGCCGGCATCAACGAAGGCCCAGAAATCCTCCGCGCGCTTCAGGATCGGCATGCGCGGAAGCTGGCGACGGAGATTATCAGCGTAGCGTACACGATAGTCGGGCGAATGGAGGATTCCATAGACGAAATAGAAGAGATCGTCTTTGGCTATGGTCTCACCTGGGTAGGCGTCTGTGAAGTGCTTCAGCCCGATGTCGGTGATGGCGTCACGGCGTTCCTGCCGTGCTTCGTCACTCGCGAACAACCCTGCCCCAGCCGCGACGTCTTCGTAGAGATAGCGCGGAAAGTATTGCGCCCCGTTGGAGTCGGCCATGTGTAGACTCGGTAGCGCTGAGGTCATTAGCGTGGTGAACTCACCCCTGTTCGAAGCCCCAGTCAGCCCTATCACTAGATTTTCATGCGAGCCTGAAGGGAAGATGCGCGGCATCTGATACACGCGCTCGTTCAGCCGACGATCGTAATAGAGCCACGCCCGATTGAATGGCCGATACATTGCGGGCATCGCCTTCTCCGGCACCAACGCCAAAGGCTTGCATGCCGCCACATCCCCCTTAAGAGCGTGGGTCCAACTGATTTGTGTTGGGTTCGAGATCACAAAATCGTCCACGAACTCATCACGAGCCGCCGCTGTCGTGAAGGTCTTGCCCAGTGCCGCGAAGCGCTCGCGTTCTTGCTCATAGGTTCTCACGAGCAATCCGACGTTATGCAGCAGCTCACCTCGAGATGAGTTTACGCACCATGCGTCCCTCTGAGTTTTGATGCCCATAGAATAATTGCCGAAGAGCGCGGAGCCTTCGTCGCCAATAGCAACGAACTCCTCAAAACTCTTGTCCCGTTGCGCGAGCCAGTCCCCGTGCTCATCCGGAGCGATCACGGTCCAACCCCGATTAGCGGTAATGCCGCTCATTGAGCCAAACGACGTAACCTTTGCGAGCTTTTGCTCTCGCGTGAGGAAATCCCCAATATCGTGAAATCGAATATGCGCCGGGCCGGGTTTGGCGCTGTTGATAGTAAGCACGGTGATTGCGACGGGCGCTCTACTGCCCTGCCCAAAGATTTTTCCGCCCTCGCGCCGCGACTGCTCACCTTGCGTGCGCTGATTTCCGCGCAAATGAAACACATCGATGGTCGAGCATTCCTCGGCAAGGCACTTGCGCATACCATCGGCTGTAATTGCATCAACCCAACCGCCATTGGTCACAAAGGCAAGCACACCGCCGGTATCCTTCAAGCGATCCGAACCCCAACGGATCGCGCGGATGTAGCTGTCATAAAGGGCGTTCTTGTTGGTCGCGGAGGAACGCCTCGCATAAGTTTCAGCGATGCGCGCGTGGAGACCCGGATACACCACATTCTGATTGTTGGCGTTCGCGTCTCCCTGCCCGACTGAATAGGGCGGGTTTCCAAAAATGACTTTTATCGGAAGCGCCCTCTGGCGTTTCCGCCGGCTAGAATTGTCCGCCATCATGCCGGAGATGAGATCTTCCTTCTCATAAAGCTGGAAGGTGTCGGTGAGGCAGATGCCAGGGAACGGCGCGTATTCGCCAGTGAGCTCGTGATAGGTCGCCTCGATGTTGATCGCCGCGATGTAATAGGCGAGCAGCACGATCTCGTTGGCGTGGATTTCAGATGAGAACTTTCGCGGCAGATCCTCTGGTTTGATTAGGCCCGATTGCAGCAGCCGCGTGATGAACGTGCCCGTGCCGACAAACGGATCGATGATGTGGACGCCTTCGGATGAAAGGCTCTGCCCGAACTCCTCGCGCAGCACCTCGTCCACCGACTTGATGATGAAGTCGACGACTTCGACCGGCGTGTAAACAATGCCGAGGCGCTGGGCGAGCCGCGGGAACGCCGTCTTGAAAAACGTGTCATAGAGCTCGACGACGATCTTCTGCTTGGCCGTTGCGCTGGCGATGCCCGCCGCGCGCATACGGACGCTGTTGTAAAACTTTTCGAGGCTCTCGGTTTCCTTCTCCAGGTTCTGACGCTCGAGCACCGAGAGCACTTGGTCGAGAGCGCGGCTGACTGGATTGTTGGCGGCGAAAGCGTAGCCTTCGAACAGCGCATCGAACACGGGCTTGGTGATGAGATGCTGCGCCAACATCTCAATGGCTTCGTCGGCAGTGATGGAATCGTTCAGATCGTCCCTGATTTCTTCCAGAAATGCGTCGAACGCCGCCTTCTCTTCCGAGCCAGAGCATTCTACCGCTGCCTTGATGCGCGTGATGTGAATTTCGGCAATGCGAGCGACATCGCCTGCCCAATTTTCCCAATAAGTCCGAGAGCCGCACTTCTTGACGATCTTCGCCATGATCGCCTTGGCGTATTCCGGAAAGTCGAAGCCAAGCTGTGTTGGCTCGCCCGGCGCGCGTGGCGTTGACGTCGAGAAGTCGTCGCCATCAACAGCGGTCCCGCCGCCAATGTCGAGATTGGCCTTCGTGGCCTTGGCACGGATTGGGAAGTCATTGGAAACGGCGATGATCTCAATGCGGTCGCCGGGATCGACGCCAAGATCGATCTTATTGATGGTTGCGTCGAGCCGATCGTCATGCGCGCGCAGCGCGTTCAGGATCTGCCACACGACCTTGTAACGCTCATTGTCATTCAGCGCCTGCTCGGGCGCCATGCCGGCAGGCACGCCGATTGGCAAGATGACATAGCCCATCTTCTTGCCTTCGGCGCGGCGCATGACGCGACCGACCGACTGGACGACATCGATCTGCGATTTGCGCGGATGCAGGAAGAGGATGGCGTCGAGCGCCGGAACGTCCACGCCTTCCGACAGACAACGCGCATTGGTGAGAATGCGGCACTGATCCGCGCCCGCGTCTGCCTTCAGCCAGCCTAGGCGCTCATTGCGCATATTGGCGCTGAAGCTCCCATCGACGTGACGCACATGCGGTATAAGCGGCGGAAGCGCCGCCTCACGGTCGGGTTCTAGGCCTGCGCGCCATTCTTCCGAGACATGCGCAAACTGTTCCTCGAAGAGCTGCGAAGCCTTGATCGTTCTGCAGAAGGCCAGCGCACGGCGCATCGGCGCTGGATCAGCGTCGGTGTCGGGCTTGAGATCAGTTTTCGTCAGCGCCTTGTAGCAACCAACAATGCGCGTGGCGTCGTCGAGCTTGAGTTCGTTCCCACCGTCGCGGAGAAGGCGCTGCACATCGGGCGACGCCTCGTCCACCGCCAGCACGATGACCTTATAGTCCGTCAGCAGGCCGTTCTGGACCGCCCATGAGAAATTGCGGGTGAAGAGTTCCTGGCCGTAGAGGCCCTCGTCGTCCATGGACGCGAGCGTGGCGCCCTTCTCGTCAGCCACCTGCTGCACCGCTTCACCGAAGATGCGCGGCGTCGCTGTCATATAGAGGCGCTTCTTGCCCTTTATGAAATTGGAGTCGTGGACCTTGACGAAAGCGCTCTCCTCCTCGCCCGCGAGCGTGGCGCCTGTCGTGCGGTGCGCCTCGTCGCAAATGATGAGATCGAATTCGGGCAAGCCGAACTTCGTCTGCGCATCCGCCACCGCCTGAATCGAATGATAGGTCGAGAACACGACCGTCATGCGCTCCGGATCGGGCTTGCTGGCCTTCGCGGCGAGCACGTTGGCAAGCGTGGTCGCCGGGATTTCGAGATCGGTGGCGCTGATGTCCGCAAGATCGTCTTGCTTGGCCTTGCGCACGCCGACCTGCACGTCGGAACACACCGCAAAGGAGCGAAGGTTGATCGCTGTGTCGACGGACCATTCGCGGATCGATTGCGACATCAGCGAAAGCGACGGCACCAGGAAGAGCACGCGCCCGCCGCGTCCTGCCATGGCCTGCGCGATCTGAAGCGCGGTGTAGGTCTTGCCTGTGCCGCACGCCATGATGAGCTTGCCGCGATCGGCTTCGCTCAAACCCTCTTGGACAGCCTTCAGAGCCTCAAGTTGGTGTTGTCTCGGCGCTTTCTTAGTGACGTGGACTTCGCCGCTCTGCGCGAAGGCGTCCCAATCGATGCCGCTCTCTTCCAAGTCGGCAAGGCCGATGCGGTTGCAGGGAATGGTTTGACCAACCAGCGCTTCAGCGGCGTGCTCACTCCAAGACGCGCCAGTGCTGTCGACGATCAGTCGACGCGTGAAAGGACGTTTACCCGACGCCGTAAAGAAGCTGTCGATGTCCGCTTTTTGGATGCGATGGCCGGATGCGTAGAACTTGCACTGCACGGCGCACCAATCGTCGGGAGCGTCGGCGAGCTGCGCCACCAGATCGATGCCGGTGTCCTGCTGTGAAATGCGGTTCGCGGCGGCCCAGTCTGCATAGGACAGAACCCGCAGAAACTGACCCTGCTGGGTTGGCGCATGCTGCAGCCAGATGCGGACCAGCCGCTCGAAATAGTCGCCCTTCTCGCGCTCGGAACTTGCTCGTTCTCGATACGAAATGAGCAGATCTCGCAATGTCCTGCCCAAAGCAGCCACCCCCCGCGAATCTGTCGCCGCTACAAACTGTGTAACGGGCCTTTCCCACCCCCTCCACCCTTTCGGCACCGAAGCGATCCCTTGGGCGCTGTGAATATGTCGGTGCGGCCGCGCCGGAGGCTCAGCTCCGCGCGAACACCATCAGCGGCCCAATGTCGCCGCGATCGCCTGCTTGCAACGCGGCGACATAGGCGCGGCGGGTTTCGGCGATGGCGACGAGATTGGCGCTGCCCCAGGTGAAGCGGGGCTGGCCGAGCTTCTGGGCGAGCAGATCGGCGGCGAGGCGTGAGCAGCGGCCATTGCCATTCGGAAACGGGTGGATCGCCACCAGCCGGTGGTGGAACCGGATTGCGATCTCGTCGGGCGGATAGGATTGGTGTTCGATCCAGTATTTGGCGTCGTCGAGCAGCGTGCGGAGATCGGGCGCGATCTTCCAGGCGTCGACGCCGATATTGCGCGCCGTGGTGCGGAACTCCCCTGCCCAGCGCCAGACGTCGCCATACATGCGCTTGTGCAGCGCTTTGATGAAATCCTCGCTGAGCACGTCATGGCGCGCACGCGGGTTAAAGGCCCAGCGGTCGCCCTGGTCGATATTGACCTGCTCGGCTTCGTTCAATTCGCGCCGGAGCGTGATGTAGCTCGGAATGAGCCCATCACGCTCCTCTGGAGCCAAGGGCGTATTGGCGTCGTCATCGCCGTCGAACAGCGGGTCATCGCTCATGGCGCATCCCACAGCCGGCGCGGATCGTCGGCGAGGATGTCCAAGGCGAGCCGTTCGCGCTCGGCTTCAAGGTCACTTTTGTCCAGCGCCTGGTTCTCCAGCCGCATGGAATGATGCGTGCGCTTGAGTTGCGCGTCGGCCTGGGCGCGTGCGCGCGCCTTCAGCATCTCATCCAGCGGCTCGTTCGGGACGAGCGCATAAACGAGAGTGCAATCGAGCCCCTCCGCCACGCGCCGGAGTGTGGCGAGCGTGAGGGCGTCTTCGGCCTCATCCTTTTCGATGCGAGCGATGCGGGATTGGGAGACGCCGATCCGCGCCCCGAGTTGGGCGGCAGTCATGCCCAGGGCCTCACGGACAGCCTTGATCCAGCCGCGCGCCGGGCGCGCGAACTCAGGCGCCTTGCGCAAAGGGGCAAGACGGCGCTCAAGCTGTTTGCGAGCGAGGCTCTCGGCGGAAACGGTAGAAGGCATATGTTCTAAGTCCTGAGACAGAACATAACATATATATTCTTTACAGTTCGTTTCAATAGAATATATGTATTCTACGCCTGAGAATCCTGCGGCAAGAGAAACCCACCCACCCGCCCTGACGCGCGCGCCATGGGTCGCTTGCGGTCCGCTGGCCCGTGCGGGAGATCACGCGCCAGCAGGCTGTGGATAAGTTGTGGATGAGTTTGGGCGACCCGCCGGCTCCGCCGCCGGCCGGGCTGTCGTGGCTACGCCACCGAGCCTCGCTCCGCGGGTCTCGGCCATCCGGCTTCCATCCCTGTCGCAAGACCCCGCCCACCCGCCCCATTGGCCTGTCGGAGACCGTCAGAGGCGTGAGCGCTTGAACCGGCGAACACGGAGACAGAACCTACCGGCCCATGAAGCGCCATTCCCTGATCGCTCTTGCTGTCTGCGCCGGCGCGGTTGCACTGCTGGCGGCAAGCGAACTCAACCGGCGCGATGTCGTTTTGTACAATGCCACGCCCTCAGTCCCGGCCGGCTTCTATGTGCGATCCGATGCACTGGTTCACGAGGGCGCATTCGTGACGGTGCGGGCGGCGGATGTGGCGGGAGACTATGCCGCCGTCCGTCAGTTCACCGACACCGGAGATCGCTTCATCAAGCGCGTTGCAGCACGCGAAGGCGACCGGGTGTGCGCTGAAGGTGAGCGCGTGAGCGTGGGATTGGAGATCCTCACCAGGGCGAGGCGCGACAGCGCAGGGCGTGCGCTGCCGACGTGGGAAGGCTGCCATGTCTTACAGGCTGGCGAACTCTTCCTGATGGGTGAGACGCCGGACAGTTTTGACAGCCGATATTTCGGCATCGTTCGCGAAGGCGCCATCGAAGGCGTCTGGAAGAGACTTTGAACTTCACCGACTGAGCGCACCCTACTTGTAGGAATGGGCACTGCAAAAAGAAATGCGGTGGAAGGCTAGATAAAGAGAGAGTCGTGTCGCACGCCAAGCGGTTGAATGCGTTGGCGCAAACGCACCGTGCAGAGCACAATCGCACAGTGCGCCGCACGGTGCGCGCACAGTGCTGGCGAACATCGCACCGATGACCTCGACAACAATCACCGCACCCGCCTTTCGTTTCAGTAAATTGCTGCGCGACGCCATGCGCGGTGAGACGTTCTCGCCAGGCTCGCGCTTACGCATCGCGCGACCCATCGATGCGGAAAGTCTCACCGGCCGCCACGAAGGACGCGGTCGCGGAGGCGCTACGCCGGCGCTGTCTTCTCAACTGCAGCAGCGCATCGGCTCATCGCGCAAAGCCGCCAAGGGCTTTGGCAAAGCGGGCAAGTTCAAGTTCGATCCGCGGCAACGCGCGATCGTGAAGGTCCATTATTTCGGCCACGGTGGAGGCGGCGGCGCAGCGCTCGGCGCCCACGCCCGCTATGTGGCGCGCGACGCAGCAGCCAAAGCGCCGTCAGCGCCGTTGCCGGGCGAGGACACGCCGGTCAACCGCGAGCGCGAGGCCGAGGCGCCAGCGAATGCGCATGCGCGCTACCTTCAGCGCGGCGCTGAACGATCCGTCTTCTACGATGCGTTGGATAACAGCGTGGACGGCGGCGCGCGTGCTGGCGCCTGGGCGCGCGAGGACCGGCGCCACTTCCGGATCATCCTCTCGGCGGAGAACGGCGGCAGGCTCGGCGATCTCAGGAGCTACACCCGCGAAGTGATGCGGCGGGCGGAAATCGCACTCGGAACCCGGCTGACCTGGATCGCGGTCGATCATTGGGACACGGACAACCCGCACACGCACATCATTCTGCGCGGCCGGCACGAGGATGGACGCGATCTTGTCATCCCGCGCGAGTATGTGAGCCATGGCTTCCGCTCGGCCGCTCAGGACATCGCCACCGAACGCCTTGGTCCCCGCGGCAGAGACGACGCCCGCCTTGCGCTGGAGCGGGAAGCGCGCGCGCATCGTCCAAGCCGGCTCGACCGCATGATCGAAGGCCAGCTTGATGAGTATGGCCGCATCCGCCTTGCCCACCTGCAGGCGCCGGACCGGTCGCCGGAAATGACCGATGCGCTGAAAGCGCGGGCGCAGGAACTCAAACGCCTTGGCCTCGCTACGGAAGTTGAACGCAACATCTTTCAGTTCGCCCCAGAATGGCAGGGCCGCCTCAAGGCGATGGAGCTCCATCTCGACATCCGCAAGGCGCTGGTGCGCTCGCGTACGCAGGATCTTGGTCGCGGCGTCGCTGACCCGGCGCGGCAAATGTCGAAAGCGTTGAAACTGCCGCCCGGATTGGATCGCTAAGGCGGACATCACGCTTGCGCCGTGCGTGCGCTTGTGCTCGCATCGGAGCACCGAGGATCGGCGTCCAGCCAGCGATCACTGTTACGCAGTGCGCAAGAAGGACGACCAAAGAAAGAATCCGGGAGCCCACCCGGTCGAACGGCAGCGCCTCATTCCCTTTTCAGGAAACGGCGCCATGCATTCTGACCTCTTTGATCCGTCCCAGCTCCAGCTTTTTGCAATTGTCCCGCAGCACGTCCTCGTCGTGACCGCGGCGCTTGTTGCTCTTTGGGTTCTGCTCCGCTGGGGCGGCCCACTCCTCCTGCTCTACGCCGTGGCGCGCCTATGGGTCGGCGAATGGGGCGAAGCCATAATTGCGTTTCTGTTCGCAATCCTGATTGAGCAGGCAAACGCCTTTGCGTCGTGGCTTGAGTGGAATGCGCACGGACGCGACGAATGGCTACGCCAGCACCGACGCGACCACGCGCGTCATTGAACGGCGCTTCCAGACCGTTTCCCGCCATTTCCCGGCGTTTCCCGCCATCTCCGGGCGAATCACGACGCGAAAGATGGCGGCCAAGGCCGATATTGGCCGAGCCATGGAGAACACCATGTCAGACGTTGCAGAAATGCCTACTCAAGTTCGCAAGCAGCCTTCACCGCTCCGGCAAGCGATCACGCGCCCGCAATTGCGCGAGATCGTGCCGCTGGGCGACACCACGATCTGGGAGATGGAGCAGCGCAACGAATTTCCACGCCGCTTCTTTCTTACGTCGCGCTGCGTCGCATGGGACTTTCAGGAGGTGCAGGACTGGCTCGCCGCGCGCATGCAGGCTTCCGAGGAAGGCCGCGTGAAGCGTGCGCCTGCGCCGGATGTGGGGCGCCGGCGCACGAGGCCGGTCAGACGTTAGGGTCGTGGATCGCGAGGGTCGATGTCGGCGGGGTCAGAGTTGGCGTGTACTTCTCGCCCCGCGTCCAGGCATCGACCATATTCGCCCACTCCTGCAGCATGTGCCGGCGATGCGGCTCGTATTCGGCCTTGTTGTACACGCCGCGCGAGGAGCGGTTGTCCTCGTGCGCCAGGCACTTCTCGATCCAGTCGCTGTTGAAGCCCGCCTCGTTCAGAAGTGTTGAGCCGGTCCGCCGCAGATCGTGAACCGTGAACGGCGCCAGCGGAAGATTTTCCTTTTTGGCGAGTTCGACAATCGCCGTCGTGACGCGATTGAACGTCGCCCGAGACATCGGCTCATTGGCCTCGTAGCGCGACGGCAAGAGATAACGCGAATTGCCGGCGCAGGTCTTGAGGGCGACCATGATGTCGAGCGACTGCCGCGACAGATACACATTGTGCGGCTTCTTGCGCTTCATCCGCTCCTTGGTGATCGACCAGACCGCATTCTCGAACTCGACCTCGGGCCAGACGGCGTCTTGAAGCTCGCTTTTGCGAACCATGGTGAGCAGGATCAGCTTCAATCCGAGGCGGATCGTTGGGAGCGTGGCGATCCGCTCAAGCAAGGACAGCATGATCCGGATTTCGCCCGGCGACAGTGCGCGGTCGCGCACTTCGAACTGAGCGATCGACGCTGGACCCACCTCATCGGCGGGGTTGGCGACCTTCTCACCGTGCAGAATGGCGAAGCCGTAGATCTGCTTGACGATGTCGCGCACATGGATCGCGGTGGCCGGGGCGCCGCGATCCTTCACGCGCGCGCAGAGCACGCGAAGATCGTCCGGGCCAATCTCCGCCAAGAGGCGGTTCTTCCATTCGGGGTGGATGTCGCGGTCATAGATCGCGCGGCGCATGGCGCGCGTGCTCTCAGCCATGCGCGCTTCCTTGAAGTAGCGCAGACCGATTTCGCCGAACCTGTCGGCGTCGACGAGCTTGCGCTTTTCCTTTTGCTTCTTGATGGCCGGCGACTGGCCGGCACTCAGAAGCTGGCGCGCTTCCGCGCACTTGCCTCTGGCCTCCGACAACGAGAGCCCGCCAGCGTCCGGCGCGTACTTGCCGATGGTGAGCGTCTCGCGCCGGCCGTTGAACCGATAGTCGTACCGGAACGTGATGAGCCCCGAAGTGGCCACCAGCGCGTACATACCGTCACGGTCCCCGACCTTATAGATTTTCTCTTTTGGTTTCATCTTCTTGAGAGCAAGGTCGGTCAGCACGGGCGGCCTCTTGTGGCGTAGTTTTTTGAATTCTGATGCTCATTTTTACCGTCAGCAAAAACACCGTCAAGTTTTGCCTTTTATGGACTTTTTTCAGTTACTTAGACCACGCTCTAGTGACATGCTTGAACTTTTGAGGCTGACGGTATGGGCAAATCACAGGGTTAGCGCTCGGAGCGATACCGTCAGAAACACCGTCACGTGTTTCCGCTTGGAGCCGATCCTTGCCGATCGACACCAGACATTATTTCGTTGATTTTAAGCGGTTTATCGGCCATTCAGCGAATGTCGGCGAAGGACGCCGAACCCTCCTGAATCATTCCCACTCGATCGTGCCGGGCGGCTTGCTGGTGACGTCGTACACGACCCGGTTCACGCCGCGCACTTCGTTGATGATGCGCGTGGCGGTGCGGCCGAGGAAGTCCATCGAGTACGGGAAGAAGTCGGCCGTCATGCCGTCGGTCGAGGTCACGGCGCGCAGCGCGCAGACATATTCGTACGTGCGCCCGTCGCCCATCACGCCCACCGTGCGCACCGGCAGCAGCACCGCGAACGCCTGCCAGATCGCATCGTAGAGACCCGCCTTGCGGATTTCGTCGAGATAGATCGCATCGGCCTCGCGCAGAATATCGAGCTTCTCGCGCGTGATCTCGCCCGGCACGCGGATCGCAAGCCCCGGCCCCGGAAACGGATGGCGCCCGACGAACGTCTCCGGCAGCGCGAGTTCGCGCCCCAGCGCGCGCACCTCGTCCTTGAACAGGTCGCGCAGCGGCTCGACCAGCTTCATGTTCATCCGCTCCGGCAGGCCGCCGACATTGTGGTGCGACTTGATCGTCACCGACGGCCCGCCGATCGCCGACACGCTCTCGATCACGTCCGGATAGAGCGTGCCCTGCGCCAGGAATTCGGCCCCGCCGACCTCGTGCGCGTGCTGTTCGAACACGTCGATGAACAGCTTGCCGATGGTCTTGCGCTTCACTTCCGGATCGCTGACGCCGGCCAATGCGCCGAGAAAACGCGCGCTCTCGTCGGCGTGGATCAACGGGATATGGTAGTGGTCGCGGAACAGCGAGACGACCTGGCGCGCCTCGTCCTTGCGCATCAGCCCATGGTCGACGAACACGCAATGCAGCCGCTCGCCGATCGCTTCGTGGATCAGCACCGCCGCCACGCTTGAATCGACGCCGCCGGACAGTCCGCAGATCACCACGCCGTCGCCGACCTGCGCCCGGATGCGCGCGATCGCCTCTTCCTTGAACGTCTTCATCGTCCAATCGCCCTTCATCCCGGCGATGCGATGAGTAAAGTTCTTCAGCAGCTTGCCGCCGTCGGGCGTGTGCACGACTTCGGGGTGGAACATCGTCGTATAGAAGCGCCGCTTCTCGTCGACCGCGATCGCGAACGGCGCGTTCTCGCTGGTTGCGATCACTTCAAAGCCGTCGGCCAGTTTCGTCACCCGGTCGCCGTGGCTCATCCACACCGGATAGCTGCCGCCGACGCTCCAGACCCCTTCGAACAGCGGCGATGCTTTCTTGATCTCGACATCGGCGCGGCCGAACTCGCGCGCATGTCCGCCTTCGACCGCGCCGCCGAGCTGCACCTGCATGGTCTGCTGGCCGTAACAGATGGCCAGGATCGGCACGCCGAGCCTGAACGCCTCGTCCGGCGCGCGCGGGCTCGGATCGTCCAGCACGCTCGAGGGTCCGCCCGAGAAGATGATCGCCTTCGGCGCATAGCTCTTGAGGAACGCGCCATCGACCTTGTTGTAGGGGTGGATCTCGCAATAGACGCCGTTCTCGCGCACCCGCCGCGCGATCAGCTGCGTCACCTGGGAGCCGAAATCGATGATGAGAACGCGCTCGTGGACCTGAGCGCTGGGGCTTGCGGATTGCGTCGCGTGCTGGGCCATGGCCTGAAATGGAGTGCGCCGCGAAAACCGTCAATTGCGCCGGATGCGGAGCCGATGCGCCCGCCGCGCTATCCGTCATTCCGGGCCCGGGCCGGACGCGCCGTCCCAGGGGCGGCGAGCCCCAGGCCGGGCCGCCGCGACGGTCCCCCGGCGCGCCGCCTTCCCCATCCGCAAACGTCTTGGCCTTCGCCCCCTTGCGACACCGCTCGCTTTCGCCTACATGCAAATAGTTCTCAATAGCGACTGAACCCATGCGCCTCGCCCTGAAGACCGGTTCGTACTCCGTGATGCACTTCCTGGTGGCGATCGCCGTCACCTTCGCCATCACCCACGACTGGCGCGCGGCCCTCGCCGTCGGCTCCATCGAACCGGCGGTGCAGACCGTGGCCTTCCTCGTCCACGACCGCCTCTGGGCCCGCCTCGAAGCGCGCCAGCCGGCAACCGCGCGCATCAGCGACAATCGTCCAGGCTAACCCGCTCGCGGTATCGTCGCGGCTCGTTCTGCAGGACGGGCGAAACGGCCCCGCTTCGGACCGCCGGCTTCCGGCCGGCCAGCAGCGTTTCCGCGTCTCGCCGTCTCAAGATGAAGTTTGCGCGGACAGCCCGCCCCGCTATCCCCGCCCG
>JAHDXR010000014.1 GCA_023384105.1 Hyphomonadaceae bacterium | reverse complement strand
ACGCAGGCCAGAACTAGATTTAGCGGCTCCCTACGTCAAGTGCATAATGTCCAGTGAGCTTGACGGAGGGTGTTATGGGAGAGCGGGAAATCGGGCTGGCGGGGGCTGTGGCCGGTCTGGCGATGGCGTTCATGCTGATCATGGCCGTTCCGGCCCGGTGGACAGTCGAACTCGCGCTGGCCTCGGCCAGCATCGAGATCAGCGCCAGCTTCGCCGGCGCCACGCTGCAATTCTCGCTCTGAGGGAGGCCTGGACGATGGAACGGCAGGCGACAGAGACGGTCGGACCGAAGCGCGGCGGGATGAAGCTGCGCTGGGTGCTGCTGGGCGCAGCGGCCGTGTTCGCCGCGGCGGCATGGACGGCGGTGGGCGTGGGCTATTTCCTGCGCCCCAGCCTGGCGGTGTGGGCGGGCCTGGTCGGCCTAGCCGCGCTCAGCCTTGAGGTGCTGTTCTGGACCGCCGCCGGCGTGTTCGGCTGGAGCTTCCTGGCCAAGCGGCGCGCTTCGCTCGCGCGGCTGCGCCAGCGCCTGTTCGGCCGGCGGGCCGACTCCAGCCAGTAATGCGATGTGAGAGGAGACGGCGATGACGTGTGAGACCTCGGCCAATCTGAAACGCGCCGGCGCGCGCTATACGCGTGCGATGACGGCGGCGGCGCTGGCGTATGTCGCGATTGTCGCCATCGCGGTCTACACGCTCGATCGTTTCTCGCCGCCGCACTGGACGGTGATCGTGCTTTCGCTGCTGCCGATGGCGCCGGCGCTGCTGATGCTGCGCGCTTATCTCGTGTTCACGCGTTCGATGGATGAATTTCAGCGGCGCCTGCAGAACGAGGCGTTGATTGTCGCCTGCGCGGTCACCGTGTTCGGCAGCTTTGCGTACGGCTTTCTCGAAGAATGGGCGGAGTTTCCGCATCTGCCGCTGATCTGGGTGTTGCCGGCGTTCTGCATGGTGTTCGGCGTCGCGCACATCGTCATCCGGCTGCGCTACAAATGAGAAACCGGCTCAAGGTGCTGCGCGCCGAGCGCAACTGGAGTCAGGCCGACCTGGCCGAGAAGCTCGACGTCTCGCGCCAGAGCGTGAACGCGATCGAGACCGGCAAGTACGATCCGTCGCTGCCGCTGGCGTTCAAGATCGCGGCGGTGTTCGGCCTGCCGATCGAGCAGATATTCAGCGCCGACGACGCGGCGCAAGCGGCTGAATGAGCGCGGAGACAACGGCATGACAGCAAGTGCGTCCAAATCCCCGCGCCGCCGGCGCAAGGCGTTCGCCATGGCCGCCATGTTGGCGAGCCTTGGAATCTACCTGGGCGTGATGGTGTTCGCGGGCGGCGCGCCCTGGCTGATCTGGGTGGTGCTGTTCGCGGCGCTGCTGATCGCCGTGTTCGCCAGCCTGTGGGTGGCTTCGCTCGACGAGGCGGCGCTGCAGGCTCACTACGTCGCCTGGTACTGGGGCGGCTCGGCCGGCGTGGTGCTGTCGATGCTGATCTATGTGCTGGCGATGCTGCAGCCCGGGGCGTTCCAGCAGGCGGTGGCGATGTTCGGCCCCGCCGCGGACGCCCAGCTCGGCTTTGGCGCGGGCGTGCTGCTCGGTCTCGTGCCGGCGGTCCTGGGCTACAAAATCTGGTGGGTTGTGCTCTGGCTGCGCCGCGGCTGAGGGCCAAACGCGGCGTCACCGCTTGATCGCGGGTGCGGGCGCCATTACGCGTCCGCAGTAAATGTCCGACAAACCGCCCCGCTGCTTCCAGGACGTGATCCTGACGCTCCAGGCCTACTGGGCCGGGCAGGGCTGCGCCATCCTGCAACCCTATGACGAGCAGGTGGGGGCGGGCACGCTGCATCCGGCTACCACGCTCAGGGCGCTGGGGCCGAAGCCCTGGCGCGCGGCCTATGTGCAGCCGTCGCGGCGTCCGAAGGACGGCCGCTACGGCGAGAACCCGAACCGGCTGCAGCACTATTACCAGTTCCAGGTGATCCTGAAGCCGAACCCGCCGGACCTGCAGCAGCTCTATCTGAACTCGCTCGTGCGCATCGGCATCGATCCGCTGCTGCACGACATCCGCTTCGTCGAGGACGATTGGGAGAACCCGACCGTCGGCGCCTGGGGCCTGGGTTGGGAAGTGTGGTGCGACGGGATGGAGGTCTCGCAGTACACCTACTTTCAGCAGGTGGGCGGCTTGGACGTGCGCCCGGTCTCGGGCGAGCTGACCTACGGGCTCGAGCGGCTGGCGATGTACGTGTTCGGCGTCGACCGCGTGTTCGACCTGCCGTTCAACGATCCCGACAGCCCGTGCCCGCTGACCTATGGCGACGTGTTCCTCGAAAACGAGCGCCAGCAGTCGCGCTTCAATTTCGAACTCAGCGATCCGGACATGAACCTGCGCTGGTTCAACGATGCGGAAGCGACGGCCAAGCGGCTGCTCGAAGCCGGCGCGGTGCTGCCGGCGTTCGACTACACGCTGAAGGCGTCGCACCTGTTCAACCTGCTCGACGCCCGCGGCGTGGTCTCGCCGACCGAACGCCAAAGCTTCATCGCCCGCGTGCGCGACCTGGCGAAGGGCTGCGCGGGGGCTTGGGCGGAGAGCCAGCAATGACGTCGAACGATTGCACGCCACCCCCGCCCCCTCGCGGTGCGCGCGCGTTCCTCGACGCCCCCCGCCCCCCGGCCCCCTCCCCGCAAGGGGGAGGGGGAGAGTCGGTCTAATGCCCCAGCTCCTGCTCGAACTGTTTTCCGAGGAAATTCCCGCGCGCATGCAGAAGCGGGCGGAGGAGGATCTTGCGCGGCTGTTCGGCGAGAGATTGAAAGCGGCGGGGCTGGAGGCGAAGGGGCTCAGGACGTTTTCCTCTCCGCGCCGGCTTGGCCTGGCGATCGACGACCTGCCGGCGAAGGCGGCGGATGTGAGCGAGGAGAAGAAGGGTCCGCGCGTGGGCGCGCCGGAGCAAGCGGTGCAGGGCTTCCTGAAGAGCGCGGGGCTAAGCTCGATCGACCAGGCGCAGATCGTCGAGGACAAGAAGGGCGCGTTCTACGTCGCGCGGATCGGGCGCGCGGGGCGGGCGACGGCGGCGATCGTGCAGGAGATCGCGCCGGAGATCGTGCGCGCGTTTCCGTGGCCGAAATCGATGCGCTCGGGCGCGAGCGATCTGACCTGGGTGCGGCCGCTGCACAATGTGCTTTGTCTGTTCGACGGCGCGCCGGTGAAGATCGAGATCGACGGCGTCGGCGTCAAGCCCGAGACGTGGGGCCATCGCTTCCATGCGCCGGGGCCGATCAAGCCAAAGGACTTCGCCGATTACGCCGCCAGGCTGCGCGGCGCGAACGTGCTGATCGACCGCGAGGAGCGCAAGGCGATCATCCTGGAGCAGGCGCGCGCGCTCTGCGCCGCTAAGGGGCTGGAGCTGGTCGAGGACGTGGGCCTGCTCGAAGAGGTGGCGGGCCTTGTCGAGTGGCCGGTGGTGCTCCTGGGCGAGATGGACCCGGCCTTCCTCGATCTGCCCGGCGAAGTGATCCGGCTTTCGATGCGCACGCACCAGAAATATTTCGCCGTGCGCGATCCGAAGGCGCAAAAGCTCGCGCCGCATTTCATCGTGGTGGCGAACGTCGAGGCGAAGGATGGCGGCAAGGCGATAGCGGCCGGCAATGCGCGCGTGCTGTCGGCGCGGCTGAACGACGCGCGCTTCTTCTGGGATGCGGACCGCAAAACGCCGCTCTACACCGAAGCGCGGCGCGAGAAGCTGAAGCAGATCGTGTTCCACCAGAAACTTGGCTCGGTGTGGGGCAAGGTCGAGCGCGTGAAGGCGCTGGCGCGCGAGCTGGCGCCGGTCGTGTGGGCGCAGCATGGACCGCCGGCGTTCCCGCCGGCCGGCGCGTTCGCAACGGAGAGTGCGTTTGTCGCCGCGGTCGAACGCGCGGCCGAACTCTGCAAGATGGATCTGGTGACGGAGACGGTGGGCGAGTTTCCGGAGCTGCAGGGGCAGGTGGGGCGCCAGCTTTATCTGTTGGAGTTGAACGCAGAACCCCCTCGCGGGGAGGGGGAGCAGGTCGCGCAAGCCATCGAAGACCACTACCGCCCGCTGGGCCCCAACGACCGCGTGCCGAGCGATCCGGTGGCGGTGGCGCTGGCGCTGGCGGACAAGCTGGATACGCTGGTGGGGTTCTGGGCGATCGATGAGAAACCGACGGGGTCGAGCGATCCATATGCGTTAAGGCGCGCGGCGCTTGGTGTGGTCCGGATGCTTGTGGGCGCGGGCATCCGCCTGCCGCTTTCGGAATCAGCTTTCCGAGCGGTGCGTGCATTTGTGAATGTGGTCATGACTACGACCACGACGCACGAAACGGTAGAAGGCCCGCACGGGCCGGGCACAGCGACTATTACCGTTAGCAGGACGGCCTTCGAAGCTGAGGAACTGGTGCGAGACTTGCTCGCCTTCCTGGCCGACCGCCTCAAGGTTCAGCTTCGCGACCAAGGCAAACGTCATGATCTGGTCGACGCTGTGTTTGCGCCAAATCCCGTAACGAAGGAAGTCGATGACGATCTCGTGCGCATCGTTGCGCGCGTCGAGGCGCTGGATGCGTTCCTGAAAACCGAGGACGGCGCGAACTTGCTGGCGGGGTACAAGCGCGCGGCGAATATTCTGGCGGCGGAGGAGAAGAAGGGCAAAGGGCTCGCCGCGGCGGATATCGCCGCGGGGCTCGATGCGAAGCTGTTGGCCGAGCCGGCCGAGAAGGCGCTTTACGAGGCGCTGGAGAAGGCGCTGCCGGCGGCGCGCGCTGCGGTGGAGAAGGAAGATTTCGCCGCGGCGATGAAGGCGCTCTCGGGCTTGCGTTCCCCCGTCGACGCGTTTTTCGATAAGGTGCTGGTGAACGCGCCGGAGGAAGAGATCCGGCGCAACAGACTTCTGCTGCTCTCGCGCTTCCGGGAAGCGCTGTCCGCCGTGGCGGACTTCTCGAAGATCGAGGGTTGAACTCCTCCCCCGCGCGGGGGAGGTGCTGAGCGAAGCGAAGCGGAGGGGGCAAGTCCGTCGAAGGACGGCGCACGCCCCCTCAGTCATGCTTCGCATGACAGCTCCCCCGCTTGCGGGGGAGCAGTGAGGTAGAGCGACGATGACGAAGCAGTGGGTGTATGGGTTCGGGGGCGGCGAGAGCGGGGGCGACAGCTCGATGAAGGCGCTGCTCGGCGGCAAGGGCGCGAACCTTGCCGAGATGGCGAAGCTCGGCCTGCCGGTGCCGCCCGGCTTTACGCTCACCACTGAAGTCTGCACCGCGTTCTACAAGAACGGCCGCACCTATCCGGCGGAGCTCTCGGCCCAGGTCGATGCGGCGCTCGCGGCGCTCGAAAGGAAGACCGGCAAGCGCTTCGGCGATCCGGCCAATCCGCTGCTGGTTTCGGTGCGCTCCGGCGCGCGCGCCTCGATGCCGGGGATGATGGACACGGTGCTGAACCTCGGCCTCAACGACGAGACGGTCGAGGGGCTGGCCAAGCTCTCGGGCGATGCGCGCTTCGCCTACGATTCCTATCGCCGCTTCATCCAGATGTATTCCGACGTCGTGCTTGAAGTGGAGCATGGCGTGTTCGAGGAAATCCTCGGCGCCCACAAGGACGCCAACGACTACCGCTCCGACACGGAGCTCTCCGCCGGCGACTGGAAAGAAGTGGTCAGGCAATACAAGCGCGCGGTGGAGCGCGAGCTGGACCAGCCGTTCCCGTCCGATCCCAAGGCGCAGCTCTGGGGGGCGATCGGCGCCGTGTTCTCGAGCTGGATGAACGATCGCGCGATCTTCTACCGGAAGCACAACAACATCCCCGAAAGCTGGGGCACGGCCGTCAATGTGCAGGCGATGGTGTTCGGCAATATGGGCGACACCTCGGCCACCGGCGTCGCGTTCACGCGCGATCCCTCGACCGGCGAGAAGAAGTTCTACGGCGAGTTCCTGATCAATGCGCAGGGCGAGGACGTCGTCGCCGGCATCCGCACGCCGAAGGCGCTGACGAAAGCGTCGCGGATCGAGATGAAGGAGCAGGGCGAGTCGCTGGAAGAGGCGATGCCCGAAGTGTTCGCCGAACTGGTGCGCGTCTATCGGAAGCTGGAGGCGCACTATCGCGACATGCAGGACCTGGAGTTCACGGTCGAGCAGGGCCGGCTCTACATGCTGCAGACGCGCAACGGCAAGCGCACCGCGAAGGCCGCGCTGAAGATCGCCGTCGACATGGCCGCCGAAGGCCTGATCACGCAGGACGAAGCGGTGCTGCGCGTCGATCCGATGGCGCTCGACCAGCTGCTGCACCCGACCATCGGCGACAGCTACAAGCGCGACCTGATCTGCAAGGGCCTGCCGGCCTCGCCGGGGGCGGCGGTCGGCGCCGTCGTGTTCGATCCGGACGAAGCGCAGGAGCGCGCCGCCAAGGGCGAGGCGGTGATCCTGGTGCGCGAGGAGACCAGCCCCGAAGACATTCACGGCATGCACGCCTCGAAGGCGATCGTCACCGCGCGCGGCGGCATGACCAGCCACGCCGCGGTGGTGGCGCGCGGCATGGGCCGGCCGTGCGTGTCGGGCGCGGGCGACATCCGCATCGACATGAAGGCGGGCGAGTTCCGCGCCGCCGGCCGGGTGATCAAGAAGGGCCAGACCATCACCGTCGACGGCTCGTCCGGCGAAGTGCTGTTCGGCGCCGCCGAGATGGTGCAGCCGGAGCTGACCGGCGATTTCGGCACGCTGATGGGCTGGGCCGACGCCGCGCGGCGGATGAAAGTGCGCGCCAATGCGGAAACGCCGGCGGATGCGGCGCAGGCGGTGAAGTTCGGCGCCGAAGGTATTGGCCTGTGCCGCACCGAGCACATGTTCTTCGACGCCGAGCGCATCGCCGCGGTGCGCGAGATGATCCTGGCGGAGAAGGAAGAAGCGCGCATCGCCGCGCTCGACAAGCTGTTCCCGCACCAGAAGCAGGACTTCGTCGAGATCTTCGAGGCGATGGGCGCGCGCCCGGTGACGATCCGCTTCCTCGATCCGCCGCTGCATGAGTTTCTGCCGCACACGGAAGAGGATTGCGCCGACGTCGCCAAGGCGACGGGGCTCGATGCGAAGGCGCTGCTGGCGCGCTCGAACGAGCTTAAGGAAAGCAATCCGATGCTGGGCTTCCGCGGCTGCCGGCTGGCGATCGTCTATCCGGAAATCTACGACATGCAGGCGCGCGCCGTGTTCGAAGCGGCGTGCGACGTGGCGGAGAAGGGCGCGGCCCCGATCCCGGAGATCATGATCCCGTTCGTGATCACGCGGAAGGAGTTCGAGACGCTGCGCGCGCGCGTCGATGCGATTGCGGCGGAGGTGTTCGCCAGGCGCGGGCGCAGGATCGACTATCTTGTCGGCACCATGATCGAGCTGCCGCGGGCGGCGCTGATGGCCGGCGACATCGCCCGCGCGGCGCAGTTCTTCTCGTTCGGCACCAACGACCTGACGCAGACGACGATGGGGCTCTCGCGCGACGACGCCGGCAAGTTCCTCGGGCCTTATGTCGAGAAGGGCGTGCTGGAGAAGGACCCGTTCGTCACCATCGACGCCGACGGCGTCGGCGAGATGATCCGCATCGCCAGCGAACGTGGCCGCGCCGCCGAGAAGACGCTGAAGCTCGGCATCTGCGGCGAGCACGGCGGCGATCCGGATTCGGTGGCGTTCTGCGAGAGCGTGGGGCTCGACTACGTCTCCTGCTCGCCGTTCCGGGTGCCGATTGCGCGCCTGGCGGCGGCCCAGGCGGCGCTGGCCGGGAAGACGGGCTGAGCCCAGCCGCATTGCCGAAATTTTGCGTTGCGCATCCGGAACCAATCCGGCGGCGCAAGCTTTTACCGCCGTTCCGTTCGCGCCCCGCTGGTTCTGGCTGGGCGGTCTCGGGGCGGCTGGGCTGACGAACGGGGCCGGGCCGCGGCTTAGGGCTGACGACTTGGCGTTTGCTGACCGCACCTCCGGCGAACGGCTGAGGCCGCGCCGGCGCGCCGGCCCGGGGGCTGTCGCGGTGTCGCAGGCGCCGTTGCGTCAGGCCAACGCCGGGGCGCCTGGGCCGAACGCGGTAAAAAATCTCCGAACCGGTGAATCGGCACGTTTTGCGCATGGCTGTGCCTCGAACGGGCCTTCGGGCTGTGGCGGAGGCGCCGCGCTTGGCCAGGTAATTCAGGCCAAATGCGGGGCAGTCGAGACTATGAACAAAAAGTCAATCGCCCCGGCGGTTCCCCTCCTGTATCCCGCCCAGGTCGTCTTGGCTGTTATTGCGAAGGCAAAATGGAAGTTTGCTGCTGCGGTTACTTGGGGCCGAACTGTCCCAAAACTGCACGCTGTTAAGCGGGGCTTAATGCATTTGTCGTTGTTCTGGCGTCGACTGGCTATTCTTGCGGGCGAGATTCGGACCCAAGTGATGGTTGAGATCGACAGGAACCCTCTGGCCGTGCGCCAGGGCGCAGCTACGATCATGTGCCTCGCGGCTGCTGCAGTCGCGATGCCCGTGATCTCGCATCGCGCCGCTGAGCAGCGCGAAGGCGCCGAGTGGGCCGCCACCTCGACCGCGTTCCAGGCCGAGCTGCAACAGCAGTTGCTGGCGTCGGAGCCGAACGCGCGCGTCGAACTCACCTCTTTCCGCACCAATGACGGGCTGCGCGCGCGCGGCGCCGCCACGCTGTTCGAGAGCGCCGACGCGCGCGCCATGATGGTGCAGGCGGTGCTGCGCGGCCCGACCGCGCCGCCCGAGCAGAACAGCCAGGCCGAACCGCAGGTCGATCCGCGCCAGCACGCCTGCCTGAGCCAGGCGATCTATTACGAGGCGCGCGGCGAGAGCCAGCGCGGGCAGGTCGCGGTGGCCGAAGTGGTCATGAACCGGGTGCATTCGCGCGCTTACCCGAACTCGGTCTGCGGCGTCGTCTATCAGGGCTCGCACCGGGCCACCGGCTGCCAGTTCACCTTCACCTGCGACGGTTCGCTGAACCATCGCCCGCGCGGCCGCGCCTGGGAGCGCGCCCAGCGCGTCGCGACCGCGGTGATGCTGGGCTACACCCGCCCGCTGACGGGCGGCGCCACGCACTATCACACCCACGCCGTGAACCCGGTCTGGAATGCGGGCCTGGTGGAGACCACCAATATCGGCAGCCACGTCTTCTACCGCTTCCCGCGCGGGGCCGAACGCGCCGTCTACCAGGAAGCGCTGGCGCGCCGCCGCGGCTCGTTTGCGGCCCGCCGCAGCGCGGCCGACGCGCTGATCCCGGACGGCGACGATCCGACCGTGGATGCGGTGCTGGAGCAAGCGGTCGATCCCGCGCCGGCGGTGAGCGAAACCATCGCGACCGCGCCGGCTGCGCCGACCGCCGATGCGGCGACCGGCGAAGTCGCAACCTAAACCACCTATGGACCGCCGGCGTCCCGCCGGCAATGTGCATAGTTTGAAAGCGAAGCGCATCGCAGGCGCGGCGGAGCCGCGCGGTCCAACCTTCACAGGTTTATGCATGCCGGCGGGACGCCGGCGGTCCATAGAGGGCGGCGCTTCAGTCGTCGACCAGGGTCTTCTTGACCTGATTGCGCATGGCGTTGGGGAAGAAGCGCGCGGCGAAGCGGGCGCGCTCGGCTTCCTTGCCGACCATGTAGTGGATGTCCTTGCCGTGGGCGGCGTCCCAGGCGCGTTCGGCGGCCATGTGGACGGGATAGATCGGCGTTTTGTTTTCGGTGAGCTGATCGCGGATGTTGCGGTTCGAGTTTGAGTCGCGGCCGTCGAGGATGGCGGTGTCCACGAACCAGGGCATCAGCGAAACCACGCGCACGCCGAAGCGCGAGTATTCGACATCGAGCGCTTCGGTGAGCCCGCGCACGCCGAACTTGGTGGCGCAATAGACCGCGAGCTTCGGCGCGCCGAACACGCCGGCGACGGAAGCGACGTTGACGATGCGCCCTTGCGCGTCCTTCAGCAGCGGCAGCGCGGCGATGCAGCCGTTGATGACGCCTTTCAGGTTCACATCGAGCGTGAGGTCGATGTCGTCGGGCGCCATTTCCTCGATCCAGCCGCCCTTGCCGACGCCGGCGTTGTTGAACAGCACGTCCATGCGCCGGTTGGTGACCTGGCCGAACGTCTCGATCGCGCGCGCCCAGGCGGCGCGGTCGCGCGTGTCGAGCATCATCGAAATGCGTTGCCCCTCGGGCAGCATCGCCGCGGTTTCCTCGAGCCCTTGCGGGTTGATGTCGGAGATGCCGACGAACCAGCCGCGTTCGGCGAACAGCTGCGCTGTGGCGCGTCCGATGCCGGAGCCGGCGCCGGTGACGAAAATGGTTTTCTGGTTCGGTTTGGCCATGGCGAAAGTCGTCCGCCGAACCGCCGGCGCCGTCAAGCCGGACGCAGCGTCCGCCGCAGCGCCGCGGGCGGCGCGCCGTAGAGGCGGATGAAGGCGCGGCGCATGCGCTCGGGATCGCCGAAGCCGGTGCGGCGGGCGGTCTCCTGGATCGCGCCGCCTTGCGCCAGCGCCGCGCGCGCGGCGTCGACGCGCAAGCGCTCGACCGCTTTCGCCGGCGTGACGCCAGTGTCGGCCGCATAGGCGCGGGCGAAAGTGCGCGGGCTCATCGCCGCGCGGCGCGCCAGCGCGTCGACCGAGAGATCCTCGCTCAAATGATCGCGCATCCAGGCGTTCAGTTCGGCGAAGCGCGGCGCCTCGATCTCGAGCAGCGCCGAGTGCTGCGCCTGGCCGCCGGGCCGCTTGGCGTAGACCACCATCTCGCGCGCCACGTCGGCGGCGACATCGGCGCCGAGATCGCCTTCGATCATGGCCAGCGCGAGATCGATGCCGGCGGTGACGCCGGCCGAGGTCCAGATCGCGCCGTCCTGGACGTGGATGCGGTCGGGCTCGACGCGCAGGTTCGGAAACAGCCGCGCCAGTTGCGCGGCGCGCCGCCAATGCGTGGTGCAGGTCTTGCCGTCGAGCAGGCCGGCGGCGGCGAGGATGAACGCGCCGGAGCAGACGCTGGCGACGCGGCGGGCGCGCTTGGGCGCGCGTTTGACGGCGGCGACGAGCGCGGCGTCGCGCATCGCTTCGCCCGTGCCGTGGCCGCCGGCGACGATGATGGTGTCGACCTTTCCCGCGCCGATTTTCCGCGCCGGCATCGGCGCGCCGGCGGACGAAGCGATCAAGCCGGCGCGCGCGGCGACGAGCGTCAGCGCGTAGGCGTCGGGTACGAAGCGCGCGGCGATCTCGAACGCGCCCATCGGGCCGGCGGCGTCGACGATCTGGAAGCCGGGAAACAGGATGATCTCGATCCTGCGCGGCTTTGGCGGAAAACGAGGTGTCTTTGACATTTCCGCCAGAGCCTCGCGCGGCCATGATGGCGCTGTCAACAGGAGGCATTCCCATGGCCGCGCCGTTCCGCATCGTGTTCATCCTCTATCCGCGCCTCACCCAGCTCGACTTCACCGGGCCCTACGAAGTGCTGGCGCGCATGCCGGGCGCGGAGGTGGTGCTGGCCTCGAAGGAGGGCGGGGAACTTGTCAGCGAGATGGGGCTGACGTTCGCGCGCCTCGCGCGCCTCGCCGATGTCGAGCGCGCGGACATGATCATGATCCCGGGCGGGCCGGGCCAGACCGAGGCGATGCTCGATCCGGCATTCATGGGCGAAGTGAAGCGGCTCGGCGCGGGTGCGCGCTATGTCGCCAGCGTCTGCACCGGTTCGCTGATCCTGGCGGCGGCGGGGCTGTTGAAGGGCAAGCGCGCGGGTTCGCACTGGGCCTACCGCGAATTACTCGGCGCGTTCGGCGCCGTGCCGGACGGCGCGCGCGTGGTCCGCGACGGCGAGGCGATCACCGGCGGCGGCGTGACGGCGGGCATCGACATCGCGCTGACCATCGTCGCCGAGCTGGCGGGCGAAGACGCCGCCAAGACGATCCAGCTCGCAATCGAATACGCGCCGGCGCCGCCGTTCAATTCGGGCCGGCCGGAGACGGCGGACGAGAAGACGGTGGCGGCGGTGAAGCAGCTCTTCTCCGCGTTCGCGGCGCAGCGGCGCGAAGCGATCGAAAGCTACGTGGCGGGGAAAGTCTGATGCTGGCGCTCAGGCCGGCGGCGGCGCCGGCGAAATACCCGGCGTTAATGGAGCGGGTGGCGAGGCGGCGGCGTTGAAGGCAAAAAAGGAGTGCGGGTCTTCAGACCCGCACTTTCGTACGCCGCCGCAACAAGGCGGGTCTGAAGACCCGCGCTCCTTGTTTAGGCGCGGCCGCCTTCGCCGCTGATCAGCTGCGAGAGATCGATGCCGAGGGTGCGGATGGCGCGCATCCATTTCTCTTCGTGCTCGTCGCCGAAGACGATCGCCTTGTCGGGATCGACGACCAGCCAGGCGTTGTGCATGAGTTCGCTTTCGAGCTGGCCCGCGCCCCAGCCGGCGCAGCCGAGCGCGAGCACGAAATCGTGCGGCGCGTCCTCTCCGGACATGGCTTCGAGCACGTCGCGGGTGGAGGTGAGACGGATGCCGGGGGCGATGTCCTGCGTCGCCTCGCCGGCGCTGAAATCGTCGGAGTGGAGCACGTAGCCGCGGTCCTGCGCCACCGGGCCGCCGTCGAGCACGGCGCGCAGCGCGATCTCGTCGCCGGCCTCGATGCCCAGATGTTCCATCACTTCGCTCAGCGTGAGTTCGTCCTTGGGGCGATTGATGACGACGCCCATCGCGTGATCCTCGTCGTGCGAGCACATCAGGATCACGGTGTGGGCGAAGCGCGGGTCGCCGATTGCGGGCATCGCCACCAGAAGTTTGCCTGCGAGGGAATTGGCCATGCGCCGATGCTTCCAGGCTCGGCGCTTTCGCGCAAGGGGCCCCTCGCATATCCGGGCGCGCCGCCCTAGATTGCGGCAGGTTTGAGGAGAAACGCCCATGATCAAGGTCGGTGACAAGCTGCCGGACGCCCAGTTCAACGTGCCGACCAGCGACGGCATGAAGACGATGCGGACGGCGGACGTCTTCGCCGGCAAGACGGTGGCGCTGTTCGCCGTGCCGGGCGCGTTCACGCCGACCTGTTCGGTGCGCCATCTGCCGAGCTTCCGCGAGTTGAAGGGCGAGTTGAAGGCCAAGGGCGTCGACGTGATCGCCTGCACGGCGGTGAACGATCATTTCGTGATGGGCGCGTGGGCCAGGCAGGAGAACGTCGCCGACGACATCATGATGCTGTCCGACGGCTCGGGCGAGTTCGCGCGCGCGGTGGGCCTCGACGCCGACTTCTCGAAGTTCGGCATGGGGCCGCGCTCCAAGCGTTATTCAATGCTCGTCAAGGATGGAGTGGTAGAACAGCTCAACGTTGAAGAAGCTGGTGAATACAAGGTTTCCAGCGCCGAGCATTTGCTCGGCCAGTTGACCTGATCTTAAGCACGGACAAGCCGCAGAAGCGGCGGGGGATGATCGATGAACGCGGTCGTAGTGATTTTCGCCGTCATGGCGCTAGTGCTGGCCTTCAGCGCCATCAAGGTGGTGCCGCAGGGCCGCCAGTATACGGCGGAGCGCTTCGGCCGCTACATCCGCACGCTGCGGCCCGGCATCTCGTTCCTGATTCCGTTCGTCGACCGCATCGGCCGGCGCCTGTCGATGATGGAGACGGTGCTCGACGTGCCGCAGCAGGACGTGATCACGCGCGACAACGCGGTGGTTTCGGTCGATGCGGTGGTGTTCGTCCAGGTGATCGATGCGGCGAAGGCGGCCTATGAGGTCGAGAACCTGACGCTGGCGATCCAGAACCTCTGCATGACCAATATCCGCACCGTCGTCGGTTCGATGGACCTCGACGAAGTGCTGTCGCAGCGCGATGCGATCAATGCGCGGCTGCTGGAAGTGGTCGATGCGGCGACGTCGGCGTGGGGCACCAAGGTGCTGCGCGTCGAGATCAAGGACCTGACGCCGCCGGCCGACCTGACCCAGGCGATGGCGCGGCAGATGAAGGCCGAGCGCGAACGCCGCGCGCAGATTCTGGAAGCCGAAGGCGACAAGCAGGCCGCGATCCTGCGCGCCGAGGGGGCCAAGCAGGCCGCGATCCTCCAAGCCGAGGGCCGCCGCGAAGCCGCCTTCCGCGACGCCGAGGCGCGCGAACGCGAAGCCGAGGCGGAAGCCAAGGCCACCGACATGGTTTCGCAGGCGATCTCGAAGGGGGATGTGAACGCGATCCGCTACTTCCTGGGGCTCAAATACGTCGAAGCGTTCGGCGAACTCGCGACCTCGAATCAGCAGCGCACGGTGATCGTGCCGGCCGACCTCGGCGGCCTCGCCGGGCTGGTGGAAGGCCTGCGGGCGCTCAACGCACAGGGCGACGCCCCGATACGCTGATCGGAGCGCGGGTCTGAAGACCCGCGCTCCTCCGCCTTTGCGCCGGCGCCGGGCGCCGCTACATTGGATCTATGGACCTGATCGCTTTCCTCGCCAGCATGGGCCCGATGCACTGGCTGGTGCTGGGCCTCGTTCTGCTGATCGCCGAAATGGCGAGCGGCACGACCTATCTGCTCTGGCCTGCAGTGGCGGCGTTCATCACCGCGCTGATCTCGCTTGCCGGCGCCACCGGCTGGCTCGCGGACATAAGCATGTTCGCCGTGCTGGTGATCGCGCTGACCTGGTTCGGCCGGCCCTTGGTGGAGCGCTGGAAGAAGGAAGGCGCCGCGAGCGGGCTGAACGAGCGATCGGCGGCCCTGATCGGCGCGCGCGGCGTGATCGCGAACTTCGCCAACGGCGTGGGCTCGGTGAAAGTGCAGGACACGATCTGGCGCGCGGTGAGCGACGAGGCGCTGGAGCCCGGGCAGGCGGTGGTGGTCGACAGCGTCGACGGCGCCACGCTCAAAGTGAAACGCGCCTGAATATGGACCGCCGGCGTCCTCGCCGGCCGGCGCGAACTTTTGAAAGGGAGAGGTTGCGCTAGGCTTTCAGCGTCTTGATGGCGTTGCGGGCGAGTTCGTCGGCGCGGTTGTTCATGACGTCGTCGGCGTGGCCCTTGACCCATTTCCACTCGACCTGGTGGCGGGCGTTGGCTTCGTCGAGTTCGCGCCAGAGGTCTTCGTTCTTCACCGGCTTCTTGTCGGCGGTTTTCCAGCCGTTCTTCTTCCAACCGTGAATCCACTTGGTGACGCCGTCCATGACGTACTTGGAATCGGTGTGCAGCCGCACTCTGCTCGAACGCTTCAGTGCGTTGAGCGCCACGATCGCCGCCATCAGCTCCATGCGGTTGTTGGTGGTGGCGGCTTCGGCGCCGGAGAATTCCTTCTCCGTCTCGCCATAGCGCAGCACCGCGCCCCAGCCGCCGGGGCCGGGATTGCCGCTGCAGGCGCCGTCGGTCCAGATGTCCACCGTGTTGCTCATCGGTTAGGGACTTAAGCTGCGTCGAAAGTTCGTGCTAGAGTACGGCGTCATGGCCGACGCTGCGACCCAAACCATGAGCGCCAGGGAATTCCTGATCTGGTGCACTCGCCGGGAAGGCGAGCGCTGGGAGCTGGTTCGCGGCGTTCCCATCCAGATCGCGCCCACGCAAATGATGGCGGGCGCGCGGCAGCGCCATGACGTGATCGTCGTCAATTTGCTTGTGTTGCTGCGCGACCGGCTGCGCGGGAGCGGATGCAGGCCGCACACGGCCGATTTTTCGCTGTTGACGGCGGGTGACGAGAATGTCCGCAGGCCGGACGTGCTGGTGGATTGCGGGCCGACAAAGCCCGACGATCTGACGGCTGCCGGCCCCGCGGCGGTGTTCGAGGTGCTGTCGCCCAGCAACGCCAATTTCACGCGCTTCGCCAAGGTGGACGAATACAAGGCGGTCGCCACGCTTCGGCATATCGCGGTGCTGGACAGCGACGCGGCGCGGCTCGTGCTCTATTCGCGCGCCGCGAACGACGCCTGGATCAGCGAAACCGTGGAAGGCGATGGCGCGGTGCTGCGGCTGAGCGGATTCGGCGTCGAACTGCCGCTGGCGGAGATTTACGCCGACGTTTCGTTCGAGGCGGCCGAGGGCTGATCGCGCTCACGCGCCATAATCCGCGGCTCCCTTTGCGCTGCGATGGAACGCGAGTTTGTCGGCGTATTCCAGCGGGTCTTTCGGCTTTACCAGCGCGCCGGCGGGGGTGTCGCCCCAATCCGTCAGGCGCGTCGCGAAGAAGCGGAGCGCGGCGCCGCGGCAGAGCGTGGGGAGCGCTTCGCGTTCCGCTTCCGCGAGCGGGCGGATGGTTTCGTAGGCCGCGATCATCGCCGCGCCGCGGGCGATGTCGTACTCGCGCTCCTGCGCGAAGCACCAGGCGTTGAGGCAGACGGCGAGGTCGTAGGCGAGGAAGTCGGTGCAGGCGAAGTAGAAGTCGATCACGCCGGTGAGGCGGTCGCCGAGGAAGAGCGCGTTGTCGGGAAACAGATCGGCGTGGATCGGACCGCGCGGCAAGCCGCCGGGCCAGGCGGCGCGCGTTTCGGCCACGTCGCGCTCGATCAGGCGCGCGAGACCCGGACGCAGATATTCCGCTTGCGCCAGACGCGGCGCGATCAGGCGCTCCCAGCCGTCGAGCGAGAGCGTGTTTTCGCGTTCGAGTTCGAAGCCTTCGAGCGCCACGTGCATGCGCGCCAGGGTTTCGCCGATGGCGGCGCAGTGACCGATGTCGGGCGAGCGCGGCCACACGCCTTCGAGGAAGGAGATGATGGCGGCGGGCCTGTTCTTGGCGTGCGTGAACAGCGCCCCGGCCTTGGTGGCGATCGGCTGCGGCGCCGGCACGCCGCGCTCGGCCAGCCGCGCCATGATCTGCATGAAGAAGGGCAGGTCTTCCTCGCGCACGCGTTTTTCGAAGAGCGTCAGGATGAATTGTCCGGCCGGCGTGCGCAGCAGATAGTTGGAATTCTCCACGCCCTCGGCGATGCCCTTGCACGAGGTGGCGGGGCCAAGCTCGTATTCGCCGAGCAGCGCCGCGAGGTCGGCGTCGGAGAGCTGGGTGTAGACGGCCATGGCTTACTTGGAGCGCCGGCGTCGCGCCGGCGGGGACGCCGGCGGTCCAAGAAGGGCCTCTTCCGTCTTCATCGCTCTTCGATCCGCACCACGTTCCGCGCCTCGTCCAGACGGACGATCCATTGCGCGCCATGATGGCCTTGGAGCATGGCGCGTGTCACGCGCTCGTAGTGCATGACGAAGCGATCGAGCGCGGCGTTCTCCGCTGCGGCGAGGGGGCGGCCGAGCGTTTCTTCTTCCTGCTGGCCGCGCCAGGCGCGGACGATCTCCCAGCTGGGCGCCTGGAGATAGATCAGCGCGTCGAACGCCGCGAAGAAAGCCTGATAGTCGTCGGCCAGGCGGGCGGCGAGGAAGCGCCGCCAGGCGCCGTCGGCGTCCTCCTCGCGCTCCAGGGCGTTGATCGGCGCGCCGAGGTCGGCGGGATCGAGCGGCGCCGCGCCCATGCACCAGCCGTCGACGAGGATCGCTTCGGGGCGGCCGGCGAACACCGGCCATTCGGACTCCGGCGCGCGGTCGTCCTTGGCTTTGTCGAAGCGCGGCAGCGGCGTGCGTGCGGCGGGCGACGCGGTTTCGAGCGCTTCGATGATGCGGTCGGCGAGATCGAGATCGTGCGCGCCGGGCGGGCCGCGGGTGATGCAGAGCGGATGAACCGCCGCCGCCAGCGCCTCGCGCTCGGCGCGAGTAAGATAGACGTCGTCCATGGAGAAATGGGCGATGCGCGGATGCGCGGCGACGTAGGCGCGGCACTGGAACGACTTGCCCGATCCCTGCGCGCCGCCGACGCCGATCAGCGCCGGGCGGTTGGGGCTGGCTTCGCGCACTTCGGCGATCAGGCGCGAAAGCAGGCCGGCGAGCGCGCTCATTCTTGGACCGCCGGCATCTCGCCGGCGGGGACGCCGACGGTCCAAGAAGGGCGTCGCTTTCTCACTCCGCCAGCACGCGCGGCAGTTTGAACGTCACGTCTTCCTTCGTCACGCGCACTTCCTGCACGGCGGCGTCGAAGCGTGCGGCGATGGCGGCGATCAGGCCTTCGACCAGATCTTCCGGCGCGCTGGCGCCGGCAGTGACGCCGACGCTGCGTACGTTCTCGAACCAGGACCAGTCGACGTCCTCGGCCGAGCCGACCAGGCGCGCATCGCGCACGCCGGCGCGCTTGGCGACCTCGACCAGGCGCACCGAGTTGGAGCTTTTCGGCGAACCGATCACCAGCACCAGATCCGATTGTTCGGCCATCCCCTTCACCGCATCCTGGCGGTTGGTGGTGGCGTAGCAGATGTCTTCCTTGTGCGGCGCGGCGATGCCGGGGAAGCGCCGCTGCAGCACGCCGACCATTTCGGCCGTATCGTCGACCGAGAGCGTCGTCTGCGTCACGAACGAGAGCTTGGATGGATCGCGCGGCGCGAACGCCTCGGCGTCCGCCGTCGTCTCGATCAGCGTGATGGCGCCGTCCGGCAATTGGCCCATCGTGCCGATGACCTCGGGGTGGCCGGCGTGGCCGATCAGCACGATCTCGCGGCCGGCGTCGAAATGGCGCTGCGCTTCGACATGCACCTTGGAAACCAGCGGGCAGGTGGCGTCGACATAGACCATCGTGCGCCGCCGCGCCTCAGCCGGCACCGCTTTCGGCACGCCGTGCGCGGAGAAGATCACCGGGCGGTCGTCGGGGCAGTCGTCCAGCTCTTCCACGAACACCGCGCCCAGCGCTTCCAGCCGCTCCACCACGTGGCGGTTGTGGACAATCTCGTGCCGGACATAGACCGGCGCGCCCCATTTCCGGATCGCCTGCTCGACGATCTGGATGGCCCGGTCGACCCCCGCGCAGAAGCCGCGCGGGGCGGCCAACAGGATTGAAATGGGGCGTTTTTCTGGCAAGACGGTCGGCCCAGTGGAGAAGTTTTCGCACATCGGCAGGTCCAGGCGCCCGGCTCTGTTGCGGCTGGCCCGGGGCGAAGCTATCACGGCCCGACGCCATTTGCCTTGGAGGCGGGGTGAGACATGCAGCCGCCGCTGCTTGGCCCCAAGGACGTAATAGGGGCGGAAGAGGGTCCGAATGAAGCTCCCGGCAGCGCTTTTGCTTTCGTGCGTCCTGGCTGTAGCGGCGTGCTCCTCGTCGCGCGGGCGCACAGTCGAACTGCCGGGCGGGGTGACGCCGCAAGAGCAGCGCGCCGAGCGCGAGCCGACATGGCTCGACCGCCTCGTCGGCAATGACAACCGTCCGAACGTCGGCCCGTGCCCGCTGATGGGCGTGCTCTACGACAGCTCCCGCATCGTCGACTTCGCCGCGCCGGATCAGGTCCGCTACGCCAACATCGAATATACGGGCGAGATGCAGGGCGTGCGCGGCCTGTGCCGCTATGTCGGCGCCGACCCGATCACCATGAACCTCGAGATCGACATGGCGTTCGGCCGCGGCCCGGCGGCGACGTCGGACCGGCAGACCTACCGCTACTGGGTGGCGGTGACGCGCCGCGGCCGCGCCCCGATCGAGAAGGTCTATTACGACATCGACGTGCGCTGGCCGCGCGGCCAATCGGTGGTCGCCCACACCGAGACGATCGAGCGGATCGTGATCCCGCGCGCCAACGAGGAAATCTCGGGCGAGAACTTCGAGATTCTGGTCGGCTTCGAGCTGACGCCGGAGCAGCTGCAGTTCAACCGCGACGGCCGCCGCTTCCGCATCGACGCCGGTTCGAGCGTCTCGCCGGGGCAGTGATCCGCCCCCGCAAGCGGGGAAGCATTGCGTCGCGCTTGACGCCATTGGCCCAGCACCCCATTCCGCAGGCATGAAAGACCTCGCCAGCGCACTGACCGCGGCGAACGCAGCGGTGTTCGCCAAGCTTGGACTCGATCCCAAGCAGGCCGACGTGCGCCGGTCGGACCGGCCGGACCTGGGCGAGTTTCAAGCCAATGGCGCGCTCGCGGTGGCGAAGGGCGCGGGCAGGAAGCCGCAAGAGGTGGCGCAAAGCGTGGCGGCGGCGTGGAACGCGACCGATCTCGCGCCGGCGCCGAGCATTGCGGGGCCGGGCTTCCTCAACTTCAAGGTCACCGCCGAAGCGCTCGCCGAGCGCGCGCAGTGCGTCGCCGACGACGCCAAGGCGGGCGCGAGCGCTGTGGAGACGCCGCGGCGCGTGGTGGTCGATTATGGCGGGCCGAACGTGGCCAAGGGCATGCATGTGGGCCACCTGCGCGCCTCGATCATCGGCGAGAGCGTCAAGCGTATCTATCGCTTCCGCGGCGACGAAGTGTGGGGCGACGCGCATTTCGGCGATTGGGGCTTCCAGATGGGCCTCGTCATCACGGCGCTGGAAGACGAACTCGGCGGCTTCGGCGACGCCGCCAAGATCGATGCGCGGCTGAAGTCGTTGACGCTGGAGCAGCTGGAGACGGCGTATCCGGCGGCGGCGGCGAAGGCCCGTGACGACGCTGCGTTCCGCGACCGCGCGCGCAAGGCGACGGCGGCGCTGCAGGCGGGCGCCGAACCGCACCGCACCATTTGGAGGGCGATGCACGACGTCTCGATGGCGGCGCAGAAGCGCGACTTCGCCGCGCTCGGCGTCGATTTCGATCTCTGGCTCGGCGAAAGCGACGCCGATCCGCTGATCCCCGACATGGTCAAGGACCTCGAAGCCAAGGGCCTGCTCGAAGAGGACCAGGGCGCGCGGATCGTGCGCGTGGCGGGGCCGGGCGAGACCAAGAAGAAGAAGCTCGACGACGGAACGGTGATCGAGGTCGAAAGCCCCGATCCGCTGCTGGTGGTGTCGAGCGAAGGCTCGGCCATGTACGGCACCACCGATCTCGCCACGATTCTGCAGCGCGTGCGCGATCAGAATCCGGAACTGATCCTGTATGTGGTCGACCAGCGCCAAGCCGACCATTTCGAGCAGGTGTACCGCGCGGCGGCGAAGGCGGGCTATGTCCGCCGCGATCAGCTTGAGCATGTCGGCTTCGGCACCATGAACGGGCCGGACGGCAAGCCGTTCAAGACCCGCGCCGGCGGCGTGCTGAAGCTGCAGGACCTGATCGGGCAAGCGGAAGACAAGGCGCGCGAGCGGCTGAAGGAAAACGAGATCGGCGCGGACTTCTCGATGCAGGAGTTCGAGGACGTCGCGCACAAGGTCGCCATCGCGGCGATCAAGTTCGCCGATCTCTCCAATTTCCGCGGCACCAGCTACGTGTTCGACCTCGACCGCTTCATGAGCTTCGAGGGCAAGACCGGGCCGTACCTGCTGTACCAGGCCGTCCGCATTAAAAGCATCCTGCGCAAGGCGGACGAGCAGGGGGTGAAGCCCGGCCCGATCGCGATCGGGCACGAGGCGGAGCGCACGCTGGCGCTCGCGCTCGACGGTTTCGATCAGGCGCTGCGGCTGGCGTACGAGAAGAAGGCGCCGCACTTCCTGGCCGAGCACGCCTATGCGCTCGCGCAGGCGTTCTCGGGCTTCTACACCAACTGCCCGATCCTGCCGTCCGAAGGCGCGGTGCGCGCCTCGCGGCTCGCGCTCGCCGCCGCGACGCTGAAACAGCTCACGCTGACGCTCGATCTGCTCGGCATCGACGTGCCGGAGCGAATGTAGCGGCGCTGCACGGAATGACTGTGCTTAAGTGTGACGCCTCGTGCGCCTAAAGCGCCGCCTTATGGACCGCCGGCGTCCCGCCGGCATGAGCTAGCTTTGAAAGGTGGAGCGCGGCGGAGCCGCGTGCTTCAACTTAGATAGGTTCGCTCATGCCGGCGGGACGCCGGCGGTCCATACGATGCTTCAGTCCGAGCCGCCGTCGCTGCGCATGCCGCCGATCCAGTCGCGCATCAGCGCGACGGCGCGTTCGTCGACCAGCTGGCGGCCGAGTTCGGGCATCATCACGCCGGGATCGGTCGAGGTCATGCGATGCACCAAGATCGAGCGTTCGGGATGGCCGGGCTCGATGGCGAAGGCGTAGCCGCCCGAGGCGCGGCCGGCGGCGACGGGCCGCTTGTTGACGCCCCACAGCGCAGGATCGCGCTGGCGCCACGACAGATCGAGGCCGGAGGTGTGGCCGGGGCCTTCGGGATTGTGGCAGTGCGCGCAGTTCACATCGAGATAGGCGCGGGCGCGCTCGTTCAGCCCGCCGCTGGCGGGATCGAATGCGTTCGGCGCGTAGGGCGCGTCGGCGGGCGCGGCGTCGAGCAATCCGGCGGCGCGCCAGTAGGCCAGCTGGTTCTGCACGCCTGAGTCATACGTGAAGTCGTGATTGAGGTTGCGCGCGTTGGGGCCGATCGGCGCGAACGCGCCGGCGCGGTCGTGGCAGGCCTTGCACTGGTTGCGGTTGGGCACGGCCCAGTCGAGCGCGACGGCCTGGCCCTGTTCGTCGGTGAAACGGATCGGAATGTCGGCGCCGATCGGCGAATAGCGCGCTTCGGTCTGCGCTTCGTTCCAGACGTAGGGCAGCGCGATCCAGCCCTCGGCGCGGCGGATGAGCAGGCGGGTTTCGAGGAAGCGGACGTTCTCGTCAGGACGGCGCATGTCCTCGGCGAATGCGAAGGTCTTGATCAGAACCGTGCCGACTGGGAACTCGAACACGCCTTCGCTGTTGTAGCGCGCCTCCGCGCCTGCCGGGATATAGACGTAGCGGAACTTCAGCGCGCCATCGGAATAGAGCGCGGTGTTGAGATCGTAGGGCGTCACGCGCGCACTCGGTTCGCGCGCGCCGGCGTCGCGGAAGAAGCGGTAGTCGGCGAGCAGGGCGGGCGGGCGTTCGGCCAGGATGGCGCGGTCGTCCACGGGCGGCGCCGAGATGCGCTGCGCAGCCGCGGTCGCGCTGAGTACGAAGACGGCGACAATCACCAGCAGAACGAGGCGCCGGCGGTCCACAGGTTCGAGGCGCATCGTCAATTCCTGATCCGCACTTGCGGCGGCTCGGGCACGGCGAGCAGCGGCGGCGGGGTCGGATCGGGCGCGGCCTCGGTGAGCGGCGAACCGGCGACCGGCAAACCGAGCGACAGGAAGCTGCCTTGGCCGGTGCGCGTCGAGCTGTTGTCGCGCACGACGATGCGCACGACCTCGCTGCGCGGGGCGCCGCCGGCGGAATACATGGTCGCACCGTCCCAGATCACGTCGGGGATCGGCACGCCCATTTGCGCCAGCGCGGCGAGATCGCCCGCTGGCGCGAACCCGGTATTGCCGAAGCGGTTGTTGCGGATGACGACGTCGCGCGCGAGCGGGTTGTAGTCGGCGTCGTCGAACGCGTTCCGGTAGGCGCTGACGAGCACGTTCACCGTGCCGTTGTCGGCGATGTCGTTGTCGAAGACGTGGACGTTGCGGTTGGCCATGACCAGCACGCCCGTGCCGGTAGGCACGCCGGCGACGATATTGCCGGCCGGGGCGAAGTTCGGCGTGTCGTTATTGACGATGCGGTTGCGGAACACCCGCACCGAGTGGCCGCCCTTCTGCGGCAGGCCCGGCAGGTCGAACACGAGGACGCCGCCGGTGTTTCGGGTGACGGTATTGCCGAACACGTCGGCGTTGAAGCTGTTCTCGATCTCGATGCCGGCGACGTTGAACTCGGCGATATTGTCGCGGACGATGATGTTGCGCGACTGGCCGACATAGATGCCGGCGTCGGAAGCGCCGCGCGCGATCGAGCGCTCGATCAGCACATTGTCGCAATTGACCGGGTAGAGCCCGTAGGCGCCGTTCTCGGGGTGCGGCCCGCGCGTCCACTCGACGCGGACTTCGCGGATGGTGACGCCGTTGCAGTCGCGCGCCTTGATGGCGTCGCCGCGGGCGTTTTCCACAGCGAAGCCGCGCAGCGTGACGTTGTCGGAGGTGATCAGCAGGCCTTCGGCGCCGCGGCGCTGGGTGTCGAAGGAGAGGATCGAACGGCTTTCGCCCTCGCCGCGGATGGTGACGCGGTCGACGTCGAGCGAGAGCCCCGCGCTTAGCTCGAATCGGCCGCGGCCGAGCTGAACCGTGTCGCCGGGCGCGGCTTCGATCAAAGCGGTCTGCAGCTGCTGTTCGGCTTCAGGGCCGGGCTGGATGCGCCAGGTGCGCGCCTCGGCGGCGCCGACAGCGAACAGGGCCGCCGCAGCGGCGGCCAGCATGAGCCTCATCGGATGTCTCCCCACATATCTCTAAGGGGAGATTTGCCGCCGCGCGGGCTTATGTAAAGCGCCGGGCGTCAGCGGCGGACGAAGCTGTTCAGGAGCTGCATGAACGCCGTCGCCAGGGCCGGGTTGCGCGCGGCCAGCACGCCGCTGAAGGCGGTGAGCGCCGTCGCCAGGATCGGGTGCTCGCGGGTGAGCTGGCCGAGTCCGAGCGGCAGCGCATCGAGCATGGCGGCCTGGGCGATGGCCGCTTCGCGCTCGCGGCGGCGCGCCCGCAGCTGGACGTAAAGTGCAAACAGCGCGATCACCAGCGCGCCCGCGAGCGCCACCACGGCGGCCGCGCCGGCCCCGCCGAGCAAGGGCTCGAGCAGCGCGAACAGGGCGAAGCCCGAAGCGAACACGACCAGCATCGCCGCACCCGCCAACGCTGCCGACGTAATGACGGAGGTTATGGTGCGCTCGAACATCAGCGGCGTCCGAGCAGCAGGCCCAGCAGCACGCCCGCGCCGAGCGTGGCGGCGAGCACGGTCAGCGGGCGCTCGTCGAGCTGCCGCTTCAAATAGACGTACGCCTCATCGAGCCCGTCGCGCAGGGCGGCTTCAGCGGCTTCGGCCGCTTCCTCCGCATGCGCGCGCGCTTCGGCGGCGTATTCGGCGCTGCTTGGCTTATCTCCGTTCACCATAACAGGACTTCCTCCGCGTCTGTCGGCTAGCCTAAAGGAAACTGGGGCCGCTTGCCCGCGTGCAAGCTTGAGGGGCGAACCGCATGGATGGGAAGCGCACGAGTGCGGCGAAAGTTTCCGGCAGGGCGGCTTGGCCGGTCGGCGCGGCCGTCGCGCTTAACCTTGTTCCGATCGTCGGCGTCCTGTTCTGGGGCTGGAGCGCGTTCGCGCTGATCTTTCTCTATTGGCTCGAGAACGTCGTGATCGGCGGGCGCACGCTGATCAGTATGGCCGCGAGCGGGTTGGCCGGTCGGAGCGCGAACCTGCTCGGGGTTTTCTTTTTCTGCGCCTTCTTCACCGTGCACTACGGGCTGTTCTGCTACGGCCACGGCAGCTTCGTTGTCGGCATGTTCGCAGGCGACGCGCTCGACGCGCACATGCTGGACCTCGCCGGCGCGGCGCGGGCGCTGTTTGCGCAGCAGCCGAACCTGAGCTGGGGGCTGGCCTCGATCGCGCTGTGGCAGACGGTGCTGCTCATACTATTCGTTGTGCGTGGCGAGGCGGCGAAGACCGATCCCTTGTCGTTGATGGGCGCGCCGTACCCCCGCATCCTCATCCTGCACGTCGCCATCATCTTCGGCGGCTTCCTGCTCATGGTGCTGAACGAGCCGCTGGCCGGTCTGGTGGTGCTGGCGCTGGTGAAGACGGCGTTCGACGTGAGGGAAGCGAACGGCGAACCGGTGTTCGCGTTTCCGGCGGCGGCGCTAGCGCGCGCCGGCGATGCGGCGTCCCGCCGCGATGACGCGTAGCGTCTCGGTCCAGAGGCCGAGGCGCTCAAGCTCGTCGGGGGAGAAGAAGCGGGCCTCGCGGGCGTCGTCGCCGGCGCGGGGTTCGCCGCCGGTCCAGCGCACGGCGTAGTCGATCAGCACGTAGTGGCCCCAGGGCGGGCCGTCGGCGGCGCCGCTGCGGCCCATGAGTCCATCGATGACATCGATCAAGCCGATGAGTTCGCCGTCGCAGCCTGTCTCTTCCTTTAGTTCGCGCAAGGCGGCGTCGGTGGCGCGCTCGCCCCACTCGATTCGCCCGCCCGGCAGCGACCAGTGATTCTCGAGCGGCGGTGCGCCGCGTCGGATCAACAGCACCTCGTCGCCTCTGAGACAGACGGCGCCGACGGCGGCGATGGGACGGCGTGGTTCGACGGACATCGCGCTTCCATGCCTCCGCGACGCGCGCCGCCGCAAGTGTGCTCGGGCGTTACGGTTGCAGCATGTCGGGCCTGCGGCAAGGTTTGGGGGGCGGCTCGGGATGTGCGATCGGCGCGCGCGGCGCAGCCCGTTGTCGCCAATGCGCGCCAAGGACGGGCGGCGCTTCAGCTCCGGCTCTAATTTTTTGGAACTAAAAGAATTTTTTCGAGGCCGCGGGCGCCGCGCCATGCGCCAGAAACAAAGATGCGCGGTGCGAAAGCACCGCGCATCGATTGGACGTACGTCCTTGTTCGTAGAGCGCTGCTAGCGCTCGAAAGCGCCGCCTTAGCGCGCCTTCTTCGCACGCTTCGCCTTCTTCTTGGCGGCGGTCTTGCGCGGCGCCTTCTTGGCGGCCTTCTTCGTTGCAGTCTTGCGCGTGGCCTTCTTGGCCTTCGCCTTCTTCGCGACCTTCTTGGCCGCCTTCTTCGCTTTCTTAGCCATGCCCTGGCTCCTTATGCTTACGGCAACGCAGCCGCAGTACGTCTTCAATATGTCATGCGCAAGCACATTCGCTAGCGAAAAGATTCAGCGCGCTGAATCTGCAACAGCGAATCTGCAGTAGCGCGACGTACAACGCGCGTGATGCTTGGATCGTTTCGCTACACTTCAGGTGCGAGCAACACGCGCGGGTTCATGACGTTGTTCGGGTCGAGCGCGCGCTTGAGCGCGCGCATCAGCGAAATCGATTCGGCGTCCTTGAAGCGAACGAGGTCGGTTTTGCGCGCGACGCCGATGCCGTGCTCGGCGGAGATCGAGCCGCCGAGCGCGGCGGCGACTTCATAGACCGTTTGGGTGAGCGCGGCGCCGGGGAAGGCGGCCGGGTCCATGCCGGGCGGCTGCATCACGGTGTAGTGGAAGTTGCCGTCGCCCATGTGGCCGAAGGCGACGATGCGCGCGCCGGAACAGCGCGCCTGCATCGCCGCGTCGGCTGCGGCGAGGAAGTCCGGCGTCTTCGAGACCGGCACGCTGACGTCGTGGTTCACCTGTGCGCCTTCGGGCCTGTGGCCCGCCGAAATCGCTTCGCGCACATGCCAGAAATCCCTTGTCTGGCTTGCATTTTCAGCAATCAGCGCGGTTTGCGCTTCGCCGGCCTCGATGGCCGCCGCGAGCGCGTGTTCGACCCCGTCGCGCAGGCCTTCGGCGTGCGCGGCCTCGAACTCGATCAGCACCATGAAGGGCGCGCCGGGCATCGGGTCGCGGCTGCCTGCGACATTCCTGACGACGCAGTCGACCGCGAGCCGGTTCATCACTTCGAAGGCCGAGACCGCGCCGGTCGTCGCCTTGACCCGGTGCAGCAGCGCGAGCGCCTGACGGGCGCCGGCGACGCCGAGCAGCGCCGTCTCGCGGGCGCGGGGACGGGGGAACAACTTCAGCGTCGCCGCCGTAACGACGCCCAGCGTTCCCTCCGCGCCGATGAAGAGCTGCTTCAGGTCGTAGCCGGTGTTGTCCTTGCGCAGCGCCTTGAGACCGTTCCACACGCGCCCATCCGGCAGCACCGCTTCGACGCCGAGCACGAGGTCGCGCATCATGCCGTAGCGCAGCACGTGCACGCCGCCTGCATTGGTCGAGACGAGGCCGCCGATGGTGGCGCTGCCTTCGCTCGCGAGGCTCAACGGGAAGAGCCGATCCGAATCAGCGGCGGCTTGTTGCACGGCGGCGAGCACGCAGCCGGCTTCGGCGACGAGTGAGTCGTTATCCGCATCGATCGCGCGGATGCGGTTCATGCGCTTGAGCGAGACCAGCACTTCGCCGTCCGGGATCTGGGCGCCGACAAGGCCGGTGTTGCCGCCTTGGGTCGTGATCCTGGCGCCGGATTCGATGCAGATGCGGACGACGTCGGCCGCTTCCGCAGTGCTCGCCGGCAGCGCGGCGACTGGTGTGTTGCCGGAAAATTTCCCTCGCCACTCAGAGAGATAGGGCGAAAGAGCCGAGGCCTCGGTGAGGACGCCCTTGGGGCCGAGGCGGGCGGTGAGTTTGGCGATGAGGTCGGTGCTCATGGAGTGGAGATAGCACGCGCCGGCGTTTTGTTCTGCGGCCGCGCTGGCCTCAGCGCGGCGCCGCGGCGCGGGCGAGGCGGTCGCGGATGGCTTCGCCGAGGCCGTGCGGCGGAATCGGCGCGACGGCGATGACGTCGGCGCCAGTCGCATCGAGCGCGCGCAGCGTCGCATAGAGATTGGCCGCGGCTTCCACCAGGTCGCCGGACGCCGAGAGCGTCGCCCCGCCGGCGGGCGCGGGCGCGCCGAAGGCGAGATAGGCTTCGCCCGGCTGCGGCGCGGCGGCGTCGAGCCGGATGCGGGCGCGCGGCGCATAATGGCTCTCCAGCATGCCGGGCGCCTGCACCTTGGCGGCGTGCGCCGACGAGACCGGGCCGACGATGGCTTCGATCTCCCCGCGCGAGATCGCGCCGGGGCGCAGCAGCGCGACAGCGCCGTCCTCGCCGACGGCGACGATCGTGGACTCAAGCCCGATCTGGCAGGGTCCGCCGTCGAGCACGAGATCGACACGGTCGCCAAGATCCTCCGCCGCATGCTGCGCCGTGGTGGTGCTGACATGGCCGGAGCGATTCGCGCTGGGCGCGACGATCGGGCCGCCGAACGCGCTCAGCAGCTCGCGCGCCATGGGATGAGACGGCGCGCGCAAGGCGATGGTGTCGAGCCCGGCGCAGGCGAGTTCGGCCACCGGGCTCTCGCTGCGCCGGCGGGCGACGATGGTGAAAGGCCCCGGCCAGAACGCTCGCGCCAGCCTGCGCGCGTTCTCGTGCAGGTGCGCGTGCCGTTCCGCTTCGGTCAGGCCGGAGACGTGGGCGATCAGCGGATTGAATTGCGGCCGGCCCTTGGCTTCGTAGATGCGCGCCACCGCGCGCGGATTGACGGCGTCGGCGCCGAGGCCGTAGACCGTCTCGGTCGGAAAGACGACCAGCCCGCCGCTGCGCAGAATCTCGGCGGCGCGGGCGATGCTCATGGCTGGCGCACGGCTTCGACGCGGATGGCGAGATCGATGTCGCGGGAGATCATGCCGTCAGCCTCGGTGTCGTTGCCGATGCCGAAGCCGCGCCGGTCGAGCTGGCTCGTGCTGGTCATGACCGCGCGGTCGCCCGCGATAACGAGCGTGAACGGCAAGGCGAAGTCGCGGGTGCGGCCGCGGATGGCGAGTTCGCCGCGCGCTTCGTAGGCGTCGCCGCCGAGGTGGCGGAACGCGCTGGCGCGGAATGTCGCAGCGGGGTGCGCGGCGGCGTCGAACCAGTCCGGCCCCGGCAGTGCGCGGTCGTGCATGGCCACGCCGTCGGTGGCGGAGGCGGTCTCGATCGTCACCGCCACGCGCGAAGCGGCGAGGTCGTCGGGGTCGAAGCGGATGTCGGCGCGCCAGCGGGTGAAGCGGCCCTCGAAGCGCGTGGCGGCCTGGCCGTCGTCATAGGTGAAGGCGAAGCCGATCGAACTGGCGCGCTGATCGACCCGCCAGGCGGGCGGCGCGTCGGGATCGACTGCGTCTTCCTCCACCGCTGTTTTGGCGGGCGCGGCGATCTCGATCTGCGACTGCGCCTGCGGAGCGGCGCCGAGACTGGCGAGCGTGAACAGCGCGGCGGCGAAACCGGCGAAGGTGAGCGCAAGGCCGCCGCCGAGAATGGCGAGGCGCACCGGGTTCTTCGGCGCCGGTTCGCCGCCCAGCGCGCGCAAACCGGGAACCATCAGCGTCAGCACGTTGTCGCGGTCGATGAAGTGGTGCTTCAGCGCCGCCGCGGCGTGCAGGCCGGCGAGAACGACAGCGCCCCAGGCGAGCAGGCCGTGCGCCGACATCGCCGCGCCCGCCACGCCTTCGCGGACATCGGCGCCGGCCTCGGGCAGCCCGAACAGGTGCGGCACGACGAACAGGCCGAACCAGCGCGTCGTCACCTGCAGCGGCGCGCCGTCGTGCGCGGACCAGCCGGCGGAGACGTAGAGCCATCCCGTCAGCGGCAGCGCGAGCATCAGCGCATAAAGCCCCCAATGCACGGCGTGGGCGCCGATGCGCTCCCACGCCGGCATATGGCCGGGCAGCGGCGGCGGCGGGTGGGCGATCCGCCAGCCGAGTTGCAGCAGGCTCAGCGCCAGCACCGTGAGCCCGATCGACTTGTGCAGCTGATAGGCCTGGAACAGCGCGTCGCTGACGACGCCGTCCTCGGCCCGATCGCTCATCCACCAGCCGAACGGGATCATCAGCGCGATCGAGAACGCGATCGCCCAATGCAGGACGATCGCGATCGCGGCGTAGCGCTGAGCCGGCGCCGGCACTTTAGTTCACAGGCTCGGCGGGTTGCGCCGGGGCCGGGGTCGCCGCCTGGTCGGCCGGCTTGGTGAACTCGGCTTCGATCAGCAGTTCGATGTCGTCGGCGACGCCGTCGGCGGCGTCGGGCGCGCTCGGCAGCAGCACGTTGAGCCCGTATTGCGAACGCAGCAACGTTCCCCGCGCCGAGAAGCCGATCAGGGACGTCGGAAAGCCCATCGGGTGGCTGGCGTGGCTCGCATTGTAGCGGACGTCGAGCGTGATCGGATGGGTGACGTTGCGGATGGTGAGATCGCCGGTCACGCGCGCGGTGTTGGGGCCGGTGCGCTCAACCGCGGTGGAGCGGAAGGTGGCGGCCGGGAATTGCGCGGAGTCCAGCCACTCCGAGTTCTGGAGTTCGGCGTCGAAATTGCGGTCGCCGGAATAGGGCGTGTCCAGCGTCGCGACGGCGACAGTGGCTTCGACCGTGGATTGCGCCGGGTCTTCGGCGTTGAAGTTGAGCGCGCCGGTGACGCCGTTGAAGCGCAGGGCGTAATTGGAGAGGCCGAAATGCTTGGCGCGCACCGTGACCGTGGTGTGGTGGGGGTCGAGCTGGTAGGTCCCGCTCGGCGCGTTGACGACGACGGCGGTCTCGGCCGGCTCGGGCGCCGGCGCAGGTTGCGAGCACGCCGCGAGCGCGAAAGCTGTTGCGGCTGCTGCTGCGGTCCAGAACTTCATGAACGTCTCCCTCGCTGAAGGCCCCGTATGTAGAGAGGCGCCGCCCCCGCCCCGCAAGTACGTACACGGATGTGACCTTGGGCGCCGGTGGGTCAAGGCGTCAGATTTCGAAAGCTGTGCGCGGTTGGCTATGGTGCGCGCCAGGAGATGACGATGAGCTATGCCGCCCCGATCCAGGATATGCGCTTCGCGCTTGAGGCCTGCGCCGATGTCTGGCGACTGCGCGAGCGCTATCCGGAGCTCGACGCCGACCTGCTGGCGGCGATTCTCGAAGGCGCCGGCGCGCTGGCGGCGGAGACGCTGGCCCCGATCAACCGGAGCGGCGATCGCGCCGGCGTGAGGTTCGAGGGCGATGTCGTGCGCGCAGCGCCCGGCTTCCGCGAGGCTTACGAAGCGTTCAAGGCGGGCGGCTGGCAGGGGCTGGCGGCCGATCCGGCCTATGGCGGCCAGGGTTTGCCGCGCGCGGTCGCGCTCGCCGTCATGGAAACGACGCACAGCGCCAATATGAGCTTCGGCCTGCTGCCGATGCTGACGCTCGGCGCCATCGAGGCGATCGAGCAGCACGGGACGCCGGATCAGAAGCGGCTCTATCTCGAGAAGCTGGTCAGCGGCGAATGGACCGGCACGATGAACCTGACGGAGCCGCAGGCCGGCTCCGATCTCGGCGCACTGACGACGAAGGCCATCCCGCAGGCGGATGGCGCCTACGCCATCACCGGCCAGAAGATCTTCATCACCTGGGGCGAGCACGATCTCGCGCCGAACATCATCCACCTCGTGCTCGCGCGCATCGAAGGGGCGCCGGCGGGTTCGAAGGGCATTTCCATGTTCATCGTGCCGAAGGTCCGCGACGCGGACGGCGCGCGCAACGCCGTGCGCTGCATCGGCGTCGAGGAGAAGATGGGCATCCACGCTTCGCCGACCTGCACGATGGCCTATGAGGGCGCGCAAGGCTGGCTGATCGGCGAGGAGAACCGCGGGCTCCACGCCATGTTCACGATGATGAACGCGGCGCGGCTCAATGTCGGCATGGAGGGCGTCGCGGTGGCGGAGGCGGCGTATCAGAAGGCGCTGGCCTATGCGCGCGAGCGCAAGCAGGGCGGCGGCCTCATCGTCCAGCACCCGGACGTGAAGCGCATGCTGACGACGATGCGGGCGAAGATCCAGGCCGGCCGCGCGATCTGCTACGCCTGCGCCGTCGCCGCCGATGCGGGCGACAAGGCGATGGAAGATCTGCTGACGCCGCTGGCGAAGGGCTGGGGCACCGATCTCGGCGTCGAGTGCGCGAGCATCGGCGTGCAGGTGCACGGCGGCATGGGCTTCGTCGAGGAGGGCGGCGCAGCGCAGTATTATCGCGATGCGCGCATCACGCCGATCTATGAAGGCACGAACGGCATCCAGGCGATCGATCTCTATGGCCGCAAGCTGCTGGGCGATCGCGGCGAAGCGATGCGGCGTCTGATCGGCGAGGCGCGGGGCGCGGCCGAGGCGCTGGGCGGCGCCGTCGGCGATCGGCTCGCCGCCGCCGCCGCCGTGCTGGAAGCGGCCACCGATTACATGCTGGCGGCAGAGCGCGACGACGCGCTTGCGGGGGCCGCGGCCTATCTGGTGCTCGCCGGCGATGTCGCCGGCGCGTCGCTGATCGCGCAAGGGCTCGCCCGCCGCGCCGACGCCGAACAGCGCGCGCTGCTCGGCTTCTACGCGCAGACGGTGCTGACGCGCGCGGACGCGCGGCTGGCGGAAGTGAAGCTCGGCGCGGCCGCGCTGGGCATTTAAGCCCCCTATGGACCGCCGGCGTCCCGCCGGCCTGTGCAAACCTTGGAAGGTTGGAGCGCACGGCTCCGCCGCGCCTCCGCTTTCGAAGCTAGCTCATGCCGGCGGGACGCCGGCGGTCCATAGAGGGCTTAGCCTCGGTGCTCGCGCCGCCACTCCTTCAGCGCCGGCCTGAACGGCTTGAGCGGCGCCGGCCTGTAGCGCGGGCGGAATTGGTCGGCGGCGGCGCGGTGGAACACGTTCTCGTCCAGCAGCAGCTCCGCCTCGGTGCGCGTGGGCTTGGCTTTGTCGCGCCAGATGCGGCGGGTGCGGAACGGATAGTGGATCGGCTGCCACGCCTTCGACAGCTGCGGCCGCGAAATCCGCCCGTCGAAGCCGGCCTCGCGCAGCGCCCGGTCGAGCGGCGATTCATCGTCGCCATAGGTGGCGTAGAAGCGCAGCCCGGCGTCGCGCGCGCCTTCGGCGATCCATTTGAGCGCGGTCGCCGAGAGCTTGGAAGCCTCGCCGCCGCCGACATCGCCATGGGCGCCGATGAACCAGCGCTGCTCGTAGGCGCGCCGGCCGGCGCGCATATTGTCCTCGTCGAGCCCTTCCCACAGCGAACAGGGAAAGCCGATCCGGCATTCGTCGATCGCCACTGCGTGGCGCGCATTCTGCACGTTGGCGCAGACGCGGTTGTTGACGAAGCGATAGCGGCGCCTCTCGTGCCACGGCGTCATCGAGGAAACCACCTCGGCGAAGCCGCGCTGCGCCACGGTGTCGAACACGCCGAGATACTTGATCGGCGGCGGCTCCGAAGTGGCGCGGCGGGTGCCGTCCTCGTTGCGCTCGCCCTTGCCGTAGAGCCTGCGGAACTGCGCCGCCTCTTCTGCATGAGCGCGCTTGTCTTCGTCGGACGCGCCGTCGCCCGGAGCGCGGTAGTAGAGACGGAAGCCCTCGCGGGCCATGTGCGTATGGCGGCGGCTGACGATGCCCGCCGTGTTGATGAAGCCGGAGAGCCTGCGTGCGGCGAAGGCGCCGCGGCTGAAGCCGAAGATGTAGATTTCGTCGCCCGCCTCGTAGTCGAAGGCGAGGCGCAGGTAGGTGTCGACGATGCCGTCTTCCAGGCCTTCGCCGAACGCGCCGCCGGCGAGCCGGTTGAAGGAGTAGGACACTTGTTCGAGGAAGCCGCGCTGCGTCAGCGCGCCGATCGAGGAGCCGACGCCGTGCGTGTAGATGACGGTCTGATGAATTTCGGCGCCGTCGGCGCGCGTTTCCTTGTGCGCGATGCTGCGGGCGATGATGCCGATATTCGTCAGCTTCGGCTGATGCAGGGACTGCCACGTCCCGTCCATGCACACGACGATGCGCTTCATGCGCCTCCCCCTGGATTTTGCGCGAGGCGCATCTTAACCATGCGGCGCCCGTTCCCGAAAGGCGGAACGGCCCGCTTTTCGCCCGGTTCGGCCATTTAGTCGGCCGCGCGGCTGGGCTAGGCTGGACCGCGGAGAAGCAATTTCATGTCGATGGACGGGCTCGAACAGGAAGAGGCCGGCGAGCGGCGCGGCCGGGCGCAGCTCGTTTATCCGCTGGGCGAACCGCCGGCGGCGGGCGAGGCGCGCGAGATCGCGCCGGGCGTGCACTGGGTGCGCATGCCGCTGCCGTTCGTGCTGCAATGGATCAATCTGTGGCTGATCGAGGACGGCGACGGCTGGACTGTCGTCGACACCGGCGTCGCGCTCGAACAGTCGCGGGAATACTGGCGCAAGATTTTCGACGCGACGCTCAAGGGCAAGCCGGTCAAGCGCGTGATCTGCACGCACATGCACCCCGATCATATCGGCCTCGCCGGCTGGATCTGCCGCAAGTTCGGCGCGACGTTGTGGATGAGCCGGCTCGAATACATCACCGGGCGCGTGCTGGTGGCCGACACGGGCCGCGAGGCGCCGGAAGAAGGCGTGCGTTTCTATCGCGCCGCCGGCTGGGACGAAGACGCCATCGACAGCTACAAGATTCGCTTCGGCGGTTTCGGCAAGGCGGTGTCGAGAATCCCCGACGCCTACAAGCGCATTGGCGACGGCGACGTGATCGAGATGGGCGGCCGGCCCTGGCGCGTGATCACCGGCAATGGCCACTGCCCGGAGCATGTGTGCCTGTGGCAGGAAGAGCTGAAGCTGTTCATCTCCGGCGACCAGGTGCTGCCGCGGATTTCGTCGAACGTCTCCGTGTTCCCGACCGAACCGGAAGGCGATCCGCTGGCGGACTGGATCGCCTCGTGCAAGAAGCTGCGCGCGGCGCTTCCAAGCGACGTCTTGGTGCTGCCGGCGCACAATGAGCCGTTCACCGGCCTGCACGAGCGCTTGGACAATCTGGTCGAAGGCCATGAGAAGGCGCTGGCGCGCGTGCTGCACCGGCTGCGCCAAGGGCCCAGGCGCGCCATCGATCTGTTCGGGGCGCTGTTCGCGCGCAAGATCGGGCCGGACCTGCTCGGCATGGCGACGGGCGAGGCGATCGCGCACACGAATTGCCTGATCGGGCGCGGGCTTGCGCGCGCGGTCGAGGGCGAGGATGGTGTGATCCGTTATGAAGCCGTCTGACCGCCCCAACCCCGAGCAGCGCTCGAACAACGCCATGCTGGTGTTCTGCGCCGGCGCGGGGCTCTGCATTCTCGCTTACGTGCTGGGCGTGGGCGCGGTGATCGGGGCGGCGTTCAGCGGCGGCGATCCGGCGGTCGTCGTCGGCAGCGTGTTCGGCGCGGTCGGCGTGGCGCTGATGGGCGTGGTCGGCGTGCTGATGCTGATCGTCGGCGGCGTCTGGATGATCGTCCGCGTCATCGCCGATCAGAGCGGCGGCGCGGAGGAAAAGCGCTATCGCGACATCCAGCGCTAAGTCGGAGCCTCAGATGATCGTATCCACCACGTTCGAAGTGAATGGCCGCACCGTGACTCAGCATCTGGGCTTGGTGCGCGGCAACGTCGTGCGTTCGCGCTTCATCGGCCGCGACATCGTCGCCGGACTGCGGATGATCGTCGGCGGCGAAATCCACGAATACACCAAGCTGCTGGCCGAGAGCCGCGAACAGGCGCTCGACCGCATGATCGAGCACGCGCGCTCGCTGGGCGCGGACGCCGTGATCGGAGTGCGGTTTGAAACGACCGACGCCGGCGCCGGCCAGGCCACGGAAGTGCTGGCTTACGGGACGGCGGTGAAGCTCGGCTGATGCAGCGGCGCCGCGTGCGCCAGGCGCCACGCCATCAGCGCGACGATGCCGGCGGATACGTCGACGCCGAAGCCGAACGCCACAAGGAAGACGAGGTGATGCGCCAAGAGGTGCGCGGCCGGCGCGGCGGCGAGTTCGCCCAGGCGCCAGTCGGCGGCGCGGCGCAAGGCCCAGTCGAACAGAGCGCCGGCGGCGGCGGCGCCCGCGAGCATCGGAACCCAGATCGGCACGTGCGGCAGATCGAGCGGCAGGCCCGCGATCATGTGCGGCGCGGTATAGGCGACCAGCGTCAGGCCGTAGAGCGGCGTCAGCCATGCATGCGCGAGCGATCGCCACGCGGTCTCGGCCGGGCGCCCGGCGCCGGCGGCGAGACGCGAGGCTTCGCGCACGCTCCAGTTCGCATCGGCCCACATGCGCCAGACGAACAGAACGCCGACGCCGCTGGCGAGGCCAAGAATGGCGCCGACCGCAACCGCCGCGAACGCCGGGCCGGCGAGCGGCGCGAGGTCGACGCGCACGCTCGCGCTCTTCATCAGCACGAAGGCGGCGAGCGCCGCCAGCATCAGCAACGCGATCGGCGGCGAGACGAGCCCCGCCGCGCCGACCGCGAGCGCCAACACCAGAGCCGAATAGCTGCGCCCGATGCCGACGCGGCTGAGCGCGCCCGTCTGAATCGCGCCTGCCTGAGCGGAGAGTCTGCCGTCCATGGCCCACTGATGTGGGCCAACGTCGTGAATTGCACGTAAATGCGAGAATAACCAAGCGTTTACGCTGTTTCGTGGTAACCTTTTGTTAGGCCGCTCAGTTGGCCGGTGACGGCTGGGTCGAGGCCTGGGCTTCCCACTGGCCGTCGTTCGCGTGTCCGAGCGAGCGGAACAGCGCGTCATAGTCCGACGCCGAGCCGCCGCGCGTTGCGGCGCAGAACGCAATCAAGTCGAAACCAGGACGTAGCGTCAGCGCGCCGAACACGCTTCGCGAACCGTTCGTGAGCTCCGCGCGCTGAATCGGCCAGAAGCCGCTCGCATCCACGCTTTGCGACACCAGTTGCGCCGATTGGTTCGGGAAGAAGTCGCTGATCGAGTTGGCCGTGTTTGTCCACGACTCGGTCGCGACCGGCGTCGACGCGGAGCGCACCACCGCGCTCGGCGAGGCGTTGGCGCTGCTCGGGTTGGGCACGCTGAAGATGTAGCAGTCGTTGCTGGCGTTGAACATCAGCACGACCGTCTGGTTCGTGGCGTTCTGGCGTTCCACGGTCCAGCCGCGCGGGGCTTCGAACGTGATCCGGCCTTGCGGATCGTTGAACGGCTCCGCTGCGGCCGTCCCGGCCGCGCAAACAAGCCCCGCTCCCATCACCGCAGCAAGCGCAAGCGTGCGCATGAATAATCCTCCAACTTGCCCTCTGGCGTTGAATCACTACCGCCCAGGTTCCGCGTCAAGTGCGCCGGTCAATTGGCGGGCGGCGCTGGCGCCGCCGGCGGATGGCGGTAAGGTGCGGCAAAATGGGAGGAAATCATGAGCCTGCGCGGAAAAACGCTTTTTATTACGGGCGCTAGCCGCGGCATCGGGCTGGCGATCGCGCTGCGGGCGGCGCGCGACGGCGCCAACATTGTGATCGCGGCCAAGACCGCCGAACCCCACAAGAAGCTGCCCGGAACCATCTATTCCGCCGCCGAGGAGGTGGAAAAGGCCGGCGGCCGCGCGCTGCCGGCGGTCGTCGACGTGCGTGAGCCCGATAGCGTGAAGGCCGCGGTCGATGCGGCGGTGGAACGGTTCGGCGGCGTCGACATCTGCGTCAACAACGCCTCCGCCATCCAGCTTACCGGCACCCTGGCCACCGACTTCCGCCGCTACGATCTGATGCACCAGGTTAACGCCCGCGGCACGTTCGTGACCACGCGCACCTGCCTGCCGCATCTGCTGAAGGCCGAGAACCCGCACGTGCTGATGCTGTCGCCGCCGCTGGACATGAGCCCGCGCTGGTTCGCCGGCCACGTGGCCTACACGATGGCCAAGTACGGCATGAGCATGTGCGTGCTCGGCATGGCCGAGGAGTTCCGCGATCAGGGCGTGGCGTTCAACGCACTCTGGCCGCGCACCGGCATCGCCACCGCCGCCATCGAGTTCGCCCTCGCCGGCGAAGAGGGCATGAGGCACTGCCGCACGCCGGAGATCGTTGCCGACGCCGCCTACGCGATCTTCAACAAGCCGTCGCGCGAATGCACCGGCAACTTCTTCATCGACGACGTGCTGCTCTATGCCGAAGGCGAGCGCGACTTCGACAAGTATCGCGTCGATCCGGGCAAGGACCTGATGCCGGACTTCTTCGTCCCCGAAAACACCCCGCTGCCGCCGGGCGTGAGCCTGAAGGCGAAAGCCTAGAAGACAGCTGGTTTTGGGCGAGAGGGGGAGCGCGCGATGATCGGGATCGGAAAGCGGCTGGCGGCGGCGTGCGCTGTACTGGCGGCGCTGTGCGCCGATGCGCCGGCGCAGACGGCCGAGGCCATGCGGCCGAATTTCGTCGTCATCGTCGTCGACGATGCGGGCTTCACCGATCTCGGCGCCTATGGCGGCGAGGCGCGCACGCCCAACATCGACGCGCTGGCCCGGCGCGGCGCGCAATTCACCCGCTACTACACCTCGCCCCTATGCGCGCCGTCTCGGGCAATGCTGCTGACCGGGGTCGATGCGCACCGCACCGGCGTCGCCACCATTCCCGAAGTGCTGCCGCCCGAGCATGTCGGCCAGCCCGGCTATACGATGCGGCTCGAGCCCGGCGTCGCCACCGTCGCCGCGCGCCTGCGCGCCGGCGGCTATCGCACCTACATCACCGGCAAGTGGCACCTGGGCCACGGCGAAGGCGATCTGCCGAACGATCACGGCTTCGACCGCTCGCTGGTGCTCGATGCGTCCGGCGCGGACAATTGGGAGCCGCGCTCGTACATGCCGTACTACGCCGACGCGCCCTGGTTCGAGGACGGCCGCCGCGCCGAGATGCCGCGCGAGTTCTATTCGAGCGAACTGATCGTCGACCGGATGATCGAGTACCTCGAAGCGGACCGCGGCCGCGGCGAACCCTTCTTCGCCTATGTCGCGTTCCAGGCCGTGCACATCCCGGTTCAGGCGCCGCGCGAATACACCGAGCGCTACGAGGGCGTGTACGACGCCGGCTGGGAGGCGCTGCGCGAACAGCGCTGGCGGCGCGCGCGGGAACTGGGCTTCGTGCCTCCCGATGCGCCGCCGGCGCCGCTGCATCCGAGCCTGCGCGCCTGGGGCGATCTGCCGGCGGAAGAGCAGGCGCTCTATGCGCGCAGCATGGCCGTGCACGCCGCCATGCTGGAGGCGATGGATCACCATGTCGGCCGGCTGATCGCGTATCTCCAAAGCCGAGGCCTCGCCGAGAACACCGTCTTTATCGTCACGTCGGACAACGGCCCCGAGCCCAGCAATCCGCTGCACGAGCGCGGCTTTGCGCAATGGATGGCGATGCAGGGCTATACCCGGCGGCTGGAGACCCTGGGCGAGCGGCGCTCCTACGTGTTCATCGGCCCGGAGTTCGCCAGTGCGACCGCCGCGCCCGGCGCGCTGTTCAAGTTCTACACCGCCGAGGGCGGCGTGCATGCGCCGCTGATCGTGGCGGGACCGGGCGTGCGTCCGGCGCGGATCGACGCGCGCGCTTTCGTCACCGACATCGCGCCGACGCTCATGGAGCGCGCCGGCGTCGCCGCGTCGGAGAATGAACCTGTGCCGATGTCCGGGCGCAGCATGGCGACGGTGCTCGCGGGGCAGGCTGAGGCGATCCGCGGGCCGGACGAGGCGATCGGCATCGAGGTCTCCGGCAACGCCGCGCTCTATCGCGGCGACTACAAGTTGGTGCGCAACCTGCCGCGCTTCGGCGATGGCCGGTGGCGGCTCTACAATATCGTGACGGACCCCGGCGAAACCCGCGACCTCGCGGCGGAACAGCCGGAGCTGCTCGCGGCCATGCGCGCGGCCTATGACGACTACGCGGTCGCCAACGGCGTGCTGGAGATGCCGCCGGGCTATGATGTCCAGCGCCAGGTGGCGCGCAACGCGATGGCCAAGCAGATCGAGCGCTATTGGTGGGTGCTGGCGATCGCGGCGGCGGCGGCGCTGGCCGTGGTGTGGCTGGCGGTCATGCTGCTGCGTCGCCTGTACCGGCGTAGGCCGGCTTAAGCGGGCTGCGCCCGCGTTTCAGCTTCCAGCCGGCATGCAGCGTTTCCTCAGAGCGGGCGCCAGTTGCTGGTGGAGATCTCCACCAGTTCGCCGCCGGGATAATAGGTGTCGTCGTCGTTCTCGGCGCGGAAGCGCCGCCAGGCGTCGAGCGCGGCCTGCACGCCTTTCATCACCACGATCGCCACAAGCCCGAACAGCGCCATGCCGGCGACGACCAGCGCCGCCAGCAAGTCCTGCGTCATCGTCAGCTGGCCGCGCGCGGCGTCCAACAGGCGTCCGTCGCGCGGCAGCCGCTTGGCCGCCGCCACCACGCGGTCGCCCGCCGCGCGGGCGAGCAGGATGAGGCGGGGCATGTCGCGCAGCGAACTCGCGTGCGTAAGCAGGGCGGCCGCGCCGGCGCGCGAGGTGGCGTCGCTGACGGCGCCGAGCTGATCCAGCAGCGCGCGCACGCGCGCGGCGTGGTCGCCGTTCACGGCGCGGCGGAACGCTTCGCTTGAGGCGGCGTAGGCGCCGGCGGCTGCGGCGTTGCGTCCGCCGTCGCGCGCCGCTTCGCGGAACGCCGCCATGTCGACGCTCGACGCCAGCAGCGCATCGATCTCCGCGGCGAGAGAGGCCGGATAGTATTCGCGCCGGCTGGCGTCGAGCAGCACGGCCGCGCCGCGTGTCATGCTGGGCGAAAGATCGCCGGCGAGGCCGAGCCCATAGCCGGTCAGGATGAATTGGAGCGGATCGGCGTCGGGTTCGCGCAGCATCGCCCGCGCGAGCATCTCGAAATCGCGCTCGGCGCCGATCACCACCGCCGGCAAGTCCGCGCGCCGGTCGAGCTGCGACAGGAGCGGTCCGGCCTGGAGATAGCGCGCGCGCGTACTCGGCGTCAGCAGCTGCAGCGCCGCCATTTCCAGTTCGGCGTCGGTGGCGTCCGCCTGGCGCAGCACGTCGGCCGGGCGTCTGGGCAAGATACCGGCGCCCGAGAGCAGGAAGCCGCGCGCCGCATCGTGATCGCCGGAGCGCAGCTCCAGGTCGATCAGGCTCTCCCACTGGCTCTGCCGGTCGATATCGACCTGGATCAGCTCGCCGTTGAGCCGGGCCACCCTGAGCGCGATCGCGCGGGCGCCCTCGCTGGAATATTCGTAGGCGTAGAGATGGTCGCGCGCGATCACCAGCAGCGCCGCGGCCGCCGCCAGCGGCAGCGCCAGCAGGCAGAGATTGAACACGAACGCGCTCAGCGCGCCGTCCAGACCGCGCTTGCTGTGACCGGACGCCCCGACTGGACGCCACGCGTTCGAGATTTTCGCGTGCTTCATGTCTCGCCCAACGACCGCGCGCTACAAGAACGGCGCCAGCGGCGCCGGGGCAAGATGAATTACAGGAAAGGCGAACTGATCCCCGGAAAGGGGTTTTTCCGCGGCCATGGTTAAGCGGAGCGGTCGAGCACCGTGGGGATCGGCCCCGATGGGGCCTCCATGGCGCCTTGCGCGTCGTAGTTCACGGCCGGCCCGCGCTGGCGCGCCACCTCCTCGGCCATGGCGTGGACCAGGCCCTCGGTGATCAGCTTCACCGCGTTGAGCGCGGTTTCGTGCTCGGCCAGCGCCTCGTGCAGCTTCACCGTTCTGTCACGCAGCGCCTGGAGCAGGGCGGGCGGCGCGCTCTCGATGAGCGCCGGCTCCTGCTTGATGCGCGCAAGCTCCAGCCGGTAGGCGTTGGCCAGCCGGTTCTTCTCCTCGCCCTCGGCCCCGTCGAGCGGCGGCAGCCGCGCATCGACGCGCCGCGCCTCCTCGGCGACCAGCGCGGCAAGGCGCTCCGTCAGCAGGATCAGCTGCTCGGCGCGGTCCTGGGCGTCGTTAGCGATCAGCGCCATTGGCGGTCTCCGGTGTTACAACATCGCCCTGCATGCGCAGCATTTCGCGCACCACCGCGTCGGCGATGCCGACGCCGCCGGCGCGCGCGATCGCTTCGGCGTAACGCTCCACCAGCATCGGCCGGAAGATCTGTTCGCCCATGCCGCCGCCGCCGAGGCCGTCCGTGTCGAGGCCCTCGAACATCGGCGCGAGCATTTCCGAGATGAACACCGCCTCGAACTCTTCCGCCGCGCGGCGCAGCTCGGGCGGGACCTGCTGCGGCGGCTGCGGCGGGCGCGGCGCGGTCGAAATCGGCAGCGGCGCGCCGGGCAAGGCGATCGGACCGGTCATCACATCACTTCGATTTCGGCTTGGATCGCGCCTGCGGCTTTCAGCGCCTGCAGGATCGAGATCATGTCGCGCGGCGTGACCCCCAGCGCATTGAGCCCGTTCACCAGCTGCCGGAGCGGCACGCCGCCCGGCACGATGACGAGCCCGCCTTCTTCTTCCTCGACGTTCACGCTGCTCGACGGCACGACCACGGTTTCGCCCCCGCGCGAGAACGGCGCGGGCTGGCTGACGAACGGGTCTTCCTGGATCGAGATGGTGAGATTGCCCTGGGCGATGGCGACAGTGGAGACCTTCACGTTCTCGCCCATCACGACGATGCCGGAGCTTTCGTCGATGACGATCCGCGCCGGCGTGTCGACCTCGACTTCGAGGTTTTCGATCCGCCCGACCAGCGAAACCATGTCGCCGGCATAATCCGCCGGCCGCCGCAGCACGACGGTGCCCGGATTGGCCGCGCGCGCCGCTTCGACGCCGACCGCGCCGTTGATGGCGGCGGCGATGCGGCGGGCGGTGGTGAAGTCCGGATTGCGCAGCGCCAGACGCAGCTCGATCTGCGCGGCGATGTCGAAATCGATCTCGCGCTCCACCAGCGCGCCGGACGCGATGCGCCCCGCCGTAGGCACCCCGCGCGTCACCGACGAGCCCGACTGGCCCGAGGCCGAGAAGCCGCCGATCGCCAGCGGCCCCTGCGCTACGGCGTACACCTGCTGGTCTGCGCCCATCAGCGGCGTGACCAGCAACTGCCCGCCCGCCAGCGAGCGCGCGTCGCCCAGCGCCGAGACGGTTACGTCGATGCGCGACCCCTGGCTCGCGAACGGCGGCAGGTTGGCCGTCACCATCACGGCGGCGACGTTGCGCGTGTTCAGGTTGCCGCTCGAGGCGTTGACGCCCAGCCGTTCCAGCATCGCCGCGAGGCTCTGGCGGGTGAACGGCGAGTTGCGCAGGCTGTCGCCGGTGCCGTTGAGGCCGACCACCAGGCCGTAGCCGACCAGCTGGTTCTCGCGCACGCCTTCGAAGTCGGCGACATCCTTGATGCGCGGCCCGGCCCAGGCGGCGGGCGCGCCGATCGGGGCGGCCATGGCCGCGACGGAAGCGACTGCAAGCAGCGCCGCCCGGCCTGCGCGAGAAACTATTCCCATGAGCGCGATACGCCGCTGGTTCGGTTAACGAGCGGTTCAAATGACCGAGGCGTTAACAGCTCGGAAACGGCAGCAGCACATCGTCCGCGCCCATGAAGATCGAAACCAGCAGGGGAGTCGGAGCGGCCGGCGGGCCGAAGCGGACCGGCGCCGCAGCGGCCGCGCCGGGCTTCGCGCCGGCCGCGGAGGGGCCGGCCAGGACCGCCGCGACCGCCGGCGTCTCCGCCGTCACGCCGCTCGACGCCATCCTGGCGCTGCAGGCCGACGAGCCGCCGGGCCAGCGCCGCCGTCGCCAGGCCAAGCGCGGCCGCGACGCCCTCGATGTGCTGGAAAAGCTTGAACGGGCTTTAGTTCTAGGGCACGCGCCAAGCGCGCTGCGGGCCGAGCTGGAGCAGGTCCGGCACGGCGCAGAGCTGACGGGAGAAGCGGGTCTGGATGAGGTCCTGCGGGAGATCGATATCCGCGTGGCGGTCGAGGCCGCCAAGCTCGACCGGATGCTTGGGCGGGCCTGAGATTGTCACGCAAGCTTCAGAAAACAGAGGAAGTTTGGCGCCGTCCTTGCTCCATGGACGGCCCATGGGAGCAGCGCTATAAGGCGGCGCCTTGCCGGGCGCAGGGAGTAAGGACATGGCCTCGACGGTGACGAAAGAGTATCGCCCGAGCGACGACGAGCCGTTCATGAACCCGCGGCAGCAGGAATATTTCCGGCAGAAGCTGCTCGCCTGGAAAGAAGAGATACTGGAGGAATCGCGGACCACCATCGCGTCGCTGCAGCAGGACACGGTGGCCGAGCCCGATCTCGCCGACCGCGCCACCAGCGAAACCGACCGGGCGCTCGAACTCCGCACCCGCGACCGCCAGCGCAAGCTGATCGCCAAGATCGACGCCGCGCTGCGCCGTATCGAGGACGGCTCCTACGGCTATTGCGAAGAGACCGGCGAGCCGATCTCGCTCTCGCGCCTGGAGGCGCGTCCGATCGCGACGCTGTCGCTCGAAGCGCAGGAGCGCCACGAGCGGCGCGAGCGCGTTCACCGCGACGATTGAGCCGAGCCCCGCGCCGATGCTCCTGCACGACGCCGCGCTCTCCTATCTCCATTTCGTCTTCGCGTTCATTCTCGCCGGCGCGCTGGTCGCCGAGGCGTTCCTGCTGCGCCTGCCGGTCGATGGCCGGGCGGCGCGGCTGCTGCTGCGGGTCGACCTGTTCTACGGCGTCTCCGCCGTCGGCGTGATCCTGGCCGGCGTGGCGCGGGTGCTATGGGGCGCGAAGGGCTGGGAATACTACGCGGCCCAGCCGTTCTTCTGGGCCAAGATGGCGACTTTCCTGGCCATCGGCCTTATCTCGATCGCGCCGACGCGGCGCTTCCTGCGCTGGATCAAGGCGGCGGGCGCCGGCCCGGCCTTCGCCGCGCCTGAGGCCGAGGCCAAAGCCGCGCGGCGGCTGGTGATGATCGAACTGCACCTGCTCGCGCTGCTGCCGTTGTTCGCCGCGCTGATGGCGCGCGGGATCGGCGGCTAGCGCATTCGCTAGGCTCCACAAACGGAATCCGTGCGCTAAGCTCTCCCGCAAAACAGATAAACTCGGGAGGAATTGGCATGGCGGCGTCTCTGCGGCCGGATGAGTTCGACATGATGCCGACGCTGGGCGACGTCGCCCGGCATCACGGCCGCACCCGCGCCGACAAAGTGGCGCTCAGCTTCGAGGGCCGCGCCACCACCTACGCCGCGCTGGACCGCCACACCAATCGGGTCGCCAACGGGCTGATCGCGGCCGGCGTGAAGCCGGGCGAGGCGATCGCCTACCATGGCAAGAACAGCGACCATTATTTCGAACTGGCGCTCGGCGCGGCGAAGGCCGGCGCCGTCATCGCGCCGATCGGCTGGCGGCTCGCGGCGTCGGAGGTCGCCTACATCGTCGACGACGCGCGGGCGAAGCTGTTGTTCGTGGGCGCCGAATGCGTCGACTGCGCCAGGAGCGCCGTCTCAGAATCGCAGGCCAGGCCGCGCATGATCGCGATGGAGCCCGGCGGTCAAGGGCTGGAGACCTACGAAGCCTGGCGCGACGCGCAGAGCGCGGACGATCCGCGCGTCGCGGTCGAATCCGGCGATACGGCGCTGCTGCTCTACACCTCGGGCACCACCGGCCGCCCCAAGGGCGTGATGCTGACGCACGCCAACCTGCTGCGCTCGCGCCGCACGCTTTCCGAAGCGGCGATGGGCTGGAACGAGTGGCGGGAGGGCGAGGTCAATCTCGTCGCCATGCCGGCTGCGCATATCGGCGGCACCGGCTGGGGCCTCGTCGGCCTCATCAACGCGGTGAAGAACGTCGTCACGCGCGAGTTCAACCCGATGGAAGTGCTCGAAATGATCGAGCGCGAGCGCATCGCCAAGATGTTCATGGTGCCGGCGGCGCTGCAGTTCGTCATCCGCACGCCGCGCGCGCGGGAGATCGACTATTCGAGCCTCACCCACATTCTCTACGGCGCTTCGCCCATTCCGGTCGATCTGCTACGCGAGTGCATGGAGGTGTTCGGCTGCGAGTTCGTGCAGCAGTACGGTATGACCGAGACCACCGGGACGATCGTCTATCTGCCGCCCGAGGACCACGATCCGAAGGGCAACGCGCGCATGCGTTCGGCCGGCTTGCCGATGCCGGGCGTCGAGATCTGCATCCTCGACGCGCAAGGCAATCGCCTGGGCCCGAACGAGGTCGGCGAGATCGCCACCCGCAGTCTGGCCAACATGAAAGGCTATTGGCGCAAGCCCGACGCCACCAGCGCCACGGTCGACAATGACGGCTGGCTGCGCACCGGCGACGCCGGCTACCTGGACGAGGACGGCTATCTCTACATCCAGGACCGCATCAAGGACATGATCTGCTCGGGCGCCGAGAACGTCTATCCGGCCGAAGTGGAGAACGCGATCCACGGCCATCCGCACGTCGCCGAAGTCGCCGTCATCGGCGTGCCGGACGAAAAGTGGGGCGAGGCGGTGAAGGCGATCGTCGTGCCCAAGCCCGGCGTAGCGCCCGACGCCGACGACATCATCGCCTTCGCCCGCTCGCGCATCGCCCATTACAAGGCGCCCAAGAGCGTCGACTTCCTCGACCGCCCGCTGCCGCGCAATCCTTCGGGCAAGATCCTGCGCCGCGAGCTGCGCGAACCGTACTGGGCCGGCCGCGAGCGGCGGGTGAACTGACACGGCGCGCAGAGCGCCCATGGACCGCCGGCGTCCCGCCGGCATGTGCTGGCGTGCGAAGGCTGGAACGCCCGGCTCCGCCGCGCTCTCCCTTTGCAAAAGTTCATGCATGCCGGCGGGACGCCGGCGGTCCACAGGGCGGCTATCGCTTGGCGGCGCCGGCGCCGAGAAGTTTCTCCAGCGCCCCGATCGTATCCGCATCGCGCGGGTGTTTATCCCAGCGGATGCGGGAGATGCGGGGAAAGCGCATGGCGAGCCCGGACTTGTGCCGCGTCGAGCGCTGCAGGCCCTCGAACGCGACTTCGAGGACGAGACCTTTCGTCTTCGTGTGCGCCACCTCGCGCACCGGGCCGAAGCGGTTCTCGGTGTTGTTGCGGACGAACCTGTCGAGTTCGATCAGCTCTTCGTCGGTGAAACCGAAATAGGCCTTGCCGACGGGCGTGAGTTCGCCTGCTTCGGTCCAGACGCCGAACGTGTAGTCGGAATAGAACGAGCTGCGCTTGCCGGAGCCGCGCTGGGCGTACATCAGCACCGCGTCGATCACCATCGGGTCGCGCTTCCACTTGAACCAGTAGCCTTTCGGCCGTCCCGCGAGGTAAGGTGCGTCGCGGCGCTTGATCATCACGCCCTCGACCGCCTCCACATCGACGCCCGCGCCGGCCCCGGCCGGTTCGGCGCGGGCGAAGGCGAGGTCGTCCCAGCTCTTGAACGCGATCAGGGGCGAAAGGTCGATCGGCGCGAACGGATGCTGCGCGATGAAGGCCTCGAGCTTTTCGCGCCGCGCCGCGAACGGAAGCGCGCGCAAGTCGTCGTCGCCGAGCGCGAGCAGGTCGTAGACGCGGATGAAAGCGGGAAATTCCGCCATCAGTTTCGGCGTGACGGTCTTTCGGTTCAGGCGCTGCTGCAGCGTGTTGAAATCCTGAACGCGGCCCTCGCGGCGGATCAGCAATTCGCCGTCGAGCACGGCGTCGAAATCGAAGCCGGCGAGGAGATCGGGGAAGGCGCCGGACGCGTCCTCGCCGGTGCGCGAGAAAAGCTTCGCCGTGCGAGCCCCGCCCGCATCCCTGCCGGCGGCGGCCTGGACGCGGACGCCGTCCCATTTCCATTCGGCGCAGAAGTCCGCCGGATCGAGCGCGTCGAACTCGTCCGGCTCGATCGGATGCGAGAGCATCGGCGGATAGTAGCGCACGATCGTCGCCACGCTGGGCGGTTCGGCGCGGCCTTCGAGCCAGGCGAACAGGCGCCGATAGGGCGGCGCGTCGGCGTGCCAGACCTCCTCGATCTCATCCGGCGCCCTGCCGCCGAGCCGCGCCATCGCCGTGCGGGCGAGGCGCGCGGAAACGCCGATGCGCAGCGCGCCCGTGATCAGCTTCAGCAGCGCCCAGCGGCCGTTTTCATCCAGGCGGTCGAGCCATTGCGCGACGACGGCGGGAAGCTCTTGCTTCGGCGTCGTCCGCAGCCCTTCGACGACATCCGTCAGCGAAAGCGCCGCGTTCGCGCGCGCATCGCCGCCCGGCCACATCAGCGCGACCGTCTCGGCCAGGTCGCCGACGAAGTCGTAGGAAAGGCCGAACAGCACCGGATCGGCGCGCTCCGCGGCGAGCGTGCGGATCAGCCCCGCTTTCGCGTTCTTGAACGAGAGGGCGCCGGTCATCGCCGCCAGCGCCCAGCCGCGGTCGGGATCGGGCGTGGCGCGGAAATAGTCTTCCAGCAGCGCAAGCTTGCCCAGCCGGCGCGGCTCGTAGGCCAGTCGATCCAGGAGCGCCGCGAAACGGTTCATGCGGCCGCGCCCGCCTCGTTCTCCTCGTCGCCATAGCCGACGAGATGCAGCGCTTTGGCGTTCAGCCCTTGCGTCCCGCACCAGTGCGCCAGCGCGTCGGCTTCGCCGTGGGTGACCCAGATTTCGCCGGCGCCGGTGTCGAGAATCGTACGCTGCAGATCGCGCCAATCGGCGTGATCGGAGATCACCAGCGGCAGTTCGACGCCGCACCGGCGCGCCCGCGCCCGAATCCGCATCCAGCCCGAGGCGAAGCAGGTCACCGGATCGGGGAAGCGGCGCACCCAGGGCGTCTGCAGCGCTGATGGCGGCCCCAGGACGACGGCGCCGGCATAGAAGCTCTTCGGCGCGGTCTCCACCGGCCGCACCTCGCCGAGATCGGCGCCATGGTCCTGGTAGAGCTTCGTCAGCGCCATCAGCGCGCCGTGCGCAAAGATCGGCTTGTCCCACCCCGCGCGGCGCAGCTCCGCCATCACGCGCTGCGCTTTGCCCAGCGCGTACGCGCCGACGATATGCGCGCGGTCCGGGAACATCCTCACCGAGGCGAGCAGCTTCGTCACCTCGTGCTCGGCCGGCGGGTGGCTGAATACGGGCAGCGCGAACGTCGCCTCCGAGATGAACACGTCGCACGGAACCACTTCGAACGGCGCGCAGGTGGGATCGCCCTGGCGCTTGTAGTCGCCGCTCGCCACCACGCGGACGCCGCCGCATTCCGCCGCCGCCTGCGCCGAGCCGAGCACGTGGCCGGCCGGATGCAGCGTGAACGTGACCTCGCCGATCTTCAGCGGCTCGCCATACGCCAAGACCTGCGTCGAGCCTGCAAAGCCCGGCCCGTAGCGCGCCGCCATGATCGCCAGCGTCTCCGCCGTCGCCAGCACGCTGCCGTGCCCCGCGCGCGCGTGATCGGAGTGGCCGTGCGTGATCAGCGCCCGCGGCACGGGCCTGGTCGGGTCCACATAGAGATCGGCCTTGGGGCAATAGAGCCCCTCGGGCCGGGGATGTAGGATATGCGCCGGCTGCATCGTCCTCCTTGAGATAGGCGGCGGCGGCGGAAATTTCCGCGGGGCGTCCTGCGGAACATCGAACGCCTCTGGCGTTCTCCGCTCCGCGACCTTATGTGCGGCGCTTCTCGCGGGGAACATGCAGTTCGATGGCTGAGCCGATCATCTCCATCCGGGATGTGAGCAAGACCTACAAGTCCGGCTTGCAGGCCCTGAAGCCGATCAATCTCGACATCATGAAGGGCGAGATTTTTGCGCTGCTGGGCCCGAACGGGGCCGGCAAGACGACGCTGATCTCGATCATCTGCGGCATCGTCAATCCGTCCTCCGGGACGGTGACGGCCGACGGCCACGACATCATCCGCGACTACAAGGCCGCGCGCCGGAAGATCGGCCTGGTGCCGCAGGAGCTGCACACCGATGCGTTCGAGCGCGTGATCGACACGGTCAGCTTCTCGCGCGGGCTGTTCGGCTTTGCGCCGAACCCGGCTCATATCGAGAAGGTGCTGCGCGATCTGTCGCTGTGGGAGAAGCGCAACGACAAGATCATGGCGCTGTCGGGCGGCATGAAGCGCCGGGTGATGATCGCCAAGGCGCTCAGCCACGAGCCCAAGATCCTGTTCCTCGACGAGCCGACCGCGGGCGTCGACGTCGAGCTTCGGCGCGACATGTGGGCGATGGTGCGGGGCCTGCGCGAAAACGGCGTCACCATCATCCTGACCACGCACTACATCGAAGAAGCCGAGGAGATGGCCGACCGCGTCGGCGTCATCGACAAGGGCCAGCTCATCGTCGTCGAGGAAAAGAACGCGCTGATGCGCAAGCTCGGCAAGAAGCAGCTGACGCTCGAACTGCCGGCGCCGCTCGAACGCATCCCGGACGGCCTCAACGGCTACACGCTGGAACTAGCCGCCGGCGGCAACCAGCTGATCTACAGCTTCGACGCCCAGGCCGAGGACACCGGCATTCCGGCGCTGCTGAAGCGCCTCAGCGACGTCGGCGTCGACTTCAAGGATCTCCACACCGAACAAAGCTCGCTCGAAGACATCTTCGTCTCGCTGGTGCATCGCACGACATGAACGACGACCGGAGACTCGCCCATCCTCCCCCGCTAGGGGGAGGTGTCGCGTGCGGCGGTACGCGACGGAGGGGTGGGCGCGACGCTTTAAGAGCTTGGCGCCGCCCCCTCAGTCAGTCGCGGCAGCGACTGACAGCTCCCCCTGTCGGGGGAGCGCGGCGAGCCCAGAATAGTTCAATCGAGGCAGCGTCAACATGAACACTTACGGCGTCCAAGCCATTTATCGCTTCGAGATGGCGCGCTGGTTGCGCACGCTGGGGCAGAGCCTGTTCTCGCCGGTGCTGTCGACCTCGCTCTACTTCATCGTGTTCGGCTCGGCGATCGGCTCGCGCATGATGGAGATCGGCGGCGTGAGCTACGGCGAGTTCATCGTGCCGGGCCTGATCATGCTCTCGATCCTGACCGAAAGCGTCTCCAACGCCTCGTTCGGCATCTACATGCCGCGCTGGGCGGGGACGATCTACGAATTGCTCTCCGCGCCGGTGTCGGCGTTCGAGGCCGTGTGCGGCTATGTCGGCGCGGCGGCGACGAAGTCCGTCATTATCGGCCTCGTCATTCTCGCCACCGCGCGCCTGTTCGTGAATTACGAGGTGCAGAACTGGCCGGCGATGCTGGCGTTCCTGGTGCTGACCAGCATTTCGTTCTGCCTGTTCGGCTTCATTCTCGGCGTGCTCGCCGACGGCTTCGAGAAGCTGCAGATCGTGCCGATGCTGATCCTGACGCCGCTCACCTTCCTGGGCGGCACGTTCTACTCGATCGACATGCTGCCCGAGCCGTGGCGCACGGTCACGCTGTTCAATCCGGTCGTCTATCTGATCAGCGGTTTCCGCTGGGCCTTTTTCGGCGCGCAGGCGGCGGACGTGAACATCGTCGTCTCGCTCTCCGCGATCGGCGTGTTCCTGGCCGCATGCCTCGCCATCGTGTGGCGGATTTTCAAGACGGGCTATCGGCTCAAGGCTTGATCTCGCGCAACATCGCGCCGTCCGCGCCGCAGGCGCTTTGCTGCGAACCGTCATACGGCGCGTGACCGGCGTCACAGCGCCCAGGCGGGGCGGCGGGTAGCTTCTCCTCATCGAGGCGATGGCGCTTCGCCCGGAGGAGCAAGACCCATGACCAAGTTCTACTCGATCCTGTTCGCGGCCCTGACGTTCGCGCCGATGGCCTACGCCGCGCTGAACCAAGCCGCCCAGATCGTCGCCTAAGCGCCAACCCCGTTTCGAGAGCAATCCGATGACCAAGTTCTACGCCCTGATCGCCGCCTGCGCCGTGTTCGCTCCGGTCGCGATGTCCGTCATGACCCAAGCCGCCCAAATCGTCGCGTAGCTCCCCGCGACCGATCCGCCCCCAGCCGGGCGGCCCGACAGCAAGGCCGCGGAGGATGCTCCCCCTCCGCGGCCTTCGCTTATGGCGGCGTCGGCCAAACCAGATTCACTTGCAGCCCGCCGAGCGCCGAACGCGTCAGCGTCATCGCCGCGCCGCTCGCGCGCGCGACATCCTGGGCGATGGCGAGGCCAAGGCCGTGGCCGTCGCCGCTTTCATCCAGACGCCAGCCCCGTTCGAGCGCCGCTGCGGCTTCCGCTTCGCTCAGTCCGGGGCCGTCGTCTTCGATCGTCAGCCGGCGATCGTCTCCGCTGATGCGGATGCGCGCGCGCGCATGCCGCACCGCGTTTTCCAGCAGCGGCCCCGCCAGTTCGAGCAAGACGTCTTCGGCGATGGGCAGCGCGCCCGTGGCTTCGTTGTCGAAGCGGACGCGGGCGCCGGAATCGGTGCGTTCGAGCACTTGGATCAAGCGGGCCAGCGCGGCTCTGGCGTCGGCCGCGCCCGCGCCGCGCGCGGCGGCGGCGCGGGTGCGCGCGAGTTCACGCTCGACGGCGCGGCGCGCGGCGGCGAGGGCGCGGTCGAGCCCGTCGGCGGCGTCGCCGGCGCCGGCTTCGCGCGCGCGCCGGCTCTGGGCGGCGAGCGCCGCCAGCGGCGTCTTGAGCGAATGCGCGAGATCGGCGGCGCGACGCTGGGCCTGCTCCAGATCCTGCTGGCGCGCTTCAGCCAGTTCGTTGATCGCGTTCGCCAGCGGCGCCACTTCGGCGGGGTAGTCGTCTGCGGCCAGACGCGCCGAGGCCTGGCGGCGCAGCGCGCCCACGGCGGCGCGGACGTGTTCGAGCGGCTTCAGGCCGAGTTCGACCTGCGCCCAGGACGCAATCGCCAGCACGGCCCACAGCAGCGCGAGAAAGACGAGCAGTTCGCGGCTGAACGCATCGCGCGCTGCGATCACCGCGGCATGATCGGCGCCCAGCAGCACGATCAGCGGCGGGCTTTGCGGTTCGAGCTGCACGCGCCGCTCGACGAACACCAGCCGCTGGCCGAACGGGCCGTCCATCTCGCCGCGCGCCCAGTCCGCGCGGCTGCCGGCGGCGGGCGCCGTCAAGGTTTCGTCCCACAGCGAGCGCGAGCGCAGCAGCACGCCTTCGCCGCCGACTTGCCAGTAGAGCCCGCTCGCCGGAGTCCGGAAACGCGGATCGGTGGGCAGGGGATCGAGCGTGAGCGCGCCGTCCGGCGCGGTCGTGAGCGAAGCGATGACGCCGACGCCGCGCGCGATGAGATCGGCTTGGATCTGCCGCTGCGCATGGCGTTCGAACAGGTAGCTCATGGCGATCCAGGCGATCGCCAGCGCGACGAAGATGGCGAACGCCGCGCCCGCGAGCAGGCGCATCCGCAGCGAGCGCGCCGTCATGCGCCGCTCAGCGCATAGCCGAAGCCCCGGCGGGTCTCGATCACGTCGCGGCCGATCTTGCGGCGCAGGCGCGCGATCAGAGCTTCGATGGCGTTGACGTCGACCCCGTCCTCGGCGCCGTGCAGATGCTCGGCAAGTTCGCCCGCGGGCACGGTGCGCCCGTGCTGGTGGGCGAGATAGTCGAGCAACCTGTATTCGAGCGGCGAGAGCTTCTGCGGCGCGCCGTCGATCGCGACGCTCATGCGCGCGGTGTCGAGCGTCAGCCGGCCGATCGTCACGACCGAACTGGCGTGGCCGCCGGCGCGGCGCACCAGCGCCCGCACGCGCGCCACCAGCTCTCCGATCTCGAACGGCTTGGCGAGATAATCGTCGGCTCCGGCTTCGATGCCGTCCACCTTCTCGGTCCAGGCGCCGCGCGCCGAGAGGATGAGCACCGGAAAGGCGCGCCCAGCCGCGCGCCAGCGTTTCAGCACCGAGAGCCCGTCCAGACGCGGCAGGCCGAGATCGAGCACGACAACGGCGTAGTCCTCGGTGTCGCCCAGAAACCAGGCGGTCTCGCCGTCCGCGGCGCGCTCGACGAGGCAGCCCGCGGCGGTGAGCGCGCGGGCGACGTCGTCGGCGATATCGGCGTCGTCTTCGACCAGCAGCGTACGCATCAATCCTCTTCTTCGACGCTCAATACGGCGCCGGTGCGGGCGTCGATCTCGATCTCCCGCACGCGCCCGGTGCGGGTCAGCACCTTGATCTCATAGATCAGGCGCCCGTCCTCCTGTTCAAGCTCGACCTCGACGACTTCGCCCGGCGCCGTGCGCTGCGCGATTTGGAGGATGGCGGCCAGCGGCATCGCCCGCTGCGCTTCGACCGCGCGCAGCGCCTCGTCGTGGTCGCCGCCGCGCCGGTCCGCCAGCGCAAGCGGCGCGGCGGCGACGGCGGCCAGCAGCGCGAGCGCGGGCAGGATGAGCTTTCGCAGCGTCATGGCGCTTCTGATGCCTGTTCCGAGCTGACGCGTCGCTGACGGCGCCCGCCCGGCAGCTGTCAGCGCCGGTCTGGATTATGGGGCCGACGACGCCGGATGCGCCGGCGCGCCAAATCAGTGAACCACGAGGGAATCATGATGAACACTTTCCGCGCCTGCGCCGCCGCCGTTTTCGCTGTCGGCCTGATCGCCAGCCCCGCCGCCTTCGCTCAGACTGCGCCTAGCGGCGAACTGAGCCTGTCGCAGGTCGAGGCGCGGCTGGCGCAGCAGGGCTTCCGCGTGCTCGAAATCGAGCGCGACGACGGCCATTACGAGGTGAAGGCGTGGGATGCGAACGGCCGCTGCGTCGAACTCGATGTCGACCGCCGCGACGGCTCGATCCTGCGCACCAAGTCGGACGACGATTGCGGCGCGCGCGACCGCCGCGAGCGCAGCCGCACGAACTAGGCCGTCCCGGCCGGCGCGCGCTCTGCGCGCGCCGGCTCTCCAAGTGGCGGGGCCGGCGCGGGCGCGCTACATCTCGCGCATGCTGCTCTACACGCATCCCTCCATGCTGACGCATGAACCGCCGCCCGGTCACGCCGAGCACGCGGGCCGGCTCAAGGCCGTGCTCGATGCGCTGGAGCGCTTCGGCCTGGATCGGCGCGAGGCGCCGTATGCCGAGCGGGACGCGATCGCGCGCGTGCACCCGGCCCGCTACATCGACGCGCTCGAACCGGCCTTCGCCGAAGCGCGCGAGAAGCGCGTGCGGCTCGATCCGGACACCTACATTTCCGCCGGCTCGCGCGAAGCCGCCTACCGCGCCGCCGGCGCGTGCGTGGCCGCCGTCGACGCGGTGATGGCGGGCGAGGATGCGATGGCGTTCTGCGCCGTGCGTCCGCCGGGCCACCACGCCGAGCCGATGACGCCGATGGGGTTCTGCATCTTCAACAACGTCGCCATCGCGGCGATGCACGCCTTGGAGGCGCACGGTCTCGGCAAGGTCGCGGTGGTCGATTTCGACGTGCATCACGGCAACGGCACCCAGACGATCGCCGAACGGGAGCCGCGTCTTTTTTTCGCGTCGACGCACCAGTCGCCGCTCTATCCCGGCACCGGCGCCGCCAGTGAAACCGGGATCGCCGGCAACGTCGTCAACGCGCCGTTGCCCGCGGGCGCCGGCGGCGGCGCGTGGCGGCGCGCGATGGAGACGCGCATCCTTCCGGCGCTTGACGCGTTCGCTCCCGAATTGATCCTGGTCTCGGCCGGATTCGACGCTCACGCCGCCGATCCGCTCGCGCAGATGGAGCTTGAGGCCGAGGATTTCGCCTGGGCGGCGCGGGAGCTGCGCGCCATGGCGCTAAGGCACTGTGGCGGCAAGCTTGTCTCGACTCTGGAGGGCGGGTACGACTTGGCCGCGCTTGCCGGATCCGCTGCGGCTTACCTGGCGGCGCTCCAGCGCGATTAGACCCGCTCACGGGGAGGGGGCGTCAAAAGCGCGAAGGGTCAGAATGACGACGACCATGGCGCCCGCCGAGACGCTGGATCGCCGTTCCGCCGCGCGCGTTGGCACGATTGTCATCGCCCGGCACGGCCAGCCGCACGCCGATAGAAGTGTGCGTATCGACCGCAGCGGCTACCGCGAGTGGTGGGCGAGCTACGACCTCGCCGGCCTGCACCCCGACGAACGCCCCCCCGAAAAGCTGGTCGAACACGCCGCCAGGAGCGACGTGATCTACGCCTCGACTCTGCAGCGGGCGATCCACACCGCCGAAATGGTGGCCGGCGGGCGCGAAATCGTCACCGATCCGGTTTTCGTGGAGGCGCCGCTGCCGCCGCCGCCGCTCTGGGGCCGGCATCGGCCCGGAGCCTGGGGGGTCTGGGCGCGCGTGGCCTGGTGGCTCGGGTTCCATGGCGACGGCGAGAGCCGGGCGGAGGCCGAACTCCGCGCCGAGGCGGCGGTCGCGACGCTGACCGCCCAGGCGCTGCGCGGCCAGAACGTGCTCCTGTGCGCCCACGGCTGGTTCAACCGGATGATGCGCCCGGTGCTGCGCGCCCAGGGCTGGCGCGAGGTCGAGGACGGGGGCGACCGCTATTGGAGCTACCGCCGCTACGAGAAAGTGAGGTGAGGATCGCGAGCCAAGGCCTATTCCCTTCGTGGCCGCGTCTTCATACTTTGCACCCATGAGCGCCGAACCCCGCGATCCGTCCCAGCTCTCCTTCGAGGAGTCCTTGGCTGAACTGGAAAAAATCGTCTCGCACCTGGAGCGGGGCGACGTGCCGCTCGCGGATTCGATTCGCATCTACAAGCGCGGGGCGGCGCTGAAAGCGCGCTGCGAAAGCCAGCTCAAGGACGCGCAGCTCGAAGTCGATCAAATCGTGATGGGTCCGGACGGCCCGCGCACAGAGCCCGCGAAGCTCGGGCAATAGGGGAAGAGAAACGCCAATGGCCGACGATCCGCAAAACAATGCGCGCCAGCCGATCATCACGTTCGAGGACTTCCTGAAGGTGGACATCCGCCTCGGCACCATCGTGGACGTGAAGGTGTTCGAGGAAGCCAAGAAGGCCGCCTACCAGCTCTGGATCGATTTCGGCGATCCGCTGGGCGTCAAGAAGTCGAGCGCCCAGGTGACGCAGAACTACGACATCGGCGAGCTGCTCGGCCGGCGCGTCGCCGCCGTGGTGAACTTCGAGCCGAAGCAGATTGGCAAGTTCATGTCGGAAGTGCTGTGCCTCGGCTTTCCGGACCGCAACGGCAATGTCGTGCTGCTGAACGTCGATCGCCCGGCGCTGACGGGCGGGCGGCTTTACTGACGCCGCTCTTCTAGGACCGCCGGCGCACAGCGTTCAGCTTGCGCTGTCCGTTCAGATTGAAACGTGGTTCGCCGGCGAAGACGCCGGCGGTCCAAGGGTCTGCGGTCAGTTCTCCGGCGGCGCGCTGGGCGGCTCTTCGGTTTCCGGTTCTTCCACCGGCGGCGGCGTCAGCTGCGTGGGGCCGCTGTCGGCGGGCGCGGGCGTTGGCGCCGGCGGCGTTTCGGCGGGGATCGTCTCTATGACCGGCGGCGCTTCCGGCGCGGCCGCGGGCGGCGCGCCGCCTTCCTGCAGGCGCAGCTGCTGGATCTGGCCCTGCGCGTAGATCGCCTCCGAACTGTTCGGAAACGCGCGCAGGAACGCTTCGTACGCGTCGATCGTGTTGGCTTCGCGCGCGGCGTCGAGCATGTTCTGTTCGAGCGCGGCGAGATCGGCTTGGGCGCGTTCGCGGTCGGCGGGCGAGGGATCGCCGGCGAGGAATTCGCGCAGCGAATCGGCGCTGTTGGGATCGACGTCTTCGTAGGCGGCCGACTGCCCGGCCTGCTGCGTCACGAACCAGAAGGCGCCGCCGCCGAGGGCGAGCACGACAACGGCGATGATGGCGATCAGCATCATGCCGCCGCCCTTCTTTTCCTTCTCAGGCTCCGCCACCGCGGGCCGCGACGGCTGCGGCGTCGCGCGTTGCGGCGCCGCAGCTTGAGGGCGCGGCGGCGGCTGACGGGACGGCTGGGGCGTCAGCCGCGTCTGCGGCCGCTGCGCCTCGGGCGAAGCGGCCACCGCGCCCGGCTGGAAAAAGCCCGACGGCGGCTTCGGCGCAGGCGGCGCCAGCGGCGCCAGCCCGGCCTTGTCGGTGACCAGCTTGGCCAGTTCGCGCCAGGCCGGGAAATCGTCTTCGCCGCGCCAGCCGGTGAGGTTCACGGCCGGCTCGCCGCGGAACTGTTCCGGCGGGGCTGCGCTCTGCATGGTGGCGTGGATCAGCGTGCTGGAGCTCTTAGCGAAGGCGGCGTGTTCGGCCAGCTCCGCCGCGGCGTTCGAGCGCGGCGACCAGAGCGCGATGGCGACCGTGGCGGACTTCAGGGCGTCGTGCAGGTCGTCGCCGGTTTTTTCGAGCACGACGTCGACCTTGGTCTGACGCACCTTCTCCGCCAGCGCCCGCGCCGGCAGGGTGTCGTCCGCGGCGTGAATGACCACCACCGTTGCCATGTAAAATTCCTCACTTAATCAACCCCAAGGCCCGGCTTCCCGCAGCTGCGTCAGCGGCCGCGCGCGCCGGTCCCTAGCCCCGTGCGGGGCTATGATGCCCCGGAACCACAGCTGTTGGAAAGCCCGCGCCCCAGCGCCAAGCCATTCTCCCTGGAGGGGCGGGGCCCTGGGTGCTTGCACCGGCGGCGGTCTCTGCTAACCCCGGCGCCCATGTCCAAGCTCGACGCCCGCCTCAAGGAAACAGCCGACCGGATCAACACGGCGCTTGATGCGCTTCTGCCCAAGCCGCAGGGGCCGGAGGCGCGTCTGATCGAAGCGATGCGTTACGCCGCCCTTGCCGGGGGCAAGCGTCTGCGCCCGTTCTTCACGCTCGAAGCCGGCCGCATCTTCGACGCCGATGAAGCCAGCCTGATGCGCGCGGCCGTCGCCATCGAGTGCGTGCACACCTACTCGCTGATCCATGACGATCTGCCCTGCATGGACGACGACGACCTCCGCCGCGGCCGCCCGACGCTGCACCGCGCCTTCGACGAAGCCACTGCGCTGCTCGCCGGCGATGCGTTTTTGACGTTCGCGTTCGAAGTGATGGCCGAGCCCGCGACCCATCACGATCCGCAGATGCGCTGCAAGCTGATCGCCGGCCTGGCGAAAGCGTCCGGCGCGCTCGGCATGGTGGCGGGGCAGGCGGCCGACATGGCCGGCGACGACATCGGCAGCGATCTCATCGCCGTCACCCGCATGAACCGGCTGAAGACCGGCGCGCTGATCAATTTCGCCGTCGACGCCGGCGCGCTGATCGGCTGCGCCTCCGATGCTGAGAAGACGGCGCTGACGCGCTACGCGCACGATATCGGCCTCGCCTTCCAGATGGTCGACGATCTGCTCGACGCCGAAGGCGTGGTGCGCGACACCGGCAAGGCGGTCGGCAAGGACAAGGCGCGGGGCAAGGTCAACTTCGTCACCGTGATGGGCGCCGACGCGACGCGTGAACGCGTGCGCATGCTGGCCGATCAGGCCAAGCGCCATCTCTCGATCTTCGGCCCGCGCGCGCAGGTGCTGCTGGAAGCTGTCGACTTCATCGTCACGCGCCGCCACTAAGCGCAGCGCCCACGGAGCGCCGGCGCTCTCGCCGGCGCGGCGCAACCGCTGCCGACAAGCGCCGGTATTTGTTCGATAGGGCGCATGCCGGCGGGACGCTGGCGCTCCATAGGCGCGGCGCTTTGGACTTGCGCAACCGCCGCGCCGCTCACACGTTGGCTCGCCATGGCAAGACCGGTCACCGTCACCATTCCGCATCAGCTCGGCCGCGACGAGGCGCGCCGGCGCGTCGATGCGAGCCTCGATCAGTTCAAGGCGCAGCTCGGCGGTGTCGGTCTCGGCGCCATCCGGCACGCCTGGGCGCAGGATCGTCTCGGCTTCAACGCCGAGGCGTTCGGCCAGACCGTCACCGGCAGGATCGACGTCACCGACACCGATCTGCAGATCGAAGTCCTGCTGCCGGGCCTGCTCGGCGCCTTCGCCGGCAAGGTCGCCGGCCAGCTGCGCCAGCAGGGCCGCCTGCTGATCGAAAAGAAATAACGGACCGCGGTCCCTTAAAACGAAGCCGCCCGCTCAGTCGATCAGCCGCTGCGTCAGGTACATGTATTCCAGCGTCCGCCGCCGCGCCGCTTCGCGCAGGTTGGCGTTGGCGGAGTGGCCGCCGTCGGTGTTCTCGTAATAGAGGAACGGAATGCCGAGTTCGGCGAGGCGCGCGCCGTACTTGCGCGCATGGCCCGGATGCACGCGGTCGTCCTTCGTCGACGTGTAGATGAACACGGTCGGGAAGTCGTCGCGGGCGCGCAGGTTCTGGTACGGCGTGATGGTTTCCAGGAACGCGCGCTGTTCGGGGACCGAGGGCGAGCCGTACTCGCCCACCCACGAGGCGCCGGCAAGCAACTGATCGTAGCGCAGCATGTCGAGCAGCGGCGAGCCGATGACGGCGGCGCGCACCATCTCCGGATGCTGGTTGAGCATCACGCCCATCAGCAGCCCGCCGTTCGAGCGTCCGGATATGCCGAGCCGGCGCGGGCTGGTGATGCGCCGCTCCACCAGGTCGCGCTCGACGGCGTAGAAGTCGTCATAGATGCGCTGGCGGTTGGTCATCAGGCCGGCGTCGTGCCAGGCGGGGCCGAACTCGCCGCCGCCGCGGATGTTCGCCAGCACGTACACGCCGCCCTGATCGAGCCAGAGCCGGCCAATATAGGCGTTGTAGCTCGGCGTCTGCGAAAGCTGGAAGCCGCCATAGGCGTAGAGCAGCGTCGGGTTCTCGCCGCTGAGCGGCATGTCGCGGCGGCGCACCACGAAATAGGGCACGCGCGTCCCGTCGGCGCTGACCGCTTCGAACTGCTCCGTCACGTAGGGCGAGGCGTCGAACTGCGCCGGCAGCGAACGCACGGCGCGCGCATCGGCGCCGTTCAGCGCATAGAGCGTCGGCGGCGTCAGGAAATCCTCGAACACCGCGAAGGCGCGCGCGTCGCCGGTGGAGGCGCCCGCCAGCGACACCACGCCGGTCGGCGGCAGGCGCACCTGCTCGCCGCGCCACGCCCCGTTGGCGAAGGTGAAACGCTGCAGCCGCCCGCGCACGTTGTCGAAACCGGAGACCAGCAGCGCCTCGCGCGTGGCGGCGACGCCCTCGATCGATTGCCGCGCGTTCGGCGTGAAGATCACTTCGACGGCCGGCGTCTCCGACGTCGCCTGCGCCAGCGGCAGCGCCAGCAGCGCGCCGCTCGGATAGAGGCGTCCGCCGACGGTCCAGTCTTCCTCCAGGGTCACGATCAGGCGGTCATGGAAGAAGCGGCGGATCGACGATTTGCGCGGCAGCGTGATCCGCGCCGGCCCTTCGGGCGTGATCAGCGAATAGACCGTTTCGAAGAAGGTCTCGCCCTCGGCCGCGATGGCGATGTGGTCGCCGCTCTCGTCCTCGAACGTCAGGACGGAAATGGAAACGTCGCGCGGTTCGCCGCGCATGATCTCGGTTGCGCTCGACAGCGGCGCGCCGCGCCGCCACGCCTTGAGCACGAACGGATAGCCCGACTCGGTCAGCGAGCCTTCGCCCCAGTTCGTCGCCACCAGCAGCGTGTCGCGGTCGAGCCAGCCGATGTTGGACTTCGCCTCCGGGACGACGAAGCCGTCCTCGACGAAGCGCCTGGCGTTCACGTCGAACTCGCGGTCGGTCGATGCGTCGAGCCCGCCGTTGGAGAGCGAGATCATGCAGCGCACGCCAGACGGATCGCAGTCGGCGCCTTGCCAGACCCAGTTCGCATTCTCCGCGCGCGCCAGCGCGTCGATGTCGAGCACGGTCTCCCATTGCGGACGGTTGGCCGCATACCCGTCGAGCCGCGCGCGCCGCCAGACGCCGCGCACATGGGTCTCGTCCTGCCAGAAATTGTAGAGATAGCCGCCGCGCACCTGGCCCGTCGCCAGCCGGTCGCGGCTCTGCGCCACGTCGAGCGCGGCGTTCAGCAGCGCCGGATAGCGCGGGTCGTTCTCCAGCACCGGCAGCGAGCGCGCGTTCTCGGCCTCCACCCACGCCAGCGCCCGCTCGCCCTCGACCTCTTCGAGCCAAAGGTAGGGATCGGCCGCTTCGGCTTGCGGTTGAGCCGCCGTCCCTGTTGGCTCGTCCGGCGTCACGCAGGAGGCCGCCAGCGCCGCCGCGGCCAAAGCCATGATATGAATACGCACGACCGCACCCCCAATTCCGCCGATTGAGGGAGCGATTTATCCGCCTTTGCGGTTTCCTCCAACCTGCGCCGACGGGCCGCACGGAATCTGCGCAATAAATCCTGGGCTTGGCGCCTTCTTGACGTCGCATTCGCGGACGAAGGCGGCTAGCCTGCCCCAAACGTCAACGACCCGAGGCCCCATGGCGCCCCAAACTCCGCTGCTCGACCAGGTCAAGGTTCCCGCCGATCTCCGCAAGCTTGAGCCAAGCCAGCTCCGCCAGCTGGCGGACGAATTGCGCGCCGAAACCATCAGCGCCGTCTCCGTCACCGGCGGGCACCTGGGCGCGGGGCTCGGCGTGGTCGAACTCACGGTGGCGCTGCACTACGTGTTCGACACCCCGCGCGACGTCGTCATCTGGGACGTCGGCCACCAGGCCTATCCGCACAAGATTCTGACCGGCCGGCGCGAGCGCATCCGCACCTTGCGACAGGGCGGAGGGCTCTCCGGTTTCACCAAACGCAGCGAAAGCGACTACGATCCGTTCGGCGCCGCCCACGCCGCCACTTCGATCAGCGCCGCGCTCGGCTTCGCCGTCGCGCGCGATCAGCGCGGCGAGGACAACAGCGTCATCGCCGTGATCGGCGACGGCTCGATGTCGGCGGGCATGGCCTATGAGGCGATGAACAACGCCGCCGAAACCACCAAGCGCCTCATCGTCATCCTCAACGACAACGATATGAGCATCGCGCCGCCGGTCGGCGGCATGAGTTCCTATCTCGCGCGACTCGCCGCCACCCGGACCTACCGGCGCCTGCGCAAGGCGGCCAAGACCGTGGCCGAGCATCTGCCGCAGCCGATCCACGACATCGCCAAGAAGACCGAGGAATACGCCCGCACCATGGTCACGGGCGGCACCTTCTTCGAGGAACTGGGCTTTCATTATCTCGGGCCGTTCGACGGCCACGACCTCGATACGCTGCTGCCGGTGCTCAAGAACGCGCGCGAGTACGACGACAAGCCCGTGCTGATCCACGTCGTCACCAAGAAGGGCAAGGGCTACGCGCCGGCCGAGAACGCCGCCGACAAGTATCACGGCGTCAGCAAGTTCAACGTCGTCACCGGCGAGCAGGCCAAGGGCGGGCCGGCCCCCAGCTACACCAAGGTGTTCGCGCAGGCGCTGATCCGCGAGGCGCAGAAGGACGACAGGATCGTCGCCATCACCGCGGCGATGCCTTCGGGCACCGGGCTCGATCTGTTCGGCGCGCAATTCCCGGAGCGCACCTATGACGTCGGCATCGCCGAGCAGCACGCGGTGACGTTCGCGGCCGGCCTCGCCGCCGACGGCATGAAGCCGTTCTGCGCCATCTATTCCACCTTCCTGCAGCGCGGCTACGACCAGGTCGTCCACGACGTCGCCATCCAGAAGCTGCCCGTGCGCTTCGCCATGGACCGCGCCGGCCTCGTCGGCGCCGACGGCGCGACGCATGCCGGCTCGTTCGACATAGGCTTCATGGGCGCGCTGCCCGGCATGGTGCTGATGGCCGCGAGCGACGGCGCCGAACTCTCGCGCATGGTCGCCACCGCCGCCGCCATCGACGATTGTCCGAGCGCCTTCCGCTATCCGCGCGGCGACGCCGATGGGGTGCTGGGCGCCGATGCAGGCGTCCCGCTCGAAGTCGGCAAGGGCCGCATCGTGCGCGAGGGGACGAGCGTGGCGCTGCTCAATTTCGGCGCCCGCCTGGGCGAAGCGCACAAGGCCGCCGATAAACTCGCCGCCATGGGCCTCTCCGCCACGCTCGCCGACGCCCGCTTCGCCAAGCCCCTCGACGAAGACCTGATCCGCCGCCTCGCGCGCGAACACGAAGTGCTGCTGACGATCGAAGAGGGCGCCCAAGGCGGCTTCGGCGCCTTCGTGCTGCACTTCATGGCCAAGGACGGCCTGCTCGACCGCGGCGTAAAAATCCGCACCCTCACCCTGCCGGACCTGTTCCAGGACCAGGACAAGCCGGAAGCCATGTACGCGCAGGCCGGGCTGGACGCCGACGCCATCGCCAACGCCGCCCTGCTGGCGCTAGGGCGGGGCGTGAACGAAGCGCGGGCTTAAGCAGTCGAAATCCAGCAATGCTGCGTCGTCTTTGCGCGGCTGACGTAGAACAGCGCGACCTCTGCGGCGGAGAGGATGCTCGAAAATACGGGAATGTGCGCGCCGATGGCCTTGACCCAGACGCCGAAATGCGAGTCGGCCGCAGCCCGCACTTGAGACAGAAGCCGCAGCTCCCTCGCAGCCTTCTCGATGTCCGCCGCGATCTTCTTTTCCAGATCGAAGTCCGCGTTTGACGCGCTTTCGGACCAGATCGTTATGAGCTGCGCCAGCCGGGAGACGGCGGGATGGGCGCTCAGTTCGATCGCTTCCTCGAAGGTGCGCGGCGCCGGCGACACCTTCAGGTGCTCGGAAAAGTTGGCGCGCACCATGACGACCGTGTCCGCGAGAGCTTTGTAGTCGTGCGCGGCCGGCGCGATGTTGAGCGTAGTGCTTGTCGCCGGGCGGCCATGACGAAGCTGGCTGTACGCCAGCGTTATGGCGTGCTCGGCAAGGCGCTGGGAAAAGCGCTCAAGGGCGTCGAGCACGGGCATGCGATGAGCGGCCTTCAGCTCCATTGTGTGCGAGAAGTCGCTGAATGCGCTGATGACGCCGTATTCCAGCTCTGTTGGCGGGCTTGTGAGGCAGGAAAAGACGAGTTCGATGAGATCGGACTTCAGCCGTTTCGCCCAGGAGCGGATGCTCTCGATCCGGTGCGCGAATTGCAGATTTTGATACTCCCAATCCGTGTCGCCGCAGCGCTGAGCGGCGTCCATGTGCTTGGCGAACAGGTAAGTCGGCGTGAATTCGAAGGTCCGCAGCGCGCTGTCGAAAGAAGAGTGGGTGACGATCTGCCTGGCTTCCTCGACGGCGGCGCGCCAGTTCTCTTTGACGAGCGGCGCCCGGATGCTGGGCGCCGGCGCCAGCGGGAGAAACGTGCAATCGCTTCTCCACTTGAAGTACTTCCTGGATAGGCGGCAGTCCGGAAACAGGCACATGGTCGAAAGCAGCGTGTCGACAGCGTTCCGCCGGCTTTCCACGCTGCAAAAGGTCTCGAAATGGCGGCGGACCGTTCTGATGCGCGCGCCGACGTATGATTTCGAGTAGGCGCTGGCTACTTCCGGGAGTGCGTGCCAGTTCTCCTGCGGGATGAGTCCCTGCTGCAGGGCGAAGCGCTCCAGCAACAGCGAGTGCCAGTCGTCAAAGATCAGTTCGACGTTCTTCACGCTCGCCATCGCCCTCCGTTTCGGTTTTGGGGATTGGGTTTTCGGGATTGGGGGAGTCGGCGCAGCTTCGGACCGCCGGCTTCCAGCCGGCATACGACGTTTCAATGGGCGGATCGCCTGCAGGATGAAACGGGGTCGCCGGCTGGAAGCCGGCGGTCCGAAGCGGATATGGCTGCGTGCATGCCGCCGCCGCGCAAACTCCCCCAATCCCAATCCCGAAACCCAACCCCTAAATCGGCATGCGCAGGATTTCCTGGTACGCGCTGATCACCTGGTCGCGCACGGCGATCACGGTCTGCAGCTGGGTTTCGGCGGCGGCGATGGCGGTGACGACGTCGACGATGTCGGCCTGGCCCGCGGCGACCGCGAGCGCCTGGTGTTCCGCCACGCTCGCGCTCTGTCCGGCCTGGCGGATCGCTTCCTGCACCAGGCCGCCGAAATCGACCTGATCGGCGCCGCCCGCCGCGCCGGCGCGCGCCGAATTGGCCGCTTGTTGATAGGCCCGCGCGGCCGAGACCGGATCGATCGCCATGGTGATTATCTCCGCAGAAGCTCGAGCGCGCGCGTCGTCATCGTGCGCGCGGCTTCGATCATGTTGAGGTTGGCTTCGTAGGCGCGCGTGGCTTCGCGCAGGTCCATCATCTCGACCAGCGTGTCGACGTTGGGCAGCTGCACGTAGCCGCGCTCGTCCGCCGCCGGATGCGAGGGGTTAAACTCCTCGCGGAACGCGCTCATGTCGAACACCGCCCCGGTGACGCGCACGCCCTGCGCCCCGGAGCCGAGCGTGGTGCTTTCGAGCAGCGGGATGCGGCGCCGGAACGGATCCTCGTTCGGATTGGCGCCGGCCGAATTGGCGTTGGCGACGTTCTCGGCGGCGAGCCGCATGCGCACGGTCTGCGCGCGCATGCCGGAGGCGGCGGCGGAGATGGCGGCGTTGATGTCGGTCATGACGCGTTACCTTCCCGGCGCCCGCGCCGCGAGGCGCACCAGTTCGAGGCCTTTCTGGTAGAGGGCGATGCCGGTCTCGAACGCCATCCGCGTCTCCGCCGCCCGCGCCATCTGCTCTTCGAGCACGACGGCGTTGCCGTCCATGGTCGTTTCGCTGTCGTCGCGGGTGACCACCCGCGCCTCCGGCGAGCCGTTCGACGTCATGTGCATGGCGCTGGTGCGCGTCATGGAGAGTCCGCGTCCGCCGGCGGCGGCGGCGAGCAGGCGCTCGAAGCCGGCGGTGTCGACGTCGCGCGGCCGGTAGCCCGGCGTCGAGGCGTTGGCGATGTTCTCGGCGATCAGCTGCTGGCGCTCGCTGAGCTGGTCCAGCCGCGCCCGCAGAAGGCCGAAGAAGGGAGTGTTGGCGAGGTCCAAGGCGTCCGACTCAGGGCTGCAAACTTTGCCTAGTCGAGCAGCGCATGGTTAAGCGGCTCTTAAGTTGGCGCCGCAACGTTTACGTCTCGTTTACCAAACCGGTCGAGCCAGGGGACGCTCCAGAACGGAGGGGTGTCGTGGACTGGATCGATTGGGCGCGCGCTCTGTTTGCGCTGCTCGCAACGCTGGCGCTGATCCTCGCGCTCGCCTGGGGCGCGCGGCGTCTGGGCATGCTGCGGGCCGGGCCGAGTGCGCCCAAGCGCCTGAAGGTCAGCGAATCGCTGCTGATCGACCCGCGCCGGCGCCTCGTCATCGTGCGCTGCGACGGGCGCGAGCATCTGATCCTCCTGGGGCCCGGCGGCGATATCGTCGTGAGCGAAACGGCGGCGGCGGAGCCGGCGGAGAGCCCGACGTGAGCGGCGGCGTTCTCGGACCGCCGGCGTCTCGCCGGCGCCGCCCCGCGCGCAACTGGGTGGTGGTGCTGGCGGCCTCGCTGTTCATGTCGATGCTGATCGGCGCCGGCGGCGCCTACGCAGCGGCGCAGCCGACGCTGTCGATCGACCTGGGCACCGGCGAGGGGCTGACGGCGCGGGTGCTGCAGCTGGCGGCGCTGATCACGGTGCTGTCGCTTGCGCCCTCGATCCTCATCATGACGACGAGCTTCGTGCGCATCGTCGTGGTGCTGTCGCTGCTGCGCACCGCGATCGGCCTGCAGCAAGCGCCGCCGAACGTGGTGATCGTGTCGCTGTCGCTGTTCCTGACCGCGTTCGTGATGCAGCCGGTCTGGAGCGAGGCCTATCAGGCCGGGATCGGCCCGGTGATGAACGAGGAAATGCCGCTGGATGAAGCGTTTCCGCGCATCGTCGAGCCGCTCAAGGTGTTCATGGCCGGCCAGACGCGCGAGGACGATCTGGCGCTGTTCATCGACATGGCCGACCTGGAGCAGCGCCCGGCCAGCGCCGCCGAGACGCCGCTGCGCATCCTCGCGCCGGCCTTCATGGTCTCGGAGCTGCGCCGCGCGTTCGAGATCGGCTTCATGTTGTTCGTGCCGTTCGTGATCATCGACCTGGTGGTGGCGTCGCTGCTCATGGCCATGGGCATGATGATGATGCCGCCGGTGACGGTGAGCTTGCCGTTCAAGGTGATCTTCTTCGTGCTGGTGGACGGCTGGCGGCTGGTCGCGGGCAGCCTGATCGAAAGCTTCGCCGCCGGCGCGCCGCCGGGCGGCTAGCCGCGCTCGGGCGCAAGCTCCGGTTAGCGCTCGATCCCCAGGTCGGAGATGAGCAGCGCCTTGAAGTCGTCTTCCTTCGGCGCGAACAGGCCGCGGAAGAAGGCGACAATCGCACTCAGCATCGCGAAGTCCCCACTCGGTTCGTGTTCAGACCCGCGCATCGTTCCACGCGTATCTGAATCCAAGATGAGGCGGATTCGGTATTTTGGATGCGGCCTGTGGAAACTCAGCGCCGGTGTGGCGGCGGGAACACGCTTTCGCGCGCCGCGTGTGCGGCTTGAGCGGCCGGCGAGGACGCTTCTCGCGCTGGGGCCGTTCTGGAAACCTCCCGTTAACGATGAATGGCGTCCCTGGAGCGGCGCTCGGCAGAATTTGCCGGGTGGTTGGCTCAGGAGCGAGCATGAACGGCGCGGAAGTCCTCGACCTCGGACGCGAGGCGATCTGGGTGACGGTGCTGGTGTGCGCCGGGCCGATGATCGTGGGGCTGGTGGTCGGTCTCGTCGTCTCGCTGTTGCAGACGCTGACGCAGATTCAGGAGCAGACCCTGGTGTTCGTGCCGAAGATCCTGGCGATCTTCTTCGCCGTGCTGCTGTTCCTGCCGATCATGGGCGGCCTGCTCGGCGGCTTCATGAACGACATCTTCGAACGTATCGCGGCGTTCTGATGATGAGAGCGAATGGCGAATGGCGAATGGCGAGTAGGGGCCGTCGCGGCGCACGGGGCGCGCGCGCAACCGCCATTCGCCATTCGCCATTCGCCACTCGCCACACCCCAGAGCGGCGCCGATGAACCTCACGCTCTACGGTGTCGAGATCTGGGCGACGGCGCTTCTGTTCGCGCGCATCGGCGGCATGCTCATGCTGCTGCCGGGCTTCGGCGAACCGGCCGTGCCGCCGCGCGTGCGGCTGGGGCTTGCGCTTGCGATCGCCATCGCGATGGGGCCGACGCTGGCGGACCGCGTGCCGGCGGCGGCGACGACGGCGTTCGGCATGGCCGCGCAGGTGGCGAGCGAAGTGCTGATCGGCGTGCTGCTTGGCGGCGCCGCGCGCATCCTGGTTTCGGCGCTGGCGACGGCAGGCCAGATCGTCGGCCTCGAGATCGGCATCGCCTTCGCGCAGACCGCCGATCCGACGCAGACGCAATCGGGCCAGCTGGTCGCGGTGTTCCTGGGCGTGATGGGCGTGGCGCTGGTGTTCGCGACCGGGCTGCACCACATGTTCCTGGCGGGCGTCGTCGGCTCCTACGAGGTGATTGCGCTCGGCGCGCCGGCGCCGGTCGGGGACGCGGCGCAGCTCGCGCTGAACACCACGGCCGCGGCCTTTCGCGTCGGCTTCCAGATTGCGATGCCGGTGGTGGCCGCCGGCTTGATCTTCCGCGTCGGCCTTGGCGTGCTGTCGCGGCTCATTCCGTCCATTCAGGTGTTCTTCGTCGCGCTGCCGCTGCAGATCCTGGGCGGGCTGGTGGTGTTCGCGCTCGGCCTTTCCGTCGGCATGCTGATCTGGCTCGACAGCATCCGGAACTACGCCATGTGGCTGAGGTAGGCGCATGGCCGAGCAGAACGACGACGACAAAACGGAAGAGCCGACGCCGCGAAAGCTGCAGCAGGCGCGCGAGAAGGGCGACATCGTCTATTCGGCCGAGGTCGGAGCGGCGCTCTCGCTGATCGCGGCGACGGCGATCGTCGCGTTCATGGCGGGGCCGATCGTCTCGCAGATCGCGCGCGGCTTCATCGGCTTCATCGCCATGCCGGATCAGCTTTCGGCGGAGCCGGGCTCGCTGCGCGCGATCATCGGCGCCGTGCTGCTGAAGCTGCTGGCGATCTTCAGCCTGGTGGCGCTGACGCTCGCGGGCGCGGGCGTCGCCGCGCGCTACGTGCAGGACCGGCCGACCTTCACCGGCGAGCGGCTGACGCCGAAGCTGAACAAGCTGAACCCGGTCGAAGGCTTCAAGCGCGTGTTCGGCAAGCAGGCGGCGTCGGCGTTCCTCAAATCGCTGGCGAAGCTGCTGCTGGTGGGGTCGGTGCTGGCCTGGGTGCTGTGGCCCAACGACGCCGAACTGGAGAACGTCTCGCTCCTGGACCCGAACGCGCTGCTGCCGTTCATCCAGGGCAAGGTCGTCGCGATGATGCTGGCGCTGGCGAGCGCGGCGGCGGTGCTGGCGGCGATCGATTACGTGGCCACGCGGCAAAGCTACATGAAGCGCATGAAGATGAGCCGGCGCGAGATCAAGGAGGAGCTGCGCCAGAGCGACGGCGACCCGATGGTGAAGGCGAAGCTGCGCCAGATCCGGATGGAGCGCTCGCGCAAGCGCATGCTGGCCAGCGTGCCGAACGCCAGCGTCGTCATCACCAATCCGACGCACTATGCGGTGGCGCTCCGCTACGAGCAGGGCGAGACGCCGGCGCCGATCTGTCTGGCCATGGGCGTCGATGCAGTGGCGCAACGGATTCGCGAAGTCGCGATGGAACATAACATTCCGATCGTGGAAGATCCTCCGCTGGCGCGCGCGCTGTTCGCGACGGCCGAGATCGACCAGCCGATTCCGAAGGAACATTACGAGGCTGTCGCGAAGGTGATCGGCTTCGTCATGCGGCTGGCGCGGCGAAAAGGCGCGCGCCGGCCCCCGCGTGTGAATTTGTGAGCGGAGAAACCCAGTGGCGGATGGCTACACTCCTGCGCCGAACCGTGCTCCGAAGCCCGAATCGGGGTCAATTGGCCGTTCGACAGGCGCGCCAATGACAGACCAAGCAGACCACATCCCTCCGCGGAGCGGCGGGCGGCTCGATCCGCTCCAGATTTTGTTCTGGGGCGCAGTGACGGCCGGCGTCGCCGCCGCCGGCGTCGCGATCACGGCGGGGCCGGCGGTGGGCCGGCCTGGCGCGATCCTGCTGCTGCTGCTCGCTTCGGTGGGCATGGTGCTGTTCTTCTGGATGTCGCGCGGCGCCGGGCGCAAGCTCGGCGCGTTTCCCGAACGCGGCGCGATCGCGGCGGCGGCGATGCTGAACACGCGCAACGACTTCGCGCTGATCGACGCGCTCGACGAAGCGGCGCTGATCACCGATTCCGCGCTTTCGCCGCTGACGGCGAACGAAGCCTATCTGCAGATCGCCGAAACGGCGGGCGTGCTGGGCGAGAGCGACCGTCCGCCGATGATGAGCCGCCTGTTCGGCGCAGACCCGATGCTGTCGGCGCCGATGTTCCGCCTGTCGCGCGCGGCGCAGGCGGGGCAGACGCGGCGCGAGGAGCTGCCGGTGACGACGGCGATCTCCGGCAAGCACGCGCGCTACGAAGCGTGCGTCGGGCCGATGCCGGGCGGGTTTGTGCTGTGGCGCCTGCGCGAGCTCAGCGCGGCGGAAGCCGGCGAGCCGGGCGAGAGCGGCAACCAGCTCTTTCTCGACGATGCGCCGGTGGGCTTCTTCGCCGCGCGCGGCGACGGTTCGATCGTTTACATGAACCGCGCGCTCCGGGCGGTGCTGGGCCTGGGCGAAGATCCCGCGCTGCTGCGCGTGAAGGACATCGTCAAGGAAGATCCCGCGCGCATCGTCCGCAAGGATCGGCGCGGCTTCGGGCCGACGCGCACGCGCATCACGCTGAAAGGCCTCGACGGACAGGAGACGCAGGCGGCGGCGCTGTCGTTCTGGCCGGCCGAGGATGTGGACGGCGTGTCGCGTACGTTCGTATTCTTCTCCGATGCCGAGGCGCCGGAAGCGCCCGCGCCGGCGCGGGCGCAGACGACGGCCGCCGCCGACGGCGTGTTCGCGCAGTCGCCGTTCGGCATCGCCGTGCTCGACGGCGCCGATCCGGCCTCGGCGGCGCTGCTCGATTCCAACGCGGCGCTGATGGACATGACCCAGGGGCGCGCGACGCCGTCGACGCCGTTCGCGGACCTGTTCGAGGCCTCCGAAGGCCCCGCGCAGCTGGCTCATCGTCTGCGTCAATCGCTCAACGACCCGATCGAGATCACGCTGGCGACCGATCCGTCGTTGGCGGCGCATGTGCATTTCGCGCGCACGCCGGACGGGCGCGGCATCGCCTATGTGCTCAATGTCAGCCAGCAGCGCGAACTGGAAACGCGGCTGGCGCAGTCGGAGAAGATGCGCGAGATCGGCGAACTGGCCGCCGGCGTCGCGCACGACTTCAACAACCTGCTGACCGTGGTGATGCAGACCTGCTCGACGCTGCTGCGCCGCCATCCCGTCGGCGACGCCGACTATCCGATGCTGCGCGAGATTTCCGACCACGCCGTCACGGCGAAGGAATTGTCGGAAATGCTGCGCGCCTATGCGCGCCAGCAGACCTTCGCGCGCGAGGTGTTCGACGTCGGCGATTTCATCGGCTCCAAGCAGGAGCTGATCCGCCGCATTATGGGCGCGTCGATCCAGACCGAAGTCCGCCACGGCCGCGATCTGCCCTACGTGAAGGTCGACAAGACCCAACTCGAGCGCGTGCTGGTGAACCTCGCCACCAATGCGCGCGACGCGATGACGCCGAAAGGCTCGCCGATCGCCAAGGACGGCAGGCTCACGCTGCGCACCTCGGTGGTGACGGCCGAGACCGCGCGCGGCTTCGGCCATAATCCGATCGAGGACGGCGCCTACGTCATGATCGAGGTCGAGGACACAGGCGGCGGCATCAAGCCGGAGCATCAGGCCAAGATTTTCCGCCCGTATCACTCCACCAAGGAGGCCGGCAAAGGCACTGGACTGGGCCTCGCCACCAGTTACGGCATCGTCAAGCAGTCGGGCGGCTACATCTTCTTCACCTCGAAGCTGGGCCAGGGCACGACGTTCCGCATCTTCCTGCCGGCCTACGATCCGACGCCGGAGGAGCTGGAAGAGCTTGCCGCCAAGGAGCGTGCGCTGCTTACGCCGCCGCCGAAGGACGTCTCGGGCCGCGGCAAGATCCTATTCGTGGAGGATCTCGTGCCGGTGCGCCGCGCGACGGTGCGCAACCTGAAAGAGTGCGGCTACGAAGTGGAGGAAGCCGGCGACGGCCAGGAGGCGCTGGACATCCTCGCCGCCAAGCCGGGCGCGTTCGACATCATCATCTCCGACGTCTCGATGCCGGTGATGACCGGCCCCGAGATGCTGGAAGAAGCCGATCCGGCCATGATCGGCAAAGCCAAGGTGCTGTTCCTCTCAGGCTACGCCCCGGAGAGCTTCAGCGACGTGCTGGAAAAATATCCGGTGCACTATCTGTCGAAGCCCGTGACGATGGAACAGCTGGTGGGCCGCGTGAAGGAACTCCTGGCGGCGGCTTAAAGCGCCATGCGTTAAATCCAACGCAGCCCCCTATGGATCGCCGGCGTCCCGCCGGCATGCGCCAACGTATGAAGATGGAAGCGCCCCGCGCTCCAGCCTTCGTAGGTTCAAGCATGCCGGCGGGACGCCGGCGGTCCGTGGGACGGCGCGTGTGGAGCATCGCAGCGCCATGCCGAGCTTGCCGAAGCGCGCCTCAGAACCGGCACTGTTCCGGCGGCCGCAGGCACTCGCGGCAGACGCGGTTGATCCAGTCTTCGCTGTCGTCGTTCAGCGCCTCCGCCAGCCATTCGGCGAACGGTTCGCCGCCGCTGCGCTGGCTGTAGAAGAGAGGTGTGCGCAGGATGGTGTGGGACTGGCCGCTGGCGAGATAGGAACGGAAGTTTGGCGCGTCCTGGCGCCGCTCCAGGTCGTTCGCCATCTTCTGCGTCCAGGCCCGGCACGCCCGCGGCGCGCCCATCAAGGCGTAGAACGCGGTCTGGGTGACGTCCTGGGTGGTGGTGTACTGGGCGAAGCGGTCATTGGGAAAGTGCGCGGCGAGCAGGCCGACAATGTCCTCGTCCGCCGTGACCGCGCCGTCGGCGCCGAACACGCTCTCCGGCAGTTGATAATGCCAGCTCGCATTGCGCAGGTTGAGGAAGTCGCGCGTGGTCACGCCCTGGCCGGCGTCGCCCAGCATCAGCGCGCGCCCGCCCGGGAACAGTTCGCGGATGCTGGCGTAGTGCGTCGCCGCGCCGTAGGCGCCGGCGCTCGATCCGGTCACCAGGATTTGTTCCGGCGCGGCGAAGTTCTGGCGTATCCACTCCAGCACGACGCGGAAATTGTCGGCGCCGCGGTGCTCGATGGTGAACTTCTCGCCGGTGTCGGGATCGGTGTAGGTGGCCGTGTTGGAGCCCGAGTGCACGTCGCCGGTGCAGTACGGCACGAACACGAAGCTCCAGTCGCGCACCGGATTGCGCGGGTCGGCGAGATCGAAAATCCCCGACATCCGGTTCGGATCGTCGTCCGGCATCAGCTCGGCCTTGTAGAAGCCGTCGCCCTCGCCGCGATGCGAGACGAGGCGCGGCACCGAGCAGGTGAGATCGTCCCAGCAGGCGCCGCCGCCGTCGAAATAGATGACGAGATTGCTGCTGACGCCGCGCCGCGCCCAGAACCTGAACGCGGGGTCCGCGCCGGGCGCGTCCGAGCAGGTGGGGTCCAGCGTTTCGCCGTCGAGCGTCACCGGCTGCGGCGTGAACTCCACCCAGCCGCCGGCTTCGCGCGGCAGCGGCGCCGCCACCGGCTGTGCTGTCGCGCCGGCGCCGCCGCCGCACGCGGCGAGCATGAACGCCGCACACACCAACAGAATTCGCATCCGTGCGTTTCCCTGAACCTCAGCAAGCGGCGCTACGCTTGGGATGCAAAGAAGGCCGCGCTATGGCGGCCTTCCCGTACAATCGCGCGAGCTTGGCTCAAGCGTCGCTGGGACGCTTCCTGGTGGCGTAGTCGAAGACCGCCAGCAGCAGGAACGCGGCGCCGACGGAGCCGAGTATGACGGCCGGCACGCCCATGCCCATGATCACGTCGCCGTCGCCGCCGTCGAAGCCGTCGATCAGGACCCCGGCGCCCAGGAAGCCAAGCGCCAGCGACAGCAGGATGACGCCGTTGCCGAGGCTTTTGCGGGCGCGGTTGCCCTCGTCGAGCATGTTCTGCGTGAGTTGGGACACCAGCGCCGGCTCGAGCTGCTGGCCGCGCGACATCGCCTGCGAAATCAGCTCGTGCGCCGACCGCTTGGTCCGCTCCTTGGCCAGCACAGGCACCAGGATCACGGCGGCCAGAAAGGCGAAGAACACAAATGGCACAAAGACATCGGCGCCCATAATCAATCTCCATAGCACCCGGGGACTTCGGCCCCATTGCTGACACAGATGCCGGGAGACAGCAGTTTGGACGCAGCCGTTCGTCGAAACGGCTAGGCCGCCACCCAGAGGCGGAACACGGAGCCTGCGCCCAGTGTGCTTTCGCAGCTCACGTCGCCGCCCATCAGCCGGGCCAGCCGCCGCACCAGGGTAAGGCCGAGCCCCGCGCCCTCGTAGCGGCGCCCGGCGGTTTCATCGGCCTGGGCGAACGGTTCGAAAATTCGGCCCTGCTGTTCGGCGGCGATGCCGATGCCGTTGTCGGCGATTTCGAACAGCAGATGCTCGCCGGTCTCGGCCGGCACGCGTGAGGCGGTGACGCGGATGGCGCCGTCCTTGGTGAACTTGGCGGCGTTGGAGATCAGCTGCATCAGGCATTGGTGCAGCCGTACATGATCGATCTCGGCTTCGCCGAGCGGCGTGGCCTCGATGATTGTGAGCGTGTTGTTGGCGGCGGCCGCGATCGGCAAGGCGGCGGCGTGCAGCTGCTGGAGCACGCCCGAGACGTCGCCACGCTCGCGCTGCAGCGGCGCGGCCCCGGTCTCAAGCTTCGACAGGTCGAGAATGACGTCGATGACGCTGAGCAGCTGCCGCGCCGAAGCGCGGATCTTGACGGCGTCCTCCGCGATCGGTCCGTGTCCGGCTTCTTCCTCGATCAGCTCCGCGTAGCCGATGACGGCGTTGAGCGGCGTGCGCAGTTCGTGGCTCATGGTGGTCAGGAATTGCGACTTGGCGGCGTTGGCTTCTTCCGCCACCGCGCGTGCGGCCGCCTGTTTGGCGAGATTGCCGAGCAGAAGCTGGCGGTCGAACCCGAACATGCCGGCCGCGACGATCAGGCAGACCAGGGTGGCGACCGCAACGGCGGTGGCGAGGTCGAAATGGGCGGTCGTGAAGGGCGCTGCGATCGACGTCAGCGCCAGCGGCCCCAGGCACGATGCAAGCAGCAGCCGGTTGGCGCTGAAATACACGAACAGATGATTGGCAGAGCCGCACACCCACGCCGTCGCCAGCACCATGCCGATCGGCTCGCCCGGCGACCACGCGAGCAGGGGATAGATACTGTAGGCGGAAGCGCCGACCATGTGGATCGCCGCCAGCCGGCGAAAGCCCGTGCGCTCGCAGCGTTCAGCCGCCGGCAGCGCCAGAGCGTTTTCGAGCCTGATGCGGATCAGCAGCTCCCACGCGGCGATGAAGCCGAACCACGCCGCCGCGCACCAGGCCGGCAGCACGGTGAGCGAAAACAGCGCCATGATCGCGGTGAAGCCGGTGCGCGACAGCGTCGCCTGGCGCACATTGGCGACGACGTCCGCCACGCCTTGGCGTCCGAACTGCAGCAGGACGTCCGGCGCTCCGGCTTGATTTGCAGCGGGCGATTCGAGGTTCATTGAACCCGGTTACTGCGGCGCCCTGACGCCCGCTATCGCGAAAATGCGCCGCGCTGTGGCGTAAATTCAAGCCCGCACGGCGATGCGGTCGGCGGGCGGCGGCATGGCCGCTCGGCCGGCGCCGGGCGCCGGCTCGCGCCGCCGCAGCAGCGCAAGCGAGGCGAACCATTCCTTGGCGCTCACGCGCTTGGCGGTTCTGTCTGCGGGCGCTGTCATCGGCGTCATCCCTCTGGCGTCGCACTGAGATGTCCGCTCTGCGGCGCTTGGATGCAATTATCACACGCGGCGTAGTCCGCGCGTCGGAACGCCGCGCCGCTAGACCGGCGGCGGTGCGTTGTCGGTGGGGCCGAACACCTCGTGGAACGAGGCGCGCAGCGCCGCGTCTGCATCGGCCATCGTCACCGGCAGGCCAAGATCGACCAGGCTCGTCACGCCGAATTGCGCCGCCGAGATTCCGCACGGCGTGATGCCCGAGAAATGTTCGAGCTCCGGCTCCACGTTGAAGGCGACGCCGTGAAAGCTCACCCACTTGCGCAGGCGCACGCCGATGGCGGCGATCTTGTCCTCGCGCGCCCAGCCGGGTCCCCTGCGCTCCACCCATACGCCGACGCGGCCCTCGCGGATTTCGCCCTTCACGTTGAACTGCGCCAGCGCGCCGATGATCCAGCGTTCGAGGTCGCCGACGAAGCGCGTCACGTCGCGCCCGCGCTTGCGCAGGTCGAGCATCACGTAGGCCACGCGCTGGCCCGGGCCGTGATAGGTGAACTGGCCGCCGCGGCCGGTGCGGAAAACTGGGAAACGGCCGGGATCGAGCAGGTCGGCGTCCTTGGCGCTGACGCCGGCGGTGTAAAGCGGGGGATGTTCCAGCAGCCAAACGAGCTCGCCGGCCTGGCCCGCCGCGATCGCGCCGGCGCGCGCCTCCATCGCCGCCTCCGCTGATTCGTATTCGACCAGTCCCGGCGACACCGCCCAGCCGATCCGCCCGTTCGCTTCGTTCACGCGCCCGCAACCCTTTCAGGTTCGACTAGAGCGGAATCAGATGGGGTCGTCACGTGTCCGATAGAAGCCAGGTTCACCGTGTGAATATCGAACTCTCGGTTGTGCTCGGCCGTTGCCACATGCCGATGCATCAATTGCTGCGGATGGGGCGCGGCGCTGTTATCCCCTTGGATACAAAAGAAACCGACCAGCTTTGGATACTGGCGTCGGGGCATCCGATTGCGCGCGGCGAGATTACAATTCAAGGCGACAGGCTCTGCATCACCGTCACGGAGCCGGCGGACGTGCATGAATTCCACGCCGCAGCCTAACCGGTCCGGGACTGGCCGACCGGCGGATTTCTTTTGGGGTAGACGGAATCTTACGTTCCTGTTCATGTGCCGCTCAGGCTCGTTGTTGCAGGATTACCGCACGCGTCACGAGCCGACGCGGATCAAACGGGGAATTCACATGTCGCCTATCGCTCGTATTTTCGCCGCTGGCGCAGCGGTTGCAGCCCTGGCCACCGCCGGCGTCGCGGCCGCCCAGAACTGGAGCCTCAACCCCGCGTATGGCACGGTGAACCTCACCGCCGGCTTCACGCCGGATCCGTACGTCGTCAACGTCGCCTCGGGCGGCCGCAACGACGCGTCCCGCACGGTCTCCAGCTCCTGCCGCGGCTTCATCGCCGAGGCGCCGGACGTGCGCCTGAACTATCGCGCCGGTTCGTATCCGCTGATCATCTCGGTGGCGTCGCAGTCGGACACCACGCTGGTCGTGAACGGCCCGGACGGCTCCTGGTACTGCGACGATGACGGCGGCAATTACGGCCTCAACCCGGCCCTGCGCTTCGGCTCGCCGATATCGGGCCAGTACGACATCTGGATCGGCACCTACGGCAACGCCTCCAATCAGGCCGCCCAGCTCTATATCTCCGAGCTGGACAGCCAGACCCGATAAGCCCGCACGAAGGGGATATCGATCGGGCAGGGGCCGGGGCCTTCCCGGCCCTTGTTCGTTCAGGGCGGGTCTGCTAACCCCCCGCCCTCTGATGCGCTCGTGGCGGAATTGGTAGACGCACCAGCTTGAGGTGCTGGCGAGTAACATCGTGGAGGTTCGAGTCCTCTCGAGCGCACCAGCCTGATTTTGCAGCGAAAACCCGCCGGCGCCTGACACGCGCCGGCGGGTTTTTCGTACAGGGTTTCGTACGGGCGGGGCTTATGTCCGCCGCCGCATCCGCGCCAGCATGGCGTTGGCGATCGCGGCCGCGCCGACATAGCGGCGGGCGATTGTCTCCACCTCGGCCTCCGACCAGTCCACCATCTCGGCGATCTCCGACGGCATGCGGATTGGCCAAATCTGACCTGGCAGGCCGATGGGCTTCGCCGGGCAGAAGCCCTGTTCGCGGAGCAGGCCGGCGTGCTTATTGGCGCCGTCCGGCACATGCCCGCCGAAACCCAGGAGACCTTCACGATCCATCTGATGACCGATGAGGCTTACGACACCTCGGCTATCGAAGGCGAACTGCTAAACCACGAAAGCGTTCAATCTTCTATCTGGCGCCACCTCGGCCTCAAAGCCGATCGGAAGGCGGGACCAGCCGAGGCTGGTATCGCCGAGCTGATGGTCGACGTCTATCGCAACATCGCGGCGCCATTCGATCAGCAACGCCTGTTCGCATGGCGCGCCATGGCGATGAATGGCCGACGCGACCTCGACACGATCGGCGGCTACCGCAAACACAACGACTCAATGCAGCTCGTCTCCGGGCCGCTGCACCGGCAACGTGTTCACTTCGAAGCCCCTCCCAGCGCCCGGATTCCCGAAGAGATGCGCCGTTTTTTTGTTTGGCTTGAGGAGACCGCTCCTGACGGCAAGAAGCCGCTGCCGGCGCTCACGCGCGCAGGTATTGGTCACATATGGTTCGAAAGCATCCACCCCTTCGAGGACGGCAATGGCCGTATCGGACGTGCGATCTCGGAAACGATGCTCGCCCAGGGGCTGACGCGGCCGATACTAACGGGCATTGCGGGGACATTTTTGCGCCGCCAGAAGGAGTATTATCAGCAGCTTGAGGACGCAAGCCAAGGGATCGACATCACCAAGTGGCTGCTGTGGTTTGCTGGGGCGGTGATCGAAGCACAACGGCGAACCGAGGCGCAGCTCGCATTCATCATCGACAAAACGCGCCTGCTCTCAAGCCTGCAAGGAAAATTGAACGAACGTCAGGAGAAGGCGCTGTTGCGGATGTTTGAAGCTGGGCCCGAAGGCTTCGAAGGTGGTCTCAGTGCAAAGAACTACATGACCATCACGGGCGTGCCTGCGGCCACTGCGACACGCGATCTCGCGAATCTCGTCGAAGCCGGCGCGCTGACACGAACCGGCGAACGCAAATCCACACGCTACCATCTGACGGTCGAGTTGCACAGCGTCTCGCATGTTACGGCAGACGACCTTGGCGGCTGAATTGCCAGCGCGGTTCCACATTTTTACGCGCCGCGGCTCTCAATTCCTGAGCATCGACTCCAAAGCGCTCGCCGAGCCGTAACCGTGACGGCGCGTGTGCTTATGACAGCGTCACTGAGGGACGGCCGAGGTGAACGCTTTACCATGGGGCTCAGTCGCTAGGCGTATCTTGAGCGTGCAGACGTTTCAGCGCTCCGGCGCGGATTGAATCGGCGAGAGGCTCTGGGAAATCCGGAGGGAGCTTCTCGCGCGCAGCATCCAGAGCGCGTGGCAGCGCGGCCGCTATCTCTTCCCACGCCTTCGCGGCGCGCTGGTTGTCGATACCCGCCGCCTCGGCCGTTTCAATCAGATGGCGCGCGCCGATGCGGTTGACCTGGTAGCGGCGCTGATGGCCGGCAGCCATCGCCAGCTTGTATTTGTTCCAAGGAATCTGGCGAGCATCGACATTGGGCTGAGCCGACATCACGTCGTAGAAGGGCGTCAGCTGGAAGCGTCCGCCCGGGGCCAGGAAGACGCTGAAATTCTTCGCGTGCCCGTCGGTCGCGCCCAAGAGCCAGTACGCGAATTGCGTCTTGAGAAAGAGAACCTGATCCGTCTGCGGATCGTCGCTTGCCTGCAATTCGCGCAGGATGGCGGGGATTCCGGGGCCGCCATCAGCCTCGTATTTGAGCGCCGACGGCACGGACAGAGCCTGACAGAAATCCTCCTGCGGCACACGCAAAAGGCGTCCGTCCTCGGCCCATTGACGGTCGAAGCGTGTGATCGAAAGCACGCGCACATCCTCGAAATCGACGATCTCGCTCTCCGCCGCCGGCAGGCCGAGTGCACGCAGGATCTCGAGGCAGAAGTATTCGTTCTCCACGCTCTGCCGCAGATCCAGGCCGGCGGTCATGCCGATCTGCGGTTTCAGAATGTGCGTGGTCGCCGTTACGCCATGCGGACGCAACCATGCGCCGTCTTTCCTGAGCAGCGCCGTCTTTTCCTGTGCGCCGGCGATGGAGATGCGGAATTCTGCATCCTCGCCGAGTCCCAGGGGCGATTGGGCGAGGTTTTTGACGATGGCGGCGATCTGAGTATCGCTTAAGACCTCGCCGTCGACGGCGCCGGTCGGGCCAATAGTCTCGCCCTCGGCGATAAATTGCAGCGCGCCGACGCAATCGCGACCGATCGCCGAAAGCAGGCTAAACGCATCGGACCCAGGCGCACGCACACGGCCGGCGATCTGGCGGCGGATGTTTTCATTGTCGGGCAGGAGATTGTCGAACACGGCGACGACTGGCGCGCCGACATAGCGTTCCTCGCGGAGCGGGAGCGAAAGCGAAGCCGGAATGGCGTGCGCCCATGCAAGCCAGTTTTCATCATAGCGGAATTCGATCGCCCCGCTGGCTTCACGGGAGAGCTTACCGACGAGGCGGCCGTTCAGCAGCACGTCGAGCGGCGCGTAGGCGCGCTTTCGGGCCATCAGAAAATATCCGCCACCGAGGCTGGGTTCGCCTTGGTCCGCTCGCGGATCGCCAGTTCGAGATCGAGCGCGGCCAGGATATCGAACAGCGTCCGCAATTGTGTTGAGGCTTCCCCCGACTCGACGGTCGATATGGTGGCTTGGCGCAGCGAGGCGCGTTCCCCCAACTGCGCTTGGGTGAGGCCCAAGGCGCGGCGGCGGCGGCGGATGGCGGCGCCGATGTGCTTGGCGGAGCGGGCGATCTGATCCATTCTCTGGCTATTATACGAATCATCGTATTAAAGCAGTATATACACAATAGCGCATTAAAAGTAGATATACGGAATAGAGTATAAACGAGTATCAGCCGAGCAGACGCTGCCCCACCAGACTTAGAAAATTATCTGCATGCCGCGCTCGGCTGATGCTCACGGTACAAAGTTGGCGACGAGCGAACTTGGCGCTTAATTTTTCGTCGGCCGGAAATGATGGGAATGCAATTCCAGTCTCGAAGGGATTAAACGAGCCGGTTCGAGCTAACTCCTCCAAAGCGCACCAGCCCTTTTTGGGGAGCCCGATTCTGGGAAATCGCGTGCAGTTTCATATGCATTGAATTTTTAGCTATGTTCTGCCGAGAAGGATGTGATCTTGCTCGGCGCGAACGCTGGAAAGGGCGATCTGCGAATACGCGCCGACTCCCGGCGCTGGGCGCGGTATTGGCGAAACGCGCTCGCGGACGCTGAACTCGGCCGCGGCGCGCTGAAGCCCGGCGCCGGTGCGTTCCGCGAATTGTCCCCCGAAATACTCGCCAGTGGCCAGGTTGACGAGGAAACGCGCGCCGCGATGTTCGCGGGGGAAGATGGCAAGGCCCATAGCATCGACGTGGTGCTGCGCCCGCGCGTTTATCGCCCGCGCGTTTATCGCCCGCGCGTTGAGCACGGCCAGGCACATGCCAAATCCGCCCAGATCATAACGCCGATCGTGACGCTGGCCGTTCTCACCCGCGAAGGCCGTCTCATTCCCACCTTGCGTACGTTCGTTCCGCGCGATCTTCTCGAGCCGTTGCATGGGCCGGCCGTCGCTATCGGCACGGTCGCTGCACTGGACGATTTCCTCGCCAAGGAAGCGGCGGCGGCCACGGCTGCCTCTGCGAACGACGAGCTTGATTGGCGCGCCTATCTGCGGCTGTGCGAGCGCATGCTGACAAAAGTCTGTCTGGATTGGCCGCCAAACGGAGATTTCATGCGCGCCGATTACGGCTTGTTGGCGAAAGCGGACAAGATCGCCGGCGCCGCCAGACATATCGTCGCGCTGTATGAGCACATCCAGCGCGTAGCGGCCGCCGCGCCGCTGTTCGATCGCTACGCCGCCGATGAATACGCGCCGATCGAGCCCTGCCTGCGGGCCAATGCGGGGTTTGTCGAACGTGTCGGTCATTCCGGCGACCGCTACGCCTTGGCCGCTACGCAGCGCGGCGCGCTTGCGCATGTGCTGGCGGCGGGCGCCGGCGAGATCGTCGCCGTCAACGGTCCGCCGGGAACAGGCAAGACGAGCCTGGTGCTTTCCGTCGTCGCTTCGCTTTGGGCGAAGGCCGCGATCACGGGCGGCGAGCCGCCGCTGATCCTGGCCGCATCCGCCAACAATCAGGCCGTGACCAATATCATCGATGCGTTCGGGCGGGATTTCTCGTCCGGCGCGGGACCGTTCGCCGGCCATTGGCTTCCGGAGATCAACAGTTTCGGCGTCTATTTTCCGTCGCAGAGGAAGGAGAACGAGGGCGCTGCCGGCGCGCAATATCAAACGCGCAGCTTCTTCGAGAGGGTCGAAAGCAAGGAATATCTCGACAGAGCGGAGGCTGCGTATCTGAAGGCGGCCGCGCAGGCGTTTCCTGAGACGAGCGCGTTGACGGTCGAGCGCACCGTCGAGATTTTACACACGGGTCTGCGCACGACGGCCGGCAGGCTCGCCGAAATCGAGGACTCGTGGAAGGCGCTGACGCAGGCGCGCGCTGCGCTTCGCGCCGTTGTCGGCGATGGCCCCGAAACCGCCTTGGCGGCCTGGCGCGCCGAAGCTGAGCCGTTGGCGCAAGACAAGCGCGTGATCGATGAGCTGGCCGCGCAATGGGACGCCTACCTCGCGCGCGAGCCGATCCTCTATCCGCTGTTTGCCTGGCTCGCGCCGGTGGGCGAACGCCGGCTGCGCCGCGCCCGCACTTTCCTTCGGGAGATATGGCCTTGGCCTGCGCCGCTGCCGGCATGGCGCGACTTCGCCGAAATAGAATCCATCTTCGCCGACCAGTCGGGGCGGGCGGCGCGGGCGCTGGCGCCGTTGCAAAGCCGCATCGCACAGGGTGAAAAGCTGCTCGCCGCCGCCGAGGCGAATCTTGCCCGCTGGCGCGCCGCGCTCGCGCCGCTTGGCGTAGAGCGCCCAGCCGCCGAACTGACGCTCGCCGAAGCCGACGACCTCGCTGATACGAGCCTTCGCTTTCAGATATTCCAGCTCGCCACGCATTATTGGGAAGGCCGATGGCTGCTCGACATGCGCGCGCTGCCGGATATCGACCAGGAGAAGCGCAAGCGTGGCAGCGGCGCAATCGAGGCGCGCTGGCGTCGGCGCATGAAGCTGACGCCGTGCGTGGTGTCGACATTCTACATGCTGCCGAGCTTGATGGAGACGAGTAAGCACGACGGCGAAGGCTTTGTGAGCGATTATCTCTATGACACCGCCGATCTTCTCATCGTCGATGAAGCGGGGCAGGCGCTGCCTGAAGTCGCGGGCGCATCCTTCGCGCTCGCGCACCGCGCGCTGGTGATCGGCGACGTCAAGCAGATTGAGCCGATCTGGAGCATCCCGCGCCATGTCGATATCGGTAATCTGCTGGAAGCGAAGCTCGTCTCCCCGGACAAGCCTGAAGCCGATTATGCGCGCCTGGCCGAAAGCGGTAGGATCGCGGCGTCGGGCAGCGCCATGCGGATCGCGCAGCACGCCTGCCGCTATCATCAGAACCGCGATCTGGATCGCGGCCTCATGCTCTATGAGCATCGCCGCTGCTTCGATGAAATCATCGCCTACTGCAACGCGCTTTGTTATCGTGGAAAGCTCATGCCCATGCGCGGCGGCAAGGCCGGCGCCGAAATTGGCAAGGGCAGGGACGGCTTGCCGGCGCTCGGCTATCTGCATATCGACGGGCGCTGCGAGCAGGCGCCCGGCGGCAGCCGCGTCAACGAGGCGGAAGCGGAAACCATCGCCGCCTGGCTCGCCGAGAATAGAACGAAGCTGGAGCACGCCTATCGCGGACTGAAGCTGGAGGAGATCGTCGCCGTCGTCACGCCCTTCAGCGCCCAGGTCAAGACGATTTCGCGCGCTTGCGCCAAGGCCGGAATCGAAGTCAGCGCAGCCGGGAACGGCATGACGATCGGCAGCATTCACGCGCTGCAAGGCGCGCAACGGCCCGTCGTTCTGTTTTCGTCGGTCTATTCCAAGCATGCCGACGGCGACTTCATCGACCGCAGCGCCAGCATGCTCAATGTGGCCGTGTCGCGCGCCATGAACAGCTTCCTGGTCTTCGGCGACATGGATATGTTCGTTTCGGGGCGTACGACGCCGCGCGGCAGGCTGGCCGCGCACCTGTTCGCGTCACCCGCCAATGCGCTTGATTTCACCCAGCGGCCGAGACGCGATCTGGCGACGCGGCAAACGCAAATCATGCACTTGCGCGACGCGGCGCAGCACGACGCTTTCCTTTTGGATCTGCTCGCGCATGTCTCGCGCGAAGCGCATATCGTCACGCCTTGGCTGAGGCTCGATCGGGTCGAGGAGATCGGCGCCATGAAGGCGATGGCCGAAGCGGCGCAGCGCGGCGTCCGGGTGAGCGTCTATACCGATCTCGAATTGAACCTGGGCGAGGATCGCGCCGCAACGCAAGCGCGCCGCCGCGCCCTCGCCACGGCGTTGAAAGCGCTGGCTGCGAACGGGATCGATGCGCGAGTCGTGCGCAAGGTGCACAGCAAGATCGTGATCGGCGATGACGACGTCTATTGCGTCGGCTCGTTCAACTGGTTCAGCGCCGCCCGCACAGGCGAGCACGCCCGGCACGAAACCTCGCTGCTCTATCGCGGACCGGGTATCGAAAGCGAGATCGCCACGATCAAGGAAAGCCTCCGGCGAAGGATCGTCGAGCGGGAGGTTTGATGGCGGCGGCTACAGATATTGCCGGACATTGACCGGCTTCAATGAGGCCCAAGCGTTGATGCTCGGGAAAGAGGCGGCGTGTGCTGCGCTCGGACGGCACGCTCTGGCTGCTTCAATGAGGCCCCACTCAAAGACACAACGCCCGGACGCATGACAGCGATTTCGCCGGAACGAGCGGGGCGGCGGAATCGCGGACAAATCGCTTTTCATTCATTTACTGCTAAGTTAATAAATGCCGCCCTGTCGGGCTTGCCCCGGGGGACAGGGCGGGCGGCGAGAGCGGTTTCCAGAAAGGCGTTGAAGCTCATGTCGAACGAGGGTGTCGCACTCGGCTCCATTCTAACCCACCATGCGCGGCGGTCTCCTTCCGGTGCTGCGCTGATCCTCGGCGATGTCCGTGTCGGTTATGGCGAGCTGGACGCGCGCGCCAACCGGCGCGCGCGGCTGCTGGCGGCGCACGGCGTAGGCCACGGCGACTTCGTCACGGTCGCGCTCCCCAACGGCCTCGACTTCTACGAGACCGTGTTCGCGATCTGGAAACTGGGCGCCGTTCCGAACATCGTGTCCGCCAAGCTCGCGCGTCCGGAAATGGACGCGATTCTGGATATCGTCCGCCCCAGATTGCTCGTCGGCGTCCCGCCGGAGCCCGGCGTTCCGGCGGTTGCCGGGGACCGGGGAGCGCTTGAGCGATATTCCAGCGATCCGCTGCCGGAAGCCGTCTCGCCGCATTGGAAAGCGATGACGAGCGGCGGCTCCACCGGGCGGCCCAAGGTCATCGTCGACGCGATGCCGGCGAGATGGAATCCGGAAGAAGGATTTCTCCTCCAACGCCCCGGCGACGTCATCCTCAACCCCGGACCGCTTTATCACAACGCCCCGTTTCACTGCATCAATATGGGCCTGTTCGTCGGCGCCACGATCGTCGAGATGGGCAAGTTCGATGCGCTGCGCGCGCTTCAGCTGATCGAGGCTCACCGCGTCGACTGGGTGACGCTGGTGCCGACGATGATGCACCGCATCTGGCGCTTGGGCCCGGATGTTCTGTCGGGCTTCGCGCTGCCCAGTCTGCGCGTGATGCTCCACATGGCCGCGCCCTGCGCCGCCTGGCTCAAGGAGGCGTGGATCGGCTGGCTCGGCAGCGAGCGGGTCTGGGAATATTACGGCACGACCGAGGGGATCGGATCGACGATGATCTCCGGCGCGGACTGGTTGGCCCATCGCGGCTCTGTCGGCCGCGTGCGCGAAGGATATGAGCTGAAGATCCTCGACGAAGCGGGGCGGGAGCGTCCCGTTGGCGAGGTCGGCGAGATCTACTTCCGTCCGCGCGGCGGGGCGGGATCGACCTATCATTATCTGGGGAGCACGCCCCGGCGGGTCGGCGAATGGGAGTCGCCGGGCGATCTCGGCTGTGTGGACGAGGACGGCTATCTTTATCTCTCCGACCGCCGCAACGACCTGATCATCTCGGGCGGCGCCAACATCTATCCGGCCGAAGTCGAGGCCGCGCTCGATGCGCATCCGGCGGTTCGGACGAGCGCGGCGATCGGGCTTCCGGACGAGGAGTGGGGCGCGCGCGTGCATGCGATCGTCCAGCCGGTCGAGGGCGCTGCGCTGGACGAGGCGGAGCTGCTCGCGTTCGTGGCCGGGCGGCTGGCGCGCTTCAAGCTGCCCAAGAGCGTCGAGTTCACGGCCGAGCCATTGCGGGACGAAGCCGGAAAGGTGCGCCGCGCCGCGCTTCGCGACGCACGGCTGGGCGAAGCGGCGCGACAGGCCGCGCCGTCCTGAGCGGGTTCATCCCGACTTCGATTTCTTGCGCTTGGGCTTGGCGCGTTTCGGCTTGCCGCGCTCGGCCTTCCTGCGCTTGTAAAGGGCGTCGAAGCCGCCCGCCATGAAGGTCACGAACCGCTCGCGAACAGCCTCGAAATCGTCGGACCTGCACAGATTGTCCGACAGGCGGTCGATGCGGCCGGTCCGCGACAGGATCAGCGTGTAGGCGCCCGAAGTGAACTGAAAGCTCCAGAAGAGATCCTCGGGCGAAGCGTCAGGCAGCGCCTTCTGCAGAAGCTCGATGAGCCGCAGCACCAGGGGATCGAAATAGGTGTCCATCTTCTCCGCGCCATAGCCGGGCGCGTTGTTCACCTGCGCGAAGATGCGGCCGAAATTGCGCCAGCCCTTGTCCCCGTTGATGTAGACGTCGAATGCTCCGTCGTAATAGGCGCGAAGCGCGCCCTCGACGGTCGGCTTGCCGCCGGCCGCCGCTTCGTAAGCGTCGAGCCCGGCGGTCCGCGCGGAAACCGCATATTCCACGCGGCGTTCGAAAACGGCGTCGAACAGCGCCTTCTTGCCGTCGTAATAGTAATGGATCAGCGCGGGATGGATGCCCATCTTGTCGGCGACATCCTTGATCGTCACCCCGAAATAGCCGAGCTGCGAGAACAGCTCCTCGCTCGTGTCGAGGATCAGTTTCACCGTCGCCGCCCGCTGCTCAGCGCGCGTGCGGCGCTGCGCGCGTTTCGGCGCTGCCGCCATAATTACCAGCCTTCCTGATCGAACGCGTCCGGTGGAGACGCATCCACCCATTTTTCGGGAACGATGGGGCGGCGGCCCTATCCGGTCAAGCGATGGCGCGCCGGCGCGGGCATTTCATTTAGCGCCAGCTGAACCAACTGGATATTTCATTTAGTGCTAAATGAATGAACTTGACGGGCCGCCGGCCTTGGAGTAGCGCCTTGGGAAAGGCGGGAAACGCCAAAAAGGGGAGGGCCGCATGGCAGGAACTTGGAAAGCCACGAAGCAGATCGCGCTGTCCGGCACGTCGCTCGTCGCCGCGATGCTGTTCGCGGCCGGGCCGGCGTTCGCGCAGACTTCGAACGCGCCGTCGCAGGACGAGACCTCCGACGACGCCTTTGAAATCGTCGTGACGGGCTCCAGCATCCGCGGCGTTCCGCCGACCGGCTCGAATCTCATCAGCGTCACGCGCGGCGACATCGAGACCAGCGGCGGCGCCAACACGCCGGATCTGCTTGCGGGCGTGCCGCAGCTCAACAGTTTCAACACCGCGCCCCAAACGGAGCGTGCGGGGCTCGGTTCATTTGCGCCCGCCCTCCGCGGTCTGCCGGCGAGCGCGACGCTGCCGCTCATGAACGGCCACCGCCTGGTTGGCGCGGCGGTGCAGGACACAAATCCCGATTTTCCGCTCATCCCCAACCTGGCGGTCGAGCGGATCGAGATCGTCGCGGACGGCGCCTCGGCGATCTACGGTTCGGACGCCGTCGCGGGGGTGGTGAACTTCATCACTCGCCGGCGTGTCTCCGGCGTCGAGATCTCCGCCAGCTACGGCGTGGCCGATGACTATTACTCGGGCAATATCGGCGGGATTTTGGGGCAGGACTGGGGGAGCGGGTCGCTTGTCGCGGCTTACCAGTACACGGAAAACGACAACATCGTCGCCAGCGATCGCGATTATCGCGTTCAGGACTTCACGCCCTGGGGCGGCATCGACACGCGCTCGACATCGTGCCCCTCGCCGAACGTGCTGCCCGACATCGCCTTCTATGCGGTTCCCTATGCGGCGCCCGGCTTCGCGTTCAACACGCTGAACCATTGCGACAACGGCGCTGTCGCCGATCTGTTTCCGAACTCGCGCATTCACAGCGTGTTTGTTTCGGCGCGACAGGATTTGAGCGGCAGCGCCACGCTGTGGGGTGAGATTCTGTATTCGGACCGCGAGGACGATTTGCGCGCCGCGCCGCCCGTCCAAACCGTGTTCATCGCCAATACGAATCCGTTCTTCCAGGGGCCCGCCGGCGCCGCCAGCGAGTATGTCTTCTTCCGTCCCGACAACCTCATCGGGGCCGACCATTTCACGAACACCAATCACAAAACGGTAGGCAATTCATCGTTCGGCGTTGATTTTGAGTTGCCGCGCGACCTCAATCTCAGCGTCTATGGCACGTTCGATCGGGCGAGAAACGAAACGCTCGTGCCGCAGATCAATGGCGCAGCGCTCGCCGCCGCGGCGGCCGGGACGACGACCGCGACGGCCCTGGACCCGTTTGGCGCGGGCACCGCTCCCGACGTGGTCGCCGCCATTCTCGACTCATCGAGCGATGTCACCGAGGAGCAGAGCGTGAGCCTCGGCGCCGTGAAGCTCGATGGGCCGCTCTTCGATCTGCCCGGCGGACAATTGCGATTTGCGGTGGGCGCCGAGGTTCGGCGCGAGACGTTCGAGCAGGGCGGATTTGTGGGGACGACGCCCGTTCCCGAAGACCTGGAGCGGGATATTACGTCGCTCTACGGCGAACTTTTCATACCCATCTTCGGCGGCGGCAATGCGGCGCCAGGGCTGCATCGCCTGACGCTGTCGCTGTCCGGCCGATATGACGACTACAGCGATTTCGGAACGACCAGCAATCCGAAGGTCGGCCTCAACTGGGAGCCGGTCGACGGCGTCCTCGTGCGCGGCTCGTACGGCACATCGTTCAGAGCGCCGGGCCTGCGCCAGGTCGGCGCAACCGTCGGCTCATATTATCTGAATGCGAGCCAGGCGGCCACTTACGCCAACGATCCGACGCGAGGCTTGGCGCAGGTCGACACGGTCTATTTGCTCGGCGGCAATGACGGCCTTCAGCCCGAAGAGGCCACGACATTTTCCTACGGTGTCGACGTCAATCCCGCGTCGCTGCCGAACCTCCGCGCGAGCCTGACATACTACAATATCGAATACACCAACGTGATCGGCACGCCGTCCGTGCCGTATGTCTTCACGGACCCGACATTCGCATCCCTGGTTTATCGCGACCCGACGCCGACGGAGCTTGCGAGCCTCTTGTCGATCGCGGTGCCGGTCACCTTGCCGAGCCCGCTGCCGACGATCGGCAACGTGCTGGACCTGCGTCTCAACAATTTCGGCGTTCGCGAAACCGACGGTCTGGACTTCGATATCAACTATCGCTGGTCGACGAATTTCGGCGCCGTGTTCGCTGACTTGGCCGGCAACTATATCCTCAACTTCGACACGCAGTTTTCGCCCGCGGCGCCTCAATCCGACAGTTTGAGCCTCGGCGTGCCGCGCTGGACAGCCAGGGCGACGCTGGGGGTCGAAGCCGGCCCGGTTTCGGTGGCGAGCTTCGTGAATTACCGGGACGGGATTACCAACAGCTTCACGACGCCCACCGGCGTAAGCTCGTACGAGGCCGATCCCTACGTAACGGTCGATTTGCGCGTCACGTGGACGTTGCCGGACGCCGGCTGGACGGAAGGAACGGCGCTCGCTCTGCAGGTCAACGATCTCTTCGATCAGGATCCGCCGTTCTTTCCGGCGACCGACGGCATCGGCGGCGCCTACAATCCGATCGGCCGTTTCGTCGCGCTCAACCTGCGAAAAACCTTCTGATCGTACCGAAGCAGGCGGCAGAAGCGCCCTATTCATGACTAGCGATGTCTTCTGCCGCGCTCGCGGCTTCGATCCCGCGAAGCTTGCCATGGTTCGGCCGGCGCTCCAGGCGTTCGTCGATAGCGGCGAGCTTGCGGGCGTCGTGACGCTCACCTCGCAAGGCGGCGAGATCGTTCAGGCCGAGGCGATCGGCTGGAGCGATATCGAGACGAAAACTCCAATGCGGTCCGACACGCTGTTCCGCATCGCCTCGATGACGAAGCCGATCACGTCGGCAGCGGCGTTGATGCTGATGGAGGAGGGCAGGATCGCGCTGGCGGACCCGATCTCGCGCTGGGTTCCGGAACTCGCCAATCCACGCGTGTTGCGCGATGCGGCGGGGCCGCTCGACCACACCGCGCCCGCACGGCGCGCGATCACCATCGAGGATCTGCTCACGCACCGCTCGGGCATTGCTTACGCGCCCTTCTCGGAAGGCCCGCTCAAGCTGGCCTATGAGAGAACGCTCGGCGATCCCTCGATGAACCGCTTGACCCCCGACGAGTGGTTGGCCGCGCTGGGGGCCTTGCCGCTTGCGTATCAGCCCGGCGAGCGGTTCCACTACGGTCACTCGACGGACGTGCTCGGCTTCCTGATCGGGCGCGTCGAAGGAAAACCGTTTCGCCAGGTCCTGCAGGAGCGGATCTTCGCGCCGCTCGGCATGGCGGATACCGATTTCTGGCTTCCGCACGAAAAGCGAAGCCGTCTCGCAAGCCTTTACGGATACGATGAAGAGACAGGCGGGCTCGCGAAGGTCGAACTGGAGATGTACGACGAGCCGCCGGCCTATACGCCGGGGGGCGGCGGGCTGATTTCGTCGGCGAAGGACTATCACCGCTTTGCGCGCATGCTGCTCTGCGGCGGCGCGCTGGACGGGGTCCGCTTGTTGCGGCCCGAGACCGTTCGGCTCATGCAGACGAACCGGCTGACAGATGCGCAGCGGGAGGTCCCCTTCGCGGGGATGGATCTCTGGCGGAAGTCCGGTTTCGGGCTGGGACTCTCGATCGCCGAGGACCTGGTCGGCAATCCCTATGCTTACGGCGCGCCGGGCTCGATAACCTGGCCCGGCATATTCGGCACCTGGTGGCAGGCCGATCCCGTTCATGACCTGATCATGATCTATCTGATCCAGCATCAGGTGCCGGTCTCCGCGCACTCGGGATCGACAATCGCCACAGGGCGCGGCGCGGCCGGCCGTCGCGCTTTGCCGGTGTACCAGCGCGGCGTCTATGCTGCGCTCCAGAGCGCGCCCGCGCTCCCAGACCAGGCGCATGCAACGTGAATGGACAGCCGCACGCCTTCGCCGATGGCTATGTCGATGCGGCCGGTGATCGCATTCACTATGTCGAGCAGGGCGGCGGCGAGCCGGTCCTGCTCATCCACGGCGCGTTCGGCAGTGGGACGAATATTCTTCAAACCGACTTCGGCGCGTTCCTCGCCGGGCGTCACCGCGTCGTCGCGCCGGACTCGCTGGCGCACGGCGGCAGCGACGCGCCCGCCGACCCCGCGCGCTACAGCGCCCGCCGACGCGCGTCTCATCTAGCCGCCGTGCTCGACGCGCTCGGGATCGAGCGCGCGCATGTCGTCGGCTATTCCATGGGCGGCTGGATGGCGTCTGCGCTGGCGGCGTTCCATCCCGAGCGCGCGGCTTCGCTCGCGATCGGCGGCTGGGACGTCGTGAACGGCATGTATACGCCAGCCGCCGCCTGGGGGCTGCCGGAGATCAGCTACGACATTCTGAGCGCGATGGTGCGCCGCGATCGCCCCGAGCTGCTGGACTTCGTCCGGCCGGAGAACGCGCCGGGACTCGCCGCCGCGATTAACGCGATGAACGATCTCTCCGGTCTGGCCGAAGCCGTGGCGCGCTCGGCGGCCCCTGTCGTGCTCTGGCTGGGGCAAGCCGATCTCTATTACGCCCCGAGCGTTCGGTTCGCGGCGGAAAATGGCGTCCCGCTGATCGCGCTGCCCGGCGATCACGTGTCCATGCTCGAACGGCACGGCGCCGAGGCGGCCCGGCAGGTGAGCGGCTTCATCGAGAAGGCCGAACTCGGAAGAGCCGCCGGACCTGATGGCGGGCTCTCACGCAGAAAATAAGTCCAAGAAAAATGGGGGAGGCCGTGGCCGTTCAACACAGCAGCGCGTTCGATGAAGAGGCCGCCAGGGCGGCCCGCAGCGCGCCGTTGACGCGGCGCTTCAAGGCGGCGTACGGCGCCGGCGCCATGGCCGACGGCATCGTGGCTGCGGGATTTGGCTTCTTCCTGCTGTTCTATCTGACGGCTGTCTGCGGCATGTCGGGGACGGCGGCGGGGACCGCGAAGCTGATCGCGTTGCTGATCGACGCCGTCGCGGACCCGGCGATCGGCTTGGCGAGCGATCGGCTGCGTTCGCGCCACGGTCGCCGGCTTCCTTTCATGGCGGCGAGCCTCGTGCCGTTTGCCTGCGCTTTCGGCCTGCTGTTCTCGATCCCCGCCTCGCTGACGGGCGTCTCGCAGTTTCTCTACGTCACCGCCTGTCTCGTCGTCTTGCGGCTTTCGCTCTCGTGTTTCGTGCTGCCGCTCACGGCGGTCGGCGCGGAAGTGACCGATGATTATCGCGAACGTGCGAGCATCGTGTCGTTCCGTCTGTCCTTTCAGAATGCAGGCATCCTTTTCGGCGTGGTGATCGGGCTCGGCGTGTTTATGTCCGGCCCCGAAGGACTCTTGGGGCGCGATAATTATGTGCCCTTTGCCTGGACCTGCGCGGCGGCGATGGTGCTGACGGGGCTCATCGCCATCGGGGCTGTGCGGCGCGCGCGCCCGCGGCTGCATGGCCCGGAACAGGGCGAGGGGCATTTTCTCACCGGTTTCGTCCGCGAGATGGTCGAGCTTTCGCGCAACCGCTCGTTTCTCGTCCTGTTCGGAACGGTGCTGACCTACTTCCTGGCCTATTCCGCGCACGTTTCGCTGGCGCTGCACGCCAGCCGCTATTTCTGGAAGCTCGATTCCACCGCGATCCAGCTCATTCTGCTGAGCACGACGCTCGGGCCTCTGCTTGGCGCCCCGATCAGCGCGTTCGCCTTGCGCCACATCGAGAAGCGAACGCTTTCGATCGGCGCCTTTCTGGCCATTGCGCTCTTTCTGATGTGGCCTCCGCTGCTGCAGCTCTACGGTCCGATCTCGCTGACCCCCGCCGGCGCCGCCGCAATCCTGTTCATCAACGGGCTTCTGGTCGGCACCGCGATCATGGTTGGCGGAATCGGCTTCCAATCGATGCTTGCCGATACCGCGGACGAGCATGAGTGGCTGTTCGGCGTGCGGCGCGAGGGCCTGTTCTTTTCCGGCCTGACGCTCGCCTACAAGGCGGCGTCCGGCCTGGGGGGCCTGATTGCCGGGCTGGCGCTCGACGCGATCCGTTTCCCGACGGACCTCGCCTCCAGGGGGCCGGGGCTTGCGATCCCGAACGACGTGCTGGAAAAGCTGGCGCTGATCTCGGGGCCGCTTCCAGCCGTCTTCGCGCTGATCGCGCCGCTGTTCCTGTTCGGATACCATCTGACGCGAAAGAAGCATGCGCGGATCATTGCGGAGCTTGAGCAGCGCAATGCAAAGAAAGCGGAGAGCCGGGCTTAGCGGCTTGTGAGGCGCCGACGATCCGCGATCGATCGGATGTGCGGACGAAAGCGCGAAGGGCGGTGTGGAGGCGTGGCGTGAGACGTTTCATTCAAGCGCTGGCGGCGGTGGCGGCGATCTGTTCGGCTGCGCCCGCGTTCGCTCAGCAAGCGCCCGTCGTCAATGCGCCGGCGGGCCGCGTGCGCGGCGTCGCTTCGGGCGACGTCCACATTTTCCGCGGCATTCCCTATGCGCGGCCGCCCGTGGGCGAATTGCGCTGGCGGCCTCCGCTGCGGCCGCCGCGCTGGCGCGGCGTGCGCGATGCGACCCAGTTCGGCGCCGCCTGCGTGCAGCCGCCGCCGCCCGCCGGCGCCGGCGCGCACGCGGCGACGAGCGAGGATTGCCTCTTCCTCAACATCTGGGCGCCGGCGAATGCGCGCAAGGTGCCGGTGCTGGTCTGGATTCACGGCGGATCGCTGATCGGCGGCGCGGGCAGCGAAGCGATCTATGACGGCGCGGGATTCGCCGCGCGCGGCGTCATGGTGGTTTCGATCAATTATCGCCTCGGCGCGCTGGGCTGGCTGGCGCACCCCGGACTCAGCGCTGAATCGCGCCGCAACATATCCGGCAATTACGGCCTCATGGATCAGATCGAGGCCTTGCGCTGGGTCCGGCGCAACATCGGCGCGTTCGGCGGCGACGCCGGCAATGTGACGATCGCCGGCGAATCCGCCGGCGCGCTCAGCGTCATGTATCTGATGGCGGCGCCCGATGCGCGCGGGTTGTTCCATCGCGCGATCGCGCAGAGCGCCTACATGATCACCATGCCGGAGCTGCGGAACGGCGCTTACGCGGATTGGCCCGACGCGGAAACCATCGGCGCATCGCTCGCGGCCCAACTCGGCGCCGCCGATGCCGCCGGCTTGCGCGCGATGAGCGCGGAAGCTCTTATCGAAGGGGCGGGGCGCGCGCGCTATTTTCCGCTCGGCAACGTCGACGGGCGCACGCTGCGGCGCCAGCTGGTCGATGTCTTCGATCGCGGCGAGCAGGCGCCTGTGCCGATCCTGGCGGGGTTCAACGAAGGCGAGATTCGCTCGCTCCGTTTCCTGCTGCCGCCGCCGCCGGCGGACGCCGCGGCCTATGCCGGCGAAATTCGCGCCCGTTACGGAGATCTCGCCGACGCGTTCCTCGAACGCTACCCGGCCGAGACCATCTCGGAGAGCATGCTGGCGACGACGCGCGACGCCATGTATGGCTGGACGGCCGAGCGGCTCGTGGCGAAGCAAACCGCCATCGGCGCGCCGTCTTTCCTGTACTATTTCGATCATGGCTACCCGGCCGCTGACGAGGCCGGATTTCATGCGTTTCACGCCGCAGAAATCCCGTTCGTATTCGGCACGACGGCGTCGACCCCGCCGATCTGGCCGGCCGTGCCGCAAACCGCGCAGGAGCAGCGCCTGTCCGACGCCATGCTGAGCTATTGGGCGACGTTCGCGCGCGACGGCGCGCCGCGCGCGCAAGGGGAGGAGGGCTGGCGCACATACGGGCCGGACCGTGCGTACATGGCGTTCGAGGATGCGCCGCGCATGCGCGCTGGGCCGCCGAACGGCTACGAGATTCACGAGCCGGTGGTGTGCCGGCGGCGCGCGCAAGGCGGCGTCGCGTGGCACTGGAACGTCGGCGTTATCGCACCGCCCCTGCCGCCGGCGGCGCCGGGGTGCCGATGATTTCGCGCCGGCGCGGGCAACCGGCTTGACGCTCGTTCAAATTTGAACAAAGATAGTTCAAATTCGAATTAGTGAGGCGTCCCATGTCCACGCGCCGCCACGCGCTCGCCCTTCTGGCTGCGTCGCCTTTCCTCGCCTCCTGCGGCGCGCGGGGCCCCGATCCGGCCGCCGGCTGGCGCGCGCCCGGCGCCGGCGAGGCCGATCCGCGCCGCTTCGCGCTCGCGCACGCCATCCTCGCGCCGAGTCCGCACAACACCCAGTCCTGGGAAGTCGCGTTCGACGGCGCCAGCGGCATGACGCTTTTCTGCGACCTCGGCCGGCGTCTCCCGTTCACCGATCCCATCGACCGCCAGATCACCATCGGCTGCGGCGCATTTCTGGAACTCTACCGGCTCGCCGCATCGAGCCTCGGTTACGCCGCCGAGATCGCGATCTTCCCCGAAGGCGAGCCTGCGCCGCGGCTCGACGCGCGTCCGGTCGCGCATGTCGCTCTCCTGCCGCAAGCCAATTCCGCGCCCGATCCGCTCTTTCCCCACATCGCGGCGCGCCGCACCAACCGCAACGTTTATGACGAGCGCATCCCCGACGACGCGCTGCTGCTGCGCGCCACAAGCGTGACGGGCGGCTTTCCCGGCGCCGTGCAATGGACCTCGGCGCTGGAGCGCGTCGCGGCGCTGCGCGATCTCGTCTGGCGGGCGTTCGACCGCGAACTCAGGACGCGCGGCGCGCAGGAAGAAACCTATCGCTGGCTCCGCTTCGGCCGCGGCCAGGTCGCCGAGCGCCGCGACGGCCTCGCGCTGGAAGGCCCGGCCATTGGCGTCATAAAGAGTCTCGGCATGCTGGATGAAGAGGACTTCCTCGACCCGCACTCGTTCGCCAACCAATCCGCCGCCAAGGACTGGCGCAGGAAAGCCGAAAGCGCGCCCGCCTTCGTCTGGCTCTCCAGCGCGAACGACGCGCCGGCTACGCGTCTCGGCGCCGGCGTGGCCTATGCGCGCCTCAATCTTGCGGCTACGGCGCTGGGCCTCGCCATGCATCCCTGGAGCCAGGCGCTGCAGGAGTACGGGGAAATGGCCGATCTCTATGCGGAGGCGAAGCGCGTGCTCGAGGCGGAAGACCGGACGGTGCAGATGCTCGCGCGCGTCGGCTATGCCGAGCCGGTCCCGGCTTCCGCGCGCCGCGACGCTGGGGACTTCGTGCGCGCATGAAGCAGGATCAAGCGCTCCGAGCGGCGTTTCAAACGCTCTCGGAGATCGCCATCATCGGTCAGCTCGCCGACAATGCGCTGCGCCAGGTGCTGCCTGAGGAACTTTCCGTCGCCGGCTTCGGCGTCCTCAATCGCTTCGCGCGCCTTGGCGTCGATGGCGAGAGCCCGACAAAGCTCGCCCGCGCCTTTCAGGTCACCAAGGGCGCGATGACGTACACGCTGCAGCAGCTCGAAGCGCTGGGGTACGTGAAGATCGAGGCCGACCCTGGGGATGCGCGCGGCAAGATCGTGCGCCTCACCAGGGCCGGCGTGCGTGCGCGCGAAGCCGCGATCGCCCAGGTGTATCCGGGCATGAAGCGCATGCTGGCGGTCGTCCCGGCGCACGAGTTCGCCGCCGCGCTGCCGTTCCTGACCAAGCTGCGCCAAGTCCTCGACGCGGCGCGCGACTAAAGCGCCATGCGTTAAGTCCAACGCAGCCCCCCATGGACCGCCGGCGTCCCGCCGGCCTGCGTGAACCTACGAAGGTTGGGAGCACGGCGCGCGCCAGGCGCCCATCTTCATACGTTGGCGCATGCCGGCGGGACGCTGGCGGTCCATGGGACGGCGAGTCCGATTTTTGGCGCGACGCTATAGGCCGGGCTTAGCCTAGAGCAAAATCCGATCTGATTGAATCGGAGGGATTCCCACGGGACTCGAATTC
>JAHDXR010000003.1 GCA_023384105.1 Hyphomonadaceae bacterium | reverse complement strand
GTGATCAGCGCCACCTTGCCGTCAAGTTTCTTGCTCATGTGTCTTCCCTCAATGCCGTGCGCCCACGGCGGTCTTGGCGGCGATGCGCAATTTCGGCGGGTTGAACCGCGGAAAAGCGCGCGTCCCATCCGCGCATGTTCTCCGCAGTCATCGCGCGCGAAGCTGGCTCAGCCCGTCAGGCTCGACCGTAAATCGTAACAACACAGGCGCCGCCGAGCCCCATATTGTGCTGAATCGCGAGGCGCGCGCCGTCCACCTGCCTCTTGTCGGCCGTGCCGCGCAGCTGGTGAGTCAGCTCGTAGCATTGCGCGAGGCCGGTCGCGCCGAGCGGGTGTCCCTTGGAGAGCAGCCCGCCCGACGGATTTACGACGTAACGACCGCCGTACGTGTTGTCTCCGTCATGGATGAACTGCTCGGCGCCGCCCTCGGGACAAAGTCCCAGCGATTCATAAGTGATGAGCTCGTTGACGCTGAAGCAATCGTGCAGCTCGACGACCTGCGCGTCTTGCGGAGACACGCCCGCCGCCTCATAGGCCTGCCGGGCCGCCTCCTTGGCCATGTCAAAGCCGACGACCTTTATCATGGACCCGCTGTCGAAGCTCGAAGGGGTGTCGGTGGCCATTGCCTGTCCCTTGATCTCGACCGCTGCGTTGAGACCGTGCTTCGCCGCAAACGCGGGCGAGACGATCACCGCCGCTGCCGCGCCGCAGGTCGGCGGGCACGCTTGGAGTCGGGTGACGGGGCCGTAGAGATGCTTGGAGGTCATGACCTCCTCAAGCGTCACCGGATCGCGGAAGATCGCGAGCGGGTTGTTCGCCGCATGCGCCCGCGCCTTGACCGAAATGCGCGCGAAGGTCTCGTCCTTGGCGCCGTAGCGTTTCTGGTAATCGGCGCCGGCGCCGCCAAACTGCTGCGCGGCAAAGGGCACGGCAGGGTCGAATCCCTGCAGATCCAGCATCGCTTTGCCCATGCACTCGCCAATGTACTTGCGGTCCGAAAAGACTGCGCCGATCGCCCCTGGCGCCATCTGCTCGAACCCGACTGCAAGCACGCAATCGGCGACGCCCGCTTCGACCATCTGCCGCGCCAGATACAAGGCGGTGGACCCGGTCGAGCAGGCGTTGTTGACGTTGACGATCGGGATGCCGCTCAGCCCCACGCGGTAGAGCACCGACTGGCCGGCGGTGGTGTCGCCGTAAACGTAGCCGGCGAAGGCCTGCTGCACCTGCTCGTAGCCGATCCCGGCATCCTGAAGCGCCAGGCGAACCGCCTTCTCGCCCATGACATCCCAATCTTCGCTCTGTCCCGGCTTGGTGAACGGGATCATGCCGACGCCGGCGACGCGAGGCTTGTTGCTCATGCCTATTCTCCTCATCAATCTGGTTCGAAAACTGGTCGACCGCCGGAATGCCGAATCGGCGCAGGGCGCAGCTGGGCGATCTTTCTCGTGAAATCGGCGCGCGCCGCTTCCTGCGGGTTTGTTGGCAGTCCAATGAGTCGATAAAGCGCCGCGTTTGTCATTGCTCCTAAGCGAGGCTCCAACGTTTGCTCGAGCGGGAAGCGAGCCAGAAATGGGTTGCGGCCCAAAACGGCATGAAGCCGGTCGCGATCAGCGCGTAGCGCAAGCTGTCGGTCCCAAAGGTCGGAGCTAGAAAATCACTGATCGCGCCAACGGCTACGGGACCCAAGCCGAGGCCCAGGAGCGAAGACATGAGCAACGTGATGGCGACAGCGGTGGCTCTCCGGTGTTGCTCGGCATAGGTTTGCAGCGCCGACAGTGCAACGCCGGCACCCGAAGCGCCAATGAAAAACCCGATCAGCTGCAGGCCCAACGCAGCCTTCCAGTCGTCGACCCAAAGAGACGGCAGCATGAACAACGGAAAGATCGCGAACACGATCATCGGCCACCACAGCTCCCAGCGGATGTCGCGGGGGCCGAGTCGAGTCAGGGCATAACCGCCGAAAACCGTTCCCAGCACTGCGCCGACGGTCGCCACGGCGCCGCTATACAAACCTACTTCGGACAAGCTCAGTCCGTGAATCCGAATGAAGAAGGACGGCAGCCACTGGCCCATGCCGTAGCTTCCGAATGCGCCGACGGCGATCCCCAGGATGATGTGAACCAGTGGAGGCCGCACCATAAGCGCCTTCAACGTCGCCAGCATGGATTCGCCTGACGCCTGGGCGTGCGTTTCGCTGCGCGGCGGCTCACGCACGGTGAAGAACATCAGGATTGCCAGCGGAATGCCCAAAAGCCCCACGACGATCATGGCGGCGCGCCAGCCCCAGACTTGCGCAACCACCGCCGCAAGCACGAGCCCCGCGCTTTGCCCCAACACCCCGCCCGCCTGGAAAACGCTGATCGCGAAGGCTCTGCGTTCGCGTGGAAACAGGTCGCCTAGAAGGGAGTGCGCGGCCGGGACGCAGCCCGCCTCGCCCACGCCGACGGCCATGCGCACGGCGAACAGTTCAACGAAATTGCGCGCCAGGCCGGTCAGGGCCGTCATGGCGCTCCAAACGGCGAGGCAGATCGACACAAGAGTGATGCGGGAGTGACGATCGGCGATGCGCGCGAGCGGCAGCCCCAGAATCGCATAGAGCATCGCGAAGGCGAAGCCGGTGATCAGCCCCATTTGCGTGTCGGAAAGACCAAACTCCAGCTTGATCGGTTCAACCAGGATCGCGACCACCATGCGGTCCAGATAGTTGAAGAAGCTGACGGCGGTCAGGAGAACCAGCGCGTAGACCGGCGCGGTGGATCGCACCGAGGGCGCATCGTGTGCAGCGACACCGCTCATGGACGCCGGAACCCGATCGCGACTTCAGCGGAATCGCTCATTCAGCTTCACTCCCTTGCCGCACGCTCCGGCTTCAAAAGCCCTGCCGCCCGCGATTTTGAGGCACGCTAGCCGGAACTCATCGCGGCAAGCACCGAAATCCGCGCCTCAGCCATGCTCCCATCGCATGGGTTCCACCAATGAGATCAGGCTTATTGACGGTAAACTTTTCACAGGAGAGCCATTCTGCTCTCCCCTGCCCCTTAGCGGTCCTGCTTGGCTTCGGACGCCCCGAAGTTCGGCTTGCGGCGCTCGATAAAGGCCGCGACTCCCGACTTGCCCTCGCTCGTGCTTCCCTGGCGGACGATGTTTTCACGCTCGGCCTCAAGCTGCTCGTCGAAAGCAGCCTCGGCGCTCGCCAGCAGCAGCCGCTTTGTCCTGCCGAGCGCGCCTACGGCGGAGTTGGCGAGTTCCTCGGCGAGCGCATCAACTTCATAAGCCAGGGCGCCTTGTGGGACCACGCGCGTTATGAGGCCTATCGCCGCCGCCTCATCCGCCGATACGCGGCAGCTCGTCAGCGAAAGCTCTTGAGCGCGGCGCAAACCCACAAGCTTCGGCAACAGCCATGTCGTCCCGCCATCCGGCGAGAGGCCGATCTTGGAGTAGGCCGTGGTGAAGTGGGCTGTAGGTTCGGCCAGCGCGATGTCGCCGACAACCGCCAGCCCCAGACCCGCGCCTGCGCTAGGACCCTGGATTGCGCTAATCACCGGCTTGTTCATGCTTGCCAGGCGGCCGATTGCAGGATGGAGATAGGCCAGAATGTCGTCGAGCAAAGTCGCAAGCGCATCGCCGGCGGCATAGAGACCCTTCACGTCGCCGCCTACGCAGAACATCGGTCCGTTCGCGCGCAACACCACGCAGCGGACGCCGTCGTCCGTCTCCACTGCCGTCGTCGCCTCCAGCAGCGCGCAGGCCAATGGCACATCGATCGCGTTGCCGCGCTCTGGCCGGTTGAGCGTGATGTACGCGATCGTCCCGTTACGATCGAGCAGAACAGGTTCTGGCATTATCCCAACAGCCGCAGTTCATCTCGCGCGCTCACGCGGCTGCCCCCCCTTCGCTCAAATGCGAAAGCGCCTCCAGCAATGCCTTGGTGCGCATCTTGATCGGCTCGGCTGAGACCCGATCAGTATGAACATAGAGGCGGTTCTCGCGGATCGCGGCGAGCACCATATCGCCGACCGCGTCAGGCGACACGCCAGCCGCCAAAGCTTGCCTGGCCGCCTCATTCGTCGCGAACGCCTTGCCGCGTTGCTCGGTGGACATCGACTTCGTCACCTTTGGCTGGGAAGCGCGCGTGCGCTCCATGATGCCTGTCGCGACAGGCCCCGGACACAGCACGGTCACGCCGACTCCCTGAGGTTCGAGTTCGGCGGCCAACGCCTCGCTCATGCCCACGACCGCGAACTTGGCCGTGCAATAGAGCGTGTTTCCAGGCGGCGCGAATAGCCCGGCCCCGGAGGCGGTGTTGACGATGTGCCCCCCAGCCCCGCGCTCGATGATCCGCGGCAGGAAGGTCTGGACGCCGTTTATCACGCCGCCCAAATTGATCCCCATGCCCCAATCCCACAATTCGTAAGTCATCCTGCTTGAAGGGGCGCCGCCCGCAACGCCGGCGTTGTTGATCAGGATCGATACGGGTCCGAGCTTCGCCTCCGCTTCGTCCGCCACGCGCGCGTAGGCGGCGCGGTCGCGAACGTCGAGCGCGGCGGTGAAAACCTCCGTCGTCTCGCTCAGTTCCGCCTTCGCTCTTTCAAGCCCCTCCGCATCCAGATCGACCAGAGCGAGCTTGGCGCCGGCTCGCGCCAGCGCCCGCGCAATGCCGAGGCCTATTCCATTGGCGCCTCCAGTAATGAAGGCCGTGCGATGAGCGACATCACTCATGTGATTTCCAATCAAGTAGCATTTTGCGCTGCCAGATGCGCCCGCGGCGCGTTGGCGCTATTATTCAGCAGCCGCGGCTCTGCGGGCGGCCACGACCTTTTCGACATTGGCGCGCATCTTTGGCGGCAGACTTTCGATATCGATCGGAAAGCCGCTGACCAGCATCGCCTGCATGTGACCGATCTGGTGAAGGTGGAAACCGTAGTCCTGAGCCGCCTTACGGCCAGACGCATCCTGCGCGAAGTTCACCGCCTGCTTCACGAGCTTCATCGTCAAGGGATTCTTGGCGGCGATGGTCTGGGCCAGTTCAAGCGTCCGGGCGCTCAGCTCCTCGCGCGGGACGACCCGGTTCACCATGCCACGCCGCTGCGCTTCCTGCGCCGTCAGCCAATCGCCCGTCATTAGCCACTCCTTCGCCTGACGGGCGCTCATCTCATGGAAATGCTGCCAGAACTCCACGCCCGCAATTCCCATCTCCGCGGCTGTCGCGTCGCGGAAACGCGCGTCCTCCGCGCAAACGATAAGATCGCAGGTCCATGCGAGTATCATCCCGCCCGAGATCACCGAGCCCTGGATCTCGGCGATGGTCGGCTTGGGCGCATTGCGCCAGCGCTCGCTGATCTCGAGATAAATCTCCTTCTCGCGCGCGTAAAAGCCTGCCCAGCCCTTGCCTTGATAAGAGCCGCCCCAAAGCCCCACGGTCTGCTCACGCGAAGGAAGGTCTGGGCCTTCGCCACTGAGATCGTGACCGGCGCTCCAGTGATCGCCGGCGCCCGCCAGGATGATCACATTGATATCGTCGTCGTGACATGCGCGCTTGAACGCGTTGTCAAGGTCGTACGTCATCGTGATGCCTTGCGCATTGCCCCGTTTTGGCCGGTTCATGACAATCCGCGCCACCTTGGGGGCAGGGACTTCATAGATAACCTGCTCGTACTCGTGACGTTCAGTCGCCATGGCCGATTTCTCCTGGTTCACGCTTGCCGATCGGCCGCCGCAGACCGCTCGTGCAGATTGGCGCCAACCTTTCCCGGCCTGAGCGGCAGGGTCAAATTCCAACGCGCGGCCAAGCATGAACTGCGGGAATGCGTCGCCGGCGCCGCCCGCGTGATCTAGCCGGCGCTCTTCGCCGTTCCAAACGCGTCGACCCTCTGAGTGAAGGAACCCGCCTCCACGCATGACATTTGCGTGTGTTCTTCCAGCGCGATCACCGCGGCCAAGTCCTCGATTCCAGCCGCCGATTGCATGGTTTCCTTGGTTTTGCGAAGGCCCATGGGCGATACGGCGAGGAGGTCCTTGATGAGCGAGCGCGCCGCATTCTCGAGTTGGTCGTCGTCCACGACTTCCGACACCAGCCCTACGGCCAGCGCGCGTTCTGCGTGAAGAAAGCGCCCGGTCATCATCAGTTCGGCCGCAACGGCGCCCCCGGCCAATCGCGGCAGGAAGTAGCTCGTTCCAAGTTCGCAGCCGGAAAGGCCAAGCTTTACGAAGGCTACATTCATCTTTGCGCTGCGGCCGGCGATGCGAATGTCGGAGGCCAGCACGAAATTGAATCCCCCGCCGCACGCCGCACCGTGAACCAGCGATACGATGGCCTGCGGACATGAGCGCATCTTGAGGATGATGTCGCTTAGCGACGGTCCTGGCCCCTTCTCGGTTGCACTGTTCGGCGCGCCTGAATGCGCGCTCTTGAGCCAGACCAGATCGAGCCCGGCGCAGAACGCCTTTCCAGCTCCGCGCATGACCACGATGCGACGCTCATAATCGGACTGCAGGCCGGAGAAATAGTCCCACAGTTCGCGCACCATCGCCCCATCCAAGGCGTTGAGGCGATCCGGTCGATTGAGAGTCAGCCAATCGACCGCGCCGTCATGGACGACGTCTATCGTAGTGTACTCAGCCATTACCCGCCTTCTTCTTTCTTCGTTTTCAATGCTGGATGTGACGCACATTTCGGACGCAGCGGGCGTTCAGGAAATGCATCTCAAAAAAACGGCGCGCCACGCAACGCGACTGTCGCCATTTGCACGTCTCTTCTGGTCGCTGCGCCTTGCAGAGACAGTCCATCGCCGCAGCTTACAGTGTAAGCTGCGGCGATGGCGCTTTGAGCTCCTACAGAACTAGAACGAATAGCCCAGCGACACACCGAACATCTTGGGCGGGCCGAAGGTCACCTGCTCGAGCGAGAAACGGCCTTGGCCGGCGCCTGTGTAGTACTCTTCGTCGGTCAGATTGCGCCCGAAAACGGATAGCCTTGTGTTCTCGCCAATCGACAATGTCGCGGTCCCGTCGAGCGTCAGATACGACCCCTGGCTCAGACGGTTGTCGAACGTGAAGAAGACGCGGCTGCTGTAATAGGACGACAGCGCCAGTTCGAGTTCGTTATTGCCGCCTACAGGCGTATGGTAGCTGAGTGTCGCGCTGGCCGTCCATTCCGGCGAGCGCACCATGTGATTGCCGCTCGCATCCACGTTGATCTGGGAGAAAACGAGTCCGCCAACCGTGGTGGGATCGCTCGGATCGTTGATGTAGCTGACCGCTTGCGGGAAAGAAGTATAGCGGGCGTGGGTGTACGCCACGGCGGTCCGCAGGTCGAAATTGTCGTTGAGGCGCAGCGAGGCGTCCATCTCCGCGCCATAGATCTCCGACTCCGGCGCGTTGATCAATGCCGTAACGATCGCGCCGCCTGACGTCACGACGGTCGTGTTTACCTGGGTGTCCTGGTAGTCGTAGTAGAAGGCGGCTGCGTTAAACGAGAAGTTGGGCGACGCATGCTTGTAGCCCGCCTCATAGGCGTCGACCGTCTCCGCATCTACGCCCGGCCCTGTCGGCGAGCTTCGGTCGGATCTTCCGCTTTTGAAGCCCCGGCTGTAGGTCGCGTAGATATTGGTTTGGTCGTCAAGCGCATAGCGCAGACCGACGCGCGGCGTCCATTGCGCGTCATCCCCCCTCTGAAAGCGCGAGTAGGTTCCTGTCGCTTCGGTGGCGCCGAAACCGCTATCAGCCGATATCTCCTCGTAAGTGTATCGGATGCCGGCGATCAGCGACAGATCGCCAAATGCGTACGCCCCGTCGGCGTAAGCCGATATGGACCAGTCATCGTATTGATTGAAAAATTGCGGAGCGCCTTGCTGAATGAAATACGGCAGCCCGCCCTGATTTCTGAAGTAATACACACCGGCGACATAGGTGAACGGCTGATCCTCGCGCGACGCGAAATTCACTTCCTGAGTGAAAGTATCCGTATACGTGTTGAAATTGATGACGACGGCGGGAAGGCCGAAAGCAGGAACGTTTAAGTAGGAGCCGGTGAGCTCGCTCACGGAGTCCAGTTCGTTCTGCAGGTACGCCGTAAACGACGACAGCGTCCCCGCATCGAGTTCAAGCCTCGCGCGTATGCTGTACTCATTGGCTTCGGTCCGGATCATTTGCCGCGCAGCGTTCGAAGAATGGAAACGATCTCCCGCAATCGGGCCGCCTAACACCGCGACGGCCAGGGCCGGTTGCAGGTTCACGCTGCTGACTCCGGTCGGATCATCGAGAACGGCGCGTGACGCCGTGAAAACGATCGAGAGATCGTTGGTGGGCTCCACCAGCAGCTTTATGCGCGAGGTGAAGTTCTCGCCTTCATTGGTGATCTCGTCGGTCAGCAGGTCGCGCACATAGCCATCCGAGTGACGGTAGGCGACCGAGGCGTTGACGGCGACAGACTCGCTCAGAGGCACGTTGAGATAGCCGCCCGTCCGCACCTGATCGAAGCGTTCGTACGACACGTTGAAGCGGCCTTCCGGCGTGAAGCTCGGGTCAAGCGTGCGAAGCAGGATGGCGCCGCCGGTGGCGTTGCGTCCGAACAAAGTGCCTTGCGGGCCTTTCAGCACTTCGATGCCCGAGACGCTGGCCAAGTCGAAGATGTTCCCCGTCGGCGTCGGGTAGTAGATTTCGTCGACATACATCGCGACGTTCTGCTCGCCGCTCGAGGCCGCGAGCGTCGAGCCGACGCCGCGGACCGTCGGCGACAAGCCGTATTGGGCGCGCTGCAGGTAGACGCCGGGGACCACCCTGGTCAGGTTCTCAATAGAGTCGCCGCCGGCCTGCTCCATCTCTTCGCCTGAGACCGTCGCCACAGATAGCGGAACATCGACGAGTCGCTCAGAACGGCGCTGCGCCGTTACGAGGATTTCGTCGCTCGTCGTCGCTTCGGACCGCGGATCGGCGTTGCCGGGAAGGGTTGACGATTGCTGCTGGTCGGGCGCACCCTGCGTCTGCGCGAGCGCTGGTGCGGCCACCCCTCCCGCCCATGCGATAGCCAATAACGAAGCAGCGGTTCTCACAATCATCACTTTCCTCCCCGTATATATTTCAGGGCAGGAGAGCCGAGACTTCGCGCATTGTCGCATTCCTTTCCTTGCGCCCGCATTCCGTCAACTAATGCCCAAGGACGTCAGCTGTGCATCGGCCGGATCAAGAGATGGCCGTGATCGCTGAGGTGTAACGTGCGGATATGAACCTGAGAGGAGAAAAGCGTCGTCGGAAAGCGCTCCTGGCCTCAAAAGGCTTTCGGCGCGCAAGTGAGGTTGGACGCCACAGCTTCGCGAGGCGGTGCGGCAAGACACCTCAGGATATGCGTGATCGCCGCGCATTGCGCATCAGCGGCGCTCCTTTCCGGATCTTATATCTTATCGACGCCCCGCCGTTCGCTTCGCCGCAAGGCGTGCGTTCTCCACCCGCCAAGCCGCGTGCGATGTCAGACGGATCGCCGCGCCCACCCGCAATGGCTCTCTGCGACGAGTAGTGTCGAGTTTGCGCATCCCATTCCTTAGGGTGTGCTGCAATTCCCGTGCGGAATGTCACGTCTAAGAGGACGCCCACCCTTCGCGCGTATGCGCGGCGCATCTCGGCTGTCGCCAGCTGCGGCGAAGCATAGCTGCGCTTGCCCACTAGCCACCAACAACCATTCCTTGTAGGAATGGCCCAATGGTTGATCGGCGCCTTCAATACGTTGTCGCGACCGCACGGTACGGTTCCTTTACGGCTGCTGCGGAGCAGATAGGGGTGACCCAATCGGCAATTACCAAGAGTGTGGCCGATCTGGAGCAGCAGCTCGGCTATTCGCTTTTCAACCGAAACGCTCGTGGTGTGCTTCTCACGGAGGAAGGGCGCGCGTTTGTGGAGCGGGCGACGCGTCTGCTCGATGAAACGCAAGATCTGCTCCGTGGATCGTCAATTGGCTCCGACCCTTACGCTGCCGTGCTCAGGATCGGCGTATGTCCAGCATCGCTTGAGTCGCTCCTGTTGGAGCCGTTATCAACGTTGTCGGCGCGGCATCCCAAAATCAGGTTTGATATTGTTGGCGGCACCTTTGATCGCGTGGTGCAGCAGCTGCGCGCCGGCGCAATTGATGTGGCGTTCGGCTACGAGGCGGCGTTTGAGCAGCAGCCCGACTTCCGACGCGAACCCTTGCCGCCCGTGCCAACGACTTTTTTCGTCAAGCACGGACATCCCATTCTCACCTGTAACAACGTGACGATCGCCGACGTCGCCAAATACGATCTGATTGTGCCTTCAGGCTCTGCGCCTCACGATTTCGCCTGGCGTCAGATTTACGAAGAAGCTGGGGTGGATCCCCACGAGAGGCTCCACATCATCGACTACTTCCCGATCGTCGCAAGACTGGTCCACGAAACCACTGCGATCGGGCTGGTGTCGATCCCTTATACGAATACCCGTACGTTCAAGAGCCGCTTCGCGCGTGTGCCATTTCTCGAGTTGCTTCCGCTGCCGCCGCTGTGCTGCGCTACGCGCCTGAGATGGACGCCGCGCCCAGCCGTTCGCGCCTTTATCCGAGCCTGCCGCGAGAAGCTGCCGTCATCGCCGGTAAGCGCCTCCGTCCCAGCTGCCGCAACGGCCGCTAGCCAAGCCTGAACCCGCTCCATCCTGCACATAGGATACGAAGCTGAAACGCCGCGAACGCGTGGCTTCATGAAACGCTGACGATGCGATCGTCGCGCAGTTTTGATCGCCTGGCCTTGCCGGCGTCGTCGCGAAGGTTCTCATCCGTGAACTCGAACGTTCGCGGAATCTTGTATCGCACCAGCCTAGCGGCCAGGAATGCGCGCAAGTCGTCATCGCTGACGCGTTCCCGCATGGCTTCCGTAAGTTGAACGATGGCGTGGGCGCGCTGACCGAGGTCGGGATCCGGCAGGCCGATTACGATAGAGGACTGGACGTCCGGATGTTGATCGAGGGCGGCCTCGACCTCGGCTGGAAAGATGTTGGCGCCGCCCGATAGGATCATGTCGGTGCGTCGGTCGGCGATGTAGAGATATCCCTCCTCGTCCACATGACCAAGATCGCCATAGCTCTCCCAATCGCCCAGCTTCTTAGCCTGTGCTCCGACATATTCGTAGGTCGAGTTGGGGCCTCTGTCCGGGAGAAAGTAGATCTCGCCGATTTCGCCTGGTTTGCATTCCTCGCCACGCTCGTTCATCACGCGCATCCGCGATCCCGGCTGAACCTTGCCGACCGAACCCTTGTGCGCAAGCCATTCGCGCCCCGTGATGAGCGTCACGCCCATCAGCTCCGTGCCGCCATAGAGTTCGAGGATGCGATCCGGTCCCAGCCAATCGATCCAGGCTTGCTTGAGCCATTGTGGACATACAGCGCCCAGGTGAAACACGACCCGAAGGCTCGACAGGTCGAAGGAATCGCGTTGCTCGGCAGGCAAACGCCAGATCCGGTGCATCATCGTCGGCACGAGGCACACCCAATTGACCCGGTGGCGCGCGATCAGTTCAAGGGCGCGCAAGGGATCAAAACGGCCCATTTCAACAAGATGCCCCCCAGAGAACAGGCACTGAGTCGACACGACGAACGGCGAGTTGTGATACATCGGCCCCGGATTGAGGATCGTGTCGCCCGGCATTTGGCTCGGAGGAATTTTGGTCGGATCGGAAACGCCGGGCTGTCTGTCCACAATCAGCTTCGGCCGTCCAGTCGATCCGCCGCTCGTCATGATCTTCCAGCGCGAAGAAATCTTCGAAGGAAGCGGATCAGCCGATAAGTCTGCGCACGGGCTCGAACCCGTAGCGAGAAAATCCCAGCCCGCCACCCGTGCATTTTCTTCGCCGACGATCAGGCGCGGCCTGGCGAGTTCGACAATCGCCTGCAACTCCATGGCCGGCAGCTTCGAAGAAACGCTGTTCGGGGTGGCGCCCAACTTCCACACCGCAAAGAGCGTCTCCAACAATTCGAGACCGTTGGGCACTGCGAGGGTGACGACGTCGCCTTCGCCTACGCCCAAGCCGGCCAGCTGACGTGCCTTGCGGTTGGAGCGCGCGTCAAGTTCAGCATAACAGACGGTTACGTCATTGTACGTCACCGCCGGGCGCGTCGGATCCTTGCCGGCGTGATACGCCAGCACGTCGCCGATCGGCATCGGCGATAGTTCCGCGTTTGTGATGGGTGATCGATCGTTTTCCAACGCGACGCTCCTCCTGCGGCGAACAGTCATGAGACGAGCTGAAGCCGCCGCCTTCGTTCTGTCGTCAAAGACTTTTACCCAAGACAGGATGGATCGAGCCTGGATAAAAATAGGCAGGCCATGCCTCGGATGCATGGCTGGGGCAACCGATACGCCCCTAGACTCGAGATGCACACGTCGCTGACGGCGGTTTCCTCATATTCCTCGAAGGCATCGCCATTCCCGGCTTTGCATTTCGCAAGCCGCGAGCGACGTCCTAGTGGTGGACGACAAGTCCTGTCGCCGGGTTGCGCCGCGTCAGAACGTTGCTTCGTCGATGCACGGCGGCTGAGCGAACGCACGAAAGTTGGGAGAGAATACATGACGGATGTGCAGGGGCGCACCGCCTTCATCACAGGCGGCGGCAACGGCATCGGATTAGGCATCGCCCGAAGCTTTGCGCGCGCCGGCGCCAAGCTCGCCCTTGCGGATGTGGACGCCGCCGGCCTCGCGCGCGCCAAGGCGGAATTGCAGAGCATCACCGCGGTCGAGACCTATCAGCTCGACGTGCGTGATCGTGACGCCTATGCGGCGACGGCGGAAGCCGCGGAACGCGCGCTCGGACCTGTATCGCTGCTGTTCAACAATGCCGGCGTGGCTGCCGGCGCTCCCGCAAGCAAGCTCAGCTACGAGCTTTGGGATTGGGTGATCGGAATCAACCTCTACGGCGTCATCAACGGCGTGCAGACCTTTCTGCCCAAGATGGTCGAACGCAACGAGGGCGGGCATATCGTGAACACGGCCTCGGGCGCGGGCCTTGTAGCGACGACCTCAGGCGTTCTGTATGCGACATCCAAGTTCGGCGTGGTCGGAATGTCGGAGGCCATGAACCCTGAACTGGCCGCGCTCGGGATTGGCGTCAGCGTGCTCTGCCCGGGTCCGGTCCAAACCGACATCGTCCAACGCTCGGCGGACGCCGCGCCCAAGGCCGGCGCGCCGCTCTCTGAAGAACAGCAGCGTCGTTATAGAGAAGCGACCGCCCAAGCCGCCAGGTATCTCCAGCAAGGCGCCAGCATCGACGCGGTCGGTGAGATGGTCCTGAAAGCTGTGCGGGAAAACCATCTGTACATCCACACGGATCCTAGCGTCGGAGATATGATCAAGGCCCGCACCAAGGCCATTCTTGACGCCTTGCCAAGCTGACCCTGGCGGAGCGGCTCACAGTGCTCGATCTCCGCCTTATTGCTTCAGCGATGACGCGGTTTGGGGCGCCGTCCCATCGGGACAATTCAAGAGCCGGTCCACCATTTCCGCATCGACCCCGCTTTCGAGAAGTATGTCCCGGCTATGCTCGCCAAGCCGGGGCGGCATCGTTACCTTCGGCCGCTCGCCATCAAACAGGACCGGCACGCCCGGCATGCGGACGGCGCCCACTCCAGGATCATGCAGGGCGGCAAAAAAGCCCACCTTGCAAAGGTGAGGATCTGAAAGGAGCGCCTCCAACGAGAGAATCGGCGCCGCAGGAATCCCGAGGCGATCGCACGCGGAAAGCCATTCGGAGGAGGTCCGCGAGAGGATCAACGAAGAGGCGAGTTCGTATAACTCGTCAATGTGCGCGGTGCGCATGGACATCGAACCAAACCGCGGATCGGCGGCATACTCGTCCGCGCCGGCATGATGAAAGAAAGCCCGCCAGTGCGCGTCTGTGTAGGGCATCATGCAAATATAGCCGTCCAGCGTCTTGAACGGGCGCCGGTCGCGCGAGAGAACGCGCGGATATCCCATCGGCGCACGCGGCGGATCAAGCTGATGGCCGTAGAGATGCTCGACAAGATTGAATGCCGCCATGCATTCAAACATCGGGATTTCGATCACGCCGCCTCGACCGCTGGACGCGCGCCCGGCAAGCGCAGCAAGGATCGCCATGGCGGCGATCAAGCCCGTGGTTTTATCCGCCGTGATGGCGGGGAAATATTTGGGTTCCCCGCTCTGTCGGCGCATCAGGTCGGCGCAACCGGATAGTCCCTGAATGATATCGTCATAGGCCGGCCTGCCGCCATAGGGGCCAGCCTCGCCAAATCCATGCAGCCCGGCGTAAATGAGCTGCCGATTCCTTCCTTGAAGCACATCCGGCCCGAGCCCAAGCTTGGCGAGCTTTTGCGGCCGGATATTATGCATGAAAACATCGGCGCCATCGATCAGGGTCAGCAGCGCGGCGCGTCCAGGTTCGCTTTTCAAATCCAGCACGATGCTGCGCTTGTTGCGGTTGGCGCTGAGGAAAAGAGCCGCCATGCCTGGTTCGGCAGACGGCCCCGTTTGCCGCGTCGAATCTCCCTCGGGCGGTTCAACCTTGATCACGTCAGCGCCGAAATCGCCGAGCCACTGACTCGCTAAAGGCCCCATGGCCACCGTTGTAAGATCGATCACGCGAATGCCCGAAAGCGGCCCGCTCATCTTGATTGCTCCGCTATCGGACGGCCGGCGATCATGCGTTTCGACGTGTAGCGTAGGACTGGCTGTTCGTTCTGATTGAAGATCGAGATGACTGAATCGACGATAGCTCTGCCGTTGCTCGAGGTCGGGCGTATGGCGGTGATCTCGATCAAGGCGTGAATGGTGTCGTTGACTCGGACCGGCGCGATGGCCTCCTGAGCGCACGCCAGCATCGCGACGCCGGTTCCTCTGATCAACGACTGAACGATAAAGCCTTCGATGATCGAATAGGTGAGCGCCGCCGGAACAGGTCGTCCTCCCATCGGGCCACTGGCTGTCGCGTCGAGAAAGCCGCTGTCGACCATCCCCGTCAGCGTCACGAAATGAACCAGGTCCGCCTCGGTGATCGTACGAGTGAAGGTTCGAAACTTCTGACCGACACTCATGTCCTGCCAGAACAACCCTCGGCCAATCAGGCTGGCCTCGTGTGACGTATCGCTTGCAGACTCCAACTCCATCTCCGATCTTGTCGCCGTTGTTCTCAGCCATCCAGATTGAGCACGACGGTCTTCAGCTCTGTGAAAGCCTCAATCGCGGCCCATCCGCCCTCGCGACCGATGCCCGACCGCCGAATCCCGCCCATCGGCGAATGGGGGCTGCTCGCATAACCGTTGATTCCGACGGAGCCGCTGCGGACCGCCCGTGCAACGCGAAATGCTCTGGCGATGTCCGTCGTGAAAATGCAGCCGGCCAGGCCATATTCGCTATCATTGGCGATGGCGATCGCCTCTTCCTCGGCGTCGAACGGAATGACGCTGAGAACGGGTCCAAAAATTTCTTCGCGGGCGATCGTCATGTCGTTGCGAACGTCCACAAAAAGCGCTGGGTTGATCCAATTGCCGCCGGCCAGCTCGCCGCCTGGCGTGTCGCCACCGAAGCACAATGTGGCGCCTTCGCGCTTGCCGCTGTCGACATAACCAAGAACGCGCGCGACTTGCCGCTTGGAAATGATCGGAGCCGCATTGGTCGCAGAATCGAATGGATCGCCAAAGCGCACGGTCTTCACTTGCTCGCCAGCAAAATGGACGAACTCAGCGAGCAAGGACCGGTGGACGATGGCCCGGCTGGGGGTCGAGCATATCTGGCCCGACAAGAACGTTGAGCACAGTCCCATAAGCGTTCGCGCAGCGCCTTCGACGCTTCTGGCGTCAGGGAAAACGATGCCGGCGCTTTTTCCGCCGAGTTCCAGCGAAACGCGCTTCATGTTCCGGCCGCTCGCATTCATGATCTGCTCGCCGACCGCCGCGCTGCCGGTGAAAGAGACCTTGTCGATTCCCGGATGCGTCGCGAGCGCCGATCCGGTTCGCGCCCCTCCCGTGATGAAATTGAACACGCCGGGCGGCAGATCGCTGCTCGCAAGAATGCGCGCAAGACGCTCGACAGCGAGGTTGGCGTACTCCGAGGGCTTTACGACGACAGTGCATCCGCTGGCGAGCGCCGCGCCGACCTTGATCGCGAACATGGCGAGCGGCGCATTAAAAGCGAGGATGGCGGCTGCGACGCCAACCGGTTCTCTGAACGACAAGTAGTGAAGATTGGAATCCGAGGAGAAGCGCGGATATGTTTCTCCGGTGATCTTGTCGCACCACCCGGCATAGTGATCGAAGATGTCCGCCGCGGCCGTTCCCGAGACGCGCGAGCGACGGCTGAAATGGTAAGGAATGCCGTTGTCCAACGTCTGTAGCTGCGCCAGCTCTTCTTCTGCGGCGTAAATTCCGTCGATGATCGGCTGGAGGATGCGCTTGCGGTCCTGGGCCGGCAGACGCGGCCACGGCCCCTTGTCGAAGGCTTCGCGGGCCGCTGCGACGGCGCGGTCAACGCCAGCCTCCCCTGCTTCGGCGAAGCTCGTCATCACCTCGTTGGTGGCGGGGTGAATTTGGTCGAAACGTCCATTCGCTTCTTCGATCCACTCGCCCCCGATGAACAATTTTCCGGGCTGCACGCCGAGTTTGTCGCGCGCCGGTCGAAGACTGAGAGCCAACGGATGATCCTTTCTCTATGATCCAGGTCCGCAGCGGCGGCTCCCGTTCGGCGATCCCGTTTAGAGCCGGCGAAAACCGTCGACGGCGCACGAACTCTGGATCGAAGACATCAAGACGAGGCTCGAAGCAGGTTGCCCATCTCCAACGCGATATCCAATGCCTTCGTGACTTGAAGTATTCCGGCGGAGAATGATGCGCGGCCGCGTTGGGTATTCGTCAACGGAATACGCCGCGCCAATAACTCCCTTGACCCGCGAGCACGCCCAAGAATGGCTGGCGCGATGAAAAAGAGCTTCGACTACATTGTGGTGGGCGGCGGATCTTCCGGCGCGGTTGTTGCGGCCCGGCTCAGTGAAGACGCCAAGCGCACGGTGCTGCTGCTTGAGGCGGGTCCGCGAGACAACTCGCTCTTGATCCGCATGCCGCTGGCTTTTCGATTGATCAGGCAGTTGGCGCTGTTTGATTGGGACTACAGCTCCGAGCCGGAGCCGCACGCTAATGGCAGGTCCATACATGCGCCCAGAGGAAAGGTGCTCGGGGGATCTTCCTCCGTCAACGGCATGATGTATTCGCGCGGCCACCCGCGCGACTACGACCAATGGGCGCAAATGGGCGCGATCGGCTGGTCGTATGAGGATGTCCTTCCCTACTTTCGGAAGTCCGAGCGCAGCGATCGCGGCCGCAGCACATGGCGCGGTGCGGAAGGACCAATGCATGTCTCTCGCATCACGCACGACGACCCGATCACGCGGGCGGTCAAAGACGCAGCGGTCAACTTGAACTACCCGCTGGTCGAGGATTTCGATGCGGAGCCGCCCGAGGGCTTTGGATTGCCCGACTTGACCATCGGTGGCGGCCGCCGCTCCAGCACCGCAGAGGCGTTCCTGGCGCCGGCCCGCCATCGGTCGAACCTGCAGGTCGTGACTGGAGCCCATGTCGTCCGCATAGTGTTCGAGCGATCGCGTGCAATTGGCGTGGAATATCGCGTCGATGGCGCGATGTTTCAGGCCTTCTGCGGCCACGAGACCATTCTGTGCGGAGGCGCCTACGGTTCGCCCCACGTGCTGATGCTCTCCGGCGTCGGTCCGGCCGATCATCTGCGACAGTACGGAATTGAGGTTGTCGCCGACCGGCCCGGCGTCGGCGAAGGCCTTCAGGAGCATCCGCTCGTTCCGATGATATTTCGCAGCAGGCAACCGCTTAAGCTTCGATCGGAAATACGCGCCGACCGCGTTGCTCTGTCGGCCGTGCGTTGGATGCTCTCCGGCAAAGGATTGATGGCCACTCAACCGCTCTCATCCGTTGCCTACTACCGCTCGCAGCCACATCTTGAGCGGCCTGATCTTGAGTTCGCGCTGATACCAACCAGTCTCGACGCCAAGGTTTGGTTTCCTGGGCTTCGCAAACCCCAGGAGGACCTTTTGACAACCTACAACATCGTGTTGCGGCCGGAGAGCCGCGGCAGCGTGCGGCTGAGGTCGGCCAGTCCCGACGATCACCCGGCGATTCAATTCAATCTTCTTGAGGCCGAAGGCGACGTGGAGCGGCTATGCTACGGTATCGATTGGACTCGAGAACTCATGGCGACAAACCCCCTGAACGGCTTCGTCGGTGAAGAAACATTACCTGGACGCAGCGTGAAGGACGTGAGGCAATTTATTCGAGCCGCCGCCGTGACGGCGCAGCATCCGGCCTGCACGTGCCGAATGGGTGTTGACCCTCAAAGCGTGGTTGACGCGCAATTGCGGGTGCACGGTCTGGAAGGCCTACGAGTTGCGGACGCGTCGATCATGCCGACGCTCATCGGGGGACATACCAACGCCGCCGCGATCATGATCGGCGAGCGCGCGGCTGATTTCATTTGCGGTTGAGCTATGCTGGCGACGGGCGAGCAGCTCGCCGGTCGGGCCGTCTTCCGCTTGTCGCCGCCGCATCGGGGATGAAACAGCACGCTCCGGGGCGGTCGCGCTCACCGGCCCCAGGCCATAATCGACGGCGGCCCTCGGCCCATGCCTCCAAGGCATTGCCTATCCCGACTTTGCATTTCGCGGACTGAAAGCCGTGCCCTAGCGTTGAAACAAGAGGCTTCTCGACGCCATCGGCGCGAGAGCTGTCAGTACGTCAAAAACGTGGCCCCTGATAGCGTGAAAGCCCCACGGAGGAAGAGTAAATGACGGATGTGCAGGGGCGCACCGCCTTCATCACCGGCGGCGCCAATGGCATCGGATTGGGCATCGCACGAAGCTTTGCGCGCGCAGGCGCCAAGCTGGCCCTGGCGGATCGGGACGTCGACGGACTCGCCCGCGCCAAGGCGGAACTGCAAAACATCACTCAGGTCGAGACTTACCGGCTCGATGTGCGCGATCGCGACGCCTATGCCGCCACTGCGGAAATGGCTGAAAGCGTCCTGGGGCCGGTATCGCTTCTGTTCAACAATGCGGGCGTCATCGTTGCGGAGACTCCCGCAAAGCTCACCTACGAGCTTTGGAACCATGCGATCGGAATCAACCTTCACGGCGTCATCAACGGGATCCAGACATTCCTGCCGCGGATAAGCGAACGCGGCCAGGGCGGCCACATCGTCAATACATCCTCAGGCGCAGGCCTTGCGCCAAACGGAAATGGAGTCCTTTACTGCACGGCCAAGTTCGCGGTTGTGGGGATGTCGGAATCTCTCAACCCTGATCTCGCACCGCTTGGCATCGGCGTCAGCGTGCTGTGTCCCGGCCCCGTCGCCACCAATGTCATCCATCGATCGCAGGAAGACGCTCCCAAGGGCGCCGCGCCACTGACGGAAGCGCAAGAAAGGCGGAGGGCGGAACGCAGAGAGCTGATCAGCCAAGCGCTCCAGCAGGGCGCCAGCATCGATGCAGTCGGCGAGATGGTTCTCAAGGGCGTGCAGGAGAACAGGCTCTACATCCACACCGACCGTTTCATGGAAGAGCCGGTCAAGGCCCGGACCCAGGCAATTCTCGACGCCATGCCGGGCTAGGGATTATAGCCGCCGCTAAGGGCGCCCCGCGCAGCGAGGAAGTCTCCGCTGGAGGTTTTCGAAAAGCCTAGTTTGATGACAGGCAGCTTGAACTCCTTCGCAATGTCTGTCTCCGAATAGCCCGCTGATTTCGGCCACCGAAACGGAACGCAAACATGCCCCTCCAGTCCTTCTCGTCGATTATTCAGAGTCACGCTCAGCGGAAGGGGTCCGAACCCGCCATCACCTACTCTGACGCCTCGATAACCTGGCGCGAACTCGACCGACGCTCGAACCAGCGGGCTCGTCTGCTCGCCTCGCTGGGCGTCAAGCACAATGACATGGTCGCGATCGTGCTGCCGAACAGCAGCGAATTCCACGAAGCCGTCGTCGGCGTCTGGAAAGCTGGCGCCACGCCATGCCTTTTGCCATCCAAACTCCCCGGCCGCGAGGCGAGCGAGATGCTCGCGCTTGCGCAGCCGGCGGCCGTGATCGGCGATATTTCGGTCGCCGATAACACGCCCTGGATCGCGCCCGGCGCCGCCTTGGACGAATTTAGCGACGCCCCTGTGGAGGATGCCGGCGCGAAACACTGGAAGGCGGTCGCGAGCGGCGGCTCCAGCGGGCGGCCGAAGATCATCGTCGACAACATGCCGGCGTTCCTTGATCCTGCCGCCCCGCCCTATGCTGGCGTTGGCCTGCCGCCTGACGGCGCCATGCTCAATCCGGGACCGCTCTACCACAACATGCCGTTCCTCTTCACAAGCTTCGGCATGTTGGCGGGGTCGCATGTCGTCGGCATGAAACGCTTCGACGCCGAGGAATGCCTACGGCTGATCGAGAGGTACAAAGTTGAGTTCATGGCGGTCGTGCCGACCATGATGCAGCGCATTTGGGCGCTGCCGGAACGCGTCCGCGAATCTTACGACGTGTCCTCGCTGAAAGTTGTCTGGCACATGTCTGCGCCTTGCCCGCAATGGGTGAAGCGCGCCTGGATCGAATGGCTGGGGCCCGACAAAATTTTCGAAGCCTATGGCGGCACCGAGGGCGGCGGCGGCACAGCCATCACCGGCCGGGAATGGCTCGCCAAGCCCGGCTCGGTGGGCAAAGTCAATGCTGGAATGTTGCGCATCCTCCGTCCAGACGGAAGCGAAGCGGACGTCGGGGAGGTCGGCGAAGTCCACTTTCCGGCCGCCGGCAGAGGCAAGTTTGAATATATCGGGGCCGAGGCGAAAACGGATGCATCGGGTGGTTACTCAATCGGCGATCTCGGCCATATCGATGAAGATGGCTATCTGTTCCTCGCGGATCGTCGCTCAGACCTGATCATCCGCGGCGGCGCCAATGTCTATCCGGCTGAAGTGGAAGCGGTGCTGGACGAGCATCCGCTGGTGTCGACCTCGGTCGTCATCGGCCTGCCATCGGAAGATTTGGGCGAGCGCGTTCACGCCATCATTCAGCTGCGGGAAGGCCAATCCCTCGACCTTGCTTCGATCACTGCGCATGTCGCCGACAGGCTGGCGAAGTACAAATGGCCGGCGTCCTATGAATTGAGTGAAACGCCGCTGCGGGACGACGCCGGAAAGGTCCGCCGCACGGCTCTCAAAGCGGAACGACGCGCATGGCTCGAAACAGGACGCCCGTTCGAGGCGAAGCCGTCATAACGACGTGTGTTTCAGCACGCCGATAGCGCTTTGCCGAAGAACGACAGGGGCAGCCCCCACCGCAGCCCCAGACCCCAGCTGGCTTTCAATCTCGGCTCTAAGTAATTGATTTAATTGGAGCGGGCGATGAGATTCGAACTCACGACCCCAACCTTGGCAAGGTTGTGCTCTACCCCTGAGCTACGCCCGCATCCTGGGTGACGGGCCGCCGGGGCCCGCTGAGGGGCGCTCATATCGCAGAGCGCGCGGGCGGAAGCAAGGGGGAAACCCGGCGACGGCGGCTAAACCTCGCCCCAGAGCCTGAGCAAATTGTGATAAACGCCGGTCAGCTGGACCACCGAAGCGTGGGTGGGGTTTTCCGCGCCCAGCCGCTGGGTGGCGACGTCCATGTCGAACAGCAGGGCGCGCCGGGTGTTGTCGCGGATCATGCTCTGCAGCCAGAAGAACGAACCGATCCGTTCGCCGCGCGTCACCGGCGTGACCCTGTGCACGCTGGTCGAGGGATAGAGGATCATGTGGCCGGCCGGCAGCTTGACGCTGCGGGGGCCGAACACGTCCTCGATGACCAGCTCGCCGCCGTCATAGTCCTCTGGGTCGCTGAAGAAGAGCGTGCAGGAGAGATCGGTGCGCATGCGCTGGCCGTTGGGCAAGAAGCGCATGGCGCCGTCGACATGGTTGCCGAAGGTCTCGCCGACGCCGTAGCGGTTAAACGTCGGCGCCAGCACGTGCAGCGGCAGCGCCGCCGACATGAAGAGCGCATTCTCGCTCAGCGCGCGCAGGATCAGTTCGCCGACCTCGCGGCCGGCGGCGCTGTCCTGCGGCAATTGCCGATTGCGCTTGACGTGCGCGCCCTGGTGGCCGGCGGTGACGCGCCCGTCGACCCAGGCCGCCGCCTCCAGCGCCGCGCGCCCGGCCGCGACCTGCTCGGGGGTCAGAACGTCGGGAATGGCGACAAGCATGAGCGATCCGTGGCGGAGGCGCCGCGCCGGACTCCCGGCGCGGCGCCTGCTCTTATCACATCCGCAGGTTCAGGCTCACCAGAAACGCGCGCGGCGGGCCCAAGAGCACGCGCTGCGCCGACCAGTTGGTCGACACCGCGTAGAACTCGTCGGTGATGTTGTCGATGTTCAGGCGCAGCGTGGCGTTGTCGCTGAGGTCGTAGGCGAGCATGGCGTTGGCGACCCAGTATTCCGGCAGCATGTTGGCCGGATTGTTCGGGATGATGCGCTCGGCGTCGTCCGGACGGCCGACATAGGACTCGCCCACATAACGCACGCCGCCGCCGACGGTCAGGCCGAACGGGAGTTCGTACGTGGTCCAGAGACTGGCAGAAACCTCGGGCGCGAACGCCAGCGCGTCGCCGCGCGCGCCGTGCAGCGCCGCGTCGCAGGCGGCGACGCCGGCATTGCTGTTGGGCAGACCGTAATCGCCCGGCTGCGCGCGGCAGCGATAGAGATCGAGTTCGGCGCTGTGGTCGCGCTCGCTCTCCATGAAGAGCGCGCCGGCGAACACCCGCCAGCGCGCGGTGATCTCGCCGCTGAGTCCCAGTTCGAGGCCCTGGACGATGTGCTCGCCATAGCCCTGCAGCGCGATCGGATCGGCTGTCGTCAAGCCGGTGCGGCCGGTGATGGCGACGTTCTGGCGCTCGGTGCGGAACAGCGCGGCGGTGGCGAGCAGGCGCTGGTTGAACAGCTCCCACTTGCCGCCGATCTCGTAGTTCACCGATTGCTGCGCGTCGGCGCCGGCGCTGTTCATGCCCGCGCTGAAGCCTGGAAAGGCGTTGTCGCCGCCGCGCGAGATGTCCGAGTTGGAGAGGAACGAAGCCGGCGGCTGCGGCGCGACGCCGATCGCGGCGTAGAGGCTCGAATGCGCGCTCGGATGGTAGACGAGGCCAAGCCGGCCGGCGACCGTGGTTTCCGAGACATCCAATCCGTCGGCGCCGGTCGGCGCGCCGGCGACGGTGCGGCTGTCGATCTCGACGTCATAGCTTTCGACGCGCAGCCCGCCGGTAAGCTCCCATTGCGGCGAGAACTCGATCGTATCGTAAAGATAAGCCGCCAGCGTGTTGACGCGCACCTCGCTCCGCTCGGTCGGGCCTGCGGTGAACGGGCCGGCCCGGTTGGGATTCGGGGCGTGGATCGGCTGTGCGGCGCCGCCCGGATTGGTCTCGGTGGCGAACGCGCGCGCAGCCGCCTCCTCGCGCGAATACTCGACGCCGAACGCGGCGCGGTGGCGCAAGCCGCCGGTGTCGAACGTGGCGCCGAAATTGTTGAGCCAGGAAACCGACTCGTTCCGCCGCGCATAAGCCTGGCGCTGCGTCGTCACCAGATCGGTCGCCGCCGCATAGCCCGACGGCAGCGTGTAGGCGGCTTCACGGTCGGTGCGCGACAGGCGCACCTGGCTGGTGAATCGCAGATTCGACGCCAGCTCACGCTCGAGCCGCAGCAGGCCGACGCTCGACTCGACACGGTCGAAATCGCTCGACAGGCCGTAGAACACGTCGCGCAGCGACTCGTGGCTCACGCCCGACGACAATGTCGGATCGTAGTTGATCATGCCCTCCACCAGCGCGACCGGCACGCCCCAGTCGGGAATGTCGTCCTGCTCGATATACTGCAGCGCCAGCTCGAAGCGGGTGTCGTCGCCGATATTGATCCCGAACGACGGCGCGAAGCCGAACGTGCGCCGGCTGGCGACGTCGCGGCCGGCGACGCCGCCGTCTTCGTACAGCACGTTGAGCCGCGCCGAGGCGTTCGGCGACAGCGGCTGGTTCAGATCCAGCGTCGTGCGCGAGCGCGCTTCGGACTCGGTGTCGTCGAAGCCGTAGCTCGCGGTCAGCTCGTAGTCGGCGCTTTCGTGCGGCGTCTTGGTGACGATGTTGACATAGCCGCCGGCGCCGCCGCGGCCGTTGTCGCCGGCCGGTCCTTTCACGACTTCGACGCGCTCGACATTGAAGGTCTCGCGATTGTACGCGCCGGAATCGCGGGCGCCGTCGACGAAGATGTTGGCCGACGTGTCGAAGCCGCGAAGGCTGAAATTGCCGAGCCCGGTGGCGAAGCCGTTTTCACCGGCGTTGAACGTGATGCCCGGCGTGTTGCCGAGCACGTCCGTGAGCGTGCGCGCGCCCTGCTCCTGGAACACCTCGGAGGAAATCACCGAAACGGTGAGCGGCATATCGACGATCGGCGCCGTCACTTTCGGCGACTGGGCCTCGGTTTCGCGCACGCCGATAACGGTGATGCGCTCCTGCTGTTCGCCTTCCTCTTGCGCCAGCGCGTTGGGCGCGCCGAACGCCGCGGCTGCGGCCGCCGTCGACAACAGCACGCCGAGAAGGCGGCCCGAGCCGCCCGCTTCCCCGTTTCTCATGAGAATCCCCTCAAACACCCTTGGCTGAGCGGCTCATATCGCTCCTGCAAATCATTCGCAATATATACTTGCGAAAAATTTCGGGTGTTCGTTTGCGGATTGTCGGGCGGCGCCTACTCTCCCGGCTCGGCCTTGCGCGGGGTTTTGAGGCGGCGGCGGTTGATATGGCTGTCGGGCGCGATGTGGCCTTCGGGGGTGCGGCCGCGGAAATAGTCGCGCTGCCAGCCGTTCTTCACCGCTTCGTCGTCGCGCTCGCCCAAACGATCGAGGAACTTGGTGCGGCTCTCGCCCCACGCTTCGTACTGGCGCTTCAGCTCCGGATCGTCGTGGATCGATTTGATGATCGGCTGCGTCGCTTCGTACTCTTCGTGCGGGATCGGCATGACGAAGCAGAACGGCTCGCCTTTCTCGAACTTCACCATGCCCGGCCGGGTGAAACGCCAGTTCATCGTGAACGGGAAGGGAAGCCAGAAGGTCTCGACGACGCCGACGAGCGGCTGGATGCCGTCCTTCACGTGATTGGGCGGCCCGCCGACCCAGACGTCCCAGCCCGGCTCGGTGCGGAACAGATAGCCGGTGTGAAACGTCAGCACGCCGCCGGAAAAATGCGACACCGCCCAGCGCTTCAGCAGCCCCACGGGCGTATCGCCGTCGGGATCGAGCCGGATATCCTCGATGCGCGGCCCGCCGTTCCAGGTCGCGGTGAAGCTGACCGGCGACAGCAGCGCCCAGCCGGTCGTGTTCGCCACCACCAGCGGCAGGCAGCGATACGGGTGGCGGTCGGAGAAGCGGTCCATCCAGTCCCGGTCGGGCGAGCCGGGGACCAGCTCCGCCGGCTGCGGATCGACTTGATAACAAGTGAGTTTCATCCCCTCCCTCCTAGACGTTCGCCGCCCCATGCGCCAAGGGGAGGCCCATGCCGCCAGCAACCGAGGCCGATCTCTATGCCCATCTCGACGCCATCGGCGTCGCGCACCGCACCACCCGCCATCGGCCCGTCTTCACCGTCGAGGAAGGCGCCGACCTCAAGGCCCGAATGCCGGGCGGACATTCGAAGAACCTGTTCCTGAAAGACAAAAAGGGCGCGCTGTTTCTGCTGTGTGCGCTGGGCGACACCCGGATCGACCTCAACGCCGTCTCCAAGCTGATCGGCGCCGGCCGCTTCAGCTTCGGCTCGGCCGAATTGCTGAAACGGCATCTGGGCGTCGAGCCGGGCTCGGTCACGCTGTTCGCGCTGATCAACGACCCCGAACGCCGCGTCACCCTGATGCTGGACGAAGGCCTGTTCGAGCACGATCCGGTCAATTTCCATCCGCTGCGCAATGACGCCACCACCGCGATCGGCCCCGACGGCATGCTGAAATTCATGCGCTCGCTGGGCCGCGAGCCGATCCGGCTCCGTTTCGACGCCGCGGGCCAACCCGCGAGAATTGAACCGGGCGCCAGCCCGGCCCATGTTCACTCCTGAGTTTCAGAGGATTTCCGCATGACCCTGTTAGACAGCGGCGCAGCCCCCAGCGATGTCGTGAAGGAAGGCTCCGACCAAGGCTTCATGGCCGACGTCGTCGAAGCCTCGCGCCAGCAGCCGGTGATCGTCGACTTCTGGGCGCCCTGGTGCGGCCCCTGCCGCCAGCTTGGCCCGCCGCTGGAAAAGGCGGTGCGCGACGCCGGCGGCAAGGTGAAGCTGGTGAAGATCAATATCGACGAGAATCCCGGCGTCGCCGGCCAGCTCGGCGTGCGCTCGATCCCGGCCGTGTACGCCTTCGATCAGGGCCGCCCGGTCGACGGCTTCATGGGCGTGATCCCGGAGAGCCAGATCAAGCTGTTCGTCGACCGCCTCGGCGGCGCCAGCATGGAACAGGAAGTCGAGCCGCTGCTCGCGCAGGCGGCCGAGAGTCTGAAGCTCGGCGACGTCGGCGGCGCCGCGCAAGGTTTCATGGCGGTGCTGCAGCTCGATCCGGCCAACGCCAAGGCCATCGCCGGCATGGCCCGCATCGCGCTGCAGAACGGCGACGCCGACGAAGCGCGCGAGATTCTCGCCATGGCGCCGCCGGAGAAGGCCAACGATCCCGAGATCGCCGGCGTGCGCGCCGCGCTGGAGCTCGCCGCCAACGCCGAAGCCGCCGGCGACACCGGCGCCCTGGCCATGAAAGTCGCCAACGAGCCCGACAATCACCAGGCCCGCTTCGACCTCGCCGAAGCGCTGTCCGCGCACGGCGACCTGCAGCACGCGAGCGAGCATCTGCTCCACATCATCGCCGCCGACCGCGACTGGAACGAAGGCGCCGCGCGCACGCAGCTCTTGAAGATTTTCGAGGCGGCGGGGCCGATGTCGGATGTCGCCAAGCAGGGGCGCCGCAGGCTCTCGGCGATTCTGTTCTCATGAGCGCATTCGGCTATCGCAAGCCATCCGATCTGCCGCAGGCGATCCCGCTGTTCCCGCTGGCCGGCGCGATCCTGATGCCGCGCGGCGTGCTTACGCTCAATGTGTTCGAGCCGCGCTATCTCAACATGGTCGACGACGCGCTGGGCGGCGAGCGGCTGGTCGGCATGATCCAGCCGGCGACCGGCGAAGAAGACGAGGCGACGCCGCAGCTTTGCGACGTCGGCGCGGTCGGCCGCATCACCGCGTTCAGCGAAACCGAGGACGGGCGCTATCTGATCACGCTCACCGGCGTGTGCCGTTTCGATCTGGAGCAGGAACTCGAGGTCGACACCCCCTATCGCCAGGCGCTGGTGAGCTACGACGCATTCGCCAGCGACTTCGCCTCTTCGCACGGCCGTTCGATCGATCGCGACAGCCTGATCGCATCGCTCAAGACCTACGCCGCGCTGCACGGCTTCCAGGTCGAGTGGGACGCCGTCGAGCAGGCGCCGACGGAGACCATCGTCAATGTCGCCGCCCAGGTCTGCCCGTTCGACGCCGCCGCCAAGCAGGCCCTGCTCGAAGCCGTGACGCTGGAAGAACGCGCCAGGGCGCTGATCGCGCTGCTGGAATGGGACTCCGCCTCCGACGACCGGCAAAGGCCGATCCAGTGAGCGAGCCCGATCCCAAACTGCTCGAAGTGCTGGTCTGTCCGCAGACGCGCACGCCGCTGCGCTACGACCGCGAGCGCCAGGAGCTGATCAGCGAGCGAGCGCGGCTCGCCTACCCCGTCCGCGACGGCGTGCCGATCATGCTGATCGACGAAGCCCGCGAACTCGGAGCCGACGAATGACTCTCCATGCTTCCCGGCCAAGCGTGCAAAGCACGCGCCGACCCGCGACCCAGGGGCAAGCGTTCCGCTGTTGGCCCCTGGGTCCCGGATATTCGCCCGCTTGCGCGGGCGCGCGCCCGGGAGGCGTTTGCGATGTAGAGAGCTTCGTATGACCGTCACCGCAGCAACCCGCCCCTGGCCCACCGATCTCGTCTTCGACCGCGCCGCAAGGCAGCTGACGATCGCCTTCGACGATGGCGCGCATTTCGATATCCCGTTCGAGCTGCTGCGCGTCGAGAGCCCCTCGGCCGAGAACAAGGGCCACGGCCCCAATCCGCCGCCGCCCGTCACCGGCAAGGCCAACGTCAACGTCGTCCGCGCCGATCCGGTCGGCCGCTACGCCGTGCGCATCAGTTTCGACGACGGCCACGACACCGGCCTCTATTCCTGGGACCTGCTCTACGATCTCGGCCGCGACAAGGACGAGCGCCTGCGCGTTTACCGTGAAACCCTGGCCCAGCGCGCGCTCCGGGACGAAGCCTAAGCGCGCGTCCCGCGCCTTCGACAACGCGATCTCTGCGCCGCCGCGAGACACGGCGTCATGCTGAGCTTGTCGAACCACGACGCCGCGCACCGCATGCTTAACGCCCGCACGGCCACGCGAACCCGTTGGAACGCATCATGCAGTCAGCGTAGTCTCGCGCACCACATGCCGCTTGCTCCCCTCTCCGCGCTCGATGGCGAGTTTGACGTCTGCGTCGTCGGCGCGGGGCCGGCGGGGCTTGCATGTGCGTTCGATCTGCACGGCCGCGGCCTCAAGGTCGCGCTGCTCGAAGCCGGCGGCGCGCGCCCTACGCCCGGCGAGCCCGACGTGCGCGCCGCCGAGATCGCGCATCCGGAATTTCACGATCCGGTCGACATCGTCGCCGCCTCCGCGCTCGGCGGCTCGACGCATTGGTGGGGCGGCCGCAGCGTGCCGTTCGACCCGGTCGATTTCCGCTCTTGGCCGGTCGGCTATGACGACCTGCTCCCCTGGTGGGAAAAGGCGGGCGAATTCCTCGGCAGCAGAGGCGTCAGCGAGAGCCCGCCGCCGCCTGCGTTTCAGAGGCTGCAGCGCTTCGACGCCGTGCGCGACGAGTGCTGGGGGCCGGAACTCAACATGGGCCGGCGCTGGCGCGCGCGCATCGCCGCCGCCGACGGCCCCGTCATCGTCACCGGCGCGCGCGTCACCGGCCTCGACTGCGACAACGGCCGCATCGCCGCCGTCCGCGTCGGTGAGCGCCGGGTGCGCGCCGGCCATGTCGTGCTCGCCAGCGGCGGCCTCGGCGCGCTCAAGCTGCTGCTGCTGCTGCAGCGCGATCACCCGGGCCTGTTCGGCGAGACGCTCGGCGCCGGCTATATGGGCCATCTCACCGGCTCGATCGCGCTGATCGCGCCGAGCGACCCGGACGACATCGCCGCCTTCGCCACCCGCGAGCTTAGCGGCGGCGCCTTCGCGCGCCGGCGCCTGCGCCCGTTGTCGCAAACCGTGACCGGCGAGCGCATCGTCAACATCGCCTTCTGGTGCGAGAACGGCGCCGCCGGCAACCCCGAGCACGGCAACGCCACCGCCTCCGCCCGCTATCTCGCCACGCGCCTGCTGCGCTTCGGCCGCGGCGAAGGCGCGCTCGGCCCCCACATCGACAACGTGATGCGCGCGCCGTTCAGCGCCGCTTCCGGGTTGGCCGCGGCCGCCTATCTGCTCGCCGCCGCCCGTCTCACCGGGCGCCATCCGCACAATCTGACGCTGACGCCGGCGGCCAAGGGCGCCTGGCGGCTCGACTATCACGCCGAACAGCCCCCGCACGCCGACAACCGCATCAGCCTCGCGGACTCGCTCGACAGCGCCGGCCTGCCGAAGCTCAGGATCGACTTCCGCTTCAAGGACGAAGAGATCGAAGCCGTCGTCCGCGCCCACGATCTGCTCGACGCCGACCTGCAGCACGCCGGCGCCGGCAAGCTCGTCTTCCATGGCGACCGCGAGCAGCGCATCGCCAGCGTCCGCGCCGCCACGCGCGACGGCTATCACCAGCTCGGCGGCGCCGTCATGAGCGCGGACGCGCACGCGGGCGTGGTCGACACCGACCTGCGCACGCACGCCGTCGCCAATCTCTGGATCGCCGCCGGCAGCGTGTTCCCCAGCGGCGGCCAGGCCAACCCCACGCTCACCATCGTCGCCCTCGCCCGCCGCCTCGCCGCGCACATCGCCGCATTGAACAAGGCGTCCGCAAAAGCCAGCGCAGCAACGGAAGCCTGAAACCTAGCGCGCGAGGTCGTTGCGTCGCATGCCGGCCCGCGTCGCCTTCGACAGCTCAGGCTGACGCTATGGGAGCGCAAAACGTCGTCAGCAATGGCGCTATGCTGAGCCTATCCAATCGCGTCATGCTGAGCTTGTCGAAGCACGACGCCGCGCACGACCTAAGCCGCCAGGCTCTCGCCCCTCAGCAGCTTCGGCAGATCGCCCGCAGCGCCGCCGGCGTATTTCATGAAGAAGCGCCGTGCGGGGCCGACGCCATTCACCGCCGCGAGCCCCAGGCGCCGCGCCGCGCGCAGCGGCGCGAAGCTGTTGGAGAACATCTTGTCGAAGAACTCCATGCCCAGCGCCATCGTCACATTGTCGAACCGGCGCCAGCGCTGATAGCGCTCGAGAATCGAGACGTCGCCCGGATCGAGGCCGAGCGCCATGCCGTCGGCGACGCACTCCGCCAGCGCCGCGCAATCCTTCAAGCCGAGGTTCAGGCCCTGCCCCGCAAGCGGGTGGATGCCGTGCGCACTGTCGCCGGCGAGGCACACGCGCTGATCGATCATCCGCTCCGCCAGCTGCAGCGACAGCGGATAGCCGAAGCGCGGCCCTTCCAGGGAAAGCGCGCCGAGGAAATCGCCGAAACGGCGGCGAAGTTCAGCCAGGAAATCCGCCTCGTCCATCTTCAGCAGCGCATCCGCCACCGCGCGCGGTTCGGCCCAGACGATATTGGAGCGATTGCCCTTGAGCGGCAGGATCGCGAACGGCCCGTTCGGCAGGAAGAATTCGTGCGCCACCGCGCTGTGCGGCTTCTCGTGCCGGATCGTCGCGACGATCGCCGTCACCGGATAATCCCAGCCGATGGTGCGGATGCCGACGGCGCCGCGCACGAACGAGCGCCGCCCGTCCGCGCCCACCAGCAGCGGCGCGCGCAAGCGCTTGCCGTCCGCCAGCGTCACCGTCACGCCCGCCGCATCGCGCGCGATCGCGCTCACCGACATCGGCTGAATCATCTTGATCGACGGCCGCGCCTTGACGCCGTTGTCGAGCGCGCGGCGCACGTGGCGCGCCTCCAGCATCAGCCCCAGCGGCTCGCTATGGACCGCCGGCGTCTCGCCGGCATGCGCGCCGTCGCTCCATAACTCCGCCGCGCTGAAATGCAGATGCAGCAGCGACGGCCCGCCGCGGCGGCCGCCATCGCCCAGCTTGCCGTCCGTGACCATGATCTGCTCGATCGGCTGCGCAACCTGGTCGAGTTCGTCGCCCAGCCCCAGCGCCCGCCACATCCGGTACGACGCGAACGCGATCGCGAACGCGCGCCCATCGAACGACGGCGCCAGCGTCTCCGCCGGCTTGGACGCATCGACCACGACCACCGAAGCGCCGGCCTGGTCCAGCGCCAAGGCCAGCGTCTGCCCCACCAGGCCTCCGCCGGAGAGGATCACGTCAGCGTCGAAACCACGTCCATTGCTCATGACCAACGAATACCGCCGCGCCGGCCGAGGCGTCGATGCGGCCAGGGCGCGCAAGCAAGAGGCAGGGCGCCGCTTTTTTGAGCGCAGACGCTGCACTGCACAAAGCTTGCGCCCGGAAACCTTGCCCGATCCGCAACCAAGTCAGCCAATCGGCGCGCCAACACCATTGAGGGAGCGGGGTATGAGATCGACACAGGAGAAGCTGAGCGCGCTGTGGCGCACAGTGCGGATCGGAGGCGCGGCGCTCGCGGCGGCTTTCGCGCTCGCGGCGTTCGCGCCGGATCAGGCCGTCGCGCAGGACGCCACAGCCGTCGTGGTGGAAACCGTGACGGAAACGCCGGCCGAAGTCGAAACCACAGTTGTGGTCGAAGAAGAAGCCGCGCCGATCCAGGACAAGGGGGACGTCGCCTGGATGATGACGGCGACGGTGCTCGTCGTCGCCATGATCATCCCCGGCCTCGGCCTGTTCTATGGCGGCCTGGTGCGCGCCAAGAACATGCTCTCGGTGCTGATGCAAGTCTCCACCGTGGCCGCGATCGGCTTTATCTGTTACGCGCTGTGGGGCTATTCGCTCGCGTTCACCGATTCCGAGCTGTTCGGCAACAAGTTCATCGGCAGCCTCGACCGGCTGTTCCTGAACGGCGTCACCGCGGAGTCGACCGCCGCCACCTTCACCGACGGCGTCGTCATTCCGGAATTCGTCTTCATCGCGTTCCAGAGCACGTTCGCCGCCATTACCGCCGCGCTCGTCGTCGGCGGCTTCGCCGAGCGCATGCGCTTCAGCGCGGTCGTCCTGTTCGCCGTTCTGTGGCCTTTGCTCTCATACTACCCGATCGCGCACATGGTCTGGTGGGCCGGCGGCTTCCTGTTCGACATGGGCGCGCTGGACTTCGCCGGCGGCACCGTCGTGCACATCAATGCGGGCGTCGCCGGCCTCGTCGGCGCGATCTTCGTCGGCCATCGCCTGGGCTACAAGGCCGAGCCGCTGCCGCCGCACTCGCTGGTGATGACCTATATCGGCGCCGGCCTGCTGTGGGTCGGCTGGTTCGGCTTCAACGCCGGCTCCAACCTCGAAGCCACCGGCGGCGCCGGCCTTGCGCTGATCAACACGATCTTCGCCACCGCCGCGGCCGCCGTCTCATGGATCGTCACCGAGTGGGTGACGCGCGGCAAGCCGAGCATGCTGGGCTTCGCCTCGGGCGTAATCGCGGGCCTCGTCGCCATCACCCCGGCGGCCGGCCTCGTCGGCCCGATGGGCGCGCTGATCCTCGGCCTCGTCGCCTCGCCGGTGGCGGTGCTGTTCTGCGCCGGCGTCAAGCGCGTGCTGAACTATGACGACGCGCTCGACGTGTTCGGCATCCACGCCGTCTGCGGCGTCATCGGCGCCATCGGCACAGGCGTCTTCCACGCCCCCTCGCTCGGCGGCCCCGGCGGCGAGGATTTCGACATCGTCAACCAGGTCGTCATCCAGGCGATTGCGGTGGGCGTGTCGATCGTCTGGTGCGCGGTCGCAACGAGCATCGTGTTCCTGATCCTCAAGCTCATCGGCCTGCGCGTGAAGAAGGAAGTCGAGCAGGAAGGCCTCGACATCAGCGAACACGGCGAGGTCGCCTACCACACCTGAGGAGATCCCACTCCCTCGACTGGAGCGCGGCGCACCGGCGTCGCGCTCCTTTTCTTTACGAAGCGGCAACGATGAACCGGCGCACTGCCGCGGCGCGCTCGCCCACCTGCCGGTTGACGATTTTTACCTTTGTAAATCGCGCATTTTCGCAACCCAAATGACTGCCGCGGTAACCCTGTTCGGGTCCGAATCTTCACCGCTCGTTTACCGGGAAGGCCAAAAGTCCCGCTGCAACAGCCGCGAGACACGAGCGCCTCAACCCAATGACGGAAGCCTACCAGCAAGGGGCGCGCGCCCCCTCTTTCGCCACTTCCGCGGCGGCGCGGCTCGCCTTGAAGCGGGCGGCTGTGTCCGTTGGCGCGGCGATCGTGGGCGCGTACGGGCTCGGCGCGGTCGTCACCTATTCACCGGAAGATCCGAGCCTCAACACGGCGACGGACGGCCCGACCACTAACCTTTTCGGCGGCCCGGGCGCGCTGGTCGCGGACCTGGCCATCCAGGCGCTCGGCGCGGCCGCTCCGCTGGCCATGGCGGCGCTGATGGCCGCCGGCGCGCTGCGCATCTGGCACCGCCAGCTGGTCGCGCGCATCGACAAGCGCCGTGTCGGCATGTGCCTGCTCGGCGTCCTGCTGCTCGCGGGCGCGGCTTCGACCATACCCACGCCGGAAGGCTGGCCGCTCGCGACCGGGTTCGGCGGCCTGTTCGGCGACTGGACCTCCGGCCTGATCGCCGGCCTCGCCTCGATGCCCGGCCTGCCGTTCCCGCACATAATCACCGGCGTCCTCTGCGCCATCGGCGGCCTGCTCGGCGTCGGCTGGTCGTTCCAGGTGCGGCCGGAGGACGTGAAGACCGCCGCTCAGGTCGCCCGCCGCGCCGCCGTCGGCTCCGCCGCCGCCACCCAGCGCGCCATCGGCTACGTCTCGGAGAAGACGCGCCGCGCGGACTACGCCGAAGACGAGGAAACGCTCCCGCCGCGAGAAGAACGCCGCGTCCCGCGCGTGGCCGAACGGCCGCGCCCGGCCCCGCGCCCCGCGCCGCGCGCGCCGCAGCGCGCCGACGCCGATGCGCCGCGCCAGCGGCCGCAGCCGAAGCCCGAAAGGAAAGCGCCGAAGCAGCACGTCATGACCTCGTTCGGCGAGTTCGAGCTGCCCGACACCGACCTGCTCGCCACGCCGAAGCAGCGCGTGACGCAGACCGACGCGCAGACGCTGCACGCCATGAGCCGCCAGCTGGAGACCGTGCTCGCCGATTTCGGCGTGCAAGGCGAAGTGCTCTCCGCCCGCCCCGGCCCCGTGGTCACGTTGTTCGAGTTCGAGCCGGCGGCAGGCGTTAAGTCGTCTCGCGTCATCGGCCTTTCCGACGACATCGCCCGCACCATGAACGCCACCGCCGCGCGCGTGGCTGTGATCCCCGGCCGCAACGCCATCGGCATCGAGCTGCCGAACGCCAAGCGCGAGACCGTGTACCTGCGCTCGCTGCTCGACTCTTCATCCTTCGCCGGCGTGCAAGGCGATCTGCCGCTGGCGCTCGGCGAGACCATCGAGGGCGATCCCTTCGCCGCCGACCTCACCAAGATGCCTCACCTGCTCATCGCCGGCACCACCGGCTCGGGCAAGTCGGTCGGCATCAACGCCATGATCCTGTCGCTGCTCTACCGGCACACGCCGGACGAGTGCCGCTTCATCATGATCGACCCGAAAATGCTGGAGCTCAGCGTCTACGAGGGCATCCCGCATCTGCTGCATCCGGTCGTCACTGATCCGAAGAAAGCCGTCGTCGCGCTCAAATGGACCGTGCGCGAGATGGAAGACCGCTATCGCCGCATGTCCAAGCTCGGCGTGCGCAACATCACCGGCTACAACGACCGCGTCCGCGACGCGCTCGAACGCGGCGAGCGGCTCGAACGCACCGTCCACGCCGGCTTCGACCCCACCAGCGGCGAGCCGATCTACGAAACCCGCGAACTGCCGCTCGAGCCGATGCCCTACATCGTCGTCGTCATCGACGAGATGGCCGATCTCATGATCACGGCCGGCAAGGAGATCGAAGCGGCGGTGCAGCGCCTCGCGCAAATGGCGCGCGCCGCCGGCATCCACGTCATCATGGCGACGCAGCGCCCGAGCGTCGACGTCATCACCGGCACGATCAAGGCCAACTTCCCGACCCGCATCTCCTATCAGGTCACCTCGAAGATCGACAGCCGCACCATCCTCGGCGAACAAGGCGCCGAACAATTGCTCGGCATGGGCGACCTCCTGTTCATGGCAGGCGGCGGCCGCATCCGCCGCCTGCACGGACCTTTCGTGACCGACGCCGAAGTCGAGCGCGTCGTCGCCATGCTGAAAGAGCAAGGCGCGCCGCAATATCGCACCGACGTCACCGAAGAGCCGAACGAAAACGGCGCCGACGACAATCCCGAACTGTTCGACAACGAGGGCGGCGACGACCTGTTCGAACGCGCCGTCGACATCGTCCGCCGCGACAGGAAGGCCAGCACGAGCTACCTGCAGCGCCGACTCTCAATCGGCTACAACCGCGCCGCCACCTTGATCGAAAAGATGGAAAAAGCCGGGATCATCTCGGAAGCCAACGCGGCCGGTAAGCGGGATATCCTGGTGGACGTGGTGGACGAGGATTAGCGGGTCCGCTTCGGACCGCCGGCTTCCAGCCGGCATGCAACGTTTCCGTTTCTCGTCCGCATCCAGGATAAAATGAACCGCAGACGCAGCGTTCTCGCCGGCGGTCATAGCACGCGCGGGCGCCCTACACGCGCTCCAGCCGCACCGCGTAGCTGCGCCGCAGCGCCCGGTCGGTCTGCACGGTGAAGCTCAGCCGATCGCCGACCGCCAGCCGCGAAAGGCCTGCGCGCTCCACTTCGCTGGCGAACACGGCGATGTCGGCCCCGCCCCTGTCTGGCGCGAGCTGGCCCATGCCGCGGCGCTCGTCCCAGGACTTGACGACGCCAATCATAGCGTCGCCCCCGGCTTGCGCGGCCATAGCACCTGGTCGATGACGTGGATGACGCAAGCGCCGGCAATGATGTCCGGCTTCACGACATGCGCGCCGTTGACCCGCAAACGCCCTTTTCCGTCGATGATGAGATGGCTGCCTTCATGGGTGAGCGCGCGAATGCGTTTCCCGGCGAAGCGCGCCGCAAGCACCTTGCCCGCCGCGAAATGATAGCCGGCCACCGCCCGCAAGAGCTCCGCATCGCCGCGGAGCAGATGATCGAGCGAAGCGCGCGAGAATTTCTCGAACGCCGCGTCCGTCGGCGCAAAAATGGTAAAGGGCCCGCCGCCGGCCAGCACATCGGCGCAGCCGCTCGCGCGCAAGACATGCGGGAACGACGTCAGCCCCGCGCCGCCCATGGCCGCTTCAATCGTGTTCATTTGCATCTTCTTTCGAACCGTTCGCGGCTGCCGCCCGGCGGCGCGCCCCGGCCTTGCGCGCTTCCGGCTGCGCTTGCGCGCGCTCGGCGCCGCGTTCCATCTCCGCGCCGAGCAAAGGCAGCAAGGCTTCCGCCTGCTCCCTCTGCCCTTGCGTACCGGATTGCGCCAAACGAACGGCGTTCGCGTGGAGGTTTTCCAGGTCCTTGTCGGAAAGATCAGGTATGCGCCGATCGATCCGATCGTGGATCACTCGGTACGCAGATTGGTCGCTGAATCGCGGCCCTGGCGGTCGCGTTCGAGATCGAACGAAACCTTCTGCCCGTCGCTGAGGCCGCTCAGGCCCGCGCGCTCGACGGCGGAGATGTGCACGAACACGTCCTTGCCGCCGCCGTCCGGCGCGATGAAGCCAAAACCCTTGGCGTTATTGAAGAACTTAACAGTACCGACAGCCATTGCCATCTCCTTGGTCAGAATTGCCCGCGTGGACCTTCCACGGCAGACGCCGATTTTCGAGGGAAACAGCAGACATCCGGCGCGAGCGCGATGGATCAAAGCGTGACGCGACGACGATCGATGAACGCAACATAGGCGTTCCGGCCGCAAAAGTCCATGCAGAGCGCCTTACGCGCTCCGCGCATCCGGCGTCTTGGCGATGGCGACGCTTTTCACCGAGCGGACGAAGCGCTCGATATCCGGCACGGCGTGCGGCGCGGGATCGCGGTCGTCGACGGCTGCAGCCTGGTCGATGATGAGATCCTGCAGCGCATCGGGAAGCTGATCCCATTGCAGCACCAGCGCGCCCGCGAGCCGGCGCAGCAAATGCTCGTCGCGCTCGCCGTATTTCAGCGTCTTCGACACGACCTGCGGCGCTTGCGGCGGCGCCGGACTGCGTCCGCGATACGGCTCAGTCATAGCGCACAGCTTCAAGCCGCGCTTCATCCAGCACGCGGTCGAACGTCTCGCCGTCATTCCTGACGCGGTATTGCTGCGGCCCACGCTCGCGCGGCAGCGCCGAAACCACGCGATAGCCGCCTGACGGCGCAGAAAACGCGCCGGAGCGCACGACAGACACGCGCTGTCCCGCGCTGAATTTCGTCCGCGCCATCGAAAAATCCTTACGTTTGCACGAGAAGCGCGCACGTTCGCGCGCACCATTTAAAATAAATTGGAACTTTGTTGCGGAATAACAAGGTCAGCCGCTGATTTATCGCGACGCGGGCGGGGTTTTCCGCTGCGTTGGCGCGTCTCAGCTTCGAGCCGTCTGCATATTGAAGCGGTGTTGCAGCGTTTCCGCTTCTCGTCCGCATCCAGGCCGGCGCGCCGAAATGCGGCTCATCCGTCAGCCAAGAAAAATCTATCCGCCCCCCTTCGCCCCCGGCGTATCATGCGCCGCTCATGACAACCGCCGCCCCTTCCCCCGCCCGCATTGCGCCCCTCGCGCTGTGGCGCGTGGCGGAGGCGTTCTTGCGTCTCTTGCATGCGCTGTTCGGCGCGCCCGAGGAGGTGGCGGCGCGGCATATGCTGACGGTCGGCGCGCACGCGCTGCTCGCCTCGTGGCTGCGCTCGGCCGAGGCGCTGATGCGCCGGCTGCTGCTGATCGAAGCGGCGGCGTTTCCCAAGCCCAATGCACGCCCGCTGCTGCATCCCACGCGCAGACGCGCGCGCAAGCTGATGGCGTTCATGCCCGGCGAGCCGGAAAAATGGCGCGTCGGCTTTCGCTGCGTGGAGCCGCTGCGCCCTCGCCCGCCAACGTCGCCGCAAGCCGGCGGGACGCCGGCGGTCCGTAGGCGTATCGCCCGCGAAGAGCGCGCGTCTTATGAGCGCTTCCGCTCCGCCTGGGCGCTGGCCGAACGTTATGAAGCGCTGATCCGCGTGTTCAACGATCCCGCGCCTTACGCGCGCCGTCTCGCGCGCCGGCTTCACGCCTGCCCGCATCTTCTGGCCGAAGCGCTGCACGCGCCGCCGGAAGCCGCTCACCGCATCGACCGCTTCGACGAAGCCGGCGATCAGGCCGAAACGCTCTGGCGGCGGCACTTCAGCTCCGCGTGAGGATAGGGGCTGGGGACTGGGGACTGGGGACTGGGGATTAGGGAGCGGCGCTACGCTGGTAGCGTCACCTTGAGCTTGTCGAAGGGGACGCGGTGCGCGGCGCCGCGCTTCGACAAGCTCAGCGCGACGCCAATGCTGACGCTGCGCTCCCTAATCCCCAGTCCCCAGTCCCCGGCCCCTGAACGGAACCTGAACCCAAACGCCTCACTGCCGCACCGGAGAACCCTTTTTTCCGCCATGCGTTTGCGGCACATGAACCCCATGAAGAGACGCCTCCTCCTCGCCGCCGCCCTGGCGTTCGCCGCCGCTCCGGCGCTTGCGCAAGCTCCGCGTCCGGCGGCCGTCGCCGCCGCGAGTTCGGCCCTGGTCACGCTCGAAGGCGCCGAGCGCGCCGAAGCGCTGGCGGCCATGAACGCGGAACTGAACGCGATCCAGCGCCTGCAAGGCCGGTTCGTCCAGACCGCGCCGGACGGCGCCCGCGTCGCCGGCAACTTCTATCTCGAGCGGCCGGGCCGGCTGCGCTTCGAGTACGATCCGCCGGCCACGCTGCTGATCGTCTCCGACGGCAGCGTCGTCGCCATGCGCGATACGGCGTTGCGCACCACCGAGCGCACGCCGTTGCGGTCGACGCCGCTCAGCCTGATCCTGGGCGAACGCATCGATCTCGAACGCAACGCCCGCATTATCCGCGTCTCGCGCCAGGCGCCGTGGACGCTGGTCACCGCGCGCGACCGCAGCGGGCAAACCGACGGCGCCATCACGCTGCATTTCAACAATGGCGAGCTGCGCTCGTGGGACGTGGTCGACGCCACCGGCGCCCGCACCCGCGTCACCCTCTCCGAGGTCACGCGCCCGGCCAGCCTCGACCGCAGCCTGTTCCGCCTGCCGGACGTGGTCGCGCCAAGCCGCCGCCGCTGATGAGTCGGCGCTGCATTGGCAAGCCAATTCCCCGGGTTGCGGCTTGAATTTTTGGCCGTTGTGGCCTATATGCAACGTACCTGGCCGCCGCTACATCCCCCTGGATGGCGTCGTCCCCCCGCTGACGGATCCAGCGCGGCGGCCAAGGGCCGGACATCCCCTGCCGGCACCTGCGCCCCCCTCAAGGCGCTCTGAGGCCCGGTCGCGAAGCGAGCCGGGCCTCTTCGTTTTTTCGCCGGCGCACGCCATGAAGCACCGATGCTGAAAATCGCCACCTGGAACATCAATTCCGTCAGGCTCCGGATCGACGCCGTTTGCCGTTTCCTCGCCGAAGCGCAGCCGCACGTTTTGTGTTTGCAGGAGATCAAGTGCCGCGACGGCGAGTTCCCGGCCAAGGCGTTCAAGGACGCCGGCTACAAGCACATGCATGTGGCCGGCCAGAAGGGCTGGCATGGCGTGGCCATCGTCTCGAAGCTGAAGCTCGAACCGGTCGAAGCGCCGCCGATCTGTCCGAAGAAGGAAGCCCGCATCGCCGCCGCGAGGATCGACGGCGTCGAGCTGCATAATCTCTATGTGCCCGCGGGCGCGGACGAGCCCGATCCGATCGGCAACCCGAAGTTCAAGCACAAGCTCGACGTGCTCGACCGCATGAAGCGGCTCTACAAGAAGCGCAAAGGCGCGACGCCGACTGTCCTCGTCGGCGATCTCAACGTCGCGCCGGGCGAGCATGACGTCTGGAGCCACAAGCAGCTCCTCAACGTCGTCAGCCATACGCCGGGCGAGACGGACCGCCTCAACGCCGTGCGCGACCTCGGCGGCTTCGTCGACCTCGCGCGCCTGCACCGGCCGGACCCGGAAAAGCTGTTCACCTGGTGGAGCTACAGAAGCCCCGATTGGACCAAGAACAATCGCGGCCGCCGCCTCGATCACATCTGGGCCAGCGGCGATGTCGCTGTGACCTCACGCGCGGAAGCGTTCCACATCCACGTGCCGTGCCGCTCATGGGAGCGTCCGAGCGATCACGTTCCCGTGGTCGCCGGCCTCAAATTGTAGCTTCGTCGCATGCGGCATTGAGCGATCGGCGCGCGCCGTTAGCATGCGGGCCGATCTAACAAGGGGGATCACAGATGCAGATTTCTCGTCGCGCCCTGTTGGGCGCCGGCGCCGCGGGCGCCGCTGTTCTCGCCGGCTGCGCCACCGGCGCGCAAACGCAAGCTCCGCCGCAAACCGCGAGCGAACAGCTCGCCGCCACGCTCGACCGCACCGTTGCAGCGATCCTGCGCCAGTCGCCGGAGCGCTGCACGGCGCTCGGCCTCACCGAGGAACGAGCCGGCTATCGTTTCATCGACAAGCTGAGCGACGCCTCCAAGGACGGCGCGCGCCGCTACCGCGCCATCCTGCAGACCGCCATCTCCGAACTGGACGCGATCGACCGCTCGGCGCTGAGCGCTCAGGAGAACGTCACCGTCGACGTGGTGAAAACGTCGTACGAATACAGTCTCGCCACGTCGGCGTTCGAGGTCGGCGGCGGCGCGGGCGCGCCCTATGCGGTGACGCAGCTCACCGGCGCCTACCGCAACTTCCCGGACTTCATGGACGCGCAGCACCCGCTGCGCACGCGCGACGAGGCCGACGGCTACATGGCCCGGCTGACCGAGTATGTGCGCGCGCTCGACCAGGAAACGGCGATCATCCGCGAAGACGCCGCAGGCGGGGTGATCCCGCCGGACTTCGCCATCGACCGCGCGCTCGAACAGATGAACGCCTTCACCTCGACCGCGCCGGCGCAGACCGTGCTGGTGCAGACGCTGGTGCGCCGCCTGCCGAGCGTCGCCGACATCCCCGAAAGCGAGCGCGCCGCCTATGTCGCGCAGGCTGAAGCCGCGGTGCGCGATGCGATCTTCCCCGCGTACGAACGCCAGAAGGCGGCGCTGGCGGAGGTGCGTCGCAACGCCGTGCATGATGCGGGAATCTGGCGTCTGCCGCAGGGCGCGGAGATGTACGCCGCCGCGCTGCGCAGCCGCACCACCACGACCATGTCGCCGGACGAAATCCACGACATGGGCGCCGAACTCATCCGGCAATTCCATTCCGAAATGGACGCGATCCTGCGTAGCCAGGGGATGACGCGCGGCAGCGTCGCCCAGCGCGTGCAGGCGCTCTCGCGCCGGCCGGATCAGCTCTATCCGAACACCGACGAAGGCCGCGCCCAGATCCTGGCCGATCTCAACGCCCAGACCCGCCACATCGAATCGCTGATGCCGCAGGCGTTCAACACGCTGGCGCAGGCGCAGCTCGAAATCCGCCGCGTGCCGGCGACGACGGAAGCCGGCGCGCCGGGCGGCTATTACCAGCGCGCCGCGCTCGACGGCTCGCGGCCGGGCGCCTACTACATCAACCTGCGCAACACGCACGAATGGCCGCGCTTCACGCTGCCGACGCTGAACTACCACGAAGGCGTGCCCGGCCATCACTGGCAGATCTCGATCCAGCAGGAATCGGGCTCTATCCCGTTCATCCGCAGCGCCATGCTCGGCTTCAGCGCCTTCAGCGAAGGCTGGGGCCTCTATGCCGAACAACTCGCGGACGAACTCGGCGTCTACGCCGACGACCCGCTCGGCCGGCTCGGCTATCTGCAGTCGGCGACCTTCCGCGCCTCCCGCCTCGTCGTCGACACCGGCATGCACCACAAGCGCTGGAGCCGCGAACAGGCCATCGCCTCGATGGTGGAAGCGACCGGCGACCAGGAAAGCTCGGTCACCACCGAGATCGAGCGCTACGCGGTGTGGCCGGGCCAAGCGTGCAGCTACATGGTCGGCCGCCAAGCCATCAACCGCATGCGCGACGGCGCCCGCGCCGCGCTGGGCGGCCGCTTCGACCTGAAGGGCTTCCACGACACCATGCTAGCCAACGGCGCCGTGCCGCTCTCGGTGCTCGAGCGCATTGTGAACGATTGGGCCGAGACGCAGAGCGCTTAAGGTGGCCTTCGACAAGCTCAGGCTGACGCGGTCTCCGCACCGCCATGAGACAGGGCGTCATGCCGAGCTTGCCGGCGCCAGAGCTTAACCAAGGAGCGCCAGCCGGCGCTCCGCCGTTCGTCTGCACCGTACCGCACGTGCGAAGAGCGGCAGCCCTGCAATCCTGCTGACGCATTCGCCATTGCTACCGGTAGCAATGGCGAATGCGTCAGCCCGTCACATCGGCCTCGCAGAACACGTTTGACATGCCCCTGCGCAAGCACGTTTGTGGGTAAAACGCACGAGCGCCGCGGGTCCGCGGCGCCTGGAGGGATTCCGTTGACCGCATCCATCGCCGGCCTGCATCCGGCCCCGACCAAGCACAAGAAACTCGTAGCATGGGTCGAACAGATCGCCACGCTGACGAAACCCGACCGTGTCTATTGGTGCGACGGCTCGGACGCGGAATGGGAGCGGCTGACCGAGGAGCTGATCGCCGCCGGCACGCTGAAGCGGCTGAATCCTGAACTGCGGCCCAATTCGTTCTACGCCGCCTCCGACCCGAAGGACGTCGCGCGCGTCGAAAGCCGCACCTTCATCTGCTCCGAGAAGAAGGATGACGCCGGCCCGACCAACAACTGGATCGACCCGGCCGAGATGCGCGCCAAGCTGGGCGGCCTGTTCGACGGCTGCATGCGCGGGCGCACGATGTATGTCGTCCCCTTCTCGATGGGCCCGATCGGCTCGCCGATCAGCGCGCTGGGCGTCGAGATCACGGATTCGGGCTACGTCGCCGCCTCGATGCGGATCATGACGCGCATGGGCAAGGCCGCGCTCGACGCGATGGGCGAAGACGGCTTCTTCGTTCCGGCGGTCCATTCGATCGGCGCGCCGCTCGCGCCGGGCCAGAAGGACGCGCCCTGGCCGTGCAACGACGAGAAGTGGATCGTCCACTTCCCCGAAACCCGTGAAATCTGGAGCTACGGCTCGGGCTATGGCGGCAACGCGCTGCTGGGCAAGAAGTGCTACGCGCTGCGCATCGCCTCGGTGATGGCGCGCGACGAAGGCTGGCTCGCCGAGCACATGCTGATCCTGAAGCTCACCTCGCCGCAGAACGAGGTGAAGTACATGGCGGCAGCGTTCCCGAGCGCCTGCGGCAAGACCAACCTCGCCATGCTGATCCCGACGATTCCCGGCTGGAAGGCCGAGACGATCGGCGACGACATCGCCTGGATGCGCTTCGGCGAAGACGGCCGCCTCTACGCCATCAACCCCGAAGCCGGCTTCTTCGGCGTCGCGCCGGGCACCAGCACGTCGACCAACAAGAACGCGCTCGACACGCTGCACGCCAACACCATCTTCACCAACGTCGCGCTGACCCAGAACGGCGACGTCTGGTGGGAGGGCATGACCAAGCAGCCGCCTCCCGGTCTGACCGACTGGCAGGGCAATCCGTGGCTGCCGGATTCCAAGTTCCCGGCCGCGCACCCGAACGCGCGCTTCGCGGTGCCGGCGGGCCAGTGCCCGATGATCGCGCCGGAATGGGAAGACCCCAAGGGCGTGCCGATCGACGCCATTCTGTTCGGCGGCCGCCGCGCCACGGCGGTGCCGCTCGTCACCGAGGCGTTCGACTGGCGCCACGGCGTATTCCTGGCTTCGAACGTCGCTTCGGAAGGCACCGCGGCGGCGGAGAACAAGGTCGGCGAACTGCGCCGCGATCCGTTCGCGATGCTGCCGTTCTGCGGCTACAACATGGGCGATTATTTCGGCCACTGGCTGAAGATCGGCGAACGCCCGGAAGCGCGTGGGGGCGCGAAGCTGCCGAAAATCTATTTCGTCAACTGGTTCCGGAAGGACCAGAACGGCAAGTTCGTCTGGCCGGGCTTCGGCGACAACGCCCGCGTGCTGAAGTGGATCAGCGAGCGCATCGACGGCAAGGCCGAAGCGAAAGCGACGCCGATCGGCAACCTGCCGACCAAGGCCGCGCTCGATCTCAGCGGCCTCGACATCGGCGATGAAGCGCTCGATCTGCTGACCAGCGTCGATCTCGACGTCTGGGCCGAGGAAGCAAGCCTGATCCCGGGTCACTACGAGAAGTTCGGCGATCATCTGCCGCAAGGCCTGTGGGACGAATACGCCGCCCTGGTCGAGCGCCTCGGCGAAGCCCGCACCGGCAAGCCGCCGCTCAAGATCGCCGCCGCCCGCACGGCCGCCGCGCCGCGCACCACGGCCAAGAGAGGCGCCGCCGGCTAAGCCGCATCGGCGCAAGCAGAACCGGAAACGCGGGCCGCAAGGTCCGCGTTTTTCTTTGCCGGATTTTCCTCACGGCGCCCTGCTCTCGCTAGTGTCTCAGCCGGCGCCAGCTTATATTCCGCGGCAAGGAGACGCGCGCCATGCACCATAAACGCAAGCGTTCGCGGAATCGCCGAGCGGGCTGCAAGTTGTGCAAACCTTGGAAAGCCAATGGCTTTGCGACCGAGCGGCGCGACGGTGAGAAATTCAGCGATCACCGCCGCCGTGATGCGGCGCGGCGCGAGGTCCGCGCCCACGCCTGAGGGCCGGATTGATCCGCTAAATGCCGTTGGCGTTGAACCAGGCGGTGACGGCCGGCGCGACTTTGGCGGCGATCCAGTCCGCCGCGAACAGGCCGGCGCTCACGGCGCAAATCCCCAGCGGCGCCTTGTAGTTGCGGATCGCGCAGATCGCCGCGCCGAGATAAAATATGTTGAGACAGATGATCGTGACCCAGCGCACGTCATTGGTCCAGACCTGCACCATGCTGAGCAGCAACATGCCGGTCAGGGCGCCGCCGATGCCCCACCAGCGGCCTTCCCGATCCGGGTCCATCACCATCAGCAGAAGGTAGCCGATCGGCACGCTCAGCAGCGCGTACTTGGCGGCCGTGCCCCAGCTGAACCCGACATTGGGATTGCCCATCACCAGGAACGCGAAGCTGATCGCCGCGACCGGCGCTCCGAGCAGGATCCAGACGCCGAACTGGCGCGTGAGCGGCGCGTCCGAGAATGCGAGCAGGCTCTCGGGCGGCTTGCTCCGCCGCACCGCGGCCAGCAGCATCATCAGGCCCATGGTCAGCGAGTGCTTGTTGCCGGTGCTGAACTCGATCCAGTCCGGCAGATAGCCCGACAGCCACGCCCAGGCGGCGACCGACACGCGCGCATAGCCGAGCACCGCGCGCTCCAGCAACACGCCCAAATCCGCCGCATCGAGAAAATTGGCCAGTACGCCCAGCGCGGCGGGACCGGCCAGCGCCCACAACGCCACATCGCGCGCCGTCAGACCGTAGACTTGCTGGAACAGCGACTGCTTGCGCGTCTCTACGGCCGTGTTCGTCATGCTCACACCTGCAGCCGGTAGCCGCCGGTTTCGGTGATCAGGAGCTTCGGGCTCTGGGCGTCGGGCTCTATCTTCTGGCGCAGGCGGTAGATGTGCGTTTCCAGCGTGTGGGTGGTGACGTTGGCGTTGTAGCCCCACACCTCGCGCAGCAGCTCGTCGCGGCCGACCGGTTTCTCGCCCGAACGGTAGAGGTAGCGCAGGATCGCCGCCTCCTTGTCGGTGAGGCGGATTTTCTTTTCCTGCTGATCGATCAGCATGCGCATGGCCGGGCGGAACTCGTACGGGCCGATGCGATAGACCGCGTCCTCGCTGGCTTCGTGGCTGCGAAGGTGCGCGCGGATGCGCGCCAGCAGCACCGAGAACTTGAACGGCTTCAGCACGTAATCGTTGGCGCCGGCGTCGAGCCCGCGGACCTGCTGTTCTTCTTCCTGCGCCGCGCCGGTGAGCATGATGATGGGGCATTTGACCCCCTGCTCGCGCAGCTTCTGGCAGGCCTCGAACCCGTCCATGTCGGGCAGCGAGACGTCGAGCACGATGGCGGCGGGTTTCTGCTCGGCCGCGGCGGCGAAGCCTTCGGCGGCGCTCGCGGCGCCGACGCCGCCGAACCCTTCTTCGAGATCGAACTGCTCGACCAGCGCCTGGCGCAGGTCGGCGTCGTCGTCGATGATGAGGATGATTGTCTCGCGCGCCATCGGCCTGAATTTACCCTCCGGGTAATGACCACGTCCTTTCAGGGTTTTGCAACCGGACTCGCCCGGCCGGCCTAGCCCCTGGCTCCGAAAAGAGCCGACCCTACCCGCACTTGGGTTGCGCCGAAGCGGATGGCGGTCTCGAAATCATGGCTCATGCCCATGGAAAGTTCCACGAGTCCGTTCCGCGCGGCGATCTTGGCCAGCAAGGCGAAGTGCATCGCCGGCTCTTCGTCGGCGGGCGGGATGCACATCAGGCCCGCCACCGGCAGCCCGTATTCCTTGCGCACGGCGCGGATGAAGGCGTCGGCCTCGGCCGGAGCGACGCCCGCCTTCTGCGGCTCCTCGCCGGTGTTCACCTGGATCAGCAGCTCGGGACAGCGGCCCTGCTTCTGCGCCGCGTCGGCGATGGCGGCGGCGAGCTTGGGCCGGCCGAGGCTGTCGATGGCGTCGAACAGGCGCGCCGCGTCGGCGGCCTTGTTGGACTGGAGCGGGCCGATCAGCCGAAGCTTGAGGCCGGGAACGGCGGCCCTGCGTTCGCTCCAGCGCGCCTGCGCTTCCTGCACCCGGTTTTCGCCGAACAACCGCTGGCCGGCCGCCAGCATCGCCTCGATCCGCTCGTCCGGCTGTTGCTTCGACACCGCGACCAGCGCAACAGCTTGGGGATCGCGCCCGGCGGCGCGGGCGGCGGCGGCGATGCGATCGAGGATGCCGGCGCGGGCGGCGGCGATGTCGGAGGCGATGTTCATGGGCTCAGCGAACGCACTAGCGGCGCAGGCGCGGCGGCTCAACCGGGGGGCCGGCGCACCGTCGATTCCGGCGCTGTTTTTCTTCACCGATCCCGAGCGGACACCCGATCCGTGCGCCGCGGCCCGGCGGCTGCCGCGCGGGACGGCGATCGTCTATCGCCACTTCGGCGCGCCGGATCGCGCGCGGATGGCGCGGCGGCTTCGGACGATCGCCCGGTCTCGCGGGCTGGTTCTGCTGATTGCGGCGGACCCGGCCCTGGCCCAGCGGGTGGGCGCGGACGGGGTGCACTGGCCGCAGCGGCTGGTCCCGGCGCAGCGCGGGCCGGGGCTGGTCACGGCGGCGGCGCACGATGCGGCGGGGATCGCGCGGGCGGAGGCCCTCGGCGCCGACGCCTGCGTCCTCGCCCCGGTGCTGCCGACCCGAAGCGGCTCGGGCCGGACGCCGCTGGGACTGTTCCGCGCCAGCCAATTGGCGCGCAACGCCAGAGTTCCAGTGATTGCGCTGGGAGGCGTCAACGCCGAAACGGCGCGCCGGCTCAGCGGGCGCGGCTTCGCCGGACTGGCGGCTGTGGAGGCTTTGGCGGCCGCTTAGAAGCGGAACGCAGATTCGATCCGGACGTCGGCGCGCGGCTCGTCGCGGCGCTCGGCCGGGGTCAGGGTCAGCGGCCGTTCGCCGGACTCGACGCTGACTTCGCCGCCGAGACGCATGTTCGGCGTGAACTGGTAATAGGCGCCGACGGAGGCCTGGTCGCCGCGGCCGCCTTCCGGCGAGCGCTCGATCCGCTGGGCTTCGCGCACGTCGAGCGTGAGGCCCCAGCGCTGGCTCAGCGACCACGCCGGCGGCAGGACCCGGTCGTTCTCGCGTTCGCCGGTGATCGACTCGGTGACGCCATTGGAAGTGGTGAAGCGCTGGTACCAGGGCACGGCGGCGCGGCTCGCGGTGCTTTCGGCCACCGGGGCGGCCGGGGCCTGCTGCGCATGCGCGACGCCGGCCGTCGCCAAAACGGCGGCTCCTGCGATCACGAATGTGGCTGGCCGAAACACCAACTACCCCTCAGCTCTCTGCCCTAGCCGCCCACCATACCCGAATCTCGGGGGGCGCGCTGTGAATTTAAGGTCACACGTGGAGGCGAATATTTCGTCAAAATCTTGACGATCAGGCCCCGTTCCCAGTTGCCTTAACCAATTCGGCGAGCGACAGCCACAAGATAGCCGGCTTCGCAGTGGACCACTGGCCCCACCCCGGCTGCATGTTATATGGGCTGCCCGCCGGGGGCTGAAACGGCGGCCAATGGACACGCGGAGGGACTATCAGATGACGAAGGCTGGGCGGACGCTCTTGAAGGGCGCTCTCTTCATGACGGCGGCCGTAGCGCTTTCCGCGTGCTCGATGTTCCGCGCCGACGATTCGCCGGCCGGCCAGTCCCGCGCCGACGCCGACCGCGAACGCGGCGGCATCCCGCTGTTCGGCGGCGGCGGCGGGAGCAGCCGCCAGGAAGCCGGCATCGGCGTGAACTCGTTCCTGTGGCGCGCTTCGCTCGACACGCTGAATTTCATGCCGCTCGCCTCGGCCGACCCGTTCGGCGGCGTAATCATCACCGACTGGTACTCCGATCCGACGACGCCGAACGAGCGCTTCAAGGCCACGGTCTATATCCTCGACACGCGCCTGCGCGCCGACGCGCTGAACGTCTCGATCTTCAAGCAGACGCAGCAGAACGGCCAGTGGGTGGACGCCACCGTCGATCCGGACACCGAAATCCAGATCGAAAACGCGATCCTCACGCGCGCGCGCCAGCTGCGGCTTAGCAACGTCCGCTAGACCGGCGTTCGGTTCTCGTCTTAACAACGCTCCGGAAGGGGCGTGAGCAGCCATGTCGTCAAGATACAATCATCGCGAAGTCGAGCCGAAGTGGCGCGAGCGTTGGGCCGCCGCAGGGATCGACCGCGCGCTCAGCCCCGACGAGGCCAAGGGCAAGAAGAAGGCCTACGTGCTGGAGATGTTCCCCTACCCTTCGGGGCGCATCCATGTCGGCCACTCGCGCAACTACGCGATGGGCGACGTGATCGCCCGCTTCCGCCGCTCGAACGGCTACAACGTGCTGCACCCGATGGGCTGGGATGCGTTCGGCCTGCCGGCGGAAAACGCCGCCATGGAGCGCGGCATCCACCCGAAAGGCTGGACCTACGACAACATCGCCGCGATGCGCGAGCAGCTGAAATTGCTCGGCCTGGCGATCGACTGGTCGCGCGAAATCGCGACCTGCGATCCCGAATACTACAAGCATCAGCAGGCGATGTTCCTGGCGTTCTGGAAAAAGGGCCTCGTCTATCGCAAGAAGCAGAAGGTGAACTGGGACCCGGTCGACAACACCGTGCTCGCCAACGAGCAGGTGGTGGACGGCCGCGGCTGGCGCTCCGGCGCGCCGGTGGAGACGCGCGAACTCGAACAGTGGATGTTCAAGGTCACGGCCTACGCCGAGGATCTGCTGGCCGCGCTGGAGAAGCTCGACAAGTGGCCGGACAAAGTGCGGCTGATGCAGACGAACTGGATCGGCAAGAGCCAGGGCGCGCGGTTCCGGTTCGAAATCTCGGACCGCGGGCCTTCTGGCCCGCAAGGCGCGTCTGAAGACGCGCGCTCCATCGAAGTGTTCACCACGCGCCCGGACACGCTGTTCGGCGCGAGCTTCGTCGCGCTGGCGCCGGATCATCCGATCACCAAGCGCATCGCCGAAACCAATGCGGCCGTCGCCGATTTCATCGCCAAGGCCGGCCAGCTCGGCACCAGCGAAGCGGACATCGAGAAAGCCGAGAAGTTCGGCGTCGATCTCGGCCTGCGCGTGAAGCACCCGTTCGACGAGAGCTGGGAATTGCCGGTGTGGGCGGCGAATTTCGTGCTCTCGAGCTACGGCACGGGCGCGATTTTCGGCTCGCCGGCGGGCGACCAGCGCGACCTGGACTTCGCCAACAAGTACAAGCTGCCGTTCAAGCCGGTGGTGCTGCCGCCGGGCGCCGATCCGGCCACGCACGCGATCACCACTGAAGCCTATGCCGAAGACGGCGTGATCTATAATTCGCGCTTCCTCGACGGCCTCTCCACCAAGGACGCGATCGCGCGCGCGATCGAGGAACTGGTGAAGCTCGGCAAGGGCGAAGCGACCACGCAATGGCGCCTGCGCGACTGGGGCGTTTCGCGCCAGCGCTACTGGGGCTGCCCGATCCCGGCGATCCATTGCGCCAAGTGCGGCGTCGCGCCGGTGCCGGAGAAGGATTTGCCGGTGGCGCTGCCGAACGACGTGAAATTCGACAAGCCGGGCAATCCGCTGGCGCATCACCCGACCTGGAAGCACGTCGACTGCCCGCAGTGCGGCGGCAAGGCCGAGCGCGAAACCGACACGCTCGATACGTTCGTGGATTCGAGCTGGTACTTCGCGCGCTTCACCGATCCGGACAACGAAGCCGCCCCGTTTGACAAGAAGCTCGCGGGCTATTGGCTGCCGGTCGATCAATATGTCGGCGGCGTCGAGCATGCGGTGCTGCACCTGCTCTACGCGCGCTTCTTCACGCGCGCGATGCGCGATTGCGGCTTCCTCGACGGCCCCGCCGACGGCGAGCCGTTCAGGAGCCTGTTCACGCAAGGCATGGTGGTGCACGAGACCTACCGGCGCGCGCCGCGCCCGCTGCAGGCCGATTATGTCGAGCGCAAGGGCGATCGCCTGGTCGAAAAAGGCACCGGCTTCGCCGCCGAGAAGGCGGACGGTCCTCAGCCCTACCGCGTCTCCCCTGTCTGGCTGCTGCCGGAAGAGATCGAGAACCGCGACGGCACGCTCTACGAGAAAGGCTCGCTGTTCCAGATCGAGACCGGCGCGGTCGAGAAGATGTCGAAATCGAAGAAGAACGTCGTCGATCTCGACGCGTTCGTGCAGGATTTCGGCGCCGACGTCGCCCGCTGGTTCGTGCTCAGCGATTCGCCGCCCGAGCGCGACGTGGAATGGACCGCTTCCGGCGTCAAAGGCGCCTGGAACTTCGTGCAGCGCGTGTGGACGCTGGTCGAAGCGCACGGCCGGCCCGCGCCGAAGCCAGGCGAGGCCGCGCCGCAAGCCGCCAATGAAGGCGAAGCGCTGGCGCTGCGCCAGCTCGCGCATCGCGCCATCCAGAGCGTCACCGACGACATCGAGAGCTTCCGCTTCAATGTCGCGGTCGCGCGCGGCTACGAACTGGTCAACGCCATCGCCAAGCTGAAGGGCGACGGCGAAGGCGCCGTGTTCGCCCGCGGCGAGGCGCTGCGCATCCTGACCCAGCTCATCTCCCCGTTCATGCCGCACCTGGCCGAAGAATGCTGGGAGACGCTGGGCGGCGAAGGCTTCGTCGCCACCGCGCCCTGGCCGGCCGCCGACCCGGCGCTGGCGGCGCGCACCACGGTGACGCTGCCGATCCAGGTGAACGGCAAGAAACGCGCGGAAATCGAGGCGCCCAAAGGCGCCGCCGAGGCCGACGTGCGCGAACTCGCACTGCAGCATGCGGCGGTGAAACCGTTCCTGGAGGGCGTCACCGTCCGCAAGGTGATTGTCGTTCCCGACAGGATCGTGAATATCGTCGCCAACTAGCGCGCCCGGCAGCCGCCGGTTTTGCGTCCGGGGGCGCGCGGTAAGGAAAAGCGGCGGGAGAACCCCTGATGCGCATGCTGATTGTGAGCCTTACGCTTCTCCTGGGCGCCTGCGGCTTCCAGCCGATGTACGCTCCGGCCGGCGGCGGCCAGGCCATCGGCCCGGTGCGGATCGGCGAGATCGAGGGCAAGGCCGGCCACGTGCTGCGCACCGAGCTGTCGCGCATCCTGGCGGTGGAAAACGGCGACGCGCCCGCGCAGCTCGAGATCAGGCTGACCGAGCGGGTCACGCCGCTCGGCATCCGTATCGACGAGTCCGCCACGCGCGCGGAACTGCGGCTGATCGCCAATTATGTGCTGACGCCGCCGCAGCCGGGCGCGCAGGTGATGCGCGGCTCCGTCACCACCACGGTGAATTACGACATCCCCACCGCGGCATTCGGCGAAATCACCTCGCAGGACGACGCGCGCGAGCGCGCGGCCGAGACCATGGCGCAGCGCTTCCGCGCCGAGCTGGCGCTGCGCCTGGCGCACGCGCGCGAAGCCGGCGCGGCCCGGTGAGTCCGGCGCGGTGAAGATTCAGGGCGCCTCGATCCGGCGCTTCCTCGACAAGCCGGACAAAGCCGTCCGCGCCGTTCTGCTCTATGGCCCGAACGAAAGCTTCGCTCACGAAGCGGCGCAGAAGCTGGCCGCCTGGGCCGTCGGCAAGAGCGACGATCCCTACGCCGTCACCAAGCTCGGCGAAGACGAGATCAGAAAGGACGGCGCCCGGCTCGCCGATGCGCTGGCGGCGCAATCACTGCTGGGCGGACCGACGATCGTGTGGGCGCGCATCTCCGGCAAAGGCGCGGATGCGGCGATTCTTGACGCGCTCGACGCCGTCGAGCGCGGCGAGCCGCTGGGCTATCTCATCGTCGAAGCCGGCGATCTCGGCTCCACCGCCGAGCTGGTGAAGAAGTTCGCCGCCGCCAAGACCGGCGCCGTCATCGCTTTCTACGAAGAGACCGACGCCGAACGCGCCCAGCACGCGCGCACGCTGGCGAAGGAATTGGGCCTGAGTTTCGAGCCCGGCGCGGAAGACGCGTTCCTCTCCGCCCTCCCCGCCGACCGCGGCCTCGCCGTCAAGGAGATCGAGAAGCTCGCGCTTTATGCGCATGGGCTCGGCCGTCCGGTCAGCGCCGCCGACCTCGGCGCGCTGCTGGCCGACGAAGCCGAGAGCGCGCTCGACGCCGCCAGCCTCGCCGCCGCGCAGGGGCGCGCCGCGCAGGCGGTGGAGGCGCTGGCGCGGATCGATGCGCTCTCCGGCGTTTCGGCGCTGCGGGCCTTGTTGCGGCGCATGCTTCAGCTGCGTGAGGCGCGCCTGCTGATCGATTCCGGCCTGAGCCCGAGCGACGCCGTCGCCAAGCTGCGCCCGCCCGTGTTCTGGAAAGAGCGCGACGCCGTCGCCGCGCAGGCGCGGCTCTGGACCGGCAGGAAGCTCAACGCCGCGTTCGATATTCTCTGGACCGCCGAACTGCGCGCCAAGACCGCCGGCGCGCCGCAAGACCTGATCGCCGCCGACGCCTATCGCAGCGTGGCGAAACTGGTGGCCTGAGGCGCGGCGCTTTGGGAGGCGGTCTTATTCCGGCCCGTGGGCGATGTACTGCACGATGCGCTCGGCGGCCTTGAGAACGTCCGCGAGCGTGTCGCCCGGCGCTCTCAGCAGCACCGCCTGCTCGACCGCGAACCGGCGCATGTCGATGAGGACTTCATCCCACTCCTCCTCGACTTCCTCGAACTCGATCTCCTCAGCCATGCACGCCTCCCCTGGGATTCGGTCGCGCGAATCATAGCCGCCAATCGCGCCCCGGTCGCGCCGCCGCGCCGGCGTTTTGCGGGCGTGACCGGCGTCACAGCGCCCAGGCGGGGCGGCGGGTAGCTTCTCCTCATCGAGGCGATGGCGCTTCGCCCGGAGGAGCAAGACCCATGACCAAGTTCTACTCGATCCTGTTCGCGGCCCTGACGTTCGCGCCGATGGCCTACGCCGCGCTGAACCAAGCCGCCCAGATCGTCGCCTAAGCGCCAACCCCGTTTCGAGAGCAATCCGATGACCAAGTTCTACGCCCTGATCGCCGCCTGCGCCGTGTTCGCTCCGGTCGCGATGTCCGTCATGACCCAAGCCGCCCAAATCGTCGCGTAGCTCCCCGCGACCGATCCGCCCCCAGCCGGGCGGCCCGACAGCAAGGCCGCGGAGGATGCTCCCCCTCCGCGGCCTTCGCTTATGGCGGCGTTTCGATTTGCGGGGGGCCACGCCGAAACAAAAGCTATAACCGCGCGGGTTGATCGCGCGCGCCCCTGCCGCTAGCCAAGCTCACCAGAACAAAACAGGCGCGGGGGAAAGACATGGAAGCGACCAAGAAGGGCGGCCTCCCGCTGCATTGGCTGATGCTGCTTGGCTTCGCCGTCGGCTTGGGCGCGGGCCTCTATGTCAATCTCAATCTCGGGCCCGACACCGCCTGGGTGATCTGGCTGACCGACAACATCACCGGCCCGCTCGGCCAGATTTTCCTGCGCCTCCTGTTCATGCTGGTGCTGCCGCTGTTGTTCAGCGCGCTGGTGATGGGCGTCGCCGAGATGGGCGATCTGGGCGCGCTGGGCCGCGTCGGCTGGAAGACGCTGCTGATGACGGTGGTGATCTCCACCATCGCCGTGCTCATCGGCCTCGGCATGGTCAACGTGTTGCGGCCGGGCGACGGGGTCGATCCGGCGCTGGCGCAACAGCTCCTGGCGCAAGGCGCCGAAGGCGCCGCCGGCATCGTCGCCAACGCGCCGCAAAGCGTGAATCTCGGCCAGTTCTTCCTCGATCTGGTGCCGTCGAACGTGTTCGCCGCCGCCAGCGCCAATCTGGTGCTGCCGGTGATGGTGTTCGCGCTGTTCTTCGGCATCGGCCTGGTGATGGTGAAGAGTCCCGCCACCGATCAGCTGCAGCTGACCATCGCCGGGATGTTCGAGGTGATGATGAAGCTCATCAACCTCGTCATCAAACTGGCGCCGATCGCGATCGCGTGCCTCATGTTCAATCTCGCGGCGCTGTTCGGCTGGGACCTGCTGCTGCGGCTCGCGGCGTTCACAGGCGTCGCCGTGGCGGCGATGGCGATCCACATGTTCGTGGTCTACCCGCTGGTGGTGCTGATCTTCGGCGGGCGCAATCCGTTCCGGTTCTTCGCCGACGTGCGCGAACCGATGGTCGTGGCCTTCTCCACCGCATCGTCCAACGCCACCCTCCCCGTTTCGCTGCGCGCGGCGGAGACCGAACTGAAGCTGCCGCGCAAGATCTCGCGCTTCGTGCTGACCGTCGGCGCCACCGCCAACCAGAACGGCACCGCCCTGTTCGAGGGCGTGACCGTGCTGTTCCTGGCGCAGTTCTTCGGCATCGACCTTTCGCTCCAGCAGCAGATCGTCGTCATGCTGGTGTGCATCCTCGGCGGCATCGGCACGGCCGGCGTGCCGGCGGGGTCGCTGCCGGTGATCGCGATGATCCTGGTGATGGTCGGGGTGCCGCCGGAGGGCATCGGCCTCATCCTCGGCGTCGACCGCTTCCTCGACATGTGCCGGACCACGCTCAACGTCACCGGCGACCTCGTGGTGGCGACGGTGGTGTCGCGCGGCGAAGCCGACCCGGCGGGCGAGCCGCGCGTCGCGCCGCTTGCGCCGTCGCCCTGACGGGCCTGCATCCAAACGCGCGCCTGGCGCCGTCTCCTGAAAAGAACTGCTTTCGGGAGGACAGCATGAAAACCGTACTCGCCGCCGCAACGCTTCTCGCGGCGGCCGTCGCCCCGGCTTTCGCCCAGGACTTCGATCCGCGCGCCTATCAGCGCCGCGTCGTGGGCGAGCCGACGCAAGTGCTGGTGCTGGCGACGCCGCACCTGAGCGGAACGCCTGACGACTTCGATCCGGCGGTGCTCGAGCCCCTGCTCGACCGGCTCGCAGCGTTCCGGCCCGACATCATCGCTATCGAAGCCTTGTCCGGCGAAAGCATCGACGCACTCTGGCGCTATCGCGAAATCTACCCCGAAGTCGCCACCAGCTATGGCGGCCGGGCGATGACCATGGCCGCCGGCGTCCGTCACGGCCTGCAACTGGACATGGCGGACGCCGAGGCGGAAGCGCGCCGCACGCTCGCCGACTGGCCAGCCGAGCCGACCGCGGCGCAGCGCCGCCGGCTTGCGGCGTTGTTCGTGGCCTCGGGCGATCCGCACTCGGCGCTGGTGCAATGGTGGCGGCTCGATCCGGCCGAACGCATCGCCGAGGACGGCGTCAGCGCGCCGATGGCGGAGCAGATGGCGCAGTACGACACGCGCCGGAACGAAAACCACTTGATCGGCGCGCGCCTCGCCGCGCGGCTGGGGCTGGAGCGGCTCTATCCGGTCGACGATCACGCCAGCGACGACGTCGTCCTCAGCCGCATGGCGGATCTGGAAGCGTTCTTCGCCGAGCCGTGGGTGGGCGAGATGATGGCGGACGAGCGCTTCCGCCCGATGCGCGAAGCCGCGCAAAACCTGACGACGCCGCAACAGGCGCTGGCGACCTACCGCATGCTGAACTCGCCCGCGGCCGGACAGACCGATTCCGACGCGCAGTGGCTGTCGATGATTCAGCGGCGCAGCCCGAACGATGTGGGCCGCACGCGGGTTGCGGAATGGGAGACGCGCAACCTGCGTCAGGTCGCGAACATCCGAGAAGCCATCGCCGGCCAGCCCGGCGCGCGCGTGCTCGTCATCGTCGGCTCCGCGCACAAGCCGTGGTTCGACGCCTATCTCGGCATGATGACGGATGTCCGCCTCGTCGACGCGCGGCGCGTGCTACGCTGAGCGCTTGGCCCTGATTAGCGCCTCGGCGCCGCGGTCGAGCGTATCGTCGCGCTTGGCGAAGCAGAGGCGCACGAGGTTCGGCGGCTCCGGCGTGGCGTAGAAGCCGGAGAGCGGAATGGTGGCGACGCCGTGTTCGATCGCGTGCCGCGCGAACGCGACGTCGCCCATGCCGACGCCGGAGGCGGCGAGATCGATGCTGACGAAGTAGGCGCCCCTCGCCGGCAGCAGCACGAAGCCCTCCCCCGCCAGCGCGCCGACCAGGCGATCGCGCGCACGCTGGAAGCCTGCGCGCATGTCCTCGAAGTAAGCGCGCTCCTTGCCCAGCGCGTAGGCGACGGCGCGCTGCAGATTGGGCGGCGTGGTGAAGGTCAGGAACTGGTGCGCCTTGACGAACTGCTCCGTCAGCGCCGGCGCGCCGCAGGCGAAGCCGACCTTCCAGCCGGTGAGCGAAAACATCTTGCCGGCCGAGCCGATCTTCAGCGTGCGCTCCCGCAGCGCCTGCAGCATCGACGCGTGCTGCAGGCCGTCGAAGGTGACGTGCTCCCACACTTCGTCGCTGACGACGATCGCGTCATGGGCGCGGCAGAATTCGGCGAGCAGCGCCAGCTCCTCGCCGCTGATCACGCTGGCGCAGGGGTTGTGCGGCGTGTTGATGACGACGACGCGCGTCCTTTCGCTGAACGCCGCGGCGAGCGCATCGCGCTCGAGCCGCCAGTGCGGCGGGTTGAGGCGCACGATGCGCGGAATCCCGCCGGCCCGGCGCACCATCGGCAGGTAGGCGTCGTACATCGGCTCGAACAGCACCACGTCGTCGCCCGGTTCGATGAACGCGAGCAGCGCCGCGGCGATGGCCTCGGTGGCGCCGGAGGTGATGGTGATTTCGCGCTGCCAGTCGAGTTCGATTCGCTGATGTTCGCGATAGTGCGCGGCGACGGCCTGGCGCAGCTCGGGCAGGCCGCGCATCGGCGGATACTGGTTGGGGCCGTCGAGCGTGGCGCGCGCGGCCGCTTCGAGAATGTCGCGCGGACCGTCGTCCTCGGGAAAGCCCTGGCCGAGATTGACCGCCCCCTTCTCCGCCGCGAGCCGCGACATGGTCTCGAACACGGTGGCGCCGAGGGACGCGTAGACGCTGTTCATGCGGGATAATGGAAACCGACATGGCCGCTCGCGCAAGCGCCGTTGCGGCGCTGCAAAACTTGATCGGCGTCAACGAGGCGCCGGAGTTACGGGCTCAGTGTGGGCCGATTTCATTGGCGGACGCGCGATGGGCCGGTTTTTGATGTGGGCGTTCGTGGCGGCCGTCATCGTCGCGGCGGCGGTTTCCGTCCAATTCCGTCGCAATCTTGAGCGTGCGCGCGCGGCCGCGCGCGATGGCGGACAGCTCATCGAAACCCGCGCAGGTTTGATCGAATATGGCGAGCGCGGCGAAGGACCGCCCCTGTTCTCGATTCACGGCGCCGGCGGCGGCTACGACCAGGGGCTCAGCCTCGGGGCGAACCTGGTGGGCGAGGAATTCCGGATCATCGCGCCCTCTCGCTTCGGTTACCTGCGAACGCTAGAGCCGGAAGAGGCGTCGGCGGAGGCCCAGGCGGATGCGCACGCCGCGCTCATGGATGCGCTGGAGATTCCGCAGGCCATGGTACTCGGCGTTTCGGCCGGCGCGCTCTCGGCGATGGAATTGGCGCTGCGACATCCGGAGAAGGTGCGCGCGCTGATCCTGATCGTGCCGGCGTCTTATTCGCCGGATGATCCGGTGAGGATCGTAGAGAACCGCGGCAATGCGTTTGCGTTCTGGGCCGTCAATAACGGCGGGGACTTCGCGTGGTGGGCGGCTGAGCGCATGGCGCCGTCCGCACTTGTGCGATTTGTCGGCGTGCCGCCCCAGATCGTTGCGGATGCGCCGGCCGCAGAAAGGCGGCGCGTTGCGGAGATATTAGCGGCGATGCAGCCGCTTTCCGCGCGGATGCGCGGCATCAACATCGACAGCATGGGAGACCTGCGCGCGCGGCCGCTGGAGCACATCGGCGCGCCAACCTTGGCGATCTCCGCCCGCGACGACCTGTTCAATACGGCTCCGGCGGCGGAATACAGCGCCAGCCGAATCCCTAACGCCCGGCTGGTGCTCTTCGAGAACGGCGGCCACCTGCTCGTAGGGCGCTCCGACGAAACGCGCGCGGCGGTGCGCGCGTTTCTGGAGGGCGCAGCCGTCTCCGGGACTTGACGTTCAGAACCCGCCGCGCAAGCGGCGGATCACGTCGTCGAGCTGCTCCAGCGTCTTGTAGGCGATCTTCACTTCGCCGGCGCCGGCTTTGTCGGTGATCGTGACGTCGAGGCCGAGCGCGTTGGAGAGCGATTGCTCCAGCGCGCGAGTGTCGGCGCTCTTGGTCTCGACCGCGCCGGGCGTGACGCGCGGGCCGTGCTTTTCGTCCTTGGCCTGCTGGGCGATGCGCTCGACTTCGCGGACGTTGAGCCCTTCCGCGATGGCGCGCCGCGCCAGGCCGTGCGGATCGGGCGCCGTCAGGATCGCGCGCGCGTGGCCGGCGCTCAGGCGGCCGTCGCGCACCATCTCCTGCAAATCGTCCGGCAGCTTCAGCAGCCGCAGCATGTTGGCGATGTGCGGGCGCGACTTGCCGACCGCTTCGGCGATCTCTTCCTGCGTGCGGCCGAAGCGGTCGATCAGCGCCTGGAAGCCTTGCGCTTCTTCGATCGGGTTCAGATCCGTGCGCTGGACGTTCTCGACGATGGCGATCTCGAGCACTTCGACTTCGTCGAGCTCGCGGATCACCGCCGGGATGACGTGCAGGCCCGCGCGCTGCGCCGCGCGCCAGCGGCGTTCGCCGGCGACGATCTCGTATTTGCCGCCGGCGATCGGGCGCACCAGGATCGGCTGCAGCACGCCGTGCGTGCGGATCGAACCGGCGAGGTCGCCCAGGTCGGCTTCGTCGAAATGCTTGCGCGGCTGGTGCGGATTGCGCTGCACCAGATCGATCGGGACCGAGCGCGGGCCGCTTTCAGGCGCAGCGGCTTGAGCCGGCGCGGGCGTCGCAGCGGAAGCAGGCGCGGCCGGCGGCGTGGCCGGCGCTTCGTTCACAACAGGCGGCGCGGCCGGAGTAGGCGCGGGCGCCGGCTGCGGCGGCGCGCTGGTGATCGGCAGCTCGAACACATTGCGCGGCGGCTCGATCGGCGCGCGCGGCGGTTCGGGCTGCGGTTGCGGCTGCGGTTGCGGCGCGAAGCTGTTGGCGGGGCGCGGCGGTTCGGTGCGCACGGGTTCGCCGAGCAAAGCCGAGAGGCCGCGTCCCAATCCCCTTCTCGCAAACTCGCTCATCGTCCCGTCTCCTGCACCCGACCCGATTCGGTATGCTTAAAACTTTGGTGGGAAATCCTTGCCCACCAGTAAAAATTTCCCGCTTATTCACTACGCAGCGTTGAGCATCCGCTCGCGATCGATCAGCTCCTTGGCAAGCTTGATGTAGGCTTTGCTGCCGGCGGCGTTCTGATCGTAGATGATCGCGGGCAGTCCGTGACTCGGCGCCTCGCTGATGCGCACGTTGCGCGGGATCACCGTCTCATAGACCTTGTCCGGGAAGTGCGCCCTCACCTCTTGCGCCACTTGATCCGAAAGCGTGGTGCGCTTGTCGTACATGGTGAGCACGACGCCTTGAATATCGAGCGCCGGATTGAGGTTCGCCTTCACCGCATTGATGGTGGCGAGCAATTGCGCGAGGCCTTCGAGCGCGAAGTATTCCGTCTGCAGCGGCACCAGCACGCCATCGGCCGCGGTGAGCGCATTCACCGTCAGAACGTTCAACGACGGCGGGCAATCGATCAGGACGTAATCGACGCCGAGCGTCTGCTCCGCGCGGAATTGTTCGATCGCGTTGCGCAGGAAAAACTGCGGCTGCGCTTCGCCCATCAGTTCGCCTTCGACACCCGACAAGCGCGCGTCGCCGGGCGTGATGTAGAGCTGCGGCACCTTCGTCGGCAGGATTGCTTTCGCCAGCGGCAGCTGGCCGACGAGCACGTCGTAGCTGGTGACGCTGCGGTCGTGCGGATGGATGTCGAGACCGGTCGAGGCATTGCCCTGCGGATCGGTGTCGAAGATCAGAACCCCCTTCCCGGCGGCCGCCAGCGCGGTGCCAAGGTTGATGGCGGTCGTCGTCTTGCCCACGCCGCCCTTCTGGTTGGCGATCGCCAAAGCGCGCATGTCCCCTAACTCCTTTGCGGAGCCGAGAGCGATCAGCGGGCCTTTGTTATGCGAACAATGCGGCCGCGCGGATCGCTCAGGCTCTCCAGCACGTCTGCCCGGTACGCCCCACCATCCAGGACGTCTTTCGCGGCGGCCAGCTCGGCGTCGAGGTTCGCGCCTTTTGGGAAGAGCCCGATCGCGCCGCGATCGAGAATCGGCTTCGCATAGGGGATGAGTCGGTTCAAGGGCGCCAGCGCACGCGCGGTAACCACGTCATACGGGCCTTCGCCGGCCTGGAACGCCTCGATACGGCAGTTGAACACCTTCGCCGGCAGCGCGAGTTCGTCGGCTACCGCCCGAAGGAAACGCGCCTTCTTGCCGGTCGCCTCCACCATGTGGACGCTGGCGCCCGGCCGATCCTTGAGGAAGCAGGCCAGCACCAGCGCCGGGAAGCCCGCCCCCGAACCTAAATCCACCCACTTTTTCGCCTCTGGGGCGAACCGCAGCAGTTGGGCGCTGTCCAGGGCATGGCGCGGCCAGAACAGCTCAAGCTCCTTCGGGCCGATCAGGTTGATACGCTCGGACCACTCCGCCAGCAGCCGGCGGAAGGCTTCCAAACGTTCCATGGTTTCCTGTGAAACATCGAGCGCCGCCTGGAACTCGGCCGGGCCGTAGGTCATAGGGCGTCAACGCCTGCGGCGAACAGGGAGGCCGGCGACGCCCCCCTCAGCCTCGCTCCGCTCGGCAGCTCCCTCGCTTGCGGGGAAGCATGAAGACGCCTCAGCCTCACGGGTGCGGCCCTGCTCCGCCATAGGTCGCGGCGAGGTAGCGGGCGATCGGCTTGGGCTCGTCGAGATAGTAGCGGCCCTCGAACTGCTTGGCGTCGGGCGGCGGCTTGGCGCCGTCGGCCAGCACCAGCACCGGCATCGACTGGTTCTCCTCGCCGATCAGCACGATCATCTCGTGGCGCGGCCGCGGAAACGGCATGCGCTTCACATCGATGTGCGTGGCCCAGTGCGGGTTGGCGAGCAGCGCCCCCTCCATAGTCGCGCACGCGGCGCAGAACCATTTCCCTTCGAGCACAGCGTCCTCGAACGGCGCCCTGAGAATGAACAGCGTATCGCGCGCGAGCATCATGCACGTTTCCTGTTTTCGCGCTTCACATGCGCAAGCAAAGCGGTGAGTGCGCCGGGCGTGACGCCTTCGATGCGCGAGGCTTGGCCCAGCGTGACAGGCCGCGCGGCGGCGAGCTTCTCGCGCACTTCGTTCGAGAGACCGCCGACGCCGGCGTAATCGAGATCGGGCGAAAGGCGCAGATCCTCGTCGCGCTTGAAGGCTTCGACATCGAGCGCCTGGCGTTCGAGATAGCCTGAGTACATCGCGTCGATCTCGAGCTGCTCGCGCGCCTGACGGCTGAGCGCGCCGAGTTCGGGCCAGATCGCGGCAAGCCGGTCGTAGCCTATCGAAGGATAGGCGAGCAGCTGCAGCGCATCGCGCCGCTGGCCGTCCTGGTTCACGACGAGGCCGCGCGCCTGCGCTTGCGCCGGCGTGAGCTGCAGCGATTTCGCCAGCGCGCGCGCCGTCTCGATTTCCCGCATTTTATCTGCGAATTTGCGCGCCCGCTCCGCACCCACGCAGCCGAGCGCGACGCCCTTTGGCGTGAGGCGCTGGTCGGCGTTGTCGGCGCGCAGCGAGAGCCGATACTCGGCGCGCGAAGTGAACATGCGATAGGGCTCGGTGACGCCGCGCGTGACGAGGTCGTCGATCATCACGCCGATATAGCCCTCGGCCCGCGTGATCTCGAACGGCCCTGCTCCGGACGCCGCGCGCGCCGCGTTGAGGCCGGCGATCAGTCCTTGCGCCGCCGCCTCCTCGTAACCGGTCGTGCCGTTGATCTGGCCGGCGAGATAGAGGCCCTTGATGCGCTTGGTCTCCAGCGTCGGCATCAGCTCGCGCGGATCGACGTAGTCGTACTCGATCGCGTAGGCGTGGCGCTTGATGACGGCGTTCTCCAGCCCCGGGATGGTGCGGATGAAGCGCTCCTGCACGTCCTCCGGCAGCGATGTCGAGATGCCGTTCGGATAGACGGTGTCGTCGTCAAGCCCTTCCGGTTCGAGGAAGATCTGGTGCGCGGTCTTCTCGGCGAAGCGCACGACCTTGTCTTCGATCGACGGGCAGTAGCGCGGCCCCCGCCCGCTGATCGCACCGGAATAGACGGCGCTCTTCGACAGCGATTGTTCGATGATCCGATGCGTCGCTTCGTTCGTATAGGTGACGCCGCAGGCCACCTGCGGATTGGCGATCCGCTCGGTCAGAAACGAGAACGGCGAGGGCTCCTCGTCGCCGTGCTGCAGCTCCAGCGAAGCCCAGTCGATCGAGCTGGATTGGAGGCGCGCCGGCGTGCCGGTCTTGAGCCGGCCCATGGCGAAGCCGGCCGCGTAGAGCCGATCCGACAGGCCGACCGCCGGCGCCTCGCCATGGCGGCCGGCGGGGATGCGCCTGTCGCCGATATGGATCACGCCCTTCAGGAACGTGCCGGTGGTGAGGACGACGCGGGGGGCGGTGAACGTCCGGCCATCGGCGGTGGCGACGCCTGCGACGTACTGCTTTGCTCCCCCGTTTACGGGGGATCTGTCAGGCCGCGCAGCGGGCTGACCAAGGGGGCTCGCGCCGCCCCCTTCGACCGCGCCTCCGGCGCGGCCACTTCCCTCGTGCGCGGGGGAAGAAACCAGGATCAAGTCCTCCACCGCCGCCGCCTCGATCGTCAGGCCCCCCTGCGCCGCCAGCGCGGCCTGCATGGCCTGGCGATAGAGCTTCCGGTCCGACTGCGCCCGCGGCCCGCGCACGGCGGGGCCCTTGGAACGGTTGAGCAGGCGGAACTGGATTCCCGCGGCGTCGGCGACGCGGCCCATGACGCCGTCCAGCGCGTCGATCTCGCGGACCAGGTGGCCTTTGCCCAGGCCGCCGATGGCCGGGTTGCAGCTCATCTCGCCGATGGTTTCGAGCTTGTGCGTGAGCAGCAGCGTGCGCGCGCCCAGGCGCGCAGCCGCCGCTGCTGCCTCGCAGCCGGCATGGCCGCCGCCGATGACGATGACGTCGTAGGAGCGCTCTGGGTTCATATGCTGGGGTTCATATAGGAGGCGCGGAGCGGCGTCACTCTTGGACCGCCAGCGTCCTCGCCGGCGGTCCAAGATCGGCGTCTTGTTTTCACGCGAAACTCGCTAACGCACTTTCACCAGTTTCGCGTGAAACGCCGCATTTCATGCGGGTTTTCGCGCGGTTTCATTTGCCGATGCAGAAGCTCGAAAAGATCTCGTCGAGCAGATCTTCGACGTCGATGCGGCCGGTCAGGCGGCCGATCTGATCGGCGGCGATGCGCACGTCCTCCGCCGCCAGTTCCGGCCCCCGATCGAGCGCCGGGATCGCGCGCTGAAGCGCCGCCCGCGCCGCCTCCACCAGCCGCCGGTGACGCGCCCGCGTCAGCACCGGCGCCTCTTCGCGGCCGAGCGCTTCGGCGACGCGACGCGCCAGCAGTTCCTCGAGGTCGCGCAACCCTTCGCCGGTCGTAGCGCTGATATGGACCGCCGGCGTCTCGCCGGCCAACGCCGCCGCCTGCCGGCGAGACGCCGGCGGTCCATGGAGGTCGAGCTTGGAGCGGACGAGGATATCATTGGGTCCCAGGACGCTGCGGACGGAGCCGGGGACATCGGCCCCCGCTTCCACCACGCCGATCCGCAGATCCGCCTCCTCGGCCCGCGCCAGCGCCCGGCGCACGCCTTCCGCCTCGATGGCGTCCGCCGCTTCGCGCAGCCCGGCGGTGTCGGCGATCCAGACCGGGTAGCCGGCCAGCACCAGGCGCACCTCGACCACGTCGCGGGTCGTGCCGGGGATGTCGCTGACGATGGCCGCCTCGCGCTGGGCCAGCGCGTTCAGCAGGCTCGACTTGCCGGCATTGGGCGGGCCCACGATGGCGATGCGATAGCCGTCGCGGATGCGCTCGCCGCGATGGGCGTCGTCGAGGTGGCGGGCCATGTCGGCGGCGAGCGCCTGGAGCAGCGGGCCGGCGCGACGGGAAAGCGCGCCCGGCAGGTCCTCGTCCGGGAAATCGATCTCGGCCTCGATCAGCGCCGCCGCCTCGATCAGACGGCTCCGCCAGCCCTCATAGACGGCGCTCAGAGCGCCGCGGCGCTGGCGCAGCGCCTGGCGGCGCTGGCCTTCGGTTTCGGCGTCCACGAGGTCCGCCAGGCCCTCGGCTTCGGCCAGATCGAGCTTGCCGTTCTCGAAGGCGCGACGGGTGTACTCGCCGGGCTCCGCCACGCGCACGCCAAGCCGGCTGAGGCAGGCGTCGATGATGGCGGCGATCACCGCCGGGCCGCCATGGATATGCAGCTCGGCGACGTCCTCGCCTGTGAAGCTGTGGGGGGCGGGAAACCAGAGCGCCAGTCCGTCATCGAGCGAAAGGCCGCCGTCCGGCGCGCAGAACGCCATGCGGGCGGCGACGCGCGGCCTGGGCAGGTCGCGGTCGGTCAGCGCGCGCAGGACGTCGCCGGCGGCAGGCCCGGACAGCCGGATCACCGCGACGCCGGCGCGGCCCGCGCCGGAGGCCAGCGCGACGATGGTGTCCGGTTTCATGTGAAAATATCTAAGCGCCGATTAGGGCTTTTCACGTGGAGCGCTGGCGGCGGCCGCGGCGGTCACGCCCGAGGTCATCAGCTTCACGAAGGCGTCCTGGGCCTGGGAGCCCACGCTCATCCAGGAGCTCATCAGGCTCTCGCCGCTCATCAGCTTGAGATTGGCTTCCATGCGCTTGCCCATCTCCTCGACCAGCTTCTCGTTGATCGGGGTGACGTCCGGCAGACCCATGAAGCGACGCGCTTCCTCCGGCGAGCATTCCACGTTGACGGTGAACTTCATGGCTTCAAATCCCTTCGCGTTGGCAGGCTCGCCGCGTCTATAACGCGGCAGCACGTGCAGAGACAGAGATGGGAGCACGACGATGAGCGAATGGGTTCAGGTTCAAGGGCCGGATGGCGGGTTCAAGGCCTACGTGGCGCGGCCGAGCGGAACGCCGAAAGCGGCGGTCGTCGTCGTCCAGGAGATTTTCGGCGTCAACGCGGTGATGCGCGGCAAGGCCGATTGGCTGGCGCGCGAAGGCTTCCTGGCGATCGCGCCGGACCTGTTCTGGCGGATCAGGCCGGGCATCGAGCTCACGGACCAGACCGATGCCGAGTGGAAAGAAGCGATCGACTACATGAACCAGCTCGACAAGAACGCGGCCCTCAAGGACGTGGCGGCGACGCTGGCGCATGCGCGCGCGCAAGGCGCGAGCAAGGCCGGCGTCATGGGCTATTGCATGGGCGGCTATATCGCGTTCCTGGCAGCCTGCCGGACCGATACGGACGCGACGGTCGCCTATCACGGCGGCGGCATCCATACCGCGCTCGACGAGGCGAAGAACATCGGCAAGCCGCTGCTGCTGCACAACCCAATGAAGGACAGCTTCATCCCGATCGAAGCGCTCAACACGATCCGCGAAACGCTGAAGGGAAATCCGCTCGTCACGATCCATGAATACGCCAAGCAGGATCACGCGTTCACGCGCGAAGGCGGCAAGCACTACGACGCGGATGCGACCAAGCTGGCGGACGCGCGCACCATCGCGTTCTTCAAGCAGCACCTGGCGTGAGGCGCGCGCTGACCGCTGCGGCGCTGGCGCTGGCGGCGTGCGGGGATATGGCGCCGGAGAGCATCGGTGCGAATCCGACGGCGACGCTGGCGCCCGCCGATCTGCCGGCGTTCTTCGACTGCCTGCGGGAGCGGGGGCAGACCGCTGTCTCCGCCCACCGCGGCGGACCCGCGCCTGGCTATGCCGAGAACGCGGTGGAGACCTTCCGGCGCACGATCGGCCATGCGCCCGCGTTCCTCGAAGTGGACGTCAGCGTCACGCGCGACGGCGTGCTGGTGTTGATGCATGACGACGATGTCGAGCGCACGACCGACGGACGCGGCGCGGTCGCGGCGATGACGCTGGCGGAGTTTAAGGCGCTGCGGCTCCAGGACGAAAGCGGCGCGACGCTGGACCAGCATCCGCCGTCCTTGCGCCAGGCGCTCGACTGGGCGAACGGGCGCGCGATCCTCGAACTCGACATCAAGCGCAGCGTGGCGTTCGAGGACGTGGTGCGCGAGGTCGAGGAGGCCGGCGCGATGGGGCGGGTCGTGTTCATCACCTACAGCATCGACGCCGCCTCCCGGCTCGCGCGGCTGGCGCCGGACGCGATGATCTACACCACGATCTCCAGCCCGCGCGAACTCGATCTGCTGGAGCGGCGCGGCGTCGATCTCCGGCGCATCGTCGCCTGGGTGGGAACGCAGGCGCCGGACGCCGCGCTGGTCGAGGCGCTGGCGGCGCGCGGCGTGGAGGCGCGGTTCGGCATGTTCGGCGGCAGCCGCGACTACGCCAACGCCATCCGCGCCCGCGCGCAGATCGTGGCGGTGGACGACGCACCCGAAGCCGTGCGCGACCTCGATGCGGCCGACGGCGAAGAGGGCTATGCCGCGCTGCAATGCCTGGCTGCCCGATGACGCGCGGGGCGCCGGCGGCTACATCTGCAGCGTGAGCGCGGAGACGGCGAGATGAAGGCGATACGCATCGAGCAGAACGGCGGGCCGGACGCAATGGCGCTTGCCGACGTCCCCGAGCCGCAGCCCGGCGCCAACGAGGTGCGCGTGCGCCATCACGCGATCGGCGTGAACTTCATCGACACGTATCACCGCAGCGGGTTGTACAAGACTTCGCTGCCGAGCGGATTGGGCCTGGAAGCCGCCGGCGTTGTCGATGCGGTCGGCGCCAACGTCACGCGCTTCAGAACGGGCGACCGCATCGCGTATTGCAGCGGACCGATCGGCGCATACGCGGAAGCGCACGTCGTCAACGAAGCGCGCGCAGTGAAATTGCCGGCGGCGATTCCGTACGATGTCGCCGCCGCGGCGACGCTCAGGGGCATGACCGCGCGTTATCTTCTGCGCAAGACGTTTCGCGTGGAACAGCGCCACGCCGTCGTCATCCACGCGGCCGCCGGCGGCGTCGGCCAGATCGCCGTGCAGTGGGCGAAGCATCTCGGCGCGCTGGTCATCGCCGTTGTCGGCGGCGACGCGAAAGCGGAGATCGCGCGTGCGCTGGGCGCCGATCATGTGATCGTGCAGGGGCGCGAGGACATCGCCTTGCGCGTGCGTGAGATCACCGGCGTCGGCGCGCACGTCGTGTATGACGGCGTCGGCAAGGACACGTTTGCGGCGTCGCTCGACAGCTTGCGCCCGCTCGGCATGATGGTGAGCTACGGCAATGCGTCGGGCCCGCCGCCGGACGTCAATCCGCTCACGCTTTCGCAGAAGGGCTCGCTGTTTCTCACGCGGCCGACGCTGTTTCACTACACCGCGACCGTCGAACAGCTCGATGAAACGGCCGCGGACCTGTTCGATGCGATCGAGCGCGGCGCGGTGAAGATCGCGCCGCCCAAGCGCTACGCGCTTGCGGATGCCGCGCAAGCGCACCGGGATCTGGAAGCGCGCAAGACGACAGGAAGCTTGGTGCTCACGCCATAATATGGACCGCCGGCGTCCCGCCGGCGGTCCATATTATTTCACCGCTGCGGCGCGCTGGAAGGCGGGGCGTTGCGCTAGGTTGTCGGAGTAAGCGCGCATGCGCGCTGGAATCTTTTCTTCGATGCCGGCGAACTTCGCGGCGCTGACGATGTAGGCGACGGAAATGTCGGCAGCGGTGAAGCGGTTCGCGGCGACGTATTGCTTATCGCCCAGGCGGTCGCAGACGAACTCCAGCCGCTTGACGATTGCGTTCTCGAGGTGCTCGACCGTCCAGTTCCGCTTCTGCTCGTCGGGCGCCAGGAAACGCGTGGCCACAAGCGGATTGCCGTAGGCGGCGATGCCGGCTTCGCCGAACAGCAAATACTGGAGGTAATCGGCGTAGCCTGGCTCGTGCGGCTTCACGTCGAGATCGGTCGGGCCGTACTTGTTCATGATGTAGATCATCATCGCGACGGACTCGATCATCGCCACGTCGCCGTCGACCAGAGCAGGGATCGTGCGCAGCGGATTGGCGCGCGCGAACTCCTCGCTTGGCTTGAAGAAGGACGCCTCCGCCGTCTCGTACGGCGCGCCCATTTCCTCGCACAGCCACAGCACGCGCAGCGAGCGCGCGCCTTGCGCATGATAGATTTTGAGCATGGGCGCCTCCTCAATTTGAAGAGGAATTAGCACCGGCCGCAGCACTCGTCATCCTGGGTTCGTGCTGCGCACGCCCCAGGATGACGAGGTGCGGGAGGCGCCGACGGCGCCTTACGTGTTCATGCTCTGGAAGAAGTCGTCGTTGTTTTTCGAGGACTTGAGCTTATCGAGCAGGAATTCGATCGCGTCCTGCGTGCCCATGGGCGAGAGGATGCGGCGGAGCACGTAGGTTTTTTGCAGGTGCTCCTTGGGGGTGATGAGCTCGTCCTTGCGCGTGCCCGACTTGAGAATGTCGATGGCCGGGAAGATGCGGCGGTCGGCGACCTTGCGGTCGAGCTGAAGCTCTGAATTGCCCGTGCCCTTGAACTCTTCGAAGATGACTTCGTCCATGCGGCTGCCGGTGTCGATCAGCGCCGTGGCGATGATGGTGAGCGAGCCGCCTTCTTCGAGATTGCGCGCCGCGCCGAAGAAGCGCTTCGGCCGCTGCAGCGCATTGGCGTCGACGCCGCCCGTCAGCACCTTGCCGGAAGAGGGCACAACCGTGTTGTAGGCGCGGCCGAGGCGGGTGATGGAGTCGAGCAGGATCACCACGTCCTTGCCATGCTCGGCCAGGCGCTTGGCTTTCTCGATCACCATTTCCGCCACCGCGACGTGGCGCGTGGCCGGCTCGTCGAAGGTCGAGGAGATCACCTCGCCCTTCACCGAGCGCTGCATGTCGGTGACTTCCTCGGGGCGTTCGTCGATCAGCAGCACGATCAGGAACACTTCCGGGTGGTTCGCCTCGATCGCCCGGGCGATGTTCTGCATGATCACGGTCTTGCCGGTGCGCGGCTGGGCCACGATCAGCGAGCGCTGGCCCTTGCCGATCGGCGCGACGATGTCGATGACGCGGCCGGTTTTGTCCTTCAGCGTCGGATCGTCGATTTCCATTTTCAGCCGCTCGGTCGGGTAGAGCGGCGTCAAGTTGTCGAAATGGACCTTGTGGCGGACGCGGTCGGGGTCCTCGAAATTGATCGAGGTCACCTTCACCAGGGCGAAGTAGCGCTCGCCGTCTTTCGGGGCCTTGATCTGGCCTTCGACAGTGTCGCCGGTGCGCAGGCCGAACTTACGGATCTGCTGCGGCGAGACGTAGATGTCGTCCGGGCCCGGCAGGTAGTTGGATTGCGGCGAACGCAGGAAGCCGAAGCCGTCCGGCAGAATTTCGATCACGCCCGAGCCGCCGATCTCCACGCCGCGCTCGGCGACGTGCTTGAGGATCGCGGCCTGCATGTCCTGCATGCGCAGCGTGTTGGCGCCCTCGATCTCGAGCGATTCTGCGAGCGCCAGCAGTTCCGCGGCGGGCTTGCGCTTGAGCTCCTGCAGCGTGAGCGAGGTGAGCTCTTCGAGGGCTTGGGTTTCGGTCATGGATGTCTCTGAAGGGATGGTTTTTGGACGGACTTCCGGCGCGCAGGCGCTGGGGCGGGGCCGTCAGATCGAGTGAATGTCGGCGGTTGGGAAAGGTTGCGGCGCCGCCGTCGCACACGCGCTCTGGGAAAGCGCGTCAGCCGCATGGACACCACATAGCGCCCAGCCCGTCAAGCGGACGTTAAGGCTGCCTTGGAGTTCAGGGCTCCAGCGTCGCCAGCAGCACAGCGGCGATGGCCACCAGGAAAGGGACTTCGCTCATCAGCCGCCAGTACCGCTCGCTGTGCCGGCGCTCGCCCCTGGTCAGCCGCCGGCCCTCTGCAGATAGGAAGCCCTGGTAGCCGCTCAAGCCCAGGACCAGGATCAGCTTGCCCCAGAACCAGTGCGGCACGGTGGCGAGCACTTCGGGGATCGGGCGGTTCCAGTCGCCGGTGATGTAGGTGGCGAACAGGAACAGGCCGAAGGCCCAGGCCAGCACCAGGCTGGGCGCCAAGATGATCATGCGCAGGTTGCCCGCCGCTTTGAGCATGGCGGCCTCCAGCTCGCCGCCGGGCGCGGAGGCGGTGATGTAGGCGTAGAAGCGCGGCAGCATCAGCAGGCCCGCGATCCAGGCGATGACCGCGATGATGTGCAGGCCCCGGGCGAGGTCGTAGCCGATTACGTGGTCCATCGCCCCGGGGCTCCCTCACTTGCTTTGCGGGCAAAGGCCCCACTGCGCCGGGCAGATCCTGCCCCCAGACTCGGACTGCGTCCGCCCCGGCGCCGTTAGCGCACGCTCGGCCAATTCGGCAAGCGTTTCAATGAAGCGCGACGCCGCGCCGGGGACGGGGGCGCGTAAATAAAATGGCAGACCCAGCCGCTTGGCGAGTTGAGCATACTCAATGTCGAGCTCGACCAGGGTTTCGACGTGCTCCGAGACGAAGGCGATAGGGGAGACGATCACGCCCGCTCCGTCCTTGCCGGCGGCGTGGATTTCTTCCTCGGTCGAGGGGCCGATCCATTTCAGCGGGCCGACGCGGGACTGGTAGCAGATGCGGACCTCCCAATCCTGCGGCAGCAGCCGGCGTGTCGCGGCGACGCTTTGCTCGACCTGCCACTGGTAGGGGTCGCCGCTGTCGATCACGCGTTGCGGCAGGCCGTGCGCGGAGAACAGCAGGCGCGGGCGAGCGGGCGAGCCGGCGTTGCGCCAAGTCGCAAGAATGGCGTCGGCATGGGCCTGCGCGAAGGCGCCGCCGCGCGGGTAGCAGCAGATGGTGGAGGCGGGGAGATCGCTGACGCGAGCCCAGGCGCGCAGCGACGAGGCGGTGGTTGTCGACGAGTACTGCGGATAGAGTGGCAGCAGGATCGCGTCGGTTGCGCCCCAATCCTTCGCGGCGCGCGCGGCGTCTCTCACGAACGGCTTCCAGTAGCGCATCGCTGGGAAGCACTTGAAAGTCACATTGCCGACGCGCTTCGAAATCTCCGCTTCGAGAGCGGCCGCCTGTTTTTCGGTTTCCGGCAGAATAGGCGAACCGCCGCCCATCAAGGCGTAGTTGGCCTTGGCCAGTTTCTCGCGCGTGCGCGAGATCAGCTGCGCGATCATGAAGCGCAACGGCTGCGGCGCGCCGATGATGGCCTTGTCGTTGAACAGGTTGAACAGGAACGGACGCACCGAGTCCTGCGATTCCGGCCCGCCGAGATTGAACAGAACGATGGCGACGCGGCGCGACGTCATCACGCGAAGGTGCGGACCATCGAGCGCCGGGAAAGGGTCCTGCTCTTGAGGCACGGCGCTCATACGCCGCCTTTCACGACCTGGACCAGCCGCGCCACATTTTCCGGCGTCGCGTCCGGCGTGATGCCGTGGCCGAGATTGAAGATGTGCGGCGCGCTCTTGAAGGCGATCAGCACATCGCGCGCGGCGCGCTCCAGCGCTTCGCCGCCGACGACCAGGGTTTGCGGATCGAGATTGCCCTGCAAAGGCATGCCCTCGGGCGCAACGTCGTAAGCGAACTGGGCGGGCGTCTGCGTATCCACGCCCAGCGCGTTGACGCCCGTTTCGTTGGCGTAAGCCGCGATCTGCGCGCCGGCGCCGCGCGGGAAACCGATGATCGGCGCGCCAACGCCAAGCTCGCGCAGGCGCCGCACCAGCTTGCGCGTCGGGTGGATCACGACACGCTGGAACGCCTGCGGTGGCAGGCCTTCGGCCCAGCTCTCGAACAGCTGCAGGCAATCGGCGCCGGCCCTGACTTGCGCGGCTAGATGTTGCGCGGTGGTTTCCACCAGAGCGGCGAGAAGCGCGTCCATCTCCTGGGGACGCTGATAAATGGCGCGGCGGGCTTCGTCCTTATCGCCGCCGCGGCCCTGCAGCATGTAGGTCGCCACCGTCCACGGCGCGCCGGCGAAGCCGATCAGCGCTATGCCGGGCTCGAGTTGAGCCTTGATCCGCTCCACCGTTTCATAGACCGGCGAAAGGCGTTGGATCGCTTTCTCCGGCTCGCCCAGCTTCCAGGCCGTCTCCGGCAGCAGCGGTTCAAGCCGCGGCCCTTCGCCTTCGACGAACCAGACCTTCTGGCCCAGCGCGTCCGGCACGACCAGAATGTCCGAGAACAGGATCGCCGCATCGAGCGGGAAACGCCGCAACGGCTGCATCACCGCTTCGGTCGCCAGGGAAGGGGAGTAGCAGAAGTCGAGGAAGCTCTTCGTCCGTTTCCGCAGCTCCCGGTACTCCGGGAGATACCGGCCGGCCTGACGCATGATCCAGATCGGGGGCGGATCGAGCCTCTCTCCGTTCAGAACGCGCAAAAGCGCGGGAGGGCTTTCCCGATCGGCCATGTCTTCCTTCCAAACTTAAAATCTGAATCTCGATTAATGAGGACTCGTTGTTGTGGCGATCCGTAAACCAGGGCAACTCGGATGTTCACAGGCCGTCCACAGACTTATTCAAGCCGGTGCCGCGGCGGAAGCTGTTGGCGATAGAGGCTTTGTTGTCGAGAGGGCGCGGGGGCGATTCCTTTTTGGCCGCAGGGTCCCGCTGTGGAAAGCCGTTTAGGGAATCGGGCGCCCGGGAAGGGAAAACCGCGCCTCGGGGACGCCTCTCCGGCTCGCGGCCGGTTTAGCCGGGCGCTCGCCAACAGCTTGTCCACATCCTCGCCAGGCCTGATATGTGACGCCGACATGCGCGAACGGCTGGCCATCTATTTCAATGTGCACCTGGTCTCGGACTCGACCGGCGAGACCCTGGCCGGGGTCATGCGCGCCACCTGCGCCCAGTTCGACAACATCCTGCCGGTGGAACACTCCTACTTCCTGGTCCGCTCGGCGCGACAGTTGGAGCGGGTGATCCGGGAGATCGAGGAGGCGCCGGGCCTGGTGATGTTCACGCTGTCGAGCCTGGAACATCGGGCGATGCTCGAAGACGCCTGCGCCAGGATGAACATGCCGTGCGTGGCGGTGCTCGATCCGGTGCTGGACATCACCTCGCGCTATCTCGGGCTGGAGCTCAACCACCGGGTAGGGGCGGCGCGGCGGCTCAATGCGGAATATTTCAAGCGCATCGACGCGCTCGATTACGCCATGTACCACGACGACGGCCAGCAGGCGGTGGAGCTGTTGGCGGCCGACGTGATTCTCGTCGGCGTCAGTCGCACCTCGAAAACGCCGACCAGCGTCTATCTGGCCCATCGCGGCGTGAAGGCGGCGAACGTGCCGATCGTGCCGGGCGTGCCGCTGCCGGACATTCTGTTCCAGGAAAACCGCCCGCTGGTGGTGGGGCTGCTGATCACGGCGGACCGGCTCATTCATATCCGGCGCAATCGTCTCGCCGCGATGAAGGAAACGCGCGCCGGCGATTATACAGATGAAGACGCGGTGCGGCGGGAAGTGATGGAAGCGCAGAAACTGTTCGAGCGCGAGGGCTGGCCGACGATCGACGTCTCGCGGCGCTCGATCGAGGAGACGGCGGCGCAAGTGCTCAACCTATTGGCGGAGCATCGCGAACAGTGACGCTGATCCTCGCTTCCGGAAGCGCAGCGCGCCGGCAGATGCTGCAGGCGGCGGGGCTCGATTTCGCGGTCGAGCTTCCGCAGATGGATGAGGAGGGGGCCAAGGCCAGCCTGCGCCGGGAGGGCTTGAGTCCGCGCGATCAGGCCAATGCGCTGGCGGAGCTGAAAGCGCTTTCCGTTTCACGGAAACGCGCCGGCCTGGTGATCGGCGCCGACCAGATGCTGGCGGTCGAGGGCGAGGTGCTGGACAAGCCGAGGAGCGCGGCCGAAGCGCGCCAGCATCTGCTGCGCCTGCGTGGCCGCACGCACGAACTGATCACTGCGGCGACGATCACCCGCGACGGCGCAGCGATCTGGCGGCATATCGATACGCCGAAGCTGAAGATGCGCGCGTTCTCGGACGATTTCCTCGACGATTACATGCGGTACGCGGGGGACGATGTGCTGCGCTCCGTCGGCGCCTATCAGCTCGAAGGCTTGGGCGCGCAATTGTTCGAGCGCGTGGAAGGGGATTTCTTCTCCGTGCTCGGACTGCCCTTGCTGCCGCTGCTGGCGTTCCTGCGCGAACATGGGGTCGTGCGCGCATGACCATCACCGCCAAGACAAAAGTGTTCGGCGTCATCGGCGATCCGGTCGGCCATTCGTTGTCGCCGATCATGCACAATGGCTGGATGGCCGATCATGGGATCGATGCGGTCTATGTCGCGCTGGCGCTGAAGGCGGCGCATCCGGTGGCGTCCATCCGCGCGCTCAGGGGCTTCGGCTTCGGCGGGCTCAACGTGACGGTGCCGCACAAGGAAGCCGCCGCGCAGGCGGCGGACCGCGGCGACGTCAGCGTCGCCAACGTGCTGCGCTGGGATGAAGACGGCTTTCTCTCCGCGTTCAACACGGATGGCGCGGGCTTTCTCGACGCGCTTTCCGAAGCTGCGCCGGACTGGCGCACGCGGGTGAAGCGCGTGCTGATCGTCGGCGCGGGCGGAGCGGCGGCGGGGATCGGCCAAGCGCTCTCGCCGTTCGTGGATAATGTCTATTACGCCAACCGCACGCATGCGCGCGGGGAAGCGGCGGCGGCGGCGCTGCGGAACGGGCGGGTGCTGCGCTGGGACGATCTGGAGCGCGGCTTCGGCGCGGCGGACCTGATCGTGCAGACGACGACGCTCGGCATGGAAGGCCAGGCGCAGCACGAGTGGCCGGTTGCAGTGTGCCGCTCGACGGCGATTGTGGCGGACATCGTCTATCGCCCGCTCGAGACCGAGCTGCTGCGCGCGGCGCACGCGCGCGGGCTGACGACGATGGACGGCCTGGGCATGCTGATCCATCAAGGCGCGCGCGCATTCGAACTGTGGTTCGGCGTCAGGCCGGATACGGCGAAGGCGCGCCAACGTTTGGTCGCGGCGCTGCAATGATTGTTCTCGGCCTCACCGGCTCGATCGGCATGGGTAAGTCCACCGTGGGCAAGATGTTCGCGGAGGAGGGCGCGCCGGTGTTCGACTCGGACGCCGCGGTGCATGCGCTCTACGCCGCCGGCGGCGCGGCGGCGGCGCCGGTGGAAGCCGCGTTTCCCGGCGTGACCGTGGATGGCGCGGTCGATCGCGAAGCGCTGTCGCGCCGGGTGGTCGGCGACGAGGCGGCGATCAAGCGGCTGGAAATGATCGTGCATCCGCTGGTGCGCCAGGCGCAGGCGGAGTTTCTGCAGACGAACCGCGACGCGGGAACGAAGGTGGTCGTGCTCGACATTCCGCTGCTGTTCGAGAGCGGCGGCGCGAAGCTGGTGGACAAGGTGGCGGTGGTTTCGGCCGCGGCCGACGTGCAGCGTGAGCGCGTGCTGGCGCGGCCCGGCATGACGGCGGAGAAGTTCGAAGCGATCCTGGCGCGGCAGACGCCCGATGCGGAAAAGCGCGCGCGGGCCGATTTCGTCATCGACACCGGCGGGTCGCTGGAGGCCACGCGCGCGCAGGCCCGCGCCGTGCTGGACGCGCTGCGCGAACAGGATTAGCCCCAAAGCATGCGCGAGATTTTGTTCGACACGGAAACCACGGGCGTCTTTCCGGAGCACGAGGACCCGAAGCAGCGCGACCGCATTGTCGAGATCGGCTGTGTGGAGGTGATCAATCTCGAGCGCACGGGCCGCGAATTTCACGCCTATTTCAATCCCGAGCGGGACGTGCCGGAGGAGGTCGTGCGGGTCCACGGCCTGCGGCTCGAGTTTCTGCGCAACCACCGCCGCTTCGCCGAGGCGGCGGAAGAACTGCTCGATTTCATCGCCGACTCGCCCCTGGTTGCGCACAACGCGGCGTTCGACCAGGGCTTCCTCAACGCCGAGCTGAGGCGCTGCGGCCGCGACATCCTGGGCAACGGCCGCTTCGTCGATACGCTGGCCATCGCGCGCAAGCGCTTTCCTGGCGCGTCGTGCTCGCTCGATGCGTTGGCGAAGCGCTTCCAGCTCGACCGCTACGGCTTCGATCTTGCCGCGCGCAAAGGCGCGGGCGGACACGGCGCTCTGATCGACTCGCGCATTCTCGCGGAAGTGTATCTGCATCTCAAAGGCGGGCGCGAGCAGCGGCTGGCGTTCGATGCGGGCGAGGCGGCGTCCGAAAGCGCGGCGGCGCAGCGGTCGATCGAGTTCGTACGCCGGCAGCCGCGGCCGACGCCGCTCGCGCCGCGCGGCACAGACGAAGAGCGCGCCGCGCATGAGGCGTTCGTGCAGAAGCTCGGGCCGAACGCGCTGTGGCTGAAGGTGAGCTAAGGCGCTGCGTCCTATGGACCGCCGGCGTCCCGCCGGCATGCGCGAATCTGTAAAGGCTGGACTGCGCGGTTCCGCCGCGCTCCCCTCTTCAAAAGTACCGGCCGGGCCGGCGGGACGCCGGCGGTCCATAGGGGCTTAGAACGCGTTGGCCGATGAGGCGCCGCTGCCGTCTTGGGCGGCGCCGGCGAGCGGCACGTCGCCGCGGGTTTGCCGCTCGCGCAGCTCGGCCCAGTAGAGCGGCGCGAAGTCGATCGGGTTGATCAGCAGCGGCGGATAGCCGCCTTCGCGGGTGACCTCGGCCAGGATCTGGCGGCTGAACGGGAACAGCAGGCGAGGGCACTCGATCCAGATCAGCGGCTCGACGTCGTCGGGGCGCACGTTCATGAACTGAAAAAGACCGGAATAGACCAGGTCGACCGAAAACATCAGCACGTCCTGGCGCTTAGCCTGCACGTTCATGCACAGGTCCACCTCCATCGCCTCGCCCTGGCCGATGGGGCGCGATTTCACCTCCACGCCCATGTCGATGGTCGGCTGGATGTCATAGGCCTGAGCGGTGGCGCCCATGACGTTGCGAAATGACATCTCCTTCACATATTGAGCGAGAACCCGCAGATGAGGCGAATCCGCTGGTATCGGGGCGCCCTCGGGCGCGGAATGGGTGTTCATGCGCCAACTTTCGCTGGGGTGGCCTGGGAACTAGGCGGCTAGAATGGGGCGGGAGAGGGCGCGACGCAACCGCGCTAGAAGTAGCCGCCTGTTGGCATTATCTTAATTCCGCGCAGAGCGAATGCGCGGTGGAGCAAGGCGTTGGATCAGTCCCTGATCGAAATCCTGATACTGGCGTTCGTGGCCGGCTTCGTGCTGTTCCGGCTGTACACGACTTTGGGCAAGCGCACGGGCGCGGAACGCCCATCGCAGCCCCAGCCGGCGCCGGTGCAGGGCCAGATGCCGCGCGAGATGCCGGGCGCGCAGCCGCTCTCGCCGCAGGCGGCCTCGGGGCCTGCCGGGCAGGGGCTGATGGCGATCGTCCGCGCCGATCCGAATTTCGACGTCGAGCATTTCGTCGTCGGTTCGCGCGCCGCCTACGAGATGATCGTCAACGCGTTTGCGAAGGGCGACGCGGCCACGCTGCGCGGGCTGCTGACGCCGCGCGTTTACGAATCCTACGCCGCGGCGATCACCAAACGCGCGGAGGGCGATACGGTGCCTGAACTGGTGCGGCTCAAATCGGCTGAGATCGTCGAAGCGGCGCTGAGCGGCGATACGGCGCGGGTGACGGTGAAGTTCGAGGCCGAGCTGGCGGAAGGCGCGCATGGCGTGCGCGACGCGCGCGAACGCTGGACCTTCGAACGCAACGTCCGCGCCTCCGATCCGAACTGGCTGCTCTCGCGCGTCCAGGCGGCGTGAGCAAAAGCAGGCGCGATCTCACTAGCGAAGAGAAGAAGCTGTGGCGGCGCGTCGCCACGAACGTGAAGGTGCGCCGCCGGCCCTTGCCGGCTGATGAGCCTGAGCACGAGCCTGCGTCAAAGGCCGCACCGCGCGCGGCGCGCGCGGCGCGGCCGACAGCGCCTGCCGTGTCGCCGCCGAAGCCGCGTCCGGTCGCTGCGCCCGTGCCGAGCCGCGGCGCGGAGAAGCGGGTCCGCCGGGGCAAACTGGACATCGGCGGCAAGCTGGATCTGCACGGCCACACTCAGGAGACCGCGCGCGCCGCGTTGACGCGGTTTCTCCACGCCGCCCACGCGCGCGGCGACAGGACCGTGATCGTGATCACGGGCGTTGGCCGCGGCGGGGAAGGGGTGCTGAAGCGCCGGCTGCCGGACTGGCTGGGCTCGCCGGAAGTGCGGCCGCTGATCTCCGGCGTCGCGCCGGCGCACCGCGCGCACGGCGGCGCCGGCGCGTTCTACGTGTTTCTGAAGCGGCCGCGGGAAACCGAAGCTTAAGCTTCGTCACCGCGCCGTTCACCAAAAACGCCTAAACTTTCAGTAGGTTCTAACCATTTTGCTCAACTCTGCGCGCGCACGCTCGCGGGCGTGTTCGTTGGAGCGCCGATGATACCGTTGTCACGCTTGCCGCCGCTGCGCCGCCCTCGCGGACTGGCCGCGCGCGCGATCGCGTTCACGACGCTGCTGGTGGCGGTCACCGCCGCGCTGTCGACGGGCGTCGTGCTGACGGGCGCGCAGAGCGAGGTCTCGCGCCGCGAACTCTCCATCGCCCGCGATCTCACAGAGAGCGCGGCGTCGCGGATCGGCGATTTTCTGGCGCGCGGCAACGCCGCCGGCATTGCGCACCGGATCGAGGGCGTCACCAAGAACAACGGCATGCGGGCCTTTGCCGTCCGCGATGCAAGCGGCGCGCTGCTGGCGCAAGAGGGCGGCGGCGCGGCGGACACGGCAATCATGGACGCGCTGGCGCGGCGCGCGCTGGAGCAGCGCGAGATCGTCGATCAGCGGCTGAGCGACGGCGCGGTGGCTGTGGCGGCGCCGATCGTGCGCGAGGGCCACGTCATCGGCGCCGTGACCCGCATGTGGGAGCCGGGCGCCTATCGCTTCGACGTGCTGACGACGATCGCGCCGCTGCTGCTGAGCCTGACCTGCCTGATCCTGATCTCGATGATCCTGACCGCTCGGGTTGTCCGCAAGGCGGCGGCGCCTCTCGATGTGCTCGCACGGTTCGCCGAGCGCGTCGGCGAGCGCGGGACCGCCGAGGCGATCGAGCTGCATACGGGCGACGAGTTCGAAACCCTCGCCAATGCGTTCAACAACATGACGGCGCGGCTCGAACGGTCGATGCGGCAAATCCAGGAAATCGCCTTCGTCGATCCGGCGACGCGGCTGCCGAACCAGGAACGCTTCGTCCGCGAGGTCGATCACTGCATTCTGCAGAACGGTTCGGGCGCCGTGATCCTGGTGGAATTCCATCGGCTGCCGCGGCTGATGCAGACGCTGGACCCGGACGCGGCGCGCGAACTGCTTCGTCTGGTCGCCGACAAGCTTAGCTCGGCCGTGCGCACCGTGAGCCGCATTGTCCGGCGCTCCGACGAGCCGACGATGTGCGCGCGCCTCGGCGCCGCCGAGTTTGCGGTGTTCGCGCCGAAGCTGGCGCAAGCGGACGCCGCGCGCATGGCCCAGCACCTTGGCGCCGCGCTCAATCAGCCGTTCGACTGGCGCAGTCACAAACTGGTCTTGAGCGCCTGCTGCGGCGTGGCGCTGGCGCCGCAGGACGGACGCGACGCCGACGCGGTGGTGAGGCGCGCGCGCATGGCGCTTGCCGCAGCGCAAACCGCGCCGGCGAAGGTGAAGGTGTTCACCCAGTCGCTGGACCGCGAGGCCGTGGCGCGGCTGACGCTGGAGCGCGAGATGCGCGGGGCGCTGGAGCGCAACGAGTTCCGCGCCTACTTCCAGCCGAAGATCAATCTCGCCACCGGCCGCATCGAGGCGTGCGAGGCGCTGGCGCGCTGGATCAGGCCGGACCGCACCATCATCAGCCCCGGCCGGTTCATTCCCGTGGCGGAGGAAAGCGGACTGATCGGCCCGCTCTCGGATGCGATCATGCGCGAGGCGTGCTGGAAGGCGGCGGCGTGGGCCAGGGCGGGGCAGCCGGCGAAAGTGGCGGTCAACGTTTCGGCGCTGCAGTTCCGTAGCGACCGCTTCGCGGAGAACGTGCTGCGCGTGGTGCAGCATGCGGGCCTGGCGCCGGAGCAGCTTGAGCTGGAGATCACCGAGTCCGTCGCGCTCGAGGATCCCGACCGCGCGCTGCGCATCATCGAACCGCTGCGCGACGCCGGCGTGCGGCTTGCCATCGACGATTTCGGCGTCGGCCATTCGAGCCTCGCGGCGCTGTCGAAGCTGCCGTTCGACGTGATCAAGATCGATCAGCACTTCGTTCGCGCGCTGGAGCGCGGCGACGCCCAGGCCGATGCTATCGTCGAGATGATCCTGGCGCTGGCGCGCACGCTGGGGCTCGAAGTCGTCGCCGAGGGCGTCGAACGGCGGGAGGAGATGGAGTTCATGGCCGCACGCGGCTGCAAATGGGTGCAGGGCTTCTTCTACGGCGCGGCGGTCTCCGCGCCGGAATTCGCGGAACTGCTGCGCCGCCAGGCCGGCGACGACGTCGCAGCCGAAGACGCGGCTTGATCGGCGCCGTCCGCTCCGCCACATCTCCAGGCATGAGCGAGCAGCAGAGCTGGCATGGGACGACCATCCTGTGCGTCCGTAAGAACGGAAAAGTCGTGATCGCCGGCGACGGGCAGGTCTCCACGGGGCCGACGATCCTCAAGGGCAATGCGCGCAAGGTGCGCCGGCTGGCGGGCGGCGCCGTGATCGTCGGCTTCGCCGGCGCGACGGCCGATGCGTTCGCGCTGTTCGAGCGGTTGGAGCAGAAGCTGGAGCGTTTTCCGGCTCAACTGGCGCGGGCCTGCGTGGAGCTGGCCAAGGACTGGCGCACGGACCGCGCGCTGCGGCGGCTCGACGCCATGCTGATCGTCGCCGACGCGACGGAAACTTTTCTCATCACCGGCGCCGGCGACGTGCTGGACCCCGAACACAAGGTCGTCGCCGTCGGCTCCGGCGGCAATTTCGCCCTCGCCGCGGCGCGGGCGCTGTATGATCGCGTCGATGACGCCGAAGGAATCGCGCGCGAGGCGATGGCGATCGCGGCGGACATCTGCGTCTATACAAACGGCAACCTCACGATCGAAACGCTCGGCGGCTGATCCGGACTGGCGCGCGGCGCCGCACTTCACGCGGCCGGCCGGCCCGCCTAGATGAAGCGCGATGACCCATTTCTCTCCCCGCGAAATCGTTTCCGAACTCGACCGCTTCATCGTCGGCCAGGCCGACGCGAAACGCGCCGTCGCCATCGCGCTGCGCAACCGCTGGCGGCGCAAGCAGTTGCCGGAAGATTTGCGCGAAGAAGTCACGCCGAAGAACATCCTGATGATCGGCCCGACCGGCGTCGGCAAAACCGAGATCGCGCGCCGCCTGGCCAAGCTTGCGGGCGCGCCGTTTCTCAAGGTGGAAGCGACCAAGTTCACGGAGGTCGGTTATGTCGGGCGCGACGTCGAGCAGATCGTGCGCGACCTGGTGGAAGTCGCGCTCAACATGGCGCGCGAGAAGCGCCGCCGCGAAGTGCGCGCGCGGGCCGAAGCGGCGGCGGAAGAGCGTGTGCTCGATGCGCTGGTGGGGCAGGGCGCGAGCGCGGCGACGCGCGAGTCTTTTCGCAAGAAGCTGCGCAGCAACGAACTCGGCGCCTCCGCGGTCGAGATCGAGGTGGAGGACAGCGCCTCGCCGCTCGGCCAGCTGGACATTCCCGGCCAGCCGGGGGTCGGCGTGGTCAATATCGGCGAGATCTTCGGCAAGGCGTTCGGCCGCCGCACCAAGCGCGTGCGCATGACGGTGGACGAAGCCTACGAGCCGCTGGTGCGCGAGGAAAGCGACAAGCTGATCGATCAGGACACGCTGGTGAAGGAAGCGCTGTCGCTGACGGCGGAGGACGGCATCGTCTTCCTCGATGAGATCGACAAGATCGCGTCGCGCTCGGAGCGCGTCGGCGGCGATGTAAGCCGCGAGGGCGTGCAGCGCGATCTGCTGCCGCTGATCGAAGGCACCATCGTCACCACCAAGTACGGCCCGGTGAAGACGGACCACATCCTGTTCATCGCCTCCGGCGCCTTCCACGTGGCCAAGCCATCGGATCTGCTGCCGGAGCTGCAGGGCCGGCTGCCGATCCGCGTCGAGCTCAAGGCGCTCACGCGCGACGATTTCCGCCGCATCCTGACGGAGCCGGAAGCGAGCCTCGTCACGCAATACAAGGCGCTGATGGCGACGGAGGGCGTGACGCTGGAGGTCACCGCCGATGCGGTGGAGGCGATCGCGGCGGTGGCGGCCGACGTGAACACGACGGTCGAGAATATCGGCGCGCGGCGGCTGCAGACGGTGATGGAGCGCCTGCTGGACGAGATCAGCTTCTCCGCGCCGGACCGCAACGGCGAGACCGTGCGCATCGATGCGGAGTACGTGCGCAAGAACGTCGGCGATCTGGCCAAGAACGCCGACCTGTCGCGCTTCATCCTTTAAGAGCGCCCTATGGACCGCCGGCGTCCCGCCGGCCTGCGCCTCCGACAAGCATGCGGAGCGAAGCCGTCCTATGCTTCAGCTTGGATAGGTTTGCGCAGGCCGGCGGGACGCCGGCGGTCCATAGAGGCGGCGTGTCCGGTATTCAGCGTGGCGCTTTAGACGCGGAAGCCGTTCTTCAGCGCCAGCGCGCGGAGGTTCTGTTCCGGGCGCGGACCCATGTGCGAAATCACTTCCGCCGCCGCCAGCGAGGCGAGGGCGCCGCATTCCGCCAGCGAGCGACCGCGCGCATAGCCGAACAGGAAGCCCGCCGCATACAAATCGCCGGCGCCGGTCGTGTCCACCACCTTGGCGACGGGAATGGGCTTTACGTCAACGGTCTCGTCTTTCGTCGCGATCAGCGAGCCGACCTCCGAGCGGGTGACGATCACGACCGGGCAGGCCGCGCGCGCGGCTTCGAGCGCGGCGCCGAGATCGTCCTGCTCGTAGAGCGAGAGAATTTCGCTTTCGTTCGAGAACAGGATGTCGACATGGCCGGCGACGAGATGGCGGAAGCTGTCGCGGTGGCGGTCGACGCAGAACTTGTCCGACAGCGTGAGCGAGACCTTACGGCCGGCGCTGCGCGCGACTTCCGCGGCGCGCACGAAAGCGGCCTTCGCTTCGTCGCGGTCGAACAGATAACCCTCTAAAAAAAGCGTCTCCCCGGCGCGCACCAGGTCGGCGTCGATGTCGTTCGGTTCGAGCAGGGTGGAGGCGCCGAGATAGGTGCTCATCGAGCGCTGGCCGTCCGGCGTGACGGCGATCAGGCAGCGCGCGGTGCCCGGCTTGCCGGGCCGGGGCGGCGTGCTGAACGAGACGCCGGCGGCGCGGAATTCCGCGGTGAAGCGCGCGCCCAGCGCGTCGTCGGCGACCTTGCCGATATAGCCGGCCTTGCCGCCGAAGCTGGCGACGCCGGTCACGGTGTTCGCCGCCGAGCCGCCGGCGGCGAGGACGGCGTCGGCGAAGCGCGCCGTGAGATGGTCGGCGCGGGCCTCGTCGATCAGCGTCATCCCGCCCTTGGCGATGTTCTCCTCGGCCAGGAACGCGTCGGGCGCGGACTGCAGCACGTCGATGATGGCGTTGCCGACGGCGACGACGTCGTAAGTCGAGGAAGTCATGGGAATCCTTTCAAATCCAAGCGCCTTAAACCCCGGTCAGGCGCCGGTGGCAAGCATTGCCGGGCCGGGGTTTGGGCGGCATGTTCGCGCCATGCGATTCATCGTCACCGCTCCCGCCCTGGCGCTGCTGGCCGCATGCGCCACGGCAAGCCCGTCCGCGCCGGCGCCGGCGTCCGAAGCCGGCGCCGCGCCTATCCAGCCGTCGCGGGCCGCGCAATTGCTCGCCGCCGCGGGCCGCGACGATGCGCCAAGCCAGCGCGAGATCGAGCGCGTGCTCGGCGCGCCTGACATCATGCGGCGCGACGGGGCGGGCGCGGCGCTGACCTACCGGCTCCAGGACTGCGCGCTGCTGCTGCTGTTCGCGGCGGACGGGCGCAACGAGATGCGCCTCGCGGAAGCGCACCCGAGCGCGCGCGCAGCCGGAGCGGCGGCGCCGAGCCTGGAGCAGTGCGCGACGGAAGCCTCGGCGCGCCGCTCCGGCTGACGCGCGTGATCGAAACGATCACGCCCTTACCTTTTCTTTGACTTCGCGCTCTTTGACGCCGGCGTTTTCGCTGGCGCGATCGCACGCGTTTTGGGTTTGTAAAGGCAGATGTCGGCGATCACGCAGCGCGGGCACTCTGGTTTGCGCGCGAGACAAACATAGCGGCCGTGCAGGATTAGCCAGTGATGCGCGCCATGCAGATATTTCTGCGGCGTGATCCGCATCAGCTGCTGTTCGACCTCGTAGGGCGTCTTGCCGTCGGCGAGGCCGGTGCGGTTGGCGACGCGGAAGACGTGGGTGTCGACGGCGATGGCGCCTTCGCCGAATACCTCCATCAGCACGACATTGGCGGTCTTGCGGCCGACGCCGAGGAGCGCCTCCAGCGCCGCGCGATCATGCGGAACTTCGCCGCCGTGTTTTTCGATCAGCGCTCGCGACAGCGCGATCACGTTCTTGGCCTTGTTGCGCCAAAGCCCTATGGTTTTGATGTAATCGCCGAGCTTCTCTTCCCCGAGTCTGACCATTTTCTGCGGCGTGTCGGCCGCCTTGAACAGCGGGCCGGTGGCGCGGTTCACGCCTTTGTCGGTCGCCTGCGCGGAGAGGACGACGGCGACGAGCAGGGTGTAGGGATTGGTATATTCAAGCTCTGTGCGCGGGTCCGGACGCACATGGGCGAGGCGCGCGTAAAGCTCTTCCGCCTTGGCTTTGGTCAGACGCTTGGCCACGTGCGTGAAATCCTTGGCGTGCGAACAGGGTGCGTTAGCTTAGGCATATGACCCCGCGCTGGGAACGTTCGCCAGGTCCGCCGCCGCTGGACGGCAAGCCGCTTTTCTTCGATGCGGAGCTGCGCCCGCACCGCAGCTGGAGCGCCAAGGCGTTCAAGGCGATGCTGATCGCGGTGATCGGGCTGAACGCGATCATGTCGATCGTGTTCATTGCGCGCGGCGCCTTTCCTGTGGCGGGGTTTTTGGGCCTCGACGTGCTGGCGTTGTGGCTTGCGTTTCGCTGGAATTATCGGGCGGGGCAGGTAGCCGAATATGTCCAGGTCGCGTCCGGCGCCATGCATGTCATGGCGATCGATAATATTGGCGAAGTGAAACATTGGGTGCTCAATCCGGTGTGGGCGCGGGTGGCGCGCGATGGGCGCGGCGTGCTGATCCGGGCGGGCAACGGGCAAATGCGCGTTGGCGCGTTTCTATCGCCGAAAGAATGCGACAGCTTCGCCGCAGCGCTCGATGCAGCGCTCTATAAAGCCAAACGCGGCGGCTAAAGCGCTGGTGCATGGCGTCGCGCTTCGACAGGCATGGCGCCACCCCACCCACCGGCGCATCCGGCAGCGTCAGCCTGAGCTTGTCGAAGGCGACGCGGAGTAACCGCGCACGACATTCAAAGCCCGAGCACGTCGCGCATCGAGTAGAGGTCGGGCGGCTTGTCCGCGGCCCAGAGCGCGGCGGCCAGCGCGCCGTCCGCGAACACGGCGCGGTCGAGCGCCTGGTGCGAAAGCGTCAGCACTTCGCGTTCGGCGATGAAGCGCACGTCGTGCTCGCCGACAATGCCGCCGCCGCGAATGACGGAGAAGCCGATCCCGCCTTCGGGGCGCGGGCCGGTGACGCCGTCATAGGGCTTGAGCTTGAGGCCGCTCAGCGGCGCGCCGCGGCCGTGCGCGGCGGCTTCGCCGAGGAGGAGGGCGGTGCCGGACGGCGCGTCGACCTTGCGGCGATGGTGGGCCTCGGCGATCTCGATGTCCCAGCTCGGGCCGAGCCGCTGCGCCGCCTGCTCCACCAGCGCCGCGAGCAGGTTCACGCCGAGGCTGAAATTGCCGGAGCGGACGATGGCGATGCGCTCGGCGTGCGCGGCGATGCGCGCTTCCTGGCCGGCGTCGAGACCGGTCGTGCCGATAATGGCGGCCCGCGCGGTCGTGCGTTTCAGCGCTTCGAGCGCGGCGAGCGTGGCGTCGGGCGTGGTGAAGTCGATCCAGACGTCGGCCTTCTCCGCGGCGTGATCGGCGGCGTCGCTGGTGGTCATGAACAGGGGAGCGATGCCGGCCAGCGCGCCGAGATCGGCGCCTAGGAACTGGCCTTCGCCACGCTCGGTGCCGCCGACGATGGCGAAGCGCGCATCGGCGCTGGCGGCGCGGATCAGCGCGCGGCCCATCCGGCCCGCGGCGCCGGCAATGGCGATGGAAAGCGTCATGCGACTCTCCATGGACGTTCGCCGCGCCAGCGGCAAGCTTTGGGGATTGGGTTTTCGGGATTGGGGGAGTCGGCGCCTCCGCTTCCCGGCCGAGCGCAGCGGAGAGCCGGGACCCAGGGGCGAACGCAGCGCGTTTCACCCCCTAGGCCCCGGCTCGCACCCCGGCTTTCGCCGGGGCTGCGTCCGGGGAGCGGGAGCCGCCATTTGCTTTTTGCGCGGCTGTTAGCGCGTCGGGCCTTCGCTGGCGCCTTCGAAGAATTTCTTGACGCTGTCGAAGAAGCCTTGCGTTTGCGGGTGGGCTTCCTCGCAGCAATCTTTCGAGAACTCCTCGAGCAGTTTGCGCTGCTTGGCGGTAAGGTTGACCGGCGTTTCGACCAGCAGCTCGACGTGGAGATCGCCGCGGTCCTTTCCGCGCAGGTGCGTCATGCCCTTGCCCTTGATGCGGAAGCGGCGGCCGGTTTGGGCGCCGGCGGGGATCGTCACCTTGGCGCGCTCGCCGTCGATGGTGGGAATCTCGATCTCGCCGCCGAGGGCGGCTTTGCACATCGGCGTCGGCGCGCGGCAGTAGAGATCGGGGCCGTCGCGCTCGAACAATTGGTGCGGCTTCACCGACAGGAAGAGATAGAGATCGCCGGGCGGGCCGCCGCGGGCGCCGGTGTCGCCTTCGCCGGCGAGACGGATGCGCGTGCCGTCCTCGACGCCGGCCGGAATCTTGACCGAAAGCGTGCGCTCCTTCTGCACGACGCCGCGGCCGCCGCAGCTCTTGCACGGCGTCTTGATCGACTGGCCGCGGCCGTGACAGGCGGGGCAGGTGCGCACCATGCGGAACATGCCTTGCTGGGCGCGCACCTGGCCGGCGCCGCCGCAGGTGCGGCAGGTCTCGAGCGGGGCGTTGCCTTCCGAGCCCGAGCCGCTGCACGGCTCGCACGTCTGCGCGCGCGGCACGACGATCTCGCGTTCGCTGCCTCTGAAGGCTTGCTCGAGCGTGATCTCGACATCGTAGCGGAGATCGGCGCCGCGCTGCGGGCCGGTGCGGGCGCGGCCGCCCGTGAACATCTCCTCGAAGCCGCCGCCGAAGATTTCGTTGAACAGGTCGGAGAAGTCGCTGAAGCCGGCGGAGCCGGGGCCGAAGCCCGGCCCGCCGCCCGCGCCGCCAACGCCGGCTTTGCCGTAGCGATCATATGCGGCGCGCTTCTGCGGATCGGAGAGCACGGCGTAGGCTTCGCCCAGCTCCTTGAACTTCTCTTCGGAGACCTTGCAGCCGGGGTTCTGGTCCGGATGCAGCTTCATCGCGAGCTTGCGGAACGCCGATTTGATCGTCGCCTGGTCCGCATCGCGCGGCACGCCAAGGACTTCGTAGTAATCGCGCTCGGTGGTCATGACACAACCGAGGTGAGAAAGGGGCGGCTTCCCCGCAAGGAGGCAAGCCGCCCGATGTCAGTTGTGGAAGCGCGTTGACGCATCGCCCGACCTCGATGACGTAATTGGCCTACGCGCTTTTCTTGCTGTTGCCGTCGACTTCCTCGAAGTCGGCGTCGACGACGCCTTCTTCAGTTGAGCCGGCGCCCGCGCCCTCGCCGGGGGCGCCGCCCGCGCCGCCATAGAGCGCTTCGCCGATCTTCATCGACGCCTGCACCAGGGCCTGCGTCTTGGCGGCGATGTCCGACGTGTTGTCGGACTCAAGCGAGGTGCGCAGCGCGGCGATGGCCTGCTCGATCGCGGTCTTGTCCGCGGCCGGAATCTTGTCGCCGTTTTCCTGAATCTGCTTTTCGGTCGCGTGCGCCAGGGCTTCGCCTTGGTTCTTGGCTTCGGCCAGTTCGCGGCGCGCCTTGTCGTCGTTGGCGTGCTCTTCGGCTTCCTTGACCATGCGCTGGATGTCGCTGTCGGACAGGCCGCCCGACGGCTGGATGCGCATGGACTGCTCCTTGTTCGTCGCCTTGTCCTTGGCGCTGACCGCGACGATGCCGTTGGCGTCGATGTCAAAAGTGACTTCGATCTGCGGCATGCCGCGCGGGGCAGGGGGAATGCCGACGAGGTCGAACTGGCCGAGCGGACGGTTGTCCGCCGCCATTTCGCGCTCGCCCTGGAAGACGCGGATGGTCACCGCGTTCTGATTGTCTTCCGCGGTCGAGAAGATCTGGCTCTTCTTGGTCGGGATCGTGGTGTTGCGCTCGATGAGCCGCGTGAACACGCCGCCCAGCGTTTCGATGCCGAGCGACAGCGGCGTGACGTCGAGCAGCACCACGTTCTTCACGTCGCCCTGCAGCACGCCGGCCTGGATCGCGGCGCCGACGGCCACGACCTCGTCCGGGTTGACGCCCTTGTGCGGCTCGCGGCCGAAGAATTCCTTCACCACCTGCTGGATTTTCGGCATGCGCGTCATGCCGCCGACCAGCACCACTTCCTTGATGTCGTTGGCGGTGAGGCCGGCGTCCTTCAGCGCGGCCTTGCACGGGCCGATGGTGCGCTGGACCAGATCCTCGACCAGGCTTTCGAATTTCGCCCGCGTCAGCTTCATGTTGAGGTGGAGCGGGTTGCGGTTCGCGTCCATCGAGATGAACGGCACCGAGACGTCGAACTCGGTGCGCGAAGACAGCTCCTTCTTGGCCTGTTCGGACACTTCCTTCAGGCGCTGCAGCGCGAGCTTGTCCTGGCGCAGGTCGACGCCGTTCTGCTTTTTGAACTCGTCGGCGAGATAGTTGACGACGCGCAGGTCGAAGTCTTCGCCGCCGAGGAAGGTGTCGCCGTTGGTGGAGCGCACTTCGAACACGCCGTCGCCGATCTCAAGGATCGAGATGTCGAACGTGCCGCCGCCCAAATCGTACACGGCGATGGTCTTGTTGGCGCCGCTCTTATCGAGGCCGTAGGCGAGCGCGGCCGCGGTCGGCTCGTTGATGATGCGCAGCACTTCGAGGCCGGCGATCTTGCCGGCGTCCTTGGTGGCCTGGCGCTGGGCGTCGTTGAAATAGGCGGGAACGGTGATGACGGCCTGAGTGACCGGCTCGCCGAGATAGTCTTCCGCCGTCTGCTTCATCTTCTGCAGCACGAAGGCGGAGATTTCGGACGGCGCGAATTGCTTGTCGCGGCCCTCGATCCAGGCGTCGCCGTTCGGGCCTTTGACGATCTTGTAGGGAACGAGTTCGACGTCCTTCTTGGTGATCGGATCGTCATAGGAGCGGCCGATCAGGCGCTTCACGGCGTAATAGGTGTGGGTCGGGTTGGTGACGGCCTGGCGCACGGCCTGAATGCCGATCAGGCGTTCGCCGCTCTCGGTGAAGGCGACGACCGACGGCGTGGTGTTGGAGCCTTCGGCGTTGACGATGACCTTGGGGCTGCCGCCTTCCATAACGGCGACGCACGAGTTGGTCGTGCCGAGGTCGATGCCAATCACTTTGCCCATAGTCTTGATCCTCGTTCTTTTCAGCGGCGCGGTTTCGGCTCTTAGGACCCATGCAATTGGCGTCCGCGAAGCCCGCGTCCTGTTCCTTGCGTTCTAGCGGTCTCGCGGCCCGGCGCCCCGTCCAAGCTCCAAGCCGCGTTCGTTCCGGGGTTCATGTGGTGTATCGCCCACGGCGTGCAAGGCTTTTGGACGGCGGTATCCGCATTCCGGGCAAGGAAATTGCCCTTCGTCCGCACAGGTTTGATCGGGCTCAAGGTGGGGCTGGAACAAAAAAGAAACCGAACACCTACATAGGCGCTTGAAGGATGACCCGTCCCGCCTCCGACCTCGACGGCTTCCGGCTTTGGCCGGGCCTGCTGGACCGCGCCGCCCAAGAGGCGCTGCGCGACGAGGTGTTCGCACGCATGCGGGCGGGGCCGCTCTACATTCCGCGGATGCCGAAGTCCGGCCAGCCGATGCGGGTGCGGATGACCAATTTCGGACCGCTCGGCTGGGTGACGGACAAGGAGCGCGGCTATCGCTACCAGCCCACGCATCCCGAGACCGGCAAGCCCTGGCCGGACATGCCGCCGCAAGCGCTGGCGTTGTGGCGTGAGCTGTCGGGCTACGGCGCAGAGCCGGAGGCGTGCCTGGTGAACCTGTACGAAGGCGACGCGCGCATGGGACTCCATGTCGATAGCGACGAGGAGGCGTGGGACGCGCCGGTGCTTTCGATCTCGCTGGGGGACACCGCGATCTTCCGCATCGGCGGCGCGTTGCGCTCGGACCCGACGCGCAGCGTACGCCTGGCGTCGGGCGACGTGTGCCTGCTCGGCGGCGCGGCGCGGCGCGCCTATCACGGCGTGGACCGCATCCTGCCGGGCACCTCGCGGCTCTTGCCGAAAGGCGGGCGGATCAATCTAACGCTGCGGCGGGTGACGGTTCCGGGCTGAAGCTCTGCGCCAAGAATTTGGACTCGCCCTTATGGACCGCCGGCGTCCCGCCGGCATGCGTCAACTTCTAAAAAGAGGGAGCGCGGCGGAGCCATGCGCGCCGACCTGGATAGGTCCGCGCATACCGGCGGGACGCCGGCGGTCCATGAGTTCATTCCGGCGGGTGGTCGGTCGCCGCTGCTTCCGCGGCTTGCCGCGCGCGCACGAAGTCGGGGACCCAGCCTTCGGGCGGGCCGCCGGGGGAGGGCGGCAGACGTCCGGCGGCGATCTCGTGCGCCTTCCAGACCATCGCATTATGGACGCGGTTCCAGCCCGAAGGGTGATCGTAGAAGAACCATTCCTCGAATGCGCTCGGCTCCATCTTGCGATACTCGCTGAGCAGCACCGCGGCCTCGGCGAAGCCGTCGGGCTCGCGCGCGGCGTTCAGGCCGAACATGTCGGCCTGCTGTTCGTGGAAGTAGACGAGGTTGCGCTGGAGCGGCGCGGTGAACAGGCCGACCACGGCCAGGATCACCAGGATCAGCGGCAGGCCCGCCGGATCGCCGATGTCGCGAATGCCCCAGCGCTCGTTCTTGGCGATGGCGCGGAAGGCGTAATGCACCACCGCGAAGCTGAACAGGATGACGCCGGACATCATCAGCATGATCGAATAGATGTGGCCCAGCACGTAATGGCCGATCTCGTGGCCCATCACCGCGCGCACGGCTTCGGGGCTGGCGCGGTCGAGCAGCGTGTCGGCCAGCGAAATGCGCGTCGTGCCGCCGAGGCCGGAGACGTTGGCGCTGATGCTGCTGGTCTGGCGGGAACGGTCGTAGACATAGACATTATCGGCCGGCACGCCGTTGGCCTGGGCCATGGCGATGATGCCGTCGCGCAGCTCGCCCTGCTCCATCTCGGTGTAGGTGTTGAACAGCGGCGCGATATAGACCGGCGCCACCATGATCATGACCGCCGCGGCGGCGATGGTGACGAGCGAGCCCCAGATCCACCACGTGGTCTTCGCCGCGCGGATGATAACGTAGATGATCGCGATCAGGATCGAGCCGATGACGAGGCCGATGGCGGCGCCGATCAGCTGCTCGCCGAACCATTCCGGGAAGGTCTGGGTGGAGAGATCGTAGCGGTGCTCGCGCACGAAGCCGACATAGTAGCTGAATGGGAACGTGAGCACGGTGGAGACAAGATTGACGAAGAAGCCGACGCCCAGCGCCACCAGCGGGAACCACTTCACCGTGCGCTCAAGGAAGCTGCGCACGCCGCGCGCCCAGCCCAGCACCAGGATCAGTCCCGCGACCAGGATCGAGATCGCCGTGCCGACGACGTCGATGACGTAGCCGCCTTCGAAATAGGCGTTGGAGCGCGCTGTCGCTTCGGGCCCCATGGTGGCGAGCCAGGCGTGCGTCGCGAGGTCCGGATCGAACGGCAGGTTCGCCGCCGCCGCCGGCGCGGCCAGAGCGAAAGCCGCGGCGGCGGCGGTCCAGCTCAGCAGTCTCATCGTATTCCCCCAAGATTTGACCGGCCTAAGATTTGACTGGCGCCGAGCCTGCGCCGCGCCAAGATTGTGCGCAAGAGGACGCGCGTCCGGCGCGACCGAGCAGGGAGACGAACGGCATGCGGCTCGATACGCCCGAAGGCAATTTCCCGCCGACCCGCCGAACGGTGGCGGCGTCCTTGTTCATGAGCGGCTACGCGGCGGCGGCGCTGTCGGCGTGCGCGAGCCCTGTGACCACACCCAGCGATGAGCTTGTCGTCGAAGACGTGCACGTGACCGGTGCGGGCGGCTACAGCTTGCCCGCCTATCTCGCGCGCCCCGCAGGGCAGGGCCGGCGCGGCGCGATCGTCGTCGTGAACGAGATTTTCGGCATCCACGACTACATCAAGGATGTCTGCCGCCGCTTCGCGCGCGAAGGTTATGCCGCGCTGGCGCCGGATTATTTCGACCGCGCCGGCGATCCCGCGCCGCTGACGGACTTCGCGCAAATCCGCGACATCGTGGCGACGGCCAGCCACGAACAGGTGATGGGCGACACCCAGGGCGTGATCGACTGGCTGAAGGCGCAGAGCTTCGTGAAGCGCGACGCGATCGGCGTCACCGGCTTCTGCTGGGGCGGCACGGTGGTGTGGATGGCGGCGGCGCTGTCGCCGGACGTCAAGGCGGGCGTGGCGTGGTACGGGCGCTTGGTGCGGCCGCAGCCGGGCAGCTGGGGCGCGGAGGAGGAGCGGCCGTGGCCGTACGACGTCGCCGCGACGATTCACGCGCCGGTGCTCGGCCTCTACGCGGAGGACGACCGTGGCATTCCGCTGGAGAGCGTGGAGAACATGCGCGCCGCACTCGCCGCAGCGGACAATCCGACCGGCTCGGAGATCATCGTCTATCCGGGCGCGCAGCACGGCTTCCACGCCGATTATCGCGACAGCTACAACGCCGAAGCGGCCGCGGACGGCTGGCGGCGCTGCCTGGCGTGGTTCCGCGACCATGGCGTGAGCTGACGCGCACATTGCCAAAATCGGCGTTTCGGCCCTAAGGACGATCCGCATGCGCTATCGCAAACTCGGCCGCACGGGCCTTGTCGTGTCTGAAATCTGCCTCGGCGCCGCGACGTTCGGCGGCGATGGTTTCTGGAAAGCCGTCGGCGCGCTTGAGCAGGAAGCCTCGACCAAGCTGGTCAGGACCGCGTTCGACAAGGGCGTCACCTTCATCGACACGGCGAACGTCTATGCCAACGGTCTCTCTGAGCAGGTGCTGGGCCAGGCGATCAAGGATCTGCCGCGCGATGAGCTGGCGATCGCCACCAAAGTGTTCGGCCGCATGGACGCCTTTAGCGGCGAGCGGACGCCGGAGCAGGAACGCCGCTACAACAACGCCAATCTCTGGGGCCTGTCGCGCAAGCACATCTTCGACTCGATCGATGCGAGCCTCGAACGGCTGCAGCTCGACTATGTCGATCTCTACCAGATCCACGCGTTCGACCCCGTCACGCCGCTCGAAGAGACGCTGGAAGCGTTGGACGAAGTCGTGAAATCGGGGAGGGCGCGCTATATCGGCCTCTGCAATTTCGCGGCCTGGCAGATCGCAAAATCGCTCGGCGTTTCGGAGCGCCACGGCTTGGCCCGGTTCGAGTCGCTGCAGATGTACTATTCGATCGCCAGCCGCGATCTCGAACGCGAGGTCGTTCCGCTAGCGAAGGACCAGGAGCTGGCCATCTTGCCGTGGAGCCCGCTCGCCGGCGGCTTCCTCTCCGGCAAATTCACGCGCAACAGCGCGCCCGAAGGCGTGCGCCGCTCCGTCGTCGACTTCCCGCCGGTGGACAAGGAAAAGGCTTACGACATCATCGACGTGATGAAGGAGATCGGCGACGCTCGCGGCGTCTCCGTCGCGCGGATCGCGCTCGCGTGGCTGCTGCACCAGAAACATGTCACCAGCGTCATCATCGGCGCCAAGACCGAAGCGCAGCTCAACGACAATCTCGCCGCCGTGAGCGTCGAGTTCTCGGGCGACGAGTTGAAGCGGCTCGATGAAGTATCGAAGCTGAAGCCGGAATATCCGGGCTGGATGCTCGAGCGCCAGGGCGGCGAGCGCGCGAGCAAGCTGAGCTAAAGCATCATTATGGACCGCCGGCCTGCGCGTACTTTTGAATGGGGGAGCACGGCGGAGCCGCACGCTCCAGCTTAGATGGGTTCAAGCATGCCGGCGGGACGCCGGCGGTCCATATGACGGCGTGTCCGGTATTCAGCGCGGTGCTTTAGCTCAAAAGAAAAGCGGCGGCGCTCTTGTCCAGCGCCGCCGCCCTATGCGTGCGTCCCCGCGTTCAGCCTACTGACGCACGATCTGAACCTGATAGCCTCCGGTCGAGCCGCCAAGGCCGCTCGCCTGGATGTAGTATTCGCCGTCATGCTCCGGCCGGTAGCGCAGGCGCGCATCGAGGCCGTCGCCGCTATCGTCGTCGGTCAGGATGGTCTCGCCGCTTGCGTCGAGCAGGGTGAGGAAGGCGTCGGCGAGCGGATGCCCGCCATGGCCGCGCACGTCGATGACATAGCGCGCCCCGGCTTCGAGCGAGACGCGGTAGGTGTCGCGGTCGCCGGGCATCTCGATGCTGCTGATGCGGCTGTCGTTGACGGAGTCGAGATATTCGTCGGTGTAGATGTGGCCTGGCACGTCGGTGTCGGAAACGCTCAGCGTGTAGCGGCCCGTGCCGCCGCCGCCATAGGCGGAGACCGCCGCGAAATACGTGCCGCCGGTCGGCGAGACGAAGTTCAGGTACGGATTGAGGCCCGTGCCGCCGTCGTCGTCCGCCGCCACCTCGACGCCGTTTCCGTCATAGATGCGCAGATACGGATCGACGAGCGGGTTGTCGCCCACGCCTTCGACGCGGAAGCGATAGGGGCGCCCTTCGATCAGCTCGATCATGAACCAGTCCGCGTCGTCGGGCGTGCCGATGATGCTGGTGCGGCCTTCGCCGTTCGGCGTGATCCAGTCGGCGGTTTCGGCGCTGGCGCCGATCTCGCCCGGCAGGACGCCGATCACGTAGCGGCCTTCGGCGTTTTCGCTATAGCCGCGCACTTCGGCGAAATGCGCGCCGGCCGCCGTGGCCTGATATTCGAGAAAGGCGTTGAGGCCTTCGCCGCCGTCGTCGTCGCGCGCCACTTCGGCGCCGTCCGGGCCATAGAGCACGAGATAGGGATCGCCGAGGCCATCCATCGTCTGCGCCGTGTCAACGCCGATGCGCAGCGCCTGGCCTTCGGCGAGATCGATACGGAACCAGTCGCGGTCGCCGGCGGGGGAGAGCACGCCTTCGCGATAGTCGCCGTCGGCGCTCAGGGTGAGGTCGGTCGAAGCGTCGCCCGGCGTGTCGCCAGCGCGGGCGCTCAGCGTGTAGCCGCCGACGGAATTGTCGCTGTAGCCGCGGGCCTCGACGAAATAGGCGCCGCTGCTCGGCGCGGTGAACTCCAGATACGAGTTGAGGCCGTCGCCGCCGTCATCGTCCATCGCGACCTCGACGCCGTTGGCGTCGTACACGCGCAGTAACGGATCGCTCAGCGGATTGTCTCCGCTGCTGTTGAGCGCGAAGCGATAGGATTCGCCGGCGGTCAGGCGCACGCGATACCAGTCGGTGTCGGTCGGGAACTCCAGCTGCCCGTCGATGCTCTGGCCGAGATCGATACGGCCGCGCGTGGAGCGGTCCGATGAGATGCGATCCGTCGGCATCCGCTCGGCGGTGACGTTCAGGGCGTAGAGGCCGGTATAGGCGTCGGCGTAGGCGCGCGCCTCGACAAACACGTCGCCGGAGGCGCGCGGAAAGAAGTCGAGCGCGGAATTGAGGCTGCGGCCGTCGTCATCGTTCATGGCGAGCTCATTGCCGTCCGCGTCGAGCACCCGCAGCAGGGGATCGCCGAGCGCCAGTTCGCCGGCGTCGCTCTCAACGCCCATGAGGGTGATGCGGTAGCGATGACCGCTGCGGGCGCTGAGGCGATACCAGTCGACGTCGCCCTCGTATTCGATGTTGCCGGAGACTGCGCGGCCGGGCTGAACGCGTGCGCGCGTATCGGGGCCATTGCCGGCGTCGTCCGGCGGCAGCGGCGCCGCAGTGGCGCTCAGCCGGTAGCGGCCGGTTTCGCGTTCGCCATACGCGCGCGCCTCGACGAACACCTCGCCGGAAACGGAAGGGGTGAAGGCGAGGGCCGAGTTCAGGCCGTTGGCGTCGTCGTTGTAAGCGACCTGATTGCCGCTCGCGCCATAGATCGAGAGCACCGGATCGATCGGGCGCTCCTGGCCGGGCGCGGCGAGGCCGTCGAGCGTGAAGCTGTATCGCATGCCTTGCTGCACGCGCATGCGGTACCAATCGACGTCGCCGCCGGGAGAAATCTCGCCTTCGATCGCGGCGCCGGTGAACGTCGCCGTCGTCGAGCCGTCAGCAGGCGGATCGGCCTGCTGCGCGGCCGCGGAGGAGGTGAAGCCCAACACCAGCGCGGCCGTCGCCACGCCAAACCACAATTTTCCGCGCATCATGATTCCCCTCCGAGTTCCGCAGAATCCGCAAGGGCGTTTGACCACGGCGAACGCTGCACGTCGCCATGGTTAACAATCATTCATGTTCGAGGCAAAGCGGGATTGGGGCGAAATGGCGGTAACGCGCTCCATCGCCGCAGAGCGGAGGCAGGCCGCAGCATGCCTCGCTGTGGAGAAGTCGCCACAGCGCCGCAGCCCCCATGGACCGCCGGCGTCCCGCCGGCATGAGCGGACTTATCCAAGTTGGAGCGCACGGCGGCTCTGCTGCGTTCCCCCTTTCAAAAGACGGTTCATGCCGGCGGGACGCCGGCGGTCCATACTTTAGACCTTCACGTCCACGGTCGGCGTTGCGGCGCGCGCGCCGCCGCCAGCGGACACCACCACCATGGCCGCGCGCAGCGTGCGGTCGCCCAGCACGTAGCCGGGCTGCATCACTTCGAGGATGAGGCCGGCCGGCTGATCCGACGGGGCCTGGGCCACGGCCTGGTGCAGGTTCGGGTCGAACGTGTCGCCCTTGGCGCCGACGCGCTTGAGGCCGTGGCGCGCGAACGCCTCCATCATCGTGCGTTCGGTCAGTTCGATGCCGGCGACCATGGTGCGGACCGTATCGTCGGCGCTGTCCTGCGGCGCGGCCGCGAGCGCGCGGCCAAGCGTATCGGCGATCGGCAGCAGGTCCGCGGCGAAGCGATCGATGGCGTAGGCGCGCGCTTCCGCCGTCTGGCGTTCGGCGCGGCGGCGGGTGTTCTCCACTTCCGCCAGCGCGCGCAACATATCGTCGCGCGCCTTCGCCAGTTCGGCTTGCAGCGCCTCAACGTCGGGCGCCGCCGGGGTCTCCGCCGCCGTAGCGTCCTGCACCTGCTGTTCCGCATTCGCCTCGTTCGTCATTCCATCCCTCGTTCAGCGTTCGCCGCTTCGCCCGTCGAGCACCCGGCCGACGATGCGTGCGGTATAGTCCACAACCGGGATCACCCGGGCGTAATTCAGCCGCGTCGGGCCGATGACGCCCAGCGCCCCGACCACCTTCCGTTCCGCGTTCATATAGGGGGCGACGATCAAACTCGACCCCGACAGTGAAAAGAGCGGATTTTCCGAGCCGATATAGACGCGCACGGTTTCCGCCGACTTGGCCAGGTCCAGCACCTGGATCAGTTCCCGCGTCTTTTCGAGGTCGTCGAACAGCCGGCGGGCGCGCTCCAGATGGACGATCGCCTGCTGGTCCTTCAGCAGGTTGGCGCGTCCGCGCACGATCAGCGAGCGCCCCAGCGTGGGGTCCTCGCCGGACCATTCAGCGAGTCCGCTCTCGACCAGCTTGGCCGCCGCGGCGTCAAGCGCGGCGCGGTCCCGCTGCAGCGCGTCGGCGGCGGCGGCGCGCGCCTCGGCCAGGGTCTTTCCCTTGAACCGGGCGCTCAGATAGTTGGCCGCTTCGGTCAGCGCGCCCGGCGGCAGGTCCGCCGGCGTGTTGATGATGCGGTTCTCGATCTGGTTGTCTTCGAACACGAGCACCAGCAGCGCCTGGCCTGGGCCGATGCCGACGATCTCGGCGTGGCGCACCGGCGCGTCGCGCTGCGGCGTCACGACGAGGCCGGCGCCGCCGGCCAGGCCGGAGAGCAGGTCGGACGCCGCACCCATCACGTCTTGCGGGTTGGAGCCCGCCTGCGCGATGCGTGCGTCGATCTCGCGCTTTTCTTCGGGCGGCACGTCGCCGAGCTGCAGCAGGCTGTCCAGGAAGAAGCGCAGCCCCACCTCGGTCGGCATGCGCCCGGCCATGGCGTGCGGCGCCTGCAGCAGGCCCATGCCGGCGAGATCGGCCATGGTGTTGCGGATCGAGGCCGCGGACAGGCCGACACCGCCGATTTTCGACAGCGTGCGCGATCCCACCGGCTCGCCGGTGGTGAGGTACGACTCGACGATTTCGCGGAAGATTTCCCGCGCGCGGGCGTCGAGGGTGGAGAGATCGGGGGCAGGCGGCTGCACCATTGCGCCCTTTAGGTAGCGAAAGGCGCCCGGCGCGCAAGCCGGCGGCGCCGCGACCAGATTGCGCCGTGTTCCCCAAGGGCGGATGGCCAGCCGTTTATAAGAGAGTTAGGTCCTATAGACCTAACTAGACCGAACAATCCTATTGCTCAGGAGCCCTCATGCGTCCCTCCGGCCGCGCGCCCGATCAGTTGCGCGACATCCTTCTCGAAACGGGCGTCTCGCGCTACGCGGAGGGATCGTGCCTGGCCAGGTTCGGCCAGACGCACGTGCTGTGCACGGCGAGCGTCGAGCAGGGCGTGCCGGGCTGGCTGAAAGGGCAGGGCCGCGGCTGGGTGACGGCGGAGTACGGCATGTTGCCACGCGCCACGCATACGCGCGGCCGGCGTGAAGCGGCGCAGGGCAAGCAGTCGGGCCGCACGCAGGAGATTCAGCGGCTGATCGGCCGCAGCCTGCGCTCGGTGGTCGATCTGAAGGCGCTGGGCGACCGCACCGTCACGCTCGATTGCGACGTGATCCAGGCCGATGGCGGCACCCGCACGGCGGCGATCACCGGCGCATGGGTGGCGCTGGCGCGCGCCTGCAAGTACCTGGTCGACGAGAAAGTGATCAAGGAGAACCCGGTCACGGGCCAGGTGGCGGCGATCTCCTGCGGCGTGTTCGAGGGCGCGGCCGTGCTCGACATCGATTACGCGGAAGATTCCAGCGCCGAGGTGGACTGCAATTTCGTCATGTCCGGCGACGGCCGCATCATCGAGATTCAGGCGACCGGCGAGCAGCGGCCGTTCACCGACCTCGAGTTCGCCGAGCTGATGCGGCTGGCGAAGCTCGGATGCGGCCAGCTGTTCGACTTGCAGCGCGCGGCCGCGGCATGAGCGTCCACGCCCTCTGCGCCGCCGGCCCGATCGCGCGGATTGCGCGGGTCGGGCACGCGCCGTTCGACGAAGACGATCCGATCGAGATCACGTTCGCGGACGGCCGCGTCTTCCATGTCGACATCGGCGTCGAGGCGGCGACCGGCATCATGATCCGCGAAGGGCCGCTGCTGGAGCACGCATACGGCCACCTCCGCACCGAAGAGCCCGACGCCTACGCCGCCATCGCGCGCGGCTGGGGCAGCGGAGATATCGACCTGCCGTGGCTGATCGGCGCGCGTCTGGAGCGGCCGCACCGGCTGGTGATGACGCAGCCGTATCGCGTCGAAGTCGGCTACGTGTTCAGCGTGGGCGAGCGCGAGCTGGCCCTGTTCGGCGAAGCCGATCTGATCTTCGCCGCGGCGCTCGACGACCCGTATATCGAGAGTTTCAAGCTGGAGACCGGCTTGCCGGTCTGATCCGTCGGCTCCGATCAATCGGCGGCGTCGGCGGCTTCTTCCAGCGCGTCGCTTTCGCTCGGTTCATATGACAGCAGCTCGCCCGGCTGGCACTCCAGCACGCGGCAGAGCGCGTTGAGGGTCGAGAAGCGGATCGCCTTGGCCTTGCCGGTCTTCAGGATCGAGAGATTGGCCAGCGTGACGCCGACCTTCTCGCTGAGATCGGTCAGCGACATGCGACGTTCGAGCAGGATGCGGTCGAGGGTGACGCGGATCGCCATCAGATCGTCAGCTCCTGCTCTTCCTTGAGGCGCGCGCCTTCACGGAAGACTTCCGCCAGCACGATCAGGATGAGGATCGACATCCAGGTGGAGAGGTTGTCGCTGTCGATGGTGAACGAAGCCTCGCCTACGGACTCCGGCACGCCGAACACGCTCAACAGAACGCCGACGATTACAAGCAGCGCGTAACGCGCCAGTTCGATCACCACCATGGTGATCCAGATCACGCGCAGATGCTGCGCGTTCTCGCGCCGGAACGGCTCGCCGGAGCGGAAGCTGTCGAACAGCCGGCGCAGGCGCGAGACGATGATCAGCGATCCGCCGATGGTGACGCCGCCGATCAGGAGCGCCGGGACGATGAAGTGCCAGTCGGTCCATTGCAGCGCTTCGAACGCCTCGCTCTCGACGCCGGAGATCCGGATGCGGAAGGTCGCGTCGGAGCCCGCGGCGGCGACGCTGGCTGCGTCGATGACGCCCGCGCCGATCAGCGCCATGAACACGAGATAGCCGATCGTGGCCGCCGCCCAGAGGCCGAGGACCGCCCAAAGAATGATCCAGGCGATCGTCAGGCCGACCTCGACGATCGAGGCGATCGAGCCTTTGCCCAGGGCCTTCATGCTGCGTTGAACCTCGTTCCTGGCCGATCCTAGCCAGAGTTTATTGATAAACGATATAGACCCTGATCGGCCGCGTCAAACAAGTGTCTTGCTATCATGCCCCGCCTGACCGGCCGCCTCGTCGTCGCCAGCCATAACGCCGGAAAAGTCCGAGAAATCGCCGCCTTGCTTGCGCCGCTGGGGGTGGAGGCGGTGTCGGCGGCCGCGCTCGGCCTGCCCGAGCCGGACGAGACCGAGACCAGCTTCGCCGGCAACGCGGCGCTGAAGGCCCGCGCCGCCGCCGCGGCGTCGGGGCTGCCGGCGCTGGCGGACGATTCGGGGCTCGAAGTGTTCGCATTGGGCGGCGAGCCCGGAATCTATTCCGCCCGCTGGGCCGGGCCGGAGAAGAACTTCGGCGCCGCCATGAAGCGGGTGGCGGACGAACTCGACGTCCGCCAGGCCAAGGATCGCGGCGCGCGTTTTGTCTGCGCGCTGGCGTTGGCGGCCCCCGGCGGCGGCGTCGAGGTGTTCGAAGGGGAGGCGCGCGGAACGATCGTGTGGCCGCCGCGCGGCGACAGGGGCTTCGGCTACGATCCGGTCTTCGAGCCCGAAGGCCATGCGCGCACGTTCGGCGAAATGAGCCACGACGAGAAGCTGCCGCTGACGCATCGCGCGCGCGCGTTCGAGAAACTGCTCGCGGCGTTGCGATGAGCGGCTTCGGCATCTACGTGCATTGGCCGTATTGCGCGGCCATCTGCCCGTACTGCGACTTCAACGTCTATCGCGCCCGCGGCGCCGACAACGCGCCGCTGATCGATGCGATCGCGGCCGATCTTGAAGCGCATGCGCAGCGCTTCGGGCGGCGCACGGCGACGAGCCTGTTCTTCGGCGGCGGCACGCCGTCCCTGCTGCGCGGCGGCGAGATCGCGCACCTGATCGACGCCGCCTCGCGCTCGTTCGTGCTGGCGGCGGATTGCGAGATCACGCTCGAAGCCAACCCGGAGGACGCCGCCTTGTTCGCGGAGCAGGCGGCCGCGGGGATCAACCGCTTCTCCATCGGCGCGCAGGCCTTCGATGACGCCGCGCTGAAGGCGCTCGGCCGGCGCCATGAATCCGCTGCCGGCTTGCGCGCGGTGGAGGCGGCTGCGCGCACCGGCCAGCGCGTGTCGCTCGATCTGATCTATGCGCGCGAAGGGCAGGGGCTGGAGGCGTGGCGGCGCGAACTCACGGCGGCGCTGGCGCTGCCGGTGGAGCACGCCTCGCTCTATCAGCTCACGATCGAGCCGGACACCGCGTTCGCGCGCCGGCTCGCCCGCGGCCGGCTCACGCCGCCCGGCGACGACGAAGCGGCTGCGCTGTACGAGCTGACGCAGGAGCTGTGCGCCGGCGCCGGCTTTGACGCGTACGAAATCTCGAACCACGCCCGCGGCGAGGCGGCGCGGTCGCGGCACAATCTCGTGTACTGGCGCGGCGAGGATTGGATCGGCGTCGGCCCCGGCGCGCATGGGCGGGTGACGCACGAGGGCGCGCGCATCGCGCTCGAAGCGCAGCGCCGTCCGCGCGACTATATCGACGCCGTGCGTGAAAACGGCGCCGGCCTCATCCTGGAGAATGCGCTCACCGGCGAGGAAGCCGCCGATGAGGCGCTGCTGATGGGCCTGCGCATCGACGAAGGCGTCGATGTCGACCGCATCGCGCAATTGCGCGGCCGCCCGGTCAATCCCAAGGCGCTGGCCTGGCTTGCCGAAGAAGGGCTCGTGACATTGGGCGACGGCCGCGTGCGGCTGACGCCGCGCGGGCGCATCGTCGCCAACACAATCGCCGCCGAACTCGCGGTGTAGGCGCTACGAGCCGGTGCGCGGGAACTGGCGCGGCGCCGCGTCGAGGATGGCGACGTCGTTCTGGCGCACCTCGATGATGGCGAGGCCGCGCTCGATCGCGCCGTTCGAGCGGAAGCGGAACAGGCCGTCCGAGCCGGAGAAGCCCTCGCTGTTCTCAAGCCGGCTGCGCAAAAAGCCGTTGGGCCCGCCGTCGCGCGAAAGCAGCGCCGCGATGGCGACGGCGTCGTAGCCCAGGCTTGCGAGCCGCGTCGGCTGGTTGCCGTAGGTGGTCTGGTAGCGGCTTTCGAAACTGGTGCGCGCCGCCGGATCGGGCGAGACGTACCAGCCGCCGGCGAGGCTCGGCTCGCGCTGCGCTTCGCCCGCCCACACGCTTGTGCCCATGAAGCGCACCTGGCGCTGATCGACGCCCGCACGCACCAGCGCGGTGCCGATCGAACGCAGCGGCGTGCCGCTTTCGGCGATCAGGACGCCCTGCACCGGCTGCGTGCGCAGCGCGCTGGCGAGGCCGGCGGCCGCCGCTGCGGCGTCTGCGTCGGTGCGGCTGTAGAGCGTGCTGTGAACGACGCTCATATTGTGCAGCCGCGCTTCGGCGCGCAGCGCGCTTTCGACCCGGCGCCCGTACTCGTTCGACGGCGCCAGCAGCGCGATGGTGCGGATGTTCTGCGCCGCTGCGTACGAGACGATGCGCGAAATCTCGTCCTCGAGCTGGAAGCTCAGCAGATAGACGCCGTCGCCGCCGACGGTGCGGTCGGACGAGAAGCCGATGACGGGAATGTTCTGGCCGCGGGTCGCGGCCGCAGCGCCGACCACGCCTTCGCGCAGCACCGGGCCGATGATGATGTCGGCGCCGTCGGCGACCAGCGCCCGCGTGGCGGCGACCGCGGAGGCTTCGTCGGCGCCGGCGTCGCGCGGGATCAGCAGGGTGTTCTGGTCGCCGTGATCGAACAGGGCGAGTTCGGCGGCGTTGTAGAGCGCCGCGGCGTCCTGGGGCCGCAGCGAGAAGGGGAGCAACAGGCCGACGCGCACGATCTCGCGTCCGCGCATGAACGGGGGCGTCACGCCGTCGCGGGACTGGACCTGGGCCTCGGGCGGCGTGATCGGGCCGGGGGCGCGCGGCGCGGTGGTCGCGGTCGGCGTGGCGCAGGCGGCCATCAAGGCGGCCAGGCTGAGGGCGGCGGCCGTCTTCGCGCTTGGCGCGGGCAGCCGGCGCGGCGATGATTTGGCGAACGCCATGAACAACCCTTCGTCAGACCCCAACGAGAACGGGCGGGACCGTATCGGCGCCCGTTCCGCCAGTCCACCGCCGGAAGCGGGCCTTTATGTGGTCGCGACGCCGATCGGGAACCTCCGCGACATCACCCTCCGGGCGCTTGACGTGCTCGGGACCGTGGATCGCGTCTATGCCGAGGACACGCGCGTCGCGCGCAAGCTGCTGGACGCCTACGCGCTGAAGCCCAGGCTTGCGGCCTACCATGAGCACAACGCCGAGGCGGCGCGGGCGGAGATCCTTGCCGCGCTCGGCCGCGGCGAAAGCGTCGCGCTGATCTCGGATGCGGGCACGCCGCTGGTGTCCGATCCGGGCTTCAAGCTGGCGCGGGCGGCGATCGAGGCCGGCCACCGGGTTTTCCCCATCCCCGGCGCGTCGGCGCTGCTCGCCGGCCTCATCGTCTCGGGCCTGCCGAGCGACCGCTTCCTGTTCGCCGGCTTCCTGCCGCCGAAGCAGAGCGCGCGGCGAGAAGCGCTGGCGGAGCTGGCGGATGTCGAGGCGAGCCTGATCTTTTACGAGACGGGACCGCGGCTGGCGGACTCGCTCGCCGACATGGCGCAGACGCTGGGCGCGCGCCCGGCCGCGGTTGCGCGCGAACTCACCAAGCTGTTCGAGGAAACGCGGCGCGGGCCGCTCGACGCGCTCGCGGCGCACTACGCGGAAGTCGGCGCGCCGAAAGGCGAGATCGTCGTCATTGTCGGTCCGCCGCTGCCGAGAGGGGAGGTGAGCGACGAGGCGCTCGATGCATTTCTCATCGCTGCGCTGCCGCGCGGGGTGAAGGATGCGGCGGCGGAGGCGGCGCGCGAACTGGGCGTCCCGCGCAAGCGCGCCTATGCGCGCGCGCTGGACTTGAAGGATCGCGCGTGAAGCGCCGGCGCGCCGAGCGCCGCGGCCGCGCCGCCGAGTGGCGCGCGATCCTGTTTCTGCTTTGCAAAGGCTATCGCATTCTCGGCCGCCGGTTGCGCACGCCGTACGGCGAAGTGGATGTGGCGGCCTGGAAGAACGGCGTGCTCGTCATCGTCGAAGTCAAAGCCCGCCGTACTTATGACGCCGGCGCCTATGCGGTGACGCCGATGGCGCAGCAGCGCATCGCGCGCGCGGCGCAGGCTCTGGCCGGGCGCTGGCGGCTCGGCCAGGCGCCGATCCGCTTCGATCTGATCGTGGTCGGCGCCGGATGGTTGCCAAGACATGAACGCGCCGCCTGGTATTACGAACGCATCGGCGCGTGATCTTAAGTGTGCCGAAACGATCCAGGCGCACAATGCGCGTCAAATGCGTGTGCTCGCGATCACCTTCGTTCTGCTCGCCGCCGGCGCCGCCGTCAGCGGTTGCGCCACCGCTGCGATCGGCACGGCCGCCAGCGTCGGCGTCTACGCCGTGCAGGATCGCACCATCGGCGAGGGCATCGACGATGCGGCGGCGTCTCAACAGGTGAAGATGCGCCTGCTCGCGGCCGATCGCGCCGCGTTCCAGGAAGTCGATGTCGAAGTCGCCAACCGCAACCTGCTGCTGTCCGGCACCGCGCCGACGGCCGAGCATCGCCAGGCCGCCGAGACCATCGCGCGCAGCGTGCGCACCATCGACAACGTCTACAACGAGATCGTGGTCGGCGAGCCGTCCTCGTTCATGCGCAGCGCGCAGGACGAACTGATCACGGCGCAGATTCGCGCACGCCTCGCCGCCAGCCGCTCGGTGCGCTCGATCAATGTCAATATCGAGACCTTCCACGGCAACGTGTACCTGATGGGCACGGCGCGCAGCGAACAGGAGCTGCGCCACGCGGCGGAGATCGCCAGCGTCGTCGGCGGCGTGCGCCGGGTCGTCTCGTTCATGCAGGTGCGCGCGCCGGACGCTCCGCATTACGCGCAGGCGCAATCGACGCCGCCGGCGCCGGAGTATCGCGGCGCCGACTATGGCGCGTCGGCGAGCCCGTACTAAAATCCCGGTAAAGCTCTTGTTTTCCTTTGGCGCGCCGCGCGCCTGGGGGTAAGTTTCTGGGCAACGCGTCGCTTGGGCGATTGCGTTCTTTTTCTGTTGCGCATTTGTTCTAATTCTGTACGGTGAGCGCCTCCGTCTGTGGATAAAGGCGGTCGTTATGCAGACATGCGCCAATGCGGCCACGGTGGCGTTCCAGGGGCTCGAAGCGCGCCGGGTCGAGGTCCAGGTTCAGCTCACGTGCGGGACGCACGGCATCGTCATCGTCGGCCTGGGCGATAAGGCCGTTTCCGAAGCGCGCGAGCGCGTACGCGCCGCTTTCGCCTCGATCGGCCTGGCCATTCCGGCCGGGCGGCTGATCGTCAATCTCGCCCCCGCCGACATGCCGAAAGAGGGCGCGCATTACGATCTGCCGATCGCGCTGGCGATGATGGCCGCGATCGGCGCGCTGCCGCACGACGCGCTCGACGGCGTGGTCTGCTTCGGCGAAGTCGGTCTCGACGGCGCGCTGGCGCCGGCGCCGGGCGCGTTGCCGGCGGCGATGGCGGCGCACGGCATGGGCGCGGCCTTCATTTGCCCCGAAGCGTGCGGCGCCGAGGCGGCGTGGGCCGGCGGCGAAGTGATCGCGGCGCCCTCGCTGCTTTCGCTGGTCAATCACTTCCGCGGCGGCGCGGCGCTCAAGGCGCCGGAGCGCGGCGCCCTGATCGCCGGCGCGAGCGCGCCGGACCTGCGCGACGTGCGCGGGCAGGAGCAAGCCAAGCGCGCGCTCGAAATCGCAGCCGCGGGCGCGCACAACATTCTCTTTGTCGGCCCGCCCGGCGCGGGCAAGTCGATGCTGGCGCAGCGCCTGCCGGGCTTGCTGCCGCCGCTCTCCTCCGCGGAACTGCTCGAAGTCTCGATGCTGCACTCGGTGGCGGGGCTGCTGGAGCGCGGGCGGCTGACGCACACGCGTCCGTTCCGCGCGCCGCATCATTCCGCCTCGATGGCGGCGCTGGTGGGCGGCGGTGTAAAAACGCAGAAGTGGATGTCCCGCCGCAACACTGGGCGTCCCTGAGTTTGCTCAGTTGTGATGTCCCCGCTATCGCGATGGGCAGCAAGAAGGCGAGCGGTGCGCTCCTCAGGGTCTGTGAAGGGCGCACACTAGGGGTCCCGCCGCAACGCCTCCGGACCGAGTGGTCCCGTCTGAAGCCTACGAGGCGGCGACTGAAATCCTGCGGACCGCCGCCAAGCCATTCGCGCTGGCGCATGTGTTGGCTCTCTCTCCTCCATTACACCGTGTGGCCGTAAAGGCGTAGGCGTCGGACCGGTGTGGCCGGGCGGTCGGGTGTTGTGGTAGTTGGACTGCGTGAACTCCCAAGCCGACAACTTTGACGACGACCAGGAAGCGACCGCCGAGGGCATTGCCGACATTGAGGCAGGCCGGACTATCAGCCACGAGGCTGTGAAAGCCTGGCTATTGTCGTGGGGAACGCCGAACGAACTGCCGCCCCCCAAGGTTGGCGATTAGCTGACGGCAACATCGGAAGGCATGTCGCTGAGCTACCCTTTTGGCGGCCCCCAAGCACCTCATGCGACCCCTTTTGGCGTAGGCCGATGCGAGCGTCTCCTTGGAGGCATCGCATGCAGCAAGGCACATTATTCACCCGGCGGACGGTCGAGCGACATTTTCGCAAACATCAAGCTCGCTGCCCGCCGGAATACCGCGAGATCCTCATCGAACGGATTCTGGCCAAACGGTGGACAGAAGCCTCGCTAGGCAAGGTCGTCGGCATTGTGGCCTCAACCTTCGCCCGCCACCAACTTACCGACTACGATCGACTTTTGGCGATCTCCGGTATGGCTCGCGCCGAGGCGCGGTTAATTGTCAGCCGCGAAGTAAGCGACATTCTAGAAAGCTGGCGCAGCACCGCGCTCCCCTAGCCAAATCGGTGGAGCGAGCCGCGCGCACGCTTATCCGCCGGTGCATGGCTATGCACCCCCGCCCCGTCCCAGCGCCCAATGCGCTAGGAGTAGCTTAAGCACTCCGCTGGCATCGTCGAGACATGGATGCCGTCGCTGCAACTCGCGACTAGGAGCTCGGATCTCAGGACGAAGGTCTCCGCGAATGTCCGGTCGATCCGCGCGACGTCCCAGGCGGGCGTTCCCTTGGCGGACATCCACGCCGCAGCGTCGTGCATCAGCCGCACAACCTCGTCGATATCACCCGAGCAGGCGACCCGAACGTTCGGAGGCTCCTCGCTGTCCATTCGCTCCCCTGGCGCGGTATGAACCGCCGCCTCATAGTGCAGTTTGATCCTGACGAGCCCAGCATGTCTGCGCCCACCTTCGCGGAACCTGACCAGGTCCGCTAGCGGGCGGCCGGAAGGTGAATGCTAGGCATGATCTAACCCTCGGTCTCTGGCGTCGCGACTGCGAAATTTCGCGAGGGTTTCCGAGAAGGTGATTGCGCTTCGCAGATCTCCAGGCGCGTGGGTGCGGACGTAGTCAGCGCCATTGCCGATCGCGTGAAGTTCCGCCGCAAGGCTCGCTGGACCCAGATCCTTTACAGGAAGGCCAACGGTGGCGCCCAAGAAGGATTTCCGCGACACCGAGACCAATAGCGGAAGCCCCAACGCCGACTTCAGCTTTTGAAGGTTCGACAGCACGTGCAGCGATGTTTCCGGTGCGGGGCTCAAGAAAAATCCCATCCCCGGATCGAGGATGAGCCGGTCGGCAGCGACCCCGCTCCGTCGCAAGGCGGAAACCCGCGCCTCGAAGAACCGCACAATCTCGTCGAGCGCGTCTTCGGGTCGAAGGTGACCGGTGCGGGTGGCGATGCCATCCCGCTGCGCTGAGTGCATAACCACCAGCCTGCAGTCCGCCTCAGCAATATCGGGATAGAGCGCAGGGTCAGGAAATCCTTGGATATCGTTCAGGTAGCCCACGCCGCGCTTGAGCGCATAGCGCTGGGTTTCCGGTTGGAAGCTGTCGATTGAAACACGGTGCATCTGATCGGACAGGGCGTCTAAGAGCGGCGCAATACGTCTGATCTCATCGGCCGGCGATACAGGCCTCGCGTCCGGATGGCTGGCGGCCGGTCCGACATCCACGACGTCTGATCCGACTCGCAGCATTTCGATCGCCGCGGTGACAGCGCCGGCGGGGTCTAGCCGCCGGCTCTCATCGAAGAAGGAGTCCTCGGTGAGATTCAGAATGCCGAACACCGTCACCATGGCGTCGGCCTCCGCAGCGACTTCCACGATGGGGATCGGGCGAGCAAAAAGGCAGCAATGACGCCGTGGCACATTGGCGACTTCCACGTGGAAGTTTCACCGAGCTGACTCGGCTGGAGCATGGGCTTGGTCATGATGCGGTCCTTCGAGTCGAAAAGCCCGGCAACCGATAATGGCTTCCGGGCAACCTTATATGAAGAAATGTCGCATGAACGGCCGACTATGGCAAACATAAACGCCAATTTGGTAGCAAAAAGCCCGCGCGAGAGTAGCGTCGCAACTGTTTGAGATTCATGATGAAAGGCGTCGCGTTAATGAAGACTCACCGTGGCGCAGCGGCAACGCATCCAACACCCAGCGACGAACAGGCGACCGCCGTCAGGGCGTCAGGTAACGGATCACTGGATCGGCATAGGCGAACGGTGATCGGCCATAGCGCCGGTCCGCAAACGCCCAGGACTTCCAGACCCGGGCGTCGGCGCAGTGGCCCACAAACAGCCACGGCCACCCGCGCATCGCCCGGGCGGTGAGGCCTGATAGTCGATGTCGATCAGCGGCCGAAGCGGTCTCGATCTGCTTGGCGGCGTAGGGCGCGGGATCACCGCCCCAACTGCGCGCGACCTCGTCGCGCAGACCCTGCGACCGCTCGCCGCCGCTGAGCACGGTCATCACCTGACGAACCAGGCCGAAATAGGCCAGCGGGTGAATGGCCTCCAAGTCGGTCCGCGGGACGACGTCGGGCGCGAGCATTTCGCTGAGCCGAAACTCGAACTGTAGCGCCTGGCTCTCGGCCGCCATCACCGGGTGGTCGCGCCGATCGGCGGTGCAGATGTGGCACCAGGGATCGGCGCCCCGATGAGGGACCGCGGGCGCGCCGCAGTCATGGCAGCTGTCGGCCAGCACCAAGCCGTGGCGAGGACAGGTGCTGGCGATCGCCAGGCGCCAGCGACGCCGATAGTAGGGCTCGGCGTCCTCGGTCAGGCAGAGGGGGCACCACTGCTGGCCCGGCCGCCGGCGGGTGCGGTGATGAATGCCCACGGGCAGCAGCCACTGGGTCGCCCCCGTGACCCGGACCTCTTCGAACAACGTGCCGACCCAGGGCCGGAAGGTCGTCAACTCCGCGACCTGCGCATCGACCCCGGTATGCGCGACCAGCCCCTCCATGAGCCGAGGCGGCGCCAGCCCGTCGATGTCGCGATTCCAGATCTGCAGCCCGGGCCAGACGGCGTGACAAAAGCTATGCAGCTTGGCGGAGTTGCCGAGCGCGATCCGCCGCAGCCAACTAGAGAGCAGTTCGTCGGCCTGCGGGCGGGGACGCCAAGGCCACAGACGCAGGTCCGACATCTCAGAGCGGCGGCAGCGAGGCGGCTCTGAGGAGGACGTCCTCCCGCTGCCGCCGAACCGATGGCCTCACATGGTTCAGCGAGCGCAGCAGCGGAAGATCAATGCGCTCTTTCTCTGAGCGGATGGCCATCAGGGCGGCGCGGCGCACCAGATAGGCGATCTCGCGCGTGGTCCCCTCCGACTCGTTGATAATCCAGGTCGCGATCTTGTCATCGGAAAGCCCGGAAGCGTGGCGAAGCGGCAGACAGGTCTCCAGGCTGTTGAGCAGGCCATAGGTCTGTTCGTTATGACCCCAGACCTCGAGTCGATGCGGCTCGAACCGGCGCTCGATCTGCGGGTCCCACCGAAGCGTGCGCAGCGCGGCGATCGTGCCGCACCCGACGATGGTGATGCCGAGGTCATTGCCGAGCAGCTTGATTGTCGCCAGCGCCTCTTCGCGTTGTTTGCGATTGCCCTTCTCGATGTGATGCAATTCGTCGATGACCAGGATCTTGACCCCGCTGGTTCGGAGCAGTCTGAGGACGTCAGGATAAAGGGTGTCGGTGCTCGCGCTCTTGCCGTAGGGCGCGTTGAGTTGCCCAAGGATCCGCACCAGCAGCCCTCGGGCAGAACCGGTCGGCCCCATGCTCACGACCAGCACCGGGACGTTGGCCTTGGACGCCCTCGGATCGTCCGGGAGGTTCTGCAACTTGGCGAAGCGCTTGACGATTTGGCTTTTGCCGATGCCCGACGGCCCCCAGATCAGGATGTGGCTGTCGCCTTCGGTCGGATAATCCTCCAGCGCCTCCTGAAGCCGCTCGGTGATCGCATCGGCGGCGGCGTAGCGGATGAAGACTTTCTGCCGGATCAGGTTGAGCCGCTGGGCGGTGTTGTCCGCCTCAAGCGCCTCGCGGGCGGCCTTGGTGAGGCGGCGGTCCTGCGAGATGAGGATCATTCGTCGATCTCATAAAAGATGTCGCGACGAACCGGAGCCTGCGGCGCTGGCGGTGCGTCTTCGGAGATGGGCGCATGCGGCGTGAGTTCGGCGGTGACTTGTTCGCCGACCCGCCGACGCTCCTGCTTCAAGCGACTCCTGTGTCGCTTCTTCGCGTTCTGTGCGTCCTGCTCCAGCAGGCGTTGGCGCTCCATTGACGCCATGATGGTCGCCATGTCCGGCTTGTCGCCGATTTGGGCGACCAACCGCTTGCGGGTCTCGTTGAACTCCCACACCGACACGTTGGGAAGGGTAATCTGCTCGCAGCGCAGCTCGCAATAGGTCCCCTCGATTGGGTGGAGGAAGTAGATGCGTGAGGCGTCGTAGGGGTTTCGGCGGACGACGAACTTGCGTTGCTCTCCAGCGTCCAGGAACGGCCGCAACACCTCGTCCCAGTATTCGATATTGTCCCAGCGCATGCCGTAGCGCTCGATCGTCCGGTCTTCGATGTCGGCGAAGTCGAGATAGAGCTTCTGCTTGTCAGCGATGATCGGCGGGAGGCCGGCGCCTGCACGCTTCTCGGTGCCATAGATGCCGCGCTCCCAGGCCAGATCCGGGCGCTGCTTGGTCGTGCTGTGCGGCCGGACGTGATACTGGCCGCAGATGAACTCGAGCATCCAGACCTCTAGCTCATCGAGGGTCATCTCGGCCGCCTCGTTCGGATTGCGGGTCTTGACCTTGTCGAAGCCGCGATCACGGGCGGTTGCTGCGGGGAGCAGCCGCATCTGGTCCATCGCCGTGCCCATGAAGCGTTCAATGATGCCGCCGAAATGGACCAGCCCTGGCGGGCGATGCTCGGGCGGCGCGATGCCGTATTCCCTGCACCCATAGAACAGGGCGCGTGACCAAAACTCAGCTGCGTTGTCGAGATAGACGCTATTGGGCGTGCCATACATCGGCCATGGGAGTGGAACGCCGACGCGCTCCAGCCACTCATCCTTGGGCGTCATCACCCGCGTCATGCACTGAGCGACGGTCGAGGCGTTTGGATATTCCCAGGTCAGCACGAACGCGAGGACGGCTCGGGTGCATTCGTCGAGCGCGATAGTGATCCAGGGACGGCCGACATGCTCACGGTCGAAAGCGCTCGCGCAGACCACGTCGACGAGCGTGTGGTCGATCTGGATACGCTCAAGTGGAAACGTCGTTTCGGGCGTCTTGCCTCGGATATGCTCGTATCGCTCACGAGCCACCTTCTTTCCGTACTTCAGGCCGACGCGCTCACGCGCCGGAACGCCGGCGAAGCGGCTTCGCAACGTGTTGTGCGAGGGCGGTATCAAGCCCCGCCGCACGCAGCGGTTTCGAATCTCGGCGAATGCGTGATGGTTCTTGGCCTCCTTGCGATGACGGCTGAACTCCAGCCGCACCTCGGTGATGACTTCCTCGACGCGGAGGTCGAGCCGCAGCCGCCCCCGCCCGCCGCTCCGCCCGCGCGGCAACAGGCAGGTCAGCGCGCCGGTATTTCGGAGGCTTTTGCGGTAGCGGTTAAATTGCCGCTTGCTGGCTCCGAACTCGGCGGCGGCAGCCTCCACGGTCGCGCTGTCGAAACGACCGCCGGCTTCCAGGCGCGCGATGATGTCGCGCCGGCGCTCGGCTTCGGCGACCTGCGCCTCATCCATCGTCGAAATGTCGAGCGGCGCCCCTGGCCCGGGTAGTGCGCGCTTCGCCTCATAGTCGCTTCTGCGATCCAACAACGGCAACCCACGTCTGAGGTCCAATCGGCTGACCGCGGTCGAGGGAGAGTTGGCCTCGCGCGACCATACGGTAGAGCACGGGCAGTAGAGCTTGAGGATTAAGACCTCGTTGTTGCGCCAGCGCGAGAATCTCGCTGATGCGGTAGCTGTCACGTTGTTGCAGGAACGCGACGCAATCCTGCTCGAATTGCACATCGAAAGGCTTGTCGAGGTGGCCTGACAACAACCGGGTGCTGGACAACCATTCGCCGCTCATCATCCGGTCGGTCACCACTCGGAAGATCGTGCCTTCTTGCCCCGCCGCCCACGTTCGCGCGGCGGCATAGGGCGCGCGCATCAGCCTGCGGGAGCGCCAAAGATCGCGATGGGTCTTCACCTCAACGACCGCCCTTCGCCAGGAGAGCCCAGCATCGGCTGCGACCTCCACCACGAAATCAGGCGTGTATCGACGAGCGGCTCCGCGCTTCACATCCTGGAAATCAATCACCAGGCGTTGGGCGTGAACGGCGGTGACGCGATGGCTCGTCCTGCAAAACATCAGGAAGTCGCGCTCGATCGACGACTCGAAGGGTACTAGCGGGCCTCGAGGTGGAACTGAGATTGAGCCGCGGACGGCGCTCAGGGGTCGAGGCGCGAGCTGCTCGTCGGTCCACCTGGACGCCACTTCAGAAACCAGGGACGTCAACTGTCGCCGATTGCGAACTGGGGACGTCTTCTGTGGGTACGGGGTCATCTTCTTTTGCCTATTTCGAGCGCCGAAGAGCCCCGGAGGGACATCATCTTTTGCGCGTTCACAGGCGGCTTGCGGGCGAAGCCGGGCGAAATCAGCCTCGCGCATCAAGGCGTGCTGTTCCTCGACGAACTGCCGGAATTCTCGCCGCAGGCGCTGGATGCTTTGCGCCAGCCGCTCGAAACCGGCCAGGTGCTGATCGCGCGCGCCAACCATCACGTGACCTACCCCGCGCGCATCCTGCTCGCCGCAGCGATGAATCCGTGCCGCTGCGGCGGCGGACCGGGCGCCGGCAAATGCCGGCGCGGGCCGCGCTGCGCCATCGACTATCAGGCGCGGCTCTCCGGCCCGCTGCTCGACCGCATCGACATTCAGCTCGACGTGCCGCCGGTGACGGCCGCGGACTTGGCGCTGCCGTCGCCGGTCGAGGGCACGGCCGAAGCCGCGGCGCGCGTCGGCCGCGCGCGCGAGGCGCAGACCCAGCGCGCCTGCGGGCTCAACGCCGCGCTCGACCTTGAAGCGCTGGAGCGCGTCGCCGCGCCGGACGCGCCGGGCGCCGCGCTGCTCGCCAAGGCGGCGGAATCGCTGGCGCTGTCGGCGCGCGCCTATCACCGCACGCTGAAGGTCGCGCGCACCATCGCCGATCTCGACGGCGCCGACGCCGTGCGCCGCATCCACGTGGCCGAAGCGCTCAGTCTCAAGCGGCAGTGGGCCGGGGCTGACCAGGCCGGATTCGCTAAGGTTTCTTAACCCGCGGCGGGCTTGATCGGCGCATGGCCGAGCCAGCCGCCGCGCACGTCTTCGATGCGTTCGACGCATTGCCCGATCCCGCCGCGCTGCTGGCGGCGGACGGGTCGCTGCTGCGCGCCAATCCGGCGTTTCGCGCCACCTTCCGCCACTGGATCGGGCCGCAGCGCCCGCCCTGGGGAAGGACCCAGCCGCCTGAGTTCGTCAGGGGCGAGCGCCGGTTCGAGGCCCCGGCGCCGGACGGCCGCCGTTTCGAATGGGCCGAGCGCGTGCTGCCCGACGGCGTGCGCCTCGCCATCGCGCGCGACATCACCGCCCATGTCGCCGCCGCGGACGAAGCGCTGCGCGCCAAGACCACTTTGTTCGCGACGCTGACGCACGAACTCCGGACGCCGCTCAACGGCATTCTCGGCATGGCCAATTTGCTCGACCTCGGCGAACTTGAGCCGAACCAGAAATCCTATGTCGGCGCGATCAAGCAGTCCGGCGAACTGCTGCTCGACATCATCACAGAGATTCTCGACTATTCCCGCATCGAAGCCGGGCGCGTCGTGCTGGAGTCGGCGCCGTTCGATCCCGAAGCCACGGCGCAGGACGTCGCCGAGCTTTTGTCGACTAAGGCGCGCAGCCGGGGGCTCGAGATCGCCGTCACGGTGCGCGGCGAGGTCCCGGCGCGCGTGCTCGGCGACGACGGGCGGCTGCGGCAGATCCTGTTCAACCTCGCCGGCAACGCCGTGAAGTTCACCGAGCAGGGCGGGGTGGTGATCGAGATCGCGCCGCGTCCGAACGGCCGGCTGCGGTTCAACGTGCGCGACACCGGGCCGGGCGTGCCGACCGAGAAACAGGCGCTGGTGTTCGAGGAATTCGCCCAGGCCGACGCCGGCGTGGCGCGCCGGCATGGCGGCACCGGCCTTGGGCTCGCAATCGTCAAGAAGCTTGCGCTGGCGATGGGCGGCGATGTCGGGCTGGTGTCGCGGCCGGGCTATGGCGCGAACTTCTGGGTCGAACTGCCGCTGGCGCCCGTTCCCGACGCGCGCTCGGACTTGCTGTCGCTCGCGGGCGTGCGCGTGGCGGTGGCCAGCGCCTCGACGATGCTCTCGCAATCGCTGCGCGCGGGCGTCGCTTCGCTCGGCGCCGCCGTCGTCAACCGCGAGGAGCGGCCGGACGTCATCCTGTTCGACTGGCGCGACGATGTCGACGGCGAAGAGATCGAGGCGCTGAAGCGCAGCGCGCGCGCCGTCATCGTGCTGGTGCCGCAGGAGCAGCGCGATGCGATCGAGGTGTGCCGCGCGGCCGGGCTCGCGCACTATACGCTGAAGCCGATCCGGCGCCGCTCGCTGGCGGAGCGGATCAAGGTGGCGCTGGGCCAGGCCGACCGCACCGTGGTCGAACAGGTGGAGCAGGCCGACGCCGCGCCGCTTGCGCTCAACGGCACGCGCGTGCTGCTGGCCGAGGACAACCCGATCAACGCTCTGCTGGCGCGCACGCTGCTCACGCGCGCAGGCTGCATCGTCACCGACGTGCGCGACGGCGAGGAGGCCGTGGCCGCCGCGGCCGAAGCCGCATTCGATCTCATCCTTCTGGATATTCGGATGCCGCACCTCGACGGCCTCGCCGCGGCGCAGCGCATCCGCACCGGCGGAGGGCCCTCGGCGGAGGCGCCGATCCTGGCGCTGACCGCCGACGCCGGCGAAGCCGAGCGCGCCCGCGCGCTCCAGGCGGGCATGGACGACTTCATCACCAAACCGATCGACGCCGCCCGCCTGCTCACAGTCGCAGCCCGCTTTACCGAGCGCCCGAACCCCGCCACGTTCGCGCCGGAATAAGGCGGCGGAGGACCCTTCATGCCGGAAGCAGCCGCGGAGCCCAAACGCTCCACCTGGGAAGCCATCGCCGCGTTCCTGGAACGGCGCGCGCTGGTGATGCTGATGCTCGGCTTCTCCGCCGGCCTGCCGAACCTGCTCCTGTACGATACGATCTCGGCGTGGATGCGCCAGGCGAAGCTGCCGCTCGACGTGATCACGCTGTTCAGCCTTGTCACCATCACCTACGCGATCAAGTTCCTCTGGGCGCCGATCGTCGATCGGGTGCGTATTCCTGTGCTGTATCAGCTGTTCGGCAAGCGCCGCTCATGGATGCTGCTGGCGCAGGTCGGCGTCGTGCTCGGGATCTGGGCGATCGCGGTCAACATGCCTGTGGTCTCGGCGGCCGTGGCGGGCGGTGCCGAGGGCGCGGTGCAGCCCGATCCGGACGTCAGCCTGATCGGGATCGTTGCGATGTTCGCGGTGATGACCGCGATGTTCGGCGCCACGCAGGACATCGCCATCGACGCGTGGCGCATCGAAGTGGCGGCGGTGGAGCGCCAGGGCGTCATGGCGGCGGCGTATCAATGGGGGTATCGGCTCGCGATCGTGGTTTCGGGCGCCGCGCCGCTGTTTCTCGCCTCGCGCATCGGCTGGACCGCGTCCTACGCGGCGATGGCGATCGTCATGGGCGTCGGCGTGCTCGGCGTGCTGCTCGCGCCGCGTGAGCGGAGCGTGGCGCCCAAGCCGTTCCCGCCGCGGATGACGCCAGTCTGGTCCGAAGCGCTCGAATGGGCGGCGCGTATCGCGCTGCTGGCGTTCGGCGCCTGCTTCATCGGCGCCGGCCTGTCCGGCAAGCCGGAGCCGATCAGCTTCATGTTCCCGTGGATCGGGCTCGCCGACGCGGCGCCTGCATTCGCGCAGATATGGACCGGCAAGCCGTGGGGCGCGCTGTGGCAGGTGATTGGCGTCGCCGTTGGCCTCGTGATCGTCGCGTTCGCGACCTACCCGATATTCCGCTCGCGCCCGAGCGCGTATTTCGCCGGCACGCTGAAAGAGCCGCTGGAGGATTTCTTCAAGCGCTACCGCGGCGCCGGCGCGCTGATCCTGGCGATGATCTGCGTCTATCGCATCGCCGACTTCGTGCTGAACCTGATGACGGCGTTTTACGTCGATGTCGGCTTTTCGCTCGACGAGATCGCCGGCGCGCGCAAGCTGTTCGGCGTGGTGATGTCGATGGCCGGGATCGGACTCGGCGGCTGGATGGTGGCGCGGTTCGGCCTGATGCGCTCGCTGATCATCGGCGCGGTGCTGCAGCCGCTGTCGAACATCGCTTTCGGCGCGCTGGTCTTCAGCGGCCCATGGCTACCTGGGCTTTACGCCTGCATCGCCATAGACAACATTTCCGCCGGCATCGCCGGGACCGCGCTGATCGCCTACATGTCGAGCCTGACCAGCCTGGGCTTCACGGCCACGCAGTACGCGCTGTTCTCCTCGCTCTATGCGCTGCCGGGCAAGATACTCGCCGCCATCTCCGGACGCATCGTGGAAGCCGCCACGGCTGCTGCGGCGGCGGGGGAGAGCGAATGGCTGCGCGGCTGGTTCGTCACCATGTCGCCGGAGGCGTTCGCACATCTGGTCGCGGAGCGCGGCGTGCCCGCCACGGCGTTTGCGGCGGGCTATATGACGTTCTTCATCTACTCGGCCGTGATCGGCATCGCCGCGCTTGTCTTTGCGGTGGCGGTGATGCGCCGCTCGCCGCCGGCCAGCGATCCGGCGGAAGAAGAAGCGCCGGCGCCGGCCTAAAGCGCCTATGGACCGCCGGCGCTCTCGCCGGCAGGGCGCGACCGCTACCGACGAGCGTTAGCGTTTGTTCGATAGGGCGCATGCCGGCGAGAGCGCCGGCGGTCCATACAGCGCTGCGTCAAATTCAGCGTATGGCGCTTCAGTCGCCTTTCTCCGCCGCCTGGAACGCGGCGAGGGTGGCGAAGGTCACGATGTCCGACACCGCTCCGCCCAGCGGGGCGATCTGGATCGGCTTGGCGAGGCCGGTCAGCACCGGGCCGATCACGGTGGCGCCGCCGGCGCTGGCGAGCAGGCTGGTGGCGATCGAGGAGGAGTGCAGCGCCGGCATCACCAGCACGTTGGCCGGCTCCGACAGGCGCGAGAACGGATAAAGCTCCCGCATGTCCGGATTGAGCGCGACGTCGACGTTCATCTCGCCCTCGTACTCGAAGTCGATCTCTTCGCGCCGGTCGAGGATCGAGACGGCGTCGCGGATCTTCTCCGAGCGCTCCATCTTCGGATTGCCGAAGGTCGAGTGCGAGAGGAGCGCCACGCGCGGGGTGGCGCCGAACAGCTGGCGCGCCATCGCTGCGGACTGGATCGTGATCTGCGCCAGCTCCGGCGCGTCCGGGAATTCGGCGACGGCGGTGTCGCTGATGAACAGCGTGCGTCCCTTCATCAGCACGATCGACATGCCCATGACGCGCTCGCTGCGCGCGGGATCGATCGCCTTGAGCACGTCGTCGAGGGCGGTGGCGTAGTTGCGCGTGGTGCCGGTGACCAAGCCGTCGGCGTGCCCCATCGCCACCATGCAGGCGGCGAACACGTTGCGGTCCTGGTTCACCAGCCGCTGCACGTCCCGATAGAGGAAGCCGAACCGCTGCATGCGGGCGTACAGATATTCGGTGTAGGCGCTGTTGTGCTCGGAGAGCCGCGCGTTGACGATCTGCAGGCGGCTGTTCTCGGGCATGCCGAGCTGGGCCATGTTGGCGTGCACCAGCTCCTCGCGGCCGACCAAGACGGCGTTGCCGAGACCCAGTTCCTTGAACGCGTAAGCGGCGCGGATGACGGTCGGTTCTTCGCCCTCGGCGAACACGATAGTCTTGGGGCTGCGCCGCACCGTGGTTTGAATCCGCTGCATCATCGCGGCGGTCGGATCGAGCCGCTGCGCCAGCGCGTGCTTGTAGGCCTCCATGTCGGTGATCGGCTTGCGGGCGACGCCGCTGTCCATCGCCGCCTGCGCCACGTAGGGCGGAATCTCCGATATCAGCCGCGGATCGAACGGGGCGGGGATGATGTAATCAGGCCCGAACTTCGGTCGCCGGCCATGATAGGCGGCGGCGACCTCGTCCGGCACGTCCTGCTTGGCGAGCTGCGCCAGCGCGTGCGCGGCGGCGACTTTCATCTCTTCGTTGATCGTGCGCGCCCGCACGTCGAGCGCGCCGCGGAAGATGTAAGGAAAGCCCAGCACGTTGTTGATCTGATTCGGATAGTCCGAACGTCCGGTCGCGACGATAGCGTCCTTGCGCACCTCGTACACCTCTTCCGGCGTGATCTCCGGATCGGGATTGGCCATGGCGAAAATGATCGGCTTCTTCGCCATCGCCTTGACCATTTCCTTGGTCATGGCGCCGGCGGCTGAGAGGCCCATGAACACGTCGGCGCCTTCCAGCGCTTCGGCCAGCGTGCGCAGCTTGGTGTCGGCCGCGTGCACGGACTTGAACTGGTCCATGCCTTTGGCGCGGCCGCGATAGACCACGCCTTCGCGGTCGCAGATGATGACGTTCTCGTGCGGCACGCCCAGCTGCTTGATCAGGCTGGTGCAGGAAAGGCCCGCGGCGCCCGCGCCGCTCACCACCACCCTGATGTCCTTGAGCTTGCGGCCGGTGAGTTCGCAGGCGTTCAGCAGGCCGGCCGCGGCGATGATCGCGGTGCCGTGCTGGTCGTCATGGAAGACCGGGATGTCGAGTTCGTCGCGCAGCCGGCTTTCGATGACGAAGCATTCGGGGCTCTTGATGTCCTCAAGATTGATGCCGCCGAACGTGGGGCCGATATTGCGGACGGTGGTGATGAATTCTTCGACGTTGGTGGTGGTGACTTCGATGTCGATCGAATCGACATCGGCAAAGCGTTTGAATAGGACGCTCTTGCCTTCCATCACCGGCTTCGAGGCCATGGCCCCCAGATTGCCCAGCCCGAGGATCGCCGTGCCGTTGGAGATCACCGCGACCAGGTTGCCCTTGGAGGTATAGTCGTAGGCCCGGTCCGGGTCCTCGGCGATCGCCTTGACCGGCGCCGCCACGCCCGGGGAATAGGCCAGCGACAGGTCGCGCTGGGTGGCCATCGGCTTGGTGGGCGTGATCGATATCTTCCCCGGCGTCGGGACGCGGTGGAAATCGAGCGCCTCGGCGTCGGTGAAACTCTTCTTCGAATTGTCGGGCATTGGGGTAGTGAGGTCCGTTCTGCCGGCACCCTAGCGGTGAGAGTCCGCCGGTCAATGGAAGTCAGGCTTTCGACCCGCTAAAGCTCAGCCGTGGCCGATTCCTCGCATCCGGCGCCCGCGCGGGCGAGTCCGTTCATGGCGCAATACCTTGCCGCCAAAGCCGAGCACGCAGACGCGCTCGTCTTCTTCCGCATGGGCGACTTCTACGAACTGTTCTTCGAGGACGCCGAGAAGGCCGCCGCCGCAGTGGGCATCACGCTGACCAAGCGCGGCCAGCATGGCGGCGAGCCGATCCCGATGGCCGGCGTGCCGTGGCACCAGGCCGAGAACTATCTCTCCAAGCTGATTCGCGCCGGCTTCAAGGTGGCGATCTGCGAGCAGTTGGAGGATCCGGCCGAGGCCAGAAAGCGCGGGTCCAAGTCGATCGTGCAGCGGGGCGTCGTCCGCGTGGTCACGCCGGGCACGCTGACGGAGGAGGGGCTGCTCGACGCCCGCGCCGCCAACCGGCTGGCGGCGGCCGCCTTCGCCGGGGAAGAGGCGGCGATCGCCTGGGCCGATGTCTCCACCGGCGCGTTCGAGACGCGTGCGCTGAAGTCGGCGGAGCTTGAAGGCGAGATCGCCGCGCTCGCGCCGGCGGAGCTGCTGGCGACGGAAGTCGACGCCGCGCGGGTCAACGAGGCGGCGCGCCTCACAGGCGCTACGGTGACGCAGCGCCCGGCGGTGAAGGCGGACGCCAAGACGGCGGAGCGGCGGATCAAGGCGGCGTTCGAGGTGGCGGCGCTGGAGGGGTTCGGGGAGTTCGGCGCGTGCGAGCTTTCGGCCATGGGCCTGCTGCTCGACTATATCGAGCTGACACAGGCCGGCGCCGCGCCGCGGCTGACGCCGCCGAAGCGCAACGCCGAGCGCGCGTTCATGGCGATCGACGCGGCCACGCGCGCCGCGCTCGAAATCGACCGCGCGGCGCGCGGCGGGCGCGACGGCTCGCTGCTGGCCTGCGTCGACCGCACAGTCACTGCGGCGGGCGGGCGCCTGCTGGCGGAGCGGCTGGCGCGGCCGCTGACCGACGTCGCCGCCATCAATGCGCGGCTCGACGCCGTGCAGTTCTTCATCGATGCGCCGGACCGCCGCGCCGGCGTGCGCCAGGAGCTGCGCGCCGCAGGCGATCTGGCGCGCGCGCTGACGCGGCTGGCGCTAGGCCGGGGAGGGCCGCGCGATCTGGCGCATGTGCGCGACGCGCTGCATGCGGGCGACCGCGCCGCCGCCCGCTGCCTGGGCCTGGGCGGTGAGCCGCCCACGGACATCCAGCGCGCGTGCGCCGCGCTTACGCTTTCCGCGCACCCTGAAAGCGCGAATTTCGCGCAGACGCTCGATCATGCGCTGGCGCCGGAGCTGCCGCTGCTGGCGCGCGACGGCGGCTTCATCGCGCCGGGCTACGACGCCGCCCTCGACGACGCGCGCGCGCTGCGCGACGACAGCCGCAAGGTGATCGCCGCGCTGCAGGCGAGCTACGCCGAAGAAGCCGGCATCCCCGGTTTGAAGCTCAAACACAATAACGTGCTTGGCTATCACATCGACGCCACGCCGAAGCAGGCCGAAGCGCTGATGGCGCCGCCGCTCAATGCGCGCTTCATTCATCGCCAGACCAACGCCGGCTCGGTCCGCTTCACCACGACCGAACTGGCCGAACTCGACGCCAAGATCTCGCGCGCCGGCGAAGCCGCGCTCGCGCGCGAACTGGCGCTGTTCAAGGATTTCGCCGCCCGCGCCGCCGCCAACGAAACCGCGATGCGCGCCGCCGCCGAAGCGCTGGCGGCGCTCGATGTCGCGGCGGGGCTGGCGGACTGGGCGGACGAAACCCAGGCTACGCGCCCGCTGATCGATGAAAGCGCAGCGCTGCTTGCAGAGGGCGCGCGCCATCCAGTGGTCGAAGCCGGCGTGCGCCGCGAAGGATTGGGATTCACGCCCAACGATGCGCGGCTCGACGCCGAGGGCCGCTCGGGGCCGTGCCTGCTGGTGGTCACCGGCCCCAACATGGCGGGCAAGAGCACCTATCTGCGCCAGATCGCGCTGCTCGCGATATTGGCGCAGGCCGGAGCGTTCGTGCCGGCGCGCAAGCTGAGGCTCGGCGTCGTCGACCGCGTCTTCGCCCGCGTCGGCGCGTCCGACGACCTCGCCCGCGGCCGCTCCACGTTCATGACCGAAATGGTCGAGACGGCGGCGATCCTGAACCAGGCCGGGCCGCGCGCGCTGGTGGTGCTGGACGAGATCGGCCGCGGTACGGCGACGTTCGACGGCCTCGCCATCGCCTGGGCGGTGGCCGAGCACCTGCACGAGGCCAACCGCTGCCGCGCCGTGTTCGCCACCCACTACCACGAGCTGACCCGGCTGGCCGACAAGCTGGAGGCCGGCGCCAACGCCCACCTGCGCGCCAGGGAATGGAAGGGCGATCTCGTCTTCCTGCACGAGGTCGCGCCGGGCGCCGCCGATCGGTCTTACGGCATCCAGGTTGCGAAGCTGGCGGGGCTGCCCAAGAGCGCGGTCGAGCGGGCGCGCTCGGTCCTGGCCCGGCTGGAATCGAGCGGCGGCGCGGCGCGGGTGGAGATCGTCGACGAGCTGCCGCTGTTCGCCCAGGTAATGACCGAGACCGCGCCGTCGGCTCTGGAAGCGGCGCTGGAAAAACTCAATCCGGACACGCTCAGCCCGAAAGACGCGCTCGAAGCGCTTTACCGGCTGAAGGCGTTAGCAGGCGAGGGCGAGGCCGGTTAGCGCCGCCCCTATGGACCGCCGGCGTCCCGCCGGCATGCGCAAGCCTATCCGAATTGAACCGCGCGACTGCCGCGTATGCGGCGCGGAAGCGCTGCACTCCCCTTTCAAAGTCGCACAGGCCGGCGGGACGCCGGCGGTCCATGGTTCAGCGCTGCGGCTCCGCCGGCTGCGTCGCGGGATCGCTCAGCAGGGGCTCGCGGTTGTTCACGCTCTGGCGGGCCTGCTCCACGGCCATGCCGCGGGTGACGGCTTCCGACGCCAGCGGCAGCGAGGAATCCATCGCCACGTACATCATGTAAGCGCCCAGGATGCCGCCCAGCACCAAGCCGCTGACGCCCCACAGGGAGGCGGCGAACCAATAGGCCGACGACCGCTCGCTTTTGATGCGCTGAGCGAACAGTTTCTGGTCCATCAGCGCTTCGAGGCCGGCGCGCGCCGGATGATCATGCACCTGATGATCGTCCTCGACCGGATTCAGCCTGATGGTCTTGCCGCCGCCTTTGCGCATCTAGATGGTCTCCAGCCCGATGTCCGGCTTTAGCTTTGGCTGTGCTCGCGAATTGAGGCAAGTTTACGATCTGCGTTTTACGAAGAAGTCATATCATATGCCCGCCGTTGTGGCGCCTTGTCCCCAGAATGACGAAATATCCGTGACATGGCCGCCCGTCTGAAGCCCGCCCGGATCGAACACGTCGTCGACGGCGTGCGCCTGCGCGCGCAACTCAGCGCGGCTTACGCCTCGGAAGGCGACAACGCCCGCGGCACCGTCCGCCGGCTGCTGCACGGGGCCTTGTTTCGGGGCCGCATGATCGCCAAGGAGCGCCTCGAGGCGGGGGAGGACGGCCTCTCGGTGGCGCGGCTGCTGAGCGCCGTCGCCGACGAGGTGGTGAGCGCGCTCTACGACTACACCACCACCCACGTGTTCCGCGCCCGCAATCCGACCGAGGGCGAACGGTTCGCGGTGGCGGCCGTCGGCGGCTACGGCCGCGGCGAACTCGCGCCGTCGTCCGACCTCGATCTCCTGTTCCTGCGCGCCTACAAGCCGACGCCGTTCTCCGAGAGCGTGACCGAGTACATGCTCTACATGCTCTGGGACATGGGCCTCAAAGTCGGCCATTCCTCGCGCAACATCGACGAATGCCTGAAGCTCGCGCGCGAGGATCACACCATCCAGACCGCGCTGCTGGAAACGCGCCGCATCACCGGGGACGCCTCGCTCACGCAGGAATTGCAGACCCGCTTCCGCAAGGAGGTCGCGGAGCGCAATCACGCCTGGTTCATCGCGGAGAAGCTGAAGGAGCGCGACGAGCGGCACGCGCGCGTCGGCGCCTCGCGCTACATGGTCGAGCCCAACATCAAGGAAGGGAAGGGCGGCCTGCGCGACTTGCACACGCTGTTCTGGATGGCGCGGCACGTCTACGGCTTCACGCGGCCGGAGGATTACGTCAAAGCCGGCGTCTTCACCGAGGAGGAGCGCTTCACCGTCCTCCGCGCGCTGCGCTTCTTCTGGACTGTGCGCTGCCATCTTCACTTCGTCACCGGCCGCGCCGAGGAGCGGCTGACGTTCGACCTGCAGCCGGAACTCGCCAAGCGCCTGGGCTACGGCGCGCGCGCGAACAATTCGGATGTCGAGCGCTTCATGAAGCGCTACTTCCTGATCGCCAAGCAGGTCGGCGTGCTGACGCGTATTCTCTGCGCCAAGCTCGAGGCCGACAACGCCAAGCAGACGCCGCGCGGGCTGCAGCGCCTGCTGCCGTCGAGCCGCCAGCGCGCCACGCCGATCGAGGCCGGCTTCGAGATCGAAGGCGGGCGCCTCAACATCACTTCGCCGGACGTGCTCGATGCGCCCGCGAACGTGATCCGGCTGTTCTCGATCGCCGACAAGCGCGACCTCGACGTTCACCCGGAGGCGCTGGGCGAAGCCTCGCGCCGCGCCCGCCGGCTGCCGCCGAGCTGGCGCGACGATCCGGCCTCGCGCGCCGCGTTTCTCGACGTGGCGACGTCGAAGCGCCATCCAGGCGCGACTCTCAGGCTGATGAACGAGGCCGGCGTGCTCGGCAAGTTCGTGCCGGAGTTCGGCCGCATCGTCGCGCAGATGCAGTTCAATATGTACCACCACTATACGGTGGACGAACATACGCTGCAGGCGATCGACGCGATGTCGGAGATCGAGCACGGCCGTCACGCCAGGCAGCACCCGCTTTCGAGCGAAATCTTCGCCAAGATCATCAATCGCCGCGCGCTCTATCTGGCGATGCTGCTGCACGACACCGGCAAGGGCGACGGCGACCAGCAGGTGGAAGGGGAGAAGTCCGCGCGCGCCGCGTGCGAGCGGCTGGGCCTGCCGCAGGAAGAGGTCGATCTCGTCGGCTGGCTCGTGCGCCATCATCTGGAGATGAGCGACGTCGCGCAAAAGCGCGACATTTCCGATCCGCGCACGATTGCGCAGTTCGCGAAGCTCGTCGGCACGGTGGAGCGGCTGCGGCTGCTCCTGGTGCTGACGGTGGCCGACATTCGCGCCGTCGGCCCCAGCGTGTGGAACGATTGGAAGGGCCAGCTGCTGCGCGATCTCTACCGCCTGACCGAAGCGACGCTGCATGGCGGCCGCTCCGATGAAGAAAGCGTACGCGCGCATCTCGCCGATCTGGCGCTGCAGGCGAAGGAAGAACTGACCGCCAACGCCAGCGGTGGCGATCTCAAGCAGCTGCAGGGCTGGATCGGCTCGCTGGAAGACAGCTACTGGCTCAATCACGACGCCGAGGCGTTGGCTTGGCACGCGCGCGAGATCTCCGGCGCGCGGGTGATGCCGCATGTCGCCGCGCGCGTGCGCGAGCAGCAGGGCGTCACCGAGGTGCTGATCTATGCGGGCGACCGGCGCGGCCTGTTCGCCAGCCTGGCCGCGGCGATCTCCGCCAGCGGCGCCAACATCGCCGGCGCGCGCGTGCACACCACGCGGTCGAACGCGGCGTTCGACGTGTTCTCCATCCAGACCGCGGAGTATCGGCCGTTCGGCGCGGACGACCGATCCGCGCTCGATGCGCTGATCATGCGGCTGGAGCATGCCGCGCTCGAAGATCATCCCCCGCCCATGGCGCCCCCGGCGTCGCGCCGCAACGCCGCGTTCGCGATCGAGCCATGGGTGCGGATCGATAACGCGATTTCGCCCGAAGCCACGGTGATCGAAGCGTCCGGGCGCGACCGTGTCGGCTTGCTGGCGGACCTGGCGCAGGTCTGCGTCGATGCGGACGTCTCGATCGTCAGCGCTCACATCGATACGTACGGCGAACGCGCCGCGGACGTGTTCTACGTGCAGGAGGAGGGCGGCGGGCAGATCACCCAGCCCCGCCGCATCGCCGCCCTCAGGGCCAAATTTGAAGCCGTGCTCCGCGCCGCCGAACCGGCGGCGCCCGCCGATCCGGCCCGCGCCCCGCTGGCGGTCGGCCGCGCCTCGACGGCGCGCTAGCGGCGCGCTAGGCAGGCGCGGTTCGCCATTGAGTCGCCCGCCAGAATGAGTCTCGCCCGCAACACTGCCGTGATCGGCGGCCTCACCCTGGTGTCGCGCCTGCTGGGATTCGCGCGCGATCTGCTGATCGCCGCAGCGCTGGGCGCGGGGCCTGTGTCGGACGCGTTCATGGCGGCGCTGCGCTTTCCCAACTTGTTTCGCCGCCTGTTCGCCGAGGGCGCGTTCAGCCAGGCGTTCGTGCCGGTCTATTCCAAGACGCTGGCGGAGCACGGCGAGAAGACGGCGGACATGCTGGCGGCGGAAGCGCTCGCCGTCCTGGTGCTGCTGACCAGCGTGATCAGCGCCGGCGCCATCCTGGCGATGCCGTGGATCAATCTGCTGCTGTTCGGCGGCTACGCCGACAATCCGGAAATCTTCCAGCTCGCGACGCTGCTGACGCAGATCACCATGCCGTACCTGGTCGCGATCAGCATCGCCACGCTGTTTGCCGGCGCGCTCAATGCGCGCGGGCGGTTTTTCGCTGCGGCCGCCGCGCCGTCGCTGCTGAACATCTGCCTTCTGGTCGGAGTCTGGTTCTTCCGCGACACCCAGGTGCAGGCGGCGCACGCCGCCGCCATCGCGGTCACCGTCTCGGGCGTGCTGCAGGCGCTCTGGGTTGCGCTTGGCGCGCGCAAGTCCGGCGTGCGCACGCGGCCGCTCTGGCCGAAGCTCAGCCCGAACGTCCGCCGCCTGCTGGCGCTCGCGGCGCCCGCCGCCGTCGCCGGCGGGGCGCTTCAGATCAACGTCATCGTCAGCCAAGCGATCGCTTCGTTCGAGGAAGGCGCGATCTCGCTGCTGAACTATGCCGATCGTCTCTATCAGCTGCCGCTTGGACTGATCGGCGTCGCCGTGGGCGTCGCTATGCTGCCGCGGCTGTCGCGTTTGGTGCAGGCGGACGATCAAGCCGGCGCGCGCGGAGCGCTCGACGAGGCGGTGAATCTGTCGATGGCGTTCACGCTGCCGGCGGCGGCGGCCATGCTGGCGATGCCGGCCTTCCTGCTCGACGGCCTGTTCGCGCGCGGCCAGTTCACGGCCCAGAACGCGGCCGACGGCGCGCTGGCGCTGTTCCACTATGGCTGGGGCGTGCCGGCGTTCGTGCTGGCCAAGATCTATGCGCCGGCGTTCTTCGCGCGCGAGGATACGCGGGCGCCGATGCGCTTCGCCGTCATTTCCATGGCGATCAACATCGTGCTCGGCGCGGCGCTGTTCTTCATGCTGCGCGAGCTGGGCCGGCTCGGCTTCCCGGGCCTCGCCATCGCCACCAGCGTGGCGGCGTGGGTCAACGTACTGCTGATGATCTTCTCGCTCTCGCGCCGCGGCGCCTATGCGCCGTCGCCGAAAGCGACGTGGCGGCTTGGACGCATCATCCTGGTTTCCGCCGCCTTGGGCGCTGCGCTGTGGTTCGCGACGGCGAACCGCGCGGTGCTGGAAGCGCAATTGGGCTCGAAGGAGGTCGCGATCCTAGCCTGCATCCTGGGCGGCGGCGTCGGCTATTTCCTGCTGCTGTTCCTGACCGGCTCGGTCACGCTCGCTGAAGTGCGCGCCGCGTTCCGCCGCGAGAAAGCCGCGCCCGGCGGGGAGGGCGGCTTGCCGCCGGAGGCGCTCGGCTGATAGAAGCGCGGCCCATGAACGCGAGAACGCACCTCTGGCGATGGCGGGCCTAACCTGACGCCGCTTCTCCGCGCCGCCTCCGGCGCGCCTGTTCTCATGTTCCGGAGTTTTCCATGACCGACGCCCCGCCGCCCCAATACAAGGGCCCGCAACGCGTGTTCTCCGGCATGCAGCCGACCAACGGCCTGCATCTCGGCAATTATCTCGGCGCGCTGCAGAAGTTCGTGCGCCTGCAGGATCAGTACGAGTGCATCTATTGCATCGTCGACCTGCACGCGATCACGACCGGCCCCGACCCGAAGGAGCTGGTGAGCCGCTGCCGCGAAGTCGCCGCCGCCTATGTCGCCGCGGGCGTCGATCCGAAGCGCTCGACCATTTTCATCCAGTCCGCCGTGCGCGAGCACACGGAGCTCGCCTGGATCTTCAACTGCGTCGCCCGCATGGGCTGGCTCGAGCGTATGACGCAGTTCAAGGACAAGGCCGGCAAGCACGCCGAGCGGGTGTCGGTCGGCCTGTTCGACTATCCGGTGCTGCAGGCCGCGGACATCCTGCTCTACAAGGCCACGCACGTGCCGGTCGGCGAAGACCAGAAGCAGCACCTCGAACTGTCGCGCGACATCGCCCAGAAGTTCAATAACGACTACGAGGCCCCGGCCTTCTTCCCGCTGCCCGAGCCGTTGATCCAGGGCCCCGGCGCGCGCATCATGAGTCTGCGCGACGGGACGAAGAAGATGTCGAAGTCCGACCCCTCGGACATGACGCGCATCAACCTGATGGACGACGCCGACGCCATCCTGTCGAAGATCAAGAAGGCGACCACCGATCCGCACCCGGTGCCGGAGTCGAAAGAGGGGCTGGCGGGCAGGGCGGAGGTGGAGAATCTTGTCGGCATCTACGCGGCCGTCACCGAGCGCAGCGTCGAGGACGTGCTGGCCGAGTTCGGCGGCAAGGGCTTCGGCGTGTTCAAGCCGGCGCTGGCGGAGGTGCTGGCGGCGAGGCTCTCGCCGATCGCCGCCGAGATGCGCCGGCTGATGGCGGATACGGCCGCGCTCGACGCCATCCTGAAGGCCGGCGCCGAAAAGGCCCGCGCTGCGGCGCAGCCGATCATGGCCGAAGTCCGCGACGTCGTCGGCCTCTGGCGCGCTTGATGCGGCGCGGCCTTTGCGCGACCATCGCCGCCCATGAGTGAGCCGAAAACTTTCGCCTGCCTCGTCATCGCCGACGAGAGCGAGGAGTTTCCGGACGCGCTGATCTATGCCGGCCTGCTATGCAAGAACACCGGCTGGCGGCTGGTCATGCTGCGCGTGATCGAGCCGTCGGATCCGGCGCCGTGGGCGTCGATCACCGAAGAGATGCGCCGTCAGGCGTGGGACGCTGCGGAATCGCTGGCGCAGCGCTTTGCCGCCGAAGTGTGGGCCGAGTGCGGCGTGACGGCGGAGCCCATATTGCGCGAAGGGGATTTGAAGCCGGAACTGCGCAAGCTCCTGGAGCAGGATCAGTCGATCAAGCTGGTCGTGCTGGCGGCCGCGCATGGGCCGGGCGGGCCCGGGCCGCTGGTGGCGCAGCTCGGCAAGGCCGCGGGATTGGGCGCGCGCCCGGTGCCGGTGCTGGTCGTTCCCGGTGCGCTGACGCGCGAGGAAATCCGCAAGCTGGCGCTGCCGGTGAGTGCGGCGCCTGAGCCGCAAGAGCCGGGTTGACCGGTTCCGCCCGAAGGGCCACGTGAGGCCCATGTTCATTCAGACGGAATCCACGCCGAACCCGCGTACGCTGAAGTTCCTGCCCGGCCGCGACGTGCTGGGCCGCGGCAGCCGCGAGTTTGTCGATGCCGACGCGGCTTTAGCGTCGCCGCTGGCGCGCGCGCTGTTCGATATCGATGGCGTCGAGCGCGTCTATCTGGGCGCCGATTTCATTACCGTCACCAAGAGCGAAGGCGTCGAGTGGCCGCACCTGAAGCCGCACGTGCTTGCCGCCGTCATGGATCATTTCACGTCCGGCCGCCCGGTGCTCGGCGATTCGAGCGCGCCTGCGGATGAAACCGACGAAGCCGACATCGTCTACGAAGGCGAGGCCGCCAACATCGTGAAGGAGCTGAAGGACATCATCGAAGCGCGTGTTCGTCCGGCCGTGGCGCGCGACGGCGGCGACATCACCTTCCACTCCTGGGATCACGAGCAGGGAATCGTCCGCCTCAACATGCGCGGCGCATGCGCCGGCTGCCCGTCTTCCACGCGCACCTTGAAGCAGGGCATCGAAAACATGCTCCGCCACTACGTGCCCGAGGTGAACGCGGTGGAGCAGGTGGTTTGACGCGCGCCGCGCCGTGATCGTGCTCGGAATCGATACGGCGCTCGATGCCTGCTCTGTCGCTCTCGTTCGCGACGGCGAGCCGTTGGCGTCGCTTTCCGAGCGCATGAACAAGGGCCAAGCGGAACGTCTTGCGCCGATGGCGCGCGAAGCGCTGGCGCGGGCGGGCGTTGCGTTTGCCGATGTCGATCGCATCGCCGTCACCACCGGGCCGGGTTCGTTCACCGGCGTGCGCGTCGGCCTTTCGTTCGCACGCGCGCTTGCGCTCGCGATCGGCAAGCCCTGCATCGGGGTGTCGACGCTGGAGGCGCTGGCGCTGCAGGGCGGAGAGGAAGGGCTGCGCGCGGCCTTGATCGAAACGCCCGGGGCCGCATACGCCGCGCTTTATCAAGACGGCGTGGCGCTGGCCGCGCCGGCCGGCATCGAGCATGGGGAACATGAGTGTCTGTTCGCGGCCGCCGCCGCGGATCGCACATATACACTGACCGGACCCCATGTCGTCGTCGACGCTGTCGCGCTCGCAAAGCGGGCGGCGCGGCTGGATCCGGCGCGCTACGCGCCCGAGCCGGCTTATCTGCGCGCGCCGCACGTGACGCTGCCGGGCGGCGGCGCATGATCGAGCCGGCTGGCGCGGACGCGTGCGAGCTGCTGGCGGCGCTGCACGCGCGCGCCTTCGACAAGCCATGGTCCGCTGCCGAAATCGCAAAGCTGCTCGACAACCCGGCCGTCTTTGCGCTGATTGCGCGCACCGCCGAGCCCGCCGGTTTCGTTATGGCCTGGACCGCGGGCGGCGACGGCGAAATCCTTACCGTCGCCGTGCTCCCGGAAGCGCGCCGCAAGGGTTTCGGCGCGGCGCTGGTGGACGCCGCCGGCGCTGCTGCGCTGCTGCGCGGCGCCGCCTCGATGCACCTGGAAGTGGCCGAGACCAACGCCGCCGCACGCGCGCTCTACGCCAAGCTCGGCTACCAGGAGGCCGGCCGGCGCCATGCTTACTACGCCGGCGAGGGCGGTGGAGTGGATGCGATCGTCATGCGCAGACCGCTGCCGCGGCCTGCCATTTGAGGCGTCTCAGGTGGACATCGGGACGCCGTACGGGGTATTGCTGCGACCGTCGAGGACGAGATGGACCGGATCGAAAAACTCTGCGTCGAGAAGGGTATGCGCATGACCGAGCAGCGCCGCGTGATCGCGCGCGTGGTCTCGACCAGCCATGATCACCCCGACGTCGAGGAACTGCACCGCCGCGCCGCGGCGATCGACCCTGGCATCTCGATCGCCACCGTCTATCGCACCGTGCGCCTGTTCGAGGAGAGCGGCATCCTGGAGCGTCACGATTTCCGTGACGGCCGTTCGCGCTACGAGGAAGTGCCGGAACAGCACCACGATCACCTGATCGACATGAAGACCGGCCAGGTGGTCGAGTTCGTCGATCCCGAGATCGAGCGGCTGCAGCACGAGATCGCCAAGCGCCTCGGCTATAAGCTGATCGATCACCGGCTCGAACTCTATGGCGTTCCGCTCGACGACAAGGCCAAGGCTTCCAAGAAGGCCAGCTGAGAAGATTGATGTCCGACCAGAAGCGGCCCGAACCGAAGCGTCTCTTCATGGAGACGTACGGCTGCCAGATGAACGTCTATGACAGCGAGCGCATGCGCGACGTGCTGGCGCCGCTGGGCTACGCCATCACCGAAAAGCCGGACGACGCCGATCTCGTCATCCTCAATACTTGCCATATCCGCGAGAAGGCGACCGAGAAGGTCTATTCCGAGATCGGCCGGCTGCGCGCGCACAAGCAGCGCCGCGCCGCGGAAGGGAAGGGCATGACCATCGCCGTCGCCGGCTGCGTCGCGCAAGCCGAGGGCGAGGAGATCATCGCCCGCGCGCCCGTCGTCGATCTGGTCGTCGGGCCGCAGGCATATCACAAGCTTCCCGAACTCATCGCCCGCGCCGCGCGCAAGACCGGCGAGCGTCTCGCCGCGGACTTCACCGCGCAGGAAAAGTTCGACGCGCTGCCTGCGCGGGCGCCCGACGGCGTGACCGCATTTCTCTCGATCCAGGAAGGTTGCGACAAGTTCTGCACGTTCTGCGTGGTGCCTTACACGCGCGGCGCGGAATATTCGCGCCCGCTTGCGGATGTGCTCGCCGAAGCGAAAGCGCTGGCGGACAAAGGCGTACGCGAGATCACGCTGCTCGGCCAGAACGTCAACGCTTATCACGGCCCTTGGAGCGCCGACGAAGCGCCGACGCTCCAAGAGCGCTCGGCCAGCTTCGCTGAACTCCTGCATGCGCTTGCGCAGATCGACGGGATCGAGCGGCTGCGCTACACGACTTCTCACCCAATCGAGATGACGGATGAGCTGATCGCGCTGCACGGCTGCGAGCCGAAGCTGATGCCGTACCTGCACCTGCCGGTACAGTCGGGCTCAGACCGCATCCTGAAGGCGATGAACCGCAAGCACGACGGCGCGTTCTATCGCGACGTCGTCGCACGCCTGCGCGCGGCGCGGCCCGACATCGCGCTGTCGACCGATTTCATCGTCGGCTTTCCGGGCGAGAAGGAGCGCGAGTTCGAGGAAACGCTGCAGCTCGCGCGCGACGTGACCTTCGCTTCGGCGTTCTCGTTCAAGTATTCGGCGCGCCCCGGCACGCCCGCCGCCGCCATGATGGGGCAGGTGAGCGAGGAGGCCAAAGCTGAACGGCTGGCCGCCCTGCAGGCGCTGCTCTCCGAACAGCAGCGCGCGTTCAACGCGGCGCAAGTGGAGCGCGTGCTGCCCGTTCTGGTGACGGGCGAGGGGCGCAAGTCTGGCCAAAAGCACGGCCGCACCCCATATTTGCAGGCGGTGCACTTCGAAGACACACATGCCCAGAACGGCGAGATCGTGCCGGTGCGCATCCTCGCTGCGTCGCAGAATTCCCTGACTGGCGCGCGCCTCTCGTTGGCGCCGGAGGCTGCGTGACGACGACGCCGGCCGCCGGCGCGCATACGCGCGTCATCGCGCTTTCCGAGGCGGGCGTCGCCCAGGCCGTGTTCGGCCCGCTGCACCGCCACCTCGCCCACATCCAGGAAGCGTTCCGCGACCCCAACGCGCCGCGCGGCGCGCCGGCCTATAGTGTCGTGCTCGATGCGCAGGGCGACCAGCTCACCGTCCGCGCCCGCACCGGCGCCGAACTCGAACGGGTGCAGCGCATTGTCGATGCGCTGGCCGATCTCGCGCGCCGCAAAGGCCGCATTCGCGAAGGCGAGGTGCTGGCGGCGATCTCGTTTTCCGAAGGGTTCAGCGACAGCGCCGCGCCGCTGACGCTGCCGCAGCTCGGCGGCCTCACGCTGCGCACGCCGCGGCAGGTGCATTACGTCGAGGCGCTGCGCGACGAGAACCTCGACCTCATTTTCGGCGTCGGCCCCGCCGGCACCGGCAAGACGTTCCTGGCCGTCGCCGCGGCGGTGGAAGCGCTGAAGCAGGAACGGGTGGACAGGATCATCGTCACGCGGCCGGCGGTCGAAGCCGGCGAGAAGCTCGGCTATCTGCCCGGCGATCTGGCCGAGAAGGTCGATCCCTATCTGCAGCCGATCTGGGACGCCTTCCGCAGCCAGATGAACGAAAACGACCTGAAGGCGCGGCGCGAGCGCCGGCAGATCGAAGTCGCGCCGCTCGCCTTCATGCGCGGCCGCACGCTGTCGAACGCGTTCGTCATCGTCGACGAGAGCCAGAACGCCACCATCCTGCAGATGAAGATGGTGCTGACGCGCCTCGGCGAGGGCTCGCGCATGGTCGTCACCGGCGATCCCTCGCAGATCGATCTCGTGCGGCCGGATCAGTCCGGCCTCGCGCACGCGATCCGGATTCTCGAACACATCCGCGGCGTCGAGGTCATCCGCTTCGCGCCGCAGGACGTCGTGCGTCATCGGCTCGTCGCACACATCGTCGAAGCTTACGACCGTGACGAGAACCGCCGTGCCTGACGAGCTTCCGTTCGAGGTCGACATCCTTGGCAATTCATCCTTGTGGAAGGGGCGGGAAGAAGGGCTGGCCAACGCGCTCGCCGCCGCCGCCGCCGCCGAGGGCGTGGGCGGGGTGGTGTCGCTGCTGCTGGGCGACGATGCGGCGATTGCGGCGCTCAACAAGGAGTTCCGCGGCAAGGACGGCCCCACCAACGTGCTGTCGTTCCCGCCCGGTCCGGCGGCCACCCCCGGCTTTCTCGGCGACATCGCCCTGGCGGCGGAAACCATTGCCGCAGAAGCGGAATTTCAGGGTAAATCGCTGGAACACCACGCCACGCACATCGTGGTGCACGGATTTCTGCATCTTTTGGGCTATGATCATCTGGACGAGGCCGACGCCGGCAAGATGGAAGCACGCGAGCGTGAAATTCTGGCGACGCTTGGGATCGCCGATCCCTACGCGTGAGGCCGAACAAGGAGTGCGACGCACCAGCGATGGCAGACATACCTGACGACGCCGAACCCTCGCGAAGACGCGCGGGCCTGATCCAACGTTTGTCGCGAGTGTTCGCGCGCGAAAGATTGGGGTCCGCAGCCGCGGTGGAGGAGGCGCTGCGCGCCGGCGAAGCGAGTGGCGAAACGCTGGAAGGCGCGCACAAGGACATGATCCTGCGCGCCGCGCGGTTCGATCGGCTCAAGGTCGAGGACGTCATGCGCCCGCGCGCCGAGATCGTCGCCATCGAGGCGTCGGCCACGCTTGGCGAAGCCGCCGCCGTGTTCTCCGAAAGCCAGCACTCGCGCCTGCCCATCTATGGAGAGACGCTCGATGACCCGCTGGGCTTCATCCATGTGCGCGACGTGCTCTCGCTTCTGGCGCCGGGGCCGGACGGCGAGGCGAAAGCGAAATTCTCGGATCGTGCGCTGAGCCGCATCCGGCGCGACATCCTGTTCGTGCCGCAATCGATGACGCTGGCGACGCTGTTCCTGAAAATGCAGTCGAGCCGCATCCACCTCGCGCTCGTGGTCGACGAATACGGCGGCACCGACGGCATCGTGTCGATGGAAGACCTGGTCGAGCAGATCGTGGGCGCCATCGAAGACGAGCACGATGTAGAAACGGCGCTGGTGCTCGAACGCCAGGGCGGCGCGTTCGAAGCCGACGGCCGCGCGCCGATCGATCAGCTTGAGGCCAAGCTCGGCGCGAGCCTCGAATTGCCGGACCATGAGGACGAATTCGACACCGCCGCGGGGCTCGCGGTGGCGCTGGCCGGCAGGCTGCCGCAGCGCGGAGAAATCTTGCACCATCCGGCCGGCTTTGACGTCGAGATTGTCGATGCCGATCCGCGCCGCGTGAAAAGGGTCCGCATCAAGCGCGTGGCGGAGGCGCTTTCTGCCGATGCGGGAGAGGCCGCGCAGCGCGTCCGAAGCGCCTGAGCTGAGCGAACGCGGTTGACGAGCGGGGCAGGGCGCTCCAAAGCCCCAAGGCTGGGGAGCATCCAGTGGAACAAGGCTTTACGGCGTCTGCAGACGCATCGCGCATTCATGCATGGTTCGCGGCGCGCTCCACGTGGCAGCGTCGCGGCATCGCCTTTCTCGCCGGCGTGCTGGCCACGCTGGGGCATGCGCCGTTTCAACTTACGCTTCTCTATGTCGTCGCCATTACAGTTTTGATTTGGCTGCTCGACGGCGCGGCCGAGCAACCGAAGAAGATCATGCGTGCGGCGGTGCTCGGCTGGTTCTTTGGGCTCGGCCATTTCGCGACCGGCGTATATTGGGTTTCATCCGCGTTTCTCGTCGACTCGGCGTCTTGGGGGCCGATCTGGGGGGTTCCGGCGGCCTTGGGCTTGGCCGGCGGGCTGGCGATATTCTTTGCCCTCGGCTGTGCGCTGGCGGCGCCGTTCTGGACGCGCGACTTGCGCCGGCTGCCGCTGTTTGCGGCGTGCCTGTTCGTTTCCGAATGGCTGCGCGGGCATGTGTTCGGCGGCTTCCCCTGGATTCTGCCCGGCTATGTCTGGACGCCGGGCGAGCCGGTTTCGCAGCTCGCGTCGGTTGTCGGCGTTTACGGTCTCTCGCTGCTCACGCTGCTGATTGCGGCGGCGCCCGCGGCGATCGCCGATGGCGGCGCGAGCGCGGGCCGGCGGTTTGCGCCGACCTTGGCGGCGGCGCTGCTGGTCGGCATGGGCTGGGGCTGGGGCGAACAGCGGCTCTCTCGTGCGCCGCTTGAATTGCCGGGCGCGTCGCCGATCGTGCGCGTCGCCGATTCCGGCTTGAGCCAAGCGGAAAAGTGGGAGGGCCGCCCGGATCAGGAGTGGCGCGTCCTGCAGCATTATCTCGCCGCGAGCGGCGATCCCGAGCAGAGCAATGCGCAGATCGTGATCTGGCCCGAGGGCGCGATCCCGGTCGTCAACTTCTTCATGCTCGACAACCAGAATTTTATGGACGCGATCGGCCGCGGCATGGGCGATCGCGTGCTGATCACGGGCTTGTCGCGCTACGAGGCGCGCGCTGCGGGCGTTGCGTACTTCAACTCGGCGGCGGTGATCGACGGCGTCTCCGGCGCGCCGCGCCTGGGGCAGATTTACGACAAGCACAGGCTGGTTCCGTTCGGAGAGTTCATTCCGCTTTGGTCGCTCGTAAGCTCGTTCAACATCGCGCCGCTGCAGCGCATCGGCGCCGGCTTCGAAGCGGGCGCGCCGCCGACGCGGCTGATCATCCCGGATGCGCCGCCAGCCCTGGTGCTGATATGCTACGAGGCGATCTTCCCGGGCATGACGCCGCGGGGCGACGAGCGTCCCGGCTGGCTGGTCAGCGTCACCAACGACGCTTGGTTCGGCGACCTGCGCTGGTTCACTGGCCCCTGGCAGCATTACGCCATGGCCCGATACCGCTCGATCGAGGAGGGCTTGCCGATGGCGCGCGCGGCGTCGGGCGGCGTCTCGGCCATTGTCGACTCCTTCGGCCGCGAGGTCGCCTCAACCCAGGGTGGTTCCTTGTGGGCCGAAGCCCAGCTGCCGCCCGCTCTGGCGGAGACCTTATTTGCAGGCTTGGGCAATATTTTTGTCCCTGCCCTCCTTGTATTCATCCTGGGATTACGTTTTTTGCCTGCCGGACTGCTGCTGGCGAGGGGCCGTAAATCATGAACGATGAACGTTCAGCGAATGCAATCGATAGAAAAATCGGTCAACGCGTCAGATCTCGGCGTCTCGAAATCGGCATGAGCCAGGAGCGGCTCGCGGAATTACTTGGTGTAACCTTTCAACAGGTTCAGAAATACGAGAAGGGCGTGAACCGGATCGCGGCAAGCCGGCTGCACGATATCGCCGCCTCGCTGGATATGCCGGTGGCGCGTTTCTTCGAAGGGCTGACCGGGGGGAGGGTGGCGTCCGGCGTGGCCGAACCGCGCCAGGATTATGTGGACGACGTCCTGGCGACCCCGGAGGGGACCCAGCTGATGCAGCTCTTCGCCTCGATCAAGAGCGTTAAGGTCCGCCGCCGGGTGATCGAACTGGTTAAGGCGCTCGCCGAGGAGGCGGCGGAGGGGAAACGGGGCTAGTCTGTTCGCCCCCGCGCCTCAGCAATTTGCGGAAGTCCGCGGTTCTCCCTATGAGAGCCGCTGCTTTTCTTGAGGGGTTCGGAGAATCCGCGTGGCCAGAGCCAACTACGTCTTTACCAGCGAGAGCGTGTCCGAAGGCCATCCCGACAAGGTGGCGGACCGCATCTCCGACACCGTCGTCGACGCCTTTATCGAGGCCGACCCGGAAGCCCGCGTCGCCTGCGAAACCATGGTGACGACCAACCGCATCATCCTCGCCGGCGAAGTCCGCGCCGGCAGGCCGGGCGGCTCGAAGGCCGAGAACAAGGCGTTCACGAAAGAGGTCATCGCTTCGCTGCAGCCGAAGGTGCGCGAGGCGGTGAAGGACATCGGCTACGCGCAGAAGGGCTTTCACTGGCAGAAGGCGAAGTACGCCTGCTACCTGCATGGCCAGTCCGCGCATATCGCCCAAGGCGTCGATTCCAACGCCAAGAAGGATGAAGGCGCCGGCGACCAGGGCATCATGTTCGGCTACGCCTGCAGCGAAACGCCGGAAATGATGCCGGCCACGCTGCAATACTCGCACAATATTCTGAAGCGCCTGGCCGAGGCGCGCCACAGCGGCGAGCGTCCGGAACTCGAGCCGGACGCGAAGAGCCAGGTCACGCTGCGCTACGAGAACGGCAAGCCGGGGGAGGTCGTCGCCATCGTCGTCAGCCACCAGCACACCAAGAAGCTCGGCGGCCAAAGCTATTCGACCAAGCGCATGCGCGATCTGCTCGAGCCCTATATCCGCTCGGTGTTCCCGGACGGGCTGATCACCAGGAAAACGCAGTTCCTGGTCAACCCGACCGGCAAATTCGAGATCGGCGGCCCCGACGGCGACAGCGGCCTCACCGGGCGCAAGATCATCGTCGACACCTATGGCGGCGCGAGCCCGCATGGCGGCGGCGCCTTCTCCGGCAAGGACCCGACCAAGGTCGACCGTTCGGCTGCCTATGCGTGCCGCTATCTGGCGAAGAACGTCGTCGCCGCGGGCCTTGCTCAGCGCTGCACCATCCAGATCAGCTACGCCATCGGCGTGGCGACGCCGACGAGCTTCTATGTCGATCTCCACGGCGCCGACACGATCGATCCGGCGAAGCTGGAAAAGGTGCTGCCGGAACTGATCGGCGGCGCAACGCCGCGCGCGATCCGCACGCACCTCAAGCTGAACCGTCCGATCTACGCGCGCACGGCGGCCTACGGCCATTTCGGCCGCCAGCCCGACAATGAAGGCGGTTTCACCTGGGAACGCGACGATCTGGTGGCCGAGCTGAAGCGCCTCGCCTAATTTAGGCGGGATGTCTTCATCGCTTGGACTATCGCCGGACCTCGTCCGTTATCTGGCCAGCGTAAATCCGCCTGAGCATCCCGCGCTTCGGCGCTGCCGCGAAGCGACGGCGCGCATGGCCGAAGCGCGTATGCAGATCAGCGCCGAACAGGGCGCCTTCATGGCCGCGCTGGTGCAGCTGCTGGCGGCCAGGCGCGCGTTCGAGGTCGGCGTTTTCACCGGCTATTCGGCGCTTGCGACGGCGCTGGCGCTGAAAGAAGCCCATCCCGTCGGCGCGCGTCTGCTCGCGTGCGACATCTCCGCCGGGTGGACGGCGATCGCGCGCGGCTATTGGCGCGAGGCGGGCGTCGACGACATGATCGACCTGGTGCTCGCGCCGGCGCTTGAGACGCTCGATGCGCGCATCGCCGCCGGCGAAGAGGGCGCCTACGATCTCGGTTTCATCGACGCCGACAAGACCGGTTATGATGGCTATTACGAGCGCGGCCTGAAGCTGTTGCGGCCCGGCGGCGCGCTTCTGTTCGACAACATGCTGTGGAGCGGCCGCGTGGTCGATCCCGCGGATGCCACGCCGGACACAACCGCGCTCCGCGCCCTGGCGCAAAAGGCCAAGGCGGACGACCGCGTTCATTCCGTGCTGGCCGCGGTCGGCGACGGGCTGCTGATCTGCATCAAGAAGTAGGCTCATGCCGGTGGGACGCCGGCGGTCCATAAGGCCGCGTTGCACCCGCAAGCGAGCGGGTTTAGACCACGCGCCGTCTACTCACAGGTATCCGGAGCACTCCCCATGGCCCGCGCGAAAATCGCCCTCATCGGTTCTGGCATGATCGGGGGCACGCTCGCCCACATCGCCGCGCGCGAGGAGCTGGGCGACGTGATCCTGTTCGACGTCGTCGAGGGCGTCCCGCAGGGCAAGGGGCTCGATATCGCCGAGGCCTCGCCCGTGTTCGGCAAGGACGCGGCGCTGAGGGGCGCCAACGCCTACGCCGATATCGCCGGCGCCGATGTCTGCATCGTCACCGCCGGCGTGCCGCGCAAGCCGGGTATGAGCCGCGACGATCTCCTCGGCATCAATCTCAAGGTGATGAAGGCGGTGGGCGAGGGCATCGCTCAGCACGCGCCGAACGCGTTCGTCATCGTCGTCACCAACCCGTTGGACGCCATGGTGTGGGCGCTGCGTCAATTCTCGAAGCTGCCGCACAACAAGGTCGTCGGTATGGCCGGCGTGCTCGACAGCGCGCGTTTCCGCTATTTCCTCGCCGAAGAGTTCAACGTCTCGGTCGAAGACGTCACCGCCTTCGTGCTCGGCGGCCACGGCGACACGATGGTCCCGCTCACGCGCTACTCCACCGTGGCCGGCATTCCGCTGCCCGATCTCGTGAAGATGGGCTGGACCACACAGGAAAAGCTCGACGGAATCGTGCAGCGCACCCGCGACGGGGGCGCCGAGATCGTCAACCTGCTCAAGACCGGCTCCGCCTATTACGCCCCGGCCGAGAGCGCGATGCTGATGGCGAAGAGCTACCTGCGCGACAAGCGCCGCCTGCTGCCGTGCGCGGCCAACCTGAACGGCGAATACGGCTTGAACGACATCTATGTCGGCGTGCCGTGCATCATCGGCAGGAACGGCGTCGAGAAGGTGGTCGAGATCGAACTCGGCGCGGAAGAACGCGCCATGTTCGACAAGAGCGTCGACGCCGTGAAAGGCTTGGTCGACGCCTGCAAAGGCATCGATCCGAGCGTGGGTTAGGCTTGATCGTAAATGCGGACAACGCCGTCGTATCCCTCTGGCTCGCGGCGGCGTTTCGTTTAGGCTGGACCGCATGGAAATCGGCCCAACCCTCACCACTGAGCGCCTCATCCTGCGCCCGCCTGCGCATGAGGACTTCGACGGTTTCGCGTCGATGGCGCAGGAAGAAGACACCATGCGCTTCATCGGCGGCGTCGCGCCGCGCGATGCGGCGTGGCGCGGCATGGCGGCGCTCGCCGGGGCTTGGGCGCTGCTCGGCTACTCGATGTTCTCCGTCCTGCGCCGCGACACCGGCGAGTGGATCGGCCGGCTGGGGCCGTGGCGGCCCGGCGGCAAGGAGGGCTCATGGCCCGGCGATGAAGTCGGCTGGGGCTTGAAGCGCGCGGCGATGGGGCAGGGGTTCGCGCAGGAAGGCGCGACCGCCGCGATCGATTGGGCCTTCGATCATCTCGGCTGGGATCGCGTCATTCACTGCATCGACAAGCAGAACGCGCCCTCGATCGCGCTGGCGCTGCGGCTCGGCTCCAGGCTCGAGCGCGAGAACCATCAGCTCGCGCCGCCGTTCGAAACGCACAAGGTCGACATCTACGGCCAGTCCAAAGCCGAGTGGAAAGCGCGCCGGCGCTGAGGCCGATCGTCGTAACGCTCTTGCGCCCGCCGGCCGTGCGCCGCCACTGTAGGCGCTCACGTTCTGGGGGACTTCATGCGCTGCTTCGCTCTTGGTCTTGGTTTGGCTGTGCTGGCGTTCGCTGCGCCGGCGGGTGCGCAGCAGCCGCCGTCTGCGACGTCAGTGGCGGTCAATCCGCAGCCGCCGCCCGCCGCGGCGCCGCTCAGCGCGGAACAGCTGCGCACGGTGGAGCGGCTGCGCAGCGCGGCGCTTGAAAGCGATCTCGCCTGGCGGATCGTCGAGGATCTGATCACCGAGGTCGGGCCGCGGCTGGCGGGTTCCGAAGCCGAAGCGCGGGCGCGGGATTGGGCCGTCGGCATGCTGCGCGAACAGCGCTTCAGCAACATCCGCATCGAGCCGTTCACGATCCCGTACTGGGACGCGCTGCGCGAGGACGCGCACATCGTCGGCGCGACGCCGCAGCCAATGGTGATCGCAGCGCTCGGCGGCTCGCCGTCGACGCCGCGGGGCGGGCTCGAAGCCGAGGTCGTACGCTTCCCCGACATGGCCGCGCTCGAAGCCGCGCCGGACAGCGCCGTCGCCGGCCGCATCGTCTTCATCGACGAGCGCATGCAGCGCACGCAGGACGGTTCGGGCTACGGCGCCGCCGTCGCCAAGCGCGGCCGTTGCGCGCCGGTGGCGCAAGCCAAGGGCGCCGTGGCCTGCCTGATCCGTTCGGTCGGCACCGATCCGCATCGCTTCGCGCACCAGGGCGGCTCCTCGCGCCAGTCGCAGGGCGCATCGCTGCCGTCGGCGGCGCTCTCGCCGGCGGACGCCGACCAGCTCGCGCGCCGCGTCGCGCGGGCGCCGACACGCGTGCATCTCAACATCGAAGCCGACATGCGCGAGGACGCGCCGTCGGGCAACGTCATCGCTGAAGTACGCGGCCGTGAACGCCCGGACGAGATCGTGCTGCTCGCCGCGCACCTGGATTCGTGGGACATGGGGCAGGGCGCCATCGATGACGGCGCCGGCGTCGCCATCGTCACCGCCGCCGCCAAGCTGATCCGCGACTTGCCGCGCCGTCCGCGCCGCACCATCCGTATCCTGCTTGCGGGCGCCGAGGAGAACGGCGTCCACGGCGGCGCGGCCTATGCGCGCGAGCACGCCGACGAACCCCACATCGTCGGCGCCGAGAGCGATTTCGGCGCGGGCCGCATCTGGCGCTTGCGCACGCGTTTCGCGGAGCATGCGTTGCCGTACGGACGCGCGATCCAGCAGCAGCTGGCGCCGCTCGGCGTCATTCCCGGCGACAACGCGGCCGGCGGCGGCGCCGACATCGGCGCGATGCGCCAGGCCGGCATGCCGGTGGTCGATCTCTCGCAGGACGGGCTCGACTATTTCGACTACCACCACACGCCGGACGACACGCTCGACAAGATCGATCCCGCAGCGCTGGCGCAGAACGTCGCCGCCTACGCCGTCTTCGCCTATTTGGTCGCGGACAGCGACTGGGTGTTCACCGCGCCCGCGCAGTGAGCCTGTTCGATCCCAACGCCACGCCGCGCATCGAGACCGAACGTCTCGTGTTGCGCGGCTGGCGCAAGGATGATTTCGAGCCCTTCGCGGCGATGATGGCCGACGCCCAAACGGCGCGTTTTCTCTCCGCCGAACAGCGGCCGCGCGACCGCGCCTCGGCGTGGCGCGACATGGCGCTGTTCGTCGGCCATTGGGCGCTGCGCGGCTATGGCCTGTTCGCGGTGGAGGAGAAGGAGAGCGGCGCTTTCGTCGGGCGTGTCGGCGCCTGGCGGCCGGAATGCTGGGTCGGCTTCGAACTTGGTTGGGGCTTGGCGCGGCCGTTCTGGGGCAGAGGCTACGCACGCGAGGCCGCGCGCGCCGCCGGCGACTGGGCGTTCGCCCAGTTTCCGCTGGAGCGCATCGTCAGCCTGATCCATGCCGACAACGCCCCCTCACAAAAGCTCGCGCAGCGTCTTGGCATGCGCATAGGCGCCAGCACCATCCACGCCGGCATGCCGCACGATGTGTGGGAAATCTCCCGCGCCGACTGGTTCAGAACCAGCCCGCATCCCGCAGCGGTCTGACGTTCGGCCGGCTCACCGGCGCTTCGGCGCCGCCCTTGAGCGTCAGCACCACGCGGTCGCCCTCGCGCCGCGCCGTCTCCACGGCGTCGCGCGCCACCCACCAGGAGCGGTGCGTCTGTGCGCCTTCGAGGCCTTCGAGTTCGGCGATTGCATCGGCCAGGCGCATCAGGATCAGGTCGGAGCCCTTCGAGGTGTGCAGCCGCAGGTAATGGTCCTCGGCTGACACGGCGTAGAGCGCGGCGCCGCGAAGTTTCGGCGGCAGCCGCTCCAGGAACCGCACCGGCGCGGCCGCGGCTCCGGGAGGCGGCGCGTGCGTCACCCGGCCGGGCCAGTTCAGCGCGACCATCAACGCCGTCATCGCCGCGCTGATCACCAGCACCGAGCCGAACAGCACCGGAAGCGCACCCAGCGACATCCGGCCGCCGCCGAACATCAGGCTGGTGTAGGCCCACACAGCGAGGGTCGAGGGAACGGCGAGCGCGAGCGTCAGAACGGCGCCGAACGCCCAGAGGTTCACGCGCGCCCAGGAAATCCTGCCCACGAATATGGCCATCACATGCCCGAGCACGCCGCCGGCCATCATCAGCGGCGTCCAGTAGAGCAGCCGCCGCCACAGCGGCAGCGCCGAGGTTTCCATCGCGCCGACGAAGGCCAGGAAGACGCCGGCCGCCGCAGCGATGCCGAGATTGCGCAGCCAGCGGCGCAGCGTGCGCGGCTGCTCATCCGCAATTCGCGAAGCGCCAATCGCCGAAGCGGGCGATTCGCGCGCGGGATCGGTCGTCTGACGCATCTGCGGCTGCACGCCGGGCCTCCGTTCGCCACCCTCCTAGCAGAGTTCGACCGGAGGCCACATGCCCGCATCCCGCACCAAGCCCGCCTGGACGAGATGGGCCGGCGCCGCCGTCGTCGCCGCTATCGTGCTCGCGGCGCTGTGGCCGTTCCTGCCGCAGATCGGCGCCGGCTTCGGCGACGTTGGTTTGCACGCGCCGCGCTGGGAACTGTGGCGGCGCCTGCCCTGGGTGGTGCAGCTGCATGTCTATGCCGCGCTCGTCGCTCTTGCCGTGGGCGCGGTGATCCTGCTGCGGCCGAAGGGCAGGGGCCTCCACAAGACGCTGGGCTGGACCTGGGTGGCCGCCATGGGCGCCACCGCCGTTTCGAGCCTGTTCATCACCGGCCTCAATGGCGGCTTCTACTCGTTCGTCCACCTGCTGAGCGGCTGGACCATCATCGCCCTGCCGATGGCCATCTTCGCCATCCGCAACCGCAAGGTGGCTGCGCACCGGCGCGCCATGACCGGGATGTTCGTGGGCGGGCTGCTGGTGGCGGGAGCGCTCACCTTCATCCCCGGCCGCGTCATGTTCGAGATGTTCTTCGGCTGACTATCCAAGGAGATAGAGAATGAGAGTTCCCATCGTGCTCGCGGCGTGCAGCGTCGCGCTTGCTATTCTGGTCGTTCCGCCCGCCCATGCTAATCCGATTACGCTCGACGTGCGTGTGGACAACGTGACGCCGAACGGCGGCGCCGTCCGCGTGGCCGTCTATGACGAAAGCCGCTGGCTCGGCGAACCGGTCGCGGGGCTGCAGGCCGACGCGGATGGCGAATCCGTCATCCTGCGGTTCAGCATCCCCACCGCGGGCCGTTTCGGCGTCGCCGCCTACCAGGACAGCAACGGCGACGGCCGGCTCAACCGCAACAGCGTCGGCATGCCCACCGAACCGTTCGCGTTCTCCAATGACGCCGACGCCCGGTTCGGGCCGCCGCGCTTCAGCGATGCGGCGCTGGATATCTCCACTGCAGCAAGGACGACGATCACGCTGCGTTGAGCGGCGAGCTGAAACGCCGCGCGTTTAGCGAGTTCTCTTTCGGGGCGTTTGCGCCTATGTAGCTGGCGCCGCCATGACCAGCCTGTTGCGCAACGTTGCTGCGCTTATCATCGCTGTAACGATCCTGCAGCTTGCGAGCGGCTTGCTCGGCGTGCGCATTCCGCTCGCCTTCACGGAAGAGGGGCATTCGCGCACCGCGCTGGGCCTCATCGCCGCGTCGTACTCCGCCGGTTTCATGATGGGCGCGATGGTGGCGACCGGGCTTTTGGCCCGCGTCGGCCACATCCGCGTCTACGCCGCCTGCGCCGCCGTGTTCTCGGTCGCGACGCTGATGCTGCATTTCAGCGATCAGATCTGGGCATGGGGCCTTGCGCGGATGGTGGCCGGCATGGCCGTGGCGCTGATGTTCGCGGCGATCGAGAGCTGGCTCAGCTTCTCCATCGGCTCGCGCGTGCGCGGCGAAGTCATGAGCGTCTACATGGTGCTCACCAAGGGGGCGCTGGCGGTCGGGCCGTTCTTCGCGTTCGGCTACGCGCCGGCGGAGGCGGAGCCGTGGATGATCGCAGCGGCGCTCGCGGCGCTGTCGATGGTGCCGATCTGTTTCACGGCGACCGAACAGCCCGACCCGCCGAAATCGCAGCCGCTGGCGCTGGTCGAGCAATTCGCCACCGCGCCAGCGGCGGTGATCGGCAGCTTCGGGGCGGGGCTCGTCAATGGCGGGGTGCTTGCGCTCGCGCCGCTCTACGCCGCCGAACATTACGGCCCGAACGCCGCCGCCGAGTTCTACTCCGCGGCCTTCATCGGTTCGCTGCTGCTGCAATGGCCGGCGGGACGCCTGTCCGACCGCATCGACCGCCGTCTGGTGATCGCCGGCCTCGCGGGGCTCGCCGCGCTGGCCGCGTTCGCGCTCGCGATCTGGAGCGGGCGGCTGCAGAGCTGGTCTGCGATTTTCCTGTTCTTCCTCTGGGGCGCGGGCGCGCTGAGTTTCTACGGCATCGCCGTCGCGCACATGGCCGACCGCGCCGAGCCGGGCAAGCTCGCGCAATCGGCGGCGGGCCTGCTGTTCGTGTGGGCGGGCGGCTCCATCATCGGCCCGCTGCTGCTTGGGCCGCTGGTCGATCTGTTCGACGTCGCCGGCATGTTCTGGTTCGCCGCCGCCGCCGCCATTGCGGTGGCGGCCGCCATGTTCTGGCGCCGCACCACGCGCGAGGCGCCCTCCGTCAAGGAAGAGTTCGCGCCGCAGCTCGGCACCAGCGTCGCCGCCGGCGAGATCGCCTATGGCGACGAACGCTCGCCGTCCGCGCCCGCGGCGAGCGGCGAACGCGCGCCGTCGTGATTCTGTCATCGCCGCCCGCTAGGCCGGCGTGATGGGCGGGGCGCTCGAAATCTTCCTGGTTTTTCTGCGGTTGGGGCTCGTCTCGTTCGGCGGCCCGATCGCGCACCTGGGCTATTTCCGCAATGAGCTTGTCGCCCGGCGCAAGTGGCTCGACGACGCGGCTTATGCCGATCTCGTCGCGCTCTGCCAGTTCCTGCCCGGCCCGACGTCGAGCCAGGTCGGGTTCGCGCTCGGGCTGCAGCGGGCGGGGCTCGCCGGCGGCGTCGCCGCCTGGCTTGGCTTCACCGCGCCGTCCGCCGCGCTGATGATCGCGGCGGCGGCGAGCCTCTACTGGTTCGCGACGCCCGAAGGGCAGGCGCTTGCGCATGGACTGAAGCTGGTCGCCGTCGCCGTCGTCGCGCACGCCGTCTACGGCATGGCGCGATCGCTGTGCGTGACTTGGCTGCGGGCGCTGATCGCCGTCGCGGCGCTCGTTGCGCTGCTGCTCGCAGCCAACGCCTGGACGGCGCCGGGGCTGATCGCGTTCGGCGGCCTGGTCGGCGTTGCGTTCGCGCGCGTCGCGCCCGCGGCGGAGACTGGCGAGGATGCGCATCCGCGCTGGTTCGGCCCGGCCGCTCTGCTGGCTCTTTTCGCTGCGCTGCTGATCGGGCTCCCGGCGGCGGCGCATGTCGGCGCCGATCCGTTGCTCGCGCGTGCGGATTCGTTCTACCGCGCCGGCGCGCTGGTGTTCGGCGGCGGCCATGTCGTGCTGCCGCTGCTCGAGGCCGAGACGGTCGGGCGGGGCTGGGTCGACCAGAGCCAGTTCCTGGCCGGCTATGGCGCGGCGCAGGCGCTGCCCGGCCCGCTGTTCGCCTTCGCTGCGTTCCTGGGCGCGGCCGGACCGGGCTCGGCGCCGCCGCTCGCTGCTGCGCTGGTCGCCCTGGCGTGCGTGTTCCTGCCGGGGCTCCTGCTGGCGGCGGCGTGCTTGCCGCTCTGGCGTTTCCTCAAGCGCTACCGCTGGGCGCTCGGCTTCGTCGCCGGGGCCAACGCCGCCGTCGTCGGCGTGCTGGCGGCGGCGCTCTATGACCCGATCTTCCGCTCCGCCGTGCAGGGGCTCGGCGATCTGACCCTGGCCGCGGCCGGATTCGCGGCGCTGCAATGGTTGAAAGCCCCGTCCTGGGCTGTGGTTTTGGGCCTCGGCGCCGCAGGGTCGGCGCTTTCGCTTCTGGGTTTCATCGGCTAAAGCCCCTCGGCGAAAGGGGAACCCACCGCTCATGAACATCCACGAATACCAAGGCAAAGCTGTCCTCAAGAGCTTCGGCGCGCCCGTGCCGCGCGGCTACCCCGCGTTCACGCCCGAGGAGGCGGTGGATGCGGCGGCCAAGCTCGGCGGCTCGGTGTGGGCGGTGAAGAGCCAGATTCACGCCGGCGGCCGCGGCAAGGGCAAGTTCAAGGAAGCCGATGCGGGCGAGAAGGGCGGCGTGCGCATCGCCTTCAAGCCGGAAGACGTGGGCCTCTACGCCAAGCAGATGCTGAACCACACGCTGGTGACGCTGCAGACCGGCGAAGCCGGCCGCGTGGTCAAGCGCCTCTACATCGAGGAAGGCGTCAAGATCGCCAAGGAATTCTACCTCTCGGTGCTCGTCGACCGCGAATCGAGCCGGGTGGCGTTCGTGGCCTCCGAAGCCGGCGGCATGAATATCGAGGAGGTGGCGCACGACACGCCGGAGAAGATCGCCACCGTCTCGATCGATCCCGATACGGGGCCGACGCCGGCCGATTCCGCCAGGATCGCCGCCGCGTTCGGCGTCAGCGGCGACCAGGCCGCGCAAACGGCCGATCTCGTCGCCAAGCTCTACGAAGCGTTCGTGAAGAGCGACATGAGCATGCTCGAAGTGAACCCGCTCATCGTCACCGAGGAGGGCAAGCTGCTCTGCGGCGACGCCAAGGTGAGCTTCGATTCCAACGCCAGCTTCCGCCACCCGGAATGGGCCGATTTGCGCGACCTCGGCGAGGAAGACGAAAAGGAGATCGAAGCCTCCAAGTACGATCTCGCCTATATCTCGCTCGATGGCGACATCGGCTGCATGGTCAACGGCGCGGGTCTCGCCATGGCGACGATGGACATCATCAAGCTGTTCGGCGCCGAGCCGGCGAACTTCCTCGATGTCGGCGGCGGCGCCTCCAAGGAAAAGGTGACGGCGGCGTTCAAGATCATCACCGCCGATCCGCGCGTGAAGGGCATCCTCGTCAACATCTTCGGCGGCATCATGAAGTGCGACGTCATCGCCGAAGGCGTGATCGCCGCGGTGAAGGAAGTCGGCCTGCAAGTGCCGCTGGTTGTGCGCCTGGAAGGCACGAACGTCGAACTCGGCAAGCAGATCATCCGCAACAGCGGCCTGAACGTGATCCCCGCCGACGACCTCGAAGACGCCGCGCGGAAGATCGTGAAGGCGGTTAAGGGGTGAAAATGCTTGCTGCGGCGCGTTGCGCTGGCCTCAAGCCAGCGCCGCGCTCGCAAACGCCGCTTCCACGTCCGGCAGCAGCTGCGCGTAGTAGTGCTCGCGCGGGGCCAGATAGAGCATCGCGTTGAGTTTGTCGTTCGCGCTGCGCGCCGCGAGCGCCGTGCCGGCGATGTCGAGGCCTGCCTCAGTGCGCGACGACAGATCGAAGCGCACGCCGGGCAGGGCGCCGAAGTTCTGCGGCCGCAACGCGCTCGATTCCGGCGATTGGAATTCGACCGCGACGCAATCGACGATAAATTCCACGATCTCGGTGTCGCCCATGTCGGCGCGATACGTGGGGCGGGGCGTGTCGCGATCCCTGGGGCGCACCAGCGAGCCGCCCGGATCGATCGTCGCCAGATAGAGCCGGTTGAGCATGGGGCCGTCGATGGATAACAGCCGGACGCCCGGCGGGCGCGGCATCATGTAATTGGTGAGGTCGGACCAGGGCCGCTGCAGCGTGACGCGGAAAGCGCCGTTCGCCGTGTACGAGCCTTGTGGGACCAGACTCGATGTCGCACAGCCGCTCAGCGCCGCGCCGGCGGCGCCCCAAAGCGCGGCGCGCCGCGTGATCGTGAAGCTCATTCCACCCCTCCCGTATGAGCATTGATTTGCGCAAGGCGCGCTTCGACCAAGGCGCGATCTTCCGCGTTTGGCGCGCGCTCCAGATAGGTTGCGAAGTGTGCGGCTGCTTCGGCGCGGCGGCCGTCGCGCGCGGCATATTCGCCGAGTTCACGCCACGCCGCCGCCGGCGCGTCCGGATGCGTAATGGCGTTGCTATAGTGCTGAAGCGCGCCGGCGCGGTCGCCCTCGGCGCGGCGCAGGCGGCGGATTTCGCCGCGATAATACTCGATTACGCCAAGATCTTCGCCGTGCGCGCCGAGACGGTCGAGCAGATGCGCGGTTTGGCCGTAATCGCGCCGACGCAGATCGGCGCGCAGCCATTCGTCCAGGAAGGGACGGATGGCGGTGCGATAACGTTCGCGGTGCGTCTGTCCCGCGCCGCCAAGCGCTGTTGCGCGCGCCGTAAGAGCCTCCACGCGATCGGACGACAGCGGGTGCGTGCTGAAAATGCTGCCGCGGGTTTCGCGCCGGCGCGTGTCGGGATTGTCGGACGCGGCGGTCTCGGCGATCAGGTAGGTCCAGATGCGGTGGCCGGCGCCTGGATCGTAATTGGCCGCGACGGCGTGATCGAAGCCGACATTATCCGCCTCGGTTTCGTTCTCGCGTGAGAAGCCGAACAGCGAGGCGATCGTGCCGAGATAAACCGCGTCGACGGCCACGCGCGTCACGTCGGCGATCGAAGACGCGGAATTCGGCGAGTTGACGGCGGCCGCCGTGCCGGCCGCCGCGATCACCATGCTCGCGATCATCGCGCCATTGGCGCGCGCTCGCGTCGCGCGCAACGTCTCCAATGAATGCCGTTCGCCATAGTGCGCCGTCTCGTGGCCCAGCACGAACGCGAGTTGCGCTTCGTCCTCGGCGCGCAGCAGCAGGCCCGACCATACTTCCATGTAGCCGTTGGGCGCCATCGATGCGTTGAAGAACGGCCGGTTCATGACGTAGAGGCGGATGTCGCCGCAATATTCGGCCGCCACGCGGCACGCGACTTCACGCACATAGGCGTTGAGCGCGGGATCGGTCTCGAGCTGCCCCGACGCGCGCGCTTGCTGTTCGGCGCGATCGGAGAGCCCCCACAGACCGCCTTCGTCGGTAGAGGAATCCGGGCGCGCGCGCGAGGGCGGCGGGGGAGGCGCGAACATCACGGCCGCCGGCGCCTGCGTTTCAGCAGGCGGCGTCTCTTGCGCGAACGCAAACGTAGCCGCCGCGGCCAGGCACGCGCCGGCGAGCGCGAGGCGCTTCACAGCGGCGCATCCCGCATCAGCGTCTCGGCCAGGGAGGCCGCGCCCTCGGTTTCGCGCATGTCCTGATTGGGCGCGGCGGTCGCGACATTGAACCAGATCACGTTGCCGGTGCGCAGATCGACGAGCGACGCGAACGCTTGCTGGCCGCCGAGCGGCACGCCGACGCCGAGAATGGCCATGCCGACCATCGCCGCCACGCGGCCCGCGCTTGCATAAGAGCCGCGCGCCGTGACGAAGAGCGCGTAGTCGGCGTTGTGGGCTGCAGCGAGTTCCTGAACGCCTTCGCCAAGCGTCCAGCTGAAATCGTCGTTGCGCGTCGGCACGCTATAGGCGCCGTAATTGATCGCGAGGATCGAGCCGCCGACGGCGTCGTGCAGGCGGATGATTTGTCCGACGCGGCCCTCCATCGCCGTTGCCGGATCGAGCGACGATGTCGAGTGGCTTTGCGCCCGGATAAGCGTAGCCACAGCGGCGGCCAGATTGTCGCGCCCTGCGACGGACCAATCTTCGCGCGGCTCCTGCAGTCCGGCCGCGGTGAGCACCGAGAGCTGCACGTCTGGCGTCATGACGAGGATGCGCGAATTGTCGGCCGGCGGCTGAAACTCGCCCTGGAAGGTTCGCGGCGCGGAGGTTGCGCATGCCGTGACGGCGACAAGCATCGCAAGCGCGGCGAGCGCGCGGATCTGTTTCAGCATTTCCCCTCCCCCGGCGGCGTCTTAGCGCCGCCGTATCAGGGGATACCGTAGATTGTTCCTGAACCCAGTTCCAGTCTCGAAACGAGAATCCGCGCCTGCCCCGCGCCGAGGGCGCCGCCGCCGGCGCGTTTCCGGCTGAAAATGGGGGAGGGGCGACGCTCGGTCAGGGTTTGCAGGCTTTCGCACCTGCGTTATGCCGCTGGCCGCATTTCAAGTTTTCCCAGCGCCACGGGGGGCCGCCCAGCTTATGTCCATTCTCGTCAACGCCAGCACCCGCGTCATCTGCCAGGGCTTCACCGGCAAGAACGGCACGTTCCATTCCGAGCAAGCGATCGCCTACGGCACCAAAATGACGGGCGGCGTCTCGCCGGGCAAAGCGGGGACGACGCATCTGGGCCTGCCGGTGTTCGCCACCGTCGCCGAGGCCAAGGAGAAGGCTGGCGCCGACGCCACCGTGATCTACGTGCCGCCGCCGGGCGCGGCCGCCGCGATCGAAGAGGCGATCGACGCGGAAATCCCGTTCATCGTCTGCATCACCGAGGGCATCCCGGTGCTCGACATGGTGCGGGTGAAGGCCAGGCTGCAGAAATCGAACTCGATTTTGCTCGGCCCGAACTGCCCGGGCATCCTCACGCCGGACGAGTGCAAGATCGGCATCATGCCGGGCCAGATTTTCCGGAAGGGCAAGGTCGGCGTCGTCTCGCGCTCCGGCACGCTGACTTATGAGGCGGTGTTCCAGACCACCAATGAAGGACTCGGCCAAACCACCGCGGTCGGCATCGGCGGAGACCCTGTGAAAGGTATGGAATTTATCGACGTGCTCGAACGCTTCCTCGCCGACGCCGAGACCCAAGCCATCATCATGATCGGCGAGATCGGCGGCTCGGCCGAAGAAGACGCGGCCCAGTTCCTGGCCGACGAGAAGAAGAAGGGCCGCTGGAAGCCGACCGTCGGCTTTATCGCCGGCCGCACTGCGCCTCCGGGACGGCGCATGGGCCATGCCGGCGCCATCATTTCGGGCGGCAAGGGCGACGCGGAATCCAAGATCGCGGCGATGGAAGCAGCCGGCGTCAAGGTCGCCCCGCACCCGGCCGCGCTCGGGCGCACGATGAGCGAGCTGCTGAAAGGCTAGCGGACGCAGGCGGCAAATCTCAGCCCTGCGGCAGAGCATCCCTTCATTCCTTAACCGACGCGCATTAGAAGGGGCGCCGCCGCGGGCGCGGTCCTATATTTTCCTCTCGCGCCCGCGATTTCCGAGAGGTCAGCGCCCCCATGGCGGACGACGCCCGCAGCTTGCCGAACACGGCCTTCCTGGAGACCAGCTTTCTCTACGGAGCCAACGCCACCTTCGTTGAGGAAATGGCCGCGCGGTACGCGCAGGACCCTGGCTCGGTCGATCCGTCCTGGCGCGCGTTCTTCGATCAGGTTCACGACGATCCGAACGCCGTGCGCCGGGCGGTGCAGGGGCCGTCCTGGTTCCGCCCGGAATTGGCGCAGCCGCAGACCACCGAAACCACCCGCCTGATGGACGGCAACTGGGGCGGGCTGGCCGATAAGCTGGAGAAGAAGGTCGCCGCGCGCCTGCCGGGCGCCTCGGCGCAGGACGTGCAGCAGGCGGCGCGCGACAGCGTCCGCGCGCTGATGATGATCCGCGCCTACCGCACGCGCGGGCACCTGAACGCCAACCTCGACCCGCTCGGCATCGAGGTGCGCCCCCCGGCGCCGGAACTCGATCCCGCCAGCCACGGCTTCGGCCCCAACGATCTCGACCGCCCGATCTTCATCGACGGCGTGCTCGGTCTGCAGTTCGCCACCGTCAACGAGATGCTGGCGATCCTGAAGCGGACCTACTGCTCCACGGTCGGCGTCGAATTCATGCACATCACCGATCCGGCCGAGAAGGCCTGGATCCAGGAGCGCATCGAAGGACCGGACAAGGAGATCGCGTTTACGCCCGAAGGCAAACGCGCGATCCTGAAGAAACTGCTCGAAGGCGAGGGTTTCGAGAAGTTCGTGCACAAGCGCCATCCGGGCACCAAGCGCTTCGGTCTCGACGGCGGCGAAGCCATGTTGCCGGCGCTCGAACAGATCATCAAGCGCGGCGGCGCCATGGGCGTCGAGGAGATCATCTTGGGCATGGCCCACCGCGGCCGCTTGAACGTGCTCGCAGCCGTGATGGGCAAGCCGTACCAGGCGATCTTCCACGAATTCCAGGGCGGATCGGCCACGCCCGACGACGTGCTCGGCTCGGGCGACGTGAAATATCACCTCGGCGCCTCGTCCGACCGCAGCTTCGACGACAACAACGTCCACCTTTCGCTGACGGCGAACCCGTCGCACCTCGAAATCGTCAACCCGGTCGTGCTCGGCAAGGCGCGCGCCAAGCAGGCCAAACGCGCCACCTGGACCGAAGAAGGCCAGGCGCTGCACGATCTGCGCGCGCGGGTGATGCCGCTGCTGATTCATGGCGATGCGGCGTTCGCGGGGCAGGGCGTCGTCGCCGAATGCTTCGCGCTGTCGGGCCTGCGCGGCTACCGCACTGGCGGCACGATGCACTTCATCATCAACAACCAGATCGGCTTCACCACGGCGCCGCACTATTCGCGGTCGAGCCCGTACCCGTCCGACGTTGCGCTGATGGTGCAGGCGCCGATCTTCCACGTGAACGGCGACGATCCGGAAGCGGTGGTGTTCGCGGCCAAGGTGGCGACCGAGTATCGCCAGATCTTCGGCAAAGACGTCGTCATCGACATGTTCTGCTATCGCCGCTTCGGCCACAACGAAGGCGACGATCCGACCATGACGCAGCCGATCATGTACCGGCGCGTGAAGGACCAGCCGACGACGCTGGAAATCTACGCCCGCCGCCTGATCGACGAGGGCGTCGTCAGCCAGGCCGAGGTCGACGAGTGGCAGAACGACTTCAGCGCGTTCCTCGATCGCGAGTTCGAGGCCGGCAAGGCCTATCGCGTCAACAAGGCCGATTGGCTCGATGGCGACTGGGCCGGATTCGCGCTGCCGGCGGACGACGATCGCCGCGGCAAGACCGACGCGCCGGCCGGCAAGCTGCGCGAACTCGGCCGCCGCATCACGGAGATCCCGTCCGATTTCAACATGCACAAGACGGTGCAGCGCGTGATCGAAGCGCGCCGCAAGGCGATCGAGGACGGCGTCGGCATCGACTGGGCGCTCGCCGAGCATCTTGCCTTCGCGACGCTGCTCGACGAGGGCTTCAACGTGCGCCTCAGCGGCCAGGATTCCTGCCGCGGCACGTTCAGCCAGCGCCACTCGCACTTCATCGATCAGCAGACCGAGGCGCGCTACACGCCGCTCAACAACCTCCGCCCCGGCCAGGCGCACTACGAAGTGATCGACTCGCTGCTCTCGGAAGAGGCGGTGCTTGGCTTCGAATACGGCTACACGCTCGCCGATCCCAAGACGCTCACGCTCTGGGAAGCGCAGTTCGGCGACTTCGTGAACGGCGCGCAAGTGGTGATCGATCAGTTCATCTCCTCGGCCGAGCGCAAGTGGCTGCGCATGTCCGGCCTCGTGATGCTGCTGCCGCACGGCTATGAAGGGCAGGGGCCGGAGCACTCCTCGGCGCGGATCGAGCGCTTCCTGCAGCTCTGCGCCGAAGACAATATGCAGGTCGTCAACTGCACGACCCCGGCGAACTATTTCCACGTGCTGCGCCGGCAGATGCACCGCGATTTCCGCAAGCCGCTGATCGTGTTCACGCCGAAATCGCTGCTGCGGCACAAGAAGGCGGTGTCGACGCTGGACGAGATGGCTGAAGGCTCGTCCTTCCACCGCGTGCTGTGGGACGACGCTCAGCTCAATACTGGCGACACCGCGCTGAAGCTGCGGCCGGACGGCGAGATCCGCCGCGTCGTCATGTGCTCGGGCAAGGTCTATTACGATCTGCTCGACGAGCGCGAGAAGCGCGGCCTGACCGACGTCTATCTGCTGCGGCTCGAGCAATTCTATCCCTGGCCGATGAAGTCGGTGATGCACGAGCTGGCGCGCTTCCAGAACGCCGAACTGGTCTGGTGCCAGGAGGAGCCCAAGAACATGGGCGGCTGGATGTTCGTCGATCCGTGGCTGGAGCTGACGCTTGAAAAGCTCGACGTGAAGGCCAGGCGTGCGCGCTACGCCGGCCGCCCCGCGAGCGCCTCCACCGCCGCCGGGCTGATGAGCAAGCACTTGAAGGAACTCGAAGCGCTGCTGCAAGAGGCTTTGGGATAATTGCTCCCCCGCTTGCGGGGGAGCTGTCAGCGCGCGATAGCGCGGTGACTGAGGGGGCGGTGGCGCACTTTCCCCCTCCGGCCCTCCGGGCCACCTCCCCCACAAGCGGGGGAGGAGTGAAGGAAGCGGAGTGTAAACGTGACCGATATCGTTGTGCCGACCTTGGGCGAGAGCGTGAGCGAAGCGACCGTCGCCAAGTGGATGAAGAAGGCCGGCGACGCCGTGAAGAAGGACGAGACGCTGGTCGAACTGGAGACCGACAAGGTTTCCGTCGAGGTCTCGGCGCCTGAAGCCGGCGTGTTGAGCGAGATCGTCGCGCCGGAAGGCGCCACCGTCACGATCGGCGCGCTGCTCGGCCGCATGGGCGCCGCCGGCGCGCAGCCGGCTCAGGCCGCGCCGAAGGTCGAAGCGCCGAAGCCCGCTGCGCCGCAGCCCGCGCCCGGCGCCAAGCAGGCGCCGCCTTCGGTGCAGCGCATCGCCGCCGAGAGCGGCGTCGACATGAGCGGCATGACCGGCTCCGGCCGCGACGGCCGCGTCACCAAGGCCGATGCGCTCGCCATCATCGAGAACCGCAGCGCTCAGGCCGCGCCGGCGCCCGCGCATCCGCCGCTGCAGGCGCGCGTGGTGGGCGAACGCGAAGAGCGCGTGCCGATGACGCGCCTGCGCCGCACCATCGCGCGCCGGCTCAAGGAAGCGCAGAACACCGCGGCGATGCTGACGACGTTCAACGAGGCCGACATGTCGGCCATCATGGCGGCGCGCGGCAAGTACAAGGACGTGTTCGAGCGCCGCCACGGCGTGAAGCTCGGCTTCATGAGCTTCTTCGTGAAGGCGTGCATCGCCGCGCTGAAGGAAATCCCGAACGTCAACGCCGAGATCGACGGCGACGACATCATCTACAAGAACTATTACGACATCGGCATCGCCGTCGGCACCGATCGCGGCCTGGTCGTGCCCGTGGTGCGCGACGCGGACCACAAGTCGATGGCCGAGATCGAGAAGGAAATCGGCGATCTCGGCGTCAAGGCCCGCGACGGCCACCTGAAGCTCGAAGAGCTGCAGGGCGCGACGTTCACGATTTCGAACGGCGGCGTCTATGGCTCGCTGATGTCGACGCCGATCCTCAACGCGCCGCAGTCGGGCATCCTCGGCATGCACAAGATCCAGGAGCGCCCGGTCGTCATCGACAAGCAGATCGTGGTGCGGCCGATGATGTATCTGGCGTTGAGCTACGATCACCGCATCGTCGACGGCAAGGAGGCGGTCACGTTCCTGGTGCGCGTGAAAGAGGGCCTGGAAGATCCCGAGCGCATGCTGCTGGATCTGTGAACAGCCGTGACGGCGCCGCCGTTCCCTCCCGCCGGGTAGAGCTTCGGCGCGGTTCGCCTCGGAGAAGAGTCCTGATTCCAGAGCCATTCTTCCGCCCATTGGCGCGGACGCTTGAGCGCGTATAGATTGCCCGACCGCTCGGCGGAGCGGACGGGAGGGGACCCCATGAGCCATATTCTGCGCGTGCCGGCGATCCTGGTGCTGCTGGCGCTGGTGCTGCTGAGCGCGTTGGGCGCGCTGGCCGCGGCGGGCATTCTGACGGGCTATCAGGCGCCGGTCGAACAGGTGCAGAGCGTCCAGGCCGCGGCGGCCGAGAGCGGCGCCGCGGAAGCGACCTGGATCGATGTCGGGCTCCTGGCGGCGGCGGCGGTGTTCTTCCTGATCTCGTCGATCCGGCTGATGCGCCGCACGCAGGGGTTCTGGACCTGGCTGCTCGGCTTCGCCGCCTATGGCGGCCGCTGGGCCTGGGATCAGCAGCAGAGCGGCGGGCTCCTGGAGACGATCCGGAACGTCGATCTCGGCGCTTACGCCAATCCTCAGGCCGTGCTGGGCGATCTCTCCACCACGGAAGGCCAGCTCGCCATCCTGACGCTGATCCTGATCGTCGGCGTCGTCGTGCTCATCGTCGACGCCGCCGACCGCGCCTACTGGGACAAGCAGGGCGCCTGAGACGCCGGCGCAGGGCAGGGCGGTAGAAACGCGGATTGATCGCCGCGGCTTGCGGCTTATGTTCCGGCCATCTCTTTGCGCGCCGAAGCGCGCTCACGCCATCGCCGGAGCTTTCATGTCGTACGATCTCGTCATCATCGGGGGCGGCCCCGGAGGCTACAATTGCGCCATCCGCGCGGGCCAGCTCGGGCTGAAGACCGCCATCGTCGAAAGCCGCGGCAAGCTTGGCGGCACGTGCCTCAATGTCGGCTGCATCCCCTCGAAGGCGCTCCTGCACGCCAGCGAATATTACGAAGCCGCGGCGAAGACGTTTCCGACCATGGGCGTGAAGATCAGCGGCCTCGAACTCGATCTGCCGCAGATGCTGAAACAGAAGGAAGACGCGGTCGAAGGCCTGACCAAGGGCGTCGAGTTCCTGATGCGCAAGAACAAGGTCGACTACGTCAAGGGCTTCGGCCGCATCGCCGGCAAGGGCCGCGTCGAGGTGAAGCTGAGCGACGGCGCCGCCCAGACGCTCGAAACCAAGGCCATTGTCATCGCCACCGGCAGCGTGCCGACGCCGCTGCCGGGCGTCGAGATCGACGAAGAGCGCATCGTCACCTCCACCGGCGCGCTGTCGCTGCAGCGCGTGCCGGGCAAGATGATCGTCATCGGCGCCGGCGTCATCGGCCTCGAACTCGGCAGCGTTTGGCGCCGGCTCGGCGCCGAGGTCACCGTGGTCGAGTTCCTCGACAAGATCACGCCGACCGTCGACGCCGAAATCTCCACCGCTTTCCAGCGCACGCTGAAGAAGCAGGGCATGAAGTTCGAACTCGGCCACAAGGTCTCCGGCGTCGAGAAGACCGCCGGCGGGCTGCTGGCGACGATCGAGCCGGCCAAGGGCGGACAGGCGCGCACGCTCGAAGCCGACGTCGTGCTCGTCGCCATCGGCCGCAAGCCCTTCACCGAAGGCCTGGGCCTCGAAAGCGTCGGCGTGAACACCGACCAGCGCGGCTTCATTCCGCACGACGGCCGCTTCAAGACCAATGCCGAGGGCGTCTACGTCATCGGCGACTGCACCACCGGGCCGATGCTGGCGCACAAGGCGGAAGATGAAGGCATCGCCGCAGCCCAGATCATCGCCGGCCAGTGGGGCCACGTGAACTATGACGTGATCCCGAACGTGATCTACACCGACCCGGAAGTCGCCACCGTCGGCAAGACGGAAGAAGAGCTGAAGGCCGCAGGCGTCGAGTACAAGGTCGGCAAGTTCCCGATGATGGCCAATTCGCGCGCCCGCACCAACCACGAAACCGAAGGCCTGGTGAAAGTGCTGGAGGAAGTCGCGACCAGGAAGGTCGTCGGCGTGCACATGATGGGCTCGGGCGTTGGCGAGATGATCGGCGAAGTCTGCGTCGCGATGGAATTCGGCGCCTCGGCCGAGGACATCGCCCGTACCTGCCACGCCCACCCGACCATGAGCGAAGCCATCAAGGAAGCCGCCAAGGGCGTCGACGGCTGGACGATGCAGGCTTAGGCCGACGCGCGCGCCTTCGCGCGCGGAATCCGGGGTTTCGGCCGCGCGTGTCGCGTTGAATTGCCGCTGGAGATCAGGAGCTGTCGGCGAGTGCGGGCAGGGCCGGCGCCGCGCGTATGGTGAAGCGGCGCGCGGGCGGCGCGACAGGAACGAGATGTGTGACGCAGACGCCGCGGCGCATCCGGCGCACGAAGCGCGCGATATAGCGTTCCGGCGCGCGCAGCACGCGAACGAGGCGGACAAGCCGCGCCAGCAGCGAGCCCCGGCGCAGGCGGATGCGCGCCAGGCGCATCAGCAGGCGTCCGGACGATTGCACGCGGCGGAAGCCGGTTGGCGCGAAGCGGTGGCGCGGACGGCCCGGCGGCGGGCGGACAAGCCGGTCGGCGCGCAGCACCAGGAGGCATTCGACCAGGTATTCGAAGCGGCGCACCTGGCGGCGCATCGCGCGCTTGCGCCCGGCGAGCGGGTAGAACAAGGCAAGCCATATCAGCCGGCGCACGCACGCCCAGATCGCGGCGGCGAGCGCGTCGATCCGGTCTCGTGTCATGGCGGGCTGATAATGTGTGTTCATGCGCGGCAGCTTACGGCGGCGGCAATGCGGTCGGATTGAGTGTGCGGTTTTCCGTGGTTTGCACGGGCGGCGCTTGGTTTCCGTGTGGGATAGCGGGGGCCTGTATCCGCGCATTTCCGGCGGCCCGAGACGAGTCTCCCTGTGGAAATTGCCGAACGCTAACTTTGCAGGCGCGGGCGCTTGCGTTCTGTTCAGGCGGGCAGGTCAGGCGAGGGGAGACGCATCGTGTTGGTACTGACGACGGAGCGGCTGGCGCTGCTGGCGCTCGATCGCGAGCTGGCGGCGCTGCAGGCCGGCAGCCGCACGGCCTTTTTCAACGCCATTGCGGTGACGCATGAAGCGATGTGGCCGCCCTTGCCGTTCGAGGCCGCGTCCTTCGAATGGGCGGCGCGCCAGCTCGCGCACGATCCCGAGGGCCAGGGCTGGTACGGCTGGGCGCTTCTCGCCAACGAGGGCGAACGCTCGCCGCCGCGGCTTGCCGGCATCGCCGCGCTGGTCGGCCGCCCGGACGATGATGGCGATGTCGAGCTGGCGTTCGGCCTGCTGCCTGAATTCCGCGGCCGCGGCTATGGCGGCGAAACCGTGCGTGCGCTCGCCGCCTGGGCGTTCGCCAACGGCGCCAGGCGCGTCATCGCCTATCTCGCCGCCGAAGACGCGCACGCCGCCCACACGCTGGCCGAGAGCGGCTTCGCCGACACCCACGAGCCGCCCTATCCCGGCGTCGCAAGGTGGGCGCTGACCGCAACCGCGTAGCGCTTGCGCTGCGCGCTACTCGGCCGCGCTCAGAAGCGACTGGATGCGGTTGAGATAGGCGATCCAGGCATTGCGCCCTTGCCGGGTCAGATGCACGAGCGTCAGCGGCTTCTTGCCGGAGAAGGTCTTCTCGATCCGCACATAGCCTGCTTCCTCCAGCTTGCTGAGATGCGTGGAGAGATTGCCGTCAGTGGCGTTCACCTTGGCTTTGAGCTCCACGAACGGGGCAGGGGAGACGGTCGACAGATACGCCATGATCCCCAGCCGCAGGCGGCCGTGGATCACGTCGTCAATCTCGGTGTGGTCGAACTTGCTCACACGATGGCCGAAGGTTCGCGCCGCAACAGGATGAGGCCAGGCCAGGCGAGCACCAGCAAGCTGCCGAGCGCGGCGATGAGATAGGCCCAGCTCTCATTGGCGAACAAGCAGAGTGTTCCAGCTACAGAAATCGAGAGCCAAGCAAACGCGCGCAGCCAGCTTTGATCGGTCATCATTGAGACGGCGAACAGCGCCGCACCGTAAATGGCGAAGGCGGCGCCGAAAATGGCGTTTGGCGCGGTCGGGTCTTGGCTGATGAGCATGCGTGCGATCGAGCCGGCGACGATGGCGAGCAGGGCGAAGGCGGCGCCAGTCCAAACCGCACGCTCGGCGCGGGCGCCGATCGTGGTGCAGCCGGGCTTAACCCGCGTGCGCATCCGCAGCAGCGTCATGCCGATGGCGGCGAGAACGCCGTAGCTGATCCAGACCATGCCATAGCCGGCATTGCCGACGCCAAAGCGATCTTCGACTACGCCCCAGTGCGCGGAAAACGCCAGGCTGTTGAGTACGCCCCAGAACAGGAGGTAGGCGCCGCCAAGCAAAGGCGCGTTGCGGCCTTCTTCGGCGAGTGAACGGGCGTAAGCGAGATCTTGCAGCATTTCCTCGCGGGTCATGCGCGCCTCCAACGACTAACTTTGAAATACAAAGTAGATGAGCAAAGCGCTAACGTCAAGACGGTCGAGGGCGTTGCGATGTCGGAGGAAGGGCGGAGCGCGCTTAGCGCCGGCAGGATCGTTTGAAGAGATAGCGCGACAATCGACGGTGTTCGTAGCGGGAGCGGGGGCAGCGAATGACCGGAGCGCGCATCGAGATCCTTGGTCTTGCGTGTCTCGCGACAGCTATCGACAAGCGTGGCGTTTATTCGATACGGCGCATGCCGGCGGGACTCCGGCGGTCCGATACAGCGCCACTTCGGACCGCCGGCATCTTGCCGGCACGGCGCGACAGCTGCCGACAAGCGTTGGCGCTTGTTCGATAGGGCGCATGCCGGCGGGACGCCGGCGGTCCATGGGGGCCGGCTTAGTTGCCGGGTTCGCCGAGCGCGCCCTGAACGGCGGCGTGGGCGGCGCATTGGATCAGGGCGTCGCGGGTTGCGGGGTCGATGTTCTGCGCGCCGCGCGCTGCGGCTTCCACGCCTTCGCCGCTCAGCGTCTCGCGCACCACGCCGGTGATGGCGTCGATGTGTTCGCGGGTGATGCGCGAGCCCAGCCGCTCCTGCACGCAGCCGCAGAAGGCTTCCGATTGCCCGGCCAGCACGCAGGCGGTGCGGGTGTCGACCACGCCGCTGGCAGCTTCGAGCGCCTGGCCGCCAAGCTCCGCCGCCTGCTGCCGGGCCTGGTCGATGTCCGGCGCATCGCAGGCGGCAAGTGCGACGAGGACGATCAGGGCGGTCAGGGTTCGCATGGGGCTCCTCCGGCGAAGCGACTGGACGCTGGAGCGTTATGCATAAATCGGATGCGCCTTAAAATATGGGCCGTCGGCGTCCTCGCCGGCCTGCGGCGTTTCAGCTTGCATGATCCGCGGATTGAAGCGGGGATGCCGGCGATGGCGCCGGCGGTCCGTATTGGTGCGGAGGAGGGGGTGTTTCGCGCTTTGGCGCGGGACGGATCAGCGTTTGAATTGATAGCGCGAAAGTCGACGGCGTTCGTAGCGGGAGCGGGGGCAACGAATGACCGGAGCGCGCATCGGGATCCTTGTGGCTGTGCGAGGTCCTCAGAATGGCGAAGGGGGACGCTTTCGCATCCCCCTTGCCAACTTCGTTACATGGAAGCAGCGGCCGCTTTCTTGGTCTTGCGGGCCGTCTTGCGCTTCGCGGTCTTGCGGACCGTCTTGCGCACCGCCGGCTTGCGGGCCGCGGTCTTGCGCGCCGTCTTGCGCTTCGCGACCTTGCGGGTCGACTTCTTCGCGGTCTTCTTCGCCTTCTTGGCCGTCTTGCGGGCGGCCGTCTTGCGGGTCGCCGCCTTGCGGACGGTCTTGCGGACGGTCTTGCGGGCGGTCTTGCGAGCCGGCTTCTTCGCCGAAGCCTTCTTAACCTTCTTAGCCATTTTCATTTCCTCATCATTACTGTGTGTTGGTACTGGGTTGGACGGGAGTTGTTTGACTCTCCGGGAATTTTTTTCGCTGAATTTGGTTTGCGATTAGTTGCTGCAAGCACTCGCGCGAATTTTTCTGCGTGCTCGATTTTTTGATTGCACGAACACTCTGCGAAAACTCTGCAGCCCTTGATTTTCAAGGCTCGCAGCGCGATGCGCGCGCGCGGAAAACGTCACGCGCGCGGATGCGCGCGCCGGTACAGCTGCAAAATTTTTTTCGCTTCGACGCTCGCGTAGGTCTGAGTCGTCGACAGCGATTCGTGTCCGAGCAGGTCTTGAATCGCGCGCAGGTCGCCGCCGTTGGCGAGCAGATGCGTGGCGAAAGCGTGCCGCAAAGCGTGCGGCGTGGCGCTCGACGGCAGCCCCAAACGTCCGCGCAGGCGCTGCATCAGGTCCTGCGCCATGCGCGGGCTGAGAGCGCCGCCGCGCGCCGCGCGGAAGAGCGGAGCGTCTTCGGCGAGCGCGTAGGGGCAGAGTTCGGCGTAGCGTTCGACCGCCTCGCGCGCGACGGCGAGGATCGGCACGACGCGCTCCTTGCCGCCCTTGCCGGCGACGCGCAGCGCCTCCGGCAGCGGACGGTCTGCGCCGGTCAGGGCCAGCGCTTCGCCGATGCGCAAGCCCGCGGCGTAGAGCAGCGTGATCAGGGCGGCGTCGCGCGCGCCGATCCAGTCCCGGTTCGCCGTCTCCGCCGCTTCGGATATCAGGCTCCGCGCCGCCGCTTCCGAGACCGGGCGCGGCAGCGCGCGCTTCAGCTTCGGCCCGCGCACCAGCGCCAGGCGCGCGTTCGCCACGCCGTGCCGGCGTTCGAGATAGCGGTAGAAGCTGCGGATCGCCGCCAGCGCGCGCGAGATCGAACGGTCCGCCAGCGCATCCGGCCCTTGCCGGCGAAACGCCAGATAGGCCCGCAAATCGCGCGGTTCGAGCGTGGCGAGCTCGTGCGCGCCGGGTTCGCCGCCGAGGTGCTGCGCGAGAAAGCCGAGGAACGCGGCCACGTCGCGCTCGTACGCCTCGACCGAATTGGCGGCGAAGCGGCGCTCGTCGCGCAGATGCGCGATCCAGGCGGCGAGCAGGGCGGCGGCGGTCATGTGGAGAAGCTAACCCGCATTCGTAACCAACTCACATCGCTAAGCCCCTGGATCCTGGGCTTTCGGCTCCGCCAGGTCCCAGGATGACGATCTATGCCGGCGCTGCTTCCACCGAATCCCTCGACCCCCTAGATTCATGCCGATGACCTCCACCGCCCGCCGCCGCGCCATGGACGCGCTGAAGCGACAGCGCGTCGCCGCCCCGGCGGGGCCGCTGTTCGCGGTGGCGGAGGAGGGCGAGGCGTTCGTCCACGACACGCTGGACAAGGTCGCCGTGCTGTTTCCGTTGCCGCTGCCGGAGCCGTTCGACTACCGGGCGCCGTCGTCGCTGGGACTGAAGCCCGGCATGCACGTGATCGCGCCGATCGGCTCGCGGCTGGTGCGCGGCGTGGTGTGGGAGGTGCATCCCAATCATCCCGGCGCGCCCAACCTCAAGGCGATCGAGGAGGTGCTGCCCGGCGCGCCTGTGCCGGAATCGTCGCGCATCTTCATCGACTGGGCGTCCAAGTATCTTGTGCGCCCGCCGGGCGATCTGCTGCGCATGGTGGTGCGTTCGCCGGAAGCGCTGTTTCCGCCGCCGACGCATACGGTGATCGCGCCGACCGGCGAGCCGCCGCCGAAGCTCACCGAAGCGCGCAAGCGCGTGATGGAAGCGGCCGCGAAGGAGCATGTCAGCGCCGCCGAGCTTGCGCGCCGGGCCGAGACGTCTTCAGCCGTCGTTAAGGGCCTGATCGATTGCGGCGCGCTGACCAGGCTTGAGATCAGCGAAGACCCGCCGTTTCCGCCGCCCGATCTTTCGCGCTCCGGCAAGCAGCTCTCCGATCTGCAGCAGGCGGCGGCGGCGGAAATGTGCGCCGCAGTGCGCGGTGGCGGCTTTCACGTCGCGCTGCTCGACGGCGTCACCGGTTCGGGCAAGACGGAAGTGTATCTCGAAGCGGCGGCCGAAGCGCTGAAGAGCGCGCCGGACGCGCAGGTGCTGGTGCTGCTGCCGGAAATTGCGCTGACGCAGGCGGCGATGAGCCGGTTCTACGCGCGCTTCGGCGTGACGCCGGTGGAGTGGCACTCCGCCATTGCGCACAAGGCGCGCCGTCGCGCCTGGCGCGAGATCGCCGCCGGCCGCGCACGGCTGATCGTCGGCGCGCGCTCGGCGCTGTTTTTGCCCTATCCGAACCTGAAGCTCATCGTCATCGACGAAGAGCACGACCCCTCCTACAAGCAGGAGGAAGGCGTCATCTATCAGGCGCGCGATCTCGCCGTCGCGCGCGCCAAGCTCGGCCAATGCATGGTGATCCTCGCCAGCGCGACGCCGTCTCTGGAAACGCTCGTTAACGCGCAGTCGGGCCGCTATGCGCACGTCAAGCTGCCCTCGCGCCACGGCGCGGCGGAATTGCCGGACGTCGAACTGGTCGATCTCAAGATCGATGCGCCGGAAAAAGGCCGCTGGCTCTCGCCGAAGCTGATCAAGGGCGCGGCCGAAGCGCTGCTGCGCGGCGAGCAGGCGCTCTTCTACATGAACCGGCGCGGCTATGCGCCGCTCACGCTCTGTCGCGCCTGCGGCCACCGCATGCGTTCGCCGGACAGCGATTCGTGGCTGGTGGAGCACCGCTATTCGGGCCGGCTCGTCTGCCATCTTACCGGCTTTTCGATGCCGAAGCCGAAGGAATGCCCGGAGTGCCTGGCGCCCGACAGCTTCACCTCGATCGGCCCCGGCGTGGAGCGCATCGAGGAAGAGGTGCGCACGTTTTTCCCGCAGGCGCGGATCGAAATCTTCTCCTCCGACACCACGCCCAACGGCGAGGCCGTGCGCGACCTGGTGGCGCGCATGGAGAAGAACGAGATCGACATCCTGATCGGCACCCAGATCGTCGCCAAGGGGCACAATTTCCCGAACCTGACCTTCGTCGGCGTGGTCGATGCGGACTTGGGGCTCAAGGGCGGCGATCTCCGCGCCGGCGAACGCACGTTCCAGCTCGTGAGCCAGGTCGCGGGCCGCGCCGGCCGTCACGAGAAGAAGGGCAGGGCGCTGATCCAGACCTACGCGCCGCAGGAGCCGGTGATGCAGGCCTTGCTCGCGCAGGATCGCGACGCCTTCTTCGCCGCCGAGATCGCCGAGCGCGAAGCCGCCGGCATGCCGCCTTACGGGCGCCTCGCCGCAATCATCGTCTCGGCGCCGGACGAACTCCTGGCCAACGACGCGGCGAAGGCGATGGGCGAAAAGGCGCCGCACGTCGATGGTCTCGATCTCTGGGGCCCGGCGCCCGCGCCGCTGTCCGTCATCCGCGGCATGCACCGCCGCCGCTTCCTGATCCGCGCCGATCGCGGCGTCGACGTGAGCGCGTTCCTCGCCGCCTGGTCGGGCCGGGTGAAGCTGCACAGCGCCGTGCGCGTGCAGATCGACGTGGACCCGTATTCGTTCCTTTAGGTCAAAGCGTTGATCGGCTGGAGGCTTGCGCGCCGGGCCGCGCTCGCTCACGCTCGCGCCGAGAGGAGCCCCGATGCCCAACCGTCCGAGCGGCGCGCTCAGCTTCGATGCGCTGCGGCCGCCGTCGCCGTTCATGAACGACACGCACCGCGCCTGGCGCGAAAACCTGCGCAAGTTCATCGAGCGCGAACTCATGCCGCACGTCTCGGACTGGGACGAGGCGGGGCGCGTGCCGCGCGAAGTGTTTCTCAAGGCGGGCGCGTTCGGCCTGCTGGGCGCGGGCTATCCGGAAAAGTACGGCGGCTGGAGCGAAGGCTATGACCGCTTTCACGGCGTCGTCACCAGCGAGGAGCTGGCGCGGCTGGGCGCGGGCGGCGTCAGCGCTGCGCTGATGGTGCACGGCATCGGCCTGCCGCCGATCCTGGCGATCGGTTCGGAAGAGATGAAGCAGCGCATCGCTCCGCCGGTATTGCGCGGCGAGACCCAGATCAGCCTCGCCATCACCGAGCCGGACGCCGGCTCCGACGTGGCGAACATCGCGACGCGCGCCGAGCGGCGCGGCGATCGGTACATCGTCAACGGCGCCAAGATGTACATCACCGGCGGCATGACGTCCCGCTACGCCACGACGGCGGTGCGCACCGGCGGCCCAGGGGCCGGCGGCATTTCCCTGCTGCTGATCGATCTCGAAGCGAACGGCGTGACGCGCATGCCGCTGAAGAAGCAGGGCTGGTGGGCGTCGGACACGGCGGCGATCTATTTCGACGGCGTCGCCGTACCGGCCGATTGCCTGATCGGCGCCGAGAACCAGGGCTTCCTCGGCATCGTGCACAATTTCAACGGTGAGCGGCTGGGCATGGCGTCGGGGGCCACGGCCAGCGCCCGCGTCTGCATCGAGGACGCCGCCGCCTGGGCGCAGCAGCGCAAGACGTTCGGCAAGCGGCTCGCGGATCATCAGGTGATCCGGCACAAGTTCGCCGAGATGGCGCAGCGGGTGAACGCGACGACGGCGTATCTCGAACAGTGCGCCTGGCGGGTGATGCAGGGCGAGACGCCGGTGGCCGATCTCTGCCTGCTCAAGGTGCAGGCGACGCAGACGCTCGAGTTCTGCGCGCGCGAGGCGACGCAGATCCTGGGCGGCGCCGGCTATATGCGCGGCGGCCGGGTCGAGCGCATCTATCGCGAGGTGCGGGTCAACGCGATCGGGGGCGGCAGCGAGGAGATCATGCGCGACCTCGCGATCCGGCAGCTTGGGCTTTAAGCGCCGTTGTGTGGACCGCCGGCGTCCCGCCGGCATGCATATACTTTTTGAATGGGAGCGCGGCGCTCCAACCTTCCATCCTCTGCGCATGCCGGCGGGACGCCGGCGGTCCATGAGTTCCTTGGACGGTGTTGCAGGGGCGGGGGGCGGCGGTTCATAGTGCTGCGATGACCTACAAACTCTTCGATCTCACCGGAAAAGTCGCGCTCGTCACCGGCGGCAATGGCGGCATCGGCCTGGCCATGGCGGAGGCGCTGGCGCAGGCGGGCGCGAGCGTCGAAATCTGGGGCACGAATCTGGAAAAGAACGCGCGCGCGCTGGCGCAGCTCAAGGCGCATGGCGGGAAGGTCGGCGCGCGCATCGTCGACGTGTCGGCGGAGGAGAACGTCGTCGCTGGCTTCAACGCGACGCTGGCGGAATTCGGCCGCGTCGATTCATGCTTCGCCAATGCGGGAATCTCCAACCGCTGGAAGTCGTTCCTCGACATCGGCGGCGAGGATTATCGCCGCGTCATGGCGGTCAATCTCGACGGCATGATCTGGACCATGCGCGAAGCCTGCCGCCACATGAAGGCGCGCGCCGAAGCGGGCGATCCCGGCGGCTCGATCGTGGCGTTGGCGAGCCTGGGCGCGCTGTTCGGCGCGGCGCGCAATCAGGACTATACCGCGACGAAGGCGGCGATCATCTCCGTCACCAATGGCATCGCGGTCGAGTTCGCGCGTTACGGCGTGCGCGCCAATTCGCTCATGCCGGGCTGGATCGCCACGGACATGACGGGCGCGTCGCAAGAGAGCGAGGTCTTCGTCAAGAACGTCATCTCCCGCGTGCCCTACCGGCGCTGGGGCCGGCCGGACGAACTGGGCGGCATCGCCGTCTATCTCGCCAGCGATGCGTCGAGCTTCCACAACGGCGACTCGATCCTGGTCGACGGCGGCTATTCGAAATTCTGATCACACGTCGTCGTCGCCGACCACGCCGCCTTCGCTTTCGAGCCGGCGGATTTGCTTCACGTCCTTGGCGGTGAAGCGCAGCCGCACGCCGGCGCCCAGATCGTCCTCGCCGATGAACACGGCGCCCGCGCGCTCCAGCGCCTGCTTCAGCGCGGCCTTGGCTTCGCCGCCCGGATCGACGCCGCCCGTCTCGAATGCGCGGATCGCCGGTTTCGGCACGCCGGACTCGCTTGCGAGCTGCGTCCGCGGCCATTGCACCAAAGCGCGCGCGGCGCGGCAGAGAGGACCCGTGATCTGCATGCCTGGCTCCGATCGACACGCTGAATATAGGGCCGGCATGCGCGCCGCGCACCCTGAAGCGCCGTGCGTCGAATCCGACTCGGCGCTGTATGGACCGCCGACGTCCCGCCGGCATGCGCCCGATCGAACAAACACCAACGCTTCTCGGTAGAGGCCGCGCCTTGCCGGCGGGACGCCGGCGGTCCATAGACGGTTATCGGCCTAGCCTTGGCGGAAGCGCAGACGCGCGCAGACCTGGTCTGGAGAATAGGGCAAGGATTCGGCTTGCCCGTCCGGACGGGTCTCGAACTGGATTTCCTGCTTGAGGCCGACGATCTGCACCGCGCCGTCGGCGCCTTGATAATAGCCGATCAGCGCAGGCCCGTCCGCGCCGCAGATGAACGGCGCGCCGCGGTTCTGATCCGGCGTCGCGCGGTAGAGCGTCGGCGCTTCGTCGCCGAACAGGCCCATGATCTGCGCCAGCGCGCCGCCGGACCGCTGCGCCAGCAGATCGTTGGCGGTGTGATTGCCTTGCTGGAAGCGCATGGCGCGGCCGTCGGCGTGGCGGAGCGTCAGCGTCACCAAGGGGGCCATGCCGTCCCGCGCGCCGCGGGTGGACAGATCGGCGCCGATGCGTTCGCCCGCGGCGAGCGACGTGGACGCATCCGCCGCAACGAGCGTGGCGCCCGCGCCGGCGCCGCCGCCAGGAACGACGGCGCAGGCGCCGAGCGTGAGCGCCGCCGCGGCGGCGAGAACGAACGCGCGCATATCTGCCTCCGTCACTGCGCCGCCGGCGGCTGAGGTGCGGGCTGGCCCTGCAGCGCGGCTTTCCTTCTCTGCGCGTTGCGGGACATCATGTTGAGCGCTTCGACCAGCGCGGAGAACGCCATCGCCGCATAGATGTAGCCCTTGGGCACGTGCACGCCGAAGCCTTCCGCAATCAGCACCATGCCGATCATCAGCAGGAAGCCCAGAGCCAGCATTACGACTGTGGGGTTTTTATGGATGAAGTCCGCGACCGGATCGGCCGCGAGCAGCATCACCGTGACCGCCACAATCACCGCCGCGATCATGATCGGCACGTGATCGGTCATGCCGACGGCGGTGAGGATCGAGTCGATCGAGAACACCAGGTCGAGCAGGATGATCTGGAAGATCGCCGCGCCGAAATTGCGCGCGACCTGGCTTTTCTTGTCGAATACGCCGGTGGTCGGCGTCGGGTCGACATTGTGGTGGATTTCCTTGGTCGCCTTCCACACCAGGAAGAGGCCGCCCGCCAGCAGGATGAGGTCGCGCCAGGAGAACGCGGTCTCGAAGCTCAGGCGGCCATGGTCGTCGGGCGCGCCGGCGAAGCCGAGATCGAGCACCGGCGCCGTGAGGCCGACGATGAACGCGATCGTGGACAGCAGGACCAGCCGCATCACCAGTGCGAGGCCGATGCCGATCTGGCGCGCGCGGGGCCGCTGATGTTCCGGCAGCTTGTTGGTCAGGATCGAAATGAAGATCAGGTTGTCGATGCCGAGAACGACTTCCATCACGATCAAGGTGATGAGCGCCGCCCAGGCGCCCGGGTCGGCGAGCAGCGCGGAGACATTCCAGTCCATACGGGAGTTCCTCTTTGGCGAACCGATGTAGGGGATTGCCGGGAAGCCGGGAAGGGCGTCCAAGAGGGGGAGGAGGAGCTGATGCGGGATTATTTCGAGGACTGACGCCCGATGCAGCAGCCGGTTCTTCGCGCGCTCGCCCTGGTCGCCATCGGCAACGCCGCGTTGCGCGGGGGCGACGTGTCGGGCTTCTGGCCGGACGATCCGATCTTCCAGTATACGGCGTCGCTCGACTTTCTGACGCCGCGCGAGAGCGGCCCGCTCGCGCACGTGGCGTCGGGGCCGATATCCTGGTTCCAGAAACTGCGCCGGCGCGGCTGCACGGGCTTGCGGCTGCACAATGCGCCCATGCGCCGGGACCGGAAACTCGGCCATATTGAGGAGCGCCTGCTTGTCGGCATGGTCGGTGGCGGGCCGCGCTGGCTGATCGAACCGGTCTACGGCGCGCATTCCGAGGTTTGGGAAGGGTTCGATCGCATCGGCGATCCGAAGGCGCCGGACAAGAAGATCTGGCTGAGCGCCTACGTTCTGATCGGGGAGGCCGAGTCCGGCGAGCGGGCCGATGCCGATGTCGCCGGCGCAAGCCGCGATCTGCGCAGCGCGCTGACGGCGATCGAGCCGGTGGCGCGCGAACTTCCCGGCGCGCCGTTCGCCGACATCTTCGTCGCCGCGCGCGGCGCCCTGGACGGCCAGGACCTTCCGGCCCCGCTCAATTTCCTTCAGTTCGCCGACATGGCGCCGGATGCGGCGCGGCTATTGAAGGCGGCCGGCCGCGGCTGGGTGTTCGGGGCGATGGGAAGCTGGAACGACATCGTTCCCGGTTCGGCTCTGCAGCCGCGCTACGAGGAGACGTCGAGGGCGCTGTTCGCCGCACTTCAGCGCGCGGTGCTCGTGGCCGCCAATTCGACTTATCGAGCCTGAGGCGGGCGCCCGATTTGCAGCAGCGCGTCGAACATCTCGTCGGCGAAGCGGATCGCCAGGACGCCGGCCTTGGCCTGCGCCCTGGCCTCGGTCATCTCGACCAGGCCGTTCGCCAGCGCCGCATCATCACCGCCAGTGACCGCTTCAAGCACACGCACGCTGGCGTGCCCGAAGCGGTCAAGGGCGCTGGTGAGGGCCACGGCGGCGTGGGGGATCGCCGTCATGTAAGGGAGTGTGCATGAGTTGGTTTAAGCTCTCGTTCAGAAAGCTGGTGAATGCGTAAAAAACCATCGCTGGGGGCTGCGCTCCCCAGCCTCCAGCCCCCAATCCCTAAACGTGAATGTCCCGGTCCTTCGTTTCCGGCCAGAACAGAAAGGTCACTACTGCTGCGATTGCGGTGACGATCGCCGGGAACCACAGGCCCATATAGATCGAGCCGGTCGCGGTGTTGATGGCGAACACGATCGCCGGCAGCAGCCCGCCGAACCAGCCCGTGCCGACATGGTAGGGCAGGCTCATCGCGGTATAGCGGATGCGCGTGGGGAAGAGTTCGACCAGCGCCGCCGCCTGCGGGCCGTACAGCGCGCATGCGGCGATGATGAACAGCGCCATCATGCCGATGACGCCCCATTTCTCGCCGAACACGCGGGCGATCTCGGCGAAGCTCCAGTCCTGCATCGCGCCGGGCGCGGCGGTGGGATAGCCGGCTTCGCTCAGCGCGTTGCGCAGCCGGTCGGCGAACGCCGCCCGCGTAGCGCGGATTTCGCTCGCGCTTTGGCCGACCGCGCTGACGCTTTCGATTTCCGCCAGGTCGCCGATCACCACCCGCGCGCGTTCGCCGATCGGCGCGTCCACGGTGGTGTAGGAAACGCCTGCGTTCGAGAGCGCGCTCCTGGCGATGTCGCAGGCGGTGGCGAATTGCTGGGCGCCGCCGGTGAGATCGAGCTGGAAGGTGCAGTCGGCCGGGTTGGCGTAGACGATGACCGGCGTGCGCTCCGAAGCCTCGGCCAGCGCCGGATTGCCGGCGCGGGTGATGTAGTGGAAGCCGGGAAAATAGAGCGCGAGCATCAGCAGCATGCCGAACAGCATCACCGGCTTGCGCCCGAGCGTGTCGGACAGGCGCGCGAACAGGATGTAGAGCGGCGCCGAGATCAGCACGACCGTGATCATGATCAGGTTCACGGTCTGGCTGTCGATCTTGAGGATGCGCTCGAGATAGAATTGCGAATAGAAGTGCGCCGTGTACCAGACAACGCCCTGCGCCATCATCACGCCGAACAGCGCCAGCAGCACGATCTTCAGATTGCGCCATTCGGTGAAGCTCTCGGCGTAGGCGCGCTTGGAAACGCCGCCCTCGTGCTGCAGCTTCTTGAACGCGGGGCTCTCTTCGAGCTGCAGCCGAATCCAGACGGAAATGCCGAGCAGGGCGATCGAGACCAGGAAGGGGATGCGCCAGCCCCAGTCGCCGAACGCCGCTTCGCCCATCCCGGCGCGCGTGCCGAGCACGACCGCGAGCGCGCCGATGAGGCCGATCGAGGCGGTGCCCTGAATCCAGCCCGTTGCGCTGCCGCGGCGGTGCGCCGGCGCGTGTTCGGCGACGTAGATCGCTGCGCCGCCATACTCCCCGCCCAGCGCGAAGCCTTGCAGCACCCGCATCGCCACCAGCAGGATCGGCGCCCAGACGCCGATGTCTTTCGCCGTCGGCAGCAGGCCGATGGCGAAGGTCGAGACGCCCATGATGGTGATGGTGATCAGGAACGCGCCCTTGCGGCCGGTGGAGTCGCCGATCTTGCCGAACACCAGCGCGCCGATGGGCCGGACGATGAAGCCGACGGCGAAGGTCAGCAGCGTGAAGACGAACGCTTGCGCGTCGGGAAGGCCGGTGAAGAAGTTGGCGCGGATGACGTCGGCGATGACGGCGTAGACGAAGAAATCGTACCACTCGAACACCGTGCCGGCGGCGGAGGCGGCCACCACTTGGCGCATCTTGGACGGCGGAACGTCCGGGCTGGTTGGCGCGCTGGCGCTGGCGTCGGTCATGAGCTTGTTCCCCCCGCCTCAATCGGCGCTTTTGTCGCTGATGCGCCGCCGACGGGGCCGGTTGTCAAGCCGGAACGCACCATGTTACTTCGCGCGCGCGTCAAAGACCCCCGCGCGAACGTTCGCTGCGGTTCTTTGGCGTTTGGGTTTTCCCCAAGCGGCGCAATCGAGCCAGCAGGCGGCCAGACGGGCGCCGGCGGCGTGAGCAGCGAGACAGACGTGGCAGAATCCTTCGAGAGCGGGGCTTCCGAAGCGGCGGCGCGCTACGCCCAGGCCGTGTTCGATTTGGCCAAGGACGCCAAGGCCTTAGAGGCGGTAGAGCAGGATTTTGCGAGGTTCGCGGCCGGCTGGAGGGAAAGCGCCGACCTGCGCGACGTCGCCCGCTCGCCGCTGATCGATCCGGCCGACAAGGCCCGGGCGCTGACCGCCGTGGCCGCCAAGCTCGGCCTCTCCGACCTCGGCCGCAAAACCATCGGCGTCGCCGCCCAGAATCGCCGCGCCGGCGAACTGCCGGCTATCTTCGCCGCCTACCGCGCCCTGGTCGCGCGCGAACGCGGGGCCCGCCAGGTCGAGATCGTCTCCGCCCGGCCGCTGGCCGAGGCCGAGAAATCCGCCATCGTCGAGGCGCTGGGCAAGAAGCTCGGCGCCAAGGTCGAGGCCGAAACGCGCGTCGACGACAGCCTGATCGGCGGCTTCGTCGTCCGCGTCGGCTCCCGCCAATTCGACGCTTCCGTCAAAGCCAAGCTGGACGCGCTGCGTCTCGCCCTGAAATCCGCCTGAGAGGACTACACACAATGGACGTTCGCGCCGCAGAAATCTCCGCCATCCTCAAAGAGCAGATCAAGGATTTCGGCACTGAAGCGAAAGTCGCCGAGATCGGCCGTGTGCTGTCGGTCGGCGACGGCATCGCCCGCGTCTATGGCCTGGAAAGCGTTCAGGCCGGCGAGATGGTCGAGTTTCCGGGCGGCGTGAAGGGCATGGCCCTCAACCTCGAACGCGACAATGTCGGCGTCGTCATCTTCGGCGAAGACCGCGGCCTGAAGGAAGGCGACACCGTCAAGCGCCTCGGCGAGATCGTCGACGTGCCGGTCGGCAAGGGCCTCTTGGGCCGCGTCGTCGATCCGCTCGGCAACCCGATCGACGGCAAGGGCGCCATCAAGGCGGACGGGCGCCGCACCGTCGACGTGAAGGCGCCGGGCATCATCCCGCGCAAGTCGGTGCACGAGCCGATGCAGACCGGCATCAAGGCGATCGACGCGCTGATCCCGATCGGCCGCGGCCAGCGCGAGCTCATCATCGGCGACCGCCAGACCGGCAAGACCGCCGTCGCCGTCGACACCATCCTCTATCAGCGCGAAGCGCATGAGCGGAACGCGCCCGAGAGCGAGAAGCTCTATTGCATCTATGTCGTCGTCGGCCAGAAGCGCTCGACGGTGGCGCAGCTGGTGAAGACGCTCGAAGACAAGGGCGCGCTGCAATACTCGATCATCGTCGCCGCCACCGCTTCCGATCCAGCGCCGCTGCAATATCTCGCGCCGATGTCGGGCTGCGCGATGGGCGAGTTCTTCCGCGACAACGGCATGCACGCGCTCATCATCTATGACGACTTGTCGAAGCAGGCCGTCGCCTATCGCCAGATGTCGCTCCTGCTGCGCCGCCCGCCGGGCCGCGAAGCCTATCCGGGCGACGTTTTTTATCTGCACTCCCGCCTGCTGGAGCGCGCGGCGAAACTGAACGAAGACAACAAGTCGGGCTCGCTGACGGCGCTGCCGATCATCGAGACGCAAGCCAACGACGTGTCGGCCTACATCCCGACCAACGTGATCTCGATCACCGACGGCCAGATTTTCCTGGAGACGGACCTGTTCTTCCAGGGCATCCGCCCGGCGCTCAATGTCGGCATCTCGGTGTCGCGCGTCGGCGGCAACGCCCAGATCAAGGCGATGAAGCAGGTCGCCGGCCCGCTGAAGGGCGAACTGGCGCAGTACCGCGAAATGGCGGCGTTTGCGAAGTTCGGCTCCGACCTCGACGCCGCCACGCAGCGTCTGCTGAACCGCGGCGCGCGCCTGACGGAATTGCTGAAGCAGCCGCAATTCTCGCCCGTGCCGGTCGAGGAGCAGATCGTGCTGATCTATGCGGGCACGCGCGGCTATCTCGACAAGATCGCCGTCGGCGACGTCGGCCGCTACGAGAGCGAGCTGATCGCGTGGCTGCGCGCCAAGAAGGCGGACCTGCTCAAGGCGATCGGCGACAAGAAGGACATTGGCAAGGACGGCATCGAGGACAAGATCAAGGTCGCCCTCGAAGAGTTCACGGGGACGTTCGCATGATGCGGCGCGTTGTTTCTTCCCCCGCTTGCGGGAGAGCAGGTGGGAGCACGCGATGCCGAGCTTAAAAGAGTTCCGCAACCGCATCGCCAGCGTGAAGTCCACGCAGAAGATCACCAAGGCGATGCAGATGGTGGCGGCCGCGAAGCTGAAGCGGGCGCAGAGCCAGGCCGAAGCGGCGCGACCCTATGCCGAGCGCATGTCGCGCGTGATCGCCAACCTGGCGGCGGCGGTGCAGGGCGACGACGCTCCGGCGCTGCTGCGCGGCGCCGGCAAGGACCAAGTGCATCTGCTGGTGGTGATGACGAGCGAGCGGGGTCTCTGCGGCGGCTTCAACACCCAGATCGTCCGCGCCGCACGCGAGAGGATCGATGAGCTTTTGAGCGCTGGAAAGACGGTGAAGATTCTCGCCGTCGGCAAGAAGGGCCGCGACCAGCTGCGCCGCCTGCACGGCGACAAGATCGTGACGTTCATCGACCTGTCGGGCTTCCGCAATATCGGCGCGGACGCCTCGAATCTGGTGCGTTCAGCCGTTCTCGACCTGTACGAGCAGGGCGAGTTCGATGTCGCGACGCTGTTCTTCTCGCGTTTCCAGTCGGTCATCAGCCAAACGCCGACGGCGCTGCAGCTGATCCCAGCCAGAGCGCCCGAAGGCGTGACGCCGCCCGATCTGAAGGGCGCGATCTACGAGTACGAGCCGAACGAAGCGGAAATCCTCGAAGCGCTGCTGCCGCAATACCTGAACGGCCAGATCCTGCAGGCGCTCCTGGAAAACCAGGCCGGCTTCTACGGCGCGCAGATGAGCGCGATGGACAACGCCACGCGCAACGCCGGCGATCTGATCCGCAAGCTGACGCTGCGCTACAACCGCCAGCGCCAGGCCAACATCACCAAGGAGCTGATCGAGATTATCTCGGGGGCGGAGGCGTTGTAATGTTTCCGTTTTGTGCTAGGTTGGCAATCAATGACCGAGGATGTCCAAAATCTCGTGCTGGAGCACCTCAAACACATCCGCGCGCGCGTGGATGTGATCGCTCTCGATCTGGTCGACGTAAAGTCTCGGGTATCGGCGCTGGAGGAACTGCAAGGCCAGCTCTTTGTCATGCTCGGCACGATGAGCAAGCGCATGGATCGTTTCGAGGAACGTCTCGGGCGGATCGAAAAGCGGCTCGATCTGGTCGAAGAACCGCACCGCTAACGCCAGTTACGCGCGTCGCCACTAGCATCGCTTGCCCCTGGGTTGTGGATCGCGCTGCGCGCGTCCGGAATAATGTCATTTGGGCGGAGGCTCTCTAAGGAGAACGACGCATGGCAAATCCGCTTTTCACCACCAAAGCCATCTCCAAGGGCGGCCGTGCTGGCGGCAAGGTCGCGCTCGCCGATGGCGGCCCGTGGTTCCACACCGAGCACGACAAGGCGCTCGGCGGTTCGGGCGAGGGCTCCAACCCCGAACAGTTCTTCGCGCTCGGCTACGCCAATTGCTTCAACGGCGCGGTGCTGTTGGTCGCCAAGCAGAGGAACGTCGATGCGTCGAAAGCGACGGTGACGGTCGAGATCGGCCTGAGCAAGGACGACACCAGCTTTGCGCTTTCAGCCAGGATCGGCCTCGCGTTGCCGGGCGCCTCGCGCGAGCAGATTCAGGAACTGCTCGAAGCGGCGCACCAGGTCTGCCCCTACTCGAAGGCGACGCGCGGCAACATCGAAGTGGAACTGGCGGTCGAAGGCTAGATGAAACGTGTCGGACGCATCGCCTTGATCATCGCGCCTTTTCTGGCGGTGGCGGCGGGGATCGTCGCGGCGCGGCTGATGAATTGAGATTGGAGCCTTCGCGGCTCAAACGGACGGACGAGGAAGAGTGAGATGGCACAGCAAGCAAAAGGGCGCATCGCGCAGGTGATCGGCGCCGTTGTCGACGTCGAGTTCGACGGCCACCTGCCGGATATCTACAACGCGTTGGAAACCACCAATCGCGGCCAGCGCCTCGTGCTCGAAGTGGCGACACACCTCGGCGAAGGCGTCGTGCGCACTATCGCCATGGACGCCACCGACGGCCTCGTCCGCGGCCAGGACGTGATCGACACCGGCGCGCCGATCGCAGTGCCGGTCGGCGAAGAAACGCTGGGCCGCATCCTCAACGTCATCGGCGAGCCGGTCGATGAAGCCGGCCCGGTGAAGGCCACCGCCAAGCGCGCCATCCACCAGCCCGCGCCCGCCTTCGTCGATCAGAAGCCGTCGCCGGAAATCCTCGTCACCGGCATCAAGGTCGTCGATCTGCTCTGCCCGTACGCCAAGGGCGGCAAGATCGGCCTGTTCGGCGGCGCCGGCGTCGGCAAGACGGTGCTGATCCAGGAACTGATCAACAACATCGCCAAAGCCTATGGCGGCTACTCGGTGTTCGCCGGCGTCGGCGAGCGCACGCGCGAAGGCAACGACCTCTATCACGAAATGATCGAGTCGGGCGTCAACAAGCACGGCGGCGGCCAGGGCAGCCGCTGCGCGCTGGTGTTCGGCCAGATGAACGAACCGCCCGGCGCGCGCGCGCGCGTGGCGCTTTCGGGGCTGACGATCGCGGAGCATTTCCGCGATCAGGGCAAGGACATCCTGTTCTTCGTCGACAACGTGTTCCGTTTCACCCAGGCGGGCTCGGAAGTGTCGGCGCTGCTCGGCCGTATTCCTTCGGCGGTCGGCTATCAGCCCACGCTGGCGACCGAGATGGGCGCCATGCAGGAGCGCATCACCTCCACCACCAAGGGTTCGATCACCTCGGTGCAGGCCATCTACGTACCCGCCGACGACTTGACCGACCCCGCGCCCGCCACCTCGTTCGCGCACTTGGACGCCACCACCGTGCTCTCGCGCGACATCGCCGCCAAGGGCATCTATCCGGCGGTCGATCCGCTCGACTCCACCTCGCGCATCCTCGATCCGAACGTGGTCGGCGAAGAGCACTATCAGGTGGCGCGCCAGGTTCAGGAAACGCTCCAGCGCTACAAGGCGCTGCAGGACATCATCGCCATCCTGGGCATGGATGAATTGTCGGAAGACGACAAACTCGTCGTCGCCCGCGCGCGCAAGATCGAGCGCTTCCTATCGCAGCCGTTCCACGTCGCCGAAGCGTTCACCGGTTCGCCGGGCAAGCTGGTCGACCTCAAGGACACGATCCGTGGCTTCAAGGGCCTCGTGAACGGCGACTACGACCACCTGCCCGAGCCGGCCTTCTACATGGTCGGCTCGATCGAAGAAGCGATCGCCAAAGCCCAGAAACTGGCGGCGGAGGCCGCCTAACGGCGCATATTCGGAGGGACGCCAATGTTCTTCGCAGACAAGCTCGGACCGTTGCCGCCAAGTGGGCGTCGGGGCCCAGCCGGCGCAGAGCCTGCGCCGACGCAGCAGGCGTCTGCGCCGAAGGCCGCGTCGCCCGCGCCGCAACAGTCGCAACCGGTGGCCCCCGCCCCAGCTCCTCAGCCCGCCGCGCCTGCACCTGCGCCGGAGCCCGAGCCGAAGAAGAAGAAAAAAGGTTGGTTCTAAGTCATGGCTGACAAGCTGAGCTTCGCACTCGTTTCGCCGGAGCGCGAACTCTTCAACGGCGAGGTCGATCAGGTCGTCGTGCCGGGCTCGGAAGGCGAGTTCGGCGTGCTGCCGAACCACTCGCCGGTGATGAGCGTGATCAGGCCCGGCGCGCTCAAGGTGCTGAGCGACGGCGCCGAGCGGCGCATCTTCGTCAATGGCGGCTTCGCCGACGTGACGCCGGAGGGGCTTACCGTGCTGGCCGAAGAAGCCATCGATCTCGCCGACATCGATGCGGCGCAGATCGAGCAGGAGCTGAAGAACGCCAGCGAAGACCTGCGCGACGCCAATTCCGACGCCAAGCGCGAGGCCGCGCAGCGCGCGGTCGCGCGTCTCGAGAGCATCCGCGCGGCGCTGGCGCGGTAGAGCGTCCCGCTGAATATCGGACGCGCCGCCCATGGACCGCCGGCGTCCTCGCCGGCAGGGCGGCGACAGCTACCGACAAGCGTCAGCGTTTGTTCGATAAGGCGCATGCCGGCGAGGGCGCCGGCGCTCCATATTGCACTATCGGAGCGGAGAAGCTGCGCGACACCGGTCGCCGGCGTATTGCTTTCGCCTGAGCCAGCGCCGCACACTCCTCCGCGATGTTCCCGCACCCGGACCTCTGGCCCGCGATTATCGCCGCCGCCGCCGGCCTTGCGCTGGTGGTGTGGGCGTGCCTGTGGCTGTTCAGGCGTTGGAACAGATTTTCGCCGCGGCTGCGGTGGAGCCTGTTTGCGCTGATCGGCGTGTTCGAGATCGCGATCTGGCTCAACGTCTACGCCTGGTTCATCGAGCCGAACCGTCTGGTGGTGCGCGAAATCGAGATCGTCAGCGACGATTGGCGCGGCGCGCCGCTCAGGATCGCGGCGATCGGCGATACGCATGTCGATGCGGCGCGGGTGGGGCGGATCGTGCGGCGCGTCAACGCGCTGCGGCCGGAGCTTGTCGTGCTGCTGGGCGATTATGTCGGCGGTCATGCGCCCGAGGCGGAGCGGAGCCCGGCCGAGAACCAGGACATCCTTGGCGGCGTCGCCACGTTCGCGGCGCTGCGGGCGCGCTATGGCGCGGTCGCCGTCATCGGCAATCACGATGTCTGGTACGATCGTTCGAGCATCGCTTCGGCGTTGCAGGACGCGGGCGTCGGCGCGTTGTGGAACCGCCATCTCGTCATTCGCCGCAGCGGCGGGGCCATCGTCGTCGCCGGTCTCGCCGACGACATGACCGGCGATCCCGATTTCGCCGCCGCGCTCGACGGCGCGCCGGCGGACGCCGACACGATCATTCTCAGCCATTCGCCCGATCCGTTCGAGCGCATGCCGGACGGTCCCGCGCTGATGCTCGCCGCGCACAGCCATTGCGGACAGGTGACGATTCCGCTGCTCGGCCGGCCGATCCTGCCGCTGCGCAACAGGCGCTACGGCTGCGGACTGATCGCGGAAGACGGCAAGCTTATGTACGTCACCGCGGGAATTGGCGCGAGCATCCTGCCGGTGCGCTTTCTCAATCCGCCGGAAATTGCAGTGATCACGATCCGCGGCGCTGCGGCGGCCGGCGGCGAGCGCATAGCGCCATAAAGCGCCATGCGTTAAATCCAACGCAGCACCCCTATGGACCGCCGGCGTCCCGCCGGCATGCGCCAACGTGTGATGAGAGCGCGGCGCCGCCGCGCGCGCTCAATCTTCGTAGGTTCAAGCCGGCCGGCGGGACGCCGGCGGTCCATAGGGGCGGCGAATCCGATTTTGGCGCGGCGCTGCGGCACGATCCGCCCATGCGCAGCGTCGTGCTTCGACAAGCTCAGCATGACGCTTTATCGAGCGCGCTTGGCGCTTGCGTGGCGCCCGTTTGAGCTGGGCGCTCCAGCAGCGTCAGCCTGAGCTTGTCGAAGGCGACGCAGGCCGCCTTTTTTACGCCTCGGTGCTGTCGCCGATGCCGAACAGCGAAAGCTTGCGCTTGGGCTTCGACGGCTTTGCGCCGATGCCGCGCGCGTCGAACCATTGCAGCACGAGATTGGCGACGTCGGCCGTTTCAGGTTCGCCGACGAGCCAATGACTCATCTGCGGAAATTCGTGGAAATGCGCTTGGCTGTGCGGGAAGCGTGCGATCACGCGGCGCACGGTGCTCGACGGGTTCACGCGATCCCGCCCCCCGGCCAAACCCAGCACCGGCGCGTCGATGCGATAGACCGGCGCCTGGCTCGACATCGAGTGATCGGCCCACCACTGCACCGCCTCGCGGATTGCGCGCCCGCTTTCGGGCACGAAGCGCGCGAACGCGCGGCGCGCATCGTCGCGCGTAAGCCGATCAAGCGTGGTCGTGCGCGCAACGCGATAGTCCGGCGGCACCGGCCGGCGCCAGTAGTCGCCGAGCAAAGTGAGGCCGAACTGGTGGCTGTGCTCGTCCAGCGTCGTCGGCGGCACGCCCCATGGCGCGCTGGGCGCCAGCAGCACTAGGCCCGCGACGCCCGCATGCATCGCCGCAAGCTGCGAGACCAGGCCGCCCAGCGAGTGGCCGACCAGCACCGGCGGCGCACGAAGCTCGCGCACATAATTGGCGATCGCGTGCGCGTAGTCCTTGAGCCCGGACTGCGCCAATTGTTCGAGATCGGCGCCGCGCTCGTGATGCGGCAGGTTCGGCGCATGGGTTTCGAAGCCCGCGGCTTCGAACGGCTCGCGGAAGGCGTCGAACGCCCAGCCGCCGCAGAACGCGCCATGCACGAACACGACCGGCGTGACAATGCCATTGCGCTTCACGACAGCAGCGCCTCACTCACGCACAAGCTCACTCGGAAACCCCCGCCGCATATTTCGCGAACCGCCGTACGACTTCCTCGTAGGTGGCGCGCTTGAATGGGATCACCAAACTAGGCGTCGTGTCTAGTGCAGCCCAGCGCCAGTCGCTGAATTCCGGCGTGTGTGTATCGAGCCGGATGTCGGCGTCACGGCCTTTGAAGCGAAAGGCGCACCACTTCTGTCTTTGCCCCAAATAGCGGCCGCGCGGCTTCATTTTCGTGCGCACGTCGATGGGGAAATCGTAATAAAGCCAGTCCGGCGTCTCTTCGAGCAGGTCGACGTGCTCCGCCCTTACGCCGATCTCCTCCTCAAGCTCGCGGATCGCTGCGTCGAGCGGCTTCTCGCCGCGATCGACCCCGCCCTGCGGCATCTGCCATTGGTAAGGGCCTTCGGTCGCCACGCGCTTGCCGAGGAAAACGAGGCCGTTGCGATGAAACAGGGCAAGGCCGATATTGGGACGGTAAAGCTTCGGATCGTGCTGAACTGTCATCTGCGCGCGGCGCGTGCGTTCAGCACAGCCGATGCGGGCGCGAGCTGATATCCGCGGCTTTCGATGTCACGCGCCCACCGGCCAACCTGTTCCATGGTGACAGGATAGGCAAAGCCGGCGCCGATGGCGCTCTGATTCTGCAGCGCCAGCGCTTCGAGATTGAGCAGCTGATCGTCGATCGCGTCGGCCTCGCGGCGCGCGTCGATGATGCGGTCCGCGGCGGTGTTCGGCAGGTTCGCCCGCTGCGCCTCGACGCTCAGCGCCGTGCGCTGGCCGATGCCCGACGAGATGAACACCAGCCCGCGCCGGCGCAGCGCCTGCACCACCGGCTGCGACGCCTGCGCCGAGGTGGCGAAGCGCGCGCCCTGGTAATTGGTTACACCGAAATAGCCGGCGCTGCGCGAGAGCAGTTGGTCGAGCCGCTGCATGTTCTGCTGCGCCGAGGCCGAGGCGAGCAGGGTCTGCGGGCCGGTGTCGTCGGCGTCCGGATCGAACGGCTCCATCGGCAGTTCGAGCATGACTTCGTGGCCGCGCGCGCGGGCGCGGTCGATCCAGCTTTGCAGATCGTTGGCGTAGGGAACGAAGGAGAGCGTGATCTCCGGCGGCAGCTCCTCGATCGCTTGAGTCGTCGCGCGCGCATTGAAGCCGAGGCCGCCGATGACGATGGCGATCATCGGCCGGTTCTCGCGCCGCGTGAACGGGCGCGCATAGGCTTGGGCCGGAGTGCGGCCGTTGGCGGCGATGACCGGCAGCGGGCCGTTGGGGCCGGGTTCGGTCAGGCCCGCGAGCGGCGCGCGCGGCAGCGGCGCGACGGACGGGCGCGCCGCCGTTTCGGGCGCCTCGACCACGGCGACGCGCAGTTCGCCGCTGGCGTCGATTTCGCCAATCTCGCCGCTGAACTCCGGCAGGTCCTCCAGGCCGAAGGTTTGGTATTCGCCGATGTCCTCGGTCGCGTCGGAGAAGGAGATGGTGGGCGCGTCGGCGGCGGCGTCGCGCGGGGCCAGCGCGATCACGCGGCGCGGGCCCGCCGCTTCCGGGTCCCCGAACAGCTGGATGGCCGCGAACGCGCCGAGCGCCAGCACGCCCGCCGCTGCGAGCGCTGCGATCTTGTGATTGATCTGCGGCAGGCGTCGCTGTTGTAGCCTGGGCGCGGAAGCAGGCCGGCGCACCGGCGCTTTCGCGCTCATCTTCGGGCGAATCATCGACGCGGAAGATCAACGAATTCGCGCGGCCCGTCACTAGTGCGGGGCGTGCGCTGGCGTTTCGCTAGCGATACGAGAGCCTTATGGACCGCCGGCGTCCCGCCGGCATGCGCTCAGATTTCAGAACATGGCGCATGCTGGCGGGACGCCGGCGGTCCATGGGGGCGGCGCTTTAGCCCGCGCGTTGGCGCAGGCGCTCCGCCACCATGCCTTGGCGCAGCAGTTCCATGGCGCGGTGGAGCTGGTAATCCTCGTCCTGATCCCAGTTTTCCGGCGGCTGGTCTTCCGGCAGGTGCGCGGCGCGCCGTTGCGCGCCCGAATCGTTGCCGAGCGCGTTCGGCAGATCTTCTTCGCTGAGCCGCAGTCGCTGCAGGCGGGCGATGTCCTCGGCGCTGACGCGGCGCGCGGCGACTTCGATGTCCGGCGTGATGCCCGCGCCCTGGATCGAGCGGCCGGCCGGCGTGTAGTAGCGGGCGGTGGTGAGGCGCAGCGCGCCGTCGCGGCCGCCCTGCAGCGGGATCACCGTCTGCACCGAGCCCTTGCCGAACGAGTCGAGGCCGACGATCAGCGCGCGGTTGCGGTCCTGCAAGGCGCCGGCGACGATTTCCGCGGCCGAGGCCGACGCGCCGTTGATCAGCACCACGACCGGCACGCCGGCGAGATCGTCGCCGCGGCGGGCGTTGTAGCGCTGCACGTCTTCCGGCTGGCGGCCGCGGGTGGAGACCACCTCGCCGCCGTCGAGGAAGGCGTCGGAGACCTCGATCGCCTGATCGAGCAGGCCGCCCGGGTTGTTGCGCAGATCGACCACGACGCCGCGCAGGCGCCCGCCGGTGTCGCGCTTCACCTGGCGGATCGCGTCCTGCAGCATCGAGCCGGTGCGCTCGTTGAAGGTGGAGATGCGGATGACGCCGATGTCGCCGCCTTCGATGCGGGCGGTGACAGCGCGGACATTGATGATTTCGCGCGTCAGCGTGACGTCGAACGGATCGGTTCCTTCGCGGGCGACCGTGACGGTAATGCTGCTGCCGGCTTCGCCGCGCATCCGGCGCACGGCTTCGTTGAGCGTGAGGCCGACGATGCTTTCGCCGTTGATGGCGGTGAGATAGTCGCCGGCCTGGATGCCGGCGCGCGCCGCCGGGGTGCCGTCGATCGGCGAGACCACGCGCACGACGCCGTCTTCGCTGGTGACTTCGATGCCCAGCCCGCCGTACTCACCGCGGGTCTGGGTCTGCATGTCGCGATACTCGGTCGCGTTCATGTAGGAGGAGTGCGGATCGAGCGAGGCGAGCATGCCCTGGATGGCCGCTTCGATCGCCTCCTGGTCGTTGATCTCGGTGACGTAATCCTGCTCGACGCGCGCGAGCACGTCGGCGAACAGTTCGAGCTGACGGTAGATGTCGCCGCGGTCACGGCCTTCGGGAGCGGACCACGCCAACGCGCCCACCAGCGCCGCTATGCCGGCGATCGGCGCCGCAACCCAAGCTAACCGCATCCATGTACTCCCCAGGCGAGCATCGCCTGAAAGCGCTAACCAGCTCTAACGCCCGCTTCGGCGGCAATCCCCCGCCCGTTCAGCCAGCGCCCGGGATCGACCGCTCGTCCATCCCGACGCACTTCAACATACAATTCCGGCGGCGTCGTGTCTGAAGATGACATTTCGCCCACAGGCTGGCCGGCGCGGACGGTCTCGCCGACGCGGGCGCTGATCGTGTCCAGGCCGGTGAGAATGAGAGCGTACCCCCCATCGAAGTTGAGGATCAAGACGTGGCCGTAGCTGCGGAAGGGGCCGGCATAGGTCACTTCTCCCGCAGCGGGGGAAACAACCCGCGCGCCCGCGCGCGTGCGCAGCGTGACGCCCTGCGCGGCGGAACCGCCCGCGGACTGAGCGCCGAAGGCGCGGGCGATGCTGCCCTCGGCCGGCGCGACCCAGGCGGCGGGGATGACGGAGGGGCCGGAACTGGCCCCCGCGCCGCCGCGGCGGCGCGCGCTGGCGGAGGCGCGCTGCGCCAGCTCGCGCAGGTTGCGGGCTTCGGCGGCGAAGGCGCGGGCGCGGCGGTCGGCGGCGGCGGCGTCGCTGGCGAGCTGCGTCTGGGAGGCGCGGCGGCGGACGGTCAGGGCGGCAAGCTCGGTCCGTTCCGCCTCGATGGCGGCGTGCGCCTCGGCGAGCAGGCGCTGTTCCTCGGCGACGGCGCGTTCCAGCCGGCGCGCGTCCGCCAGCGCGGCGGCGCTTTGGCGTTCCCGGGTGGCGAAGGCCGGCGCGAGCGCGCGGGCGGCCATGCCGGCGCGGACGGCGCGCGGCTCGGCCCGGCGGCTGGCGAGCGCGGCGCCGATCAGGGCGCGCTCGAACGCATCCTGGGCGTGGCTGCGGGCGGTGGTGTCGACATCGATCTGGGCGCGCAGTTCGGCGAGGCGTTGCTCGGCGGCGACGGCGGCGGCCTCGGCTTCGGCCAGGCGGCGGCCGGAGTCGGCCAGCTGGCGGTCGAGCGCCTGCACCTCGCGGCGCGCGGCGGCGGCCTCTGCGCGCAGCCGCTCGGCGCGCTGGGTCTCGGCGCGGCGGTCGCGCTCGGCTTGCGTGGCGGTTCGCGTGGTCTGCGCGTTGGCGCTGCCGATCAGGAGCGCAAGCGCCCCTGCCGCGCATGCGACCAGGGCGCGGACGCGTCGTGCGTCTCGAGCCATTCACCATCACCCATATCGCCCGAGAACTTCAGTCCCGGTGATAGGGAGTACCGCACAATATCGTCACGGCACGGTAAACCTGCTCGGAAATCATCACCCTGACGAGCCGATGCGGCCAGGTTTGGCGCCCGAATGCGAGCTTTTCGTCAGCGTTATCCTTAACGCTCTGTGAAACGCCGTCGGCGCCGCCGATCCAGAAGGTGACGCACGGAACGCCGTCGTCGCGCCAGCGCGCGAGCTTTTCCGCCAGCTGGCGCGAGGTCCATTCCGCGCCGCGTTCGTCGAGCAGGATCTTGCGTGCGTCGTCGGGCGTGGCGCGGTAGAGCGCGGTCGCTTCCGCGCGCGGATCGCCGGGCGGGCGGCCTTCGACTTCCGCGATGTCGACGGACTTGAATCCGATCTGCTTTCCCGCCGCCGCCGCGCGCGCGGCGTAGTCGGCGCTCAGCGCAGCTTCCGGCCCGCCGCGCAGACGGCCGACAACCGCGATCTGAATGCGCAAGGCTCAGCTGGCCAGCGGCGTCGTGTGCCCGCCGGACCAGATCTTTTCGATATTGTAGAAGGCGCGCACTTCGGGGCGGAACAGGTGCACCACCACGTCGCCCGCATCCACCAGCACCCAGTCGGCTTGCGGCAGCCCTTCCACGCGCACGTCTTTCACGCCCGCGTCCTTCAGCTTGCGCAGCACGTGATCCGCGAGCGCGCCGACATGGCGCGCCGAACGGCCCGAAGCCACGATCAGCATGTCGGCGAAAGAGGATTTGCCGCGGATGTCGATCGAGACGATGTCCTCGGCTTTGTCGTCTTCGAGCGAGGCGAGCACGACTTGCGTCGCCGCTTCGACGTCGATCCCCGGCGCTGGCCGGTTCGGATCGCGCTCGGACTTCCCGGCTTCGGGCGCGGCCGGCGCGCGTTTCATTTCAGGTGACAGGTTATGGGTTCCTTCTGTGCCCCCGGATATTCAAGGCTATCACTTCCGGCCGGGTTTCGCCAACTTGGCGCCTCTGGCCGCACGCAGAGCCGTTGAAGATTGGGGGGCGTAGCGCGCGTTCAGGTGTCGCCAACCCCTGGGCGCCGCCATCCGATGGGCGGGCTCCGCCCCCGGCCGCGAGACCACGACCGCCGGTACGGTCTCGGCGACTTCCCGCCATTTCCGCCACTTGCGGAAATTGGCCAGATTGTCGGCGCCCATGATCAAGGTGAACTGCACGCCTGGATAGAGCTGCTTGAGTTTGCGGATCGTCTGATAGGTGTAGGCGCAGCCGAAGCGCTGCTCGAAGTCGGTGACAAACATGCGCCTGCCGTGCGCCTGGGCTTGCGCGGATTTCATCCGCGCCTCGAACGGGCCCGACTTCGGCTTCAGCGGATTCTGCGGCGACACCAGCCACCAGACGCGGTCGAGATCGAGCCGCTTCAGCGCCGTTTCCGCCACGTGCGCATGGCCTTCGTGCGCCGGATCGAAACTGCCGCCGAACAGGCCGATGCGCATGCCCGGATAGGCGAGTGGCAGTCCGCGCCTCACGGCCTGATCTGTCCCTCGCCGCGGACGATGTACTTGAACGTCGTCAGCTGCTCGGCGCCCACAGGTCCGCGCGCATGCAGGCGCCCGGTTGCGATGCCGATCTCGCCGCCGAAGCCGAACTCGCCGCCGTCGGCGAACTGAGTCGAAGCGTTGTGCAGCACAATGGCGCTGTCGACCTCGCGCAGGAATTTCTCGGCCGCCGCCTTGTCCTCGGTGACGATCGCGTCGGTGTGCTGCGAGCCGTAAAGGCCGATGACGGCGATGGCCTCGTCGATGTCGCTGACGGCGCGGATGGCGAGGACCGGCGCGAGATATTCGGCGCTCCAATCCTCGGTGGTGGCGCGCTTCATCGGATGGACGCGCTGCGCTTCGGGCCCGCCGCGCAATTCGCAGCCGCGCGCTTCCAGCGCTTTCGCGATCGGCGGCAGCATCTGTTCTAGCACGGCGCGGTCGATCAGCAGCTTCTCGGTCGCGCCGCAGACGGAGACGCGCCGCATCTTGGCGTTGACGACGATGTCGACGGCTTTCTGCGGATCGGCGGCGGCGTGCACGTAGGTGTGGTTGACGCCTTCGAGGTGGGCGAACACCGGCACGCGCGCTTCCGCCTGCACCCGCGCCACCAGCGACTTGCCGCCGCGCGGGACGATCACGTCGATGGCGCCGCCCAGGCCTTCCAGCATCATGCCGACGGCGGCGCGGTCGGTGCTCTGCACGATCTGCACGGCGTCTTCGCTGAGGCCGGCGTCGCGCAGTGCGTCCTGCAGGGCGGCGCCGATCGCGCGCACGCTCTCGGCGCTGTCGCTGCCGCCGCGCAGGATGATGGCGTTGCCGGCGCGCAGCGCCAGCGCCGCCGCGTCGGCCGCCACATTGGGCCGGCTCTCGAAGATCATGCCGATGACGCCGATCGGGGTGCGCACGCGGGCGATGCGCAAGCCGTTCGGGCGCGTCCACTCGTCGATTGCGGCGCCGACCGGATCGGCGATGGCGGCGACGGTCTCGACGCCGGCGGCGACGGCTTCGAGCCGCGCCGCATTCAGCAGCAGGCGGTCGATGAAGCTCTCGGCCAGGCCTTTTTCCTTCGCCGCGGCGACGTCGCGCGCATTGGCGGCGAGGATGTCGTCCTTCCGCGCGCGCAGGTGGAACGCCATCGCCTTGAGCGCGGCGGTGCGCTGTGCGCCGGAGGCGGACGCGACCGCGCGCGCGGCCTTGCGCGCGCGCTGGCCCAGCGCGCGCATCTGGTTGAACAGGGGGGCAGAACTGTCGTCCACGGCGTCTTATAGGGCGGCTGGGCCGGCGAGGGCTATGGGGTTAGCTCAATACGAGATCGTCGGCGTGCACCAGCGCCGCGCCCGCGGCGTAGCCCAGCCTGTCGGCGATGGCGTCGGACCGCAAGCCCTTGATGCGCTGCGCGTCGGCGGCGTCGTAGCGCGCGAGGCCGCGGCCGACTTCCGCCCCCGAAGCGCTCAGGATGCGCACGGCGTCGCCCTTCTCGAACGCGCCCTCGACGCCGGTGACGCCGGCCGGCAGCAGGCTCTTCCCCGCGCGCAGCGCCGCCGCCGCGCCGTCGTCGATCACCAGCGCGCCTTGCGGCGCCAGGTGGCCGCCGATCCAGGCCTTGTACGCCGCCTGCGGCGTCGCGCGCGGCAGGAACCAGGTCGCGCGCGCGCCGCTTCTCAGGCGCGTCAGCGGCTTGGGCTCGGCGCCTTTGGTGATCGCCACGGCGCAGCCGGCGCGGGTGGCGATCCTGGCCGCCTCGATCTTGGTGCGCATGCCGCCCGAGCCCACGCCCGCCGCCGCGTTCGCCCCGCCCGCCATCGCCTCGATGCGCGCATCGATCTGGCGCACCTCCGGCACGAACGGCGCGTCCGGCTCGATGCGGGGATCGCGTTCGTAGAGGCCGTCGATGTCGGAGAGCAGGATCAGCGCGTCGGCGCTGATCATCTGCGCCGCGCGGGCGGCGAGGCGATCGTTGTCGCCGTAGCGGATCTCGGCGGTCGCCACGGTGTCGTTCTCGTTGATGATCGGCACGGCGCCGAGGCCGAGCAGCGTCTCCAGCGTGGCGCGCGCGTTGAGCCAGCGGCGGCGCCGCTCGGTGTCGTCCGGCGTCAGCAGCGCCTGCGCGACCGGGACGCCGTGGCGCGCAAAGGCGTCCTCGTAGGCCGCCAGCAGCCGCGCCTGGCCGGCGGCGGCGGCGGCCTGCTTCTCCTCCAGGCGCAGCGTGCGTCCGAGGCCAAGCACTTTGCGCCCAAGCGCGATCGCGCCGGACGAGACGATCACCACGCCCTGCCCGCGCGCGCGCGCCTCGGCGACGTCGTCCGCCAGCGCCTGAAGCCACGCGCGCGCCGGCTGCCCGTCGCCGCCGACGAGCAGCGCCGAGCCGATCTTGACGACGATGCGTTTGGCGGTGTCGAGCGGGGAGGCCATGGCGGTGTTCTACGCGCGGCGCTTCAGCTCGAACAGTGGCGCCGCAACGCTACGGGCTAAGGCGCCCAATCGCCCTGGGGCTGGGATTCCTGGCTCTCCGCCGCGCGCCGGGCGCGCAGCAGGGCGGCGATGTCGTTGACAAGATCGCGCACGCCGGCGCCGGAGACGCCGGAGACCAGCCGCACGTCCTTGCCGATCGCGGCGGCCAGGGCGTCGCGCTTTTCGGCGGCGTCGTCCGGCGTCAGCGCGTCGATCTTGTTGAGCGCGACGATTTCGGGCTTCTCGTCGAGCCCGGCGCCGTAAGCCTCGATCTCGCGCCGCACCGTCTCGTAGGCGGCGGCCGGGTCATCGCTCGCGCCGTCGATCAGGTGCACGAGCGCAACGCAGCGCTCGACGTGGCCGAGAAAGCGCGTGCCGAGACCCGTGCCCTCGGCCGCGCCTTCGATCAGGCCGGGGAGGTCGGCCATGACGAAGCGTTCGCTGTCGCCCACGGTGACGACGCCCAGGTGCGGGTGCAGCGTGGTGAACGGATAGTCCGCCACTTTCGGCGTCGCGCTCGACACCGCGCGCAGGAAGGTCGACTTGCCGGCGTTGGGCAGGCCCACAAGCCCCGCATCGGCGATCAGCTTGAGTCTCAGCCAGATCGTGCGCTCTTCGCCCGGCTGGCCAGGGTTGGCGTGCCGCGGGGCCTGGTTCACCGACGATTTGAAATAGGCGTTGCCGAAACCGCCATTGCCGCCGCGCGCGATCGGGATGCGCATACCCGGCTTGTCGAGGTCGGCGATCAGCGTCTCTTTGTCCTCTTCGAGCACCTGCGTGCCGGTCGGCACTTTCAGCGTGATGCTTTCGCCATCGGCGCCGTGGCGGTTCTGGCCCATGCCGTGCCCGCCGGTCGCCGCCTTGAAATGCTGCTGGTAGCGGTAGTCGATCAGCGTGTTGAGGCCGTCCGCCGCCTCGATCCAGACGTCGCCGCCGCGGCCGCCGTCGCCGCCGTCGGGGCCGCCGAACGGGATGAATTTCTCGCGCCGGAACGACACCGCCCCGGCGCCGCCATTGCCGGAGCGCACGTAAATCTTGGTCTGGTCGAGGAATTTCATGAGCGGCGAATGGCGAATAGGGAATGGCGAATAGGGGCGAACGGTTGGGCGTGTCCGGTTCCGCCTGAAAGCGGAAGCTCCCCGCTCGCTTCTCCCTATTCGCTCTTCGCCGTTCGCTCAATCGCTTTCGCGCCGCCACCGCAGCGAGACGCGCTGGTCGCCGCTGGAGAGGAAGCTGGTGATCAGCACCAGCCGCGGCCGGACGGTGTATTCGACGCGCGTCTGCGTTTCGCCAAGGCCGGTGCGCGCGACTTCGAGATAGACGTCGCGCGTCAGATAGACGCCGCCGGCCACCAGGAAGCCGCCGTTTTCATCCTGGCGGACGTTGAAGCGGTCGAGCCCCGCGGCCGCGCGCGCGGCGTCGACGAGATTGAGCGACGCCTGCCCCGAGAGCGCGGCCAGGCTCGCCGCCAGCTGCGCCGCTTCGAGCGCGGACAAATCCTCCACCGAGCGGCCGAACAGGATCTGCGGCAGGATCTCGTCCTCCGGCAGGCCCGGATCGCTGGTGAAGCTGATTTCGGGATCGCGCGCCGTGCCGCTGAGGCGCATATAGGCGGTGAGGTCGGCGGTGCTGCGCGTGGCGGTGAGATCGATCAGCGCGTCCAGCGGATCGCCGCCGAAGGTGATGCGCGCCTCGTCGATCTCGAACGGCTGGCCGGAGAGGGCGATCGTGCCGCGGATGATGCGCGCCGTTCCGTGCAGCTGCGGACTCGCCGCCGTGCCCGTAAGGCGCAGGTTCAGCGCCCACTCGGCGTCGACGCCGCGGCCGCGTGTGTAGATGCGCGCCGGCGCCGTGATGCGCACGTCGAGCGTGGTCGAGCCGTTGCGGCGCGGCGCTTCTTCCGGCGTCTCCTCGATCTCATCCTCATAGCCGGGCCGGTTGATTTCGATGACGTCCAGCGTGGGGATGCCGGCTTCGGGATTGGCGGCGACGTCGATGTCCGCTTCAAGCACGCTGAGGTCGCCGCTCAAGCGCGACTGCAGCCCTTGCCATTCCAGCGTCAGCGCGCCGCTGCCGCGCGCGCGCGCGTCGGGGCGGTCGACGATGCGCATGTTGTCGATGCGGACGGCGATGCGGCCTTCGCGCGTATTGGCGCTGCCGCCGGTCGCCGTCAGCGTTCCGCCGCGCGGACCGGCGGCGGTGAAGTTCTCGATCGTCACGCCGCGCTGGTCCAGCGCCACCCGCGCATCGAGATCGACCAGCGTCACGCCGGTCAGCTTGTCCTCGAAGCGGCCGTCGACGATCTCGATGAAGCCGTCGCCGGCGAGATAGCCTGCGCCGAATGCAATCTCGCCTTCGCCTTCGAGCTGGCCGGAGAGTTGTTGATCCTGCAGCCGCGCCGCCGCCCACAGCGCGTCGGCCGGCCCGCGGATCGACCATGTCGCGCGGCCGCGCCGCTCGGGCGCGAGCGCGATGCGGATGGGCGCGGCGCTCGTCACCACCGGCGCGTCGGCCTCGAAGCGCGCGACCAGCCCGTCGGTCGAGGTGGCGTCCACGACCGCGCGCAGACGATCGGGCTCGAGATCGCCGACGATGTGCATGTTCAAGCGTCCGCGCTGGCGTCCGGCCAGGCGCGCGTCGATCAGCGTCAGGTCCGCGTCGCCGCTGAGGCCGCGCCCGTTGTTGACCAGCGTCAGCCGTCCGTCGATGTGCCCGTCCGCGTGCTCGCCCCAGATCGCGGCGAGCGGCTCAAGCGGCGCGTTCTCGACCTGCGCGCTGCCGGAGAGCGCGCGGCCGCGATCCTGCCACTGCGCCATCAGCACGCCGTCGCCGAGTGCGACATTGAGCGAGGCCGTCATCGCCCTATCGCCGAATTGCAGATCGATCGGCGCGCGCGTGAACACGTCCGAGGCCGCGAGCGTGCCGCGGCCGTCGAGGCGAATATGGGCGTCGCCTTCCAGATCGGCGACGCCCGTGCCTTCGAACACGAGCGGCGCCTCGCGCACGCGGCCGCGCAAGGCGTAGATCATGGCGATCGCGCTCATCGGCCCCGTCGCGCGCACGGTCGCGGCGCGCAGCCGCAGCTCGCCGGCCCGGGCGTCCATCAGCTGCGCGTCGAGGGTAAGCGTCTCCGGCGTCAGCGACACGACGCTGGCCACGCGCCCGGTGACGCCGGGCGCGATCCCGTCGATGGCGCCGTTCACGTCGAGTTCGGCGGTGACGCCGCGCGGGGCGATGGCGGCGCGGCCTTGCGCCTGCAGCGCGCCCCATTGGCCGTCGATGGCGTTGAGCGCAATGACCTCTTCGTCAATGCCGACTTCGGACGAAACCGTGAGCGGCTGGCCCGACGCCGCGCCGGCGACATCGGCATGCCCGGCATAGCCGCCGCCGCGGGGCGCCAGCGTGAAGTCGATCACCGGCTGCTCGACCACGACGCCGCCAGCGTTGAAGCTGGAGAGCGAAGCGCGGGCGGCGACGGTCGGGCGGGCGAGGCGGCCGGTGATGCGGCCGGTGGCGTCGAGTGCGCCGTCCAGCACCGCGCCGCCGATAGTCACCGGCCCGCGCGCGCTGGCTTCGAGCGCGAGATTGGCGTCGCCGCCGACAATGCGGCCCGTCGCCGCCGCGCGCAGATTGGCGCCGTCGATGCGCACGTGCTCGACGCTGACGCCGCCGTTCTCATAACTGAACCGGCCGTCGAGCGAGGGCGTCGGGCCGAGCAGCTGCGGCGCGATGTCCGATGCGCCGGCGACGTTCGCGCCCGCGCCGATGACGCTCGTGGTCCACACCCGCGCCGCATCGCGCTGCTCGGCGAAGGCGCGAAAGCGGCCGCTGGCCTGGCCGGTGAGGCCGCCGGGCAGCGCGTCGAGCCGGCGCACGCGCCATTGGCCGGCGAACTCGCCTTGTCCGCGCGCGGCCCAGCCTTGCGCATCGAAAGCGATTGCGTCGCTTGCGAGTTCGGCCTGCTTCAGTTCGAAGCGACGGCGACCGCGGTCGTAGTCGAGATTGGCGCGCAGCCGCGCATTGACGAATAGCGGGCCCGCGCCGTCGGCCGCCCGCAGGTCGCCGGCAAGCGTGAAGCGCGCTTGCGTCAGCGCGGCTTCCGCCGGTCCGCGCAGGCGCGCGCTTTGGCCGAGCGCGTCGATCCGCTGCGCGTCGAGCGCGCCGCGGATGGCGGTCGCACCGCGCGCGCGCCGCAGCTCGCCCTCGAACCGCGCGGCGCCCAGTTCGAACGGCGACTCGCGTGCGATGGCGGAGAGCCGGTCGGTTGTCGCGACGATGCGGGCGGGGCCGACCAGTTCGCGCTCCCGGTTCAGCTCGCCGCTGACGTCGAGCGCGAGGAACGGCGTTTCGGCGTGAGCCGTGAACGCGCCGAGGCGCGCGCCCGAGGCCTCCACCGTTGCGGCGCCGCCGATCCGGCGCGACAGCGTCGCGAGCGCGGGCAGGAGATCGAGGCGGGCCTGCGCGTCGAGCCGCCATTGCGCCGGCGTCCAGCGTGCTTCGCCTTGCAGCAGCTGCGCTTCGCCGACGAGCGCGCTGAACGTCGCTGCGCCGGTTTGCGCATCGCCTTCGCCGCGGGCGGTTGCGCTGAGGCCCTGTTCCGACACGCCGAGCGCGCGCGCCAGGACGCCGCCCGGCGCGCTGGCGGCGTCGAGGCTGAGCGCATAGTCCTCGTCCGGCCGATAGGCGACGATGAGCCGGTCCGCATCGGAATCGGTGCGAAGGAGTTCGAGCGCCAGGCCTTCAAGCGACTCGTCCTCGATCTCCAGTCCGAGAGTGGCGGTGAACGCCGCCGCTTCGCCGAACACGGCCTCCTGCAATGTCAGCGCCTCGATCCGGATGTCGCCGATGAACACGTCGAACGTAGCGCCGCTCGATGGCCGCTTTTCCAGCAGCGTCGGCTGGCGCAGCACGTTGATCGACGCGGCGGCGCCGGTGTCGATGCGCACGGCGCCGAACAGGATGTCCTGCGGGCGCCAGTCGAGCGCGACGTCGCGGGCCTCCAGCCACACGCCCTCTTCGTCGGCGATGGCGATGCGTTCGGCGCGCAGATCGCCGAGCCAGCCGCCGCTGACGCCGTCGACGGTGATGCGCCCGAGCCGCCAGACGCGCTGATTGTCGGCGAGCGTGTCGACCACCCAGCCAGCCGCGGGTCCGAGCGCGACGATCGCGCCGCCGGCGAGCAGGGCGCCGCCCGCGGCATAGGCGAGCCAGCGCCGCCTGCGTCTCGGCTTGGTTTCAGACGGAGCGTTCTGCTCATCGTCCATCAGAACGCCTGCCCAAGGCTGATATAGAGCGCATAGTCGGCGCTCGTATAATCGTCGTCGAGCGGGACGGCGATGTCCACGCGCAGCGGCGCGAAGCCGAGATTGTAGCGCAGCCCGACGCCCACGCCGATGCTGAGATCGCCGGCGTCGCTCCAGCTGTCGAACGCCGCGCCTGCGTCGACGAAGGCCGCCGCGCCGAAGCGCGGGCCGAAGCGCCAGCGCGCTTCCAGCGAGCCTTCGAGCAGGCCTTGCCCGCCCGGCGTGAGGCCGAGCGCATCGCGTTCGAGCGGATAGATCGAGTTGTATTCGTAGCCGCGCACCGAGCCGCCGCCGCCGGCGTAGAAGCGCTGATCCGGCGGCACGTCGTCGGCGATGCCCGCGACCGGCTCCAGCCAGCCGCCGCGGATGCGCGCCGCCAGCGTGAAGGAATCCTCGCGCCCGAACGATTCGTAGGCGCGCACCTCGGCGATGGCGCGCACGAAACCCAGCGTCGTGTCGCCCGCCGAAACCGACGGCTCCAGCCGCAGGGTCACGATCGAGCCGTCGCGCGGATCGAGCGTGAATTCGGTGGTGTCGTGGCGCAGCTCGCCGAAACCGGACAGCACGGTGGCGTCGCGCACGTCGCTGGCGAGGTCGTCGTAGCTGTTGGCGGCGAGGCGCACGCCGTAGCTGCGGCCCATGCGCAGGCGCTGCGAGGCGTCGACCGAGCCGTAAAGCGCAACGCCCTGGCGGGTGTAGGCGGCGAGCGCCTCGCGCTCGATCGCGGCGCCGATGGTGACCGCGTGTCCAAGCCCCGCCGCGTGCGGGCGCGTCAGCTCGACGCTCACGAGCTGCTGCAGCTCGGCCAGCGTCGCGCCGACGCTGAGGGAATCGGCGCGTTCGGTGAAATTGCGCCGGGTCCATTCGGCGACGACGCCTGCGCCCTCGGAGGTCGAATAGCTCAAGCCCAGTTCGTAGGCGTTGCGCCGCGCCGGCTCGATCGCCAGCACGACGTCGCGGACGCCGTCCGCATCCGGCGGCGCAAGCCGCGTCGACACGCTCGACACTGCGCCGGTCGAGCTGAGGTCGCGCCGCAGCCGCGCCAGGGCGTCGGGCGTGTAGAGTTCGCCCTCGTCCCAGTTCTGCAGATCGGCGACGAAGCCGGGCCGGAAGATGTCGCCCGGCTCGGCGCGGACATGGCCGAGCCGCGCCAGCGCCCCGGACGTGAAACGGAACTCCGGCGCCATCGTATTCTCGGCGTGGTCGACGACGACGCGCCGCTGGCCGCGCGCCGCATCGGCGTAGCCCGAGTTTTGCAGCGCCGCGAGCGCGTCGCCCTCCGCCTGCAACACGGTCGCGGCGCGCGCGGGCGCGCCGGGCGTCACCGCCGACAGCGCTTCGCGCACGCGCGCCTGCGCCTCCGCACTGGGCTGCGCGCCTGCGTATTCGACGCTGGGCGCGACGAGGCTGAAGCGCGGACCCGGCGCGATCAGCAGCCGCGCCTCCGGCGGTTCCTCGCTCGCTTGCGGCGTGACGGCGGCGGCGTAATAGCCTTCGGAGCGCAGCCACACCGTCGCGCGCTCGGCCGCTTCCTCGGCGATGCGTTCGGCGTCGAACAGCGATGTCGGGGCCGGCCGGTCGGGCAGCAGGTCGCGTAAGGCGTCGCGCATGTCGTCGTCGCCGCCGTCGATGACGACGGGGGACTCGGCGCTTGCCGCGCCCGGCGCGGCAAGGCTCATCGCCGCGGCGAAAGCGGCGGGAAGGACAGGAAAGAGGCGCATCGCGAACTCTCGCCAAGCTCGCTGCGCGCCGGTTAACGCTTCATCAACCATAGACGCCGGGCTGTACCCCGCGCCCGCCGGAAATCATCCACAAAATCAAACGCGAGAAAACCCCAAAGGGCGCCTTTCGGAGGATTAACCCCACGGTCCCCGCGTCGCCCGCGGAGCGCCGCCCCACGGCCCCGCGCCGGCCGGCGCCGTTGGCCGGCCGAAACGGCGGGCGATGTCCATCAGCTGGGCGATGCGGTTCTTCGTGTTCGGATGGGTCGAGAACAGGTTGTCGGCGCCCTGGCCCGAAAGCGGGTTGATGATGAAGAGGTGCGCCATCGCCGGGTTGCGCTCGGCGTCCATGTTCACGCGCTGGCGCGCGTAGGCCTCGATCTTTTCGAGCGCGCGCGCGAGCGCCTCGGGCTCGCCGCCGATCTCGGCGCCGATGCGGTCGGCTTCGTATTCGCGCGCGCGGCTGATCGCGAACTGCACCAGCGAGGCGGCGATCGGCGCCAGCAACATGATGAGCAGGCCGACGATCGGATTGCGGTCGCGGCCGCCGAAGAAGAGCGCGAAATTGGCGAGCATCGCCACCGCGCCGGCGATCGTGGCCGTGACCGTCATCGTCAGCGTGTCGCGGTTCTTCACATGCGCCAGTTCGTGCGCCATCACGCCGCGAATTTCATCGCGCGAGAGCAGGCCAAGCAGGCCGCTGGTCGCGGCGACGGCGGCGTTCTCGGGGTTGCGGCCGGTGGCGAAGGCGTTCGGCTGCGGGTTGTCGATGATGTAGATTTTCGGCGCCGGCAGGCCGGCGCGCTGCGCCAGCGCCAGCGTGTCCTGAAGGTAGCCCTGCACGCGCGGGTCGGGGTGGCGGGGATCGACCTCCTGCGCCCGGAAGTGGCGCAGCACCATCTTGTCGGCGTTCCAATAGGCGAACAGGTTCATGCCGCCGGCGGCCAGCAGCGCGATCAGCATCCCGCTCGCGCCGCCGACCAGATACCCCACCGCGCCGAACAGCGCGGTCATGGCGGCCAGAAGCATGTACGTCTTGAGATGGTTCATCGTACTCCTCACGTAGCGGAGTATGATATCGAAAGCGCAGGAGCCTGGTTCAATGAGTGAGAGCAGCGAAACCCCGCGCAAATTGACCCCCGAGGCCGAGCGCGCGCTTGCCGAAGCTGAGGCGCGCCGTGTCGAGGCGGAGAAGCTGGCCAAGGAGGTCGGCGGCCCGCCCGGCCCGGAACCCACTCGGTTTGGGGATTGGGAGCGCAAAGGCATCGCCGTCGACTTCTGAGCCTTCGCCGCGCCTGCCGCCGGAGGCGCCGGCGCTAACCAAAGCACAAGGCCTTCGGCGCAAGCATTTGCTCCGCCAGGTGAAAGGGCGTAAACGCGCGCCCCGGAAGCGGGGGCGTCCAGCCGCCCGAAGGGGATTTTCGTCATGGCGCAGGCCCCGGCCGGAGCGCCCCAGCCGAACACGTCAGCCGGCGGCGCCCAAGGCGGCGGCCGCGCCATTGCGCATGGCGGCTTCTGGGCGTTGCTGCTCGGCTCCATTGGCGTCGTTTACGGCGACATCGGCACCAGCCCGCTCTACGCATTGCGCGAATGCTTGCGCATCGTCACCGGCGACTACGCCGCCGCGCCGACGCGCCAGGAAGTGATCGGCATCGTCTCGCTGATCTTCTGGGCGCTGATCATCGTCGTCACCGTCAAGTCGGTGTTTCTGCTGCTGCGTTTCGACAACAAGGGCGAAGGCGGCACGCTGTCTCTGATGGCGCTGGTGCGCCGCGCTTTCGCGCAGCCGACGGCGGTGCTGCTCGGCCTCGGCATGCTGGGGGCGGCGCTCTTCTACGCCGACGCCATGCTGACGCCGGCGATCTCGGTGATCTCGTCGGTCGAAGGGCTGCGATCTGTGCCGGGCGTCGGCCACTATCTGAGCCCCTGGGTGCTGCCGATCAGCGTCGTCATCCTGATCGGCCTGTTCGTCGTGCAAAGCCGCGGCACCGCGCGCATCGGCGCTCTGTTCGGACCGATCACGCTGCTCTGGTTTCTGACCATGGCGGCGCTCGGCGTGCTGCACATCAGCGACGATCCGGGCATTCTCCAAGCCCTGTCGCCGCTGCCGGCGCTGGGCTTCTTCGCCAGCCATGCGGGGCTTTCCTTCGTCGTGCTCGGCACCGTCTTCCTCGCCGTCACCGGCGCGGAGGCGCTCTACGCGGACATGGGCCATTTCGGCCGCAGGCCGATCAGCCGCGCATGGATCTTCGTCGTGCTGCCATGCCTGACGCTGAACTATCTCGGCCAGGGCGCGCTGGCGCTGGCGCATCCGGACGCAATCGCCAACCTGTTCTTCATGATGCCGCCGGACTGGCTGCGCTTGCCGGTCGTGCTGCTCGCGACCATGGCCACGATCATCGCCAGCCAGGCCGTGATCACCGGCGCGTTCTCGATCACCCAGCAGGCGATCCAGCTCGGCATCCTGCCGCGCATGGAGATCCGCCGCACCTCCGAGACCCAGGCCGGCCAGATCTTCATGCCGCAGGTGAACTGGCTGATGCTGGCGGGGGTGCTGATCCTCGCGCTCGCGTTCGGCTCGTCGAGCCGGCTTGCGTCGGCCTACGGCATCGCCGTGTCGGGCGAGATGATCGTCTCGACGGTGCTCGTGTTCTTCGCCATCTGGAAGCTGTGGAAGCGCCCGGCGTGGCTTGCGGCGCTCATTTGCGTTCCGTTCCTGCTGATCGAACTCACCTTCTTCTCCTCCAACCTGCTGAAGGTGTGGAGCGGCGGTTTCGTGCCGATCCTGCTGGCGATCGGCCTCGTCGTGATCATGTGGACCTGGGTGCGCGGCACGCGGCTCCTGGCGGAGACGGTGCGGCGCGACGAGCCGCTGGCGAAGCTGTTCGAGACGCTTTCGCACCATCCGCCGCACCGCGTCCGCGGCGCCGCCATCTTCCTCACCGGCGATCCAGACGTCGTGCCGGCGGCGCTGATGCACAACCTGAAGCACAATCAGGTGCTGCACGAGCAGATCATCATCCTGACGGTCAACACCATCAACGCGCCGCGCGCGCCCGATAGCGAGCGGGTGAGGATCGTGGACTTCCTGCCCGACGTGAAGCGCGTCACGCTGACGTTCGGCTTCATGGAGACGCCCAACGTCGTCAAGGCGCTGACCGAGGCGCGCAAGATCGGGCTCAAGTTCGACATCATGAAGACGAGCTTCTTCCTGTCGCGGCGAACGATCGTGCCGAGCGAGAAGAGCGGCATGCCGCTCTGGCAGGACCACCTGTTCATCTTCCTCGCCCGCAACGCCACCAACGCCACCGACTTCTTCCACATTCCCTCCGGGCGGGCGGTCGAACTCGGCCACCAGGTGATGGTGTAGAGGGCGGCCGTCTGGGACAACGGCGTCCGTTGATCTGAGCGCGCCGCTGTGAAAGGAAGACGCCGCGTTTTTCGCGCGGAGAGCCTCCATGTCGCAGCCCAAGGTCAAAAAGGTCGTACTCGCCTATTCCGGCGGTCTCGACACGTCCATCATCCTCAAATGGCTCGAGGAAACGTATGGCTGCGAGATCGTGACCTTCACGGCCGATCTGGGGCAGGGGGAGGAGCTGGCGCCGGCGCGCGAGAAGGCGCTGGCGATGGGCGTGAAGCCCGAAAACATCTTCATCGACGATCTGCGCGAAGAGTTCGTGCGCGATTTCGTCTTCCCGATGTTCCGCGCCAACACGCTGTACGAAGGCCAGTATCTGCTCGGCACGTCGATTGCGCGCCCGCTGATCGCCAAGCGCCAGATCGAGATCGCCAACCTGGTCGGCGCCGACGCCGTCTGCCATGGCGCGACGGGGAAGGGGAACGATCAGGTCCGGTTCGAAGTCAGCTATTATGCGCTGAAGCCGGACGTGAAGGTGATCGCGCCGTGGCGCGAGTGGGAGTTCGAGGGCCGCCCCGCGCTCCTGGACTACGCACGCAAGCACGGTATCCCGATCGCCAAGGGCAAGGAGCAGGCCGCGCCGTTCTCGATCGACGCGAACCTGCTGCACACGTCGAGCGAGGGCTTGGCGCTGGAAGATCCGGACGTTGAAGTCCCCGACATCGTCACCAAGCGCGGCGACCGCCGCACCATCACGCCGGAGGAAGCGCCGGACCAGGCGGAGGTGGCGACGCTTTCGTTCGAGCGCGGCGATCTCGTCGCCATCGACGGCACGGCGATGAAGGCGCACGAACTGCTGGCCGAGCTCAACCGCCTCGGTTCGAAGCACGGCATTGGCGGGCTCGATCTGGTCGAGAACCGCTATGTCGGCATGAAGTCGCGCGGCTTTTACGAAACGCCGGGCGGCACGATCCTGTGGTACGGCCACCGCGCCATCGAGAGCATCACGCTCGACCGCGGCGCCATGCATCTCAAGGACGAGCTGATGCCGAAATACGCGTCGCTCATCTATAACGGCTTCTGGTGGACGCCGGAGCGGCTGATGCTGCAGGCGGCGATCGACGCTTCGCAGGAAAGCGTCACGGGCGATGTGAAGCTGAAGCTCTACAAGGGCGGCGTCCGCACCGTCGGCCGGTCGAGCCCGTATTCGCTCTATTCGAAGGCGCTGGTCGGCTTCGACGAAGCGGGCGGTTACAACCAGGCCGATGCGGAAGGCTTCATCAAGCTCAACGCGCTGCGCCTGCGGATTCTGGCGGAGCGCGACAAGAAGCGCGGCAAGAACGAGTAAGCCGGATTGCGGCGCACAACGCGGGCGTGAAGGCGCGCGCCCGCCACCGCCAGTGGGCGCGCGCCTGCTTCAGGTCCAGTATTGATCCACCTTGTAGAAGGCGAAGCTCTGATCGCGATAGGCGAGGCCGTCGTTCCTGGTGAGTTCGTCGATCGTGTCGTGCGGAGCGGTTTTCAGCTCGTCCCTGGTATAGGGCACGATGTAGGCGTCTTCGTCCTCGTCGTAATCCAGCACGGCCCAGGGCAGGGGATGATACTTCTCGCCCATGCCCAGCACGCCGCCGAAACTGACGACGGCGAACAGGATGGAATTGCTCTGCTTGTCGAGCACGAGGTCTTCGACCGAGCCGATCTTTTCGCCGCTCGTGTCCTTCACGGCGGTTCCGAGAACTTTCTTGGCGCGGATGGCGGTGGTGTGGCCGGTGGCTGTGGGCATGGGGCTGCTCCTCGCTTTCGGAGTGATGGAGCAAGCTCAACTTTGGCCGCGTGCAACTGTTCCGGCGGAACAGCTGACGGCGAGAGCTAAAGCACCAGCCCGAACAGCACGGCGGCGTAGTGCCCGGCCGCGCCGAGGATCACGCACGCGTGCCACAGCGCGCGGCGGAACGGAATGGCGTGGTTGAGATAAAGCAGCACGCCCCCGGAATAGGTGACGCCCGCGATCACCAGCAGGGTGATCGCCAGCGGCGGCAGCGTCGGCACGACGGGGCCGAGCACAATGACGGCCAGCCAGCCGAAGGCGAGGTAGATTACGCTCCAGGCGCGGTCGGAGAGGTTCGGGTAGAACACTTTTCCCGCGGCGCCTGCGAACGCCATCATCCAGATCGCCGCCGTCACCGCGATGGCGAACTGCGGCGGCAGCAATTGGATCGTGAACGGCGTGTAGGAGCCGGCGATCATCAGGAAGATCGCCGCTTCATCGATGCGGCGCAGAATGCGCCGGTAGGGATTGGGGCGCGTGAGGTTGTAGACGGCGGACGCGGCCAGCATCGCCATCAGGCAGAGGGCGTAGATGGCCCCGGCGGTCGCCATCGGCACGCCGCGATTGACCAGCGCCACGGCAACCAGAAGTCCGCCGCCGATCAGCGCCGCGAGCATCCCGATCGCGTGAACGACGCCGTCCGCCGCATGCTCCACCCGGTTCGGGTAGTGCTCGGCGAGTTCATGCTCGTCTGCAGTCAGGAGATCCGATAGCGCCATACCGTGTGCGTCTCTTGTTATTCGGTGCGAAGAGGGACGCGCCTTGCCGCAATATAGTTCCGTCGCCTTAACGCCCGATGAGCACGGTGCGGCTTGCCTGCAACACGAGTGTGTGAGCGCGCGCCATGGCGTGCGTGCGTAAACCATGAGCGGGCGCGCGCTTCGCGCGTGGCGCGGTTTTCGCACGTCGCTTCGGCATGCGTACCAACCGTCCCAATCCGGCTGCTCTGCGCGCCGAGGCGCGTCTGCTGACCACAGCCGGCCTGCTGCTGCTGGCGCTCGGGTTTCCGGTCACCTTGTTCCTGGTCGCGAACGCGCTGGCGGGCGAGGGCGGATCGCACTGGGCGCCGGTTGCGGTGGGCGCGCCGCCGATCATGCTCGGCTACCTCGCCTGCCACTTCGCCTCCGCGCGCATGCTTCAGGCGAAGGCGCTCGAGCGCGATCACTGACCTGTTTATTTGCATGCTGCGCAGAAATACTTTGCGGCCCCTGCGCCTTGTGTACCTCTAACTAGCTGAACATACTTAGTTTTTCCGGTCTGTTCGGCCACGCTGGCAGCCGCGCGGCCTGAGTGCTAGCGGCATGCAAGTATTGACGGGGTAATCCCGCATCGGTCAGCCTGTGCATCGCAAGAGAACCGAAAGGAAAGCGCGCGTTCTACTGGCGAAAGAGGCTAACTGGACATGCAGCATGACGAACTAACACTACGCTTGCAGGGCTGGCGACTGGCCACGGCCGAGGTGCTTTACTACATCCCCGACCACCCCTCGCTGCTGCAGAGTTTCATGTGGCAGACGCTCGACCTCGCGCCCGAATATCCGCGCATCCACAAGTTCCTGGAGTTCTGGCGCCGCGAGATCGATGCGGTGATCCACTCGGTGCGGCTGGCGACGGGCGAGACGATCGCGCCGCCCAGGATCCAGGCTGGCGGTCCCATCCTGCATCACTGAGCCATGTCCGTTCACCCGTTTGCGAGTGGCGCGGTGAACCGCAGTTCACCATATTGTGCTCGCAAGGGAGAAATGGAGGCATTCATGCGAGCGCTCGTGCTCGCGGTCGCGGCTGGACTTCTCACGGCGTGCGCGACCGCGACTCCTTATCAGCCCAGTGCGGCGAACAACGCCTACGGCTTCTCCGAGCAGCAGATCGAGAACAACCGCATGCGCATCACCTTCCGCGGCAACACGCTGACGGATCGCGAGACGGTCGAGACCTATCTGCTCTACCGCGCCGCCGAACTGACGCTGCAGAACGGCTACGACTATTTCATCGTCGCCACCCGCGACACTGAGGAGCGGTCGCGCCTGCAAGCTGCCGGACCGTATCGTCCGCGCTTTGCGTTCGACTATTGGTACTTCTCGCCGCGCCGCGGCTGGAGCCCGTGGTACGACCCGTTCTGGGATGAGCCGACCAGCTATCGCGAAGTGACGCGCTACGAGGCTATGGCCGAGATCGCGATGTTCCGCGGCCAGAAGCCGGCTGACGATCCGAATGCGTTCGATGCGCGCGAGGTGCAGCAGAACCTGCAAGGACGCATCGTCCGCCCGCCGGCGTCCTAAAGTCCCGCGCTGAAAATCGAACGCGCCGTCAACATGGACCGCCGGCGCCCTCGCCGGCGGTCCATATTGGGCTTGCATCGAATTTGGCGCGCGATGCTCTAAGGCCCTTCGACCGCGATCCCGCGTTCGCGCAGGAGATCGACGACGCTGTCTTCGCCGACCAGATGCGCCGCGCCGACGGCGATGAAGACGCGTCCCGATCCCGTGAGCCGCGCCTCGATCTGATCGGCCCAATCGCGGTTGCGGCGAAGGATCAGCGCTTCGCGGACGCCGCCGCCGGCCGCTCGCCACTGCGGCTCAAGCAGGTTTTCGAGCGTATCGGCGTCGCCGCGCGCCCAGGCGCGGTCCATCGCGGTCATGAGGTCTGCGCCGCCTTCGACGTCGTTCAGGGTGACGGCGAGGAAGCGCAGCTGATCCTCGGGCGAGAGTTCGGCGAGGATGCGCACTTGCCGCTCCGGCGTTTCCAGGAAGCTCATGCGCAACCCGCGCGCCTGCGCCTCGCGCACCAGCACGGTCTCGACCCCGGCTTCCGGCCTGTGTCCCGCGCGCACGGCGGCGGCGTAGGAGAGCTGCAGCGCCGTCAGCCACGGCCGCTGCCGGTCGAGCAGGCTGAGATCGAGACCGAGGTCGTTCGCCGCCTGCTCCAGCGCTGTCCGTTCGGCCGGGCTCAGCCGCTGCGACAGCCGCTCGCCCTCCGGCAGTGCGCCCAGCTGTTGCGCCAGCGCCGCCAGTTGCGCCGAGGCCTGATCGCTGGCGTCTGTCTCCAGCACCAGTTCATCGGCCGCCGCGAACGCCGCTTCGAACCGCGGCCCGCGCCAGCGCAGGTCGGGCGGCAGGAGGTGCACTGTGCCGTAGAGCCAGATTTCGCTGTCGGCGTCGCTGATCCGCCAGACCGCCGGTTCCTGCCGCGCCGCCGGCGGCGCGCAGCCGCTCAGCGCAATAGCGGTCAGCGTGAGAAGGGCGGTGAATAACGCGCGCACGGCCTATGCCTCGCCCGGCCGCCCCGCGCTTGGCAAGGCTCGCCTTTGCCGCAAACCTCCGCTATAGCCCCCCGGCCCGCACCCGTAGCTCAGCTGGATAGAGCGTTGCCCTCCGAAGGCAAAGGTCACAGGTTCGAATCCTGTCGGGTGCGCCAAATTCCTCATTTCTGCACATCAACGACAAAGATTCCCGCCAATCCCCGCCAGACCTACGCCCGAACGATGCAGGGAAATAGCCTGCGGGCAAAAGAGCTTAGTAACGGCGGCAATCGGCGGTGGAAAAGTTCGAATCGTTTACGGTCGAATAAGCGGATTTTGACGAAAGGCAGAGCTGGCGAGATCCACCGCTGGCGGGCTGCTATGTGCCCGATGACGGTCATCGAGCCGTGTCCACAGCAATGCCGAAAGCCGCCGCTGATCTGGCTGCGGCAACGACGGACCAGTAAGGGATGAGTTCCCACATTGCCCAGATCGCGGCTTTCGTGGTCCCAATTAGCGCGCTATTGACTCCCAATCAGCCGGAACCGATGGTTCCAATCGGCCAGGATTCGGAGATGAAATGTTCAAGCGGTTTGTGGAGCGGCGGGCGGAGGAAGCCCTTTCGGACACCCCGGTAGTCCTAATCGTGGGACCGCGCCGGGCCGGCAAGACGACGCTCGTCCGGAAGATGGGGGAAGCCGGCCGAACCTATATCACGCTCGACGATCAGACGGTCCTCGCGGCCGCCCAATCCGATCCCACCGGCTTCATTCGTGGCCTAGACCGGGCCATCATCGACGAGATCCAGCGCGCGCCCGACCTGCTGCTCGCGATCAAGAAGACGGTCGACGACGACTATCGTCCCGGCCGGTTTCTGCTCACCGGCTCGGCGAACGTGCTGACCTTGCCGCGGATCGCCGACAGCTTGGCGGGCCGGATGGAAACCATCCGGATGCTGCCTCTCGCGCGGGCCGAGATCGAGGGCCTCAAGCCGACCTTTCTGGAGCGCCTGTTCGAGGGGAAGCTGCGGGGCCAGAAAGGCGCGATCGTCGGCGATGATCTCATCCAGCTTTCCCTGCTCGGCGGTTTCCCCGAAGCGATCGGCCGCGAGAGCGAACGTCGACGGCAGGATTGGGCGCGGTCTTACCTCACCTCGGTTCTGACCCGCGATCTGTGCGACATCGCCGAAGTGGAGAAACTGACTGAGCTTCCGAAATTCGTGCGGCTGCTGGCCGAGCACTCTGGCCAGTTGGTCAACTACTCGCAGTTCGGCGGAGCCATCAATGTCAGTCACAAGACAGGGCAGCGTTATGTCGGTCTGCTCGAACAGGTATTCTTGGTCGCGACGCTGCAGCCCTGGTTCACCAATGCGCTGAAGCGCATCGTCAAGACGCCTAAGCTGCACTTCCTCGATTCCGGTCTGCTGGCGACTGCGCGCGGGCTCACCTTCGATCGGGTTAAGACGGATCGCGGGATGTTCGGCGCGCTGTTGGAGAGCTTCGTGTTTTCGGAGGTTCTGAAACTGATGACGGCCTCGGACCTGCGCCTGACGCCTCATCATTTCCGGGATCGCGACATGCGGGAGGTGGATATTGTGCTGGAGCGCGATGACGAGACGATCGCAGGCGTCGAAGTGAAAGCGAGCGCCACAGTTAAGGCTGGCGATTTCTCAGGCTTGCGCGCCTTGGCTGAAACCTGCAGGGACCGGTTCGCGTTCGGCGTTGTCCTCTATGACAGCACGGATGTCGTGCCATTCGGCGACCGTCTGGCGGCGGCGCCGTTGTCGTGCTTGTGGAACTAGACGCCTTCGATCCGCGACGGGCGATGATTGTGCGCATGGTTGATTTGGAGTGGCTTGGGGGGCGTAAGCTTGGATGGAAATGGGCCGAACCATTTTCGTAACGAAGCATGGCCCTCTGCAAAGTGCGCTTCAAGGAGGCCCGCGCGGAGAAGCACGGGAGAACGGCTCGGCCGAAGGCGGAAGGAACACGATCTGCGGTAACGTTGCAAGTGAGTTGTTCGCACTATGTAGTGGGCTAGGGAGAGGTCAGACGTTGACACGCTTACCCGTCCGTAAGATGCTTTATCTTACCGACGAAAAAGGGCCGCGCGGGCTGGCACCCGGCGACCCTCTTGCCTCGTCGGACGGCTTTGGGCCGCGATAAGGGCTGTCTCCAGCGCCAGGACAATACCCCTGCTTCGCGTCGATCGGCAAGCCGTCCTTAGCAACCGGAGGAATCCGGGGCAGAAGGACGATTGTAATGTGGTTCGAAATGTATCCCGACGCCCTCCGCCAATGGCGGTGGCGTTTGTGGGCGGCAAATCCGCGAATTATCGCGGATTCCGGCGAGGCCTATCACAATCGCGCCGATTGCCTAGCCGCAATCGCGCTAGTGAAAGGGTCGGCGGCGGCTCCGGTCAGGGAGCGGCCATCATGAGGGCCGCGAAAACATCACCCGCGCTTACCTGTGGCGACGCCGTCGAGATTTGGCGGCGGCGGGCACAAGGCGAAGCGCAGCACGCGATCGCGGCCGATCTTGGCGTCAATCAGGGCCGTGTGTCGGAGGTTCTCTCCGGCAAGCGATTCCCAGAGGCGAAGCGATTGGCTGAGCCGCCAGGCCAGACTGGCTGATCATTCTTTCGCTCGCCTGGCCGGCGGGAAACGTCGCCCCGGCGAGCGAATCTACTTTAAGGTGTATGCGCAAGCGCAAGCAGGCGGTCGTTGCTGGGCGGCGTTCACGTGCGCGCTCGCTGAGGGGGTCAGGCATCGTGGTTTTCGAGACTTTTTTCGAAGCTGCAACGCGGCGCGGAATTCGCCCCTATCCCTATCAGCTGAAACTCGCGCACGACCCATGGCCCGAGACGTTGATCGTCCCGACCGGCTTCGGGAAGACCGCGGCGGTGCTCGGCGCCTGGCTATGGAAGCTGAAGGCCGGCGATCCCGGCACGCCGAAACGTCTCGTTTACTGCCTGCCGATGCGTACGTTGGTGGAGCAGACGGAAGCTGCCGCGAAGACATGGATCGCCGCCGCAAAGCGCGAACTCGACCTCGACGTGCGCCACGACGTTCTGATCGGCGGGCGGTCCCAAGAAAAGAGAATCCCCGACTGGATCATGCGCCCCGACGAGCCGGCCATTCTGATCGGCACGCAGGATCTACTAGTCTCCGCGGCGCTAATGCGTGGCTACGCCGTCAGCCGCTTTCGCTGGCCGGTCGATTTCGCGCTGCTGCACAACGACGCCCTCTGGGTTTTCGACGAAGTGCAGCTGACTGGCGCGACGCTGGCGACGTCGGCGCAGCTCGAAGCGTTCCGGCGCCAATTCAAGATGGCGAAGAACAGCCGCACCTTGTGGATGTCCGCGACGCTCGATCCGGCCTGGCTGCGGACGGTCGATTTCAAGCCCGCCGACGTTTATCGCAGCAGCGATCTGTCGAAGGAGGACATTGATCGTGCGCGGCATCTTTGGTCGGCCGGGAAGACGCTGGCGCGGCTGGATATCAGCGAGCGCGATCTCGCCAAGAAAGATGGGCCCGCCCGCTATGCCACCACCGTGGCTAAGGAGGCCGCCAAGCATGCGCGACCGCAGGCGAATATGATTGTGTTTCTCAACACCGTCGCGCGGGCTCAAGCCGTCTTCAAGGCGCTGCAGGGAAGTGGCGCTGGCCCCGAGCCTCTCCTGATCCATTCTCGCTTTCGCGCCGCCGAACGCCGCGCGCTGACGCAGCGCTTGAACGAGGCGCCGCCGTCCGCAGGGCGCATCGTCGTCGCCACGCAGGCGCTGGAAGCGGGCGTGGATGTGACCTCGGTGGCGATGCTCACGGAGATCGCGCCGTGGTCGTCGCTGGTGCAGCGGTTCGGGCGCTGCAACCGCTATGGCGAATGCAAAGACGCTGGTGCGGACATTTTCTGGATCGACCTCCCGAACGAAAACGCCGCGCCCTATGAAGCCGAGGAGCTGGATAGGACGCGCGAGACGCTCGCAGGCTTGGTTGCGTGCAGCCCCGCTAATCTCGCCGAAATCCACCCGTCGGCGCCGGAGCGCGGCCAAGTCATCCGCAAACGCGATCTGCTCGATCTGTTCGACACCGACCCGGACCTTTCCGGTTTCGACGTCGATATCTCAGTCTATGTCCGCGACGCACAAGATACAGACGTGCGTCTGTTCTGGCGGCCCGTCGATGAAGGCGCAGCGCCGCCGAGCGACGCGCCGGCGCCTGAGCGCGACGAACTCTGTCCTGCGCCGATCGGCAGCGCCAAGGAACTCGTGAAGCGCGCCAAAGGCCGCGCCTGGCGCTGGGATGCGCTCGCCAAGGAATGGAGGAGCGTCGGGCCAGACGATCTCTTTCCCGGTCTCCTGCTTTGGATCGACGCGGCGGTTGGCGGCTATGATGAGCGGTTTGGTTTCGATGCGTCGTCCAAGGAAGCGGTCGAGCCCGTGGAATTGGCAAGCACGAACGACCAGACGGGTTCGGATGATTTTGGCGGTGAGCCGGATTCGCGCACGCAGAAGGCGCTGATCAGTCTTGCGAGGCATTCCGTTCGCGTGCGCGGCGAAGCTTTGAGCCTCGCCGAAGCACTCGGCTTAAGCGCTGACGATCGTGCGCTTCTGGCTGAGGCGGCATTGCATCACGATTGGGGCAAGGCGCACGAAGCCTTCGTCGCACTGACTGCAGAGGCCAAGGCCGCGCGTGGCGTGGAAGATGTCCTCGCCAAATGGCCGTCCGCGCCGAAAGGCGCGAAACCTCCCGAGGGCGCGCGCCGATATTTCCGGCACGAACTGGCTTCGGCGCTCGCCTATCTGGAGACACATGCGTGGCGGGATGACGCAAGTCTCGCCGCCTATCTCATCGCCGCGCATCATGGCAAGGTGCGGATGCGGCTGCGCGCCTTGCCGAAGGAAAAGCCGGCGCCGGACGATAAGCTGTTCGCCCGCGGCGTTCATGATGGCGACTCGCTGCCGCAGGTAACGCTCGGCGACAAGCAACTGCCCGAAACGAAACTCGATCTCGACATCATGCAGCTCGGCGACAGCTCGCGTTGCGGCGCGAGTTGGTCGGCACGCACGCAGCGGCTGTTGGAAGAGCACGGACCGTTCCGCCTCGCCTGGCTCGAGGCGCTGCTGCGCATCGCCGACTGGCGCGCATCCGCCGAAGAGTCGGAGTTCGAAAAAGATGACCTCTGAGCTTATTGTCCTCGAAGGCTGCGCGCCTGTGCCGCTCGCGGGCTATCTGAAGGCGCTTGGCGTTTTCCGCCTCGTCGCCGAGCAGAAGGACCCGGACGCCCGCGGCTTCTGGCGCGACGAGCGCTTCGTGCTGAAGACGCGGCTTTCGAGGGAGGAATTGGTCGGGTTTTTTCTCAACGAATTTCATCCAACCCCCGTGATCAGCCCCTGGAACGGTGGCAGCGGATTCTATTTCCAGGAAGGCAAGACCAAAGAGAAAGATCCCGCCACCGGCAAGCGCATCAAGACCGGCGTGAGAGACCAGGCGACAGAGGCGACGCGCGTTCTCGACAATATTCTTAGCTCCAAGACAGAGCGGCTCAGAGCCTATCGCGAAGCCATAGAGAGCGCTAAGGTGCGCTTGACGGTGCGCAATTTCAATGCTGCTCCGGGCGATGACGACAAGGCGAAGCTGATTCGCGAACTGCGCTCTGAAGCGCCCGACGCGACGGCAGCTTGGATCGACGCCTCGTCCACTGTCACGCAGCGCGATGTTGTCTTCCCGCCGCTCCTCGGCAGTGGCGGGAACGATGGCAATCTCGATTTTTCCACGACGATCATCCAGGCGATCATCTCGCTGATCGACCTGCAAAGCGGCGCGCCTTCGGCGGAAGCAAACTCGCTGCTCACAGCTTCGCTTTTTGCCGAGGTGACGCAAACTGGCGGCGGCACGGCGATCAGCCAATTCGCGCCGAGCGCTATTGGCGCGCCAAACTCAAGCGTGGGCTTTGGCGGCGCTTCATCGGGCATTGCTTGGGACGTTATTTTCGGTTTCGAAGGCACTTTAGTGATGTCGACGGCGCTCGCGCGCCGCATCGGCGCCGAGGGCGACGGCGCAGCGTCCTTTCCATTCATGATCGCGCGCCGCGGCGTGTTCGGCGCGGGCGCCGGCAATGTCGCTCCCGCGGATGAGAACGCGCGCGGCGAGTTCTGGGCCCCGCTTTGGCGACGACCCGCAACGCTCGGCGAACTCACGACCCTGTTCCGCGAAGGCCGTGCGGTCGTCGATCGGAAGATCGCGAACGACGCCCTCGATTTCGCCCAAGCGCTTGGCCGGCTCGGTGTGGATCGCGGCGTCGAGCAGTTCGAGCGCTACGCCTTCGAGCAGCGCTATGGAAACATGCATCTCGGCGTTCCCCTGGGGCGGTGGCGCGTCGAGCGCAACGCAAATGCCGACCTGGTCGCCGAGATCACGGCGTCCGGCTGGCTGGACCGGGCGAGGGCCGCCGTCCGCGGCAAGGGCGCGCCGGCGAGCATGCTGGCGCTGGGCCGGCGGCTCGACGACGCCCTGTTCCGCCTAGCGGGAGACAAATCGAGCGATGCGGTTCAAGAGGCGCTGATGGCGATTGGCGCGCTCGTGGTTGAAACGGGGCGGCGGCCGAAGCTGCGCGAAAGCCTGCCGCCGCCGCCCCGCTTGTCTTCGGATTGGTCGAAGACGGCCGATGACGGATCGCACGAATTCGCGCTGGCGGCGGCGCTGGCGAGCCTCGATGCGTCAACTGTGGACGATGGCTTCCGTCTGCCGTTTCGTCGTCATCTGGCGCCGCTGAGCGTCTCAAAAGCGCGTGAAGCATGGGACGACACGACCGAGGCACACGCGCTCGCCGTCTGGACCGGACGCGATCTCATCCGCGACATGGGCCGCGTGCATGAGCGCCGTCTGATCGAGGCGCAGCGGCGTGAATTTCTGCGCAACGGGAAGCCGGAATTTCCACTGCGCGGATGGAAAAGAGCGCCGCTCGCCGCAGTGGCGTCTTTTATCGCGAACCGGAGGACGGACGACCACATCGGCGCCCTTGCTGCGGGGCTCGCCTGGGCAGGCCAGTTCAGCCGAACGGCGACAGAAATGGCGACGGATGAAACAATGACATCTGACGCCTGGCGCAATGCGAAAGCCGCCTCGACGAAAGAAAGGTCCGACGATGAAGCGCCCTGGCCGCCCTTGGTCTACGCCGCGCTAAAGCCGCTGTTCGATCCCAAGGGCGTGGCCGCGCCACGTCCTCCTGGCAAGGCGACGCGCCAATATGGGAAGGACGACACGCGCGCGCGCAAGATCGTAAATCCGCTCCCGCTTCTACGATTGCTTCAGGCCGGGCGGCCGATCGATGAAGTGGTGATCGCGGCCTATCGGATCGCTCGTGGCGCGGGCCTCACTGTTCCCTTTCCGGCCGACAAACTCACATCCGCCGCCGTTCCGGCGAGACTTGCAGCCGCACTGATCCTGCCGATCCGCGACTCCGACATGGAGCGCTTGGCGTGGCGCGCATATCCCGACTCAAAACAAGATGAGGAGAACTCAGATGCCGCTTGATTTCACAGCCCTGAAAGACGCGCCCCGCCTTCTGATCGAGGCGACGCTCAAGCCGCTTCAGGGCAGCCGCTTCCAGCCGACCGGCTTCCCCAATCTCGGCGCCGCGACCTACAAGACGCCCGGCGGCGCCGACATGCTTCTCGTGGAGTCCGCGCAAAGCGTCGCCAACCGGCTTGAAGCCGTCTGCTGGGATGACGTCAAGGACGATTGGGTGGGACCGCTCAAGGGCTTGCCTCTCGTCAAGGTCAAAGACTCAAAGAGCAACCCGCTTACGAATAGTGTCCTTGAGGCCCATCGCTTGAACTCGGCTTATATTGAGAACTCCGAGTGGTTTGAGACTCTGAAAGAGGAGATCGGATACTCGGAGAGGACCGCCAAGCCGGTGGATATGCGCGGCAAGGTCTATCCGGCTCTTCTCAAGTATGATCCCAACAGCCTGCTCCATGGAGTCTTTCTGGAGAGCATCGCGGGTGTCATCCGAAGCCCGCGGGCTCTATCAGGCTTTGTCGAGGCTGCGGACGCGGCGGTGGCGTCAAGTGGGGGCGTCAAGAACGATCGCGTAGACGCCAAAGGCGCATCTGGAGGCGCGGCGGGCGGTTACGGCAACGTGCCCTTCGCCCGCGACGAATACACTGCAAGAGAGATTGTCGCATACTTCAATCTCGACCTGGCGCTGATCAGGGCCTTCGGCCTCGGCGCATCCGCAGAGAAACTGCTGATCGCTCTCGCGCTCTTCAAGATTCGACGGTTCCTCGCGGAAGGGCTTCGCTTGCGCACCGCGTGTGATCTTGATGTCGCGACGCTCCGCGCGACACGCCCTGACGGTTTCTCGTTGCCGGATCTTTCGGCCTTGGAAACCGAGCTTCCCAGATTGATCGCGGTCGTGGCGACGGAGAAGAAATTTGCAGATCCGCCGACAACGGAAGTGGTCTGGAAAAAGGGCTAGCGCTGGAGAAGTTTCACGATGATCGCCTTCGCCTTCACGTTCCCGACCGGCCGCTATCACGCAACGCCTTGGGGGCGCAACGCCAACGAGGCGGACGTCGCCTGGCCGCCGGAGCCAGCGCGCATTCTGCGCGCGTTGATCGCCACTTGGTGGCGCAAGGCGGACCACGAGGCGTTTCCCAAGTCCGTGCTCGACGATCTCATCGATGCGCTCGCTGAGGAAGCGCCGCTGTTCCGCCTGCCTGATGCTGTGCATAGCCACATCCGCGCCTTCATGCCCGCGCCGGAAAAGAAGACTCTGATCTACGACGCTTTCTACCGCCTGGACCGCGACGAAAAGCTGATCGCGCTTTGGCCGAAGGTCGAGCTTGACGACGCGAAACGCGCCCTAGCCACGCATCTTCTGGAGCGGATCGGCTATCTTGGCCGCGCTGAGAGTTGGGCGGACGCCCGGATCGTCGAAACAGGCTACAATGAACTCAACGCCGCCCCACGCGGACTAACAAAAGAGGATATTCCGGCAGACGCTTGGGACGTTCTTCAGTTACCGGACGCGCGCGATTGCGTTCCCTTCGAGGCGACGCTGTCGGCGACGGCGCAGCGCTGGACTGAAGTGCGTGCAAATCTTCTTGAAGGCTTGAAGGACAGGAAGAAGAGCGAGCGAAGCCTCGCCGAGGCGACCTTGCCCGAGCGTCTCGCGGACGCGCTCGCCATCGACACGTCCGATTGGCGCAAGGCCGGCTGGTCGAGCCCGCCGCCGCTGCGCAAGGTCGTCTATGACAGGCCGGCCGTCGGTCCGCTGCCCCCGCGCGGTCGGTCTAGGCGGCCGCCGCCGCGATACGAACGGCCCGGCCATCCCGAAGTCGCCCGCTTCGTCCTCGCCGGCCGGCCGCAGCCCCGCGTGGAGGAGACGCTCCGCATCGCGGAAATCGCGCGCGCGGCGCTGATGGGCAAGTTCAAGCATCAAGATGAGCGACCGCCCGTCGAAATCTCCGGCCGCGACGAAAATGGCCCGCTGCGCGAGGATCCCGCGCACGCCCACGCCTTCTATCTACCGGAGGATGCCGACGGCGATGGCCTGCTCGATCACCTGATCATTTATTGCCGGGCAGGCTTCTCGCCGAGCGCCAAGCGAGCTTTGGATCGCCTTGACAAACTATGGCTCGAACATGGCCGCGCCGATGAGGATGGCGAGCGTGGACGCAAGGAATGGCGACTCGCGCTGGAGGACATCGCCGAGCCGGAAGCTTTCCACAGCGCCAGCGGATTGTTGCGGCCGTCCCGCACCTGGCGCTCGGTCACGCCGCTCCTCAAGAGCCGCTTTGACAAGGAAAAGCCGCGTGGCTTCGAGGCGCGTGTGGAGAGCTATCGCCGCCAAATATTTGACGAATGGGCGAAGCGTTTCCCTGACCCGCCCCCGCGAAGTGTAGAGCCAATTGTCGATGAGAAGAACATTTCTCGTTTTGCCGTCCGGGTCGAAGGGCGCTTTCTCTCTACGCTTGCGTTCGCCCGCACGCGCAGCCGTGGCCGTGGCGGCCTTCAACCGGATGCGTCGGGCGGATTCTTTGAGCTACGCTTCGATCGAGAGAGGCTCGGCCCAATAACGCTCGGCTGGGGCGCGCATTTTGGCTTGGGGATGTTCAGAGCGTGATCGTTCTTGAACCTCCGGTGATCTGCGAGAGGCGGAGGCGACTGGCGCAGACAAGGGGCGTCTATGGCGAAACGGAAGACCAAGTCCCAAGCAGGAATTCCGACAGAGGCTGAGTTGCGCACGCTGGCGGGCGATTCCTATTTCGCGCGCGGCGAAGCCCATTTCAAATCCGGCGCCGTGCGGTCCTTGAGCGTCGACGCTGGCCGCGCCGAGGCGGCGGTGCAGGGAACACGGCGCTATCGGGTGCGGCTATGGGTCGAAGGTGACGCGCTTGCCTTCGCATGCACTTGTCCTCTCGGGCGCGAGGTGGTGTTCTGCAAACACGCCGTCGCCGTAGGTCTGGCCTGGCGCGCCGACCACGACACCGGCGCATCCTCGCGGCCGCCGCAGCCCCGCCCGGAAGACGCGCTCCGCGCGCGGCTGCTGGACCTGGACAAGGACGAACTCGTCTCCCTGCTGATCGACCAAGCCGGCGAGGACGAGCGCCTGATGCGGCGCCTCACGCTCATCGCAACTCGGCAGGCGCCGCCGGATGCGGCCGCGTCAGCGTGGAAGCGCGTTTTTCGACGATGTGCTGGCGACGGACGACGACTATCACTCCGCTTACGATTATGCGAGCGGCGTCGACGACGTGCTCGACAATGCGGCGCGCTTGCACGCGCGCAGGCGCTGCATCTGGAGGCGTGCCGCGCAGCGCGGCCGGAGCCTGTCGAACTGGCCGGACGCCTCTTCGAGCTTGAACTCGGCTCGGAGTTCGACACGTGCATCGGCGCCTATGCGACTTACGCCGACATTCTCGGCGAAACCGGGCGCGCGGCCTTCCGCCAACTGGCGGAGGCGCAATGGGCCAAGGTCAAGCCGCTCGCGCCCGGCGCGGATGACGGCGAGCGCTACGGCCGGCGCTTCCGCATCACCTCGATTATGGAGACGATCGCGAAGCGGGATGGCGATCTTGAAGCGCGCGCCGCGGTCATGGCGCGCGATCTGTCTCGGCCCTACGATTTCCTGCAGTTCGCCGAACTCTATCGCGGCGCGGGCGATTCCGACAAAGCCCTTGACTGGGCTGAGCGTGGCTGGCTCGCTTTCGCCGAGAGCGATCAGGACGAGCGTCTGCGCGCCTTCCTGGCCGACGCCTACCAAGAGCGCGGCCAGCGCGACGAGGCGATGGCGCTGATATGGGCGGAGTTCGAGGCCGAGCCTCATCTTCAATCCTATCGCGCGCTGGAGGCGCATGCGCGGCGCGCGCGGGCCTGGAAGATCTGGCGCGAGAAGGCGCTTGCGCTCGTTCGCGCGCGCATTGCCGCCGCTGAAACGCCGGCAGCACCGAAACCGGGGCGAGGGCGGCGGCTTTCAGCGTCTCGCCGTCTCGCTCGATCGCCAGCGGCGAGTACAGGATGTGCCCCTGCAGCGCGATCCCGGACGCCGCCACCAGCTCCGCCAGCACATCGCCATCGGCGCGCAGCTGTTCGACGAGGTTCGCTTCATCGTCCTGCCCGAACGCATGCCGCACCACTTGGCGGATCGCGGCGTAGTTGGAGGGCGCAGCGTCACGGATCATGGCGTCGGTCCATGTTATTATTGCGGCGTCCAGAGCACGTCGCCGATATGCCGCGCGCCCGCCGCCAGCATCACCAGCCGGTCGAACCCCATCGCCACCCCGCTCGCCGGCGGCATGTGCGCGAGCGCGGCCAGGAAGTCTTCGTCGATCGGCCAGCGTTGGCCGTAGCGCTTTTCCTTCTCGTCCATCGCTTCGACCAGCCGGCGCCGCTGCTCGATCGGGTCGGTCAGCTCGCCGAACCCGTTCGCCAGCTCGACGCCGCAGGCATAAAGCTCGAACCGCTCCGCAACGCCCGGATCGCGCGGCGAGCGGCGCGCCAGCGCCGCCTCGCTGATCGGATAGTCCGTCAGCAGAGTCAGCGCGCCGTCGCCGAGCTGCGGCTCCACATGCTGCACCAGCGCCGCGGAAAACGCATCGCCATCCTCCGGCATCGGCACGGGGCAGAGCTGCTGAAACGCCTCGCGCACGCTGATCCGCTCCGCCGCCGTGAACGGATCGCAGCTCTTGCCGCGCCAGCGCAGCATCGCCGCATTCGCCGCGCGCGCCGCCGCGCGCGCGAGGTCGACGCAATCGTCCATGATCTGCTCGTACGGCGCATGGGCGCGATACCATTCGATCATGGTGAACTCGCTCGCGTGCAGCGGCCCCGTCTCGCCCTTCCGCCAGCACTTGCCGAGATAGAAGATGCGCTCTTCGCCCGCCGCCAGCAGCCGCTTCATCGCGAACTCGGGGCTGGTGTGCAGATAGCCGCCGTCGGCCGCGACCGCCTCGATATGCGTCTCCGCCCCGGGCGAGGGCACGATCAGGACAGGCTCCACTTCGGTGAAGCCCTGCGCCTCGAACCAGCCCCGCACCGCCCTGAGGATCGCCGCCCGCGCCTGCAGGAAGGGCCGGCGGTCGGCGTGGCGCGCGGTGTTCCAATAGGGCGCCATCACCTCCTCCCCTTTGAGGGGAGGGGGGAGAGGCCGGGGGAGGCAGCCCCCGGCTTTCCCCGCGTGTCAAATCCAGCTAGAGAACCCCGCAATTCCGGTCCTTTCGACTGATACAGGCCCGTCCGGCGGCGCCCGGCGGCAAGTGAGGTGTACGTGGTCAAAGTCATCGCCAGCGACGTCCGCAAAGGCAACGTGCTCGAGCACGAGGACGGCAAGCTCTACGTGGTCATGAGCCACGAAACCTTCCGCCCCGGCAAGGGCACGCCGACGACCACCATCGTCATGCGCCGCATCGTCGACGGCGTGAAAACGACCGAGACCTACAAGACCACCGACGCGCTCGAAAAAGCCTTCGTCGAGGAGGTGAAGCACACCTTTCTCTATGACGACGGCGACGCCGGCCTCGTCTTCATGAACCCGGTCACCTACGAGCAGGTCCACCTCGCCCGCGACATGGTCGGCGATCAGATCGCCTACCTGCAGCCGGAAATGGAGGTGCATCTCACCATGCACGACGGCCAGGCGCTCTCGATCGAGCTGCCGCCGCGCATCGTCGCCACCATCGAGACCACCGAACCGGTAGTGAAGGGCCAGACCGCGTCGTCGTCCTACAAGCCGGCCATGCTCGATATCGGCGTGCGCACGATGGTGCCGCCGCACATCGAGGCCGGCACCCGCGTCGTGATCTCGACCGAAGACGGCTCCTACGTCGAACGGGCGAAGGATTGACGGTCCGCCCGCGCCGATGCCCAAGCCCAAGACCGCCACCATCTATCACAACCCCAAATGCTCCACCTCGCGCCAGGTGCTGGAGATGATCGAAGCCGCCGGCGTGAAGCCGGAGGTGATCGAGTATCTGAAGGCCGGCTGGACCAAGCCGCAGCTCAAGGCGCTGTTCGCCGCCGCCGGCCTCGCGCCGCGCCAGGCGCTGCGCACGAAGGCCCCGGAAGCCGAAGACCTCGGCTTGCTCGATCCGAAAGCCAGCGACGCCAAGATCCTCGACGCGATGATCGCCCATCCGGTGCTGGTCGAACGCCCGTTCGTGGTTTCGCCCAAGGGCGCGGTGCTCGCGCGGCCGAAGGAGAAGGTGCGCGAGGTGCTTTAGCCGATCAGGCCCGCGCGCCTGTAGGCGTCCATCTCGTCGCCGGCGATGAAGGCGAAGATTTTCGGTTCGCCCTGCGTGGTTTCGAGCAGATAGGTCACGTCGAAATCGATCGTCACGGGTGCGCCGGACTTTTCGTACTCGGCGCGGTAAAATGCTTTGACCATGAAATGCGCGGCGTCGATCTCCACGGTTTCGCAGCGTAACGCGCTCATCCGCTTGGTCCCGATCTTCCTGTAGAAGGCGTAGCTCCGCTCCAGCGCCGCACAGAATTCGCCGTCGTTCTCGCCGCAGCGCACGCCTTCGGCCCCCGCGGCGACGAAGCAGGAGGAAAAGCGCGCGGCGATGGCGTCATAGTCGGGATCGTCGCCCAGCGCCCGATTGTAGAGATCGGAATAGGTGCGGAAGAACAGTTCGAAATCGGGTCTCATGACGGGCGCGCTCCACAAACGGGGCCGATTGCGCTTGGCCCGGCGCTTCGATAGGTTCGCGCGGATCGGTTCCTCGTGTCGAGGATCAAAAGGGAACGCGGTGAGAATCCGCGGCTGCGCCCGCAGCTGTAAGCGGCGAGTTCGCCGGCCAACGCCACTGTCTCGGGTTCGGGACGGGAAGGGGCCGGCGAGCGGAGACCCGCGAAGCCAGAAGACCTGCCGACAAGACGCCATGAGGGTCCGGGATGGGGCCCGAGGAGATGGATGTGCGTTGGCTTCTGTGCGCTTTTGCGCTTCTGTTCGCGCCGCCGGCCGAGGCCAGGCCGCAGCGCATCGTATCGCTCGACTATTGCGCCGACCAGTTCGTGCTCGCGCTTGCCGACCGCGATCAGATCGCGGCGCTCTCGCGCGGCGCGCGCCGCGACGATTCCTATTTCCGCGACCGCGCCGCCGGCATCCGCCAGACGCGCGGCACGCTTGAAGAAGCGCTGGCGCTCCGGCCCGATCTGGTGGTGCGCAACTGGGGCGGGCCGTGGGATGCCGAAGCCGTCTATGCGCGCTTCGGCGTGCCCGTGCTGCAGGTCGGCGATGCGCCGGACTTCGCCAGCGCGCGCGCCGATCTGCTCGACGCTTCGGCGGCGCTCGGCCATCCCGAACGGGGCGTTGCGCTCGCGCGCGATCTCGATCTGCGGCTGGCGCGTCTCGGCGCGGCCGCGCCGGCGCGGCGCCTGCCGGTGATGTATCTCTCCGCCGGCGGCGCCGTCGCCGGTTCTGGCACGATGATGGACGCGGTCATCGCCGCCGCCGGCGGACGCAACGTGCGCACCGATGCCAGTTGGACGGTGATGCCGCTCGAGCGGCTGGTCGAAACGCCGCCCGCCCTGGTCGCGCTCGGGTTCTTCGATCATGGCCGCACGCGGATCAATCCGTGGCTGCCGGGCCGGCATCCGGCGATGCGCAGCGCGCTTGAGCGGGCGCGCACCGTTTCGCTGCCGCCCGCGGCGATCTCGTGCGAGGCTTGGTATGCGATCGATGCGGCCGAGCAGATCGCCGCGGCGTTGCGCAGTTCATGAGCGCCGCGTCGCGCGCATCCCTGGCGCTGGCCGCGCTCGGCCTCGCCGCGCTGGCCGCCGCCTTGTGGCTCGGCCCGACACCGCTTGCCGATCCGTTCGCCGCCGACGAGGCAACGCGCACGATCGTGTGGGAGATCCGCTTCCCGCGCGCGCTGACGGCGTGGCTGGTCGGCGCGGCGCTGGGACTCTCAGGCGCCGCCTTGCAGGGGCTGTTGCGCAATCCGCTCGCCGATTCCGGCGTGCTGGGCCTTTCCGGCTTTGCAGCGCTTGGCGCCGTGCTTGCGTTCGCGTTCGGCGCGGCCGTGCTTGCGCCGGCTGCGGCGCTGCTGTTCGCGCTGGTCGCGGCGCTGGTCGTCACCGCGCTCGGCTGGGCGGCGCGGGGGCCGGCGAGCCTGGCGCTGATCGGCGTCGGGCTCTCCAGCCTGGCCGGCGGTTTGATCGCGCTTGCGCTCAACCTCGCACCCAATCCCGGCGCGCTCGCCGATCTGGTCAACTGGACGCTCGGCTCGGTCGAAGCGCGCTCGTTGAACGATGCGCTGCTCGTGGGCGCATTTCTCGTCGCCGGCGCGGCGCTCATTCTCTTCGCCGCGCGCGGCCTGCAGGCTTTGACGCTCGGCGAAGAAGCGGCCGCCGCCATCGGCGCCGATCTTTCGCGGACGCGCCTGCTGGTCGTGCTCGGCGCCGCCGCCTGCACCGGCGGCGCAACCGCGGTCGCCGGCGTGATCGGCTTCGTCGGCGTCGCCGCGCCGCATCTGGTGCGCGCTCTGGCCGGACACGATCCGGCGCGGCTCCTGCTGCCGAGCGCGCTGGCCGGCGGCGCATTGCTGGTGTGCGCCGACATCGCCGTGCGTCTTCTGCCGACCGACACGGAGCTGAAGCTCGGCGTCGCCGCCGCCCTGATCGGCGGGCCGGTGTTTGCGCTGATCGCTGCGCGCCTGGCGTCCCGCGGAGGCGACGCATGAGCGCGCTGGTGCAGCTGTCGAACGTCGGCGTCGCGCTTGGCGGGCGCCGCGTGCTCGATGCGGCGTCGCTGACGATCCGGCCGGGCGAGATCGTCGCCTTGCTCGGCCCGAACGGCGCGGGCAAGACCACCCTGATGCGCGCTGCGCTGGGCCTTGCGCCGTACGACGGCGCCGTCGCGCTCGGCGGCGCCGATCCGCGCCGCTTCAGCGCCCGCGCCCGCGCGCTGCGCGCCGCCTATCTGCCGCAGCGCCCGCAATCGATCTGGCCGGTGAGCGTCGAGAGCCTCGTCGCGCTCGGCCGCTTCGCGCACGGCGCCGCCCCCGACCGGCTCGGCGGCGCCGACCAGGCCGCGGTCGACGCCGCGATCGAGGCCTGCGCGCTGGCGCCGCTGCGCACGCGCCGCATGGACGAAATCTCCGGCGGCGAGAAAGCGCGCGCGCACCTTGCGCGCGCCCTCGCGCAGCACGCGCCGCTGCTGGTGTTGGACGAGCCTACGGCCGGCCTCGATCCGGCGCAGGCGCTCGGCGTCGGCGACATCTTGCGCCGGCACGCCGAGCAGGGCGGCGGCGTTCTCATCTCGACGCATGACATCGCGCTCGCCGCCGCCGTCGCCCAGCGCGTGCTGTTGCTGCGGCAAGGGCGCGTTGCGGCCGAAGGCGCGCCGTTCGATGCGCTTACGCCGGCTGCGCTCGAATCCGTCTATGGCCGCAAGGGCCGCCTCGAACGTATCGGCGGCGGCTTCGCCGCAGTGTTCGAGTGACGGACGATCCGGCGCTCCATGGGGGCTTTAGAGCCGGAGGGCGCCTGACTGAATCTCGGCGTAAAGCTCGGGCGTGATCGGCGCATAACGCTGCTCGGCGGGGTGATCGAGAAAAATCTGCTGCTCGATCTTGGCCGGATCGAAGCCGTCGCGCACCAGATCGATCTTGCGGTACTTGAACGTTCCGGTGGTCTCGATCGCCGGCTGCAGCCGGATGAACAGCGGCCGCGCATAGGCCGGCAGTTCGCGCGCCAGATGTTCGCGCAGGCCGTCGAGCACGAAATCCTCGCCCGGCGTGATCGCCGCCATGCCGGCGCGGCCGTCGAGCGCGGCGATCTTCACGCCATAGACGTTCGCCTCGGCCACGCCCGGATAGTGCGCGATCACTTCGGCGACTTCCGTGGTCGAGACGTTTTCGCCTTTCCAGCGGAACGTATCGCCGATGCGGTCGACGAAATAGAAATAGCCGTCCTTGTCCTGGCGCATGAGATCGCCGGTGCGGAACCAGGAATCGCCGCGTTCGATCACGTCGTGCAGGATCTTGCGCTCGGACGCCGCCTTGTCGGCGTAGCCGGTATAGTTATGGCGCGCGTCCTCTTTGATCAGGCCGACGGCCTCGCCCGCTTCGCCGACCTCGCACAGCTTGCAGAGCCCGTCTTCGCCGCGCACCGGCGCTTCGGCCTCGACGTCGAACTTCACCAGCCGCACCGCGAAATTGCGCTGCAGATAGGGCGGCACGCGCCCGATCGCGCCGAGCTGGCCGTCGAAGTTGAACATCGAGACGTTGCCCTCGGTCGAGCCGTAGAATTCGAGCACGCGCCCGATGCCGAAGCGCGGCTGAAACTCGGCCCAGACTTCCGGGCGCAGGCCGTTGCCGAAGGCAAGCCGCAGCTTGTGATCGCGTTCCCTCGGATGCTTCGGCTGGTTGACCAGATAGCGGCACAGTTCGCCGATATAGACGAACATGGTGCAATCGTGCTCGGCGACGTCGTCCCAGAAATGCGTTGCTGAGAATCTGCGCCGCAGCACCACCGTCCCGCCGCGGAACAGCGCCGCGCCGACGCCGCAGAGGCCGCCGGTGGCGTGATAGAGCGGCAGCACGCAATAGACCTTGTCGTCCGCGCGCGCGCCGGTCGCGCCGGCGAAGCTGTGCATGTAGAGCTGCGCGCGCATGTGCGTGATCTTCGCGGCTTTCGGCATGCCGGTCGTGCCGGAGGTGTAGATGTAGAGCGCGATATCGCGCGACTTGAGCCCGGCCCGGCGCGCGCGCACCGGCCGCGGCGGAGCGGTGACGGGATCGGCGAGATCGAGCGCGCGGCGGCTTTCGTCGTCGCCAGGGCCGTCGATCAGCCAGTAGGTGAGCGGCCGCGGCAGGCCGGCGCGGATGGTTTCGGCGGCGAGCACGCTTTCCTGATCGGTGATGACGTGATCGGCGCCGGAGATGGAGAGGCAGTGGGCGAGCGCGGCGCCGGTCAGGTTGTTGTTGATCAGCGCGGCGGCGACGCCGATCTTGGCGAGGCCCATCCAGGCGGGGATGTATTCGGCGCGGTTCGGCAGCAGCAGCGCCACCGTATCGCCCGGCTTCAGCCCTTGCGCGTCGCCCCAGGCGGCGAAGCGGTTGGCCAGCGCGTCGAGCTGGCGATAGGTGTAGCTCGCGCCTTCGAACACGATCGCGGTGCGGTCCGCGAACCTGTCGACGACGGCCTCGAAATCGTCGCAGATCAGCATGTCCGACTCGGGATCGATCTTGCGCACGGCCCAGAGCGTGCGGACGAGGCCGTCCAGAAACCTGATTTCGCGCGCGATCTGCTCAAGCGGGCTCATGTGCGTTGCATAGAGGCGTTTGCGCGCTGGCGAAACCGGGCAGGCCGTCGCGGCGCTCAGTTCGCGGCCTCGCCTTCGGGCCAGGCGCCCGCGTGCTCGACGAACCAGCGCCCCGGCGGATTGACGGCGCCGACGAACATCAGCGCGTGCTGTTCGGCCGTTTCCTTGGAGGGGAAGACATCCGGTCCCGCATGGACGCCGGGAAACACCGTGCCGAGCCGCCCGATGTTGAGCACGTGATAGATGCGATAATAGTTGCGCCACCGCTTCGCCGGCGGCGCGTGCGTGCGAGGCTGGGGCTTCAGGTCGAGCATCGGGAGAGTAGGTGCGTGCGGAGCTGGATAAGGTCAAGGCTTTACGGGCCGCGCGGGCGCGTTCACGGCGCGCGGGGCTCCGTGTCGGCAGGTTCGGAAAGAAAGGGGGGCGTCGCTCAGCTGGTGTCGAAGCGGCGGCGCGCGGCATGCGCGGCGGCGGAGCTTGCAGCGAAATGCTCGGCGCCGACCAGCGCCGGCGCATCGGGCGGATGCTGCAGCAGCGCGCCGGCGCGGTGCGGCGTGGCGAAGAGGCGCCGCGCCAGCCGCTTGGCGTAGGGCAGCGGATCGTTGAACACGCGCAAGAGCGCTTCGGCGCGCTCGGCCAGCGGCCACGCGGAATGAAAGCTCTGCGGGCGGAAGTCCGCGCAGCTCCAGCGCGCTTCGCGCGAGAGGCGCGGGCGGCGCGCTTTACCCGGACTGCCGGCGTCCCCGCCGGCGAGACGCCTGCGGTCCGGGAGGAGTGCGCGAAAGCTCACGCGCCATGTCTCCGGCGTGTCGGCGCCGAAGCAGACGGGCCGGCGCTTGCATGCGCGTTTGGAGCAGAGGCTCGGCCGCACGTTCGGTTTCGGCAGCTGCGCCGCCTCGATCAGCAGCAGCTGGCGCATCAGCGCCTCGCCCGCGCGCAGCCACTTGGCGAGAAGCGCCCAGTGCGCGCGCGCCAGCGTATGGCGTGCGGCGATCTCTTCGGGCGCGCCGAACAGGGCGAACAGGAGGTTGAGGAAGTCCTGAACGATGAGCCAGAGCGCGCGGCGGGATTGGCGAATGTCGAACATGATGTGCGCGCGAGAGTATAGCCCGGCGCGGGGAGGGGGAGGATTGCTATCCCTCGGGTGAGGGAGGGCGCGGCGCGGGTTTGACGCCCTGTCGAACGCGCTGCGGGTCAAGCCGAAGCGCCGCGCTCCACCTTTGCCTCTCCGATGATGCTTCACCTGCCGCAGTCTCTAATCTAGGGTTGCAGCGGGAGGAATTGCTGATGGGGTTCTATATCCGGAAGGCCATCAACCTCGGCGGAGGTGTTCGCCTCAATCTGTCAACGCGCGGTCTCGGGCTCTCGGCCGGTATGAAAGGCTTTCGCGTCGGGATGAACGGGCGCGGCACGTATGTTCATATGGGCCGCGGCGGCCTCTATTATCGAAAGCAGTTTTCGTACAGCGCGCCGAAGTCGAGCGAATATCAGCTTCCGTCGCCGACTCCCGAATATCGGCCGGATGTTGTTTTTATCGACAATCTGGATCGTCCTCTCAACGTCGCTTCGTCGCCGACCGACACCCAGCACATCGCGGATCACTTCAAGACCCGACATCGCCCTTACTGGATTCCCATCGTGCTCGGCGTCTTTGCGGTGTTGTCGCTGCAGAATGTCCCGCTGATGATCGCGCTTGTCGTCGGCTGCGCGGCGTCGATTTATATGATCGAGCAAGCGAAGGCGAAGGACGTGCTCGTCTATGATCTTGAGGGGGCGGCGCTGGATCGGTTCTCGCAGTTCGTGAGCGCATTCGAGGCTTACTTCTCATCGCACCGTTTGTGGCAGTACACGTCGCGCAGCTACACCAACGACCTCAAGCGGAACGCGGGCGTCAATTGGCTCATGGATCGCAAACAGGCGAGCGCCGCGACGGATACGGAGAAGACGTACCGGACCAATCTCTCGCTTCCGAGCATTCGCATGGGAGATCAGCATATCGTATTCTTGCCGGACCTGGTCGTCCTGGCGGACGGCAAGAATGTCGGCGCGTTCCGCTATGCGGATGTTCGGCTGGCGCAGAGCACGGTCCGGTTTGTCGAGAACGAGGCCGTCCCGCGTGATGCGCAAGTCGTCGGCTATGCGTGGCGCTATCAGAACAAGAACGGAGGCCCCGATCGTCGCTTCAAGAACAACGCGCAGATTCCTGTGTGTCTTTATGAAGAGGTCGGATTCAGCGTTGGCGACGGAGTCGGCCGGATTTTTGCGAAGTCATCCCAGACGAACTTCACGGCGTTTCAGCGCGCGTTCGATGCGCTGAGCGCCGCAAGCGCTCAGCTGCGCGAAACCGACCCAACCGGCATGCTTCCAGGCGCCGCTAGCTCTTGAGCGCCACGTCGATTTCCCCGCCGCTTTCGCGGAATTTGGCGCTCATGTCGGCCATGCCGCGTTCGGCTTCTTCTTTCGCTTTCGCATAGTCCCGCACGTCCTGCGTGATCTTCATGCTGCAGAATTTCGGGCCGCACATGCTGCAGAAGTGGGCGGTCTTGTGCGCCTCCTTCGGCATGGTCTCGTCGTGAAACGCGCGCGCCGTGTCGGGGTCGAGTCCCAAATTGAACTGGTCTTCCCAGCGGAACTCGAACCGCGCGCGGCTCAAAGCGTCGTCGCGCAGGCGCGCATAGGGGTGGCCTTTCGCCAAATCCGCCGCGTGCGCCGCGAGTTTGTAGGTGATGACGCCGGTTTTGACGTCGTCGCGGTCGGGGAGGCCCAAATGCTCCTTCGGCGTGACGTAGCAGAGCATCGCCGTGCCGAACCAGCCGATCATGGCCGCGCCGATGGCTGAGGTGATGTGATCGTAGCCGGGGGCGATGTCGGTGGTCAGCGGCCCGAGCGTGTAGAAGGGCGCTTCGCCGCAGACGGCGAGCTGCTTGTCCATGTTCTCCTTGATCTTGTGCATCGGCACGTGGCCGGGGCCTTCGATCATCACTTGCACGCCGTGTTTCCAGGCGATCTTGGTGAGTTCGCCGAGCGTTTCGAGTTCGGCGAATTGCGCGGCGTCGTTGGCGTCGGCGATGGAGCCGGGGCGCAGGCCGTCGCCTAGACTGAAGGAAACGTCGTAGGCGCGCATGATTTCGCAGATCTCTGCGAAATGCGTGTAGAGGAAGCTCTCCTTGTGATGCGAAAGGCACCACTTGGCCATGATCGAGCCGCCGCGGGAGACGATGCCGGTGACGCGCCTGGCGGTGAGGTGGATGAAGGGGAGGCGCACGCCGGCGTGGACGGTGAAATAGTCGACGCCCTGTTCGGCCTGTTCGATCAGCGTGTCGCGATAGACCTCCCAGCTGAGGTCTTCGGCGACGCCGCCGACCTTTTCGAGCGCCTGGTAGATCGGCACGGTGCCGATCGGCACGGGCGCATTGCGGATGATCCAGTCGCGGATGTTGTGGATGTTGCGGCCGGTGGAGAGGTCCATCACCGTGTCGGCGCCGTGGCGGATGGCCCAGACCATTTTGTCGACTTCTTCCGCCATGGAGGAGGTGACGGCGGAATTGCCGATATTGGCGTTGATCTTCACCAGGAAGTTGCGGCCGATGATCATCGGCTCGAGTTCGGCGTGATTGATGTTGGCCGGAATGATGGCGCGGCCGCGGGCGATTTCGCTGCGAACGAATTCGGGGGTGACGATGTCGGGGATGGCGGCGCCGAAGGATTCGCCGTCGCGAAATGGAGCGCGGGCGTCCTCGCCCGCGTGTGCATCGGCCGGTGTCGCATATTCACGCCGCATGTTTTCGCGGATGGCGACGTATTCCATTTCCGGCGTGATGATTCCGCGCCGCGCGTATTCGAGCTGGGTGACGGCGAGGCCCGCTTTGGCGCGGAGCACGCGCGGTTGTTTCGGGAAGGGCGGGGTGAGCTTTTCGGCGCTGACATTGCCGTTGTCTTCCGGCTTCACGGCGCGGCCGTCGATCTCCTCGACGTCGCCGCGCGCTTTCACCCATTGTTCTCTGGGCCGGCTCAATCCGCGCTCGATGTCGATCGCCGCATCCGGATCGGTGTAGGGGCCGCTGGGGTCGTAGATGGTGAGCGGCGGTTCGTTCGCGCTCGGGTGCAGCGCCACTTCGCGGAACGGCACGCGCAGATCCGGGTGCGCGCAGCCCGACGCATACGCTTTGCGCGAGCCGATCAGCGGGCCGGTCGTCACTTGAAGCGCGAACGCGGATTGGTTTTCGGGCTTGTTCATCAGCTGGGCCTCCCTCCGCCGGTGCTAACCGGTTCAGGTTCGACGGGTCGCAGGATCACCTGCCTCTCAGCCGCTCAGGCGCGGCCCCCCGGGTTATGGATGTGATGTAGACCGCGCCCGCGCGCTTGGCAAACCGCGCCTCAGCCCACGCGGAAAGACGTCCGCCCGCGCGCAACGCCTTGATTTTGCCGGGCCGCATGCAGAGATGGACCCCATGGGTTCGCCGGCGGATTACACCATCATCGTGCTCGTCGTGGCGCTGGGCGTCGCGGTGTGGACGCTGCTCGACCGCGTGGGCGAGCTGAAGCGCGACGTCGAGGCGCTGAAGCGCAAGCTGGGCGCCGGCGAGGAGACGCCGCCTCCGCCGTGATCACTCCGCCGCGCGCGTCGGCGGCTCCGGCCAGTGCGGCGGCGCGTCGGGCGTGATCAGGCGCAGCGACGGCGAGGGGATTTCCACGCCGTTGGCGTCGAAGGCGAGCTTGATGCGCTTCAGGTATTCGCGCTGCACCATCCATTGCTTGCCCGGCGCCGTCTTGATCCGGCCTTTGAGCACGACAGCGGCGTCGGCCAGATTGTCGACGCCGACGACTTCGGTGTCGTCGAGGATGAAGGGCGCGAACTTCTCGTCCTTCTGCAGCTCGTCGCCGACGGCGTGCATCAGCTGCAGCGCCTGGGCGATGTCGGCGCGGTAGGAGATCGAGAGGTTGAACACGGCGAAGCTGAAGCTCTTGGTCTTGTTGTGGATCACCATGGCTTCGCTGTAGGGGAAGATGTGCAGCGTGCCGTCGAAATCGCGCAGCTTGATGGTGCGCAGCGACATGTCCTCGACGACGCCGCCGAAATTGCCGATAGTGACGACGTCGCCGATCGAGACGGTGTCTTCGAGGATCAGGAAGACGCCGGTGAGGAAGTCCTTCACCAGCGTCTGCGCGCCGAAGCCGATGGCGAGGCCCAGGATGCCGGCGCCGGCGATCAGCGGGCCGATCTCCACGCCGAACTGTGACAGCGCCATCATGACGGCGATGAGCCCGACGATGAAGCTGATCACGCCCTTGAGCACGGGCGCGAGCGTGCGCAGCTGGGCGGCGCGGCGCACGTCATGGGCGCGTCGGGCGCCGCGGTGCAGCGCGCGGGTGACGACGAAACCGAACACTTCGACCGCGGCCAGCGCGAACATGATGATGAGGCCGGCGCGCCAGAACACGCCGAGCATCCGGCCCAGCGCGCCGGCGCGGACATCGAAGCCCCACAGATTGATCACCAGGGCGATTGCGATAATGCCGATGACGAAGCGGGCGGCGATCATGGTCCAGCCGCCGATATGCTTGCGCGCCTCCTTGCCCTGTTCGGTTGCTTTTTCGTGCTTGGGCGAAAGCCAGCGCGCCACCCAGCGCAGTCCGAAGCGCAGCAGCCAGAGCAGCGCCACCGCGCCGGCGACGATGGCGGCGGTCCAGCCGAGATTGACGGCGATCTGCTCGCCGCTCAGCGAGGCGAGGTGGCTGAGGAAACTGCGGGCCTCGGACTCGAGCGCTTCGCCCGTCACCACGGGCTCGAAGATCGGCTCTGCGGAGTCAGCGGCGGGCGAGGGGCTTGCGGTCATGCCGCCGATTTAAGCCGTTTGGCGCAAAATGCGAGTTTCAGGGCCGCCGCGGCGCAGCAAAGGCAAGGACGATCCAGCCCGAAATCAGCGTTATTCCCCCGATAGGGGCGAGCATGGCGAAACTGCGCGCCTGGGTAAGCGAAAGCGCATAGAGGGTTCCGGCGAAGAGCGCGGCGCCGGCCAGGATCATGGCCCCGGCGACGAGGTTGAGCCGGCCGCTGCGGTTGCCGATCGCCAGCGCGGCGGCGGCGCTGGCCAGCTGGATGAAGGCGGCGAGCTGCATGCGCGCGGCGTCCGGCGCGGCCAGCTGCAGCGCATGTGCGACCAGCACCAGCATGATCAGGGCGAGCGCGCCGGAGAGCGCGGCGAAGGCGTTGAGCAGGCGCATGAGGGCTCCTAGGTAACATCATTGTCGGCGGTGAATGGCCGGCGGTCCAGCACTCGGGGAGCGGCGCGATGCAGCAGAAGCGTGAATTGGGACAAAGCGGCGTTGCGATCACGCCGCTGCTGCTGGGCGGCAACGTGTTCGGCTGGACGGCGGACGAAAAAGCCTCGCACGCGGTGCTCGATGCGTTCGTGGCGCTGGGCGGGGACGCGATCGATACGGCGGACGTCTATTCGAACTGGGTTCCGGGCTATGCCGGCGGCGAAAGCGAGCGGGTGATCGGCGCGTGGCTGAAGGCCAGCGGCAAGCGTGGGCAAGTGGTGATCGCGACCAAGGTCGGGATGTGGGACAAGCGCCAGGGCGTTAGCCGGCGGAATATTCTCGACGCGTGCGAGGACTCGCTGCGCCGGCTGCAGACCGATGTGATCGATCTCTATCAGCTGCACCGCGACGACGAGACGACCCCGCCGGAGGAGTTCATCGGCGCGCTGGGCGAACTGGTGAAGGCCGGCAAGGTGCGCGCGGCGGGGCTGTCGAATTTCAAGCCCGCGCGGTTCGAGGCGGCGATCGCCGAGGGCAGGCGCCAGGGCGTGCCGATCGCGACGATGCAGCCGGAATACAATCTGATGAACCGCGAAATCGAAGCGGATCTGATGCCGATCTGCGTGCGCGAGCGCATCTCGCTGATCCCCTTCTACGGGCTTGCCAGCGGTTATCTGACCGGCAAGTATCGCACTGAAGCGGACAAGGCCAAGAGCCCGCGCGGCGGCCGCATGGACAGGTACATGCAGGGCAAGGGTCCGGCCGTGCTGGCGGCGCTGGACGCGGTGAGCGCGCGCCATGGCGCGACGCCGGCGCAGGTCGCGCTCGCCTGGATCATGACCAAGCCGGCGATCGCCGCGCCGATCGCCAGCGCGACGAGCGTCGATCAGCTGCGCGAGCTGATGGGTGCGCTCGCGCTTACGCTGAGCGCGGACGATGTCGCTGCGCTGGATCGGGCCAGCGCCTGAACTCACCAGCCGCCGCCGCCGCCTCCGCCTCCGCCGCCGCCGGAGGAGCCGCCGCCGCCGGAGCCGGATGAGCCCGAACTTTGCGGCAGCGCGCTTGAGACGCCGGAACTCATATTGCTGACCAGCGCGCCGGTGAGCGCGCCGATCGAGCGCGAACTCGACATCGTCGTCCAGCTCGGATGGTAGCGCGCGGCTTCCTCCGGAATCAGGCGCTCGAAATGCTCCGTCCACGGCTTCTCGACGCCGAGCGCGACCGCGTAGGGGAGGAAGCGCTCATAGCGTTCGACCGTCATCGGCGGCGGCTGCCCGCCGCCGGGCTGGACGGCGTTGAGCTGCAGCTTCTCGGCCTTCTCCATGTAAAGCTTGAAGCCCTCGATCTCAGTGCGGATCGCCTGGCCCTTCGGCGTCGGCGCCGGCATGAAATAGAGGAAGGCGACGTTCATGGCCGCGAGCGCGACGACGGCCAGCGTATGCCAGAGCGTCCATGTCGCAACCTGGGCGATCGCGATGACGAACACCAGCAGGGAAAAGGCGATCGCCGCGAGCGTATAGCCGATATTCCAACGGAAATAGGCCGCGCCGTATTTGTTGCCGACGCTGCGGTTGAAGGCATTGTAGGCGGCGGTGAAGCCGGCGTCGTATTTGGCGCCGAGCGTCTTCGAATGCGCGCCGGCGAAGATGCCGCGTTCGAGCGCGAGATCCTCGGCGGCGAGGCCGGCGGGGTCGGGCGCGGCCATGTTGCGGGTGAGCACGGTGTTCTTCTTGTCGGACGCGTCGATCGAGATGCGGCCTTTGACGGCGAGGTTCATCAGCGTCGCGATCAGCGCGCGATGGCCGGCGATGGCGCGATGATAGATCTGGTGCACGGCTGCCGGCGAATAGCCGGCGGGCGGTTCGTAGCGCGCGAACACCGGGCCCTTTGTGGGGTCGCGGCCGACCTTGTCGAAGCTACGGTAGAGAAACCAGAACAGGCCGCCCAGCGAGCCGACGAGAATCGCCAGCGCGCCGTAGCGCTGCCACCATTGCGCGCCGCGGTCGGCGGCCGACGGCGGATCGATCAGGCCTTTCTCGAAGCCGATGGCGACGGTGAGGCCTTCCTGCGGCTGCAGCGGCCGAGTGGTCTCGAAGACATGGCGGTCGCCGCTTTGCGTGTAGGCGTAAGCGCTGCCGGATTGGCCGAGCGCGCCGGTGTAGCCGTGCGCGGCGGTGACCTGGGCGCCGGGCGGCAGTTCGATCGTGGCGCGGGCGCTGCGGATCGGGAACGCCCAGTAATTGCCGGTGACGTTCCAGTAGATTTCGTCGTAGCGATGGAAATAACGAACTTGGTTCTTGACCTCGTAGCGGATCAGATAGGTGTGATCGCCGGGCGTGAGATAGACGTTGGGATCGCCGATGCGGATGCGGAAGGCGTTTCCTTCGGTGCCGGTCTCGTACGGTTCGCGCGCGCCGTCGCGCTCGATGGCAAGGACGCGGTAGCCGTAAGCGAGATTGACGCCGCCGCTTTCGTAATAGCGCGGCAGGTCGCGGAAGACGCCGCGCTGGATCTGGGCGCCCTCGGCGCGGACGTCGATGGTCTCGGAGACGATGATGTCGCCGTCGCGCTCAACCTGGATCAGTACGTCGTAGCGGTTGATCTCCTCGCGCGCGGACGCCGGCGCGGCGAACAGGAGCGCAAGCAGCGCAAGCAGAGCGGCGCGGAGGTTCATTGGCCGCCGCCGAGATGGAGAGCGGGCGCGGCGCGGTTGGCGGACTCGATCTCGAAATACTGGCGGGTTCGGATGGCGCCGAGCGCGGCGACGATGTTGGTGGGGAAGGTCTCGACCGCCGTGTTCAGCTCGCGCACGGCGCCGTTGAAGAAGCGGCGCGCCATCTCGATCTTGTCCTCGGTGGCCGAAAGCTCGTTCTGCAGATCAAGGAAGTTCTGGCTGGCCTTGAGGTCGGGATAGGCTTCGGCGACGGCGATGAGGCGCGCGACCGGGCGCGAAAGCTCGCTCTCGGCGGCGCCGCGCGTGGCGACGTCGTCGCCGGCGGCCAGCGCCGCGGCGCGGCGGGCGGCGACGTCCGCGAACAATTGCTTCTCATGCGCGGCATAGCCTTGCACCACGCTGACGAGGCGCGGGATCAGATCGGCGCGGCGCTTGAGCTGCACGTCGATGTCGGCCCAGCCGTTATTGACCATCTGCCGCTTGGCGATCAGCTGGTTGTACAGCACGACGGCGCCGATCAGCACGACGGCGGCGAGGGCGAGGAGGATGAAGGTGGTCAAGCGGCTCACTCCCGTTCTGCGCCGGGTTTATACGAAGCGCCCGCAAAGCACGCCACCTCGGACCGTCGTCATCCAGCCGGCAAACCCGTTTCATCCCGCACGCGGGTGAAAGGCGGTCCGGTGCGGCGTCAGCCTGCGAGCAGCGCTTTTGCTTCCTCGCGCACGGTTGCGGCGCCCCAGGCCAGTACGCGCCCGCCCTGGCTGGCGTCGCCGCCGCTCCAGCTCGTGATCCCGCCGCCGGCGCCGGCGACGATGGGGATCAGGGCGGCGATGTCGAAGGGCTTGAGGCCGCTCTCGATCACGCAATCGATGCAGCCGGCGGCGAGCATGCAATAGGCGTAGCAATCGTAGCCGTAGCGGGCGAGCTTCGCCGCCTTGCGCACGCGGGCGAAGGCTTCGGCTTCTTCGCCGTGAAAGAGGTAGGGATCGGTGGTCGAGACCGTGGCTTCGCCGAGGCCGGCGCAGGCGCGCGTTTTCAGCGTCCGCTGCGCGCCGCGCGCGACCACCTCGGCGCCGTCCATCCAGCCGCGATAGCGCTCGTCGAGATAGGGCTGGTCCATCACCCCGATCAGCGGACGCCCGTCATGATAGAGCCCGATCAGCACGCCCCAGGTCGGCAGGCCGGAGATGAAGGCGCGGGTGCCGTCGATCGGATCGAGAATCCACTGATAGCCGCGCGCCGCGAGTTCGCCGCCATACTCCTCGCCGAGCACGCCGTGATGGGGAAACGCCTGCGCGATCAGCGCGCGCATGGCGCGTTCGGCGGCTTCGTCGGCGTCGGTGACCGGATCGAAACGTTCGCCGCCCTTGTGGTTGACGCTGTGGCTGGCGCGGAAAAAGGGAAGCACGGCTTCGCGCGCGGCGTCGGCGAGGGCGTCGGCGAAAGACAGCAGGCGGGGAATGTCGTGCGCCATCAGCGGATCGCCGGCGTCCAGCCGGCATGCCACGCCGGCCATTCCGCCCCGTCGCGTAACTGAAGCGCCGCATGCCGGCTGGACGCCGGCGGTCCGAAGGGGGGCTGTGCAACCATCCTGCGCACTATAGCTGCGTTCGTGCGCTATTGGATGGATTCTTCGCCGCAACGAAGACGGGCCCGCCGGCGGCGAGCCCGTTCCCCTGCGCCCTCGACCGGAAGCGGCGTATCAGGCCGCGTCGGTGGATTCGTCTTGCAGCGCCTTGGCGAGGTCGAGCAGGCGACGGCGCGGACGTTCGCCGAGCTTGTAGTAAGCGCGGATCAGTTCGAGCGTCTCCTTCTGCGAAAGCACGTCGGCGGCGATCAGGTCGCGGTCGTTCGCCGGCGCGCCCGGCGTGGCCGGCGCGGCGACCTGCTGGAGGCCTTCGAAGAAATAGTTGACCGGCACGTTCAGAGCGACGGCGAGTTCGTACAGACGGCTCGCGGTCACGCGGTTCGCGCCGCATTCGTACTTCTGGATCTGCTGGAAGCGGATGCCGATGGACTCAGCCAGCTGCTGCTGGGTGAGGCCCAGGAGCCGGCGACGGCGGCGGAGCCGCTTGCCGACATGGAGGTCAATGGCGTTAGCCATGGTCATGCGCCCTTACGTAGCGGCGGAGTCCCCCATGGGCGCCGCCTTATGCGCTGTGATGGAGAGCAGGACGCGTGCCACGCATCCGGGACGCGAAATGCCCTATCTTAGGCTGTGCGGCGCGCCGCAAGGCCCGTGCGGAGCGAAAATTGATCCGTTTCGGCGCCGCCGGGTTTGGTAAACCGTTCCGCGCCACGGTTTCGTCATCGCCTCGCCCGATCCGGCGCATCTTAGGCGGCGAGGTTTTCGCGAGAGAAGGGGTTCGCCATGGCGCTGCGTACGATCTTGCTGGCTTCGCTGCTCGCGCTCGGGGCGTGCGCCTCGACCCAGCGCACCTTGAGCTATCGCGCCGGCATGCCGGATGCGGACGTGTTCGTCGGCGACGACCGTTACCAGGTCTGGTTCCACGACCGCGACCAGACCGTGCTGGTGCTGCGCGGCGAGCCGCGGCCGCTGGGGCAGCTGATGGCGCAGAACATGACCGTCTACGCCCAGGACCGTTCGCCCGGCATTCTGTGGTGGGGCGCGGCGGCGAACGCGGTGCTGACCCAGATCGGCTGCTACGGCACGGAAGTGACCGGCGCCGACCAGATGCGCGAGATCGAATACGTCTGTCCGCAGCCGGTGGACGTACAGACCACGGTGGCCGCGCGGCGCGAGGAATGGCGCCGCGGCGTGCGCGTGGCGGCGCCGGCGGAGCATTAGCCGGACCGCGGGCCTTCTGGCCCGCTTTGCTTGGCGCAGCGCCGAATGCGGGTCTGAAGACCCGCGGGACGCGCGGAGCGCGATCCGGAACCCAGGGCGAGCGATGCGCCGGCGGCCCTGGGTTCCGGGTCTACGGTGCGTGCGCGCCTCCGCCCGGAATGACTCGCTAGCTTGTGGGGCCGGCGAGGGCGCAGGCGGTCCATATTCAGCCCGCTTCCTTTGCGCGCTGCGCTTTCTTGCGTTCGTTGGGGTCGAGGTATGCCTTGCGCAGGCGGATGGCGGCGGGGGTGACTTCGACGAGTTCGTCGTCTTCGATCCAGGCCATCGCCTGTTCGAGCGTCAGCCGGCGCGGGGGCGTGAGGCGGATGGATTCATCCTTGCCCGAGGCGCGCACGTTGGTGAGCTTCTTGCCCTTGAGCGGATTGACGTCGAGATCCTCGCCGCGACTGTTCTCGCCGATGATCATGCCTTCGTAGACGTCCTCGCCGTCGGCGATGAACATCTGGCCGCGCTCTTCCAGATTCCACAGCGCATAGGCGGTGGACTGGCCGCTGTCGTTGGAGATCAGCGCGCCGTTGCGGCGGCCGGGGATCTCGCCTTTCCACGGCGCCCAGGCGTGGAACAGGCGGTTCATCACGCCCGAGCCGCGCGTATCGGTGAGGAATTCGCCATGATAGCCGACCATGCCGCGCGAGGGCGCCAGCATTACGAGCCGGGTCTTGCCGCCGCCGGAGGGGCGCATGTCCTGCAGCTCGGCCTTGCGGATGCTCATCTTCTCGATGACGACGCCGGTATATTCGTCGTCGACGTCGATCACGACTTCCTCGATCGGTTCGAGCGTCTGGCCGTTCTCGCTGCGCGTCAGCACTTTCGGGCGCGAGAGCGACAGCTCGAAGCCTTCGCGGCGCATGGTCTCCACCAGCACGCCGAGCTGCAATTCGCCGCGGCCGGCGACTTCGAAGGCGTCCTTGTTGCCGGTTTCGGTGACGCGGATGGCGACGTTGGATTCCGCTTCAGCCATGAGGCGCGCGCGGATCACGCGGCTTTGCACCTTGTCTCCCGCGCGGCCGGCGAGTGGGGAATCGTTGATCGAGACGGTGATGGCGAGCGTCGGCGGATCGATCGGCGTGGAGGGAAGCGGCGCGGTAAGATCGATCGCGCCGATCGTGTCGGCGACCGTGGTTTCGGTGAGGCCGGCGATGGCGATGATGTCGCCGGCTTCGGCGGTTTCGACCGGCACGCGCTTCAGGCCGCGGAACGAGAGCAGCTTGGTGAGGCGGCCGCGCTCGATCTCCTTGCCGTCGCGCGAGAGCGCCTTGACCTGGTCGCCGACCTTCACGCGTCCCGCTTCGACGCGGCCGGTCAGCACGCGGCCGAGAAACGGATCAGAATCGAGCATGGTGACGAGAAACGCGAACGGCTCGTCCTTGCGCCGGATCGGCTCGGGATCGGGCACGTGGCGAACGATGAGTTCGAACAAGGGCGTCAGATCCTTGTGCTCGTGCGCCATGTCGGTCTTGGCCCAGCCTTCCTTGCCGCTCGCGTAGAGGATCGGGAAATCGGCCTGTTCGTCGCTGGCGCCGAGGGCGAGGAAGAGTTCGAAGATTTCGTTCAGCGCCTTGTCGGGCTCGGCGCTGGGGCGATCGACCTTGTTGAGCACCACGATCGGCTTGAGGCCCCGGCCCAGCGCTTTCGACAGCACGAACTTAGTCTGCGGCATCACGCTTTCGCTGGCGTCGACCAGGAGCACGCAGCCGTCGACCATGCCGAGGATGCGCTCCACCTCGCCGCCGAAATCGGCGTGGCCGGGCGTGTCGACGATGTTGAGGCGGTAGTTCTCGCCGCCCTTGTCCCAGAGGATCGACGTGCATTTGGCGAGGATGGTGATGCCGCGCTCGCGCTCCTGGTCGTTGGAGTCCATGGCGCGCTCCTGGCGCGCCTCGTTGGCGCGGAAGGCGCCGCCCTGGGCCAGGAGCTGGTCGACCAAAGTGGTCTTGCCGTGGTCGACGTGGGCGATGATCGCGAGGTTGCGGAGGCGCTCGGCCATAAAAATCAAGCTTTCGACGGAAGACGGCGGGTTCTGCACGGCGCGGGCGCCCGCTTCAACGGCAGGCGTGTGGAATCCTTAAGCGCGGCCCATCCATTTTTGCATGTGTGCACGTGCAATATGGAGAGGTAGCCCAGAAACATCAATAAAAACCGATATTTGTAAAAGCTCCCGAAAATGTGACGAGCGCTTCATCTTGCTAATTGCTGCACTGCGGAATAAGTACGGAGCGTTGCGGCGTTTCGCGACGCCGCACCGCCCCTATCGGGCGTTTCCTCCCTAATTGACCTTAGCCGCCGGCCACAAACCGGCGGCTTTTCTTTTGCGTGCGGCGTCGCCCCTTCGACAGGCTCAGGGTGACGCCACCCAAAGAGCGCCCGCCACGTCGGTCCGAGGGTGGCCGTGGTCTTCCTCCGCTGGGAGACATTCTCCCCGCTCCCCGGACGCAGCCCCGGACGCAGCCCCGGCGAAAGCCGGGGCGCGAGCCGGGGCCCAGGGGCTGAAGCGCGCTGCGTTCGCCCCTGGGTCCCGGCGTTCCGCTGCGCTGCGGCCGGGAAGCAGGGGCGAAGCGGCGTCGTTTACGCCAGGCTTTGGTGCAGGTTGGCGGCGTTGAGCGCTTCGGCCAGCCGGCTCATGTCGGCGCGGATGCGGGCGTAGCCGCTGGTGCGCTCCAGCGTGCGTTCGTCGACGTAGAGCGCGCGGTTGATCTCGATCTGCAGCGCGTGCGCATGCGACATCGGCCGGCCGTAGCTCTGGGTGATGTGGCCGCCGGCGAACGGCGTGTTGCGCGCGACGCGATAGCCGAGCCGGCGCAACGTCGCTTCCGCCAGCGCGGTGACGGACGGGTGGCACGACGCGCCGAAGCGGTCGCCCAGCACGATGTCTGGCGCATGCGCGCCGCGTGCGTTCGACGGCATCGAATGGCAGTCGATCAGCACCGAACAGCCGAACTGCGCCCTGGTCTCGCCGAGCAGGTTGCGCAGCATCGCGTGATAGGGGCGATAGACGCTGGCGAGGCGGCGCTCGGCCTCGTCGAGCGAGAGCTTGCGCCGGTAGATGTTCTGGCCGTCGCCGCAGATGCGCGGAATGGCGCCGAGGCCCGCCTGCACGCGCGCCGAGGAGGTGAGCGGCGTCGGCGGCGGGCGCTCGTCGAACATGTCGGGATCGAGTTCGCCAGGATCGCGGTTCAAGTCGACATAGGCGCGGGCGACGCTGGCGGTGAGGACGGTGGCGCCGTGCGCGGCGGCGCCGGCGAACAACTCGTCGACATAGGCGTCCTCGGAGCGGCGCAGGCTGATCAGGCCGACGCGGGCGTCGGCCAGCAGCTCCGGCGGATAGCGCCTGCCGCTGTGCGGCGAGGCGAACACGATCGGCGCGGTGCGCTTCAGCGGCTCGATCAGCACGAACGGCGGCTCCGCCCCGCGCTCGGGGAGGCCGCTTGTATCGGCGGCGGCGCTCGCGGCGCTCAGGGCCTGATCGGTCGGGTCCATCGGCGCGATGTTTGCCGTCCGCGGCAGGTGCGTCAATGTTTCCACCTGTTTACCGGCTGTGTGCAGCGGTTCAGCTGGCCTTTACCCGGCCCATGCTAGGCGCTACCGGTTCAGCAAACGGGGCCGGCTGGAAGGTCCGGAGCTGCCATGGCGCGCATTCTATTGGCCGAAGACGACGACTCACTCAGGGCGTTCCTGACCTCGAGCCTGGCGCGCGCGGGCCACGACGTGGCCGGCTACGGCGACGGCGATTCCGCATGGGAAGCGCTCGAGCACGGCTCGTACGACCTGCTGCTGACCGATATCGTCATGCCCGGCATGGACGGGATCGAGCTGGCGCGCCGCGGCGCGGAGGCCGATCCGGCCATGAAGATCGTCTTCATTACCGGCTTCGCCGCGGTGGCGCTCTCGGCCCAGAGCCGCGCCCCCAAGGACGCCAAGGTGCTGTCGAAGCCGTTCCACCTGAAGGATCTGGTGGTGGAGATCGAGCGGGTGATCGCCGCGGCTTAGGGATTGGGGGCTGGGGATTGGGGATTAGGCGCGACGGCGCCGTCGCTCACACTTCCCCAACCCCCAGCCCCCAGCCCCCAGCCCCTAACCCCTAGCTTGCGGCGGAGGCGCGAGCCGGTCTATATCGCCGGACCCAACGGTGACCTTTGATGGTTCAGGGCGCGTAGCTCAGCGGGAGAGCACTACGTTGACATCGTAGGGGTCACAGGTTCGATCCCTGTCGCGCCCACCATAAAATCAAGCGGTTAGAGCAAATCCCAGACGACCTCGCGAACGCTGGGCAGCACCTGGGCAGCAAGCGAGTGCCTAGGTGTTCCAGCTTACAACTAGGCGCGTTTCCGATTTGAACCCAGCGCCTTTCTGACCAGGAAGCGCGGGCGCCTTTCACAACGGCGAAGCTGACGCAATGAATCCGCGGACATTGTGCAGGCCGCCGGCGTGATCGGCGCGGCCAAGACCGGCGATCAGGCTGCGCTCGCCGCGTCGCAAGCGCAATGGAGCGCAAACGGTGGCGACATCGCCGCGTTCCTCAGCGGCGCCAACCCGAACTGGCGCCGCGCTGAGTTGGAACCCATGCTGCAGACTCACCTCGATTTGACAACCGGAGAAGTCGTCGCCCGCCTGCAGGGTGATTGGGTGACCGACATCCGTTCTTACGACCAAGGCCACGAACACATGCTGATGTTCGCCAACATGCTGACCCATTTCATCGTGGCGCAGCGAAAGGTTGCCTGAGACCCACGTGCGGCGTCGCGCAGCCACCGTGGGGCAGCGTGTAGTCTGTTTGACAAATGACGTGACGCTGCTCCGATGGGCCACGACGTGGCGGCGCGGCATTCTTCTCACGCACATCCTTCAGCCGTGCAGGCTCCGGCTGTCTCTGCCCTGAAGCGCGAGTCGCCTTGTGAGCCGACGAGCGCCATCACATCGGCGCCTAGCTGCATGTCGCTCACATGGCCGAACATGTGGCGCCGAAGACGCCCCTGTCGATCGTAGAGGAGGAGGGTAGGCGTCCCGCGCATTTGATAGGCGGCCATTGTGTGAGGGATGGCGCATGTTGCATCCGGTTCATCAACGCCGACCGGAAGGCCGATTCTGTATTCGTGGAGGAATGCCTTAAGCGACGTTGGCGCCATCGCGTCGTGATGCTCGAACACGGTGTGGAGGCCGATAACCGCGACATCCTCCTCGCGAAACGCCTCACGCACGCGCTGCGCCTGTGGCAAAGCCTGAGAGACGCAACCGGGACAAAGCATCTGGAACGCCACGGCCATCACCACCCTGCCGCGCAGGGCGCCAAGCGACAACGGCGCGGGCGTATTGAACCATTGCGAGACCTGCCACTCCTGCGCAGGCGCGTCGGCAGGAGTCAAAAGTCACCCTCCTTCGCGTAGGGCCGTGACCACAGGATAGCCTGTAGCAACACTGCCTTGGTCCAGGCGGCATGCATCTTGTCGACTTCCGCCGGGCTCGCGCCTTTCTTGGCGAGGAACGGCCGCATGGTGACAGAGATGGGTATGACCAGAGCCAAGAGGTGGCGCATTGGAATATGGGCCGTCGCGTTGACGCCGTCCGTCCTGTTCTTGCCGCTTCGATGATGGCGGCGGCCGATTTCTTCCTGCCAGGCAAGCCACGCGCCGTCGAACTCGGCGCGGCACGTATCAAGAATCCATTGCCCGAAGCGCTTGCGCACCGCCGCTAGATACAGGCCGATCGGCTCTCCAGTGCGGGCGTCGGAGAAATAGCGCAACAGGTGTGGCGTCCCGCCGACGAAGCCGTACCAGACATCGAGGATCGCCTCGATCTGATCTCCGACAATTGTCCCTGCTTGCCTTAGCGCCGCGATGTCATCGTCGTCGAACAGAAGCGAGACTTTGAGATCCGCGAATTCCTGACCGGAAACGGGCGACGCAGCCAGCGTTGGATCATTGAGCCGATAGCCTGGAATAGATGTCATCAGCTGGTCTCCTGACAGCCCCTTGCGATTTAGCATCGAGTCAATACTATAGCGGGGAAAGTGTGGTCAATGAAAAAGAGCGAGTCGCTACCATCTGGCCTGGCCCTGCGCGCAGCATTCCTCTTGGAGCGGCTGGCGCGGCTTGTGCGCGCCGGCGATCATGAGGGCGGACTTGCACCCGCGCAGTGGGAGGCGCTTCGCTATCTTGCGCGTGCGAACCGCTTCTCGCGCACGCCCGCGGCGCTGGCGGATTACCTTGGCGCCACGCGTGGGACGGTTTCGCAGACGCTCATCGCCCTTGTGGGCAAGGGACTTGTCCGCAAGAGCGAAAGTTCACGCGACCGCCGATCGGTTGAACTCACTCTCACGTCCAGCGGCGTTGCGTTGTTGGAGCACGAGGCGCTTAAAGACCTCGCGCGCGACATTGACGCGTCGGGGGAGGCTGACGGCCTGGCGCGAGGATTGGAGTCTGCCTTGCATCAGGCGCTGGTGCGTGGTGGCGGGCGCGCTTTCGGCGTTTGCCGGACTTGCCGCCACTTCAGGCCGGGTGGGCGCGGCGCCAAGGCAGGCAAGCCGCACCATTGCACGCTTCTCGACGAGCCGTTGGCCGATGCCGACGCCAATCTCGTTTGCTTCGAGCACACCTGATGCGCGGCTATGTTGTCACCCATCTCGAGAGAGCGCCGGTCACATCGAGAACGAGGACAAGCCGCCGAATGCGACTCTTTCGAAGAGACCCGCGGAAGGGCGATTGGATGAGAGCTGGCGCGGCATACGCGCGGCAAAGGTGGATGCGTCGTGACACAATCTGATCACACCAATCAGCGACAAGTGGAAGCGGCGCTGATTGACGCGGCTGGAAAGCTCGCACGCTCAGGCAAATACTCTTTCGACGAGCTCGTCGCGAAGCTCAGCGGCGCGGGTTTCACCGGAGCCGTCGAGTTCTTGCATCGTCCCCACCTCGAAAGTGCGCTAAGACGCCTCTGCGATGCAGCGCGGCCAGGGGACGCCGAACTAGGCTAGGCGTTGACGATGCGGCCCAGAAGAACCCGGGGAAGACGCCAGGGAGGGCGCAGCGTGACGGTTCGCATGACCTTTTCGGAGCGGTGCGCCGACGAACTCGGTGAATCGAGTCTGTTCGCCGCTCGTGCGAAAGTTTCAGGTCACATGCTCTGGGGCGTCGGCCGTCTCTCTCCAGCATATTCGAAACCTTGTTCGACCACGGCATCTTTTTCTTTGATGTCGGGCCGGACGATGCGAGCTCGCTCGTTTGGTGATGGGCGCGGCGGCGATCAGCACCAATGCTGGATCGGTGCCTGTCCTGACCGACACCGGATCGCCTTTCTGGAATCCATGCGCCTTCATAGACGGGGTGACGCTCATCTGGGGGCGTCGGCGACTTGGTGGGTTCCACTGCTTATGCTGTTCGGCTTCTAGAAGCATGAAGCATGGCGGGAGGCGCGCGCCGATCATCGGTTCGCTGATGTTCCGAGATCCGGGATCGGCAGCAGGATGAAGAGTATGGACGCTTACGAGGGCGTACGCCGGTTCGAGATGATCGAGGGCGACAGCCGACGCGAAGCGGCGCGTGTTGTCGGCTTTTGCGTGAGACGGTGGACACGTGTTCGGCGTTCTCCGCGCCGCCGTGCTCGGCTGTCGAGCCCACGGCCAAAGCCCAAGCTCACCTGTTTTGGGGCGTGCTGGACGCCATGGTCGCTGCCGATGCGAATGCACCCCTGAAGCAGCGCCACGCGCATCAGGGAGCGCTGCGCAACGAGTACGGCTATAGTGGCGGCGACGACCAGGTCAGAGAAGCGGTGCGCGAGCGTCGCCAGCGTTTGAAAGAAGCGTTCGTTTCGCTGGCGCACCGCCTCGCCAATTGTCCGCCTGATCGCATCGACGAGGTGGCGCGCTGGTTTGAAACGCAAGGCGTCGTTCCCATTGTCGGTTGAGGCGACAAATGGTGATGGCCAGCATTCGATTTCACCATATCAGCTTGCCGTCGGCGACGGCGCAGCTGGAACTGCGGACAAATGCATTTGACAAATGTCACGCGGACACTGGCGTAAGGCGCGACGGCGGGTTTTCCCCTCAATGCACTTTGCCTGTGCGACGCGTCCCGCGCGTCAATCTCGTTTCGAGATTGACGACAACACAATTACTGAGTAAGACTCAACGCGTCTCTTCAGGGGGGCGCTATACACTAGGCAATACCTCCCGGGGCAGGTGAATGGCCGGACAAAGGGGAGTCTTCATGTCGAAGAAGCGGGGCCTTCTGCGCGAGGGAGCGCGGACGACGTTGACACTGGCGCTGGGCGTCGCAAGCGCGATGGTGGCGACGCCGACGTTGGCTCAGGAGGAAGAAGAAGAGATCGTCGTAACTGCCACACAGCGCTCGACTGCGCTCCAGGATGTACCGGTGGCGGTTACCGCGGTTAGCTCCGAAATGGTCGAGAACGCTGGAATTCGCGACCTTCAAGATCTGACTTCCGTTGCGCCTTCACTGCAGTTCAACGTCTCGGAGAACGAGACGTCAGCAACGGCGCGGCTGCGGGGGATTGGAACGCAAGGTTCTAACCCGGGTCTCGAATCCGCTGTTGGCATTTTCATCGATGGCGTCTACCGCGCGCGCAACGGTGTGGCGCTAAGCGACCTGGGTGAGGTGCGCCAAATCGAGGTGTTGCGCGGCCCTCAAGGCACGCTGTTCGGTCGCAATACCTCCGCTGGATTGATCACAGTGCGTACAGCGGCGCCCAACCTGCAGGAGTTCAATGCCACCGGAGAACTGACCTACGGCGCCTACGGCGAGCAACGATTCGCCGTGAGCGTAGATGTGCCGATGGTCGAAGACGAGGTCGGTTTCCGCCTGTTCGGAGCCGTTGCGAACCGTGACGGTTTCATGGATGTGATGAATGCTGCCGGAAGCGTCACCGACGCCAATGACCGCGATATGTGGACCGTGCGCGGACAACTTCTTTGGGATATTACTGACAACATCGAGTTCCGTCTGATTGGCGATCTCACCGAACGCAACGAGACCTGCTGCGCGGCGTCCATCTACAACCCCACGGCGTTGAACGGAGTGACGACGTTCGCCACGTCGCCGACGACAACAGGTACGGTGCAATTCCCCAATACAACAGGCGTGGCCCCGCTTTTTGGCGGCTCAGCACAACAATACATCGTGGGCGCTCTTGGCGGTTATGGACCGCCAACCAATGGCCTGCCGCCGATCGCGGCTGAGGCGGCCGCGCTCCAGGAGCGCCTCGCCCTTGGCGACATCAGCGCTCGGCGCGCCTTTGCCAACATACCGTTCGATCAGGATCTCCTCGACTACGGCGTTTCAGCGGAAGTTGATTGGGAGCTCGGCGGCGGCGTTACGTTGACGTCGATCACCGCACAGCGGAATTGGATCTATGAGCAAGGCCAGGATACGGATTTCTCAGCAGCCGACTTGTGGGGCCGCGTCAATGACGGCGACAATGGATTTGCGTTCGACATCTTCACGCAGGAGCTGCGGCTAGCGGGCGAGTGGGGACGGCTCGACTGGCTCGTTGGCCTCTACTACTCGGATGAAACGTTAACGCGCGGCGACAATCTGGCGGCCGGCGCCCAGTTCGGAACGTACTTCGCAACGCTCGGCGCGCTGGCGGCGCCTACGTTCAACACGAGTTCGGGCAATCCTGTACCCATCGTGTTCAATCCCTTCCTTACGCTTGGGGCGGTCCCCGGCGGAGCGGGGGTGGACGATCATTATCGCCAGGAAAGCAACTCGTTGGCTTTCTTTACCCACAACATCATTTCGCTAGGGCCGAACACGGACTTCACCATCGGGGTGCGTCACACGACGGAAGAGAAGGATCTCCGAGCCACCTTTGACACGAGCTTTGACGCCGGGGCTATCTTCTTCGCTCGGGTCGCGGCGCTTGAGGCCGCGACCCCAGCTGGTGCGCCATATTTCGGGCCGTTGCCGGCGGGAACGCTCACACCCTACGCGAACTGCGACCCCTCCCTGCAGCCTGCGCCTCTCTATCGTGTCGCAATCGCCACCATGCGGTCTGCTTTCTGCAACCCGATATTGCGCGGCAGCCGCGATGGGACGCACTTGCAGAGCCGGGAGGAGGAGGAATGGTCCGGCGTTGCCGCGCTGCGTCATGAGTTCGCCGATTTCGTGAACGCCTACGCCTCGTATTCGCGCGGCTACAAGGCCGGCGGTTTCAACTTGGACCGTAATTTCAGCGGGGCCGCCTTCAACACCGAATTCCCGGCGGAACTTGTCGAAGCCTACGAGGTCGGCCTGAAGACGACTTGGTTCGACCGGGGTCTGATTGTGAACCTCGCATTGTTTTCCAGCGAGTACCAGAACTTCCAGCTCAATACCTTCAATGGCGTCAGCTTCCAGGTGACGTCAGTGCCCGAGGCAACGTCTGAGGGCGCCGAACTCGACGTGCTCTGGCGCACGCCTATTGAGGGTCTCTCCCTTCAGGGCGGCGTCGTCTACACTGATGCACGCTACGGTGACGACACCGCATGGGTTACAGCATCGGCAAATCCAATCACGGGTGCGCTCACCAATTTCCGGCTTCCAGGGAATCACCTCAGCAATGCACCGGAATGGACGGCGACCAGTGCTCTCACGTATGAGCGGCCCTTGTTCGGCGGATCGCTCATAGGACTTGCTTATATCGACGCCCGCTATGTCAGCGATCAGAACACGGGCTCCGACCTCAATCCAACCAAGGAGCAGCCAGCCTACACAGTGGTGAATGCGCGGCTTGGGATTTCCGCGCTGGACGAGAGATGGAGCCTCGAGGTTTGGGGGCGCAACGTGTTCGACGAAGAATACGCGCAGATCATGTTTGACATACCCCTTCAAACCGGAACGTTTGGCGCCTTCCTCGGCGATCCGGCGACCTACGGCGTCACGCTCAGAGCGCGTTATTGACCAACAGCGTAGCTCGCGTTGTCTGCAAGTTAGCGTCGCTGCCGGTGACCAGCCGGGCCCGCGCGTTCAGGCTGGGCCATGACTGTTTTCGCTTCGGCGGACGGTTGCAGTCGCGTCTTGCTAAGATTGGAGATGCGCGCGAGCCAACGCGAAGAGGACGCCCGTTGGCGCACCGCCGATTTGGATGCCCGGGAACGCCGCCCCGATGGTTCGCGTGATGCCCAAGTGGCAAAGTCCGATCCCAATAATACCAAGAGCAACGACCAACGACACTATGGTGAAAGGGTCTGACATGGCGATCTCTCCGGCTGCGAAGAACTCTTAAATGTACCCAATGAGGCCCTGGCGAGCACGTTCGAGAAGGCTGACACGGTTAGCAGCAGGCGGTTCCTCGCGGCCGCAGCGCTCATCAACAACCTCGGTATGCGGTGCGCAAGAGCAGGGGGGACACGGCGGCCTCATTCAATCTGAAAAGTCAGTCCCGCATGTCGCTCGAGCCGCGCTGCCAGCGCCAACCCCAGGGCGGACGCCGGCGTCCAGATTCCGCCCGGCGTGTCGGGGCGATCGCGAAATAGGCAAAGCGCGCTTTCAGCGACCATCTTCGAAGTCGAACCGTATCCCGGATCGGCGTCGTCGGCAACGCTTGCGCAGATCGCGCGCCCATCCGGCATCTGGCCCAAGAACACAATGTCGTAATGCCCGTTTGCGCGTTCCTCCACGGTCGGACCTTCGCCCGGTTTCGGCGCATCCTCGCGCATAAGCGCGAGGCCCGACGCAATCGCGGTCGCAAGCTGTTCTCCGCGTTCGCCGGGTCCGGTGACAAGCATTTCACTATAGAGGAAATCAGCGCCATAGGTGTGCCCGAGCAGCATGTTCGAGCGATGAACCGTCTTCGTATTGATGGGCGCCATGATGAACGGCGCCGCCCAGACGTTCATGCAATCCTCGAATTGCGGCGTCGAGTCGGAAGGTTGCTTGGGACCGGCAAAGCCTGGCGTCAGCGCGAATGGGTCGGCCATCAGCTCTGCGACGGCCGCGTCATTGCAGGCCGCGCGCGTCGCGCGCAGGCTCGCAACCGTTCCGCCAGACAATGATCCTTTCATCTTCCGCACGCGCGCCTTGATCTCGATGCACGGGCCGCCAAAACGCCGTTGCGCCTCGTCTTGAAGCGCAAGCACGCCGAGGTCGAAGGGAACCGAGTCGAAACCGCAGGAGAAGACGATGCGGGCACCTGAGCTTGCCGCCTTCTGCTCGTGGGCGTCGATCATCTCACGTATCCAGTTCGGCTCGCCGCACAGGTCGACATAGTCGGTCCCGGATTCAACGCATGCGGCGACGAGGTCCGATCCGACTTGCTGATAAGGGCCCGCTGTCGACAGCACGACGCTCGCGCGCGCCGCCATCTCCCTAAGCGCCTGTGGCTCGCTTGGGGCGACAAGCAAGGGCGTTGCAGGGGAGGCGCCGATTTCCGCTCGCGTAGCCTCAAGCCTCTCGCGGCTGCGCCCGGCGATCGCCCACCTGAGGTCAGCATCAAGAGCGTTTCGCCGGGCAAGATACTCGGCGACGAGGCGTCCGGTGTAGCCGCTCGCACCATAGACGACGAGGTCAAAATCGCGCGTGGTCATGTGGCTCTCGGTGTTAGGTCGGCGTTGACGTCGCGCTCGCGCCCGGTCGGTAGATGGTTCCGAAGACCGTGTCGAAGATCGGATAGGTGATGTTGAAGTTGTAGCGGCTCATCAGTCTGCGATCGTGATGAACGGTATGGCGCCGGCGCAGCACGCGGATGAACGGCAGACGACTGACCCAGCGCTTCTCGTCCATATGATAGGCAAAATGCAGCAGCTCATAATTGAGGAAATAGGCCGCGGACGTCAGTATAAAGAGGAAGGCCACATTCGGCGTCAGAAGCAAATAGAGAGCGACCCCCACCGGCAGAGCGAAGCAACCGAAAAAGAAGAGGAGCATGATCGGCGGAAACAGCACGGCGTAATAGTCGCGCGAGCTATCGAAGGTGGTGTCCTCCTCGGTGAAAAAATTGTGATGTTCGACCGCGTGACGCTGATAGATGAGCGCGAGGAGTCGGGTCTTGTGGTGCATGGGGCCGCGGTGGCCGAGATACTCGGCGAGATTTCCATAGAGGAATGTAACCGGAATGGTCAGCCACTCGAGCGGCTGGACACGACCAAGCATGGCGATTGACGCCAGCATGGCGGCAAGCGTTACGCCCACGGTCAAAGAAAGATGCAGCGGACCGCTATAGGAGGGCGACAGGTTGTTTCTGCGAAACTCCTCGCGGAAAGCCTCCGTCGCCTGCGTGGTCATGGCGCTTCTCCTGATTTCTGCCGGAACCCTCGCACTATTCGGATCCGGAAATGTGATCGCGCTTTCCGCGCCAGTAAGGCTCGCGCAGGATGCGCCGCAGCGTCTTGCCGACGGGGGTCTTCGGCAGCGCGTCCATGAACTTTATCGCCTTAGGAACCTTGAACTTGGCAAGGTTGGCTTTGGCGAAAGCAATCAGCTCGCCCTCCGACGCGTCGGCGCCCGGGCGCAGGACGACTGCGGCATAGACCGCTTCACCCCACTTTGCATCCGGGACGGCGAACACGCCGCATTCGGCGACGGCCTCGTGCGCCAGGATCGCATTTTCGACTTCCGCCGGGTACACATTATATCCGCCGGAAATGATCATGTCCTCCTTGCGATCGGCCAGGTAGATGTAACCGTCCTCGTCCATGCGCGCGAAGTCGCCGGTGTGCAGCCAACCTTTGCGAAGACGTTCAGCGTCAAGGTCGGACCGGCGCCAGAAGCCTGGCGTGTTCCAGGGCGTGCAGAGGCAGATTTCTCCAACTTCGCCCGCCGCGCACGGTTCGCCATGTGCATCGACAAGCTTGATCTGCGCGTTCGCGCATTCGCGTCCGACCGACGCCAAGCGGGCGCCGCCGAGATGGACCGCCTCGGCATGCCCTGCCGGCGTCATCAGAGTGTTGAGGCCGTAAGCTTCCGTCTGGCCGTAACCGGTATAAAGAACCGCGCCCAAGCGCTTCATCGCCCTTTCGACCAGCGACGGCGCCGCCGGGGCTGCGGCGTAGACAACAGTGCGGAGGCTGCCAAGGTCAGCTGTCTCGATCGCAGGATCATCGAGCAGCATGCGCAACGCTGTCGGCACTGTCAGCATGAAGGTGACGCCATGCGCGCCAATGGCGTTTAGGATCGTCCGGGGCTCGGCCGACGGCAGGATGACCAAAGCCGCGCCGCCGACCCAGGCGCTGTCCATGGCGCGGCCGCAGAAATGGCTGAGCGGCAATTGCCCGAGCAGGCGGTCTTCGGGCGTATGTCTGAAAGCCGCCGCCCAGAAATTCATGGCGGCCGAGACGCTCGCATAGGAGTGGGTGACGCCTTTGGGACGACCGGTGGTCCCGGAAGTATAGAGGATCTGCGCCAGTTCGGTAGGGGGGCGGTCAATGGGAGGGGGCGCCGTTTCGATCGCCGGAGGCGCCGACAAATCGGATTCGCCAGCGAAACCGCCAAAGCCAAGCGCGTCCTCCGGCGTACGGATAATCGCGCGAGCGCGCGCATAATGCGCCGGCGTCAGCGCAACGACGAAGCGTGCATCCACATCGGCAACGATGAAGGCATGCTCCTTCTCGGTCAGCGCGCCGAGCATCGGCGTCAGAGCGCCGCCAGCGCGAGCGATGCCGATGACGGCCACGACATATTCGAGACAGTTGTGCTGAATGAGAGCGACGCGTTCTCCGGGGCTAAAACCGCGGTCGATCAGCGCGTTCGCGAAGGCGCTCGCGCGCTTGTCCAATTCCGAATAGGTCAGCGTCCTATCGCCGTCGATCAGCGCCGCCGTGTCTGGCCAATGCCGGGCAGCGCGCGCCGGATAATGCGAATATGGATGGATCATGGCGACGTCTTTCGCTCGGGTATGTGGCGCTCTTCCGGCCCCGCATAATGTGCTCCAAGGGCGTCGGGAATGATCCGCAAGGGAACGCCTTCTCGGATCTCCTCCGTGATATGCGCGAGCAGCGCCATGCCATAACTCAGCGCGCCGAGACCGCCGATGATGAGAGGATCGAATCTGAGATCGGCTAGAACAGCGCCGAGCGCGCCTGCGAGGTTGATCGGAATGGTGCGCCCTTTAGTCTGCTTGAGGTGAGCCTCGATCGCATCGAGCATGCGGCCGTGTTCGCGCCAGCCATCGCGTTCTATCGCGAGGCGGCGAACGGCCACGGCGCGCGGTTCGGCTTCCTTGTGCATGGGATGGCCGAGACCGGGGATGCGCCCGCGCCGTTCGGTCCATACTTCCAGCACGCGTGCGCAGCTCTCCGGTTCGGGAAGCCCCCAGCCGAGCGCTTCGATCAGCATTTCGGCGGGCTCTTGCGGCGAGCCGGTGACCGATCCGCTTGCGAGCATGCCGCTCGCCAGGGCGGGCACAGGAGAGTCCGGGAATGCGGAGGCTGTAAAGCGCGCCGCCCCGACGGCGGAGCTAATGAATTGCTGGTCCATGCCACTGCGCATGACGAGATCGAAGAGTGCCGCTTCACGAGCGTCAGGCAGTTCGCCCTTGAGCAAGAGAAACGCAGATTCGGCGTACGAGAGTCTTTCGAGGATCTCCTCGACCGGGTATCCGCGCACGTGGATGCGCCCCTCTTGCGCACGGCTGATCCGCGTCGTCCAATAATCGCTCCAATCCCCCGAGGCGACATACTGGCCGATGCTCCTACGCGTCTTTGGATCAGGCATCGTTCGAGTCCTCCGCCATCGCCGGAACGAAAAGCGGCAAAACGAACTCGCCGCGCGATGCGAACCGGACTGTTACGCTCATGCCGCTCGCAACCGATTCAGGCGCGCAGCCGACGATATTGGAAATCAACCTCGGTCCTTCCTTGAGGGCGATCAGGGCGATGACATAAGGGACCGGATAATCTGGATGATAAGCTTGTCTGTAGATCGTGAACGCGGCGATCTCTCCGCGGCCGGACAGCGCTTCTGCGCCAAGATCAGCCGACCAGCATTGCGGGCAGACCGGCCCCGCCGGCAGAAACAGGTGACCGCACGCGTTGCATGAAGCCGCCTGGAGGACATGACGCCGGCATGCGTCCCAGAACGGGCGCGTGAATTTGCTCGGCTCGAAGGCGAGGGGAGACGGATGGAAATCGGAAGTCATTGTCCCAGGATCAAAGTTGCGTGCGTGTTCATGCCGAGGCCATGGCCAGAGATGAGGGCCGTTTGCGCGCCCTTGATCTGCCGGTCGCCGGCTTCGCCGCGCAGGTGCCGAACCGCCTCGATGACGTGCATCATTCCCCCACCGTATCCTTCGGCCATCAGTCCGCCGCTCGTGTTCACCGGCAAGCTGCCGCCTGGGCCTATGCGTCCGCCTTCGACAAATGGTCCTGCTTCGCCCTTCTTGCAGAACCCATAGTCTTCGAGCTGCATGAGCACGGCGATGGTGAAGCAGTCATAGAGCAGCACGACGTCGATATCGTTTATGGCGAGCCCAGCGCGCTCTAACGTTGCCGGGCCACAGCGCGCCGCCGGCAGCGCATCGAAATGCCCCGGCGAAGACCAGGTGCAGAGGCTATGCGCTTGGCCGAATCCGAGAATAGAGACGGGCGCGCGCCGCATGTCTCGGGCACGATCGGCGGCGCAGACGACAACCGCCGCGGCGCCATCCGAAATCAAGCAACAATCGGCGCGTCGCAGCGGTTCGGCGACCAGACGCGACGCGAGATAGCCGTCGAGGTCGAGCGGCTCGCGAAGCTGCGCATGTGGCGTGCGCGCGGCATGCGCTCTCGCGGCGATGGCCACTTCCGCAAAGTGTTCAGGGCGCGTTCCGTAATGCGCCATGTGGCGCTGTGCGGCCAGCGCGTGCAGGCCGGTTGCGCCAAAGAAACCGAACACGGACTCTTCGCCGCGACCATAAGCAAACGAACCTGGCGACGAGAGGGCGGCATCTCCGTAAACGCAGACGCAGACCGAGCACAGCCCGGCTTCGATCGCCATCACTGCACGCTGGATGCTGGCAGCGCTTGAGGCGCCGCCCAGAACTTCAGAACCGACAAAATCCGGGCTGAGGCCGAGGTGTTGGCCAAGAGTTAGGAAATGCGGCGTAATTCCGTTGATGACGCCTTGCGTTGGGCCAGGATCGGTGATGAGGCCATCGACGTCGTGCTTGGCGAGCCCTGCATCGCTAATTGCCTGAAGAACCGCCTCAGCTTCGAGATCGAGCGCCGTCCGGCCGACAAACCGCCCAAATGCGGTGTGTCCGATTCCGGCGATCACAGCGCGATGGACGGCCACACTCATCTCTCCTTGCGCACGGCGCGGGGCCTAACCGCATCGAAAGGGGTTGACGTATACACAGTTATTGAGGAATACTCAATAACTGGCGGCCTCGCAAGCCTCCGGCGGAAGGATTGGTCCAGACAATGCAACGAGAATGGAGCGAAGAACACGAATTGCTGCGCCGCTCCGTCAACGAGTTCGTTGAGCGGGAAATCACCCCGCATGTGCTTGATTGGGAAAGTGCGGGCGAGGTTCCGCGGCAGGTTTTCCGCAAGCTAGGCGAACTCGGCATGCTCGGCATGCGGCTTTCGCCGGAGTATGGCGGCGGCGGCCAGGATTTCTGGTTTACGACCGTTCTCCTACAGGAATTGATGCGATGCGGATCGATCGGAGTGCCGGTGACGATCATGGCGCATGCCGAGTTCGCCACCATGCTGATCGACCGGTGGGGTTCGCCGGCGCTCAGGGAGAAGTATGTCCGTCCGGCCGCGGCAGGGCGGATGCTAGGCGCGCTCGGCGTATCGGAGCCAGATGCTGGCAGCGATGTCGCTTCGCTACGCACGCGCGCGGTGCGCGACGGCGACGATTACATCATCAACGGCTCCAAACTCTACATTACAAACGGGACCATCGCCGATTACATCACCACCGCCGTGCGTACTGGCGGCCCGGGCCATCGCGGCATTTCCGTCATTGTGGTGCCGGGCGACAGCAAAGGTCTGAAGCGCCGCCGCATCCAAAAACTCGGCACGCATGCGTCCGACACCGCGGAGCTGTTCTTCGAAGATTGTCGCGTGCCGGCTGACAATCTCGTGGGAACCGAGAATGACGGTTTCCGTCTGGTGATGTCCGGCTTCGAGGGCGAGCGGCTGGTGCTCGCCGTGATCGCCTGCGCGCATGCGCGCGCCATGTTCGATGAGGCGCGCAAGTGGGGCCATCAGCGCAAGGCGTTCGGTCAACAATTGCTCGGCTTTCAGGTCTGGCAACATCGTCTCGCCGATTTGCTGACTCGCATCGAGGCGGCCGAGGCGCTGACCTATCGCGGCATAGACCTCTATGTGAATGGACGCCCCGCCCAGTCGGAAATCTCGATGGCGAAGCTGTTCGCGACGGAGACGGCCCTTGATGTGGCGCGCGAATGTGCGCAATTCCAGGGCGGTCTCGGCTACATGGAAGAATGCTTGATGGCGCGGCTCCATCGCGACGCGCTGGCGCTGACGATCGGCGCCGGCACGAGCGAGATGATGCGCGGCATCATAGCTCGCGCCAATAACCTGACGGCGGGCGCGGCATGACGATCCGGAGCCAGGTTGAGGGCGCCATCCTGATCGTGACGCTCGATCGGCCCGCGTCGAGGAACGCTCTCAACGCCGAGATGCGCGAAAGCCTGATCGAAGCCTGGAGGCGCTTTCGCGACGACCACGCGCTGCGCGTAGCCGTCCTGACCGGGGCTGGCGAGTCGGCGTTCTGCGCTGGTGCGGACCTCAAGGAGATCGGCGATCATTATCGATCGATGACGCCGATCGAGCGGCGTGAGCATGGCGAACGCGAGCCGGGCCTTGGCGGGCTTACGCGTAATTTCGACCCGCGCAAACCTGTCGTCGCCGCCATCAACGGCGCCTGCCTTGCAGGCGGGCTGGAACTGGCGCTGGCCTGCGACATCCGTGTCGCGGCCGATCACGCGACATTTGGTTTGCCCGAGGTTCGCCGCGGCATCCTGCCCGGCGCCGGCGGCACTCAGCGACTGCCGCGCGCGTTGCCGCTTGGCGTGGCGCTGGAGATGATCCTCTCAGGCGCGCCGATTGACGCTGCATCCGCGCTCCGGTGGGGACTTGTCAGCAGGCTTATGCCAGCCGCCGCGTTGATGGATTGCGCTCTCGATATCGCGAGCAGAATTGCGGCCAACGGTCCGCTTGCGGTCCGCGCGGCGCGCGACGCCGTCTACCAGGGCGCTGACCTGCCGCTCGATCAGGCGCTGCGCCTTGAGCAGTTCTACGCAGAGCCGCTTCGGCAAAGCAAAGACGCGCAAGAGGGCGTGCGTGCATTCATCGAAAGGCGCGCGCCAAGGTTTTCCGGGAATTAGACAGACCCAAGGAGCGCCAGGAATGGGACGTAAACGAATCGCGATCGACGCTTGGGCGACTTATGTTTCGCCGGAGGGCGCGAAGAGATGGCCGCCGGAGTTTCTTCATATCTTCCGCAAGTATCGTTCGCCAAAGTCGATGACGGAAGGCCAGACTGTTCAGGCGATGCTGCAGGAAATGGACGAGGCCGGCGTCGATCGCGTCATACTGTCGGCTTTTTACTACAAGGGTCAGTGGGTGCTGACGAACGAGGAGGTCGCCGATCTCGTCCGCCAATATCCCGACCGTTTCATCGGCGCCGGCACGGTCAGCGTCATGCAAAAGCCGATGGATGTCGCGCGCGAGGTCGAACGTCTCGTCAAGGATCTTGGTCTGCGCTGCATCCGGCTTGAGCCGTACATGTATGGAGACGGCATGACCGGCCTGCCGCCGAACGACAAGCATTACTGGCCGGTCTACATGAAATGCTCCGAGCTTGGCGTGGCGGTCGCAATCCAGGTTGGCCACACCGGGCCGCTGCTTCCTTCAGAGTGCGGTCGCCCGATCTACCTTGACGAAGTCGCGCTCGCCTTTCCGGATCTGGTCATTCTTGGATGTCATGTCGGCCAGCCGTGGCATGAAGAAATGATGACGCTGGCGTGGAAGCACCCCAACGTCTATCTCGAAACGTCAGCGCGCGGCCCGCGTCAGTGGCCGCAGTCTCTGGTCGATTACGCCAAGGGTTGGGGGCAGGACAAGGTCATCTGGGCGACCGATTATCCGTTGCTCGGCTTTGACCGGACCCTGAGCGAGCTCGAAGCGCTCGACGTCAGCGAAGATATCTACAGGAAGCTGGTTCGCGACAACGTCGTGCGCGCGCTGAGGTTGGATCTTTGACCGCCGCCACCCAAGACCTTCTCGACTCGATCGCGTATATCGCCTGGCATGGCTGCAAGGCGATTGAACAGGGTGCGGGCTCTGTCAAGGTCGCACTGCCGCTGCGCGACACTATGCTGAACTACGTCGGCGCGATGCACGCTGGCGCGATCTTTACGCTTGCCGAGACGGCGGCCGGCGTCGTCGCTGACAGCCTCGCGCGTTCTCTCGGCGCCTTCATTTTGCTTCGTGGCGCGGAAGTGAAATATACTCGGCGCGCTTTGGGCGAACTTGTCGCCGCCGCCTTGGCGGACGAGCCGGCGCGCCGCGCAACGGCAAAGCGCTTTGCTGACGATGGCCGGGCCGATCTTTCCGTCGCCGTCGAGATTTGCGATGGCGAGAAACAACCAGTCTTCGAGGGCGCCTTTCACTATGCTTTGCGACCGAGGGCCTCATGACCGAAACCCTGCTTGAACAACGGCGAGGCGGCGTTCTGCATCTGACGCTCAATCGCCCGGATAAGCTCAATGCGATCGATCTGCCGTTGCTGGACGCGCTGACCGAGACGCTGGCGGCGGCGGAAGAAAGCCGGGAAGTGCGAGCGATCGTGCTGGCTGGCGCAGGCCGGTCGTTCTGCGCTGGGGCAGATATTGGCCAGATGATCGATCGCACGCCCGCGGAGTGGGAGCGCATTGTTAGTCACTATCTCGATCCGATCCGCGTCATTTCGCGGATGGGCAAACCGGTCATTGCGCGCTGCCACGGCAATGTTTTTGGCGGCGGCCTCGGTCTGGCGATGGCATGCGACTTCCGCATCGCCGCTGACAATGCGCGCTTCTGCACGCCGTTCGTGAAACTTGCACTTGCCGGTTGCGACATGTCGGCGGGTTATTTTCTTCCGCGTCTTGTTGGGCTCGGCCGCGCGACCGACATGATGATGACCGCACGTATCGTTGAAGCCGACGAAGCGCTGCGGATCGGTCTGGTTTCGCAGATTGTATCCGAGGACCGTCTCGATGGCGTGATCGATGAATTCGCCGAGCGTCTCGCTGGCTTTGCGCCAAGGACAACGGCGTTCACAAAGAGCGCGATCCGCAAGTCGATCGACCGGGATATGGAGGCTGAGTTTGACTATGAGGTTTTCGCGCAGGTGCAATGCCTGCAGAGTGACGATCACCGTGAAGGCGTTGCTGCGTTTCGCGAAAACCGGAAACCTGTCTTCAAAGGGTAACGAGACAGTAAGCAAATCTAGGTGGGCATGATGTCTCGTGACGTGCGATCCGGAAAGATAAGACGCGATCCGTTTACGGAGCGGCTCGGGATTCATAACGAAATCCATGAAGATGGCGTCTGCATCACTACTCATCGAAGCAGCGAAGACGAAAGCAATATATACGGCGTCGTTCACGGCGCGCTGCTCTTCGCCATGGCCGACGTCGGCATGGGTATGGCGCTCGCCGCAGCGCTCCCAGGCGAGCCCCGTCTCGGCAGCATTTCCATCACAGCGAACTTCATCAGCGCAGGCAAACCGGGACTAATCACGGCGAAATCCCGAGTCGTACGGCGAGGAAGGGCGGTCGCCTTCCTGGAGACGGAGATCTCGGACGGCGGCGGCTCGCCATGCGCACGCTTTTCAGGAATCTTTCACATCTATTCCGGTGGAGGGGAGCAGGCGCGATGAACGATCCTTCCTTGTCCAGCGAAGAAACCCAGTTTCGTGATGCCGTGCGAGCGTTCGCTGAAAAAGAAATAGCGCCGAATGCAGCACGGTGGGACTTGGAGGAGCGCTATCCGCGCGAGCTGTTCCAGAGGCTCGGCGAACTTGGCTGGCTGGGCGCGTCCTTTCCTACGGCCTATGGCGGCAGCGGAGGAGGATCGGCGCTCTATGCGCTCCTGTGCGCCGAACTCGCGCATGCGTCGGCGGCCATAGCGCTCGGTGTCTACGTGCATACTGCGCTTGCGAGCGCCGCAATCTATCATCTGGGCGATGAGGCGCAGAAATCCCATTATCTGCCGCACGCGCTGGCGGGAAAGCAGCTCGGCTGCTGGGGTTATGCTGAGGCCGGCGCTGGCGCGGACATTTCATGCGTAGCGACGCGCGCGGTCCGGGACGGCGACGAATACGTCCTGAACGGGGCGAAGCTCTATATCACCAACTCACCTTTCGCGGACTTCATGGTGATCGTCGCTTCGACGGCGCCGGACCGGGGCCTAAAGGGCATGTCGCTCTTCATCGTCGATCGCGAAACCAAGGGCGTCAGCATCAGCGCTCCCTTCAAGAAGCTCGGCATGGGCGCTTCGGAAATGGCGGAGATCGTCTTTGATGACGCCCGTGTGCCGGTGCGAAATCTGCTGGGAGCAGAGCATCTCGGCTTCCTGCAAGCGCTGAAGGTGCTGACGCTCGGACGAATTGCGAGCGCCGCCTTCGGCGTTGGCCTTGGGCGCGCCGCGCTGGAGGAAGCGGTCAGATACGCAAATGTGCGCATGCAGGGGGGAAAGCCCATTTCTCAGCACCAGTTTGTGCGTTTCACGCTCGCGGATATGGCGACCAAGCTAGACGCCGCGTGGCGATTGACGCTTCATGCGGCGCGTGTCGCCGATGAAGGACTCGCACACGATTGTGAGGCGTCGATGGCCAAGTTGTTCGCGACCGAAACTTGCACATATGTCTGCGAGCGCGCGCTGCATCTCTGCGGCGCGCAAGGCTACATGCGTGAGAGCGCGGCGCAGCGTTTCTATCGCGACTGCAAGGTCCTTGAGCTTGGCGAAGGAACCAGCGAAATCCAGCGGGAAACGATTTTTCGATTCATAGGGAAATGACGATGGGCGTCGCAGAGAGGCGTGAACGCGAACGGCAGGCGCGCAAAGAGACGTTGCTTCAGGCGGCGCGCGCCGTCTTGCTCGAAAAGGGCGTGCGCGGAACGACAACGAAGGAGATCGCTGAACGGTGTGAGCTATCGGAAGCGACGCTGTTTTTCTATTTCAAGAACAAGGACGAGATTCTGCTTTCGTTGATATTCGAGAGCATTGATTTCTGGGCGAAGGGTCTCGATGCGCTGTCCGAGCAGAGCCACTCCCGCGAGCAGATGCTCGATGAAATCTGGCGGTTCCACGAGCGGGTCTATAGGGAGCATCCTGACTATTACGTTATTTCGACGTACCTCGCGCAGCCTCATGTGCTCGAGAATGTCTCGAAAGACGTGAAGGAGGAAATTGCGCGCTTGTCAGGACAGAACTTCCAGCGGCTGTCTAAGTTGTTGGCGCGCGATGCGGACGCCGCATCAGGCCGGGTTATGGCGGATGCGATATGGGCGGCGTTCTTGGGCCTCACTATTATGAACGCAGCACGAAAGAACCTTGGACACACCGAAGCGAGCCAGGGGCGGCCGAGCCGTGCGAAGGTATTCGAAACGCTCAAAGCCGGCCTTCTAAGGAGAGGATCGCGGTGACTGCCCCGCACATGAAAGCCGCGCGCCTCTGTAAGGCTGGCGAGCCGCTCGTTCTGGAGGACGTCTTGATACCGGTCCCCGGTGCGGACGAAGTGCTGGTGGAAGTGTCGGCATGTGGGCTCTGCGGCACAGACATTCACTTGGCTGTCGATGGCGACATTCCCGTTTCGCGCACGCCGATTACGCTCGGTCACGAAGCGGCGGGCGCGATCGCCGCATTGGGCGACGCCGTCGAGGGGTTCGCGGTGGGCCAACGTGTGGCGCTCTTTCCCGCCGCCATCTGCGGGCGCTGCCGCTTCTGCCGCGCGGGGCGCGAGTCGCTCTGCGAGAACTCGAAAGTGTACGGCATGAGCCGCGACGGTGCGCTGGCGCAGTTCGTTGTCGCGCCGGCTTTCGGGCTGATCGCCATTCCCGACGGCGTGTCCCTACAGCAAGCGGCGATCGTCACCGACGGCGTGGCGACCCCGTTCCACGCCTTGCGCAGCCGCGGGGCAATGAAGGCCGGCGAGGCTGTCGCGGTGATCGGTTGCGGCGGCTTGGGTGCGCATGCCGTTCTGCTCGCGCGGTTGATGGGCGCCGGGTTCATCGTAGCAATCGACCTGCAGCCCGAAGCGCGCGCGCGCGCCCTCGAACTCGGCGCCGACTTGGCGATCGACCCCGCCGCCTCAGATGCCGGCAAAGCAATACGCACCAGCTACGGGCGCGGGGTCGACCTTGCGCTTGAGTTTGTCGGACGCGCGGTGTCGGTTGAGATGGCGATACGCTCGCTCGATATCGGCGGTAGAGCGGTGATCGTGGGCGTCGGCGCAGAGCGCGTTCAGTTGCCGGCGCTGGTGAGCTTCGTCGGCCGTGAAGTCGCCGTGATGGGGTCGTTCGGGATGGATAAGCGCGACATCGAGGACCTGCTGGCGCTGATCGCGCGCGGTCGCCTCGATCTGTCGCGTTCGATCACGCAGACCTATGCGCTTGGCGAAATAAACGAGGCATTGACGCGGCTCGCACACAAGGACGCGGGGGTCGTGCGCCTAGTGGTGGAGCCGTGGCGTTAGGAGGAGGCCGCTATGGACGACAATGAAAGCATCGTGCGCCAGTTCATCGCCGATTGGTCGAGCCTCGATGCCGATAAGCTGGTCGAGTATTTCACCGAGGACGGCGTCTACCATAATATGCCGGCGCAGCCGGTCGCCGGGCGCGAAAAGCTGCACCGTTTCATCGGCGCTTTCCTTTCGGGTTGGGAGCGCACCGACTGGAAAATCCTCAACTTGATTGGGCGCGGCGATGTCGTCATCGCCGAGCGTCTCGACCGCACCGTGGTCGCTGGCAAGCCGGTCGATCTGCCCTGTTGCGGCGTATTCGAGATGCGCGGCGGCAAGATCGCCGTGTGGCGCGACTATTTCGACATGGCGACCTACACGCGGGCCGTTGCCGGTTAGCCTGCAGTTTGGGCGGGAGGCGCGCGACATGGGAACATGGTCGGCACTGAAGACACTGGCGGACATCCCGCGCTTTCACGCGCGCGTCCGCCCGGACGAAATCGCGCTGACCTGCGGCGAGCGGAACGTCACTTATGGCCAGCTGGATCGGCAGAGCTCAGCAGCGGCGCGAGCGCTGCTGGCTGAGAAGATAAAGCCCGGCGCGCGCGTGGCCTGGCTGGACCTCAATTCGGAGCGCACCCACGAAATGCTGTTCGCCTGCGCCAAGGCGAAAGCGGTGTTCTGCCCGGTCAATTGGCGGCTGTCGCCAGCGGAGATGCAGCAGGTCATCGCCGACGCCGACACCGAACTCTTATTCGTTGGACCGCGTTTTTTCGACGCCGCCAGCACAATTACCGCGCCGCGGCTGCGCAAAATCATCGCTATCGACGGCGCGCGGGCCGGCTGGGAATCCTATGCCGATTGGCGCAATCGCCATGCCGGCGACGATCCCAAGCGGTCGAGCGCGCCCAACGATCCGGCGATTCAGATCTACACCAGCGGCGCAACGGGGATGCCGAAGGGCGTTGTGCTGTCAGCCGGAGCTCTGCTGACGACGGGCAAGGAGCGCGATGGCGAGATGGCCTGGAACGATTGGAGCGCGGACGATGTCAGCCTGCTGACCATGCCGTGCTTTCACATCGCCGGGCTGCGCTGGGGCGTCATGAGTCTGCTGCCGGGCGCGCAGACCGTGGTTATGGCCGAGTTTTCGCCGGACGGCGTCTTGGATGAGATCGCCAGGCGCCACGTCACTAGGCTCTTCCTTGCCCCGACGGCGATCCGCCTGGTGCTGGAGGCCGCCAAGCGCAGGCCGGTCGATTTCTCCTCGCTGAAGATCGTCTGGTACGGCGCCTCGCCGATGCCGGCGCCCCTGCTTTCGGACGCCATGGCGACGTTCGGCTGCGGTTTTCTGCAGACCTACGGCATGACGGAAACAGGCGCCCAGGCGACCTTCCTGCCGCCCGCCGATCATCGCGGCGGCGGCGAGCGCCTACGCTCGGCCGGCAAGGCGCTGCCGAGGGTGCGCCTGCGCATTGTCGATCCCAATGGCAAGGCGCGGCCGCCCGGCCAACCCGGCGAGATTTGCATCAAGTCGCCATCGAACATGCTCGGCTATTGGCGGCGCGACGCCGAGACGTGCGCTGCGCTGCGCGGTGGCTGGATGCACACCGGCGACGTGGGCTTCATGGATCGGGACGGGTACGTCTACATCCAGGACCGCCTCAAGGACATGATCGTCAGCGGCGGCGAAAACGTCTATTCGGTCGAAGTAGAAAATGCACTCGCGAGCCATCCCGCGATCGCGGACGCAGCGGTGATCGGCGTGCCGGACGAAACCTGGGGAGAGGCGGTGAAGGCCATCGTTGTGCTGAAGCCTGGATGCGCAGCCTCAGCTGAGGAAATCATCGCTCACGCGAAGGCGCAAATCGCGGCGTACAAAGCGCCCAAGTCGGTCGACTTCGTCGATGCGCTGCCGAAAAACTCGCTGGGCAAGGTGCTCAAGGCGAGCCTGCGACAGGAATACTGGAGCGGCAAGGATCGGATGGTGAATTGAACCGACAAGGATCCGCTTTGATAGTCGCGCCAGTGCTACAATCGCGTTCATCATTGAAAACCTGCGCGCATGCTCGACTTCAAGGGCGCATTCCGTCATCTTCAGCTCATCGCCGCAAAGTGCCTGGCGCGACTCCAAGCCGTCCACGGGTGGACTCAGGGACTGCGGCTCTGGCTCAAGGGGCCTGTTTCCTACGGCGTAGTCGTGCGCCTCGATCCGTGGCGCAAATGAAGCGTTCTTCGCTCTCTATACTGAAGACAAACGGCCCGCGCTTGCTGGATGCTGGCGGGCGTGATCTGTCAATTGCGCTGGCAGGAGGCCTCGTACCGCGTTGCCGAGATGAAAGGGGCCGCCGAGATCCTCGACACGCAGCTCTGCTTCGCGCGCGCGACCGGCCCTCAGCAGCGAGGCGCGCAGCACCCCTGGCAGCAAGCCGCGACTTGCTGGCGGCGTCAGCAGCTGGCCGTCTCGTTCGATGAACACGTTGGTGAAGCTACCTTCGGTGATGAAGCCGGCCGCATCGACAAAAACAACTTCGTCCGCGCCGGAGGCGTGGCGGGCCATGTCGAGGAAACTGCGCAGCGTCGTCTTGTGGCGCAATCGGAAATCGTCACTGGACACTGGTAAGGCGGCGATAGCGACAGAAAGTTCGTTGCGCGATGGACTTGGCGGCGGTCTCATTTCAATCGAGATTTCGCCGGTGGCATCAAGCAACAGGCGCACAACCAAAGGGGCTCCCGCCCCCTCCACGGCGTTCGCCAGGCGGTCGCGCACGGCCAGTTCGTTAAATTCGAATGCGAAGGTGCACGCTGACAGGCGCATCCGCGCGAGATGCAGGTCGAGATGGCGCAGCCCTTCCTCAGGCTCGTAACGCATGGTCTCGAAGATCCGGAACACAGGCGCAGCGGCGGTGACGAACGCTCCTTTCAGGGCGCACTCCCGCCATTCGCCGTCCAATGTGGAATCAAACACCACCCCAGAGCCCAGGCCTAATTCAGCGGCCCCGTCCAAAATGGCCATCGTTCTGATGGCGACGTTGAACGCTGCCGCGCCGTCCGGCGAGATCCATCCGATAGCGCCGCAATAAGCGCCTCGCTCATTCGCCTCCAGCTCATCGATGATCTCCATCGCGCGGATCTTCGGCGCGCCCGTGACCGACCCGCAAGGGAAGAGGGTGCGTAGGACATCGACAGCGTCACAGTCTTCGCTGACCTCTGCGCGCACCGTTGATGTGAGGGCGTGCAATGTCGGGTAGGTTTCGACCTCGAACAACGCCGGGACGTGTACCGAGCCGCGCTTGGCGATGCGGGATATGTCGTTGCGCAAGAGGTCAACAATCATCACGTTTTCAGCGCGCTCCTTTGGGTCGCAGCGCAAGCTCTCCATAGCGAGAGCATCTTCGGTCGGGTTCTCGCGACGCTTAGTCGTCCCTTTCATCGGCTTTGTTTCGATTACGCTGTCCGACAGCCGGAAGAAGAGTTCGGGTGAGGTCGAAAGCAGATATCTCTCGCCGTCATGGACCAGAGCGCTCCACTCACCTCCTCCACCGCGCCGCATCTGCGCATAGGCCGAAAGCGGGTGGCCCACGAGCGTGAGGTCTGACCGATAACTCAGATTGACCTGATAGACGTCGCCCGCCTCGATGTATTCCTTGATGCGTCTGAACGCATCGGCGTATTGGCTTCGGGTGATTCGCGGGCGCGGCGGCGACAGCCAGGCGGCTTCGGGATCGGGCAGCGCCGCGGTCAATTCCTCTCCGCTTAAGTCGACGATCTGTTCGAACAGAGCGAACCACAGCAGCGGCGCGTCTTGAATGCGTGCGGCGCTCCTGCACGTTCGCATCAGGCGCGGTTCGAGCGCCAACCCGGCCTCGTAGCCGAGCCAGCCCGCAGCGTGCAGTCCTCGTCTCGGTCCGCCACGAATGCCCTCCAGAGCGGGCGCCACCTCGTGCATTGAGTGAGCGACGAAGGTCTCAACCGGGGCGGAGAAAAGCCTCGCTGCGCCTCTCGTCGAGCGTGCGTCGTCAAACAGAACGAACGGGCGCCCATCGAGCAGGAGGCGCTGGACCGCACGCAATGGATTGCACATTCGAAGAGGGCACCGCCGGTTGGCAGTTCACTGCACCATCGGTATCGGCGACGCAAGATGGCTCGTGGTCTGGCGGGCTCCCGACGAGGCCGCGGCATGTCAAGCGAATGCTCAGCGAAATCGAGGCGGCGCCAACGTCACAGTTTGCGTCGCGACGGGCTCGCCACGCATAAAAGGCGAGTAAGATCTGCTGTATGCGGGGTCGGCCTCGAATAGGTTGTGGCTACCATTCTCCACCGTGATCAGTGTAACATTACGCAAGCCGCGCACTGCGGCGAGATGATTCTCAGGAAACGTCCGCCCGATGAGCGTTTCGGAGAGCACCGGCGTCGGGCGACGACTGTGGGGCGGCTCGCGAAAGTCGTCGCCAAGATCGGGCGGTCCATACGCATTGGGCAGCTGCAGTACAGGGAAGTTGATCAAATCGCCAAGCAGCGCCGCGCGCGCCCGCTTATCGACTCGCGCGATGTCAGCCTCTGACATTCCGGAGGAGGCGGCCATGAGTACCCGCATGCCTCCGGCAAACACCGGAGCGGTTCAGGGTCGCTAGCTCTATGCTCGGGAAAGTCGGGGCGTCTGGTCGCTGGAGGAAGGAAGCCGACCTCGCTTCCGTGATCCCCTTCTGCGGGTCGCCTTTCCAACTGCCGCGCGTGTTGGTCGTGTGGACGACGCTGCAGGCTGAGCTAAGCACTCACTGCACGTGCTCAGCCAACATTTCCAGGAACCCCTGAAATCGCACTTCCGCATCCGCACCGGCGTCTGGATCGCTGTCGTCGAGCGGACCGGCATATTCGAACCACACCCTGACGAACAGAAGCAGCGTCTCCTTGATCAGCGCCAGTTCACGGGCGTGGGCGTGATCGCGCTTGTCGAGCCGGTCGAGACGCGCGCGGATCGACGCGGCGAGCGTTTCGCCGGTCTCATCCAGCAATACGCGCCGCATCGCGTCATTGGCGGCGCGCGAGAGCGTAAGCCCGCGCCGCTTGCCTTCGGCTTCGATCGCCTCGGCGACATCGGCATCCAGATGCAAGGTGAGCTGGCGTTTGGAGGTCATAACAGTCTTTCCCCACGATCGGGCTTCAGCGCCGGCGCCGCGCGGCGCGCCAGGGCGCGGCGCAGCTTCGAGCCGGTGATGGGCGCTTGCGGATTACTCTCGGCATTCTCTTTGTCGGGCGGCGACAGCGTGGCGGAGGCGCTGACCGCCGCCGACGGCAAGGGCGGCGCCTCCCAGTCATGCGGCGCGCGGGCGATGGACGCGGCGTCGACGAAGGCCGCTATCGTCCGATCGCTCACCAGTGATCTGCCGCGTATCGGCTTCAAGCCCGCGAGCAACAACAGTGCTTCTCCCGCCTCAGCACGCTGCAACGCTTCGGGCGCGACCACCCAGGCGTCGGTGCGCTCCCAATGCGGCAGAAGCCAGCGCGAGACTGGGCCAGCTTGGCGCGTCCAACGGCGCCAGACACACACCTGTCCAGCAAGGGTGCTCGCCATCTCAGCGCTCAACTCCGTCTGAGGTCCGATCGCAGCGATGGCGCCGAAAGCGTCCCGCAAGTCCGCCACGAGGAGCTCGGCATCGGCGCCAATCAGCGCGCCAGCGTCGCTCGCGCAGGCGGCTTGCAGCAGGACGCGAACGCCGCGCTCGCAAGCGCCGCACATTGGCCCATCGAATAGCGGCGGCGCCGCTTTTCGTCCCGCCGCGTTCGCCAACTCCGTTGGACCCGGATCGGCCACGAGCGCCGCGAGCGCATTGGCTTCAATGACGACCAACAGCTCACGTTGCTTACGGCGGCCGAGATGGTCGAGGTCAGTCGCCGCTGCGCAAGCCGAAACAAGCTGCGCCAACAGCGCCGAAACCAGCGGCGCCGTCGATCTTTCCCGCCCGGGCGGCATCTGAATGACGAGGGAGGATGGTCCATCTCCCGACACCAGGTCGGCGAAGCGAAGCTTATGACTTTCCGTGGCGAGCGCATGATCGCCGTCGGCGAAGAGCCGCAAGCGGATGTCGATGTCGCGCATAGCGCGGAGCGCGGCTTCGCCGTCGCGCCGCCAGTAGCGCGCGATGCGCGCCAACTCGCCCGTCGCAGGCCCGAGATCGAAGCGCGCGCCATCGGCCCAGCGCGCGCAGAACTCCGCCAGGCGGCGCTGCGGATCCGCGAGCGCCTGGCGCATGCCGGAGAACGAGCGCGCCGCCGGCGGCGCATGGGCCAGCGCGTCCAGCACCAGCGCGGCCAGGCTCGCGACCAGCATGCCGTCTTCCGTGCGCAGGAAGCTCCGCGCCAAGCTTAACGCATCGCTCCACGCATGGGCGCCGCCGCGCACGGCGAGGAGCGGATTGATGGCGATGGCGTTGGCGCACCCCGGCGCGAAGCGCAGCGCGTCCTGACGCGGCAGACGCGAGGACAGATCGCGCGCTTCGATCAGCACCAGTGCGCCGCGCCAGCTCGCGATCGCGGCGATCAGCCCATCGTCGGTGTGAACCGGCGCGCCAAGCAGCAGCGCGTGTCCCGCCTCAACACGGAGAATCTGCGCGGGCGCCAAGGCGTGACGACGCACGGCGCCAAGCGCCAAGCCGTCGCCCCGCAATAGCCCGCGTTGACCCAATCTGCCCCAGCGCTCGAAGCCGGGACGCCAGAGCCGCAGGTGCAACGCAAACGATGGCGGTTCGATCGCGCCGAGCAGTCCGGCCAAGCCAAACGCGGCCAACAGCGTCATGCCGATCAGGCCGACATGCAGCAACGCCATCCATGCGTCATGGGCAAACCACTGCAGCGCCCAGATCAGCACCTGCCACGGCGCGTAGAGTTTCACGCCGGCCACGACCGCGACCGCTTCGCCCAGCGCCGCATGCTGGTCGAACACCCACGCGACGAGCTGCGTTGCGACGGCCAGCATCAGCAGAAGCGCCAACGTTGTCGTCAGCAGGGTTCGGCCCCACGAGATCATCGGCTGGCCCGCAATGTCCCGCGCCCAGCGCGTTGGCCCCCGGCCATGCGAGCGCCTCGCCCACCCGCCTCATGGTCATAAGTCGTCATGTGTTGCATTGCTTCATCTATACTTGTTTATATTACAATGTTCGCAGAACTGGAAGCTTAAAGCAAGATAAAGAGAGAGTTTTATTTGATTTGAGCGCTTGGTTTTGCTAGAGTTTTGGCAAGTTGAGGCGCGGCCAAGCAACTCTGCCGCCGGGCCCCCCGAGACCCGCGAAGCCAGGCACAAAGCCGATGTTCGAGAAGACGCCGTTCAATGCGAAGAGCGTGCTCCGCGAGCCGACAGAGGACTTGCTGCGCGGGCGGATTCTGCGCGCGAGGAAAGGCGGCGGCGGAGGCACCGCGCGCCTCTCGTTCGGCAAGCAGCTCGGCGCGGTGTTAGCCGGAAAGAAGGTGGGGCGGCTCGGCGGCGCGGGACGCGGCTCACGGCCGTTCGCCGTTGATGGACGCCAGCGCGTGGTGGCGAAGGTAAGTTTCCGCTCGCATTTCGCGCGCGGCGGCAGCGCTGGCGGCGGCAATCTGGCCGCGCACGCGTCTTACTTGCAACGCGACGGGGCGGAGCGCGAGGGCGAGAAAGGCCGCTTCTATGACGCGAGAGAGGACGAGGTGCGTGACGCGCAGGATCGCCTGCAGGAGTGGGCCGAGCACGACAAGCGCCATTTCCGCATTACGCTGGCGCCGGAGAGCGGCGCGCGCCTAGTGGCCGAGGACGGGCAGCTGAAAGAGTTCACGCGCGAGACGATGGCGCGGATAGAGCGCGACCTCGGCGTGAAGTTCGATTGGCTCGCCATCGACCACCACAACACCGACAACCCGCATACCCATGTGATCGTCCGCGGCGTTCGCCGCGATGGGGCGGAGCTCATCCTGCCGCGCGACTATGTGAGCCACGGCCTCAGGGAAGCCGCCCGCGACGTGGCGACCGACCGGATCGGCGCGCGCGGGCGCGAGGACGAGCGGCTCCGGCTTGACCGCGAGGCGCATGGGCGGGGCTACAACCGGCTCGACCAGGCGATCGAACACGAACTCGGCAAACGCTCGGAGATCTTGGTGCAGCGCCTGGGCAAGGGACGCGATCCCGCCTTTGCCGACGCGATGAAGGCCCGTGCGCGGGAATTGGCGCGGATCGGCTTGGCTGAGGAGACCCGGCGCAACGTCATCCGGTTCGAGCGGGATTGGACTGAGCGGCTCCAGGCCATGCGCGCGATCGACGTTCGGCGCGAGTTGGCGTGGGCGCGGCTCTATGAAAAGCGCATGGGCCGGCTCGCCGGCGTGGTGCGCGAGCTGGGCCCGCGCGGCGAGACGCCCGATCGCGGCGTCCTGGTGGTGGAGACGCCCGACAAGGGGCGCCTGGTGCTCAACACCTCTATGGAGGCGATCGCCGATTTGCAGCGCGGGTCGCTGGTGGCGCTGACGCCGGAAGGTAGGCGCGGGAGCATTGAGCGGCTCTCCTTTCATGCGCCGGAGGACCAGGTGCATGCGCGCGCGCAGACCGAACTGGACCGCGAGTTGGAGCGGGTTGCGCGTGGTGAGCTGCCGCATCTGCCGGGCTCGCCTGAAGTGCGCGCCGCGCTCGACGAACGCGCCCGCGTTCTGGAAAGCAATCGGCTGGGCTCGCGTACCAACGACGGACGCTTCCATTTCCGCGATGGCGCGCTCGACGAACTGAAACAAGCAGAGCTGTCGCGCGAGGCACGCGAAGCGGCCAAAGAGCGGCCCGGACTCTTCTGCGATGTGACGCCAGGCGCAGGCCATGAGCATGACTGGAGCGAGTCAACGAGGATCGGCGGCGAAGAGCCCTGGCGGGTGCGCGACACCAAGGAATTGTTCGCCGGCAAGACCGCGATCCTGGAGCGTGGCCGCGACCTGGCGCTGGCGCCGATGCAGCCCGGCATGGGGATTGGGCCCGGCGACAGTGTGGCGCTCGACCTCGCCAAGACGCAGCAGCTCGAGATGACCAAACTGCTCGGCCGTGGGCTCGGGCTTGAGCGCTAACGCAGCTGGCCCCGCGCTTGCTGCGATGGTCGCTCCACGATCATGATGGATGAGCATGATGGCCCGGCGCCGTAGCAAGAATTCCCCCAGGAGGAGCGGCAGCGCTCCAGGCCAATTGGGCTTGTTCGACGCGCTCGACCCAGCGCCTGCATCACGTGAGAGAACAGCGGCGCGAACGGTTCGCGCACCTAAGCGCACGCGCGTCCAGCCGGCGGCGCTGGCGACGCCGCAGCGATCGGTAGTGCTCAATCCGCGAGAGGCGGCGCAATATCTGGGGGTGTCGGTCTCGACGCTGAAACTATGGCGAGCCAAGAAGATTGGGCCGCGCTGGACCATGCGCGGTGCGCGGCTGATCGGTTATAGACCCGCCGATCTCGAGCAGTTTCTCGACGACAATAGCGGCAAACGCTGAAAAGCGGCGCTGCAGTGTTCGAGCAGTTTTCATCTGGGACGCGAATTATGACGTTGGGCCAATGCGGGACATTGGCGGCTATCGGCGGATGTCCAGGGCTTTGCTGAGACAGCCTGATCTACATCGGGCAACGCCCGGAAACGCCGCACTGATTCGCACCCAAAATGGGTTTTCAAACAGCGGCAGAAACACGTGGTGGGCGCAAGCTCTCTGAGTTCTCCTTTGCCAGTCGAGACGTTGCGCGACGCGCTCGCGCACCACTGAAGGAGAGCCGCTCATGGCTACCGAAACGCTGCTCACTGTCGAGGAAGCCGCCGCGCGGCTCAAGATATCCAAGCACACACTGAACCGCTGGCGCGTCACCGGCGAGGGCCCGCCCTTCGTCAAATATGGGCCTCGCCTGGTGCGCTACATCGAACACGTGCTCGACGAATGGGCTCAGAAGCGCTTGCACGGCTCCACTAGCGAATACGGCCGGGAATCAACGTAAGGAACCCCTTGCGGTTCCATACAAAACTTTATATATGAGGCGAGCGTGCCCGGAACGGTAAAGCCGGTTGAGTTCTGCGGCAGCGCGCTCGCAGACCTTCGCGCCTTCCCGGAGGCGGCGCGGCGTGAGGCAGGCTACCAGCTCGATCGCGTCCAGCGGGGCTGCGACCCGGACGACTGGAAGCCGATGAAGGGCATTGGCGCGGGCGTGCGGGAGATACGCATACGCGCCGCTGACGGAGCGTTTCGAGTGCTCTACGTTGCGAAGTTCGCGGACGCAATTTTCGTTTTGCACTGCTTTCAGAAGAAGTCGCAGAAGACGAACCGCGAAGATGTGGACTTGGCCGCCAAACGGTACAAAGAGCTAGTCAAGGAACTCAGATCATGAACCGCAAGCGTTTTGCCAGTGTCTGGGACGCCATCGAGGACGACGCCGTCGAGGCCGAGAACATGAAGCTGCGTTCGCGGCTAATGATTGCGGTGCGCGACTACATCGAGCGCAAAAGTCTGAGCCAGGCCCAGGCCGCGAAGCTCTTTGGCGTGACGCAGCCGCGCATCTCGGACCTGGTGCGCGGCAAGATCGACCTGTTCAGCATCGATATGCTGGTCAACATGGCCTCTGCAGCGGGGCTGCACGTCGAAATGAAAATTGCACGTGGCGGCGCGGGAACGCGGGCGCGCGCGGCTCGCCGCCGAGCTTCCTAATATCGGCGCTGCGAAACGCAGCCAGCGAATGATGTTAGCTTGGAATGCGCTGGTACGCGCGGGCCTAGCGCTTGCGCTTTGCGCGCAGCTTAACCCCTGGCTCGTCGCCGTTGGTGAACTCGACGCCGGCCTTGATCAGCGCCTTCTCGATCGCATCGATTGTGGCCGCGCGGCCGGTGAGCAGCGGGCCGTCCTGACCTTCCAGACGCTTGACCGTCTCCACTGAAACGCCCGCCGCTGCGGCCAGCTCGGACTGCTCCAGGCGTAGCATGGCGCGCGCGGCCCTGATCTGCTCAGCAGTGAGCATTGACACCTCAGGCAACAAAACAGACACGTGACGTGTTGACACCTGGGCGGGCGATACTTACCCTCCAGGTGTCAAGACAGCCGTAACAGGATTTGGCGACTCGGGCCACCCCGAGCGCATGCGCGCTGTCGCGTCGAGCCGGAGGCGCGCCCATGTCAAAACTCTCCCGTCGCAACGTGATCGCCGGCGCGGCGGCTGCGCCGCTCGTGCTGAGCGGCGCTGCGCAGGCGGCACCGGCGAAGCCGCCAGCGCCGCGTGCAAACGCCGCAAAGCCCGATCCGATCATCGCCAAGGTGGCGGCGTGGATGGCAGCGTACGATGCGCGCGAGGCGCTGATCCGGGAATGGCAGGACTATGAAACTGCGCTCTTCGCCAAGGTGAAGGCAATGAACATCAGCGTGGACCGCGGTATACGCAGCGGCATGACCGAGGCGCGGGCGATGCGTGTGCTGGACCGGAAGATCAAGGCGTCACGCAAGAAGCTCGACCGTGAAGCGGGACGCATCGTGGTGCTGCGTCCGATCAGCGCTGAAGGTGCGCTCGCCAAGATCAGGCTCGGCGTGCGTATCCAGGGGCCATATGATTGGAACGACGACTACGTCTATGCGCTGGTGCAGGATGGCTGCGAACAGCTGGCGCTACTGCTCGCGCGTAAGGCCTGAAGCGCGGTGCGCCGGCCGTCCGCGCGCGTCAACACCGCTCGCGCTTCGCACTCGCCCCTCCGGGCTTTGGGGATTGACACGCGCAGCCGTCCGTCGCCGTGTGCCAGGAAGCGGATCGAAGCATCGATCCGCTTCCTGGCGAAGCCGATCTCTCACGAACCTTGGAGGATGGCGAAGCCCGCGCGTGCCGTCCGTCCACGAGGCGTCGCGGTGACGAGGGGCGTCTAAACGAGGGGTGTCTAAAAGGGAGTGCATGACTGCCTGCGGGGCGTCGTGCACGGATAATGGGAAGATACGGTCGGCGTGCCGCCAAGCTATGCGGCGTTGGCGTCTTTGGGCCCACTGATCCGGTTTCCGAGCCGCTCTACCATAGCGCGGACGGGATCGTCACGGAGGTGTGCGTAGCGCTCCGTAGTGGAGGCGCGTTTATGGCCGAGCGCTTTCTGCACAACATAGAGGCTCTCGCCGGCGTCAACTGCCATCGACGCGAACGTATGGCGCAAATCGTGAAGGCGCACGCCAGGAAGCTTCGCTCGCGTGCGGACTTTTTCCCAGGAGCGTTGAACACCGACGATGTGCGAGCTTTCGCCGGGCTTGCCTGATGGAAACACCTGATCGTCCGTCCGCGCCAGTTTCCGCAGCTCTTCGATAGCGGCGCTGCTGATCGGAATCCGCTTGGCGCCGTTCTTGGAGCGCAGCATCGGCAGCGAGATCATGGAGCGCTCCCAGTCGATCTCGCTCCAGCGCAGGCCGACGATCTCGCCTTTGCGACATCCTGTCAGCGCCAGAAGGCGAATGGCCGAGGCGTGCAGCGGGTTGAGCCGGCGTTCCTTGACCATCGCTTCAAGGGCCTCGAACAGCCTCAGCATCTCGGCCTCGGTTAAGAAGCGCTCCTTGGGCTCGGATTTATACTTCTCGACTTGGCTTGCTGGATTTTCACGCATCAAGCCGCGCTTGCGCGCCCAATTGAGCATGGTCGCCAGCGTCTCGACGCTGCGTCGCGCCGTGCCTGTGCCGCCGCGCACGATCACTCGGCCGCGCTTGACCGTTTTCATGTCGACGAAGCTCTTGCCAACGGCGACATCGCGCTGAAACGCGGCGATGTCCTTCGGAGTGAGGTGGCAGAGTTGCACCTTGCCGAGCAGCGGCTTGACATGACGATCGAGGTTCGAGCGGTCGATCTTCCAGGTCGAGGCGCGCTTGTTTGGCTTGTCGATAGGACCTTGCTCCAGATAGGCATCGATCAATTGGGCCACCGTCATATCCTTGCGTCGGCGCAGCTTCTGGACGTGGGGATCCTCGCCGAGCGTTACTTCACGGAGCATCTCGGCCGCACGCTCGCGGGCCTTCTCTGGCGTCCACGGCGAACCGTGCTTGCCAATCGTGCTCCAGCGCTGATTTCGACCGTTACGATAAAAGACCTGATAGGTCTTCAGCCCAGATGCGCGAACACGCAGCGCAAAGCCTTTCAGCTCGTCATCCCATATTCTAATTTCGCCGCCATTGGGGTCGGGCCGGATGGAGTCGACCAGTCGTTTCGTGATGCGCGGCATGGCCGAGATTCCCCACGTTATGCTGCGTTTCGAGCGCTTTTGCCGAGACCGAAAACCCGCGCTGGGCAGCAAATTCCGTAACGGATTCCTGGGCAGCACAGGGGCAGCAAATGAAGAGAATTCGCCGCCAATTCACGCTACTGCGTGACGACGCCGAATGTCAAAAATATTCAGAGAAAGCAGATGGATAAGCAAGCTCTGACGAGTTGCGGCATGCTGTGGAAAACTACCTGAAGGCCTTTGACATCGTAGGGGTCACAGGTTCGATCCCTGTCGCGCCCACCACCGATTTTCCCATTCCATATCAATGGCTTACGAAGTGTTGCAAGCTGCGGAAGAATGGCGAGAAATCAGCCCGCAGTGCATGCAGAGACAGTGGAAAACGCGGATAAATAAAGGCGCTTTGCGCGTTTGCGCGCGCGTGTCTCTGAGCGCGTTCGAAAAGTAGCTATTTTGCGGCGTTTGCTGCGCGCCGGATGCGCGGAGTTCAGTTCGCAAGATGACTGCGCGGCGTCGAAGTCCAACAGGTCTTAGGCGAAGCCGCGGAAAACGACGCGCTGGGCGCTCCAATCCAGCGGCAGAGGGTTTGGCCGTCAGCGCAGACACGGTGAGCGTGCGTGGTTGGCGCCCGGCCCGAATCATCTCGACGAGATCGGGCGCGAGATACGCCAAGGGCAAGAGGCGATTGGTGTAATGGATGCACCGCTTCTGCGCCGCCGCCAGATCGACCACCGAGCGCACGGCGCCGGATTCCAGTTTATCAGCCCAGGATCGCGCCAAGGCGATGGCGCGGACCAGTTTACGGTCGATGCGGTTGTGTTTGTGCTCGCCGCCGATGATGGTCGTGGCGTTGCGTGGCCGCGCCAACGCCATGGATTGTTCAAACATGATCTCATCGCCGGTGCGGATTGGGTTCAGCGTAGTGTCGGAGGCCGCGCATTCGTCCACGGCGTTGGATTTGAGTGTGAGGCGCAGCTTTGTGGCGGAAACCTCGACGCGGATGAGCGCTGAATCGATGCGCGATGGGCTGTTTTCGCTGTTGCGCCAATGTGACGCGAGCAGGGGCGCGGCCATGTCCAGCACGACGCGATCGAGCACGCCCGCCGAGATCCGCGGGAGGCTGCCCGGCGTCCCATCGCCATCAAGCACGGCGGCGGATACATAATAGCGATAGCGGCGTTTGCCCTTGCTGGCATGGCAAACGCGCATCGTGTTGCCAGCATCATCTTGGAGGCGGCCTGCGAGCAACGGCGTGTCGATATGCTGACGCATTCGTTTGAGGGGCGCTTTGATGGAGCGGCGATGCGCCTGCACGGCGTTCCACAGTTCTTCATCCACAATGGCTTCGTGCCGGCCGGGATAGGTCTTGCCGCAATGGGCGATCAGCCCGCGATAGGTCGGATTAGCGAGGATGACGGCCAGCGCGCCGGGCATGATTTCGAAGCTCGGATGATGCCGCCCGGTGCGTGAGGTCCAGCCTTTCGAGAGGATTCCCTGGCGCGGCAGGTCCGCCGCGAGCGCTGTGATCGAGCCCAGTTCGATATAGCGGCGGAAGATGAAGCAGACCCGTTCGGTTTCCGACTTATTTTACGATGAGGTGGCGGTCTTTGACGTCATAGCCCAGAGGCGGGGTGCCGCCCATCCACATGCCCTTGGCCTTGGAGGCGGTGATCTTGTCGCGGATGCGCTCGGCGGTGACCTCGCGCTCGAACTGGGCGAAGGACAAGAGCACGTTGGCGACCTCAGCGGTTTCGTTGCGAGCAACGCACGGGATAGAAGAGGCATGGTTTTCGGCGCTGGTCCGCCGTCTCCCATCCCACCGACCGTCCCGTTACAGCGCGAACCCGACGATTGGATGGATGTGATCACGTCCGCACCATCGGCGCCGGCCCGATTCTGGTCTTTTATCTCGCCTGGATTGATATCAATTCAGCGGTGTTCTGAAAGCGTTACATCCCTTGCGATAAGGCACAGGCGGTACGAGCAGCCGCTGCGCTTCAGCGCGGGACCCAGAAGGAGAATGGTCGCGATATGAAGCCAACGATCTCTGTACTGTGGCCGAGTACGCGGGACAACTAGGAGATTGATCCGAATCAACTTGGCGTTGGGGTGAATGTGCTCATTAATAAAAGGGAGGTCATGGCTAAGCGAACAATTCATCTGCGGATTAAGCCCCGCACCGGCGACCACCAAGAGCTCGGCGCATTCTTGCGAAATGCCGTGCCATATTACGAGGCGTTGCCTGGTGTGCGTGTTCGATTGCTGCGAAGTCTCGACGATCCTTCCCAGTATGTCGAAGTCGTCGAATACGAGACCGTCGCCGCATTCAACGCGGATGAAAAGCGCATGGCGATCGATCCCCGCATGCAAGCATTTCTCCGCGATTGGAGGGCAACCCTCGCACAAGACGTCATTGTCGAAACCTATGAGGATGTGAGCGAGGAGATGTAAGAGGAGGCGGCAGTGGAGGCCAGCGTTCCGCGCGTGACGGAGTTTGCAGCGCCGCTGTACGTGGCCTGGGAGATCACCCACCACTGCAACGCACGTTGCTTTCATTGTTACTCGGCATCGGGACCGGATGTGCATTCGCCGGAATTGGATTTGCCGTCCGCGCTCAACCTGATCGATCAATTGGCGGATGCCGGCGTTCTCGTGCTTGCCTTCTCAGGCGGCGAGCCCTTGATGCATCGCCATTGGCCAGACCTTGTCGATCATGCAGTGCGTCGCGGGTTGAGCGTCAATGTCGGTAGCAACGGGTCCTGCATCAACGATCGAAACGCTGAGCGGTTAAAGGCGCTGGGCGTCAAGAGCGTGACCATCAGCCTCGACAGCCATCGTCCTGAAACTCACGATTATTTCCGCCAGCTTCCTGGGTGTTATGAACGCGCAGTTGCAGCGATCGAACGGCTCGTTGCACAAGGTGTGCGTGTTGTGGTGGGCTTCACACCGACAACGATCAATTGGCGTGACGGGCGCTCCGTCATTGAGCTTGCGGCAAGCCTGGGCGCCGATGCGGTCAATCTTTCTGAATACGTCCCGGCCGGACGCGGGTCTCGCGAGCTCGCGTTAGCGCCTCACCAATTGCGCACCGTGTTGGACGAGTGGGTGGCGGCGCGCGAGGAATTCAAGGGCCGCATGGAAGTCATGTGGCATGACTGCAGAGTTGGCCTGCTGGTCACCGAAGAAGAACAACGGAAGTATGTAGGCTGCGGAGCCGGCCGTCTTATTGCGCGCATCATGCCCGATGGCACAGTTACGCCGTGCGTGTTCCTACCGACGGAGATCGGCAACATCCCAGCCGACGGCTTCCGCCATTTGTGGGACGCCTCCCAATTACTTCAGCGCTTCCGCGATCGCCAAGGACACGTCACCGGCAATTGCGGTTCGTGTAGTCACCTTAGAACCTGCGGCGGGTGTCGTGCGGTCGCTTACGCTTATTCCGGCGATCCACTGGCCGGTGATCCACACTGTTGGGTCAACACCCTAATGTCGGAAAGCGCTTCGGGACTGGCGGGTGGCGAGGGCTTGCCTGTGTAGGGAGAAGAGCGCGGTGACCATAGAGCCAAACACTGTTCTGCAGCACACACCATGGTGTACAATCCGACCGCAGAAAGGCGGGAGTGTTCTCTACAATTCGCGCACCGATGAATTGCACCTTGTGCCTCCCACAGGCGTGCTTGCGTTTGAGTTGTGCGACGGCCTGACGAGCGTCTCGGAAATCACGGAGCTGCTGGCCCAATCGCTCCGTGTGAGCGCGAGCGCCGTCAGCGGGCCGCTGAACGAGTATTTCGAACAGCTCCTGACGCGCGGCGCCTTGGAGGTGGCGTCATGACCGCGACTGTCCTGCGCGGCGGAGATTTCCATCCCGACATGCCCCTGCACATGGTGTGGCTTGCGACGGACGCGTGCACAGCGCGGTGCATGCATTGTTCGTCCAACTCAGCCAAGCGCAGTCCAGATGAGCTTTCCACCGACGAAGTCTTCGCCCTCATCGATCAGCTTGCGGCTGTGGGTGTCGTAGATTTTGGAATCTCTGGCGGCGAGCCGCTCATTCGACGCGACGTATTTCGCATCATCGATCACGCAAAATCGCGCGGCATGTCCGTGGGCCTGGCAAGCAACGGGGCCAAGCTTCCGGAGGAGAAGGCGGAGCGACTGGCCTCTTTCGGTTTGGATCGGCTACAGCTCAGCCTCGATGGGCCCGCCGAAGCCCATGACCGTTTGCGCCGCTGGCCTGGCCTCTTTGAGCGTGTGCTGAAGAGTGTTGAAACCGCCGATCAGGCGGGCCTTCGAGTACACATTTGCTGCACCATCAATCGCCTCAACGTCGATCAGCTGGAGGCGTTCACGGCGTTCTTGAGCACTCTTCCAGTGAAGCGAGTGAACTATTCGCGATTCGTACCGACGGGACGCGGGACCGATCTTCTCGACATCTCGGATCGCAAGTGGCGTAAGGTGATCGAACGCCTCGCGGGGCTTCGGCGCGAATATCGAGGCCGTCTCGAAATCGTCAGCCATCTCGCGCAACAAGTCCTCGTCGACGACGAACTGGAGGCGATGCCAGCTTTCATCGGATGTCAGGCGGGACGGGGACAAGGGTGCATCACAGCGAATGGGTCGGTGCTCCCCTGCGTACTGCTGCCTATTCCCGTTGGCAATGTACGCGACGCAGCGTTTGAAACGATCTGGCGCACCGCGTCCCTTATTCGAGAATTGCAGGATCGATCGAACTTGGAAGGCCGCTGCGGCGGTTGCGCGCTTCGTGGCCGCTGTGGCGGATGCCGCGCTGTCGCATTTGCGAAGGCCGGTCGGGTCTTCGCCGATGACCCGCGCTGCTGGATCGCACCAAAGTTAGCTGAAGTACCTGGAGGAGAGTGTCATGCCTAAATCAACCTTCGACCCTGAGGCGACGGTCAACAAGTACTTTGAGTACGTACGCCAATTGCGCAATGGGCAAGCCGAAGCGATCGATAAGCTCGTCGACCTCTGGGCCGATGACGGCATCTTCGAATTCGCGGGCGCCCCCCCCGTAACCGGAACATACAAGGGCAAGAATGCCATTCACGTCCTTTACAAGAACCGTCATGCCGCGTGTGGGATGCCGCTGAAGCTCACTGCCAAGGCCGCGAGGGCAAGTGCCGCAGATGTGGCGCTCGGGGTCGTCGATACGCAGGTTCACCGCATGCGCGCGGTTGCCGAAACAAGGTCAGCAAAGGCTGCAAAAGCAACTAGGTCATCGGCTCGAACCCAGCGTGTTGCGGCAGGGTGGACAACAGTGATTGGAGCCGCCGATCAACGTGGATATCAGGTGACCGGCAACCATGCCTTCACCTTTCGCGATGGAAAGATCGCAGCGCTCAAGGTGACTGTGTCTCCAAAGCCTGCCGAGACGCCGGGCTTGTCGCTCAAGGAGCTTAAGGTTGAAGACATCGGCAAGTTGTCGCTCGCGGCCTGGGCCGTGGTGTGATGGGCTGCTGTACGGCGCGATCTGAGCCGCATGTTTCGAGTGTGGTTGAGAATTGTGAGTTTGGAGCATCTAAGCGACGTCATTGGCGCAGAAGAAGACAACATTCATCGCTATGACGCAGCCCCCGAATCTGAGGCAAGGCGATCAGTGGTCGCCAGCGGCGCAAGAGGACGGGTCAAACTGTATTGGCGTCTATATTCTAAGTTAATATGTCTCACACTGCGGCGGGCGGAGGCGTGCGATGGTGCGATAGTCGGCGACCGCACACAGAGAGACTTTTTGCTTTGACGACTCGATTGACGGCATCCCGCAAGCAGTCACGCGTACAGCGAACGGGAGCGAGCCGTGGCCCTAGGTCGAAGGACATTCGAGGTGGGAATGTGCTCGGCGCCATCGTGTGGCTGATCTGGGCGCGTGGAGAGCCGCTGGAAGACAGGTGGGGGCAACCAGCCTAGATTGTTCGATAGGAGGCGCAGTTCATGCTGCGCTAGGTCATGGACCGGAGCTGACGGTTGGTTGGTGTTCGCAGCCTGGGGTTTAGTACCTGCTTCGTCCGTTCAGCGCCGCTGCTTTGCCAGTTCCTCGACATCGACGTCGAGCACCTTGGCAATCTTCGCTAGTGTCAGCCAGAGGCGCTCGCCTTTGGGTGTGGCCGCCGTCATCGCAATGGGTGATAGCCCATCTGCCCTTTGCGCAATCGGAGGAAATGAGCGACGCTATTGTAGTGTGATGGCCACGCGCGAGATGGCGTCGGCGCGCGCTGCCGCAGAGCGTGGCCGTGCTCTCTGGTGAGGCGCTTCGCGCCGCCGATGGCGCGGAAGATATCGTCATACACTTGCCCGGCGTTCAGGCCGCGATCTCCAACGGTTCGCAGACGGCGTGGGCGCGGTGGATCACCACCAGGCGTTGACGCCGAGCACGGCGGCGGTTCATGTCGATGGCGTCTTCCTGGCCACGAACGTGCAGGCGGGCCTCTTGGCGTACGATCTCGAACGTGTCGAGGTGCTGAAAGGCTCGCAAGGGACGATCTAAGGCGCAATGGGCGCAGGGGAAAATTCGAGGGTAGCCTAGAGTCCCGTCCATGACGACGCCTACAAGCGCTCCGCTGCGCTCGGCAGTCAAGCGGATTGTGACTCATCGTCTGTGGCACGATCGTCTGCATTGGCGCGCTCTCGCCGCCCATGGATATGCGGACGCGCCTGGCGCGAAATCTGATCAAGCTGCAGGAGGAGAAGGGCAGGTCGCAGGAGGACCTTGCCGAGGAGGCGGGGGCTGCACCGCACCTATGTTTTTGGCAACGAGCGGAAAGTGCGCAATCCCACGATCCTGATCCTTGAGCGGCTGGCCAAGGCGTTCAAATGACCGCGGCGCGGTTGCAGGAATAGGACGCTCAGGATTGCGAGGCGTCGCGTTTGCCAGCGCTGGCGACGACCTTCGCTCAAAACATTCCTATCGTCGTGCCGCTGCTGGTGCGATTGCCGATTTCACGGACGCGGTAGCGGACCTCGTCACAGACATGGTCCTCGGCCTTCTTGTCGGGCCGGTCGAGATCGATTTCGTCGTGGGCGATGGTTGACTCAGGATGGGATTGGCCCTCCATGGGCGCCAAGCGATCAAGAAACCGCAAACCCACGTCCTGCGCGCAAGGCTCAGACATGCACCCTACATGATCAGCCGAGAATCCATGAAATCAGCCGACCCGCGGCGGCCCCGACGTTCTGCATCACGCGCACATCAAGAGCAGGCCATCAGGCATCGGAAATATAAGTGAAAAACCGCTGCGTTCAAGCTCCGTTCCGACGCGGCGCGCACAAAATTATAGTTCTGCAAACGCGGGCGAAGCGCCGCTATCCGGGCGAAAAATACGCCTGCAAACGAGGATAATTCCCGTGCGAAAAATGCTCGTTTTGCAGGGGATATTCACCTCTCAGGGCGCCGGAAACAGGCGAAAACCGCCGTTTCACCCCATTATAACCTGCAATTTGCAGGCGGAGAGCCAGAGATGCGTTCCCTCTGGACTGCCCACACCACCATTTTTCCTTACGCCGTGCGCTTCGCGCGATGCGAATTCGCCATCAAGCAACGGCATCACTTCGCAGCGATGGCTCAAACGCGGGCAAACGAAATAACAGCGCCAACCGCCGAAGCGGCATGGCATGCGTTCGATGCCGATTGATTGCGCTTCCGGAAAACCACTGGAGCCGTCCAAAGCGATTGTGATGCGCAGCGCGTCCACGCGGCGAAGATCAGCCTTCACTTGAGCGGATCGGAGATCAGCGCCACGCGTTCGCCGGCCATGTCCGCTTCAGACTGCCGGTTTCCCCTAATCCCTGATCCCGAAACCCCAATCCCAGACCTTTCCATGTGTGGCGCGGGACTCTAAGTGAGGCGCTGTGGTTGAGATCCGCGCCACCCATAAAGTCTACGGCGGCACGCTCGCCTATGCGCAGCACCGGAGTGCAGCCACGGGCGCGCCGATGCGCTTTTCGGTGTTCACGCCGCCGGGCGCGGGGCCGTTTGCGTATCTGATCTGGCTCTCGGGCCTCACCTGCACGGAAGACAATTTCACCACCAAGGCCGGCGCTTATGGGCCTGCGGCGAAGCATGGCGTTGCGATCGTCGCGCCGGACACCTCGCCCCGCGGCGAGGACGTGGCGGACGATCCGGCTTACGATCTCGGCCAGGGCGCGAGCTTTTATGTCGACGCCGCGCAAGCGCCCTGGGCTGCGCACTTCAAGATGGAAAGCTACGTCACGCGCGATCTGATCGAGACGGTCGAGAGCGCGTTTCCGCTCAGGCCGCAGCGCGCGATTTTCGGCCACTCGATGGGCGGCCACGGCGCGCTGACGCTCGGCATGCGCCATGCCGACAAGTTCTCCAGCATCTCCGCTTTCGCGCCGATCTCGTCGCCGGCGCGCTGCCCATGGGGCGAGAAGGCGTTCGCCGCCTATCTCGGCCCCGACCGGGAAAGCTGGAAGCCGCACGATGCGGCGCTGCTGATCGAAGCCGGCAACGCCAGGCCGTTCGACGACATCCTGATCGACCAGGGTCTGGCCGACCAGTTTCTGGACAGCCAGCTGAAGCCTGAATTGCTCGAAGCGGCGGCGGCGATGGCGGGGCAAAAGCTCACGCTGCGCCGGCACGAAGGCTACGATCACTCGTACTTCTTCATGGCGACCTTCATCGCCGACCATATCGCCTTTCACGCCGCGCGCTTGGCGTGATCGGCGACAGATCGGTCGGTTTCGGCGGCGCGCCGAGCCGGTTGGCGCGGGCGAGCCAGGCGACGATCAGCAGCACGCTGGCGAGGCCGATCATCGCTCCGATCTGCGCAAGGCCGCGCAACTGCGTCAGCGACAGGAGCACGACATAGAGCCACGCGCCGATCAGCACGGCGAGGCCGATCCAGCGCAGCATGGCGCTGTTGCGGCTCATGCCCAGTACGAACGCGCCGGCGCCGAATACGGCCCACACCGCCGAATAGGCCCACATCTCCATGTCGCCCACGGGTGCTGCGCCCACGTCTTCGGCGTGAAACAGGCGGCGCACGCTCAGCGTCAGCGCGACGAACAGATGAAGCGCGACCGCGACGGTCGCGGCGCGCACGAACCAGTCGCGTCGGCGCAGGTGCGGCACATCGATCGCCGCAGCGCTCATCCAGGCGGCCGCCACATAGAGCGTCAGCGCAAGAAGGGCGGCGTCCGTTGGGGCGATGTCGCCGGGCGCCAAGCCCCACCACGGCGCAAACAGCAGCGCAAACCCTAGTGCGGCGAACACGAGCGCCGGCCAGATCGCCGACGCGCAGATCGCCTGCAGATCGTAGAGATAGGCGCGCACCGTATCGCGGCCGGGGGCGCGCGCGGCGATGGCGGCGGCGCCCAGCACGAACGCGAGCGGCCACAGCGCATGGAACAGGCCTTCAAGCTGAATCAGCGGCGCGCCGTGGTCCATGTAGCCGCGGTGATAGAACCAGCGGATAGCGGCGTGGCCGAAGCTCCAAGCGAACAGAAGCGCCGCCGACGCCGCAGCGAAGCGCGTCGGCTCCACTTCGCGCGAACGCGAAAGCGCGCGACCGAGATACAGCGTCAGCACCACGGCGACAGCCTGCGCCAGAACGGCGAGCAGGGTGGAGAAGGCGTTGCTGGTCGTGGGATCCTGCGCGCCCCACCACGGATGGCGCAGCGTGAGCAGGATCAGCGTCGAGGCGATGATCGCGACCCAGGCGCAGCCGCGCGTGATGGCGACGAGATCCTGCGTGAACGGCCGCTCGGCGCCGCGCGCGGCGCGGCTGCGGGCGACGAACGCGAGCGCCAGCGCATAAGCAAGCAGCAGCAGCGCATAGCACGCGGCTTCGAACAACCCGATCGGCGCGCTCGCCATTTCCGCGCCGTGGAATGCACGGCGCAGTTCGAGCAGCGCCCAGGTCAGCAGCAGCACGCCGCCGGAGGCCGCGTAGATGCGCGCGGGCAGGCGTTGATGGTCGTAAAGCCGGCGCGCGGCCGCCAAAGCCAGCGCGGCGGGCGCGGCGAAGGCTAGCGTGAGCGTGTCCAGCAGCGCCGGCCCCGCGACCTGCGCCGGCGTTGCGCCCCACCATGGATTGAGCGCCGTCAGCGGCGAACTCGCCACATAGAGCAGGCTGAGCCCGAGCAGCGCGTGGCCGCGCCATCGGCTGATCGGGCCGGCGTCCGCGCCGGGCCGCGCCATCAGCACATGCCCGGCAGCGAGCAGCGCCAGCACGCGCAAGCTGGTTTCGGTGAAGGCGTCGAGCGGCGTTCCGGCGCCGCCGGCGCCGAGCCAGCGCAGCAGTACGAACACGCCGATCAGCACCAGCATGACGCCGGCCGCGCTCAGCGCTTCGCTGCTCCAGGCGCGCGCCGCCGCACGCGCGGCGAAACGGCTGGCGGCGAACATCAGCACGGCGGCGAGGGCCAGGATGGCGAGCGCGCTGAGCAACGGAAGTTCGCCCGCGAACACAGCTCCGATCAGCCGCGGCGAAAGCGCGTGGCCGATGCTCAACACGGCGGCGGCGAGCGGGGCGTAGCGCAGCACGCCCCAGCTGCGCCATGCGAAGCCGAATGCGAGCACCGCGGCGGCGCCGGCATGCGCGGCGGCGCGCCACGAAGCGGGGAAGGCGCTTTCTACGCCCAGCAACATCAGCGCCGCCGCGGCGCCGGCGTAGAGATCGATGGCGCGGTCGTTGCTGACGTCGGGTGCGTCGCGCGTAACGCGCCACGCCGCGCCGAGCAGCAGCGCTGCGCCGATAAAGAGCGGCAGCCAGGTCGCGGGCTCATGCCAATCGTCGCGCGAGACCGAAGCGAGCGCCGCGAGCAGCGCAGCCCCGATCGCGCCGGAGCCGGCGATCAGCGCGCGGCCGGTGCGGTGCGGGTGCGCGCCCAGCGCCGCCAGCACGACAGCCACGGCGGCGAACACGGCGAAGGGATAAAAGTCCGCGCCGACCGCGGGCAGCACGTAGCGCGCTTCCAGGTACGACATGAACCCCAGCACCAGCGCGGCGATGGAGATCGTCAGCGCGACCGGCGCGGCGACGCGCGCGCGCACCGCCGCCGCGGCGAGTGCGACGAACATGGTCGCCACCCAGGCCGGTGCGCTCACGCCGCCGGCCGGCAGCGGCGCGATCAGCAGCCAGGTCCAGATCAGCAGCACGCTGCTGACACTGATCGCGGCGGCTGGCAGGTGGGTGTGCGTGCGCGTCCAGGTGAGGCGGCCGGCGGGTTCGTCCGTCAGCGGCGTGCGGAACGCGATGGCGACCCCGCCAAGCGCGGAGAAGCTCGCAATCGCCAGCGCGCGGCGGATATCGTCGGCCACGATCGCCCAGGAGAACCAGAAATAGAGCGCCGCCGTCGCCGCCGCCGCGACCCAACCCCAGCGCTTGAGCGCGGCGAGCCCGTAGCCCGCCGCGCTGACGCCGCAGAGATAAAGCGTCAGCCCGAGCGAAGGCCATTGCGCCGGGCTAGCGAGCGGCGGCGCGAGCAGCGCCATCAACACGGCGAGCACGCCCAGCGCCTGGCCGTGCAGCAGCGAAAGCCCGACCAGCACGGCGGCGCACAACGCCAGCAGCGCGGCGGCGGCGGGCCAGCCGATGAGCCCGTAAAGCGCGTGCGCCGCCCAGATCGCTGCGTAGAGCGTGACGACGCCGGCGCCGGCCAGCATGGCTGCGATCAGGGCGCGGCCGGCGGGCCCGGTCCGCGCCGCGCGCCGCGCCCATTCGCTGGCGCCGATCAGCGCGCCGGCCAGAAGCGCCGCGCACGCCAGCTGCACGCGCGGCGTGAACCAATCCTGCTGCGACGCGAACGACACCAGGAACACGCCGCCCAGCGCCAGCATCACGCCGCCGAGCCAAGCCAGGCCGTTCTGCGCCAGCCATTGCTCCAGCTTTCGCTCACGCGGTTTCCCGGCCGCCGGCGCACGCACGCTCAATTGCAGCGGCGCTTGCTGGGGCGCAGTTGTCGGCACGGCGGATTCGGCAACCGGCTCATCGTCGTTCGAGGCCAATGGAAGCGGTGTGTCGAGCAGCAGCGGCTCTTGCATTTCAGGCGGCAGCGGCTGATCGAGCAGCAGCGGTTCGAGTTCCGTTGCAGGAGGCGCGGGGGAGGCGCGCTCCTCGGCCGCCGGCGCGCGTTCCTGTAGCAGCAGGCGCTGCTCGAGCTCGATCACTTTGCGGGTGAGCTCGCTGATGCGTCTCGATTGCCACCAAACCCAGGCGGCAAGGCCCAGTATGGCCAAGAACAACATGTTGGCGCCGCCCCTCACGCGATAGGCGGCAGAGCGTCCGGCAGCCGGGCGTTCGTTGCAAGGGTTTGCGTTCGCGAAGGCGCCGCAAATTCCCCCTTGGAGAGAGTTTGCAGCCGCTCCGCGCGCGTGCTCAAAGCGTGCCCCATGAGCTACGTGATCGATCCGCCCGCCCAGCCCGCCGTCGCCGTCCACGGCGCCGCCGCGAAGTTCCCCGTCCGCCGCATTTTCTGCGTCGGCCGCAACTATGCCGACCATGTCCGCGAGATGGGCAACGATCCCAAGAGCGAGCCGCCGATCTTCTTCACCAAGCCGGCGGACGCCGTCGTCGCCAACGGCGCGGCCATTCCGTACGCGGCGAACACGGCGAACCTGCACTTCGAGGTCGAGCTGGTGCTCGCACTCGGCAAGGGCGGCGCGGACATCCCGGCGGACAAGGCGCTCGACGGCGTTTGGGGTTACGCGGTGGGCGTCGACCTCACGCGCCGCGATCGCCAGGCCGAAGCCAAGAAAGGCGGCGCGCCGTGGGATGCGGCCAAGGCGTTCGACAATTCCGCGCCGATCGGTGAGATCGTCCCTGTCGCGAGTGGTTCGCATCTGGGCGAGGGCCGCATCTGGCTCGCCGTGAACGGCGAGACCAAGCAGGACGCCGATCTTGCCGACATGATCTGGAGCGCGCCGGAAATTATCGCGCATTTGTCGCGCTCGTGGACGCTGCAGCCGGGCGACTTGATCTTTACCGGCACGCCGGCCGGCGTCGGCCCGGTCAAGCCGGGCGATAAGGTCGAGTGCGGCGTCGCGGGACTGCCGACGCTCCGCTTCATGATCGTGTAGCGCGCCGCTCGGCGCTTGCGCGGTGCGCGCGGGCGGCTAGGCTGCATCCCTCTAGGGAGAGAGGCGCCTTGAAGCCCACTGACATTCGCAATCCGGACTATTTCCACAAGGTCGTGGACTGCCAGTGGGCCTGTCCCGCGCATACGCCGGTGCCGGAATACATCCGGCTGATCGCCGCGCAGCGCTACACCGACGCGTACATGATCAATTGGAAGTCGAACGTGTTTCCGGGAATCCTCGGCCGCACGTGCGATCGTCCGTGCGAACCGGCATGCCGGCGCGGCCGCGTCGAAGAGACGGCGGAGAAGCCGGAGCCGGTGGCGATCTGCCGGCTGAAGCGCGTCGCCGCCGACAACAAGAGCGACGTCGAAGCGCTGCTGCCGCCGAAAGCCGCGAAGAAGAACGGCAAGCGCGTGGTCTGCGTCGGCGCCGGCCCGGCATCGCTGACGGTGGCGCGCGACCTGCTGCCGCTCGGCTACGACGTGCACATCTACGACGCCGAACCCAAGGGCGGCGGCATGATCCGCACGCAGATTCCGCGCTTCCGCCTGCCGGAAAGCGTGATCGACGAGGAGGTCGGCTACATTCTGCGCTACGGGCCGGTCACGCATTTCAAGACGCGCGTGAACTCGCTGAAGGAGCTGCTGGCGCAGGGCTGGGACGCGGTGTTCGTCGGCACCGGCGCGCCGCGCGGCCGCGATCTCAAGCTGCCGGGCCAGGCGGAAGCGGCGGCCAACGTGCATATCGGCATCGATTGGCTGTCCAACGTCTCGTTCGAGCACATCAACAAGATCGGCAAGCGCGTCATTGTGCTGGGCGGCGGCAATACGGCGATGGATTGCTGCCGCACCTCGCGCCGCCTCGGCGGCGAGGACGTGAAGGTGATCGTGCGCTCGGGCTTCGACGAGATGAAAGCGAGCCCGTGGGAAAAAGAAGACGCGATGCACGAGGGCATCCCGATCATCAATTTCCTCAACCCGCGCGAGCTCACGCACGAAAACGGCAAGCTCACCGGCGTCTGGTTCACCAAGATGCATTGGGTGGAGAAGGACGGGCGGCGCAAGCTGGAGCCCACCGGCGAGCCGGACGTGCACTATGCGTGCGACGACGTGCTGATGGCCGTCGGCCAGGAGAACGCCTTCCCCTGGATCGAGCGCGACCTTGGCATGGCGTTCGACAAGTGGGACATGCCGGTGGTGGATCCGGTGACGTTCCAGTCCTCGATCCCGAACGTATTCTTCGGCGGCGACGCCGCGTTCGGCCCGAAGAACATCATCTGGGCGGTGGCTCACGGGCACGATGCGGCGGTGTCGATCGATATCTTTTGCAACGGCCAGGACATCCGCCAGCGGCCCGCGCCCGGAACGTCGATGATCTCGACCAAGATGGGCATCCACGAATGGGCCTACGACAACGACGTGTCGCTCGACCATCGCTATCGCGTGCCGATGGTCGAGCCCGATGTTGCGCTGCGAAATGTGAAGGTCGAGGTCGAAAAGGGCTTCGATCCGCTGCTGGGCTACAAGGAGGCGCGCCGCTGTCTGAACTGCGACGTGCAGACTGTGTTCTCGGCGCCGCTCTGCATCGAATGTGACGCCTGCGTCGACATTTGTCCGATGGACTGCATCACCTTCACCGAGAACGGCGAAGAGACCGAGCTGCGCGAACGGCTCAAGGCGCCCGCGCGCAATCTCGCGCAGGATCTCTACGTCTCCGGAACCCTCCCCACCGGCCGCGTCATGGTGAAGGACGAGGACGTCTGCCTGCATTGCGGCCTCTGCGCCGAGCGCTGCCCGACCGGCGCCTGGGATATGCAGCACTTCTATCTCGAGATGACCCACGCCGGCTGCGGCTCGACCCCCTCGCCGAAGCGCGCGCCGGAAACCGTTGCGGCGGAGTAGGGAACCTTTTACCGTCTCATTCGTCTTGCAATACGGGGCTGCCGGCATAGTTTTCCGTGCCGGCGGGGGAAATGTGTGTTTGTGCGCTCTCGGGCGCATGTCGCGGCCGCCAGAACAGACGGTCGCCAAGAAGACGGCGCACCGACCTCGCAGTAGGCCGCTTCGGCGCCGCTCACCATTCGTTTGAGCAACCGAAGGGGATTCCCATGAAATTCCGTCTCGCGACCGCGCTTGCGCTGTCTCTCGCCTTCACCTCGGTAACCGCGCCGGCCGCGCTCGCCCAGGAGCCCGCCCAGTTCCGTTCGGCGGAAGCCCGCACGTTCACTACCGACGAACTGCAGCGCTATGGCCTCTCGGCGCAGGACGCTGAAGCCGTCGCCGCCTACCAGGCCGCCGGCTACACCGTGCAGACGATCACGCCGGAAGAGGCCGCGCAGTACAATGCCGGCCAGTTCACGCAGAACCAATGGCTGGTGATCGGTCTGATCGTGCTCGTGGTCGTCGTCGCGGTTGCCGCCGACTGATGTCGCCGCGGCCTCTACTGGTCGCGCCGCTGTTGCTGGCGCTGGCGGCCTGCGCGACCGCGCCCGTGTCCAGCATGGACGCGTTCGCGCAACGCAGCGCCAGCAACAGCTTCGAGTTTTTCGGCAGATCGGTCGATCCGCCGGAAACGCTGGTGCTTCCGGTGGCGCATGACCGGCAGACCGACACGGCCGCCTGCGGCGCGCACGTGCTCGCCAGCGTCATCAATTACTGGCGCGGCGAGGGCGCAGTCACCGGCGACGCCATTTTTGCGGCGCACGCGCCGGCGCGGCCCGACGGCTACTCCATCGCCGAGGTGATGAACCTCGCGCAGCAGTACGGCCTCACCGCGAGCGCGGTGCGGCTGACGCGCGAAGACATCATCCACGAGCTGGAGAACGGCCGCCCGGTGCTTGTGCCGATCCGCGTGCCCTCGGTCTATGTGCAGAACTGGTCGTTGCCGGGGGCCAACGCGCCGGTGCTGGGCCTGCCGTCGAACTTCATCGCCGCCCGCGTGGCCCAGGTCTCGGAATGGACCGACACGGCCATGGTGAACCATTACGTGCTGGTGGTCGGCCATGACGGCGGCAAGTTCGTCGTGGTCGAGCCCGTGCTGGGCTATCGCACCATCGGCTTCGACCGGCTTGACCGCTACCGGCGCGATTTCAGCAACGCCGCCGTGGTGTTCAGCGGCCAGCGGCCGCCGCCGGAGAGCCAGGTCGAGACCCCGCCGTCCGCGCCATGGGCCTGATGTAGTGACGCAGCGCCAGGGGCCGATGCCGCACTTCATTTGCCCGGCCTGACCGGCTAAGGATGGAACCGGTCGTGGCTGGCGGACGGTCCGCTCCGGCGCGACGCTGAGAGGCGCACCGCTCTTTTCATGACGAAACCGATCGCCGCTACGAACGATTTTGTCGTCAAGTTCGCCAACGTAAACGGTTCGGGATCGGCCAGCGCGAACGGCCTGTTCGCCAAGGCGATCCTGCGCATGGGCGTGCCGGTGGGCGCGCGCAACATCTTCCCGTCGAACATCCAGGGGCTGCCGACCTGGTACGAGGTGCGCGTCTCCGAAGCCGGCTGGCTCGGCCGCCGCGGCGGCGTCGACTTCATGATCGCGATGAATCCGCAGACCTGGGACGGCGACGTGAAGGAGATCATGCCGGGGGGCTATCTGCTCTACGATTCCTCCAAGCCGCTGCCCACCTCGAAGTTTCGCGACGACATCACCGTCATCGGCGCGCCGCTGACCGAGCTGATCGCCGCCGAGTTCGCCAATCCGCGCGAGCGGCAGCTGTTCAAGAACATCTGCTATGTCGGCGTGCTGGCGCAGCTGCTGGGCTTTGAAACCGAGGTGGTGAAGCAGCTGCTCGCCGAGGAGTTCAAGGGCAAGGACAAGCTGACCGCGCCGAACTTCAAGGCGTTCGACATCGGCCGCGCCTACGCCGAAGCCAACCTTGCGCCGATCGGCCTCAAGGTGAAGCGCGCCGACAAGGTCGGCGACCGCATCTTCGCCGAAGGCAACGACGCCGCGGCGCTCGGCGCCGTCTATGGCGGGGCCACGTTCTGCGCCTGGTATCCGATCACGCCGTCGACCTCGCTGGCGGAGTCGTTCCAGAAGTACTGCAACGCGCTGCGCAAGGATGGCGAGGGCAAGAACAAGTTCGCCATCGTCCAGGCCGAAGACGAGATCGCTTCGATCGGCATGGTGATGGGCGCCGGCTGGGCCGGCTCGCGCGCCTTCACCTGCACTTCGGGGCCGGGCATCTCGCTGATGAACGAGTTCGTCGGCTTCTCGTACTACGCCGAGATTCCGGCGGTGATCTTTGACGTACAGCGCGGCGGACCCTCCACCGGCATGCCGACGCGCACGCAGCAATCGGATCTGCTGCTGGCGGCCTACGCCAGCCACGGCGACACCAAGCATCCGATGCTGTTCCCCGCCAATCCGACCGAGGCGTTCGAGTTTGCGGCGCAGTCGTTCGATCTGGCCGACTTCTTCCAGACCACCGTGTTCGTGATGCTGGAGCTCGACATCGGCATGCAGGAATGGCTGACCGAGCCGTTCAAGTGGGACGCTACGCGCAAGCTCAATCGCGGCAAGGTGCTGACCTACGAGCACCTGGAGCAGGGCGTGCCGTTCGGCCGCTACCGCGACGTCGATGGCGACGCGGTGCCGTACCGCACCTATCCCGGCACGCACCCGACCAAGGGCAGCTACTTCACCCGCGGCTCCAGCCACGACAAGGACGCGCGCTATTCCGAACGCGGCGAGGACTACACCGAGGGCATGGAGCGCCTACTGCGCAAATGGGAGACGATGAAGGCCCATGTGCCGGCGCCGATCCGCAAGAACGCCAGCCGACGCACGCCGGACGGCGTGATCTATATCGGCTCCACCGATCCGGCGATGGCCGAGGCGCTGCATGCGCTGGAGAAGAACGGCGTCCATCTCGACGCCATGCGGGTCCGCGCCTTCCCGTTCAGCGACGAGGTGTTCGAGTTCATCCGCGAGCACGAGCAGGTGTTCGTGGTGGAGCAGAACCGCGACGCGCAGCTGAAGTCGCTTCTGGTCAACGAAGGCGGCGTGCACCCGGCGCGGCTGGTCTCGGTGCGCCACTATGACGGCACGCCGATCACCGCGCGCTTCATCATCAAGGACATCACCGAAAAGCTGCAAGCCGCCCAGGCCGCGCTGCGGGAGAATGCGGAATAGGCGGTCATAGGAATACTTGACGTATAGCGCAGGATATCCTATTATAGTAGGATATAAAGCAGGATATGAAGTACGCGGCGCTCAAACGCTTCCTCGCCGGGCAGTCTCAGGATCGACTGGGAATGTCATTCGCCGACATCGAACGCGTCCTTGAGACGCCGCTGCCGGCTTCGGCCTATCGTCGGGCGGCTTGGTGGGCGAACGACGCGACCGGTCATGCCCAAGCGAAGGCCTGGCTCGAAGCTGGCTTCAAGACCGAGCAGGTGAATATCGAAGGCAAGAGCGTGACGTTTGCGCGGATGTTGGGCGTGCAGCGAGGCGTGCGTGAGATGCAGGAGCCGTATCAAGCCGGGGCGCCGGTGAAAAAGCACCCCATGGCCGGCGCGCTCAAAGGCACCTTCAAGATCGCTCCGGGCTGGGACCTTACGCGGCCGGCTCTGGACGAAGATGAACTGGTTGAGTGGGAAGCGAACCTCGATCGCAAGGCGGACATAATCGAACGGGGCCTGCGCGGGAAGCGATGAAGCCGCCTTACCTGCTCGATACCTGCGCCGCGATCTGGCTGCTGGCGGACGAGCTTCCGGAACAGGCGGAGGCGACCTTGCTGAAGGCGCATAATGCCGGAATCGGAACCTATGTGTCGCCGATCACCGCCTGGGAGGTTGGAAATCTGGCGAGGAAAGGCCGGTTCATTTCCAATCTCACGCCGCGCAGATGGTTCGAGCGGCTGATGGGGCTGCCTGGCGCGGCGCTCGCCGAGATGTCACCTGACGTCCTTATCGCCTCATCCGAGCTGCCAAACTTCCGCCCTGGAGATCCCGCCGACCGCATTATCGCTGCGACTGCGCGAGAGCACGGCTTTACAGTCGTCACGCGTGACGCCGCATTGCTAGAGTATGGCAAGCAGGGCTATCTAAGCGTGCTGGAGTGCTGATCACCGAATGACCTACATCGCCAAGCCGCCGCTGCATCACCCCTCGCTCGAGAAGAACGCGCTGGGCTTCACCCGGCGCGACTATGAGGGCCGCATCTCCACGCTCTGCGCCGGCTGCGGCCACGATTCGATCAGCGCCGCGATCATCCAGGCCTGTTTCGAGATCAATCTCGCGCCGCATCGGCTGGCGAAGTTCTCCGGCATCGGCTGTTCGTCGAAGACGCCGGACTATTTCGTCAGCCCCGCGCATGGCTTCAACGCCGTGCATGGCCGCATGCCGTCGGTGCTGACGGGCGCGAACATCGCGTCCAAGGATCTGATCTATCTCGGCGTCTCGGGCGACGGCGACTCCGCCTCGATCGGTCTCGGCCAGTTCGCACACGCGGTGCGCCGCGGCGTGAACATGACCTACATCGTCGAGAACAACGGCGTGTACGGCCTCACCAAGGGCCAGTTCTCCGCTACGTCCGACAAGGGCTCGAAGGCCAAGAAGGGCGCCGAGAACAAGGACAGCCCGATCGATCTGGTCATGCTGGCGCTGCAGCTCGGCGCCACCTATGTCGGCCGCTCGTTCTCCGGCGACAAGACGCAGCTGGTGCCGTTGATCAAAGGCGCGCTCAGCCACAAGGGCGCGGCCATTCTCGATGTGCTGAGCCCCTGCGTCGCCTTCAACAACCACGTCGGCTCGACCAAGAGCTTCGACTATATCCGCGCCCACAACGAAGCCGTGAACCGCATGGACGTGATCAGCCCGCGCGCGCCGATCCGCGCCGAATACGCGCCGGGCGAACTGAAGGAAGTGGTGCAGCACGACGGCTCGATTCTGCGCCTGCGCAAGCTCGAGGACGATTACGATCCGTCCGACCGCAACGCCGCGCTCGCCTATCTCGCGCGCAAGGCGGCCGAGGGCGAGATCGTCACCGGCCTGTTGTTCGTCGATCCGGCCGCGCGCGATCTGCACGACGGCTTGAGCACGGCCGACACGCCGCTGAACAAGCTCACCGACGCCGATCTGATTCCGCCGCTCAGCGCGCTTGAGAAGATCAACGCCGGCCTGCGCTGAGCGCTATTTCGTCCCGTAAATCCGGTCGCCCGCGTCGCCGAGGCCGGGGACGATGTAGCTGTGGTCGTTGAGCCGTTCGTCGAGCGAGGCGGTCCAGATCGGCACGTCCGGATGATACGCCTGAAGCTCGGCCACGCCCTCCGGCGCGGCGACGACGCAGACGAAGCGGATGTTCTTCACGCCGCGCGCCTTCAACAGATCGACGGCCGCCACCGCGGTATGGCCCGTCGCCAGCATCGGATCGATGATGATCACCAGGCGTTCGCCGACATCGACAGGCGCCTTGAAATAGTACTGCACCGCCTTCAGCGTTTCGGGGTCGCGATAGAGGCCGATATGGGCGACGCGCGCAGCCGGCACGAGTTCGAGCACGCCGTCCAGCAGCCCCATGCCCGCGCGCAGGATCGGTGCGAACACCAGCTTCTTGCCGGCGAGCTGCATGCCCTGCATCGGCGCCACCGGCGTCTCGATAGCGACGGGCTCAAGCGGCAGGTCGCGCGTCACCTCGTAGCAGAGCAGGATCGCGAGCTCGCGCAACAGCTCCCGGAACGAGCGCGTGGACGTGCGCCTGTCGCGCAGGATCGTGAGCTTGTGCTGCACCAGCGGGTGGTCGACGACTGTAAGCTTCACCTGTTCATGCCCCTAGCATCTGCAACATCGCCCGCGCCGCGGCTGGATTACGTTCCTTGGCGCCGCTGATGAAGTAGAGAAACACGTCGCCGGATTTCTCCCAGTCGCGTGCAGTCTTCGCCCATTTCTTCAGCGCCGGCTTGGGATATCCTGTCGGCTCGTCGGCCTGCGTCAGCTCCAGCCGCGCATAAGCGAAATCGGCGGTCGGCGCCGCGATCAGCGGGTGCTTCTCCGACTCCACCGTCGCCACCGCGACGTTGCGCTCGCGCGCCATGGCCATGAACGCGTCGCAGGCGAAGCTCGCGTGCCGCACTTCGATCGCGTGGCGAAGCCTCAGCTTGCCGAGCTTTTCCGGGAGAAGATCGAAGTACGCCTCCATCTCCGCCGCATCGAACTTCTTGTAGGGCGCCATCTGGTAGAAGATCGGCCCGAGCTTCGCGCCCAGCTCGCCGACGCCGCTGTTGAAGAACCACTCGATCGATTGCGCCGCCTCGCGCAGGTCCTTGCGCTGCACCGCCGCGCGCGGCGCCTTGACCGAGAACATGAAATCGTCCGGCGTCGCCGCCGCCCACTTTTTGAACGAAGCCGCGCTCTGCGTGCGATAGAAGGTGGCGTTGATCTCGATCGACGTAACCTGGCGGCTCGCATATTCGAGTTCTTTCGCCTTGGGCAGATCCGCCGGGTAGAACGTCTCCCGCCACGGATCGTAGTTCCATCCGCCGATGCCGACCCGGATCATGTGCGCCGCTCCTGGCGCAAACATCGGACGCCATGCGCGGCGACGCAAGGGCGCTCACGCCTGCGGAAACGTCCGCTCGACGTCGAATGCGGCTTGCACGCGCGCTTCCAGCGCCGGCGGCGCGTTGACGATCACCGCCCGAGCCGCCGCTTGCCAGACCTTCCAGTCGGCGCGCTCGTTGCCGGCATAGACAAAGCCCTGCGGGAACGCTTGCCGCAACCGCGCCGCCTTGCGCGCCGACTTGAGATTGGTGCGGCCGTCCGAGGCGAACACATGGTCGAACAGGCCGAGGTGGGCCGCCACCGCGTCCGCGCCGGCGCGATCGAACGCGGTGGCGAGCGCGATCGTCCGCCCGCTTTCGCGCTCGGCCTTGAGCCAGGCGATGACGCGCGCATCGTACGGCAGCGCTGCGGGGTCGACGGGATAGAGTTCCGTCAGCCGCGCCTTGGCGTAGGCTCGCCCGCGGGCGAGCCAGGCCAGCAGCACGAACACCCGCCGGGGCCGCGACAGGCAGAAGCGTTTCATCGCCGCGGCGAACAGGTCGCCCTTGATCAGCGTGCCGTCGAGATCGACCGCGAGCGGCAGCGCCATCAGGCGCCGGTGAATTTGGGCGCGCGCTTCTCGGTGAAGGCGTCGACCGCTTCCTTGTGATCGGCGGTTTCGTGCGCCAGCGCCTGGAACGCCGCCGAGAGTTCGAGCACGTCGGACAGCCGCCCGTGCTGCGCCTCGCGCATCAGCCGCTTGGCCAGCCGCACCGAGCGCGGCGGGTTCACGGCCACGCGCTCGGCGAGCTTTCGCGCCTCGTCCATCAGCCGATCGTCCGCGACCACGCGGCTGACGAGCCCGATGCGTTCGGCCTCGGCCGCATCAATGGTGTCGCCGGTGAGCACCAGCTCCGCCGCGCGCGCAGCGCCGATGGCGTGGGTCAAAATCCAGGCGCCGCCGTCGCCGGGGATGATGCCGACCTTGACGAAGCTCGACGCCATTTTCGCCGAGGCGCCGGCGAGGCGCATGTCGCAGAGAATGCCGATGTCGAGACCGAGCCCGATGGCGTGGCCGTTGATCGCGGCGATGGTGGCGACTTCGACGTCCGCCAGCGCCCGGATGATCGAATGCACGCCGCGGCGATAATTGGCGCGGGTTCCGTCCGGCGTTGGGCGCGGGCCGATGCCGGTGCGTTCGCGGATCGCCTTCAAGTCGCCGCCGGCGCAGAACGATTTGCCGGCGCCGGTGACGATCACGGCGTTGATGTCGGCATCGTCGTTTGCGCGCCAGAATGCGCCGGCGAGATCGTCGCAATCCTGCTGCGTGGCGATGGCGTTGCGGCTCTCCGGCCGGTTCAGCGTGATGGTGGCGATGCGGCCGTTCTTTTCGTAAGTGGCGAAGGTCATTGGTCTCTCGTTTCAGTGTTACTGCGCCGGCGCCGTGCCGTGCTGGTAGCCGATCAGCGGCTCGGTCTGCATGGCGACGCCATCGCGCGAAACGTCGAGCGCGCCGGTTCCGTCACGGTTCAGCGTGACGACATAGCGGAAGCCCTGCGTCTCGAACGTATAGAGCTGCGCCTGCGGCGTCTGCTGCTCGGCGCCGGCGCGAATCTCCACCGAGAACGTCGTCGTGCGGCCGTTCTCGCTGAGTTCGATCGGCCTGGCGCCGGCGGCGTCGGCAAAATTGTACTGCGTGTAGATCAGGTCGCCGTCCGCGTCCTCGTGAACGACGAAGCTGCGGCGGGCGTTGAAGCCCAGCACGCGCGTGCGCGGCAGCCAGCGGCAGTTGATGTCGCGGCCGTCGAGCCGCACCGAGGAGAACGGCAGCGTGTAGGCCGAACCCGGGTTTTCCAGCATGCCGGGATTGAGCTGACGGATTGAGCCGTCCGTGCCTTCATCGCGCACCAGCTCGGTGATGACGCTGCCCGCGGCGCCTTCTTCGTCGCCGACGAAATAGCCGATGCGCTGAACGATCTCGCCGTCCGCCTTGCCGTACTCAGCCGTGGTCACGTCGCCGTTATTCCGGTTGAACACGATCACTGTGGGCTGGTTGATCGAATCGCAGATGAACCACGGCGCCGGCACGCGCACGACGATCCGCTCATCAGGGGGGGCGGGCGCCTGCTGTTGCTGCCCGCAAGCGGCGAGGGCGAATGCGAGGGCGAGAGCGTATTTGCGCATGAAGGTCTCCTGAGCGTCTCGTCTAGCATCGCGGGCGACGCGATCAAACCTCTAGTCGAGCCCCAGCTTGGTCCGGGCGGCCTTTGTCAGCGATACCGCTGTCTTTGCGTAATCCTTCCACGGGTCGGGCTGAGCCAGACGCGCCTCCATGTCGCGCAGCTTGAACGCGGACGCGGACGGAATGGTCTTCAATTCGCTCCAGCTCACCGGAACGGCGACCGGCGCCGCGCCGCGCGCACGCGGAGAATAGGGCGCAATCGCCGTCGCGCCGCGGCCGTTGCGGAGATAGTCGACGAAGATGCGGCCCTTGCGCCGGGCCTTGGCCATGTTGGCGACGAACCGTTTCGGATCGAGCGTGGCGATTTGCTCGGCGAACGCGGCCGCGAAGCCCTTCACCTCGTCCCAGCGATGCCGGCGCTTCAAGTGCAGCACGACATGAATGCCTTTACCGCCGGTGATCATGGCGAACGACGGCAGGCCGGCATTGTCGAGCAGCCCCTTGATGTCGAAGGCCGCGTGCTTCACGGCCTGGAAGTCGAGCCCTTCATCCGGATCGAGGTCGAACACCATCCGATCCGGGTGTTCGAGATCCTCATTGCGCGCGCCCCAAAGATGAAATTCGAGCGCGCTGATCTGTGCGCACGAGACCAGCGCTTCCGCGTCCGGCAGCGTCAGATAATCCTCGGTTTGGCCGTCGCTCTCCTCGATCGGGATCAGCCTGATCGCCTCGGGCATGCCCTTCATAGCGTGCTTCTGGAAGAAGGTCTGATGACCGACGCCGTCGGGCGCGCGGACCAGGCTGACGGGGCGCCCGAACAAATAGGGCGCCATGCGTTTGGCCGCCATGTCGAGATAGGCGGCGAGTTCGGCCTTGGTGACGCCGGCGTCCGGAAACAGCACCTTGCCCGGATGCGTCAGCCGGACGCGGGTTTTCATCGCTGGCGCCGCCATTTCCGACGTGACCTCGCTTGCTTTTTTGTCGCCCCGCAGCCCGAGATAGACGCCGTGCCGGATCGCGCCGTCGGTCGTGAATTCCGCGAACTTCACCTGCGCGACGAGTTTCGGCTGCACCCATTTCGCGCCGTGTGCCGCCTCGCGCGGCACTTTCAGCGCAGCCCTTGCGCGCTCCAGCTTGCTCAGCTTTTCGCGCAGCGCCGCCAGCGTTTTCTCGTCGAAGCCGGTCCCGACATTGCCGCGATAGACCAACTCGTCGCCTTCGTAGTCGGCGAGCATCAGTGAGGCGAACCCGCGCCCCTTGGCGGACGGCTGGTAGCCGATGACGACGAACTCCTGCTCGTTGACGGCTTTCGTCTTGAGCCAGGCTTTCGAGCGCCCGCTGACATAGGCGCTGCCCGCTTTCTTCGAGACGGCGCCTTCGAAGCCTTTCTCGGCGAACGCCTTCAGTACGTCCGGGCCGCGCCCGCGCAAGATCGGGCTCAGGCGGATCGGCGCTTTCGCCTTGGCCAGCAGCTTCTCCAACCGTGCCCGGCGCTCGGTGAGCGGCAGCTTGCGCAGATCCTTGGCGCCTTCGGCCAGGAGGTCGAACGCGAAATAGGACACGCCCTTGGCGACGCCGTTCTCGAGCGATTTCTGCAGCGCGGAGAAGTTGGTGCGGCCATTGGCCTGCGCCACGGCGATTTCGCCGTCGATCAGCACGTCCTTCAGCCGGAGCGCCGCCAGCGCGTCGGCGACGCTCTGGAACTTGCCGGTCCAGTCGAGGCCGTTGCGGGTGTAGAGTCTCACGCGTGGGCCGGAGACCGCCGCGAGCAGGCGATAGCCGTCGTACTTGATCTCGTGAATCCAGTCGTCGCCCTCGGGCGCCGCCTCGACCCGCGTCGCCAGCATGGGCTCGACGAAATCCCATTTGGGCGGCTTCGGCGCCCGCGGCTTCTGTTCGCCGCCGCGCGACCATAGCCGCGCGCCGCCATCGGCGCGCACGTCCTCGATGGTGCGTCCGGAAACGACGCTGGTCAGTGCGCCGGCGAGAGGATCGGCTTTGCCGGCGTACTGATCTTTCGACTTGAACAGCAGCCACGGCTCGCCGCGTTCGCCCTCGCGCGGCTTGATCTTCACCAGATGAAACTCGCCCTTGAGCCGCTGGCCGGCGAGGACGAACTTGAGTTCGCCCTTCTTCAGCGTCTCGTGCGGATCGGCGACCCATTTCACCTTGCCCGTGTCCCAGATGATCACTGCGCCGGCGCCATACTCGCCCTTCGGGATCACGCCCTCGAACGAGCCGTATTCGAGCGGATGGTTCTCGGTGCGCATGGCCAGGCGCTTGACGCTCGGATCGAGGCTCGGGCCATGCGGCACCGCCCAGCTCAGCAGCACGCCGTCATGTTCGAGGCGGAAGTCGTAGTGCAGGCGCGTGGCCGCGTGCTTCTGCACCACGAACATGCCGCCCGCGCTTTTCAGTCCGCCGCCCGCGGGTTCGCTGGTTTTCTTGAAGTCGCGCTTCTTGCTGTAGAGGTGGAGCGTCTCTTTCGCGGCTTTCGCCGAGCTTGCCGATTTGCGCGCCATCATGCGCGCGCCTTACTTCTTCGCGCGCTTGGCCAGCGCTTTCGCGGGCGCTTTGGCGCGCGGAGCGGGTTTGCGCTTCTCGGCGACGGCGCGCATGCGCTTCGGCGGCGCTTCCGCTTCGTCGCCCGCAGCCTTGCGTTTGCCGTTGGCGGCGGCGGACTTGGCCGACAGCGACTTCTTCAGCGCATCCACGAGACTGATGACGTTGTCGCCATAATCGTGCGACGGCTCTTCCTGGTCCTCCAGCACGATCTCGCCGTGACGTTCGATCTTCTTCTTCACCAGCCGTTCGAGCGCGGCGGCGTACTCGTCCTCGAACCGGTTCGGATCGAACTTGGCCTTCTTGCGGTTGATCAGTTCTTCGGCCAGGTCCACGAGGTCGGCGTCGAGCTTGCCGTTCGGCAGTTCGTCGAAGAACGCCTTGGCCGAGCGCATCTCTTCCGCGTAGTGCACGGTTTCGACGATCAGCCCATCATCGTAGGGCTTCACCGCCGCAATGTAGGAGCGCCCGCGCATCGTGATCTGGCCCAGACCCACCGTCTTCGTCTTCCTCAGCGCTTCGCGCACGACGCGGTAGGGTTCGTCCGCCATCTTGCCGTCGGGCAGGGCGTAATAGGGCTTATCGAAATAGATCGGATCGATCGTGTCGGCCGGCGCGAACTGAACCATGTCCAGCGTCTTCTTCGAATCCACCTTCAGCGCGTCGAACTCTTCGTCCGAGAACAGAACGTAGCGGCCCTTCTGATACTCGTAGCCTTTGACGATCTCGTCCTTGTCGACCGGGCCGACGCCGGGCGCCACTTTCTCGTAGCGGATGCGCTGCTTCGTGGGCTCGTGAATCTGGTTGAACGAAATCTTCTCCCGGGCGTCGAGGGCCGAGTAGAGCTTCACCGGCAACGCCACGAGGGCGAGCCGGATTTGCCCAGTCCAGACGGGACGAGCTGGAGGTGGCATGAGAAGCAAACGCCCTTGCGAGACCCAATGTTCCGCTAACGTAACATTACCCAGGGTAACCAGCAACGCAGGCGCGCGGCGTTTACCTCGTTTTGCGACCTACGCCGGCGGCGTAGGTCGCGCGCACCGCAGCGATGAAGGCGCCTGAGCGCTCGCGCAGCCGGTCGGAGAAAACGAGGCCGACGTCGCGGCTGAGGTCGAAACCCACAAGCCGCACCGCCGCCAGTCCGGCCCGCTTGAAGCTTTCCGGCGCGACCGTCACGCCCAAACCCGCCGCCACCATGCTCATCGCCCGGTCGTCGTTCAGCGTGCGCAGGCTGAAGGAGGGGCGTACGTCGCGGCTCGTGAAGTAGCGGGAGATTTCCGGCAGGCCCTCGCACTGGCGGCGCACGATCATCGTCTCGCCCGTCAGCTCGCCGCCATCGACGCTCTCAGCGCCGGCGAGCTTGTGGTTCGCCGAAACGAACAGGACGTAGCGCTCGTTGCGGAGCTTTTCCTGGCCGAAGCTTTCAAGGCCTGGGCGCAGGATGGTGATGGCGGCGTCAAGCCGGCCGTCGCTCAGACGGTTAGCGATGTCGCGCTCGGTGGAGTCGAGGATTTCCAGCGCTTCGCCGCCGGGATGCCCGGCGTGGTGCGCCACTACGCGTTCGAGATCGCGCGCCGGGATGGTCGACAGCACGCCGGCGCGCAGGCGCTTCAGCTGCGGCGCCTCCGCCACTTCGCGCAGCGCCGCTTCGTATTCCTGAACGATGCGCCGCGCACGGGCGAGAAAGCGGCTGCCGGCCGGCGTCAGCGAGACGCGCCGCGTCGTCCGCTCGAACAGCCGCGCGCCGACCTGTTCTTCGAGTTTGGCGATGCCGACCGAAAGCGTCGGCTGAGTGACGCTCACCCGCGCCGCGGCCTTCGAGAATGAGCCCAGCTCGGCCACGGCCAGGAAATAGCGCAGCAAGTAGCGATCCATAGATCATGTCTATCAGTACTGTTCGCAACGTTCAATTTCTATTGGCAAGACAAATCAATTAGGGTGAGCCTGTCCGCTGGCGCCGCCAGCGCCCGACCTCTCAGGCGTCGGTCTGAGCCCTTCGGCAAGCTCAGGGCGACGCCGCGCGTTTCCAGGCTTCGCCCATGTCAGACTCCTACCAGCTCGATTTCCAGCTCGGCGACACCGCCGACGCGATCCGCGAGACCACGGCCCGCTACGCGCAAGACCGCATCGCCCCGCTCGCCGCCGAGATCGACGCCAGCAATGCGTTCGCGCGCGAGCTTTGGCCCGAGATGGGCGCGATTGGTCTGCACGGCGTCACCGTGGAGGAGGAATGGGGCGGCGCGGGCCTCGGCTATCTTGAGCATGTCGTCGCGATGGAGGAGGTCTCCCGCGCATCCGCGTCGATCGGCCTTTCATACGGCGCGCACTCCAATCTCTGCATCAACCAGATCCGCCGCTGGGCCACGCCGGAACAGAAGCGCAGTTATCTGCCGAAGCTCATCAGCGGCGAGCATGTCGGCGCGCTCGCCATGAGCGAAGCAAGCGCGGGCTCCGACGTCATCGGCATGAAGCTGCGCGCCGAGCACAAGAGCGACCGCTATGTGCTCAACGGCACGAAGTTCTGGATCACCAACGCCCCGCACGCGGATACGCTCGTGGTCTACGCCAAGACCGATCCGCTCGCCGGCTCCGGCGGCATCACCGCGTTCATTGTCGAGTGCGGCATGAAAGGCTTCAGCGTCGGCCAGAAGCTCGACAAGATGGGCATGCGCGGCTCCGACACGGGAGAACTCGTGTTCGAGGACTGCGAAGTGCCGGAGGAAAACACGCTCGGCCCCGTCAATCATGGGGCCGGCGTGCTGATGAGCGGCCTGGACTACGAGCGCGCCGTGCTCGCCGCGGGTCCGCTCGGCATCATGCAGGCGTGCCTCGATGTGGTGCTGCCCTATGTGCGCGAGCGCAAGCAGTTCGGCCGCCCGATCGGCTCGTTCCAGCTGGTGCAGGCGAAGGTCGCCGACATGATCGTCGCGCTCAATTCCGCGCGCGCTTACGTCTACGCCGTCGCGAAAGCCTGCGACGCCGGCAAGACCACCCGCCACGACGCGGCCGGCGCCATCCTCTACGCGTCGGAAAGCGCGGTGAAGGTGTCGCTCGAAGCCATCCAGGCGCTCGGCGGCGCCGGCTACACCAAGGACTTCCCGGTTGAGCGCTTCCTGCGCGACGCTAAGCTCTACGACATCGGCGCCGGCACCAACGAAGTGCGGCGCTTCCTCATCGGCCGTGAAATCATAGGCGGCGGCTAACATGCTTCCCGGCTCTCGCCCCGCTTTCGCGGGGGCATTCGGCCGGGAAGCGTGAGAGACAGAATCGGCGCTAATGTTGTGACCGCATGAAACTCAAATCCAATATCGATCCCAACTCCGAAGCTTTCGCCAAGAACGCCGCACATCATCGCGGCTTGGCGCAGCAGCTGCGCGAGCGCACCGCGCAGATCGCGCTGGGCGGCCCGGAGGAAGCGCGCGCGCGTCACACCAAGCGCGGCAAGCTGCTCCCGCGCGAGCGCGTTGAACGCCTGCTCGATCCCGGCGCGCCATTCTTGGAGATCGGAGCGCTCGCGGCCTACGATCTCTACAACGGCGAAGCGCCGGCGGCGGGCGTCATCACCGGCATTGGCTGCGTCTCCGGCCGCGAAGTGATGATCGTCGCCAACGACGCCACGGTGAAAGGCGGCGCATATTTTCCGATGACGGTGAAGAAGCATCTGCGCGCGCAGGAGATCGCGCAGCAGAATCGCCTGCCGTGCGTCTATCTGGTCGATAGCGGCGGCGCCAACCTGCCGCACCAGGCCGAAGTGTTTCCCGATCGAGACCATTTCGGCCGCATCTTCTTCAACCAGGCGCGCATGAGCGCCGAAGGCGTCGCCCAGATCGCTTGCGTGATGGGTTCGTGCACGGCAGGCGGCGCCTACGTGCCGGCGATGAGTGATGAAACCATCATCGTGCGCAATCAGGGCACCATATTTCTTGGTGGCCCGCCCTTGGTGAAAGCCGCGACCGGCGAAGTGATCAGCGCCGAGGATCTCGGCGGCGGCGATCTGCACGCGCGCAAATCCGGCGTCGTCGATCATCTCGCGGCGGACGACGCGCACGCGCTGCATCTCGTCCGCCGCGCTGTCGCCAATCTCAACACGGTGAAGCAGGTCGGCCTCGATCTGCGCGAGCCGGTCGCGCCGGCTTACGATCCGGCCGAGCTTTACGGCATCCTCCCGCCAGATGTGCGCGCGCCGTATGATGTGCACGAAGTCATCGCCCGCATCGTCGACGGCAGCGAGTTCGACGAGTTCAAGCCGCTCTATGGTGCAACGCTCGTCACCGGCTTCGCCCGCATCTGGGGCTATCCGGTGGCGATCCTCGCCAATAACGGCATTCTCTTCAGCGAAAGCGCGCTCAAGGCCGCGCACTTTATCGAGCTTGCCTGCAAGCGCGGCGTTCCGCTCGTCTTCCTGCAGAACATTTCCGGCTTCATGGTCGGCGGCAAGTACGAAGCGGGCGGCATCGCCAAGGACGGCGCGAAGATGGTGACGGCGGTGGCGAGCGCGGAAGTGCCGAAATTCACCGTGCTGATCGGGGGTTCGTTCGGCGCCGGCAATTACGGCATGTGCGGCCGCGCCTACTCGCCGCGCTTCCTCTTCACCTGGCCCAATTCGCGCATCTCCGTCATGGGCGGCGAACAGGCGGCCAGCGTGCTTGCGCAAGTGAAACGCGACGGGATGGAAGCGAAAGGCGAGAGCTGGGCGAAGGACGAGGAAGAAAAATTCAAAGCTCCAATCCGCGCCCGTTACGAAGCCGAAGGCGATCCTTACCACGCAACAGCGCGGCTCTGGGACGACGGCATCATCGATCCGTTGCAAACGCGCGATGTGTTGGGGCTGGCAATCAGCGCAAGCCTGAACGCGCCGATTCCGGAAACGCGGTTTGGCGTGTTCAGGATGTAGTCTTGGGAGAAAGACGTTCGATATCGAAACAACGCCAAACGTCAGAGCTTTCGTGAAACACAAGATCGAGCTTCGACAGGCGAATAAGGAACTCGCACAAACTAGGCGCGAGAACCCTGCGTTCATCTTCATCCGGTCCGATGAGGATCACTTGGCCGTACGAGCCGTTGGATGGCGGCGACAGATCAACCGCGTAGGAGTTGCCTCCGCCGTCGATGGAGAAGGGGAGCCAGCCTGGTTGCCAATAAGCCTTTATCACGGGGTCGCCGTCTCGCACTGTGCAAAATTCGTCGAAGTTGTAGGAAAACTGGTCGCCCGCTTCATCGAAGATTTGCTTCCATTGCTCGTAGGCCCCGAGCGCTCGCTCAGTGGAAATAAAGTCGTAAGTGCCGAAGAACGGCAACACGACCTCACCCGGAAACGGATCGGTCAATCCAAACGGCGGAGTTTGTCCGTCGGCACGCAGATACAACGCGCGCAGATCATTCGGCAGATCGAACCCAATCTGCGCTTGGAGACTGTCGATCGTCGCGTCCGTGGCAGGCGCGTTCAAGAAAGAGCCAACCGCGAAGCCAGCAGCGCGCAGTGTTTCGCACCAATGGTCAAAGGCGTCATCAAAGGTCATTCACATTGAATAGCTGGTCGTTCCCCTGAATCAAATGCGTCTAGAATGCTGAAATCCGTCCTCATCGCCAACCGAGGCGAGATCGCCCGCCGCGTCATCCGCACCGCCAAGCGTCTCGGCGTGCGCACGGTGGCGGTTTATTCCGATGCGGATGCGCGCGCGCTGTATGTGCGCGAAGCGGATGAGGCCGTGCATATCGGCGCCTCGCCGGCGCAGGAAAGCTATCTGCGCGGCGAAAAGATCATCGCCGCCGCGAAGCAAGCGCGCGCAGAGGCGATCCATCCCGGCTACGGTTTTCTCTCCGAGAACGCCGATTTCGCGCAAGCTGTCATCGATGCGAGCCTCATCTGGATCGGCCCGCGCCCGGACTCTATCCGCGCCATGGGCTTGAAGGACGCCGCCAAGAAACTCATGGCCGAAGCCGGCGTGCCGGTGACGCCGGGCTATCTCGGCGACGATCAAAGCGAGGAGCGCCTGCAGAAGGAGGCCGACGCGATCGGCTATCCGGTGCTGATCAAGGCGGTGGCCGGCGGCGGCGGCAAGGGCATGCGCAAGATCGAAAAGAAGGCCGAGTTCAAGGCTGCGCTCGCGTCCGCCAAGCGCGAAGCGGCGGCGGCGTTCGGCGACGATCGCGTGCTGCTTGAAATGTATGTGCAGCGCCCACGCCACATCGAGGTGCAGGTGTTCGGCGATACGCACGGCAACGTCGTGCATCTGTTCGAGCGCGATTGCTCGCTGCAGCGCCGCCATCAGAAGGTGATCGAAGAAGCGCCCGCGCCGGGCATGGACGAGGCGACGCGCGCCGCAATCTGCGAAGCCGCCGTCAAAGCCGCGCGCGCCGTCAACTACGTGAACGCCGGCACCGTCGAGTTCATCGCCGACGCTAGCGAGGGCCTCAAGCCCGACCGTATCTGGTTCATGGAAATGAACACGCGCCTCCAGGTCGAGCACCCGGTGACGGAAGAGATCACCGGGCAGGACTTGGTGGAGTGGCAATTGCGCGTCGCCGGCGGCGAGACGCTGCCGCTGGAGCAGAAGCAGATCCGCATGCGCAACCACGCCATGGAAGTGCGTCTCTATGCGGAAAATCCCGAAAGCGGCTTTCTTCCGAGCACCGGCCGCCTCGACATCCTTAACGTTCCGCACGGCGTGCGTGTGGATGCGGCGGTTGAATCCGGCGACGAGGTGACGCCGTACTACGATCCGATGATCGCCAAGATCATCGCTTGCGGCCGCTCCCGCGGCGAAGCGATCGACATGTTGCGTACGGCGTGCGCCGAACTCGAAGCCTTCCCGGTGAAGACCAATGCGGGCTTCCTTGTGCGCTGCCTGAAAGACCAAGCCTTCATCGCCGGCGACGTCGATACCGCGCTGATCGCTTCGCGCGGCGATAGACTCACGCGTCGCCCGCCCGCGTCTGAGCCCGCCATCGCCACGGCGGCGGCGCGTTTTCTCGGCGAGACGACACGCTACGGCGCCGACGTTTCGCCCTGGGCGCAGCTCGACGGATTTCGTCTGAACGCCGCGCCAAGCCGCACGGTTCGCATGCGTCTTGGCGACGAAGCGATCGTGCGCGACGCCGATACAGGCATGCCGCGCGATGCGGCGAGCGGCGCGATCAACGCCGTCAGCATCGGCCACTCGGTGATCGTGTTCGACCGCGGCGAAGCGTACGAATTCACCCTCGACACCGGCGAAGTCGAAGGCGGCGAAGCTGCGGCGGGCGACGGCGCGATCCTTTCGCCGATGCCGGGCAAGATCGTCTCCGTCGCCGCGAAAGCCGGCGCGAAGCTCAAGAAGGGCGATCCGATCCTCGTGCTCGAAGCGATGAAGATGGAGCACACGCTCACCGCGCCGTTCGACGGCGCGCTGGCGGAGCTCAACGCCAAAGTCGGCGCGCAGGTGAGCGAAGGCGTGGTGCTGGCGAGATTGGAGAAAGACTAGCGCATTTATGGACCGCCGGCGTCCCGCCGGCAGTCATGCTCAACTCAGCGCAAACTGCGCTTCTTCCCGCACCGGGTGGCGCACGGCTTCGCCGAACGTCTCGTTCACGCCGACCAGCGTGAGCGCCGGCACGTTGGCGTTGTGCGGCACGACGGCGCCGGGGCCGACGCGCACGCCCGCACCGATGAACGCGTACGAGCCGATGCGCACCGTGCGCACCAGCGCGCGCGAGCCCTCGCCGTCCATTTTCTGGCGCACGTGCGCGGCCAGCTCCGCTTCGCGCGAGAACACGACGCGGTTGCCGATATCCATCAGGTTGCGGTCGAGCACGTCCATCCGCACCGGCCACTCGACGCCATAGCCGACCCGCGAGCCCCACATGCGCAGCCACATCGAGTAGAAGCCGGGGATCACGCGCAGCAGAGATTCCAGATAGGGCAGCGCGTCGTAGAAGGCCTGGATGTGGTGGCTCGCCAGCCACGGGCAGAATTTGCGGCCGTCGATGCAGGCGATGCCTTGCGTGAGCGGCGCCCAGCGCAGCATTACGCGCTGCACGATCAGCGGAAACAAATAGAGGATGAACAAGAGCAGCAGCGCGGTCCAGCCCGAAGGCCATTGCGCGAATACGCCCAGCGCCGCCAGAGACAGAATCGTCATCAGCAGCGGAAAGTACGAAAACAACCGGTCGGTTGCCGTCATCATGCGGCGTCGACCCGCGCCGGGCCGGCGAACAGCGCGTAGAGTTCTTCCGCCCCGCGCGCGGCGCGCAGCTTTTCGCGCATGTCGGCGCGGCGCATGAAGCGCGAGATGCGCGCCAGCGCCTTCAGGTGGTCGGCGCCCCTCTCGGGCGGTGAGAGCAACAGGAACACCAGGTCCGCGGGGCGCCCGTCGAGCGCGTCGAAATCCTGCGCCGGCTCAAGCCGCGCGAACGCGCCGATCGGGCGCGTGAGGCCGGGCACGAAAGCGTGCGGCACCGCCACGCCCTCGCCCATGCCGGTGCCCGCCAGCCGCTCGCGGATCAAGACGGCGTCGAACGCGGCGCGCGCTTCGACGCCCGCCGACCGCGCCAGCGTTTCGCACAGCGTTTGGATCGCCTGGCGCCGGGAAGTGGCCAGCAAGCGCGGCAGGATCGCGTCCGCCGTCACCAGATCGCTCAGTTCGTTCATGACTGCTCCGCAGGCGCCGCATGCGAGAGCGGCGCCAACGCCGCGCTTCATCCAGCGCCGTTCTTAACCGTGTTTGAGTTACGTTCCGGATCGATCCAGCCGATATTCCCGTCGGTGCGGCGATAGACGACATTGAGGCCGCCGTTCGCCGCGTTCCTGAACATCAGTGCCGGCTCTTTGGACAAGTCGAGCTGAAGCACCGCCATCGAAACCGTCATCGTCCGCACCGGCACCGTGCTCTCGGCGATCACCAGCGGCGGCGATTCGGCGTCCGCCGACGCGTCCTCGTCGGCTTCATCCTCTTCCTCTAACGGGGCCAGCACATAGGCCGAAGCGGCCTGTGCGGGAAGGGGCGATCTGTTGTCCGCATGGTGATTGCGCAGCCTGCGTTTATAGCGACGGACCCGCTTTTCCAGCTTGTTCAAGGCGTCGTCGAAGGCGGCGTGGGCGTCGCCGGCCTTGCCTTCGGCCTGGAGGGTGATCCCCGAAGGGAGGTGGACGGTGCAGTCCACTTCGACGCTCTGGCCGCCGCCGTTCTTGGCGACTGTGACCACTGCGTCTGTCGCACGATTGAAATATTTGCCCACGCCAGCCGTCAACTCGGTCTCGATACGGGTTCGGAGCGCTTCGCCGACATCCATCTGCCGTCCGGCGACTTGTATGCGCATGTAGGAGCCTCCTTGGGACGCCTCAGGGCGGAGGGCTTCAGGGCCGGGTCCCGCCCCCTTCGGACGCGCCCCGTCGCCATATGGTACAGGTAGGACCGCGGCTGAGGCGGGTCAACGCGCGGGCGCCAAAGCGGGACAGCCTCCTCTGCGGCGAACAGGCGCTGAAATACTGCATTGAATTCATTATATCGCAGCTGCGAACGGGGAGGATCGAATGAGCGCCGAGCCGGCTGTCAGGGCGCCGCGCGTCAGCGCCGGCGCATGGCTCGACATCGCCGCAACCGCCGTCTGCACGCTCGCCTGGGGCACGACCTGGTATGCGATCACGCATCAGCTCGGCGTCGTCGATCCCGTCGTCTCGATCACTTACCGTTTCGCGCTCGCGGCGGCGCTTCTGGTCGCGTGGTGTGCGCTACGCGGCGAAACGCTGAAGCTTTCGCGTGCGCAGCATGCGGCCGCGTTCGGCATCGGCCTGTTCACGTTCGCGATCGACTACGCCTTCGTCTACTGGGCCGAGGAGCGCGTGACCTCGGCGGTCGTCGCGGTCGTGTTCGCGGCCATGGCGTTTGTGAACCTGATCCTGTTCCGGCTTGCATTCAGCCAGCGCGCGTCGATGCTGGCCTGGATCGCGGCGGGCTTCGGCGTCATCGGCGTCGCGCTGCTGTCGTGGGAAGAGATCGCCTCGGCGCAGATGAGCGCCCGCGCCTGGACCGGCATCGGGCTTACGCTCGCGGGCGTGCTCGCGGCGGCGATCGGCAACGTCTATGCGCGGCGCGTCGAGCTTGCCGGGGCGGGCGTCGCCGCATCGACCGCTTGGGCCATGGCCTATGGCGCGGGCCTGCTGGCGCTGTTTGCGCTGTTCACCGGCAAGACCTGGGCGTTCGAGTTCACGTGGCCTTACGTGCTCTCGCTGCTGCATCTCGCCGTGGTCGGCTCGGTGATCGCGTTCCTGCTCTATTACGGGCTGGCGCGGCGGCGCGGCTATGCGCTGGCGTCCTACATTTCGGCGCTGACGCCGCCGGTGGCGATGACCGTGTCGGCGCTGTTCGAAGGCAAGAGCTGGGGCGCGCTCGCGCTCGGCGGCGTGGCGCTGGTGCTGTTCGGCCAAGTGCTGCTGATGCGCGCGCGCAAAGCCTGAGGCATCGTGCGCAGCGCAGCGGAGAGCCGGGACCCCAGGGGCAAATGCAGTGCGCTTCCCCCTGGACCCCGGCTCGCACCCCGGCTTTCGCCGGGGCTGCGTCCGGGGAGCGGAAGGTTCGGTAGGGGAGCGCGCTGGCGGCGAACGTTAGATCCCGCTCGCGAGTTTGCGCTTGCGCTCGACGCTGCTCGGGATGCGCAGGCTTTCGCGGTATTTCGCGACGGTGCGGCGGGCGATGTCGACGCCTTTTTCGCGCAGGATTTCGACGATGCGGTCGTCGGAGAGGATGTCGTCCTCGTCCTCGCTTTCGATCAGGCCCTTGATCTGGTGGCGCACGGCTTCGGCCGAGTGCGCTTCGCCGCCGTCGGCGGCGTTGATCGAGGCGGTGAAGAAGTATTTCAGCTCGAACATGCCGCGCGCGCAGGAGAGGTACTTGTTCGAGGTGACGCGGCTCACCGTCGATTCGTGCATCTCGATCGCGGCGGCGACGGTCTTCAAGTTGAGCGGACGCAGGTGCGCGACGCCGTTGGCGAAGAAGCCGTCCTGCTGGCGCACGATCTCGCGCGCAACCTTGAGGATGGTCTTGGCGCGCTGGTCGAGGCTCTTCACCAGCCACGAGGCGTTCTGCGCGCATTCGCTGAGGAACAACTTGTCTTCCTCGCGCTTGGCCGTCTTCGACACCGTCGCGAAATAGCGCTGGTTCATCAGCACGCGCGGCATGGTGTCGGCGTTGAGTTCGACCGCCCAGGCGCCGTCGGGCGCCTGCTTCACGTAGACGTCGGGCGCGACCGACTGCACCGCGCCGCCGCCGAACCCGGCGCCGGGCTTGGGCGTCAGCGCGCGCACTTCGGCGATCATGTCGGCCAGGTCTTCGCGGTCGACGCCGCACACGGTCTGCAGCCGCTCGGCGTGGCCCTTGGCGAGCAGGTCGAGATTGGCGAGCAGCTTCTCCATGGCCGGATCGAAGCGGCCGCGTTCCTTGAGCTGCAGCGCCAGGCATTCGGGAATGTCGCGCGCCATCACGCCGGTAGGCTCGAAGCCCTGCATGATCTCGAGCACATGCAGCACCTGCGCTTCGCTGGCGCCGATGCGGTCGGCGAGTTCGCGCGTGTCGGCGCGCATGTAGCCCCAGTCGTCCACCGCGTCGATCAGCACCGCGCCGATCATGCGCTCGGTCGGGGAGAGGCCGGATTCGGTGAGCTGGGCGTCCAGATGTTCGGCCAGGGTGAGGTCGCCGGTCAGCGTCTCTTCGAGGCCGGGCAGATCGTCGAAGCTCTTGCCGGAAGAGGCTTTCGACCAGTCCTGCATTGGGGCTGCGCCCGCCTCGGCCAGATCGGCGCTGCTCAAGTCAGGGGCGAGATCGGCCACGTCGACGTCGAGCGCCGCTTCCGCCGGCGCCATGCCGGTTTCAAATTCGAGCGCCTGGGCGTCGCCGCCGTCGTCGCTCTGCTTGGCCTCAGCCGAGCTTTCCTCGCGCTCCAGCAGCGGATTGCGCTCAAGTTCGCCTTCGATGAATTCCTGCAGTTCGATGTTGGAGAGCTGCAGGAGCTTGATCGCCTGCTGCAGCTGCGGCGTCATCACCAGAGCCTGGCCCTGGCGCAGCTCCAGACGGGGGGTCATCGCCATGGTGCGTTCCCCTCGAATGCAGAACAGCGCGTGCTCTCCCGATAGGGGGAGCTGTCACGCGTAAGCGTGACTGAGGGGGCGACGCTGCGTTCCGGCAAGCTTGCGCCCACCCCTCCGTCGCGCGCTGCGCGCGCGCCACCTCCCCCTGGCGGGGGAGGACGGGCGATGTTGTCGCCGTCCTGTGAGAGGGGTGCGCCCACGGAGGCTTGCGCGTGCATGGCCGGCCCCGCGCTAGTGATAATCTTTGCCGAGATACCTTTCGCGAACGACTTGCGAAGCCATCACCTCTTGAGGCGTGCCTTCGAACATCACTTCGCCGTCGAACATGATCGATGCACGATCCACGATGGTGAGCGTTTCGCGCACGTTGTGGTCGGTGATCAGAACGCCGAGGCCGCGCTGTTTCAAAAACAGGATCAGCTCTCGGATGTCGTTGATGGCGAGCGGGTCGATGCCGGCGAAAGGCTCGTCGAGCAGCATGAACGACGGCCTGGTCGCCAGAGCCCGCGCGATTTCAACCCGGCGCCGCTCGCCGCCCGAAAGGGCGGAGGCGGGCGCATCCTTCAAGTGGTCGACGCGCAGTTCGGCGAGCAGCCCGTCGACGATCTCGCGCCGCTTGGCGTGGTTACGCTCATGCAGCTCGACGATCGACATCACGTTCTGTTCGACGGTCAGACCACGGAAGATCGACGCTTCTTGCGGCAGGTAGCCGACGCCAAGCCTGGAACGCTGGTACATGGGCAGCGTTGTGACGTCCTGGCCGTCCAACAAGATCTGTCCCTGGTCCACGCGTACGAGCCCCGTGATCATATAGAAGCAGGTGGTTTTGCCTGCTCCGTTGGGGCCCAACAGACCGACGACTTCGCCGCGGTTCACGAACAAGGAAACGTCCTTGACCACGCGGCGGCCGCGATAGGATTTCCCGATCGAGACCGCGCCGAGCCCGCCTTGAGCGGTTTCAGCCCTGGCCGAACGGTTTGCAGCGCCCTCAGGACTCATCTGCCCCATCCGCCGCTAAGATTTCGTGAAGCTTTGGCTTTCAACGGTTACCGCCAGGCTGGTTGCCGCCCTGGTTCTGGCTCGGGACGAACACGCCGCGGACCCGTTGCCCGGGCGTCGGCCGGATCGTGGTGCGGCGCGAGCCGATCTGCAGCACCAGCGTCTCGCCGCGGATCACGTTCTCGTCCGAGGCGACGACCACGTTGCCGGAGAAGGTCACGCTGTCATTGGCGATCTCGTAGACGGCGCGGTTGCCGCGGGCCGATTGCTGCGGGCGGACGTAATAGACCTCGCCCTCGGCGATCATGCGCTCGATGTCGCCCGAGGCCAGACCCTGGCCGCCCTGCTGGCCGCCGCCGCTGGATTGGCTGAAGAACAGGGTGATCCGGTCGGCCCGGAGGCGAGCGTCGTTCTGGACGATGTCCACGTCGCCGGTCAGCACCAGGCGGCGCTCGCTGTCGAAATATTCGAGATTGTCGGCCGAGTAGGAGACCGGCCCGCCGCCTTCGCTGAGCTGGGCGCGTGCGGGGCCGGCGGCCGCCGCCGCGAGCAGGAAGGCCCCTGCGGCAAGAAATAATGCTGCGGGCCTCATTGCGGCTGCTCCCCATTCTGTTGATCGCGGTCCGGGATCTGGCCCCGGACATTGCCGCGGAGCACGAGCGCGCGGTCGCTGTGGCGCAATTCATAACTGTCGGCCTGGAGCACGCCAAGTGGCCCGGCGCCGGTGACGCCCCCCCGCCCGGTCAGCGTCCCGGCTTCCAGATCGACCACCATGCTGGGGGTCGTGAAGCGGTTGCCGCCGGTGTCGGAGAACAGCACCTCGCCATCGAAAACCAGGGTGTTGGCGGCCTCGCTGTAGACGCCGCGCGGGGCCAGCATGATCGTTCCGGCTTCGGTCCGGTAGACTGGGGAGATCAGCTCGATCGGCTGGTTCTCGCCCGGTTGGCGTTCGGCCATCTCGGCCGAGAGCTGGTAGGGACCGCCCGTTTCGGTTCGGCCGATGAAGCGCGGATTGATCATCCGCAGCGGTTCCGTGGGCGCGTACTGGCCGGCGTTGAAACCGCCCTCAATGGCGTGGAGGGCCATGAACACGAACACCGATGCGAACGAGGCGCCCGCGGCCGCGACGAAGAAGCGCCGGAGCGCCGCGACCAGCCGTGAACGCCGGCGCGCGCGGCGCAGCGTCAGCGCGCGGTGCGGCTCCCAGTCGAAAGCGGCGGCCGGATGGGCGGCGAGCGTGGTCACCGGCGGCTTTTCACCCGGGCCGGGGGCGGAAGCAAGGCGGGGCCTGGGCTAATGCGCCATGCACTGAGTTCGCTGCGGCGTTGCATGGACCGCCAGCGTCCTGCCGGCCTGCGTGAACCTGTCCAGGTTGGAGCGTACCGCTCCGCCGTGCATGGGGCGCGCGTCACGCTCCCTTCTCAAAAAAAGCGGCGCAGGCCGGCGGGACGCCGGCGATCCATAAGGGGCGGCGTCTTAGCCTGGCGCCGGCGTGGCGATGACTGGCTCGGCTGGCGGCGGCGGAGGCGGCGGCAGCGGCGGCAGCACGATGTCGAGCCGGTCGGGCGTGTATTCGCCCTGCGCCGGCAGCGCCGCGCCGCGCAGCTGCGCCGACCAGGGGGCGACGCCGTTGCGGCGGGCGATGTCGTGGAATTGCGTGACGAGTTCGGCGGTGGGGCGGTTCTGGCGGCCGTCGAAATAGACATAGCCGGACTGCGCCGGATCGCGCGGCGTCAGCACGTCGACGACGACATGCACGTTGGCGCTGCGGCGCAGCTCTTCGCCGACGCGTTGCGCTTGAGGCGCGTCGGCGGCGTCGCGCACGTGGAGCACGACCAGCCGCATCGGCGGCGCCGGCGCGAACAGATCGGCGAGCACTTGGCTGAAATCGATCCGCGCCGACCGCTCAGTTGCTTCGGCGCCGGTTGACGTGTCGACGGGCGGGGGCGCGCTTTCGTCCTCGGCGGCCGCACGCAGCGCCGCGGGAACGGAGCCGGGATAGAGCTGTTCGCCCGCGACCGCCGACTCCACCACGGCCGGCGTCGGCGGCACGACGATGCCGCGCTCGGCCATCGACGCTTCAAGCTGGATCACGCGCTCGCGCAGGCGGTCGCGCTCGCGGATCAGCCCGCTGGTGACCGTGAGCGTCCAGCCGGCGAGTGCAATCGCCAGGACGCCCACGAACAATTGCGCCGACAGCAGGCCGCGCACGCCATTGACGAGCGAGCTGAGTACGGGGCGCGCCATCTCAGCCTCCCGCCCGCGCAACGGTGCGTAAGCGGTAGAAGCTGAGCAGCGCGCAGATGACGGCGACCACGAGAACGCCCGTCAGCACGATTTGCAGCGAGCCGACAGGCATCATGCCGTTGAGCGCCGCGTTCATCGCGCCGGTGAAAGCGGCGAGCGCCGCGGCCATGGCGGCAAGGCTCAGTTTCGGCGCGCCGGCCATGGCGGGCGTGTTGAACGGGCCGAGGCCGGCGAGCGTCCTTTCCGGCTCGATCGCTTCGCCCTCGCGCACGACGCGCGCGAGCGCCGCCTCGAGCGGCCCCCATTCGCCGCGGCCGCGCATGTCGGCGACCGTCAGCGCGTCGAACGGCGCCGGCGCGCCGGCGTTGTCGAGCCGGAGCTGAAGAAGTTTCCGCTGGTCCAGCGCACGCGCCGCTTCGGCGCATGTCCATGTCGCGTTGCGCGTATTCTCGGTCCATACCGCGAGCACGGCTTTGGCGCCGTCGAGCTGGGCTTGCAGTTCTTCGGGAAAGGCGCTGTCGGTTCGCACGTGCTGGTCCCACCAGACGCTGAAGCCCAGCGACTGCAGCCGCTCGACGATCGGCTGCACGCGCGCCTGATCGAGCCGCGAATAGGAGACGAAAATGTCCGCCAAAAACCCCTCCGGCTGCGGTGTGCGATGTTACCGCGAGGCAAGGTTGAGGGTCGAGGGAAAACGGCGCCAATGATCGAGGCAAGAGCGTTACGCGCTGTTGACCCTGTTCCCCACAGACGCGAGAAGCCCGTCCATGCATGTTCCAGTTTTCGCCGCAATCCTAATCCTCGGCGCATGTTCGGCGCAGGACAATGGCCGGGACTCCAACGCCGCGCGCACGGGCCCGCCTGTGGAACAGGCGCCGCCGCATACTGATTTCGCGCCGGCGTTCGCAGGGCAGACGCGCGCGCCGGAAGCGCGGTCGGAGATTGCGATCGCTGTGGAAGAGATCGCGGTCGGGCTCGAGCATCCGTGGGCGGTGGAGGTTTTGCCGGACGGCGCCGTGCTGGTGACGGAACGTCCCGGCCGCCTGCGTGTGATCACGCTTGATGGGAGCGTATCGGCGCCGGTCGCGGGCTTGCCCGCGGTCGATGCGCGCGGCCAGGGCGGCTTGCTTGACGTTGCGTTGAGCCCGGACTTCGCGCGGGACCAGCTGATCTACTGGACGTTCGCGGAGGCGCGCGACGGCGGCAATGGCACAAGCGCCGCGCGTGGGCGCCTGAACCGCGCCGCGAACCGCGTCGAGGACGTGCAGGTGATTTTCCGCCAAGCGCCGGCGTGGCAGTCGCGCGGGCATTTCGGTTCGCGCATCGTCTTCGACGGCGCGGGGCGGCTCTATGTCGCGATGGGCGACCGCCAGCAGCGCGAGCCGCGCGAGCTGGCGCAGGATCTTTCAACGCATATCGGCAAAGTGGTGCGCATCGATCCGGACGGCTCGGCGCCGCGGGACAATCCGTTCGCGGGCCGCGAAGGCGCGCGCGCCGAGATCTGGTCTTACGGGCATCGCAATATCCAGGGCGCGGCGCTGCATCCGCGGACGGGCGAACTCTGGCTGGTCGAGCACGGCCCGCAAGGCGGCGATGAACTCAACATTGCGCGCGCCGGCCGCAATTATGGCTGGCCGGTGATCTCTTACGGCCAGGAGTATAACGGCGCGCCGGTGAACGGCGGCGTCGCCGTGCGCGAAGGCATGGAGCAGCCGCTCTATTATTGGGACCCGGTGATCGCGCCGGGCGGCATGCTGTTCTATCGCGGCGATCTGTTTCCATGGCGCGGCGACATCCTGATCGCCGGCCTTTACACGCGCGCCCTGGTGCGGCTCGAACTCGACGGCGAGCGCGTGGCGGGCGAGGAGCGGCTGATTGCGGGCCGGCACGGCCGCGTGCGCGACATCGCCGAGACGGCGGACGGCGCAGTGATGATCGTCACCGACGAGGACAACGGCCGCCTGCTGCGGCTGACGCCGGCGCGCTGAAAGCGCTCCCGGCCGCGCGGCGCGGCCGGGAGCGCAGGACGCGGTCAGCCTTCCGGCGGCGGCGTTTGTTGCGTGGACTGCAGCGCCGCAATGCGCGCGGCGAACGCCGCGTCGGTCTGCGCGCGCGAAGCGATGGCGTTGTAGGTGTCGGCGTCGAGGCCGTGTTGCGCGAGGATCGCGCGGATTTGCGCGGCGCCTTGCGCGCGCTGCTCCGGTGTCGCCGTCGTCAGCGACTGCGCGATCGGATTGATCTCCGCCGCGGCCGCGACAAAGGCCTGCAATTGTACGTCGGTGTAGGTTGCGGTGGCTGGATCGGCGGGCGGCGCCGCATCCGGCGCCTGCGTTTGCGTTTCAGTTTGCGCCGATGAGCCGGCGGCGTCGAGGCCGCTGCTCATGTTGGCGTCCGAGTTGGTGCCCGCGCACGCAACGGCGCCGAACAAAGCGATGCTGCAGGCGGCGGCGGTCCATGAAATTCGTGACATGAAGTTCTCCTGGTCGCCCCACAGAGTGACACGTAGGCATCGCTTCAGCAGGCATTCCAGTCTTCAGCTGCAATTGGAACATGCGGTCAGAGCCGCTTCGCCGCTTCCAGCAGATGATCGAGCAGCGCATCGAGTTGCTCACGATCGCGTGAGCTCAGCGTTTCAAGCAAGCGCTCTTCGGCGGCGAGTGCGATCGGCGCGATGCGCGCATGCACGCTTTCGCCTTGCGCTGTCAGAGTAAGCGATTGCTTGCGCGCGTCGTTGCGGTCCTCGCGGGAGGCTACGCGCTTGGACGCGACGAGGCGCGCCACCGCGCGCGAGACGGCGACCTTGTCCATCTCCGTGGCTTCGGCCACTTCCTTGGCCGTGAGGCCGGGCCTGCGCCCCAGTACGGCGATGACGCGCCATTCCGGAATGGTGAGATCGAATGTCTTGGCATAGCGCGCGGCGATGGCGCGGCTGATCCGGTTCGACAGCACCGACAGCCGGTAGGGAAGGAACTCCTCCAGCACCAGCGTGTCCGCCGGGGACGGTTTCCGTTTCGCGCTTGCCATTGGTTGCAAATGAAACTAAATCGTCGGCAAACGCAAGCTCCGAGGAAACGCCATGGCCGACCTGTTCGAGAATCCGATTGGGACCGATGGTTTCGAGTTCGTCGAATTCACCTCGCCCGAACCAGAAAAGCTTGCCGCGTATTTCGAACAGATCGGCTTCACCGCCGTCGCTAGGCACCGCAGCAAGAATGTCGTCCGCTACAAGCAGAACGACATCAACTTCATCCTGAACATGGAGCCCTCGGGCCAGCCGGCCGAGTTCCGCAAGGTCCACGGCCCCTCCGCCAACGCGATGGCGTTCCGCGTGCGCGACGCGAAGGCGGCGTTCGAGGAAGCGGTGAAGCGCGGCGCCAAGCCGGTCGACATGCCGATCGGCCCGATGGAGCTCGACATTCCGGCGATCGAAGGCATTGGCGGCGCCTATATCTATCTCGTCGACCGCTACGGCGCGCAGACGATCTACGATGTCGACTTCAAGCCGATCGAAGGCGCCGACGAGGCGAAGAACGCCATCGGCCTCACCTATCTCGATCACCTCACCCACAACGTGTTCCGCGGCAACATGGCCAAGTGGGCGGAGTACTACGAGAAGATCTTCAACTTCCGCGAAATCCGCTATTTCGACATAGAAGGCAAAGTCACCGGCCTGTTCTCGAAGGCGATGACGAGCCCGGACGGCAAGATCCGCATCCCGCTCAACGAGTCGAAGGGCGAGGAAGGCAAGGTCGATCAGATCAAGGAATATCTGCAGCGCTACAGAGGTGAGGGCATCCAGCACCTCGCCTTCGGCTGCGACGATCTCTATGCAGTGGTCGATCGCCTCAAGGCGCGCGGCGTCGAGCTGCAGGATACGATCGAGACCTATTACGATCTCGTCGACAAGCGCCTGTCGGGCCATGGCGAGCCGTTGGAAGAACTGCGCAAGCGCCGCATCCTGATCGACGGCGCGCCGAGCGAGGGCCAGGGCCTGCTGCTGCAGATTTTCGGCAAGGACGCGATCGGCCCGATCTTCTTCGAGTTCATCCAGCGCAAGGGCAATGAAGGCTTCGGCGAAGGCAATTTCAAAGCCCTGTTCGAGTCGATCGAACTCGACCAGATTCGCCGCGGCGTGCTGAAGGCGGGGTGAGATGTGGCGCGGGCGGACTGCCGGCTTCCAGCCGGCGCCCCCATCGATGCAGGCGATGACGATGCAAGCTGAAATGAAGCAAGGCCGGCTGGAAGCCGGCGGTCCGAAGTTGAAAGCGCTCGCGCTGTTCTGCATCGTGACGTTCCTCGCCGCCTGCGCCACGGCGCCTGAACCGGCGCCGCGCTGGTCCATCGTGGTGCATGGCGGCGCCGGCGTGATCGAGCGCGCCAATCTCACGCCTGAGCTTGAGGCGGACTACCGCGCCGCGATGCGCCAGGCGCTCTCCATCGGCGGCGACATTCTCGACGGCGGCGGCTCCTCGCTAGACGCGGTGGAGGCGGCCATCCTCTATCTGGAAGATAATCCGCTATTCAACGCCGGCCGCGGCGCCGTGTTCACCGCAGAAGGCCGCAACGAACTCGACGCCTCGATCATGGACGGCCACACCCGCGCCGCGGGCGCCGTCGCCGGCCTCACGCGCACGAAAAATCCGATCCTCGCCGCGCGCGCGGTGATGGAGCATAGCCCGCACGTGATGCTGATCGGCGACGGCGCGGAAGCGTTCGCGCGCACGCAGAACATCGAAGAGGCGCCGCCGGCGTGGTTCTTCACCGAGCGCCGGTGGCGGCAGCTCGAAGATAATCTCCGCCGCAGCGAGCAGCCCGTTCCGCCGCGTCCGCCCGGCGTGCCGCCCGCGCCGCAGGCTTATAACGACGCTGCGCCCAACGATCATCTTTTCGGCACGGTCGGCGTCGTGGCCTATGACCGGCGCGGCGACATCGCCGCCGGCACGTCCACCGGCGGCACCACCGGCAAACGCTGGGGCCGCGTCGGCGATGCGCCGATCGTCGGCGCCGGCACGTACGCGCAGAACGGCGTCTGCGGCGTGAGCGCCACCGGCACGGGCGAGTTCTTCATCCGCGTCGGCGTCGCCCGCGCGATCTGTGCGCGCATGGAGTTCAACGGCGAAAGCGCGCAGCAAGCGGCGGACAACGTCATGGCCGAAGTCGGCGTCACGCTGAATGCGGCGGGCGTCGCCGGCGACGGCGGCGTCATCGTGCTCGATGGCGCGGGCCGCCACGCTTTCGCCATGAACACGCCGGGCATGTATCGCGCCGCGCTTTCAGCCGGCGGCGAGCCAGCCGTTCAAATTTTCGCAGACGAGGAAGAATGAAGCGCCTTCCGTCATTCCGGACGCGCGAAGCGCGATCCGGAACCCAGGGGCGACCGGCGCGGCGTTTGCCCTGGGTTCCGGGTTCTCCGCTTCGCGGAGCCCCGGAATGACGGAGCAAGATTGAGTCAGGAGATGCGTTAATGGCTATCACCTTCGGCATCCATCACGTCGCCTATCGCTGCAAGGACGCCAAGCAGACGGTCGAATTCTATGGCGATGTGCTCGGCATGGAATACACCACTGCGTTCGCCGAGGATCATGTGCCGTCGACGGGCGAATACGATCCCTACATGCACGTCTTCCTCGATTGCGGGAACGGCAACGTACTGGCCTTCTTCGAACTGCCCAACCAGAAGGACATGGGTCGCGACGAGAACACGCCGCAATGGGTGCAGCACATCGCTTTCCGCGTGAACAGCGTCGATGAGCTTCTCGCCGCCAAGGCGCGCGTGGAGGCGAAGGGAATCGACGTGCTGGGTCCGACGGATCACGGCATCTTCCAGTCGATCTATTTCTTCGACCCGAACGGTCATCGTGTGGAACTCGCCGCCGACACCGGCACGGCGGAGGAGTTGGCGGAACTGAAGCGCGTCGCGCCGGACATGCTCGAAGAATGGAGCCGCACCAAGAAAGCGCCGCAGCACGCCGCCTGGCTGCATGAGAAAGCCCGCGCCGCGCACGCAGCCGCAAAGGCGCGGATCGGCGAATAGCGCATGACGCCGCCGCCGCGCCGCGCTAGGACTGTCGCATGCTGAAGCTCTACGATTACTGGCGCTCGTCCGCCGCCTATCGCGTCCGCATCGGCTTGAACCTAAAGGGCGTCGACTACGAGTCCGTCCCGGTGAACATCATGCCGGGGGTGGACGAGCAGATGCGCGAGCCGTACCGGTCCAGGAACCCGCAAATGCGCGTGCCGGCGCTCGAGACGGAGCGCGGCGTGCTCACGCAATCGCTCGCGATCCTTGAATGGCTCGACCAGACGCATCCCAATCCGCACTTCACGCCGGCCGATCCCTGGCTCGCCGCGCAGGCGCGCGCGTTCGCATTCACGATCGCCGCCGACATCCATCCGCTGAACAACACCAGCGTGCTGACGCGCATCAAGCTTGAGTTCAGCGCCAGCGACGATCACGTCGGCGAATGGTATCGCCACTGGATTAAGCTCGGCTTCGCCGCGCTGGAGCACCAGGCGGAGCAGCGCGCCCAGACGCCGTTCGCGTTCGGCGACGAGCCCACCTTGGCCGACATCCTGCTTGTGCCGCAGATGGCGAACGCGCGACGCTACAAGACCGACCTCTCGCCATTCCCGCGCCTCGCGGCGTGGGACGAAAACGCGCGGCGGCATCCGGCCTTCATCAAGGCCGCGCCGGAGAACCAGAAGGATGCGGTGAGATGACGTCGATGTGGAGAGCCGGCGTTCCGCAAGCGTTGCGGGACGGGAGCGCGGCGCTCCAACCTTTGTAGGTTCGCGCTGGCCGGCGAGGGCGCCGGCGGTCCATATTGGGAGATGGAATGAAACTCGCATCGCTCCGCCACGGTCGCGACGGCAAGCTGGTCGTCGTTTCCGACGATCTCGCCTGGTGTGCGCACGCCGGCCCGGAAGTGCCGACGCTGCAGGCGGCGCTCGATGATTGGGCGCATGCGGCGCCGCGCCTGCGTGCGCTCAGCGAGGGCGTCAATGCCGGTGCGGTTTTGCGCGAGCGCTTTCACGAGCGCGAGGCGGCGTCGCCGCTGCCGCGCGCGCACCAATGGGCCGACGGCTCGGCTTACGTGAACCACGTCGCGCTGGTGCGCCGGGCCCGCGGCGCCAAGATGCCGGAAAGCTTCTGGACCGATCCGCTCATGTACCAGGGCGGCAGCGATGTGTTTCTTGGGCCGCGCGATCCGATCCCGCTGAAGGACGAAGCCTGGGGCTGCGATTTCGAGGCGGAAGTCGCGGTGATCGTCGATGACGTGGAGCTGGGGATTTCGCCGGAAGCGGCGCGCGAGCGCATCCGCCTGGTGATGCTCGTGAACGACGTCAGCCTGCGCAACCTCATCCCGGCGGAGTTGGAGAAGGGCTTCGGCTTTTTCCAGTCGAAGCCGTCGTCCGCGTTCTCGCCGGTCGCCGTCACGCCCGATGCGCTGGGCGAGGCGTGGCGCGAGGGCAAATTGCATCTGCCGATGTATGTCAGCCTGAACGGCAAGCCGTTCGGCGCCGCCAACGCCGGCGAAGACATGACGTTCGATTTCGGCCAGCTTATCGCCCACGCCGCCAAGACGCGCGATCTCGCCGCCGGCAGCATCATCGGCTCCGGCACCGTGTCAAACCGCGACGCCGATGGCGGCCCAGGCAGGCCGGTGAGCGAAGGCGGGCGCGGCTATTCCTGCATCGCCGAGCAGCGCATGATCGAGACGATCCAGTCCGGCAAGCCGGCGACGAGCTTCCTGAAATGGGGTGACCGCGTCGAGATCGAGATGCGCGACGCCAGGAACCACTCGATCTTCGGCCGCATCGAGCAGGAAGTCGTGAAGGCCTGACTTGGCCCTCGGCCTCCGCTCAGCGCTTCGCTGCGTAGGCGTCCCGCAGCTCGCGTTTCAGGATTTTGCCGATATGGCTGCGCGGCAGTTCGTCGACCAGCTCCACCGCGCTGATCCGCTGCGTCTTGCCGAGCCGCTCGTTCGCGAACGCGCGCAGCGTCTCGCCGTCGGCGCCGCTTGAGACCACAAACGCCACCGGCGTCTCGCCCCATTCCGCGCTCGGCACGCCGACGACCGCCGCATCCGCCACATCGGGATGCTGGCGCAGCACAGCTTCGAGATCGCTTGGATACACGTTGAAGCCGCCCGAGATGATCATGTCCTTCTTGCGGTCCATCAGCTCCAGGAAGCCGTCCGCATCGAAGCGGCCGACATCGCCGGTGCGGATGAAGCGCAAGCCTTCGGGCGAGATCCAAATGGCGGCGTCGGTCTGATCCTTGCGATTGTGATAGCCGCTCATCATGATGTCCGAGCGGCCGACGACTTCGCCGACTTCGCCGCGCGGCAGTTCCTTGCCGTCTTCGTCGATGACGCGGATGTCGTGCCCCGGCGCCGGCATGCCGACCGTGTGCAGCTTGTCCGGAAACAGGTGCGCCGCCAGAACGCACGCGCCGCCGCCCTCGGTCATGCCGTAATATTCGACCAGGCCGCCCGGCCAGCGTTTCAGCACGTCCTGTTTCAGCGCGGGCGAGAACGGCGCCGAGGTTGAGAACTTCATCTGGAAGCTGGAGAGATCGTAGCTGTCGAAGTCCTCGCGCGCCATGATGCGCGAATACTGAACCGGCACGAGCATCGCATGCGTCACGCGATGGCGCTGCGATTGCGCCAGGAACTGGCCGGCGTCGAACTTCTTCATCAGCACGACCGTGCCGCCCAGCGCCAGGGTCGGGAAGAAGCTCACCAGCGTCGTGTTCGAGTAGAGCGGCGTCGAGAGCAGCACGACGCTGTTTTCGCTGTATCCCATCGGCTGCACGCGCACGACTTGCCAGAAACGCATGCCGTGGCTCTGCACAATGCCCTTGGGCGCGCCGGTCGTGCCGGACGAATAGATGATGTTGAACGGCAGCTCTTCCGTGATCGCCACCGGCGCCGGTTTCGCGCCCTCCGGCGCCAGAAACTCGGCGAACGGAACGCCCGGCGCGCCCGCATCGAGGCCGACGATCCTGGCCTTCACCTTGCCAAGTTCCGCGCCCATCGCGTCGGCGACGGCCTTGTCGACGAAGAAGACCTTGGCGCCGCAGTCGGCCGCCATGGCGGCGATGCCGTCCGGCGTCGAGGAGGGCGCGATCGGCGCCATCGCCACGCCTGCGATCAGCGCGCCGAAAAAGGCGCAGCCATATTCGAGCGACGTGCCCGCGCAGATCGCCACGCTTTCGCCCGCGGCTACGTCTTCACGCTGCAGCGCCGCCGCGACGCGATCGCCCAGCCGCACGAATTCGTCGTAGCTGAGCTGCCGGTCCTCGAGGATGAGCGCCGCCTTTCCGGGCGCCGTAGCGGCATATGCGCGGATCAGATCGGGAACGGGCGTGTAGGTGTCGAGGGTCATGCCGCAAACTAGCGCGCGTGCGACGCCCGGAGCAACGGGCGTAGCGGCGGTTACGAGTGCGCGAAAATGTCCGTCTCCTCCCAGCCGGCGAGGTCGAGCGCGGCGCGCGTCGGCAGGAAGTCGAAGCACGATTGAGCCACCTCCACCCGGCCCTCGCGCGCCAGCATCGCGTCGAGCCTTTCCTTCAGCGCATGCAGGTGGAGCACGTCTGAGGCGGCGTAGGCCAGCTGCGCGTCACTCAGTTCAGGGGCGCCCCAGTCGCTCGACTGCTGATCCTTGGAGATGTCGCGGCCGAGCACCTCCTTGGTGAGGTCCTTGAGGCCGTGGCGGTCGGTGTAGGTGCGCACCAGCTTCGAGGCGATCTTGGTGCAGTAGATCGGCGCGGTGATCACCGAAAGGTCGCGCATGAACATGGCGACGTCGAAGCGGGCGAAGTGGAACAGCTTCAAGACGTTCGGATCGGCCAGCACGCGCTTCAAATTCGGCGCGTCGTAGGTGGCGCGGTCGAGCTGCACCAGATGCGCTTCGCCGCCGCCGTCGGAGATCTGCACCAGACAGAGCGGGTCGCGGATCAGCGAAAGCCCCATCGTCTCGCTATCGACGGCGACCGGGCCGTTGAAGGCCACGCCGTCGGGCAGGTCGCCCTTGTGCAGATAGACGACGACGTTGCGGCCGTCCTTGCCGTCGATGGTGAGAGAGAGCTTGCGGATCATAGCGGAGCGCTTAGTCCAATTTGTCCTCAAGCGCTAGCCGGCGAGAGTCCGGCCTGGGCGTCAGCGGGGGCCGTCGATCGCCTCGTAGGTCACGAGCGTGTAGCGGGTGCGTTCGCTGTCGCGCATGCGGCTTGCGATCGCTTCGTGCAGTTCGGGAGTCCATGTCGTCCAGCGGTCGACGAAGGCGCTGGCGCCGGCGCGGTCGCCGGCCCGCTGGAGCGCCAGCACGTCGCGCAGCAGGCTCGTCACCGCCTCCGGATAGCGCGCGTAGTCGATGCCGAGGCGCCCGTCCTCGAACCGCAGCGCGCCGCGCTCCATGAACCAGTTCCACTGGATCAGCTGCATGGTCTGGTACGGCTGTTCGCGGCGCGGGCGGTTCTTCTGCAGCACGCGGCGGACGCCGGAGGCATAGATGCTGCGCAGCTGCGCATCGCTGATGCGCCCGCGCTGGTGAAGAATGCGCGCCGCTTCGAGCGAGACGAGGTCGGCCTTCATCTCTTCGAGCAGGTCGGCCGTGTCTTCGAGCGCGGCGTCGAGATCGCGCCCGTCGGCGGTCTGGTCGACGCCGAGATAGTGGCCGATCTCGTGCCAGAGCGTGCGGTAGAAGGCGCCTTCGGCGGCGATGTCGTCGGCTTGGCCCGGGATCACCGCCGCGGCGAAGGCGCGATGGGTTTCGGCGAACTGCTCTTCGTTCAAGAGGATGTTGCCGCGCATCAGGATGGTGCGGCCGTATTGGCGGGCGAGATAGGCCTCGTTCGGCAGGATTGTCGCGGTGTTGGCCCCGCGCGCCTGGCCGAAATCGGCGATGATATTGTAGACGCCGACCGGGATGTCGCTGCGCACCTCGCGATGGTGCTGATAGGGCAGCGCGTTCTCGACCGTCTGGATGTCGCCGAGCGCCGCCTGCAGCTCGTCGCTGCGCGGACGGTCGCGCACCAAGAGCGAGAGCGAGAAGAACGTCTTCACGCCGTAGAGCGCGTCGTCATAGGTTTCGTAAGCGCCGATCTGGGCGTTGAGGTTGCCGGTAAAACGGCCGCTCACCCAGGCTGCATCGCCGGCTTCGTAGTCGTCGGTCAGGAGATCGCGGGCGCGCAGCCGCAGATAGCGCGCGAACGCCGGATCGCCGCTCTCGACATGGGCTGCTGCCGCGTTCAGGCGATCATAGACGAAGAAAATGTCCTCGGCGTAGGCGACCGAATACGGCACGGCGAGATAGGTCTCGCTGGTGCGCAGCCGGTCGCGCAGGCCGGGGTGCAGCGCATCGAGCGCCGGGTGGCGGTCCAGCGCCGCGAGCGCGCGGCGACGGTTCTCCGGCGTTGCCGCCCACACCGCGGCGCGGCCGTCGAGCAGCTCGTCGCGCCGCTCCGGATGCGTGGCGAAGAACGCGTCGAGCGCCGCGCGGGTCGCGCCCTGCGGATAGACGTTCCGCGCCGGCGCTTCGGGCGCCACGGTCAGGAACGCTTCGCGTGTGTTGTCGAGCGTCGAGGCGATCGGCCCGGCATTGAGCCGGAACAGGTCGCGCTCCCCCGCCAGCTCCGGGTGCGCGTCGAGATAGGCTTGCGCCGCGAGCGCCTGGGGATGGCGCTGCGCCATGTAGAGGCGGTGCATGCGCTCGCCCGCCGCCAGCAGCTCCCGCACCGCCGCCTGCTCGCCGGGGGATAGCGCCGAGACGTCCGCGGCCAAATGCAGCCGCTGCGTCCGCTGCAGGATCGGCTCGATCCGGGCGGCGTCCCAGGCGGACGCGACGCCGGCGGTGGAGAGCGGGGCGGCGGTGTGGGCCGGCGCTGTGGCGCACGCGGCGAGGGTGAGGCAGAGGGCGAGGACCGGAAAACGCATGCCTCGCGCCTAGCACGCGCCGCCGGCCCGGCCCATACCGCCCCCGGTCGCGCCCACCCGAGATTGACGCGCCCCTCCCGCTCCACTACATCCGCCCGCTCAGTGCCCAGATGGCGGAATTGGTAGACGCACCAGTTTCAGGTACTGGCGGGTAACACCGTGGAGGTTCGAGTCCTCTTCTGGGCACCACTTTGATTTCTAAGAAAAATCCAGCCGACACTATAGAATATGTTGGCGGGCTTTCGTACAGGCGGGCTTGAAGCGCCAGTACGGGCCGGACTTTCTCCTGGCCGTAGGGCGCAATCTGCAAAAACAATCTGTCTGGGACGAAAGCGTTCGCGTGGGCCTGGGGTCGAGGCTACGCTTCGCTAAGCGTCAGCAGCGTCGCCCCGATCTTTACGGCGTCGCCGGGGGCGACATGAATGACGGACACGAGTCCGTCGCGCTGGGCTGACACGATCACTTCCATCTTCATCGCTTCGAGAATGACGAGCGGCGCACCCTTGGCGACGGTGTCGCCGAGCTTGACCGGGATCGCGTTCACGGAAGCGTCCATGGGCGCCGTGACGTCGGGACCGCCAATGACCGCACCGGCCAGCTCGCGATTCGGGCGTGCGTTGCCGGAAGCCGCAGCCGCCGCACCATTGTCGACGCGGCCGAACACAGCGACCTCAATCAGCCGGCCGCCCCAAGGCGCAGCGATCCGCCGCTCTGAATAAGCAGGCGCTGATGGCGCCGCCGTAACGGCGGCGAGCGTGGGCGTGGGGCGCTTTGCGGGATCGGGCCGCCATTCGCGTTCGAGCGAACCCGTATCGTGCGTGACCGCGGCGAACGACGGTTGATCGAGCAGAATGCGCAGATAGGACGCCGTCGTCGGCACGCCGGCGACCATGAAGTCATCCAACGCCACGCCGAGGCGCAAGCGGGCTTCGTCGCGCGTCGCGGCTAGCGCCTGGATCTTGCCGAACATGGAATCGTAGTGGCCGGGAATTTCATCGTGCGCTTCGACGCCGAAATCGAGCCGCACGCCTGGTCCCTGCGGCAGGCGCAGCGCTTCGATGCGGCCGGGCGAGGGGCGAAAGCCGTCCCAAGCGTCTTCAGCGGCGATGCGCGCCTGGATCGCATGTCCGCGTACAACAACATCTTGCTGATGCAGCGAAAGCAGTTCGCCTGCCGCGATGGCAATCTGCTCGCGCACGATGTCGACGCCGGTGACGAGTTCGGTGATGCCGTGCTCGACCTGCAGGCGTGTATTCATTTCAAGGAAATAGAAGGCGTCATTGGCGATGTCGGCTAAAAACTCGACAGTGCCGGCGCTCTCATATCCGACGCTGCGGGCGAGCCTGACCGATGCGTCGGCGATACGCTGGCGCAACCCATCCGGCAGGGCGGGTGCGGGCGCTTCCTCAAGCAGCTTCTGGTGCCGGCGCTGCACAGAGCAATCGCGGTCGCCCAGATGGATGACGCCGCCGCGGCTGTCAGCCAGAATCTGCACCTCGATGTGGCGCGGCTTTGGGAGATAGCGCTCAAGATAGATTTCGGCGCGGCCGAATGCAGCGGCGGCCTCGCGCGAGGCCTGCTCCATCGCCGCCTCAAGGTCGGACTCGCTCTGCGCCACGCGCATCCCGCGTCCGCCGCCGCCGAAGCTCGCCTTCACGGCGATCGGCCAGCCAATCGCGGGCGCTGCTTTGAGCCCTTCGGCGATACTCTCGACAGTCGATTCCGTGCCCGGCAGCACGGGAAGGCCGGCGTCGGTCGCCGCTTTGCGCGCGGTGACCTTGTCCGCCATAATCGCGATCGCGCTCGGCGAAGGCCCGATGAAGCGCAGGCCCGCATCGCGCACAGCCTGGGCGAAGATCGGGCTTTCGCTCAAAAGGCCGTAGCCGGGATGGACGGCGTCGGCGCCGGCCGCTCCCGCGGCCGCAACTATGGCTTCGATGTTGAGGTAGGATTGCGCCGCCGCGGCGGGGCCGATGTCTCGCGCGTCATCGGCCATGCGCGTCCAGAACGCGCCTGCATCTGCCGCGCTGTGCACGGCAATGGCGCGAATGCCCAATTCGCGGCAGGCGCGGATGATGCGTACGGCGATCTCGCCGCGGTTGGCGACGAGCACGGCGCGGATCGGCGCCTTGATTTGAAGCCTGGAGGCGCTCATGGGGCGGCCGCCGCCAGATCGCGCTGAAGATCAAGACGATTGCGGATGATCCGCCCTCCTGCGACGCAGCCGCTTTCGAGGTGAACGATGCCGGCCATGTGCAGCTTGCCGTTGCGACCGGCATTGGCGGCGTCAAAATCGCCGCGCACGCGCCCGTATTGGGTTGCGTGAAAGGCGACATGAAGCCCGCACGAGAAAAGATCGTTGATAACGATGCCGGCTTGATCGAGCACTTCGCCCGTATCGACGCCAGTCCATGCATCATCGCAGAAAACGTCCTGCGTGCGCGCGAGCGCGCCGCTGTCAAGCCAGGCGCGGACGCTGGCCTCTGCTGCGGCGTCTGGCGCAAGCGGGGCGCCATCCCATGGCGCGATGGCCGGGTGATCGACGGGATTGGGTGCGCCGTTCTTCAATTGGCGCGCGCGCGAGAAATAATCCTGCTCGACCGAATTATAGGTGAGCTGCTCGCCGTTCCATTTGTAAAGGCCGATGCCGCTCCAGGCCGCACATGCGCCATTGTGACGGAGCGAGGCGCCGTGTTCGGTGAAGCGCATCGCGAGCCGCTCGCCGGATGTCCAGATCTCGTGCACGGTGAGGACGAGGCCGGGGAACTGGTTCATCTGCTTGCGTGTCGCGTCGAAGTAGGCGGTGTCACGGCCCGACACCAAATGATCGCCCATGCGCAACGTGTAGTCGGGCGCCATGATCGACTCTGTCACTGCCTGGTCGTGGCTATTGCAGTAGTCCATGACGTAGCGCTTCATCAGCGCGAGGAAGGCGGGGCCGTCGTTGAGGTTGAGCGTGCGCGTCATGGCGAGACACGCTCGCGATCGCCCCACGCGTAGGTGAGCGCCTGGATTAGAATCTCGCGCGTCTTCGCCGGCTCGATGACGTCGTCGAGTGAGAGATGCGCCGCAGCTTCCCACGGCTCGGATTCGGCGGTCCACTCCACTTCCAGCTCCGCTGCGAGTCTATCCCGTGCTTCAACGCCGCCGCTGGCGAGCGCTTCCTCAAGCTTGCGCCGGTAGATTGTGCGCACCCCGGTCTCCGGCGCCATGAAACCCAGTTCTGCGGTGGGCCACGCGAAGAGAAAATCCGGATGCAGCGGACGTCCGCCCATGGCGAAATGTCCGCCGCCATAGGCCTTGCGGATGACAACCCCGATCTTGGGCACATTGGCTGTGGAGATGCGCAGCGCCAAGCGTTCGTACGCTTTCAGAATTCCCGTCTTCTCCGCTTCGCCTCCGACGAGCAGGCCCGGCACGTCATGCAGGAAGACAAGCGGCAGGTTGAACGAGTCGCAAAGATCGACGAAGTCGTGTTCCTTGGTGAGAGCGTGCGCGTCAAGCGCGCCGGCGCGGACAATTGGCTGGTTCGCGACGATACCGATCGGCTGACCGCCGATCCGCGCCAAGCAGGTGAGCAAAGCGCCGCCCCATTCGTCCGCCCACGGAAAGATCGAGGCCTCGTCTGCGATCGCTTCGATCACCTGGCGCATGTCGTAACCAGTTTTAGCGCCAAGCGGAACGATGCGTTCGAGCTCTTCCGCCGGCGTGCGCGGCGCGCGCGCCGGCGCCGCGGGCGCGGGCAGGCTGGAATTGGCGGGGAGGAAGGATAAGAACGCCGCGATCGCGTTCATCGCATCTGCTTCGCTATCGACCGCCATGTGGGCGTTGCCGTTCGCCAGCGCCTTCGCTGGGCCGCCGAGTTCGAGGTCGCTGACGACCTCGCCGGTTGCCTGCTCGACGATCGAGGGGCCGACGAGTGCGAGCGAGCTGGTTTGCGTCATCACCACGAAATGCGCGGTCGAGGCATGGAGTGCGCTGTCGCCGTAGGATGGGCCGAGCACCGCCGCCGCGCGCGGCACGAGCGGGCCGCCGTCGGTGCGCTTCAGGAAGGTTTTGAAGTCGAGAGGCAGCCCGCTGAAGCGCCAACCCATGACGTCGGGGATTCGTCCGCCATCGGCGTCGCAAAGGAGCACGATGGGAAAGCCGTTCTTCTGCGCGATTTCGATGAGGCGTCCTTGCTTGCGCATGCTCGTCGGCGCGGTGGTGCCGGCAAGCACCGAGGAGTCGATGCCGATCACGCCTATGTTGCGTCCGTCGAGTTTGGCGAAGCCGGTCAAGACCGCATCGCCCGGCACATGACGGGAGGTGCGCAATTCCGGCAGCGCGAGCGCGCCGATCTCGAACCAGGTGTTGGCGTCGATCAGCAGCTCCACCCGTTCGCGCACGGGGAGGCGGCCCGAGGCGCGGTGCTTTTTCAGCCCCTCCTCGCCGCCCATTTCCCGCGCCCGCGCTTGGCGTGCGCGCAGGTCGGCGATCCGATCATCCATGGTTGGGGCGGCCGGACGTTCGGCGGCCCGTTCTTTCTTGGCCATGCGGTTCAAAATCCTATGGGCGAAAAACTTTCTACCGTTTGTTTGATTTCTGGGCAAGACTCACTCTAGACAAACAACCAAACGATTGATAGGTTTTTGATGGATCGTTCCTGCAAAGGCTTCCCGAGCTGGACGGGCGGAACTTTATCGTTGATCGACACTATTGGCGTTGCGCCCTTTGTTCAGCAGTGCGATGCGCTGGCGCAAAAGCATGGCGCGCGCTTTGCACCCACTACACGGCTACGGGCCATGGCCGAGCGTGGCGAGAGGTTTCACGCGTGCGCCGCCTGATCTTCGAACCTGAGCATGAACAATTCCGTGAACAAGTGCGCCGCTTCTTCGAGCGCGAGATCGCGCCGCATGGCGCGCGCTGGCGTGAGCAAGGCTATGTAGATCGCGAAGCCTATCTGAAGGCGGGCGCGCAAGGCTATTTGCTGCCCTGGGCGGAAGAAGCCTATGGCGGGCTCAGCATTCGTGACTTCCGATACGAGCAGATCGTTTTCGAAGAGAACATCCGCGCTGGCGAGATCGGTTTTTATATCAATCTGCACTCCGGCCTTGTGGCGCCTTATATCGGCAAGTTGGGCACCGAAGAGCAGAAGCAGCGGTGGTTGCCTAAGTGCGTCACAGGTGAATCCATTCTCGCCATCGCGATGACGGAGCCTGCTGCAGGCAGCGATCTCGCCGGCATGAAGACGCGCGCCGAAGATCGCGGCGATCATTGGCTGCTCAACGGCTCGAAGACCTATATCTCAAACGGCCAGATCGCCGATCTGGTGATCGTGGCCGCGCGCTCCGATCCCAACGCGAAATACGGCATCGGCCTCTTCGTCGTGGAAGCCGGCATGGCAGGTTTCCAGCGCGGTCAGAGGCTGAAGAAGATGGGCTTAGCGGCGCAGGATACTTCGGAGCTCTTCCTTGAAAACGTGCGCGTACCCAAGGAGAACGTACTTGGCGACCCGAGTAAGGGCTTTGCATACCTCTCGACATTCCTGGCTGGCGAACGCCTGATCGCGGCGGTCGGCGCCATGGCGGCGGCGCAGACTGCGTTTGACTTGACGCTGGAGTTCGTGAAGCAGCGCCGTGCGTTCGGCAAGCCGATCGGGGTATTCCAGAACAGCCGCTTTGTGTTGGCCGGGCTGCGCGCGAAGCTCGACGCCGTTCAATGTTTCGTCGATCAATGCGTGCTGCTCTATAACAAGGGTGAACTCACCGCCGAACTCGCCGCCGAAGCAAAATTGCTTTCATCCGAACTGGAAGGGCGCGTGGTTGACGAGGCCGTGCAGCTGCATGGCGGCGCGGGCTACATGGATGAATATCGCGTCTGTCGCATGTATACGGACGCACGGATCTCGCGCATCTTCGCGGGCGCGAGCGAGATCATGAAAGAGATCATCGGGCGCGGCCTCGGGCTTGACGAACGCAAGGCGCGGTAACGATCAGCGATAAGTGCGATTCAGGAAATCGATAATGATCGGTGCGTAAGCGTCGTTGGCGTCGCCCGTCAACATATGACCGATGCCCGGCGCGATCGCCAACTCGGCGTGCGGCGCGTGGACATGGAAGCGCTGCAGGTGTTCGGGGCTCACGACGGTGCTGTGTTCAGCGCGGATCATGATCATCGGTGCGCGCACCTCGGCAGTGCTCCGCTGAAGCAATGCGATCTCTTCGGGGTCGCCGATATAGCGCTCGTCGGCGAAGCGCGGGTCCCAGCGCCAGTAGAACCGCCCGCCCTCTTCACGGAGGTGCGGACGCAGCTTTTCGGCGGGCTCGCCCTGGCGTCCTTCGCGCAGCGCGCTGAGGATCGCGGCGGCCTCTTCAAGGGAGCCAAAGCCGTTCTTCGTCGAGCGGAAAAATGCGCGCATTTCCTGGGTGGCGCCTTCATCGACCTCGGCGGCGACGTCGCAAAGCGCGATGGCGGCGACGTGTTGGGGAAAACGTGCAGCAGCGAGCAGCGCCACGCGGCCGCCGAGCGAGGCACCGACCAGGGCCGCACGTCCGCCGATCGCAGGGATGAGGGCGGCCAAGTCATGCGCATAGGAGAGAAAGCGATAGTCGCCGTCGCGCGCCCAGTCGCTATGGCCGTGGCCGCGCAGGTCGATTGAATAGGCCCGATAACCGGCTTTGGCGAGCGCTTGCGCGCCTCCGCGCCAGGCGCTGCGGCTTTGGCCTCCGCCATGCATGAGGACGACAGGCGGAGCGCTGTCGTCGCCGAACGCATCGGAGGCGATTGTAACGCCGTCAGCGCCTGGAAGGCGCATGGCCGTGTTCGAGTCGCTTAGCGACATCCGCTGACGCCGCCATCAAGCGCAATCTCGGCGCCTGTAATGTAGGCGGACGCTTGCGAAGAAAGGAATATGACGGTCCCGCCAATATCGCGCGCTGTGCCGAAGCGCTTCAGCGGGATGTTGTCGATCGCCTTTCTGTGGGTGTCGTCGTCGCTGCGGATGAAGGCGGTCATGTCGGTCGGGAACCAGCCGGGGATAATGACGTTCGCGGCGATGTTATGCGGCGCCAGTTCGGTTGCGATCTCACGGGTAAGATGATGCAACGCCGCCTTGCTGGCGGAATAGGCGTAAGCATCGAGGCCGTGAACGCCCCTGCCGGCGATGGAGCCGATGTTGAGAATGCGCGCCGGATCGTCCGGTTTGCCGGCAGCCTGCAGAAGCGGCTTTAGCTCCCGCGCGAGAATGAATGGCGTATGGACGTTCACCGTCATCACCGGCGCCCAGGCTTTGTCGGGATAGGAATCGAAGGGCGCGCCCCAGGTGCGGCCAGCATTATTGATGAGGACGTGCAGCTTGTCGGTGCGCGCGCGAATCTCCTCAGCCAGCGCTACAGCCGCTTCTGGGGTTGCGAGATTGGCGTTGACGCCCTCGCACGGCCCGAGCGCGGAGAGTTCCGCCGCCGCCGTTTCCGCATCCTTGCGCGACGTGAGCAGCACGCGCGCTCCCGCGCCCAGGAGCGCTTCGGCGATCATGCGTCCGAGGCCATTGGCGCCGCCGGTGACGAGTATAGTCCGGCCATCGAGACGAAAGATGTCGTCGGTCATGACTTTCTTGTGGTGCTCCTGGTTTTTGCTCTGGAGCGCTGGGAGGTGTCCCTGGCGCGCCGGCTCGGGCGTGTCACGCTGGCGCCGCCGAGGCCGTCGATGATGATGGCTGCGACCTGTTCGCCGATCGTCTCGAGGCTGAGGGGACCGTCCGGCCGATACCATTCGTGCGTCACCGAGGTGGCGCCCAGAACGGAGAGGGCGGCCACGGTGGAATTGATCGAAGAGTCGATCTGCTTTTTGGCTTTGGCTTCCTCTATCAAGCGCACGGCGCAGACGACATACATGTCGCGCTCCGCGATAATCTGTTTCTGGTTCTCGATCGGCAGGCAGCCAAAGTCGCGGAAGAAGATGGCGAGGCGAGCGCGCTGCTCGCCGGCGTAAATTGTCAGGCGACGCAGATACTCTTTGAGCTGCCCGAGGGGGTCGTCCGATTCGTATTGGACGCTTTCGACGATGTCGCCGCCTCCCTGGTGGAGGTCGCGCAGTACTTCGAAGAGCAATTCTTCCTTCGACTTGACGTAGTAATAGAGGCTGCCCTTCAGCAGTCCGACTTCATCGCTGACGTCCTGCATCGAGGCGCCGGCAAAGCCGCGCTGTCGAAAGAGGCGTGTGGCCACTTCCAGGATCTTTTCCCAGCGCTCCTGCGACAGCGCCGTTCCCGCACGGGCGCGGCGAGGCAGTTTGGTTGCGTTGTCTTTTCGTTCGGCCACGCAAGGCCTCCTGTGCAAGGCGCCGCGGCGCCTGGAAATCTCGAGTCCCCAGGGTAGCGAGCGGCGGCCTTGCGGCGAAGTATAAGCCGATCATGTAAAAATGCCAAACGATTGGTTGAAAATTGAAGAAGTGAGGATATGGTCCAGCGGCCGGGCGCGCACGGCCGCGCCCCGCGCAGACAGAATAGGGAACCCTATGCTGCGGTATCAGAGCTATCTTGAAGATATCACTGTCGCGGGCTTGCGCATGAACCACCAGCCGATGCCGGGCTTGGCTTTGGTCTTCATCTGCCCATTCATCGTCTGCACTGGCGAGTCCGGCCGGATGTACCAGCTGATGCGCGGCGTGAACGGACGGCAGAAAGGCGTCGCCATCAATTTCGGCATCTACGAGGTCACCGACGAACTCGACGCGCAGGGCCCGTTCTACTTTAAAGCGGACAAGGCGCCGGTGCTGGAGCCGCTCATCGTTCGCGATGACGGAGAGACCGTGGCTTACGAAGGCGCCCATTTCAGCCTGCAATTCAGTCCCAGGGGCCACAAGTGGATCGACGCCTCCGGGGATGTGGAGCTCGCGATCGAGCACGTCGGTAAAGTCAGCACGTTCTGGATACCGAAGCAGAAACTCTCGTCACATCCGCAAATGTTGCGCAGCCATATGGGGCGTGTGACCGGCGCAATCGGCGGCGATCGCGTCACCGGCCTCTTCATGGTCGACTTCATCTATAGCCAGCCAGAATTGCTATGGAATGAGATGGGCATGATGACCGAGTTGCATAATGTGTGGCTCAACTGGATGGTGGAGTATGAGGATGGCGGCTACGAAGGCGGGCTCGCCTGGCGCGGGCGGCCCGGCACCAATTTCGCAGCAGCTCACCATATCGTCGATGGCGTAAGCGCCGCGCGCTGCGACGCTAAGATCGAGCTGGAGACAACCTCACGAGGAACGCCGACTAAAGTGCTGTTGTCGCTGGGAACGGACACTCACGTCGAGCTGACACAGAAAGGCTCGCAGGATTGGCCGATGCACACGTGCGGCTTCGTCACTCAGATCAACCGCGACCGAAAGATCAAGCGTAGCTGGAACTATACCGAGTTCTATCCGCTCAACTGGCCTGATGTGATTGCTTACTTTAACGCATACGAGGGCCTTTACGGGCGCGCGCCATCATGGCGCAAGACGTTTGAGGGCGCGCGCATCGTCGATCAGCGCGTGGTTTGGGGTTGAGCCTATGGCGCTGATCATGCGCAACGAGCCAAACCTGCCGACACAGGGCGCGCTGTTGCACGAGAATGCCGCGCTTCATGCCGACCGCACCTTCGCCGTCATCGACGGGGAGAGCATCAGTTATCGCGATTTTCACAAACGCGCCGAAGCCCTCGCCAGGGGCATGCTCGCCTATGGTTTGAAGAAGGGCGACCATGTCGGCTTGTTGATGCCGAACTGCATCGACTTCTGCGTCGCCTATTATGCGGCGCAGCTGATTGGCGCCGTCGTCGTGACGATCAACGCGCGCTACAAGAGCGCCGAACTGGCGCACGTGCTGGGCTTTTCCGACATCGACATCCTGTTCACAACGGACAAGATCGATCGGCACGTGAACTTCGGGGATTTGCTGTTCGAGGCCGCGCCCGATCTTGCGCGACAAAAGGAAGGCGGGCCGCTCTCGCTCTCCACGGCGCAGCGCCTCAAGAACATCGTTCTCTTCGGCGCTGCACGACGCGCGCCGTTCCAGTCAGCCGCGGAGCTTGTGGAGGCAGGGACTAGGATCGGCGTTGCGGGCGATTTGCTGCGCGGCCCCGGCGCTGCGGATGACGTTGCGCTGATGCTGTTCACCTCCGGCACGACGGCAATGCCGAAAGCGTGCCAGATCAGCCATCGCAATCTCTATCAGTGCTGGGTCATCGAGTATCCAAAAGTAGTTGGTGTTGAGGCTGGGCACAAGATTTGGTGTCCGCTGCCATGTTTCCATATTGGCGGCGTCGGCCTTGCACTCGCCGCCATTTCACGCGGCGCGTGTTTCCTCAGCGCCGGCCACTATGACGTGGTGTCGGCGCTCGATCTCATTCGGGAATATAGGCCGGAGCATCTCTATCCCGGCTTCTTCACGATGCTGATGCCGCTCTTGCGCGATCCAGCATACCGCAAGGAGGATTTCGCTTCGGTGCGCTCAGCATGGATGGTGGCGCCTTACGAGACACACATGCAGATGAAGGAGTACCTGCCGCCGGATGTAGCCCTGCATCATAATTTCGGCATGACCGAAGGGGCGGGCATGGTGAGCATGACGCGCCCAGGTTTGCCGGAAGAGGTCCGGCTCCGTTCCAACGGCAGCGCGCTCGATGAGTGCGAAATCCGCGTCGCCCGCGCCGAAGATGATGCGCCGCTGGCGCTAGGGCAAGAGGGCGAGATTCAGTTCAGAGGGCCCAACGCATTTCGCGGCTACTACAAGGATGAGGCCGCGACGCGCGCCGCGCATGCGCCAGGCGGCTGGGTGAAGACCGGCGACTGCGGGCGTATGGACGAGCGCGGGCAGGTCTATTTCCTCGGCCGCATCAAGGACATGCTGAAAGTGGGCGGCGAGAATGTCGGCGCCGCCGAGATCGAGGCCTACCTGGGCCGTCACGAGGCGGTGGCGCTGGCGCAAGTCGTGGGGCGCGCAGACGAATTCTATGGCGAGGTGCCGGTGGCGTTTGTGCAATTGCGCGAAGGCTACAGCGCCAGCGCGGAGGAGCTGATCGGTTTCTGCAGGGGCAAGCTCGCGAATTTCAAGGTGCCGCGCGAAGTGATCTTCGTCACCGAATGGCCGATGTCGGCGACGAAGATTCAGAAGTTCAAACTACGCGAGATACTGAAGCGCTGATTCATTCGGGGCAAACCGGGCTGCCGCGATAGACGATGCCTTCGCCCAGCCAATTGCCGCCGTCGAGATAGACCGTCGTGCCCGTGACGTAGTCCGAGAGCGGGCTGGCGAGGATCACACCCCAGGACTGGATCTCATCGTCCGTCGCCCAGCGCCCCGCCGGCGTCACACTGGGAATGAAGTTGGCGACAGCTTCGCCGAGATTGTCGCGCGCGCCCTCAGAAAGATATTGCGGTCCGATGGCGTTCACCTGGATGTTGAACTGCGCCCATTCGCTGGCGAGCGTGCGCGTGAGGTGAGAGACGGCCGCGCGCGCAGCGCCGGAGTGGGCGATGCCGGGCGATCCGCGGTCGATGCAGCTGGCGCTGATATTGACGATTTTGCCGCCTTGGCCGCGCTCAATCATGCGGCGGCCCACCGCGCTGCACACATAAAAGGTGCCGTTGAGGCAAACATCGACTACCGAACGCCAGCCGCGGGGCGATATCTCCTCCGCTTTCTTCGGAAATTGGCCGCCTGCATTGTTCACGAGGATGTCGATTTTGCCGAAGCTTTCGATCACTTCGCTTACGACGGCGTAGACCATCTCGTCCTGGCGGATGTCCAGCAACCGATAGTGCGCATCGCCGCCTTCGGCGCGCATGTCCTTTGTCGCGTGCGCTAGGTTCTTTTCGTTGCGCGAGGCGATCACGACCGTTGCGCCGCATTTGGCGAGACCGCGGGCGAGCTGCAGGCCAATGCCCGTTGCGCCGCCGGTGACGAGCGCGGTCTTGCCCTTGAGGATGTCCGGTTTGAACAGCATCAATAACGCCACGTGTTCTCGAAGGCGGAAATGCGTTCGCCAAGAATGCTTTCGGCGACGGTGATGCCGGAGCGCGCGGCGCGATCGATGCCGATCATGCGGCTGCGATAAGTGTCGCCCGCGACCCAGAGCCCATCGACGGCTGGCACCTTGTTGGCGGGGCGGTACACACCGACTAAGCCGGGCCGTTGCCACACATTGTACGTCAGCACCTTGTGACGTTTCTTCCAGATGACATGCTTCTTCAGCTCCGGAAAGAAGTGATCCATCTCCTGGTCGAGTTCGTCGAACTTCTGGTTCAGCAGGGCCTTGTTTTGTGAGAGCGAAGGATCGGTGACGACACCGCAGCAGAGCAGATGCTTGCCTTCCGGGGCGACGGACGGATCGAGCGCCGACGGCAGGAACGACCACCCATCCATGCCGGTGTAGGGGCCTTTCACCCAGCCGGTAAGCTCACGCGGCGAGCGCGCGTAGACGGGCTCGTTAAGCGCCGCGTAGAAGCCAAACCAGAATGTGCGGTTCTCGGGTTTCGACGCTTCCTTGATCTGGTCGACATACCATTTCGGCATGTGTTCTTCAGGCAAGACCGTGAGCGCGTCCCAGATCGGCAATGTGCAGATCACGTGATCGGCGCGCAGCGTGGCGGTTTCGCCGTCATAGTCGCCGATCGGTATCTCGCCGCGGCCGACGACCACGCCTTTTACCGCGCCGTTTTCGACCGTGATGCTCGATACCTTAACTCCAGTTTCGACCGAGCCGCCATTGGCTTTGATCGTGCCGGCGAGGTCTGTGCAGAGTTTCACGTAGCCGCCCTTAGGCCAGACCGAGTAGCCGGCCACGCGACGTTCGCCGTAATGCAGCTTGCGTGTGTAGAGGAAGTCGCTGGCGCTGATGTCGTACCAGCGTTCGCCGCCCATGCTTTCGATCTTCGCGAGCGACTCGAAGAAATCGATCACGCCTTGGCTTTGCGTGCGTGCTTCGAGCCAGGTGCGCAGCGGCGTATCATCGAGTTTTTCGAACTCGTCGTAGTCGGAGGCGACGATCTCGGCGACGATGCGCTTATATTCATCGCGATCATTGGCGTAGTAATCGCGGATGTCGTGCCATGCGCCGTCATAGAAAACGGGGCAGGCGTCGTTGCGTACGCCCGTGTCCTCGAATTCGAGGCCGACATATTCGAAAATGCGGCCGAGACCCGAGCCCGTATCTTCCAGGATGTGGCCGCCCCATTGCAGAGTGTAGCCGTCAACCGTCGTTTCAGCGATGCGGCCGCCAACTTCCGGACGCCGCTCCAGCACGATCACCTTCTTGCCCTGCTTGGCGAGGATGGCGCCGGCGGAGAGGCCGGTGACGCCGCCGCCAATGATGATCACGTCATGTCTCGACATATTCGTCCTTTCAGCACTCAGTGGCGCCGGCGCGTCATGCGCTCGGCGGTGTCGGGCGTCACGCCCTCCTGGCGCAGCACGTGTTTCTGCACGCGGCCGGTAGGCGTTTTGGGGAGGGCGCTGACGACGCGCAGGTAACGCGGCACAGCAAAGCGCGGCATGTTCTGCTCGCAATGATCGAACAGCGCGGCGGCGTCGATTGCGCGATCCGGGCGCGCCACAACGGCGATCATGACGTCGTCTTCGGTCGCTTCGGAGGGAACGGCGAAGGCCGCACACTCCTGCACCGTTGGATGCGACTGCACGGCGCGCTCGACTTCGAATGAGGAGATATTTTCGCCGCGGCGGCGGATGCTGTCCTTGAGACGGTCAACGAAGATGAGATCGCCCTCGGGCGTCATCTTGCCCAGATCGCCGGTATGGAACCAAAGATTGCGCCAAGCCTCGAGCGTCGCTTTGGGCTGGCGCCAATAGCCTTGCATGATGGCGTACGGATCGTTGGGGCGCACCACGATTTCGCCGAGCTCGCCGGCCGGCAGGGGATTATCGCCAGCGTCATGGATTCGTATCTCAAGATGGTCAAACGGCTTGCCCATCGTGCCAGGAACGACGACGCCGGCGCGCGGCCCGCTTGCGGTGCCGATCTCGGTCATGCCGTAGACCTCAAGCAGTTTGCAGCCGAAGCGCCGTTCAAACTCTCTGCCGACCTCGGGCGGACAGGCGGCGCCGCCGGCGATGCGCAGCGTGTTGTCGAGTTCGCCGGCGACTTCGGCCTGCTTCGTAAGGAAGAGAATGACGGCGCCCATATACATGGTGAAGGTCGCGCCGTAGCGGCGTACGTCGGGCCAGAACTCATTGACGGAGAAGTGCTCGCGCACCACGCTCGCTGCGCCCGCGAGGATACAGGCCTTCACCAGCGCCGAGCGCGCGGTGACGTGATAGAGTGGCAAATAGGAATAGCCGACGTCGTCCGGTCCGAGCTGGGCCAGCTCTTTCCAGACGCGCGCTGTCCACATCGCGCTCCTGTTGCAGTGGATGACGCCCTTGGATGGTCCGGTCGTGCCCGAGGTATAGAGCACGTAGAGCATGTCCTGCTCGCTGCGTGGCGAGCGCGGGGCGGGTGCAAACGCGGCGAAGTCCGAGAAATTGTGCTGCGCGACGCCGGCAAGCGGCATGGCCGTTTCACCGACAATGATGATGTGGCGCAGGTCCGGCGTTTCGATCGATAAGAGACGTTCGGCGTATTCCGCCTGCACGATCAGAACGACCGCGCCGGACTCGCGTAAAACATGCTCGAGGAAGAAACCCTTGTACTCGGTGTTTACCGGGACTTCGATCGCGCCGGACCAGGCGCAGCCGAGCCAAGCCGAAAGATAATCCGGCGTGGCGTTCAACATGGTGGCGACGCAATCGCCGGGTTTAACGCCAAGGGAGGCCAATTGGGCGGCGACGCGTTGGGCGTTGTCGCGCAATTGCGCATAGCTGACGCCCCCGGAGGGCGTGTGCACGGCGATGCGGTCGCCAAAGCGCTCGGCGCGGTCCTCCAGGATCGCCGACATTACCCAATCGCCTTGATACTCGCTCGTCATTGCTCAGACCTTCAGAATCTCGAGGCCGCCGTGAATTTCGATCACCTGGCCGGTGACATAGTCGGACTCCGCGGACGCGAGATAAGCTGCGAGCCCCGCCACATCCTCCGGGCGGCCGCCGCGGCCGATCGGGATGTGCGCGACGACGCGGTCGAAAAACTCCTGCTTCATGGCTGTGAGGCCATCGTCTGTGGGCGTGGTGAGCGTGGTGCCGCCGATGAAGCCAGGCGCGATAGCGTTGACGTTGACTTGCAGCGGCGCCCATTCGCGCGCCAGCGCTTTGGTCAGACCGATGAGGCCTGCCTTCGCCGCGCAATAGTTGGCCGAGAGTTCACGCCCGTAAATGCCACTGACGGAAGCGATGTTGACAACCTTGCGGTGCGCGCCATCCGCCCTTTTTGCGCGTAGCAAAGGCGCGAAGGCGCGGCAGGTGTTGAACGCCCCGCGCACGACCACGTCGTTCACCAGCATCCAGTTCTCATCGCTCATCTTATGAAGCGCGCCGTCCCGGACGAGGCCGGCATTGTTGACCAGGATGTCGAGCCGTCCATGTTTGTGCGCGACTTCGGAGGCGAACTGATCGACGTCCGCGGCGTTGCTGACGTCGGCCGCCGTTGCGCTGGCGTTCAGGCCTTCCTTGCGTAGCGCAGCGCCTGCCTCGTCGGCCGCGGCCGGATCGAGGTCGCAGATCACAATGGCTGCGCCGTCCTGCGCCAGACGCCGGGCGATGGCTCGACCGATGCCGCGCGCAGCGCCTGTGACGACGGCAACTTGGCCTGAAAGTCTGCCCGCTGGCTTCGACATCGCGCTTCTTTGGTGCTCTCTTCCTCAACAATCTACCAAACGACCAGTAGAAATCTAGCCCCTTGGAGCCAGCGAAATCCGAGCGCCCGGCAGCCGGGCGCGGAGAGGAGGATGGAAATCGTGCGAACGCGCCGGCGTTCGTTGCGTGGGGGCGGGCTCGGGCGCCTAGCGCTGAGGGGCTTTGAGCGCCGCCACCACCATGTCGGCAAACTGCTTGCGGAGCTGACGGTGACTCACGTTGGCGCTGTCGTCGTGCCAGCGATACACCCAGTTGCAGGCGCCAAGCACGAAGTTGCACGCGTAATCGGAGTTCAGATCGAGATTGAACACGCCGGCATTCTGGCCGTCGACGATGGCGCGCCGGAAAACGTTCGTATAGCTGGCGTTCTGAACATCGACGATCTTCCGATATTCGCCGGTCAGTGCGGCTGACTCGTGTAAGAGCACGCGCGACGTGGTGACGTTGTTCAGCAGAAAGTCGATGTGCTTGTCGACGAGGGCGCGGATGCGTTCCTCGGGCTCAAGGCCGGCCTCGATGGCGCCCACGTTCCGAACGCCCAGCTCGAAGGTGTCATTGATAATCTCGAAAAGGATTTTCTCTTTGCTGTCCACGTAGTGATAGAGACTGCCCTTCAACACGCCGACGCTGTCGGCGATGTCCTGCATCGACGTGGCTTCGTAGCCTTTTTCAGCGAAGAGGAGGGCGGCGGCCTGCAACAATTTGTCCCAGCGCTTGGAGTGAGCGCCGCCGGGATGTTTCTTGGGCGGCGCGCCATCTGATTTGGCACTGGATTTAGCCATCGTCGTTATGTCGTCCGGCGCTGCGGGGACCTTGTCCTACGCCGCGCGCGGCGGTCCCCCTTGCCGGCGCGTCGATCATGACGTGCCGCGTTTGTCGCAAAGATCAACCCCGTTGCAAAGAAAAACGGCCTTCGAAAGATACGAAGGCCGTTCCGGGGAGGTTAGTAGTCGTAGGAGAGCCGGACGCCAGCTGTCCGTGGCGGACCGGCGAGTTCGATCAGGCCGAGGGCGCCGAGGCTTGCGCTGTAGAACGCATATTCGGTGTTGCCGATGTTCTGGACGAACCCGGCGACTTCCCATCTCCGGTCCGGGCTCACCCATGCGATGCTTGCATCGAAGATCGTGTAGCTCGGTTCGTGCAGGAGATTGAGGTCGTCCAGATACTGATCGCCAACGTAGTTGCCGGAGAGGCGGTAGCGCATCAGCGCACCGCTTTCCAACGGCATTTGGTAGTTGATCGAAGCGGTGAAGGTCTCTTCCGGCACGCGCACGAAGTGCAGCTGCGAAGCGAGGTTCGGGTCCGGCACGCCGTCACCCGTCACGTCGAGGCCTTCGAAGCTTTCGAACTGTGCATCCGTGTAGCCATAGGCGGCCGTGAGCGTGAGTTCTTCTGTGGGCTGCCAGGTGGCTTCGATTTCGAGGCCCTGGATCGTCGCCGCCGCCGCGTTGCCCGTCTTCTGGAAGGTGCCGAGCGTGGGGCTGACGAACACGATCGTGCGCTGGAGATCTTCGTACTCGTTATGGAACAAGGCCATGTTGAAACGAAGCCGGTCGTTCAGCAGGTCTCCCTTATAGCCCAGCTCCAGAGCGTTCACCTGTTCCGCATCGAATGGCGGCGTCAGCGCCGAGCCGCGCAGGCTGAAGCCGCCCGAACGGAAGCCGCGCGTCGCGGTGAAGTAGACGAGGTGATCGTCCGTCGGCTCCCAGGTCAGACCGACCTTGGGCGAAACATCGTTGAATTCCGCTGTGTCTGACGGGCCGAGATCGCACGGCAGCGTGAGGTCGAGGTAGCGGTTGGTATCTGTTGTCGCCGGCAGCGGGCAGCCGCCGAATGGGCGTGTCCGCGCCGTGATGCTTTCTTCAGTATAGCGAGCGCCCAGCGTCAGCGTAAAATCGTTCCAGCTTATGTCGCCTTCGCCGAACACCGCCCATGACGATTGTTCGAGGTGGTTGCCCGAAGCGAAGATCGTCGAGTTGTTGTTGAGGTTGCGGCCTTCGCGGAAGTCATGCTTCAGGTCGAAGTAGTATGCGCCAACCGTGAAGTTGAACCATCCCTCGAAATCTGAGGCGTAGCGCAGCTCTTGCGTCAACTGTTCGGAGTTGAACAGAATGCTTTGATTGAAGCCCGAGAACGGCGTGCCGTCGAAATCGGTGTTATTGCGATTATATACGTCGCGATAGCCGGTCACAGACGTAACGATGCCGTGACCGAGGTCCCAATTCATTTCGAGAGAGGCAGAGTCGACTTCGATTAACGAGGCGCCCGGGCGATCAATCTCGATATCCCAGTAGTCGGCCGGCTGACGAAAGCCGTTGGTGTAGGGAAGCGTGCCCGGGATAGCGATGCCGACCACCGGCGTCGAGTCGCCATCCTCGCGATACGTGTCGACGACAAGCGTCGCGTCGAAATTCGGCGTCGGTTCGAACACGAGCGTGCCGCGCAGCACCGTAACATCCGAGCCGCCATAGGGCTGGCCCGTCAGCGTATTCTCAAAGTAGCCGTCATAGCTACGATACAGCCCGGTGAGCCGGCCGGACAGCACATTGCCCAGGATCTGGCCTTCCACGGCGGCTGAGAGATCGGCGCGGCCGTGCGTGCCGGCGACAGCCTGCGCTTCAAACGCGAATTCGTCTCCCGGACGCTTGGTGCGCACCAGCACCGCGCCGCCGGTCACGTTGCGGCCAAACAGGGTACCTTGCGGACCGCGCAGAATTTCAACGCTCTCGATGTCGAACGTGTCGAGCAGGGCGCCGTAATTCGAACCCCAGAATACGCCGTTCTGGAAAATGCCGACAGCCGGTGCGTCAGACGGTGTCGAACCCGTGATGCCCATGCCGCGGATCGTGAAGTTTTGCAGGCCGACGATGGTGGACGGCCGGAATTCGACGTTCGGCGAAAGATCGCCGAGATCCATCAGGTCGGTGGCGAACACCGCTTCATATTGCGCCTCGCTGAACACGGTCACGGCGATGGGCGTGTCTTGCGCGGCTTCGGCGTTGGCGCGTTTTCGAGCGGTCACGACAACGTCGTCGAGGAAGGCGGACGTGCTCTCAGGAGCGGCGGCTTCGATCGCTTCCGGCTGTGTTTCTTGCGCTGCTGCAGCCGCCGGCAAGGTTGGAATGGCGAGCGCCAATAGAGCGGCGAACTCGCGGCTTGGTCTTAGACGCATCCAGTATTCCTCCCGCTTAACCGGTCTTTGTGTCATAGTATCGAACCGACCGTTTGGTTGAATTTTGCATGGGCCGTTTCAAAAGTCGATGGGGGTCCGAAAAAATTCTAACGTTTGCAACCGGTTTGCTGCATCGCAGCAAGACGGGCAACGGCACGCGCTCTTAAATTTCGCCCGTAGATTCAGCCCGAAACGCCTTTTTAAGAGCCTGGATAACAGAAGGGGGAGCGTCGGCGTTTCGCATGTCAGAGATGCGGGCAAAGTTCTCGCGGACCCACTCGGCGTTGAGGGACTGGCCGTGCTCTACCCGCGCGCCCAGCGCTTCGATCACCGCCACGCGCGCGACATAGCCGCCGCCCGCCGCGAGGATCATGCAGTTCTCGCGGCACTCGGAAGAGGCGAGATAGGCGACCACCGGCGAAACCAGCGCCGGGTCTGTGCCGGCTTTTGCACTATCGTCCCACAATTTGTCGGTCATCGCCGTGTGCGCAATCGGGGCGATGCAGTGCGCATTGACGCCGTGCCGTACGCCTTCAAGCGCGCACGACTTGGTGAAGCCGACCAGCCCCATCTTCGCCGCGGCGTAGTTGGTTTGGCCAAAATTGCCGTAAAGGCCGGAGGCCGACGTCGTGTTGATGATGCGGCCGTATTTGCGCGCCGACATTGAGGGCCACGCAGCCAGCGTCATGTTGCGTGCACCCGTGAGATGAACGTCGAGCACGGTATCCCAGTCGGCGTCGCTCTGCTTCTCCAGCGTGCGGTCCCGCAGAACGCCCGCATTGTTTACGAGGATGTCGAGCTGACCCCATTGTTCGATCGCGGCTTGAACCGCGCGCTCGCAGTCCTGGCGGTTGGACACGCTGCCGATCGCGGCTGCGCACTCACCGCCTTCAGCCTGGATTTCAGCCGCAACGTCTTGCACGGCCTCGTTCATGTCCGTCAGCATGACGCGCGCTCTGCGACGCGCGAACTCGATGGCGTGTGACCGGCCCAAACCGCTCGCAGCGCCTGTAATTAAAGCGGTTTTGCCGTCAAAACGGATGGCCGAATTCATGCTAAGCGCCTTTGAAAGAGGGCTTGCGCTTCTCGATGAAGGCCGCAAGGCCCTCGGCCACGTCCGCGGTGCCTTGCAGACTCGTGACAAGATCGATCGCGCTGGCGAATGTATCGTTGTCCATCGGCCCATTGGCCATGCGCTTGCAGGCGCGCACCGCTAGGGGGGCGGCGTTGGCGATCTGCTCGGCAAGCTTACAGGCGCGCTCGGCGGCGGCAGATTGCTCTGTGATTTCGAGCACAAGGCCAAGGCGCTGCGCCTTCTTGGCGCTGATGCGTTCGCCGGTGCAGATCAGGTATTTGGTCCATTGCCGCCCGATGATGGTAGGCCCACGGAAGGCCGCATACCCGGGCATGAGACCGAATCTCGCCTCCGGTAAACCAAACTCCGCCGTCTCGCTTGCCACAACGATGTCGGAGGCGAAGGCGAGTTCGCAACCGCCGCCAAGGGCAAGGCCGTTGACGGCCGAGACAATGACGAGATCGGAGTTCTCCATCGCTTGAAAGGTGGTGATGCAATCCATCATATAGCTGCGGCGATCGGATTCGCTCTTGAGTTCGGCGAAGCTGTGCAGATCGCCGCCGACACAGAAGGCCTTGCGGCCGGCGCCTGTGAGCACGAGCGCGCGCACGCCCTTGCTCTCGAGCGTCGCTAGCGCTTCGCGGAACGCTCCCCAGAAATCACGTGTAAGCGTGTTGTGTGCGCGTACGTTATTGAGCGTCGCGATCGCGACCGCGCCCTGCCTGTTAATCTGCAGCATCCGCCATCCATTAACCAACCAATCGTTTGGTACGATAGCAGGAGCCGTACGTTCTGCAAATCTTTCCCTAGCGCGCAGGCCCGGGCCACCTTTTCCCCAGAATGGCCACTGTGGATGCGGTTACCGTCCACCCACAGCCGGTCGCCCCGCCGCATCAGAACGCGAAGTCTGCGCTCACTTGGCGGGCGCCGCGGCTGAAACTGCGTCGGCGACTAGAGCAAAATCCGATCTGATTGAATCGGAGGGATTCCCACGGGACTCGAATT
>JAHDXR010000002.1 GCA_023384105.1 Hyphomonadaceae bacterium | reverse complement strand
ACACAAGAGGGCGGCGCCAGCGTTTGCACAGGTTTGCGCCCACCCCTCCGTCGCGCGCTGCCTCCTCCTGACGGGGGAGGCTTTCGGCGAAGGACTGTGCGTTACGGCTTCAGCCGCGCAGCGACCTGTTTGCGGAACGCTTCGCCGTAAGGCGGGCGCATCATCGCGAGGATCTCGTTCGCGGTCTGGCGATAGATCGCCTTCTCGTGGCTGAACTCGAGGAAACCGCGATGGCCGTGATAGGCGCCCATGCCGGAAGGGCCGACGCCGCCGAACGGCAGATCGTGCATCGTCACATGGAAGATCACGTCGTTGACGGTGACGCCGCCCGAGTGCGTGCGCGACAGCAGCGCTTCGCTTTCGGCGCTGTCGTCGCCGAAATAATAGAGCGCCAGCGGCCGCGGGCGCGCATTGATCTCGGCGATGGTTTCATCCAGCGCCGTATAGGCGCGCACCGGCAGCACCGGCGCGAAAATCTCCTCCTGCATCACGTTCATCTCGTCGGTGGCGTTGAGGATCAGCGTCGGCGGAATCTTGCGGTGTTCCTGCTGCGAGAAGTCCTCGCCGGCCGGATTGATCTCGACGATTTCGGCGCCCTTCTCCTTCGCGTCGCTGATCAGGCCGCGGACGCGGTCGTAGTGGCGCTGATTGACGATCGAGGTGTAGTCGGGATTGTCCTTGATGGTCAGATACATCTTGGCCACCGCCGCCTTGGCTTCGGCGACGAAGCTGTCGAGGTTTTCCTTCGGCGCGAGCACGTAATCGGGCGCGAGGCAGATCTGGCCGGCGTTCATGGTCTTGCCCGCCATCACGCGCACGGCGGTCTTGGCCATGTCGGCGCTGCGGCCGATCACAACGGGCGACTTGCCGCCTAGTTCGAGCGTCACCGGCGTCAGGTTGTCCGCCGCGGCGCGCATCACGTGGCGGCCGACCGCGGTGGCGCCGGTGAAGATCAGATGATCGAAGGCGAGCCCCGCGAACGCGGCGCCGACGTCCGGCCCGCCCAGGATCACGGCGATCTCGTCTTCGTCGAAATAGAGGTCGAGCGTCCGGGCCATCAGCGCCGAGGTGGCCGGCGTGAACTCCGACGGCTTCAGCATGACGCGGTTGCCGGCGGCGAAGGCGCCGGCAATGGCGTCGAACGACAATTGCACCGGGAAGTTCCAGGGCGAGATGACGCCGACCACGCCCTTCGGCTGGTAGCGCACCTCCGCCTTGGCCCCCAGCACGCTGAGCGCCGCCGGGCTCACCTTGCGCTTCTGCGGCCTCATCCAGCGATCGAGTTCGGCGCGCGCACTCTTCAGCGGATTGATCGCGCCGGCGATGTCGGTGAGGCGCGACATATCGCGCGAGCGGACGCCGAAATCGGCGCTCATCGCGTCGATGAAATCGTCCTGGTGGGTCAGCAGCAGGTCGATGCAGCGCGTCAGCCGGTCCTTGCGCAGCCGCGCATCCGGCGGGCCCTTCGTGATGTTTGCGCGTTTCTGCAGGTCCAGAACCGCCCGCATGCGGGCCTTGATTTCTTCGATCGCTGGGTCAACCGGCTTGTTCATCGGCGCGCCTCCCTCGGGCTTTGCGCCATTCTAGCCCCTGCCGTAGGCGTAAGGGCAATTACCAATTTATGGCCGCGCCGGTTCGGCATTTACCACTCGTCCATATCCTCGCTCGTAGCGTCGCCAGGACGGCAACCGGAATCACGGCGCGTGACCGAACAAGACATGCTTATGCAGGGCCCGGGCGGCGATACGATCGCCCAGGAGACCTTGGACTTGATGCGCCTGCATGGCGTGCCGCCGTCCAGCGCCAACTATCAGGTCTGGCTCGCCTACCGGCTGGGCCGCAATCAGCCGGTGCGTGAAGCCGTCGACGCGCGCATCGCCAGCGGCGAAATTTTTACGGCTGAATTCAACGCCGATCTGCACGACCGGTTCTTCACCGGCCTGGGCTCGTCGGCGCAGATTCTGCTGGCGGGCGAGCGCATCGCCCGCGACCTCGGTCAGGTCGTTTCGTTCCTGAAACTCACCGAAGAGAAGAGCGGCGACTATGGGCGCGCGCTGGAGTCCGCAGCAACGGACCTCAGCAACGCGATCGGGCCGGATCAGATCCGCCAGCTGGTCTCGGGCCTGGCGGCGGCGACGCTCGACATGGCCAACCACAACCGGCATCTGAACGAACAGCTGCAGCGCTCCTCGCATGAGATCGACAGCCTGCGCTCGAGCCTCGAGTCGGTGCGGATGGAATCCCTCACTGACAGCCTCACCGGCCTCGCCAACCGGCGCATGTTCGACGAGACGCTGCGGCTGCGCATCGAAGAGGCGCGCGCCCAGCGCACCGATTTGTGCCTGTTCCTCTGCGACATCGATCATTTCAAGCGCTTCAACGACACCTGGGGCCACCATACCGGCGACCAGATCCTGCGCTTTCTGGCCAGCGCCCTGCAGGCGCACGCACGGCCGGACTATCTGGTGGCGCGCTATGGCGGCGAGGAATTCGCCGTCATCATGCCGCGGGCGAACGCGCGCCTGGCGGCTCAAACGGCCGAGGCCTTGCGCGCGGCGATCCAGACGAAGCGCTTGAGGCGGCGCTCCACCAATGAGGACCTGGGACAAGTCACGGTCTCGATCGGCATCGCCCGCCTGCAACCGGGCGACACGGCGCAAGGCCTGGTCGAGCGCGCGGACGCCTGCCTCTATGCGTCCAAGCGGAACGGGCGCAATCAAGTCACCACGGACGCAACGCCCGTGCTTTACGTGGCGTAGCGCTTCCATCGGGCCGGCAACGCGCTAGCATCGCGTCCCGAGGGAGGCCGCGATGGCGTACACCAAGATCAAATACGAGACCGAGAACGGCGTGGCGCTGATTACGCTGGCCGATCCTGCGACGCTGAACGCCATCTCCGTCGAGATGACGAAGGAGCTCCATGACGCGTTCACGCGCGCGGCCGCGGAAGCGCGCTGCGCCGTGCTGACGGGCGAAGGCCGCGGCTTTTCCTCCGGCGCGAACCTGGCGGGCGGCCCGCCGCCCGTCGACGCCGAAGGACGGCCCGACCCGGGGGCGCGCCTGGAAACGACCTTCAACCCGTTCGTCACGCTGCTGCGCGATCTGCCGATCCCCTACGTGACGGCGGTGAACGGCGCAGCGGCGGGCATCGGCTGTTCGTTCGCCTTGCTCGGCGACCTGATCGTCGCCGGCGAGAGCGCCTATTTCCTGCAGGCGTTCCGCCGCATCGGCCTCGTGCCCGACGGCAGCGCCACCTATCACCTGCCCCGCATGATCGGCCGCGCCCGTGCGATGGAAATGATGCTGCTCGGCGAGAAGATTCCGGCGAAGACGGCGCTCGAATGGGGGCTCGTCAATCGCTGCGTGCCGGACGCAGACCTGCTGCCGACGGCGAAAGCGCTGGCGAGCGAACTGGCGAACGGCCCCAAGGCGCTGGGCCTGATCCGGCGGCTCGCCTGGGATTCGCTGGACAACAGCTGGAGCGAGCAATTGCATGCCGAGCGGCAGGCGCAACGCGAAGCCGGACAAAGCGAAGACTTCCGCGAAGGCGTGGAGGCCTTCTTCCAGAAGCGCCCGGCGAAATTCAAAGGCGCTTAGAGGCGCGCCGACATCCATGGACCGCCGGCGCCCTCGCCGGCGCGGCGCAACAGCTACCGACAGGCGTCGGCGCTTGTTCGATCGGGCGCATGCCGGCGAGGGCGCCGGCGGTCCATGGGGCGCTGCGTCGAGTTTGACGTGCGGCGCTTTAAGCTTTGGTTTTTCGCTTCGGCTTGGCGGCTTTCGCCCTAGCGACGGCGAGCGCTTTGCGTCCCCAGATCACGGCTTCGTCCGGATCATCGAGCGCGCTGTCGGGCAGGCGCCAATAGCCCATCTCCACCTGCTCGCCGGCGCGCGGTCCCTTTGTCGGCGCCCAGACGAACGGCCCGCTGCCTTCGGCGGCCAGCTCCGCCTTCAGCATACCGTCGACCTTCAGATAGATCGCATCGTCCGCGAGCAGCAGGAACATCACGCCGTCGGCATAGCCGCCGGCGCCGCCGAACATCCGCTTGATCTGGACCGGACCCAAGCCGCCGAACAGCTCCCGCACGAAATCGTGGAAGCCGTCGCGCGCCATGGTTCAGCTTTCGAGCCTGGCCGGCTGGATCGTGACGCTCTCGCCGCAGCCGCAGGCGTCGGTCTGGTTCGGGTTGCGGAACACGAACCTCGACGCCAGCCGCGTCGTCTCGTAGTCGATCTCCGAACCCAGCAGGAACATCACGGCGTTGGCCTTGACCAGAATGCGCACGCCCTTGTCCTCGACCAGTTCGTCGAAGGCCTCCGGCGCCTCGGCATAGTCGAGCACGTACTCCATCCCGGCGCAGCCGCCATTGACGATGCCGACACGCAGATAGGGCTTGTCGCCCTTGGCCATGATCTCCTGCACGCGCGCGGCCGCCGCGTCGGTCAGGGTCACGAGTTTCGGTCTGGGCCGTCTGCTCATTCTCTCACAGCATGTTCAGTTCGAGCTTGGCTTCGTCGCTCATCCGCGCGGGCGTCCAGGGCGGATCGAACACCAGGTTCACCTTGGCGCCGGTGACGCCTTTCACCTTCCTCGCCGCCGTCTCGACCCAGCCGGGCATTTCGCCCGCGACCGGACAGCCCGGCGCCGTCAACGTCATTTCGATGTCGACGAAGCCATCGTCGTTGATGTCGACTTTGTAGATGAGCCCTAGCTCGTAAATATCAACCGGTATTTCGGGATCGAACACCGTCTTGAACTGCATCACCAGGTCGTCGGTGATGCGGTCGAGTTCAGCCTGCGACAGGGGCGAGTGCGGGGGGGAAGCGACGCCATCCATGGTTGATCAGCTCAGAAGCTTGCGGGCCTTGTACAAGGCCTCGATGAACACATCGACTTCATCGAGTCGATTATAGCAGGCGAAACTGGCCCGCGCCGTGGCGCTCACGCCGAGCCGCTGCATCAGGGGTTGGGCGCAGTGGTGGCCGGCGCGGACGGCGACGCCCTGACGATCGAGAATCTGCGCCACGTCATGCGGGTGCGCGCCCTCCACCGAGAACGCGACGATAGCGCCCTTGTCGGGCGCCTGGCCGTAGAGCTTGACCCAGTTCAGCTCCCTGAGCGCCGCCATGGCCCGATCGCGCAGCGCCGCTTCGTGCGCCTCGATGGCGGCGCGGTCCTGGGCTTCATACCAGTCGAGCGCGGCCTTTAGGCCGATGGCCTCCAGGATCGGCGGCGTGCCCGCTTCGAAACGGTGCGGCGGCTCGTTGTAGGTGACGCGCTCGCGCTCGACGATGTCGATCATCTCGCCGCCGCCCTCGAACGGCGGCATCGCCGCGAGCAGGCCGCGCTTGCCGTAGAGCGCGCCGATGCCGGTCGGGCCGTAAAGCTTGTGGCCGGTGAAGGCGTAGAAATCGACGTCGAGCGCCGCGACGTCGACGCGGCCGTGCACCGCCGCCTGGCAGCCGTCGAGCAATACAGGCACGCCCTTGGCGTGAGCGATGCGGACGATCTCCGCCGCCGGGGTGCGCGCACCGAGCACGTTGGACATATGCGTCAGCGCCGCCAGCTTCGTGCGCGGGCCGATCAGCGCATCCAGCGCATCGAGGTCGATGCTCCCGTCGTCGTCGATGTCGAGCCACTTCAGCACGGCGCCCTTGCGCTCGCGCAGCATGTGCCACGGCACGATGTTGGAATGGTGCTCCATCACCGAAAGCACGATCTCGTCGCCCGGCTTCACGTCGAGGCCGGCGGCGACGATGTTGATCGCCTGGGTGCCGCCCTTGGTGAAAACGATGCTGTCGGAGGTCGCCGCGTTGATGAAGCGCGCGACGGTCGCGCGCGCAGCCTCGAACGCGTCGGTGGTCTCGTTGGCCAGCGCGTGCAGTCCGCGATGGACGTTGGCGTAGGAGCCGCGCATCGCGTTCGCCATCGCCGCGATCACCGCCTCCGGCTTCTGGGCGCTGGCGGCGTTGTCGAGATAGACCAGCGGGCGGCCGTGCACCTCGCGCGACAGGATCGCAAAATCGGCGCGGACGGCGTCGACATCGAAGGGACGCTTGATCAAGGGCGCATTCATGCCGCGCCTCCCCGCAGCCAGTCGCGAATGCGGCCGACGAGTTCCTGCTCGATATCCTCCGGCAAATCCGCCGGAATCGTCTCGACCAGGAAGCTCTCGATCAGCAGCGCGCGCGCCTCCGCTTCGGGAACGCCGCGCGAGCGCATGTAAAACAGCGCCCGCTCATCCAGGCCGCCCGCCGTGTTGCCATGGGCGCACTGGACGTCGTCGGCGTAGATCATCAATTCCGGCTTGGCGAAAATCTCGGCGCCGTCCTGCAACAGCAGGCCGTGATGATACTGGCGCGCATCGGTCTTCTGCGCGGCGCGCTCGACGACGATCTTGCCCTGGAACACGCCGCGGCCGCCCTTGCGCGCGACGCCCTTGATCAGCTGCCGCGTCGCGCTCGCCGGCGCGCTGTGCTCGATCTCCGAAGTGAGATCGGCATGGCGGCCCTCCGCGACGAGGTAAGCGCCGTTCAGCTCGACTTGAGCGCCTTCACCCGCCGCCTGCACGTGCGTCTCGATGCGGGCGAGCTTGGCCCCTTCGGCCAGGACGAACTGGCGGAATTGCGCGCCTCTCGCGACACGAACGCGCGCCATCGAGAGCGTGGGCGCCGCGCCGCGCTGAATCACGATCCGGGTCAGCGCGCCGCCCTCGCCGATGCGCCATTCGGAGGCCTGCGCCGCGAGCGGGCCGCCCTCTTCCAAGCGTTCGACGACGAGGCGCCGCTCGCCGGCGGCGACTTCAAACACGTCTGTCTTCGGCGCGAGCTGTTCGATGATGTCGCGGCCTTCGCGCAGCGCCGGCGGCGCATCGCCCAGCGCCGCGCGCAGGTCGGAATACTTCCACGCCTCGGTGCGGCGGGTCGGCAGGAGCACCGCAACGCTCATGCCGCGGCCTTCTGGTAGCGGTCGTAGCCTTCGCGCTCCAGCTCGAGCGCAAGCTCCGGCCCGCCGCTGGCGACAATGCGCCCGCGCACCATCACATGGACCTTGTCCGGCTTGATGTAGTCGAGCAGCCGCTGATAGTGCGTGATCACGAGCAGGCCGCGGTCCGGTCCGCGCAGCGCGTTCACGTTCTCGGCGACGATGCGCAGCGCGTCGATGTCGAGCCCGGAATCGGTTTCATCGAGAATAGCGAAGCGCGGCTGCAAAACCGCCATTTGCAGCGCCTCGAAGCGCTTCTTCTCGCCGCCGGAGAAGCCGACATTGAGCGGGCGCTTCAGCATGTCCGGATCGATCTTCAGCGCATCCGCCTTGCCGCGCAGCAATTTCAGCAGTTCGGGCGCCGGCATCGGCGCCTCGCCGCGGGCCTTACGCTGGGCGTTGAGCGCCGCCTTCAGGAAGGCGATCGCCGACAAGCCCGGAATCTCCACCGGATACTGGAACGACAGGAACAAGCCGGCCGCGGCGCGCGCCTCGGGCTCCAGCGACAAGAGATCGACGCCAGCGAGCGTGGCGCTGCCGGCGGTCACGTCGTAGCCGTCGCGGCCGCTCAGCGCGTAGGCCAAAGTCGACTTGCCGGCGCCGTTCGGGCCCATGATGGCGTGCGTCTCGCCGGCAGGCACCGAGAGCGTGAGGCCCCGGATGATCTCTGCGCCGTCGACGGCGACGTGGAGGTTGTGAACTTCAAACACCTGTCTTGGCTTTCCTGTAGTCTGCAACGGTGCGGGTCTTGTCGCCCTTGGCGTTTGCGACGGCGATGAACCAGCCGGCGCCGATGATGGCGGCCGCGGCGAACACGATGGCGCCCTGCAGCAACTCGCCGCTTGCGCCCATCCAGACGAAGGCCGCCCCGCCGATCAGCAGCACCGCGATGTAGATGGCGGCCGCCGCATAGCCTTTCCAGTGCACCGGCGCGAACGCATTGCGCCGGTCGCCGACCGGAAAACGGCGTGCGAACCAGTATTCGGTCCCGCCGCTCATGGCCCGAACACCTGTGCCGCGGGTTCGGCGCAGAACTTCTCTTCCGCCTCACGCTCGGACAGACCGATCGCCGCCAAGCCGCTGCCTTCCACCAGTCTGCAGGTCGAGCGAACACCGCCGCCGGCGAGGTCTTCGCCGCTCACTTCCACTGTCGCCAGGGGGACGAGGCCGATATCGCTCAACCGGTAAAATGGAACCGACCAGGTCGCCGCGTTCGACCGCGAGGGCGCGGCGATGAACCCGTCCGCCGTGCGCTCGATCGTCACGCCGCTGATCTGGCCCGCGCGCTCGTAGCGTGCGCCGGCGCCGCTATAGATCCAGAGCGCGCTTGCGGTGTTGACGGCGCCGCGCTCGCGCTCGATGCGGATGTCGGCGCGGCCGTCGCCATCGATGTCCTCGCTGGTCACCGGCAGATATTGCGGCACGTCCGGTTCGAGCAGAACCTGCCGCACCTGATCCCGATCGCCGATCACCTCGATGCTGACGGCGCCGGCGGCGGCGCCCGCCGCCAGCGGCGCATAGCTCACGCGCAAGGTCTGCCCCGCCGTCTGCAGCTGGCACTCCTGCGCCGTGAGGTCGCCGGTGAACTCCAGGTCGTCGCAGCGCGGCAGCGCCGACGCCGCGGCCCGCTGCACGTCAGGCGCGCAGGCCGCAAGCACCAGCAGGGAGGCGAAGACGGCCGCTCTCAAGGGCACAGTCCCGTGGTCCACTCGCCGGGCTGTGCGCCGCGGGCGCATTGCTGGCGGCGATAGGCGTTGGTCGGATACCAGCCGTCCGGCTCGCGGCGGAAGTCGATGCGCACATGGCCGGCGGTGACGGAATCGTCGGCCAGGCCGGCGCGCACGATGTCAGCGACGGCGCTGTCGCCCTCCTCGCGCACGGTGAGATGCACGCTCGCGCCTTCGGTCATCTCCGGACCGAGCAGCGGGTCGAGCGCATCCATCACGGTGGGCGCGCCGAACACGCCAACTTCGCTGGGCTCGATCGCGGTGAACAGCTCGTTCGGCGCGCCGAGCAGCGATGCGTCCACCGGCGGCAGTTCGAGCGCATCGCCCGTATCGCCGTACTCCTCTTCGTAAGGCGGCGGCGCCGAGCCGGGCGACGATTGCTCGTCCGGCTGGTTCTGGTTACAGGCGCCCGCCGCCAGCACGAGAGCGGCGAGGCCATACCGCGCCAATCTCATCCAACGCTCCCCTCGAGGCTGACTTCCAGCAATTTCTGCGCTTCCACGGCGAACTCCATCGGCAACTTCTGCAGCACTTCGCGCACGAACCCGTTCACCAGCAGCGCCACGGCTTCCTCCTCCGGAATGCCGCGCGCGCGCAGGTAGAACAATTGATCGTCCGAGAGCTTCGTCGTCGTCGCTTCGTGCTCGAACTGCGCGTCGGGCGTGCGGGTTTCGACGTAAGGCACGGTGTGCGCCGCGCACTGATCGCCGATCAGCAGCGAATCGCACTGCGTGAAATTGCGCGCGCCCTTGGCTTTGGCGTGGGCCGAGACGAGGCCGCGATAGGCGTTCGACGAGCGCCCGGCGGAAATGCCCTTGGAGATGATCCGCGAGCGCGTGTTCTTGCCCAGATGGATCATCTTGGTGCCGGTGTCGGCTTGCTGGAAACCGTTGGTGACGGCGATCGAATAGAACTCGCCGACGCTCTCTTCGCCGCGCAGAATGCAGCTCGGATACTTCCAGGTGATGGCGGAGCCGGTTTCCACCTGGGTCCAGCTGATCTTGGAGCGCGCGCCCCGGCAATCGCCGCGCTTGGTGACGAAATTGTAGATGCCGCCTTTGCCTTCGGCGTCGCCGGGCCACCAGTTCTGCACCGTCGAATACTTGATCTCGGCGTCGTCGTGAGCGACGAGCTCGACCACGGCGGCGTGGAGCTGGTTCTCGTCGCGCATCGGCGCGGTGCAGCCTTCGAGATAGGACACGTAGGCGCCCTTGTCGGCGATGATCAGCGTGCGTTCGAATTGCCCGGTGCCCTCGGCGTTCATGCGGAAGTAGGTCGAAAGCTCCATCGGGCAGCGCACGCCTTGCGGCACATACACGAACGAACCGTCGGAAAAGACGGCGCTGTTCAGCGTCGCGAAGAAATTGTCGGACGTCGGCACCACCGAGCCCAGATACTGCTTCACCAGGTCCGGATGCTCGCGGATCGCCTCGCTCATCGAGCAGAAGATGACGCCCGCCTTGGCCAGTTCCGCCTTGAACGTGGTGACGACGGAGACGCTGTCGAACACAGCGTCCACCGCGACTTTCGGCGCGCCTTCCACGCCGAGCAGCACCTCTTGCTCGCGCAGCGGGATGCCGAGCTTCTTGTAGGTCTCAAGAATCTCGGGATCGACCTCGTCGAGGCTCTTGTACTTCGCCCCCGACTTCGGCGCCGCGTAGTAGCGGGCGGACTGGTAGTCGATCGGCGGATAGCGGACGAGCGCCCAGGCCGGCTCTTCCATCGTCAGCCAGCGGCGGAACGCGTCGAGCCGCCACGCCAGCATCCAGTCCGGCTCGCCCTTCTTGGCCGAGATGTAGCGGACGATCTCTTCGTTCAGCCCGGGCGGCGCCAGCTCCTGCTCAAGCTCGGTGACGAAGCCGTGCTTGTACTTTTCCGCCTCCAGCGCGCGGGCGGCGGCGACCGTGTCCTTATCGATGGTTTCCTTCACCGCGCTCATGCCGCCGCTCCCTGCACGGGCCGGCGCGCGGCGATCTTGCTCAATGCATGCAACACTTCATCGACGTCCGACGGTTGTGACTCGTGGCCGAAGCTGACCCGCAGCGCCGCTTTCGCGAGTTCCGGCAAAACGCCCATCGCCGCCAGCACGCGGCTTGAGCGCACCTTGCCGGACGAGCACGCGGCGCCGGAACTGATCGCCACGCCTTCGAGGTCCATGGCGATGACGGCTGTCTCCGCGTTCAGCCCGGGCAACGCGAAATTGGAGGTGTTCGGCAGGCGCCTCGCGCGGGCGCCGAAGACGACGGCGTCAGGCGGCAGCCCCGCCTCGAAACGATCGCGCAGGCTCGCCAGACGCGCGGATTCCGCGACCAGCTCCTTCAGCGCCCACTCGACCGCAACAGCGAACCCCACGAGCGCGGGGCCGTTCTCCGTGCCGGGCCGACGGCCCCGCTCCTGGCCGCCGCCGAAGCGCGTGGTCGCGAACGGCGCGCCCGGCGCAAGCACCAGCGCGCCTGCGCCGGGCGGTCCGCCCAGCTTGTGGCTGGAGACCACGAGGTAGCTCGCGTCGAGATCGGCGATGCCGACGGGAATGCGTCCGAACGCTTGCGCCGCATCGACCAGCAACAAGGCGCCGTGCTCGCGGCAGAGCGCGGCGACGCGCGCGACGGGCTGGATTACGCCGGTCTCGTTGTTGGCGAGCTGCAGCGCCGCCAGCGCCGGCTTCGGCGCGTCCGCCAACAGGCGCGCCAGCGCATTGAGATCGATGACGCCGTCGGCGTCCACCGGCGCGATGCGGTCGGCGCGCATCGCCTTGCTCGCGTGCTCGAACACGGCGTCGTGCTCGACGGCGGAGACGATCAGCGCTGCGGCGCCGGCGCCCGCCAGCGCCAGGTGCAGCGCCTCCGTCGCGCCCGAGGCGAACACGACGTTCTCGGCGCTCGCGTCAACCGCGCGCGCAATGGTCTCGCGCGCATCCTCGATCATCGCGCGCATGCGCCGCCCGACGCCGTGCACCGACGAAGGGTTGCCGCCGAGCGCCAGCGCGCGCGACATCGCCACCGCCGCTTCAGCACGGATCGGCGCTCCGGCATTGTAGTCGCAGTAGATCGGCGTCCTCGTCATCAAAGCTATTCCGCGGCGACGCGCACGCCGCCGTCGAAGCGCTGCTCGAGCACGTCCGCCAGCGACACCGAGGCGAGGAACACCTGGATGCGCTCGCCCATTTCCTGCCACAGGCCGTGGGCGATGCAGCGGCCGGTTTTGCCGATACAGCTCTTCGTCGAGCCTTCCTCGCAGCGCGTGGCTTTGATCGGCTCGTTCACGGCGGCGATGATATCGGCCACGGTGATGGCCTGCGATCCGCGCGCGAGCCTGTAGCCGCCGCCGGGACCGCGGACGCCGGCCACTAGGCCGGCGCGGCGCATGCGCGCGAACAGCTGTTCCAGATAGGAGAGCGAAATCTCCTGCCGCCGGGCGACTTCCTGCAGCGGCACGGCCCGCTGGTCGCCGCCATGGAGGGCGAGATCCGCCATCGCCATCACCGCATAGCGGCCTTTCGAGGTTAAACGCATGCCGATCCCTTCCCGCGCCCTCGCACACCCCCAAAATCATGCTAGAAGCCGCCCCCTTCAGGGGCTGGGCGATCTTAGGTGTCAGCTAAGATACCCAAGTGTTTTAGTCAAGAATTTGCCGCCGAAAGTTTTTCCGGACGGCTGGGGTCGCATGGAATGGCAGAAGTGATTTTCCCGGGCGCGGCGGGACGCGTCGAAGGCCGGTATCAGGAGCCGTCAAAAGAAGGCGCGCCGATCGCGCTGATTCTCCACGGCCACCCGCGCGCCGGCGGCTCGATGCAGGACCGGGTGACGGTGCAGCTCTACAAGCTGTTCGCGGACAAGGGCTTTGGCGTCCTGCGTTTCAACTTCCGGGGCCTCGGCCGCAGCCAGGGCGTGTTCGACAACGGCATGGGCGAGCTGTCCGACGCGGCCTCCGCGCTCGATTACCTGCAAAGCATGAACCCGAACGCCGAGCAGTGCTGGGTCGGCGGCTATTCGTTCGGCGCCTGGATCGGGCTGCAGCTGCTGATGCGCCGGCCCGAGATCGACGGCTTCATCGCGGTGGCGCCGCCGGCCAACCACTACGACCTGTCCTTCCTGGCGCCGTGCCCGGCCTCGGGCGTAATCATCTACGGCACACGCGACAGCGTCACCACCGCTCAGGACATGGAGCGCGTCATCAGCCGCATCCGCACGCAGAAGAATATCAAGGTCGACAGCGCCATCGTCGAGGGCGCGGATCACTTCTTCCGCGGACGCGATCCGGGCGAGGATCACCTGGCGGACGTCGAACGCCACGCCCGCACATATTTGGAGCGGCGCCTAGCGGAACCGCCGCGCCCGCCGACGTCCAAGCGCTGATCAGTCGCCGCCGCGCAGGAACGCAGGCTTGGGCCCGCTGGAGAAGCCTTCGGGACCGGCCGGCTCGCGCTCCTCGCGCGGCGGACGCTCGCGCCGCGGTTCGCGGCTCTCTTCGCTGCGCTCGCGCCGTTCGGCGCGCTGTTCGTCGCCGTCCTCGCGGGCTTCGCCGCCTTCGCGCGCTTCGCGTTCGCCATCGGGGCGGAAGCGGCTGCGGCGGCCGCGTCGGCGGCGGCCTTCGCTGCGGTCGAACTGCTGCTGCGGGAATTCGGCGTCCGGCTGTTCATCGCCGTCAGCGGGGGCGGCTTCCGCGCCCTCGGCGGCTTCGGCCTCCGCCGGCGCACGTTCTTCCTCTCCGTCGAACTCGGGATCGCCTGTGAAGCGGTCCGGCTGGGGCGGCGGCGCGGCCGGCTGCATCTGGCGCACGAGCCGGAAATAGTGGTCGGCGTGCTGCAGATAGTTCTCGCTCAGAACCCGGTCGCCCGAAGACGCCGCGTCGCGCGCGAGCTGCAGATAACGTTCGTGGATGTGTGAGGCCGGGCCGCGCACCTTCGTATCCGGCCCCGTGCTCTCCATGGTCCGGTTCGGATTGCCGTTGTGCTGATGTCCGCCGCCACCACCCGGCCTACGGCCGCGGCCTCGCTGACGCTTCATATTTCCACCGTGCATTTTTGTGGTCCAAAGAGACCCGCCTGTAGCCGACGACCCGGAGGTCCTCCGCGCCCTGCAGCGCCTCGTGCTTAAGTGCCTATTTGCTTTGCCAACTCGCCCGCTTGCGGGCTGTTACAGCCGGCGATCTGCGCCGCGTTAATGGTCCTGACCTCTGTTGAGGAAACCGCGGCGGCGGTTTGTAGCGCGCCTGCCATGGAACCGACGCCGGTCCAGCCCCAGACCCGCTGGCAATCGATTCCGACACAGAACGTAATGCGGCCCGTCACCCGATCCAAGGGTTTTTTCAGCCGTGCGCCTCATGCCGCACGGTGGCCGGTCACGACCCTGGCGACGCCGGCGATGTCGTCGAGCGGCGCGTCCGTGGCGTAGCCGGCCGCTTCCGCCAGGGTGCGGACGCTCTCGGCCTGCCCGCGTCCCACCTCAAAGGCGAACGTGCCGCCAGGCGCCAGCACCCGGTCCAGCTGCGACAGGATCCGGCGATAGGCGGCGAGCCCGTCGGCGCCCCCGTCCAAGGCCAGGCGCGGCTCATGGCGCGCCACCTCGGGTTGAAGCCCGGCGATCTCGTCGGCGGGGATATAGGGCGGGTTGGAGAGCACCAGGTGGAACTGGCCTTCGAGCCCTTCGGTCCAATCGCCCTGGCGCAGCTCAAGCCGGTCGCTTAGCCCCAACCGCTCGGCGTTGGCGCGGGCGACCGCGAGCGCCGCTTCGCTGACGTCGACGCCGAGCCCGGTTGTGAACGGACGCTCGGCCAGCACCGCCAGGATGATCGCGCCCGAGCCGACGCCGAGATCCAGCACGCGCGCGGGCGAGTCCTTCGGCAGCAGCCGCACCGCCGCCTCGACCAGCAATTCCGTCTCCGGCCGCGGCGTCAGCACGTCGCGGGTGACGGCGACCTCGAACGTCCAGAACGCCTTCTTGCCGAGGATATGGCTGATCGGCTCGCGGGCCTCGCGCCGGCGCGTGAGCGCGTCTACGGCGGCGACCTGCGCCTCCGTCAGTTCGCGGCGCGGGTCGGCGATGATCTCAATCCGGCCGACCCCGGCGCCGGCTTCGATCAGCAGCCGCGCATCGACCACGGGCGAGTCTACGCCCGCCGCCTCGAGGCGCTTGCGCACCTCGGTCCAGAGCGCCACCAGCGTCGTCACGCTTCTTCCTCGAGCGCTGCCAGCTTGCGCGCCTGATCCTCCGCCGCCAGCGCATCGAGGACCAGATCGAGGCCCGAGCCGTCGAGCACTTCAGGCAGATTGTAGACGGTGAGATTGATGCGGTGGTCGGTCACGCGCCCTTGCGGGAAGTTGTAGGTGCGGATGCGTTCGCTGCGATCGCCGGAACCGATCTGGCCCTTGCGTTCGGCCGCGCGGGCGGCGTCGCGCTTTTCGCGCTCCAGGTCGTAGAGCTTCGCCTTCAGCACGTTCATCGCCTGCACGCGGTTCTGGTGCTGGGACTTGAGCTGGCTGACGACGATGATGCCGGTCGGCAAGTGGGTGATGCGCACGGCGCTGTCGGTCTTGTTGACGTGCTGGCCGCCGGCGCCCGAGGCGCGCATGGTGTCGATGCGGATGTCCTTGTCGTCGATCGCCACATCGACGTCGCCTTCGGGCTGCGGCAGTACGGCGACTGTCGCCGCGGAGGTATGGATGCGGCCGCCGGCTTCGGTTTCGGGCACGCGCTGCACCCGATGCACGCCGCTTTCGAACCGCAGGCGGCCGAACACGCCGGCGCCGCTAATGCTGGCGACGGCTTCCTTCACCCCGCCCAGACCGGTCTCGGAAATGCTCTCCAGTTCGAAGCGCCAGCGCCGTTGCGATGCGTAGCGCTGATACATGCGCAGCAGATCGCCCGCAAACAGCGCCGCCTCCTCGCCGCCCGTGCCGGCGCGCACTTCGATGATGGCGGAGGCGCTCTCGTCCTTGTCCTTGGGCGCGAGCAGCAGCAGCGCGGCGCGTTCGAGGGCGGGCAGCGCCTCCTTCGCCGCGTCGAGTTCGTGCTGCGCCAGCGCCGCTATATCCTTGTCGCCTGCGCTGTCGCGCAGCATGGCCTCCAGGCCCTCGATCTCGGTGCGCTTGGCATTGAGTGTGGCGACGGCGTCGACCAGCGGCTTCAGTTCGGCGTGCTCCTGGCCGAGGCGCACGATCTCGGCGCCGTCGGTTGCGGCGGCGAGGCGCGCTTCCACGCGCTCATAGCGCTCGATCGCCTGCATCAGGCGGCGCTCAAGCCGGGCGAGATCGGACATGCTACTTCACTGTACTTCGGTGAAGATCTCGGACTCCACCGCCGAAATCTGCGGCTCCGCGAAGCGAATTTGGGCGCCCGGCTCGCGCACATAGGGTACGATCACCTCGACCGCGCCGCCGTTCGCCGCTTCGATGTGAAAGCACAGCGCGGCCGCGTCGTCGCTGCGGGCGCGGCCGTCGAACACGAGGCCCGCCGCGATCAGGCCGTTCTCGGCTTCGTCCTTGCGGAATCCCGCGATCAGGCCGGATATGTGATCGGTCGGCGCCGAACGCTCCATCGGCAGATCGACATTGGTGTGAATCTGTTCGCCGGTCTTGCGGATGCCGGCGCCGAAGGGCGCGAACGAGCCGCCTTCGAGCAGCGCACGGTGGGCGCTGTCGAACAGATACTCGTACGTGTCCTGCAGGTGCCGCTGCAGCATCGTCAGCCCTTTGCCGTTTCGCGGGCCTCGCGAAGCTTCCGCGCCCGGTCTTCCACCAATTCTACGATATGGTCGATCATGGCGGCGTTGTCGACCTTGTGGTCGGCCTTGCCGGCGACATAGACCATCCCCGCGCCCTTGCCGCCGCCAGTGAAGCCGAGGTCGGTCATCAGCGCCTCGCCGGGCCCGTTCACGACGCAGCCGATGATCGAGAGCGTGATCGGCTCGGCGATATGCGCGACGCGCTTCTCCAGCTCATCGACCGTCTGGATCACGTTGAAGCCCTGCCGCGCGCACGAGGGGCAGGCGATGATGGTGACGCCGCGTTGGCGCAGCCCCATCGATTTCAGCAGATCGTTGCCGACCTTGATCTCCTCGACCGGATCGGCGGCGAGCGAAACGCGAATCGTGTCGCCGATGCCGGCCCACAGCAGCGAGCCCATCGCGACGGCCGACTTCACCGTGCCGGCGCGCAGCGCGCCGGCTTCCGTGACGCCGAGATGCAGCGGCGCGTCGGTCGCCTCGGCCAGCGCCTGATACGCGGCGGCGGTGAGGAACACGTCCGAGGCTTTGACGCTGATCTTGTAATCGCGGAAGCCATGCTCTTCGAGCAGCGCGGCGTGATAGAGCGCGCTCTCGACCATCGCTTCAGGACACGGCTCGCCATACTTCTCCAGCAAGTGCTGTTCGAGCGAGCCGGCGTTGACGCCGATGCGGATCGAGCAGCCGTGATCCTTGGCCGCCTGCACCACGTCCTTCACGCGCTGGGCGTTGCCGATATTGCCCGGATTGATGCGCAGGCACGCCGCGCCCGCGGCGGCGGCTTCGATGGCGCGGCGGTAATGAAAGTGGATGTCGGCGACGAGCGGGACCTTCGCTTCGCGCGCAATCGCGGCGAAGGCCGCCGTCGAGTCTTCGTCCGGACAGGACACGCGGACGATGTCGGCGCCCGCGTCTTCCAGCTGCCGGATCTGGGCGATGGTGGCGGCGGCGTCGGCGGTGAGCGTGTTGGTCATCGACTGCACCGCGATCGGCGCGTCGCCGCCGATCTCGACGGCGCCGACGCGAATCTTGCGCGACCTGCGCCGCTCGATCCGGCGCCAGGGCCGAATGTGGTGGAGGTCTCCCGCAGCGCCGTCCATGCTGGCCAATCCTTTCGCGCCCCCGAGATAGCGCGCCTGCCGCGGCGCTAACAGGGCCGGACGCTGCGGCGCTTAGGTGCGCGAGCCAGCTTGGGCCTGGGCGATGGGCTGAATCTCGTCGATCGAGCGGCCCAGAACCGGCATGCCCGCCGTTCCCAGCAGGCCGGCGGAGGCCCCGTTCACGTAAAGCTCGAACGCGCCGCCGTCGCGGGCGTGGAGGGTCCAGCCAGGGCTGGAGTCCGGCCGGTAAACGTCGCCAGGACGCAGCGTGCGGGAGAGGAACACGGTTCCATCCGGCCCCCGCGCCTCCAGCCAGGCTTCGCTGACGGCCCGGATTTCGACCACCCGCCGCTCCTCAGGCGCGGCGTCGGCCGGGTTCGCGATGTCCGCCGGAGCGGTAACCGCGGGCGTTTCGGCCACTTGCTCGGTTTCGTCCTGCGTCAGCGCCCGCCAGCCCACGAAGCCCGCGGCCAGGACCACCAGCGCCGCCGCGGCCAGCCAGGGCCGCTCCCGGTGCGGCTTCGAGACCGGCGTGCGGATCTGTTTTTGAACGTCCTCGCGCGTGAGGGCGCACTCGTCCTGGAACTGGTCGACGATCGCCTTTTCCGGAATGCCCAGTTCGCGCGCGTAGGAGCGCAGGAACGCCAGCGCGTAGGCTTTGCCCGGCAGCAGCTTGACGTTCATCTCTTCGAGCGCTTCGAGGAATTCGCGCCGCACCCGGATGCGCTCGGCGACTTCGTCGAGCGTCATTCCGCGCTGACGGCGCGCCTCCGCCAGCTTCCGCCCCGCCCGCCAGCTCGGATCGAGCGTCAGCGCAGGCGCGGCGTCGGCCTCGCGTTGCGGACGCGCATCGACCGTCTCGGGCTCATTCGGCGGATTCGGCACAGACTGAAGCATGCAGCGGCTGGTCCCTCCCTGGAGACCATACGACGATGAAGGCAAACTTTACGCCATCAAAGAAGCTTAATGGCGAATCGACCATGCCTCAACGGAGGTGGTGTCGCGCTTTACAGCTCGTAACCCTGCTCAGCCGCGAAAGCTGTGAGTTCAGCGCGCACAGATGCAGCGCGCGTGCGCAGCAATCGTTCCATCGCTTCGGCGGCTTTGTTCACTTCGAGCGAAAGGATCAGCCGTTTGACCGGACCGACGCCCGACGCCGGCATCGACAGGCGCCGGTAGCCCAGCGCCGTGAACGCCAGCGCTTCAAGCGGCCTGCCCGCCGCTTCGCCGCAGATCGACACCTGCAGCCCTGCCGCTTCCGCGTCGTCATGGATGCGCTTCAGGAAGCGAAGCGCCGGCGGGCTGAGGATGTCGTAGCGATCGGAGACGCGCTGGTTGCCGCGGTCGGCGGCGAAGAAATACTGCATCAGGTCGTTGGTGCCGATCGAGATGAAGTCGGCGCGCCCCTGGAGGTCGGGGATCGACCACGCCAGCGCGGGCGCCTCGACCATTACGCCGACCTCGATACCCGACGGCAGCTCCCGTCCGTGCCTGCGGCACCAGTCGAGTTCGCGATCGACCAGCTCGCGCGCGGCGTCGAACTCGGCGACGGTCGTCACCAGCGGAAACATGACGCGCAGCCGGCGCCCGGCGGCGGCGTTGATCAGCGCGCGCAGCTGGTAGCGGAGCAAGGCGGGCCGATCGAGACCGATGCGCACGGCGCGCCAGCCGAGGGCCGGGTTCTCTTCCCGCTCGGCCGCCACATAGGGGAGCACCTTGTCGCCGCCGAGATCGAGCGTGCGGAACGTCACCGGCCGCTCGCCTGCGCTTTCCAGGACGTCGCGATAGAGCAGCGTCTGGCTGTCGAGGCGCGGCAGCGTCTCGGAGACCATGAACTGGAATTCGGTGCGGAACAGGCCGATCCCCTCGGCGCCGGCCTCGTCAAGGTGATGGACGTCGAGCGCGAGGCCCGCATTGAGAAGCAGCGCCACCCGCGCGCCGTCCTTGGTGACGGCCGGCGTGTCCTTGAGCCGGGCGAACTCCGCCGCGCGCGCAGAGCGCAGGCTGATGCGCTGGCGATAGGCGGAGACGATCTGCTCTTCCGGGCGCAACCGCAGCTCGCCGCGCTCGCCGTCGAGCACGACCGGATCGCCGGCTTCGACGCGCGACAGCAGCCCCGGCAGCAGCCCCACCATCGGAACGCCCAGCGCCCGCGCCACGATCGCCGCGTGGCCGGTATTGGCGCCTTCTTCCAGCGCCACGCCCTTCAGCCGCTCGGCGCCGTAATCGAGCAGCTCGGCCGGCCCCAGCTCGCGCGCGATCAGGATGGCGTTTTCCGGCATCGCCTGCGAGGTTGCGCCGTCGACGCCCGCCAGCGCGCGCAGCAGCCGGTTGTCGAGATCTTCGAGATCATGCATCCGCTCGCGGATGTAATGGTCGCGCGCGGCGTTGAACTTGGCCCGGTGCTCACCGCGCACCCGCTCGACCGCGGCGTCCGCCGACAGGCCGGCGCGCACGCCGTGCTTCAGCTTCACCTCCCAGCTCGGGTCGTTGGCGAGCATCAGGAACGTTTCGAGCACGTCGCGCGAGACCCCGGAAATGCGCCCAGGATCGCCTTCGATCATGTCGGCCAGCGATTGGCGCACCTTCGCCAGCGCCGCGTCGAGCCGCTGCTCCTCTCTCACCGGATCGTCCGCGATCACGCGTCCCAGCGGCGCATGCGGCTCGTGCAGCACGGCGACCCCGATCGCGAGGCCGTCCGAGAACGCCTTGCCGACCAGCAGTTCGGGCCGGCTGGCCCGCGCTTCGACCTCCGAAAGGCCCGAGAGATCGCCGAACGCGCCGGAGGCGACCATCTCGGCCAGCACCATGGCGATGGTCTGCAGCGCCTCGACCTCGTCCTCGCCGTAGACGCGCGACACCCGGTTCTGCACCACCAGCACGCCGAAGGTGCGCTCCGAGCGCACGATCGGCACGCCCAGGAACGACATGTACGGGTCTTCGCCGGTTTCCGGACGGTAGGAGAAGCGCTCGTGGTGCGGCGCATCGGCGATGTTCAGCGGCTGGGCGGTCTCGGCGACGAGGCCGACCAGGCCCTCGCCCTGCTTCAGCCGCGTGCGGTGCACAGCCGCCGGGTCCAGGCCCTGACTGGCGAAGAGTTCGTGAAAAACGCCGCGCGTCAGGTAGATCGAGCAGACGTCGGCCACCATGGTGGAGGCGACCATGGCGACGAGCCGGTCCAGGCGCTGCTGCGCCTCCCCGCCCGTCTCCATGATTTCCCGCAGCTTGCGCAGGAGAATCCGGGACCCGCCGATACTGGACGGCCCTGCCATCGCCTCTCAGCGTCCTCCATCGGGCCGCTCTTTACGCGGCGTCCAAACCATAAGCCGTGTGCAGCGCCCGCACCGCAAGCTCAGTGTAAGCGGCGTCGATCAACACCGAGATCTTGATCTCGGAAGTGGCGATCGCCTCGATGTTGATGCCCTTTTGCGCAAGCGCGGCGAACATCGTGCGCGCGACGCCGACCTGGCTGCGCATGCCGATGCCTATGACGGAGACTTTGGCCACATCGCGGCGGATATGGATCTCTTCGACGCCAATCTTCTCGCGGACGGCTTCGACCGTCTGGGCGGCGCGCGCGGCGTCCCGTTCCGGACAGGTGAACACGATGTTCTGGCGGCCTTCCTGGCGCGCCTCGCTCTGGACGATCATGTCCACGTTGACGTTCGCATCGGCAAGGCGGCCGAAAATGTCTGCGGCGACGCCTGGATGGTCCTCCACGCCCAGCAGCGTGACTTTCGCTTCGTCGCGCGAATAGGCGACGCCGGAAACGACCTGCTTTTCCACGATCTCATCCTCGGGGCACACGAGCGTGCCGGGGTTCGGCGTTCCCGGCTCGACAAAACTGGAGAGCACGCGCACCGGCACGCGCTTGGCGAAAGCAAGCTCCACCGACCGCGTCTGCAGCACCTTGGCGCCGAGCGAAGCCATTTCGAGCATCTCTTCGTATGAGATCTTTTCGAGCCGGCGCGCCCTGGCGACGATGCGCGGATCAGTGGTGTAGACGCCGTCGACATCGGTGTAGATGTCGCAGCGCTCGGCGTTCAGGGCGGCAGCCAGCGCGACGGCGGACGTATCCGAACCGCCGCGGCCGAGCGTGGTGACGCGGCGGTCTTCGGTGACGCCTTGAAAGCCCGGAACAACGGCGACGACGCCGGAATCGATCGATGCGCCGATGTCGCGATCGAGGATGTCGCTGATGCGGGCCTTGGAATGGGCGCCGTCGGTGCGGATCGGAATCTGCCAATTCTGCCACGACCGCGCCGGCGCGCCGAGCCGCCGCAACGCCAACGCCAGCAGGCCGGTCGTCACCTGCTCGCCGGAGGAGACGACGACATCGTACTCGTCGTCGAACTCGCGCCCGCTCAGCGGCGGGCTGGCCCCGCCCTCGCCGCCGGCGGCGCGGGCGAGCTGCACCAGGCGGTCGGTCTCGCCGGCCATCGCCGAGACGACGACGGCCAGTCCGCGCCCCGGTCGGCGTTCGGCGGCCACAAGGCGCGCAACGCGGGCGATGCGGTCCACGTCGCCCACGGACGTGCCACCAAACTTCATCACCAAACGAGACATATAGGCGACGCCGGACCGATTGCTGCAGCAGCGAAACGGCCGCAGCGCCGCCCCGCGACCGCGCCTTAGCATGCCCCGCCGCGACGCGATACGGGCTTGACCCTTTAGCCCTGCTTGCCGATCTGAACTCCATGCCCGCCGCCACGCTCGACCCCGCGGAAATCGCGAAATTCAACGCCCTGGCGGCGGAGTGGTGGAATCCGAAGGGTCCGTTCGGGGCGCTGCACCGGCTCAACCCAGTGCGGCTGCAGTTCATCCGCGACTTCGCGCTGCGTCATTTTGGGACCAGACGCGCGCGGCCGCTGGCGGGGCTGGACGTGCTCGACCTCGGCTGCGGCGGGGGCCTCGTCACCGCGCCGCTGGCGCGGATGGGCGGCGCCGTCACAGCCATCGACGCGGCGCCGGATTCGATCGGTGCGGCCCAGGCCTATGCGTCGCAAGCGGGGCTCGACATCGCGTTCGAGCAAACCACCGCCGAAGCTCTCGTCGAACGCGGCCAGGCGTTCGATCTCGTCGTGGCGCTGGAGATCGTCGAGCATGTCGCCGATGTGAACGCGTTTCTCGCCGCCGCCGCCGCGCTGGCGAAGCCCGGCGGCGCGCTCATCCTCTCCACCATCAATCGCACGCCGAAGGCGCGCGCCTTGGCGATCGTCGGCGCCGAACGCATCCTGAAATGGGCCCCCGAAGGCGCGCACGATTACGACAAGCTGGTGACGCCGGAGGAGATCCGCGCCGGCGCGCCGGCGCTGACATGGGACGAGCCGGTCGGGATCAGCTATGCGCCGCTCGGCGCGGGCTGGACGCTGAGCCGCGACGTTTCGATGAACTATCTGATCGCCGGGGTGCGGCCCGCGGGCTGAGCGTCACCCGGGAGCGCCGATGCGTCTTGCCTCGATGACGCGGGCGACGCGGAGTTCGCGCTCATAAGCGCCCAAGTGGCCGTATCGTCCCGGCGCGCTCAGTTCGCCTTCGACCACGATGTGGACGCGGCCCCATGGGCCGCCGGCTTCCAGGGCCAGGGGCGCGTTGAGCTGTTCCCACGCCGCGCCTTCGGCGTGCAGCCACCATGGGCCCTGGCCGTTGTCAGTGGTGAAAGCGCTGGTCTCGAAACGCCAGTCCCAGGTCCCGGCATAACGCTGCGCCGCCGGCGCCGGCGGCAAGAGCGAGACCCAGCAGGCCCGCTAGAAATGCGCGTCTCATGCGCCTCACCTAAGCCGCGCCGCGCGGCCAAATCGTGGCCGGCGTCACGCCCCGTTCAAGGCTCCCGGCGCGAGGGATGGTAGCGATCACGCAGCAGCGTCTGGCGCGACGCCAGCGGCCGCTCGACGCCCTCGATGAACACGACATCCGGCGCCGACGTCACCTGCAACGGATCGCCGTCCCAGATCACCACGTCAGCCTGATAGTTGCGTTCAAGCCGCCCCACTTGCGAGCCGACGCCGAAAATCTCCGCTGGCGTGCGCGACACGGCGGCGAACGCCGCGCCCCAGTCCATGCCGTTGGCGACGGCGTTGCCGGCGAGTTGGAGCACGAGCCGCGCCTGATGCGCATCGACGCTGCCCGGCGCCGGCGCGATGGCGACGGCGACGCCGGCGCGCTCCAGGATCGCGGCGTTGTCGAGCCGCGCCGACAGCCGCTCGAAGCGGTCCGGCAAGTTCGACAGCGGATCGACGATGACCGGAATTTGCGCGCGCGCCAGTTCGTCCGCCACCTGCCAGGCCTCGGCGCCGCCATGGATGGCGAAGCGAAGGCCCGGATTGTCCCGCTTGAAGCGGATCAGGCGGCGGATGTCCGCGGCGTTCTCGATGTGAACCAGGAACAAGCCCTGCCCGCGCGCGAACGGCTGCAGCGCGGCGGCGTCGAGTTCGCTCAGGATCGCGCCGCCCTGGCCGCTGCGGTAGCGGTTCGGGTATTCGCGCGCATCGCGCAGCGCCGCCTCGAACGCCGGCCACAGCGACGCGCGCGAACCGCCGGCGCGGCTGGCGCCTGTCTCGCCCAGTTCGACCACCATGAAAGCGTTCTGGCGGAAAAGACTGTCCGGCTCGCCGTCCATCGAGACCAGCGCGCCGCGGCCGCCGAAAATAGTGCCGGTGCGCGAGGGCGCAATCGCCGCGCGCGTCACGCCTTCCATGCGCGTGACCGCAACGGCGGTGACGGCCGGATTGAACGCGCGCCCCGCATCGGCGGCGGCGGAAATATCGTCGCTGTTGACGGTGGCGTCGTTCGGCGCGCCGGAGCCGGAGATTTCCGACAGGCCGATCTCGCTCATGGCCGCAAACGCGCCGGGCGTCACGTAGCGCCCGTTGGCTTCGACAATGCGCGCGCCCGCCGGCGCATTGACATTGGCGCCGACGGCGCTGATGCGGCCGTCGACGATCAGCACGTCGCCGTTCTCGATCACGCCGGCCGTCCCATTGGTGACGACGCGGCCGTCGCGGATCAGCACCGTCTCCGCCGCGACAGGAGTCGCCAACGCGGCGGCCAGCAGCAATGCAGACAACACCCTCATTGCATGCTCTCCCGATAGCTCTGGCCGAGTTCGAAGTCAGACGGACGGTCGTTGATCCGGCTGCGGTCGTAAATCAGCGCGCCGTCGATATAGACGCGCTCGGCCACGGCGTAGCTCGACAGCGGATCGGCCGACCACACCACGACATCGGCGCGGCGGCCCGGCTCCAGCGTGCCGGTTTCGTCGTCGATATGCAGCGCCCGCGCGGGATTGCGCGAGAGCCACGTCCACGCCTCGGCGCGGCTGATCTCGACGCCGGCGCGGCGCCCGTCGGCCAGCGCTTTCGCCGCTTCCTGGTTCAGGCGCTGGATGCCCACTTCGCTATCGGAATGCACGATGGCGCAGCCGCCGCTCGCATGCACGAACGGGATGTTCTCGCGGATGCCGTCATAGGCCTCGATCTTGAAGCCCCACCAGTCGGCCCACATCGCCGCGCAGATCCCCTCCTCGTTCAGAAGATCGGCGATCTTGTAGGCTTCGACGGCGTGATGGAACGCCGCGATTTCGAAATCGAACTCGCGCGACACTTCGATCGCGTTCGCCATTTCGTCGGCGCGGTAGCAGTGCCATTGCAGGATGATGTCGCCGTTGAGGACGCCGGCCAGCGTCTCCATTTCGAGATCGCGATCCGGCGGATCGCCGCGTCCCGCTTCGGCGTTGCGCAGCCGGCGCGCGTAGCGTTGCGCGTTGGCGAACGCCTGGCGATAGCCGGCGACGTTGCCCATGCCGGTGGCGGGCGACTGGTTGCGTGAGCCGTACACGCGCGCGGGGTTCTCGCCGCACGCCATCTTCAGCGATTGCGGCGCGTCCGGGAATTTCATCTCCTGCACGGTGCGCGCGCCCAGGACCGGGCGCAGCGTCACGCCGCGGCCGCCGAACAGGTTCGCCGAGCCCGGCAGCACGTGCAGCGTGGTGACGCCGCCCGCGACGGCGCGCTGAAAGCCGGGATCCTGCGGCCAGACCGAGTGCTCGGCCCAGACCTCGGCGGTGTTCGGCTGAGTGATCTCGTTGCCGTCGGAGGTGGCCTGAATGCCGGGCGAGGGATAAACGCCGAGGTGCGAGTGCGCGTCGATGATGCCGGGGGTGACGAAACGGCCCGCGCCGTCGACCACCGTGGCGCCATCTGCGGAAAGGTTCTGCCCGACCGCAACGATGCGGCCATCGCGCATCAATACGTCGGCGTTGGCCAGTTCTGCGCCTTTGCCGTCAAATACCGTCGCGTTGCGGATCAGGGTCGGCGTCGACGGGCGCGGCGTGTAAGTGGAGCCGAACGGCGCGCGCGCATTGGCGGCCTCCCGTTCCGTCTCCGGCGCGGTCGCGCAGGCGGTCAGGGCAAGCCCCGCGACCAGCGCGATGACAGGATGCAGTCTCGAACGCATAAGCCCTCCCTCTGAGGCGGCGCTATCAGAGGCAAAACCGATCCCGCGGACAAGGCCTTGCACGCGCTTCGGGAGAATCCTGCGACGAACGACTGCGACTTCAGATCACCCGCTCGACGCCGCGCGCGGCCTTGAGCGCGGCGCGCGCGGCGGGATTGGCCGGCGCCATCTGCTTCGTGGCCAGCTCCACCTCGCGGCCGTCCTTGAGCTTCAGGATCAGCCGCAGCGGACGCGCCTCGCCGGCGTTGGCCTTAGGTAAGGCGGCGATGGTCTGCGCCAGCAGGTCGATCGGCGCGCCTTCCTTGAGGATGATGCGCAGGTCTTCGGTGGTGCGCGCTTCCGCGGCTTCGACCGGCTCGAAGGAATCGGCGGCGATGCGTGCGTCGCCGTCGCGCCAGCGCACGCGGGCGCGGAACACGAACGGCTTGCCGACCTGCAGCACGTCGCGCGCCAGCGCCACGTGCTCGGGCATCACCATCGGCTCGAAATCGCCGGTCGGATCGGACATGCCGACGAACGCCAGCGTGCCGCCGGACTGCGCCGGCCGGTACTGCACGCGGCGCACGACGCCCGCCATCAGATAGGAGCGCGGCTCGGTTTCGCCTTCGTCGAGGATGTCGCGATAGGTCACATAGCGATCGCCGGCGTCGGCGAAGAAATCTGAGAGCGGGTGGCCGGAGAGATAGAAGCCGACGCTCTCGCGCTCTGCATCCAGCCGGTCCTGCGCCGACCAGACCGGCGCCTTGGGGAACGTCGGGCGCGCACTGGGCTCTTCGGCGCCGAACAGGCTGGCCTGTGAACTGGCGCGGTCCTCGGCGACGCGCTGCGCGTACGCGACGAGCGTCTCGCACGCCGCCAGGGCGCGCGCGCGATCGGGCTCGATCGAGTCGAAGGCGCCGGATTTCGCCAGGTTCTCGAGCTGGCGGCGGTTGACCGATTTCGGATCGATGCGCTCGGCGAAATCGTAGAGCGCCTTGAACGGCCCCTTCGCCTTGCGCTCGGCGACAATCGCCTCCATCGCGGCGACGCCGACATTGCGCACCGCGCCCAGCGCGTAGCGGATGGCGACGCCGCCGTCCTCCAGCTCTTCAACGCTGAAGTCGGCCTCCGACTTGTTGAGGTCGGGCGGCAGGATCGGCGCGCCGATGCGGCGCGCGTCCTGGTGGAAGGAGGCGAGCTTGTCGGAGTTCGAGATGTCGAGGCTCATCGAGGCGGCGGTGAAATCGACCGGATAATGCGCCTTCAGATAGGCCGTGTGATACGCAACCACGGCGTAGGCGGCGGCGTGGGACTTGTTGAAGCCGTAGCCGGCGAACTCCTCGACAAGGTCGAAGATGTGCGAGGCGAGGTTCTCGCCCACGCCGCGCTCCTTGGCGCCCTCGATGAAGCGCGACTTCTGCTTGGCCATCTCCGCCGGCTGCTTCTTGCCCATGGCGCGGCGCAGCAGGTCGGCTTCGCCGAGCGAATAGCCGGACAGCACCTGCGCGATCTGCATCACCTGTTCCTGGTAGACGATGACGCCGTAAGTCTCTTCCAGGATCGGCTTCAGGCTCTCGTGCAGATAGTCGGGCTGCTCGCGCCCGTGCTTCACGTTGGCGAAGCGGTCAATGTTCTTCATCGGCCCCGGGCGATAGAGCGAGATCAGCGCGATGACGTCTTCCAGGCAGGTCGGCTTCACTTTTCGCAGCGTGTCGCGCATGCCCTGACCTTCGAGCTGGAACACGCCGAAGGTGAGGCCCGACTGCATCAGCTCGTAGGTCCTGGGATCGTCGTAGGCGGTGTCGGCGAGATCGATCTCGACGCCGCGCTTTTTCAGATACTTCACGGCGCGGTCGATCACCGTCAGCGTCTTGAGGCCGAGGAAATCGAACTTCACCAGCCCCGCGGCCTCGACCCATTTCATGTTGAACTGGGTCGCCGGCAGGTGCGCGCGTGGATCGCGGTAGAGCGCCACCAGCTCGCTCAGCGGGCGGTCGCCGATGACGACGCCGGCGGCATGGGTGGAGGCGTTGCGGTAGAGCCCCTCCAGTTGCAGCGCCGTGTCGATCAACTCGCGCACGTCGGCTTCGTTCTTGCGCGCCTCGTTGAGCTTCGGCTCGATCTCCATCGCTTCGGCCAGCGTCACCGGATTGGCCGGATTGGCCGGCACCAGCTTGGCCAGCTTGTCGACCTGGCCGAACGGCAGCTGCATCACTCGCCCGACATCGCGCAGCACCGCGCGCGCCTGGAGCGTGCCGAACGTGATGATGTGGGCGACGCGGTCCTCGCCGTACTTGTTCTTGACGTAGTCGATGACCTCGCCGCGCCGCTCCTGGCAGAAGTCGATGTCGAAGTCCGGCATCGACACGCGCTCGGGATTGAGAAAGCGCTCGAACAGCAGGCCGAACCGCAGAGGGTCGAGATCGGTGATGGTCAGCGCCCAGGCGACCAGCGAACCGGCGCCCGAGCCGCGCCCCGGCCCGACCGGAATATCGTGCGCCTTGGCCCATTTGATAAAGTCCGAGACGATCAGGAAGTAGCCCGGAAACTGCATCTGCGTGATGATGCCGACTTCGTATTCGAGCCGTTTCCAGTACTCCTCCTCGGGCGCCGCCAACCGGCCGCCCAGCGCCTTCAGCCGCGCCTTCAGGCCGGCTTTCGCCTGCGCTTTCAGCTCCGCCGTTTCGTCGCGGCCGGCCTTGGTGTCGAAGCGCGGCAGGATCGGCTTGCGCTTTTCGACCCGGAAAGCGCAGCGGCGTGCCGCCTCCGCCGTGTTCTCTATCGCCTCCGGCAGATCGGAGAACAGCTCCTCCATCTGCCTGGCCGACTTGAAATAGTGCTGATCGGTGACGCGCGGACGATCCTCCTCGCCGAGATACGAGGACGCCGCAATGCACATCAGCGCATCGTGGGCGCGGTGATCGCTCTGCTTCTCGAAGCGGATGTCGTTGGTGGCGATCAGCGGCAGGCCGCGCGCGTAAGCCAGATCGATCAGCGCTGCTTCGGTTTCCGCCTCGATGCGCTCGCCATGGCGCTGTAGCTCGACATAGAGCCGGTCCGGGAACGCCGCTTCGAGCCGCTTGAGCGCTGCATCCACGACATCGCCTTTGCCCTCGCTGAGCAGTGTCGCGAACAGGCCGTCGCCGCCGCCGGTGAAGGCGATCAGCCCTTCGGCATGTTCGAGCGCGCGGGCGAACGCGACGTGCGGTTCGTCGTTCGCCGAGTCGAGATAGGCCGCGCTCGACAGCTTCATCAGGTTGGCGTAGCCGGCGGCGTTCTGCGCATAGAGCGCAAGCGTCCCAGCGACGCCGCTGTCGTCGCGCACGTCGAGCGCCAAGCCGACGATGGGCTGGACGCCGGCCTCGGCGGCGGCTTCGGAAAACTCAAGCGCGCCGAACAGGTTGTTGGCGTCGGTGAGGCCCAGCGCCGGCATGTCGTTCTTGACCGCCAGCTTGACCAGCGCCTTCGCCTGCACCGCGCTCTGGAGCAGCGAATAGGCGGATCGGGCGCGCAAGTGGATAAAGGGCTGAGGCATGTGATTCTCTGCCCCGAAGATAGGCTCGTTCCGTCTCCGGCCGAAGCCGCCTAAAGCACTGCGCCAAAAATCGGCCGCGCCGCCGCTTATGGACCGCCGGCGTCCCGCCGGCCTGTGCAAACCTGTCCAAATTGGAGCGCTGGACACACCGCGCCCCCGCTTCAAAAGTACGCGCAGGCCGGCGGGACGCCGGCGGTCCATGCGGCGTTGCGTTGGATTTAACGCATGGCGCTTTAGCTGCGCGCCACCAGCTTGCCGTGGTCGAGCGAGACGACGCGATCCATGTACTTCGCCAATTCCATGTTGTGGGTGGCGATCAGGGCGGCCGCACCCTCGTGACGCACCAGCTCGGACAGCGCGGCGAACACCACCGTGGAGGTGTCCGGATCGAGGTTGCCGGTCGGCTCGTCCGCCAGGATCAGCACCGGCCGGTTGATCATTGCGCGGGCGATGGCGACGCGCTGCTGCTCGCCGCCGGAGAGCTGCGCCGGCTGGTGATGAAGACGCTGGCTCAGCCCCATCACCCTCAGCAGCCGCTCCGCCTCCGCCATCGCGTCGCGGCGCGAACGGCCCGCGATCAGCGCGGGCAGCGCCACGTTGTGAATGGCGTCGAACTCCGGCAGCAGGTGGTGAAACTGATAGACGAAGCCGATCTTGTTGCGCCGGATTTCCGTGCGCTGGCCCTCGGACAGCGGCCAGGCCGACACGCCTTCGATCCGCACCTCGCCGCCGCTCGGGCGCTCAAGCAGGCCGGCGGCGTGCAGCAGCGAGGATTTGCCCGACCCGGACTGGCCGATGAGGCCGACGATCTCGCCCGGCGCGATCGATAGCTCTGCGCCGTCGAGCACGACGAGTTCGCCTTCGCCCGACCTGTAGCGCCGCTCCAGCCCCACGAGTTGCAGCACCGGCGCCTGCGTTTGAGCCTCACTCATAGCGCAGCGCCTCCACAGGATCGAGCCGCGACGCCCACCAGGCGGTGAGCGCCGTGGCCGAGAACGTCAGCGCAATGGTGAAGATCGAGATGATGGCGACCTCCGACCACTCCACCTTCGCCGGCAGCGATTCCAGCGAATAGACGGTGCCCGGGAAGATATCGAACCCGGTCAGCGCCGAGATGAAGTTCTGGATCGGCTCGATGAAGATGCAGAAGCTAATGCCGAGCGCGAGCCCGGCGATCAGCCCGATCACGCCCACCGATGCGCTCGCCATGAAGAACACGCGCAGCACCGCGCCGCGCGTGGCGCCCATGGTGCGCAAGATGGCGATGTCGCGGCTTTTCAGCTTCACCATGAGCACGAGGCCGGTGACGATGTTGAGCGCGGCGATCGCCACCACGATCATGAAGATCAGGCGCATCACGTTGCGCTCGACGGTCAAGGCGTCGGCCAGGCCCTGGCTGTTGGCGCGCCAGTCGTAGAGCATCAGTTGCGGGCCAAGGCGCGACCGCAGCTCCATCATCGCCGGCACGGTGCGGTCCGGATCGCTGATGCGGATTTCGATCACGTCGGCGCTGTCGCCGCGGTTGAACAGGATCTGCGCCTGTTCCAGCGGCATGTAGACCAGGACCGAATCGAACTCGGCCATGCCGACGCTGAACACGCCGCCGACCACGAACGCCTTGCGCCGCGGCGTGAAGCCGAACGGCGTGCTCGCGCCCTGCGGCGCGATGACCGAGAACGCCATCCCTTCCGAGACGCCAAGCGTGGCCGCCAGGCGGTCGCCGACCAGCAAGGTCGGCGATTCCACGCCTTCGAAGCCGACCAACGAACCGCCCGGGCGAATGCTCTCGGCCACGATCGGCATCGAGGCCAGCTCTTCGCGCGGAATGCCGCGCACGAGGATGCCGGAGGCGCGGCCGTCGACCGTGGCCAGCGCCTGTTCGTTGATCAGCGGCGTGACGTGCAGCACGCCGGGGGCCTCGGCCGCTTCGCGCATGATGCGCTCGATTTCCGGCATCGGCAGCCCGCGCACGTCCACATAGATGTGGCCGTTGACGCCGAGGATGCGCGACAGAAGCGTCTCGCGGAAGCCGTTCATCACCGACATGATGATGATCAGCGCCGACACCGCGAGCGCGATGGCGAGCACGGAAATGACGGAGATCAGCGCCACGCCGCCGTGCTGGCGGCGCGCGCGCAGATAGCGGCTGGCGAGCATCCGCTCGAACAGGCCGAAGGGCGCGCTTCTGCCGCTCATCAATAGGCCCGCGCGATCAGGATTTCCTCCACCGCTGGCGCGCCGGTGAACACGCACTTGCCGAACGCGGCCGGCTGTGCGAGCGGCGCGTTGCGGATGGTCAGCTTCAATGCTTTCAGGCGTTCCCCCACCTCTTCGAGCGCCGCTCCGGTCGGGCGGGACCAGCACACGCGCACCCAGCCCTTGAACTCACCCTCCTTGTCCTCGGTTCCGTAGTGCCGTTCAAGGTCAGCGAAGGTTTCAAAGTCGGCGCGGATGTTGGCTTCGAGCCGGGTCTTGGCCTCGGCGAACAGCTCGGCTTGCATCGCCTCGAGCAGCTGGCGGGCCTGCGCGACGAAGTCGGCCCGCGCCAGCGTATGCGACTTGATCTTCTCGCCCTCGCGCAAGGCGTTGCGCTTGATGAAGGTGACCTGGCCGTTGGCGGCGTCGCGCGGGCCGATCTCGCAGATCAGCGGCGCACCGCGGCGCACCCAGTCCCAGCGCTTGTCGGCGGGCTTGGCGTCCTTGACGTCGACGAACGCACGCAAACCGGAGCCGAACACCGTCAGCGCGCCCAGCTCCTTGGCCAGCGCGGCGCAGTAGGCCTTGAGATCGGCGTCTTCGGGCTTGCCTCGGAGCATCGGCACGATCACGATCTGGCGCGGCGCCACAGCCGGCGGCGTGCGCAATCCATCGTCATCGCCGTGCGTCATGATCACGCCGCCGATCAGGCGCGTAGAGACGCCCCATGAGGTCGTGTGCGCCAGCGTCTGGGCGCCGTCCTTGTCCTGGTAGCGGATATTCTGCGCTTCGGCGAAATGCGTGCCGAGATAGTGCGAGGTGCCGGCCTGCAGCGCCTTGCCGTCTTGCATCATCGCTTCGATCGAGTACGTGCGCACGGCGCCGGGAAAGCGTTCGTTCTCCGGCTTCTCGCCGGCGACGACCGGGATCGCGAGGAAGTCTTCCGCGAAGCTGCGATAGATTTCGAGCGCGAGCATCGTCTCGTCCATCGCGTCGGCTTCGTCGACGTGGGCGGTGTGTCCCTCCTGCCAGAGAAACTCCGCCGTGCGCAGGAACATGCGCGTGCGCATCTCCCAGCGCATCACGTTGGCCCACTGGTTCAGCTTCAGCGGCAGGTCGCGGTACGACTTGATCCAGCGGCTGAACGCATCGCCGATGATGGTCTCCGAGGTCGGCCGGATGATGAACGGCTCCGCGAGCTCGGCTTCCGGATCGGGCTTCAGCACGCCGTCGATCGCCTTCAGGCGATGGTGGGTGACGACCGCCATCTCCTTGGCGAAGCCTTCCACGTGGTCGGCCTCCTTGGCGATGAAGGAGAGCGGGATCAGCAGCGGGAAATAGTAGTTTTCGTGCCCGGTTTCCTTGATGCGCCGGTCCAGTTCGCTCTGTATCCGCTCCCAGATGCCGTAGCCCCACGGCTTGATGATCATCGAGCCGCGCGTGGGCGACAGCTCCGCCAGATCCGCCTCGCGGACGACGGCCTGGTACCATTCGGGAAAATCTTCGGCGCGCGTGACCTTGAGCGCATGCATGTGGCGGCAGTTCCTTTCGAAGCGCCTGGATAGACTGCCCCGCCGCCCCCGGCAACGCGGCTTAGCGCGAGCGGAGACCGATCAGGTCCACCGAAACCGCCCAGGCGACGCCCAGCCAAAGAACCGCCGCAATGGCCGCGGCCCAGAGCGCCTTTTCCCTGAGCCGGTGGACGCGCGGGGCGCCGCGTTCGACGCCGGGCGCGGTCTCGTCGTCGGCCTCATGATGGCTTTGCGCCCCGATCGGCAGCATGGTGAAGAAGGCGAGCCACCACAGGATCAGATAGATGGCGACGCCCAGGAACGGGCTCATCCGTGCGCGCCCTTCGGCGTCTCCATCAGCTCGATCAGGACGCCGTTGGAATTCTTGGGGTGGATGAAGATGACCGGCGTGCCGTGCGCGCCGATGCGCGGCTCGTTCAGCACCGTGGCGCCACGAACCACCATTTCGTCCCGCGCCGCGTAGATGTCCTCCACCTCGAAGCAGACATGGTGCTGGCCGCCATTGGGATTCTTTTCGAGGAATTTCCTGATCGGGCTGGTTTCGCCCAGCGGCTCGATCAGTTCGATCTGGCTGTTGGGCAGATTGACGAACGCATATCTCACACCCTGCGGCGGCAATTCCTTGGTTTCGGTGATGTCGCTCGCCGGCACCCCGTAGAGATCCCGGTAGGTGGCTTTCGCCGCCTCGATCGAAGGCACCGCAACGCCAACATGGTTCAACTTGCCGATCATTCGCCTGCTCCGCTCCCGCCGGACGCCAAGTTAGAGCCTCAGCACGGTCACGTCGACAAGCGGGCGCTTGCGCCACAGCTTTTCCGCAGCTTTGCGGACGCTGCGGACGAGAGCGGCTTCGATCGCCTCGTCCTCCTGGCGCTCGGCGTGCGACATTCTGGCGAACGCCGCCTCCGCGACCCGCTCAAGCTCCTCCAGCGCCAGCTCCATGTCCTCCTCGTCGGCCATGGCGAGGCCGCGCACGGTGACATTGGGGCCCGCGGCGATGGCGTTCTTCCCATTCAGCGCGAGAGCGATGTTGACCGCCCCCTCGGCGCCGAGGCGCAGCCGGTCGCGGATCGCGTCGTCGTCGGTCTCGATGATGCTTGCGCCGTCGACGTAGAGGCGCCCCGCCGGCACCTCGTCGACCACCGCCGCCGGGCCGGGCGCGAGGCGGATCATGTCGCCGTTATGCGGCGCAACCGCTTCGGGCACCTGCAAGGCCTGGGCGAGCTTGACATGCTCGCGGATATGCCGGCGCTCGCCGTGCACCGGAATTGCGATCCGGGGCCGCGCCCATCGGTACATCTGCTTCAGCTCATCGCGCGCCGGGTGGCCGGAAACGTGAACCGGCGCATCATCGGCGGTGATCAGCTCGACGCCGCGCGCGATGAACGCCTCGTAGAGCTGATGAATCGCCTCTTCGTTGCCGGGGATCACGCGCGAGGAAAAGATCACCGTGTCGCCCTGGCGCAACGCGACATGGCGATGCTCGCCGCGGGCGATGCGCGTGAGCGCCGCGCGCGGCTCGCCCTGGCTGCCGGTGCAGAGGAAGAGAACGTTCTCGTCGGGAAGGCCGCCGGCCTCCTCCTCGTCGATGATCTGCGGCGCATCCCGCAGCAGGCCCACGCTCTTGGCCGCATTGTAGATGCGGTGCATCGAGCGGCCGACGAGGCACGGCGTGCGCCCGGCCGCGCGCGCCGCCAGCAGCGCCGTCTCGACGCGCGCGACGTTGGAGGCGAACGCGGTCACCGCGACGCGCCCGGTGCAGCGCGAGATCACTTCCGTCAGCTTCTTGCGGACATCGGCTTCGGACCCGGTCGCGCCTTCGACGAAGACGTTGGTGCTGTCGCACACCATCGCCAGCACGCCCTCTTCGGCCATGGCGCGCAGCTTGGCTTCGTCGGTGGTCTCGCCGATCAGTGGATCGGGATCGATCTTCCAGTCGCCCGTGTGCCAGACGAGCCCTAGCGGCGTGCGGATCGCGAGGCCGTTCGGCTCCGGGATCGAATGCGTCAGCGTGACGAAATCGATCTCGAACGGGCCGAGCGTCAGCTGGCCCTTCAGCGGAACTTCCGTGAGCGGCACACGCTCCAGCAAACCCTGCTCGCGCAGCTTCTCGCGCACCAGCGCCGCCGTGAACGGCGTCGCGTACACGGGCGCCTTGAGCCGCGGCCACAGCCACGGCAACGCGCCGATGTGATCCTCATGCGCGTGCGTCAGCACGATGGCGAGGATGTTGTCGCGCTCCCGTTCGAGGAAGGTCGGGTCAGGCAGCACCAGCTCGACGCCGGGCACGTCATCCTCGCGCCCGAACGTGACGCCGATGTCGACCACGATCCACTGCCGCGCGTCCGGCGGGCCGTAGCCGTACGCGTTGAGGTTCATGCCGATCTCGCCCGATCCGCCGAGCGGCAGGAACACCAGTTCGTGGTCTGCGGCGGGCGCCCTCACAGCGCGCCGCCGTTGCGCCTGAAGATTTCCAGCAGGCCGCGCGAGGTGAGATCCTGGTCGAAATGGTCGACGGTGCGAAAGGCGCCTTCGAACAGCGAGGCCACGCCGCCCGTGGCGATGGTCTTCATCGGCCGGCCGTACTCGTCGCGAATACGCCGGCACAGGCCTTCGATCATCTCGATCGACCCCCAATAGATGCCGGACTGCATCGCGCTGACCGTATCTTTGCCGATGATCCGGCCCGGATCGCGGATTTCGACACGCGGCAGCCGCGCCGCCGCATCGTGCAGCGCCTGCAGCGACAGATTGATGCCGGGCAGAATGACGCCGCCCTCGAAGGCGCCGTCGCTGCCGACGACGTCGAAGGTCGTCGCCGTGCCGCTGTCGAGCACGATGGCGGGGCCGCCATATTCGATGAAGGCGCCGACGGCGTTCACGAGGCGGTCGGCGCCCGCTTCGTTCGGCTTGTCGATGCGGACTTCGATGCCGATTCGGAGGCCGTCCTCGCCGATGACCATCGGCTCCTTGCCGATATAGCGGCGCGAGAGATTGCGCAGGTTGAAGAGCGCTTGCGGCACCACGGTCGAGACGATGCAGTCCGTGATGTCGTCGAACGAAAGGCCGTTGAGCGACATTACCTGCTGCAGCCACGGCGCATATTCGTCGGCGGTGCGCGTGCTGTCGGTGGAGGCGCGCCACTGCGCGCGCCAGGCCTTGCCGTCCCAGATCGCAAACTTGGTGTTGGTGTTGCCGACGTCGATGGCGAGAAGCATGGGTTCAGCCTGCGCTGGTGAGGAGAACGTCGCCTGCCGCGATCAGGCGCCGTCCGGCCACAGTATCAAGCTCAAGCTCGCCGCGCGAGGACAGCCCTGCAATGCGGCCCTCGATGCGGTGCTCGCCCTGCTGAACGCGCGCCTCGCGGCCCAGCCCGTGCGCCCGCTGCAGCCAGGCGCGGCGGAGCGGTTCGAACCCTTCCTGCTCCAGCCTCCGGGCCCAGCCTTCGAGCCGCGGGCGCAGCGCGTCCAGGAAGACGAGCGGCGACGGCGCCAGCGTATCAGGCGGCAGGACCTGGCGCAGACTGGTGGCCGGCTGGTCGAGCGCCTCCGGCGCGGCGGCGAGATTCACGCCGAAGGCGAGCGCCACCCAGGCCGCGCGCGCATCGAGCGCGCCGGAATCTAGCAGGATGCCCGACACTTTCGCGTCGTCGATGAAGACATCGTTCGGCCATTTCAGCCTGGCGCGGCTCGCGCCGAGGAATGCGTCGATGGTCTCGGCCAAGGCGACGCCGGTGGCGAAGCCGAGCAGCGCGATCGTCGCCGGCGGCTGGGCCGTGGCGAACAGATAGGTCGCGAGCAGATTGCCTTCGAGCGAGGCCCAGGCGCGGCCGCGCCGGCCGCGCCCCGCCGTCTGCCGCTTGGCGATCAGCCACACCGGATCGACTTCGCCGCGCCCGGCGCGACGGCGCGCCTCCAGCACAGTGGAGTCGATCTCATCAAAGATCTGGACCGGCGCGCGCGGGTCGATCATCGCGCCTCTTCAATCAAAAGCTCATCCGCACCGCGGTCTCGGCCCAGCCCTGGATCGCGCCAAGCAGGAGCACCAGAACAGGGAATGTCAGCGCCGCCGACGCGGCCGCCGTCAGCATGATCGCGCCGCTCGGCGCCTGCAAGGCCGGCGCCGGCTGCGCGAACCAGATCGAGGCGATCAGGCGCAGATAATAGGCGGCGGAAACCACCGCCGCGACAGCCCCCAGGACCGCGATCCAGTAGAGCCCGGCCTCCACCGCCGTGGCGAACACCACAAGCTTGCCGATAAAGCCCGCAAACGGCGGAATGCCTGCGATCGAGAACAGCAGCATCGTGAACAGCGACGCCATCCAAGGCCGCTTCTGGGCGAGGCCGGCGAGATCCGCCACCGTCTCCGCCGGCGCGCCGTCGCGGCGCATGGCGAGGATCAGCGCGAAGATGCCGATGTTCGCCGGCAGATAGAGCGTCATGTAGATCAGCGCCGCCGCCGCGCCGGCGTCGCCGCCGGCGGCCACGCCCATCAGCGCGAAGCCGATATTGCCGATCGACGAATAGGCCATCAGCCGCTTCAGGTTGGTCTGCAGCAGCGCCGCGACCGAGCCCCACACCATCGAAATGGCGGCGAGCGCCATGACGACCTGCCGCCACTGATCCTGCATGCCCGCGAACGGCTCATAGAGCACGCGCGTCATCAACGCGATGGCGGCCACCTTGGGCGCAGCGGCGAAGAACGCCGTCACCGGCGTCGGCGCCCCTTCGTACACGTCCGGCGTCCACATATGGAACGGCGCCGCCGACATCTTGAACCCGAGCGCGCACAGCATCAGCACGAGGCCGAAGACGAGGCCGATCCCGCCCCCGCCCTCGCCGACCGCGGCCGCGATCGCATCGAAGCGGATCGATCCGGTGAAGCCATAGACGAACGACGAACCGAACAGCAGAAGGCCCGACGAGATCGCGCTCAGCACGAAATATTTGAGGCCGGCTTCCGACGAGGTCGCGTCGTCGCGCCGCCACGCCGCCAGCACGTACGCCGCCAGGCTCTGCAGTTCGACGCCGACATAGAGGCTGATGAGGTCCTGCGCCGAGACCATCACGAACATGCCGAGCACGGCGAGCGCGATCAGCACCGGATATTCGAAACGCCTGTCGCCCACCTTGGCGAAATGGTCCCAGCCCAGCGCCAGCGTCGCCGCGCCGGAGAACCCGATCAGCGCCTTGGCGAAGACGGCCACGCCGTCGACCACCATCGCGCCCTGGAAAATCTCCACCGGCGCGAACGGTCCGTAGAGCGCCAGCACGCCTGCGCCGGCGACGGCCGCAACGCCAAGCAGCGACAACGCCGTGAACGCGCTGTCCCTCATCCACGCGCCGACGATCGCCGCCGCCAGCGCGAAGCCGGCGAGCAGCAGTTCGGGATAGGCCAGCGGAATGCTGGTCGAGAGATCGCTCATCGCGCTCATGGGCGGGCTCCCGCGAAAGCCGTGGAGATCGCCTCGGCGGAATTATGGGTGAAGTCGAGCACGTAGCTGGGCGCAAGGCCCATCACCAGCGTGGCGATGACGAGCGGAATGAACGTCACCCACTCGCGCGCGTCGAGATCGCCGATGCCGTCGAGCTTCGGGTTCTCGATCACGCCGAAGGCGACCTTGCGGTAGAGCGTGAGCGCATAGGCGGCCGAGAAGATGACGCCGAGCGCAGCGCCCGCCGCCACCCAGGCGTTGACCTGGAACGCGCCCACCATGGTGAGGATCTCACCGGGGAAGCCCGAGGTGCCCGGCAGGCCGACATTGCCCATCGTGAACAGCAGGAAGATCGCCGCATACACCGGCATCCGGTTCACGAGGCCGCCATAGAAGGCGATCTCGCGCGTATGCATGCGGTCGTACACGACGCCGACGCAGAGGAAGAGCGCACCCGAGATGATCCCGTGCGACAGCATCTGGAAGATCGCGCCCTGAACGCCCTGTATCGTGCCGGTGAAGATGCCCATGGTGACGAAGCCCATGTGCGCGACCGACGAATATGCGATCAGCTTCTTCATATCGAGCTGGCGGAACGCCACCAGCGAGGCCCAGACGATGGCGATCACGCTGAGCGCGAACACGAACGGCGTGAAGACGTGCGATGCGTCCGGGAACATCGGCAGCGAGAAGCGCAGGAAGCCGTAGCCGCCCATCTTCAAGAGGATCGCCGCCAGCACCACCGACGCCGCCGTCGGCGCCTCGACGTGCGCGTCCGGCAGCCAGGTGTGCACCGGCCACATCGGCATCTTCACCGCGAACGAGGCGAAGAAGGCGAGCCAGAGCCAGATCTGCACCTCGGGACTGAAGCCGCCGTCCTGCGCGTACTCCGTCAGCGCCGGAATGTTCGAAGTGCCGGCCGTCGCGATCATGTAAACGATCGCCACCAGCATCAGCAGCGAGCCCAGAAGCGTGTAGAGAAAGAACTTGAACGCCGCATAGACGCGCCGCTCGCCGCCCCACACCCCGATCAGGATGAACATCGGGATCAGGCCGCCTTCGAAGAAGACGTAGAAGAGGATGATGTCCTGCGCGCAGAAGACGCCGATCATCAGCGTCTCCAGCACCAGGAACAGCACCATGTAGCTGGAGACCTGCTTCTCGATCACCCAGCTCGCCAGGATGCAGAGCGGCGTGAGGAAGGTCGTCAGCATCACCAGCGACATCGCCAGCGTGTCGACGCCCATCGCGTAGTTCATGCCGAACGCCCAGGGGACGGTCTCGGTGAGCTGATAGTCCGGGTTGGCCGGATCGAAGGCGGCGAAGGCGAACAGCGAGACGATGAACGTCGCGATGGTGAAGAACAGCGCCAGCAGCTTCACGCCGTTGTCGTAGCCAGGACTGTCGCCCCGCGCCGACATACGCGCCAGCAGGATGAGGATCGCTCCCGCCGCCGGCAGGAACGTCACGATCGAAAGGATCGGCCAGCCGGCCGCGAGCTCGCTCATTGGCCGCCCCCGATGCCGGCGAAGATCGCATAGGCGCCGAACGCCACCGCCGCGATCAGCATGATGAAGCTGTAGTGATAGACAAAGCCCGTCTGCAGTTTGCGCAGATTGCGCGAGAAGAAGCGCGAGGTCGCGGCCACGCCGTCAGGCCCGAGCCCGTCGATCAGGCGCCGGTCGCCCACCTTCCAGAAGAGATCGCCAAGCGCGCGCGCGCCCTTCACGAAGATGAAGTCGTAGATCTCGTCGAAATACCACTTGTTGTAGAGAAACGCCCACACCGGCCCCTTCGCCATCGCCTTCGCCGCGCCGGGCCGCCAGAGATAGAATCCCACCGCGAACAGGAAGCCGGTCACCGTCACGATCAGCGGCGCCCACAGCACCCAGGCCGGGAAATCGTGATGGCCTTCGTGGAACGGAATGGCGCGGTCCCAGAACGCGCCGGCGTGATCGCCGAGGAAGTACGGATAGAAGATGGCGCCCGCGGCGATCGCGCCCGCCGCCAGCACGAACAGCGGCGCGAGCATGATCCAGGGCGATTCATGCGCCGGCGCGGACCCGTCGGCCGGCGCGGCGTGGTGATCGTCGTGGCCATGATCGTCATGGTGCGCGTGCGGATTGGGCCGGTACCTGCCTTCGAACGTCATGAAGGCGAGGCGCCAGGAATAGAAGCTGGTCAGCAGCGCGGCGGTGACGCCGCACCAGAACGCGAACTGCGCGCCGATGCCGTGGCTGCCATAGGCCGCCTCGATGATGGCGTCCTTGGAGTAGAAGCCGGCGAAGCCGCCGAGACCCGGAATACCGAAGCCGATCAGCGCGAACGTGCCGATCAGCATCATCGCCCAGGTGATCGGCATCGGTTTGCGGAGGCCGCCCATGTAGCGCATGTCCTGCTCGTGGTGCAGGCCGTGGATCACCGAGCCTGCGCCGAGGAACAGGAGCGCCTTGAAGAAGGCGTGCGTGAACAGGTGGAACATCGCCGCGTTGTAGGCGCCGACGCCGGCGGCGAAGAACATGTAGCCGAGCTGCGAGCAGGTCGAATAGGCGACCACGCGCTTGATGTCGTTCTGCGCCAGCCCCACCGTCGCCGCGAACAGCGCCGTGGTCGCGCCGATAATGGTCACGAAGCCGGACGCCAGCGGCGCCATCTCATAGAGTTCGCCCGCACGGCAGACCATGAACACGCCGGCGGTGACCATCGTCGCCGCGTGGATCAGCGCCGAAACCGGGGTCGGGCCTTCCATCGCGTCGGGCAGCCACACGTGCAGGAAGAACTGCGCCGACTTGCCCATCGCGCCGATGAACAGCAGGAAGGCCACCACCTCGACGGCGCGGAATCGCACTTCGCCCACGCCGATCATCATGTCCGGCGCAGCGCGCGCGGCTTCGAACGCCGCGTCGAACTGGATCGAGCCGTAGCAGATGAACGCCGCCATGATGCCGAGCGCGAAGCCGAAGTCGCCGACCCGGTTGGTGACGAATGCCTTGATCGCCGCGTCGTTGGCCGAGCGCTTCTGGAACCAGAAGCCGATCAGCAGGTAGGAGGCGACGCCGACCCCTTCCCAGCCGAAGAAGAGCTGCAGGAAGTCGTTCGCCGTCACCAGCGACAGCATCGCGAAGGTGAAGAACGAGAGGTAGGAGAAGAACCGCGCCCGGTGCGGGTCTTCGGCCATGTAGCCGATCGAATAGACGTGAACCAGGAACGACACCGTGTTCACGACCACCAGCATGACCGCCGAGAGCGTGTCGATCCGAACGCTCCAGATCGAGGTGAAGCCGGCCACGTCGATGAAGCGGAACAGCTCGATGACGCGCTCGTGGCCCTCGCCCCAGACGAAGTCGATGAAAATCGGCCACGACAGCACGAGCGACAGGCCGACCGACGCCGTGGTCAGGCCCATGGCGAGCTTGTCGCCGATATAACGCTGCAACAGCCCCGCGAACGCCGCAGCGACCAGCGGCGCAAGGACGATCAGGGCTTCCGGAGAGAATTGCACCGGCTCAGCCCCTCATCTGATTGATGTCTTCGACGGCGATATTGCCGCGATTGCGGAAGTACGTGACCAGGATGGCGAGGCCGACAGCCGCCTCGGCGGCCGCAACGGTCAGCACCAGCATGGCGAAAATCTGGCCTTCGAGGTTCTGCAGATAGGCCGAGAACGCCACCAGGTTGACGTTCACCGAGAGCAGAACCAGCTCGATCGACATCAGGATGATGATGACGTTCTTGCGGTTCACGAAGATGCCGAACACGCCGATGGTGAACAGGGCGGCGGCGACAAACAGATAATGTGCAAGCGAGACTTCCATCAGCCGATCCCCTGCCCCGGCCGAACATCCTTAAGCTCCACCGCCTCGGACCGGCGCCGGCCCACCTGGGCGGCGATGTCCTGCTTGCGGACGCCGGGACGGTGGCGAAGCGTCAGCACGATGGCGCCGATCATGGCGACGAACAGCACCAGCCCCGCCATTTGGAAGACGAGCAGGTACTCGGTGTAGAGCACATGGCCGATCGCCTCGGCGTTGGTGACGTCGGAGGCCTGCGCCGGCGCAATCGCGATCGGGGCGCCGTCCGCGGACATCGCCGCGCTGGCGACAAGGCCCAGCTCGCCCAGAAGCGCCGCCGCCACCAAGGCGCCGATCGGCATGTAGGACAGAAAGCCCTGCTTCAGCTCGGCGAAATCGACGTCGAGCATCATCACGACGAACAGGAACAGCACCGCCACCGCGCCGACATAGACGACGACCAACAGCATCGCCAGGAACTCGGCCCCCAGCAGCACGAACAGGCCCGCCGCCGTGAAGAAGGTCAGGATCAGGAACAGCACAGAGTGCACGGGATTGCGCGCGGCGATTACCGCGAACGCGGAAATCACCGCGACGGCGGCCAGCACGTAGAAGGCGATCGACGCCAACATCCGTTACGCTCTCCCTCTCCTCACCCGCTTGCGGGGGAGGCGTCGTGAGCGAAGCGAACGACAGAGGGGGTGCGACCGGCGAACGCCTGGCGCCTTCTCCCCCCTCAGTCCGCTTCGCGGACAGCTCCCCCGCACGCGGAGGAGCATCAAGTTTCAGACGCGCCTAGCGATAAGGCGCGTCGAGTTCCAAGTTCTTCGCGATCTCCCGCTCCCAGCGGTCGCCGTTCGCGAGCAGTTTTTCCTTGTCGTAGTACAGCTCTTCGCGCGTCTCGGTGGCGAACTCCAGGTTCGGCCCCTCGACGATCGCATCCACCGGGCACGCCTCCTGGCAATAGCCGCAATAGATGCACTTCACCATGTCGATGTCGTAGCGGGTGGTCCGGCGCGAGCCGTCGGCGCGCGGCTCCGCCTCGATCGTGATCGCCTGCGCCGGACAGATCGCCTCGCACAGCTTGCAGGCGATGCAGCGCTCCTCGCCGTTCGGATAGCGGCGCAGCGCATGCTCGCCGCGGAAGCGCGGGCTCTGCGGGTTGCGCTCGAACGGATAGTTGATCGTGGCTTTGCGGCGGAAGAAATACTTCATGCCGAGAGCGAAGCCCCCCAGCATGTCGAGCATCAGAGCGCCCTTCGCCGCCTGCACCAAGCGCGACATTATTGAGCTCCTGCCACGGCGGTCGCCGCCGCCGGCGCGATGAAGGTGACGTAGTAGCCCATGGCGACCACGGCCACGAGCGAGGTCGGGAGGAAGATCTTCCAGCCCAGCCGCATGAGCTGGTCGTAGCGGTAGCGTGGCACGATCGCCTTCACCATCGCGAACAGGAAGAACTGGATCCAGATCTTCACGTAGAAGATCAGGAAGCCGAGCCACGGATTGTCGACCGGGCCCCACGGCGCATGCCAGCCGCCGAGGAACAGGATGTTCACCATCGCGCACATCAGCACGATGTTGAGGTACTCCCCGATCATGAACAGCAGATAGGGCGTGGAGGAGTATTCGACCTGATAGCCGGCGACGAGTTCGGATTCCGCTTCCGGCAGATCGAACGGCGGCCGGTTAGTTTCCGCGAGCGCCGACACGAAGAACATCACCAGCATCGCCAGCATGGTGACGCCGACCAGGATGTTCGCCGGGAACTCCGCGAAATTGAACAGCCGGAAGGCGTGCCACATCCAGATGCCGTCGCGCTGGGACTCGACGATGGCGGAGAGGTTGAGCGAGCCGACCAGCAGCAGCACGGTGATGATGATGAAGCCGATCGAGACTTCATAGCTCACCATCTGCGCGGCCGAGCGCAGGCCTCCGAGGAACGGATACTTCGAGTTCGACGCCCACCCGCCCATGATGATGCCGTAAACGCCGAGCGAGGAGATCGCGAACAGGTAAAGGATGCCGACATTGAGGTCGGAGATCACGACGTCGTTCGCGAACGGGATCACCGCCCAACTCACGAACGCCAGCACGAACGTGATCAGCGGCGCCAGGATGAACACCGTCTTGTTGGCGCCGGCCGGAATGACGATTTCCTTGAACACGAACTTGAAGAAGTCCGCGAAGGACTGCAGCAGCCCGAACGGGCCGACCACGTTCGGCCCCTTGCGCAGCTGCACCGCCGCCCAGACCTTGCGGTCGAACAGCAGCAGGAAGGCGAGCGACACCAGCAGCAGGATCACGATCCCGAGGATCTGCCCTGCTTTCATGATCGCCCACTCCCACTCGACGGGAAGTTCGATCAGTGGAACGTAGTCGGCGCCAGCAATCATTCCGCAGCCACCTTCAGGGCGCCCGCCTTCGCGCGCGAACACTCCGCCATCGTCTTGGAGGCGCGCGCGATCGGGTTGGTGAGATAGAAATCGAAGATCGGGCTCGCGAACGGAACGTTCGCGACATCCCCTGCGGCGCCCAGCTTCGCCGGATCGAAGCCCGCGAGGTCCGCCGCGCCCGGCGCATAGTCCACCTGGCCGAAGGTCGGATGGTCGGCGATCATCTTGGCGCGCAGGTCGGCCAGCGAGTCATACGGCAGCACCTTGCCGAGCACGCCGGAGAGCGCGCGCAGAATGGTCCAGTCCTCCTTCGCTTCGCCTTTCGGGAAGGTGGCGCGGCGGCCGTACTGCACGCGGCCCTCGGTGTTGACCCAGGTCGCGTCCTTTTCGGTGTAGGCCGCGCCGGGCAGGATGATGTCGGCGCGGTGCGCGCCGGCGTCGCCATGCGTGCCCAGATAGATCACCGTGCCGCTCTTCGGCAGCTCGACCTCGTCGACGCCCAGCAGGAAGAGCGTATCCATCCCGCCCTGCAGCATCTCGCGCGCGCTCTTGCCGCCGGCGCCCGGCAGGAAGCCGAGGTCGAGCCCGCCCACGCGCGCGGCCGCCGTGTGCAGCACGTTGAAGCCGTTCCAGCCTTCGCGCACCACGCCGGCGCTCGCCGCCAGCGCGCCCACGGCCTGCAGCACGGCCGCCGAGTCCGGCCGCGTCAGCGCGCCCATGCCGACGACGATCATCGGCCGCTGCGCCGCCTTCAGCTTTTGCACGATCGCGCCGCGATCCTTGAAGTCGGCGAACGAGCGGCCGAGATGCGTGTACGGATAGGTGAGTTCGACCGCCTCGCCGACATAGGCGATCTCGGCGCCGCGCAGCCACGCCTTGCGGATGCGCGCGTTCAGCACCGGCGCTTCCAGGCGCGGGTTCGCACCGATCAGCAGGATCGAATCGGCTTCGTCGATACCGGCGACGGTCGAATTGAACAGGTAGCTCTGGCGCGGGCCCGCGCCGATCACGGCGCCGTCCGGGCGGCAATCCGTGTTGGGCGAACCGAGCGCGCGAAACAAGTCCAGCGTCGCCTTCATGCTCTCGGCGCAGGCCAGATCGCCGGCGATGGCGCCGATCCGCGCGGGATTGCCGGAGAGCGCCTTGGCCGTCGCATCGAGCGCTTCAGCCCACGCCGCCGGGCGCAGCTTGCCGTTCTCGCGGATGTAAGGCCGGTCCAGACGCTGCCGCGACAGTCCGTCTTCGGCGTAACGCGTCTTATCGGAGATCCACTCTTCGTTGATCTCGTCGTTCACGCGCGGCAGCACGCGCAGCACGGCGTCGCCGCGCGCATCGACGCGGATGTTCGAGCCCAGCGCGTCCATCACGTCGACGGTCTGCGTCTTGGAGAGTTCCCACGGCCGCGCGTTGAACGCGTACGGCTTGGACGTCAGCGCCCCCACGGGGCAAAGATCGATGACGTTGGCCGAAAGCTCACTGCTCAGCGAAGCTTCCAGATAGGTCGTGATCTCCATGTCCTCGCCGCGGCCGATGGCGCCGATCTCCGGCACGCCCGCCACCTCGGTGACGAACCGCACGCAGCGCGTGCACAGGATGCAGCGCGTCATGACCGTCTTCACCAGCGGGCCCATGAACTTCTCTTCGACGGCGCGCTTGTTCTCATCGAAGCGCGAACCGCCGCGGCCGTAGGCCATCGCCTGATCCTGCAGATCGCACTCGCCGCCCTGGTCGCAGATCGGGCAATCGAGCGGGTGATTGATGAGCAGGAACTCCATCACCCCGTTGCGCGCCTTCTTGACGGCTTCGCTCTTGGTGACGAGCTCGTTGAGCATGTTGTCGCGCGGCGGCGGCAGGTCCTTCACCTGCTGCGCGCACGAAGCGACGGGCTTCGGCCCCGACTTGCCGCCGACCTTCACCTCGATCAGGCACATGCGGCAGTTGCCGGCGATCGACAGGCGCTCATGATAGCAGAAGCGCGGAATCTCCACGCCGGCGGCTTCGCACGCCTGCAGCAAGGTAAGTTCGGGAGGGACGTCGACCTCAACGCCGTCGACGAGAATTTTCGTCATGAGTCTGACCGCTTTCGCGGACGCGCATGGCCGATTTATTGCTGCGCCGCAAGGGGGCGAAAAGTCCGCTTCGCCGCGGACGCAGTTGCGAACGATTCGCAGCCGAACGGAACACTCGATCGGACGCCCCGAACCTGGACCGTCAGCCGTTCCAGCGAGCGATAGAGAGCCTGACGCCGATCAATCCACAGGAAGAACGGCGCCAAGCCGGAACCGATTCGGACTGCGGCGCAGGACGCCGCGCCGTCCGTGCGCTACACCTTCGTCAACGCGCCTGCGCCCACCACAGTCACCCACTCGCGCACCCGCCAGGACGTCACCACGCCCTGGGCCACGTACGGATCGGCTTTGGCGAAGTCCTCGGCCACAGCGGCGGTTTCGGCCTTGAACAGCAGCAGCCCGAACGGCGGCGCGTCGTTCGGCACCGCCCCGCCCAATTGCAGCTCGTCGCGCGCCGCCGAGGCGTGGCACGCTTCCAGATGCGCCGGCCGCAGCGGCGCGCGGCGCTCCAGATAGTCCGGCGCGTAATCGTAAATCAGCAGGAAATGTTTCATCACTCGGCCGCCACCGCCCTCACCTGGTGGACGCCTTTGGCGGCGCGGTAGCGGTCGATGCGCTGTTCGATCTCGCCGCGGAAGTGACGGATGAGGCCCTGGATCGGCCACGCCGCCGCATCGCCCAGAGCGCAGATGGTGTGGCCCTCGACCTGGGTGGTGACGTCGAGCAGCAGATCGATCTCGCTGTGCTCGGCCTCGCCCTTCGCCATGCGCTCAAGCACGCGCCACATCCAGCCGGTGCCTTCGCGGCACGGCGTGCACTGGCCGCAGCTTTCATGCTTGTAGAAGTAGGAGATGCGGGCGATGGCGCGGATCAGATCGGTGGATTGATCCATCACGATGACGGCCGCGGTGCCGAGCCCCGATTTCAGCGCCGACAGCGAATCGAAGTCCATCAGCGCGGTTTCGGCCTCGTGTGCGGGAATCATGCGCACCGACGAGCCGCCCGGAATCACCGCTTTCAGATTGCCCCAGCCGCCGCGCACGCCGCCGCAATGCTCCTCGATCAGCTGCTTCAGCGGGATGCTCATCGCCTCTTCGATGTTGCAGGGCTTGTTCACATGGCCGGAGACGCAGAACACCTTGGTGCCGGTATTGTTGGCGCGCCCGATGCCGGCGAACCATTTGGCGCCGCGGCGCAGGATCGTGGGCGTGACCGCGATCGACTCGACATTGTTCACCGTGGTCGGGCAGCCATAGAGGCCGACATTGGCCGGGAACGGCGGCTTTAGGCGCGGCTGGCCCTTCTTGCCTTCGAGGCTTTCGAGCAGCGCGGTTTCCTCGCCGCAGATATAAGCGCCGCCGCCGTGATGGACGTAAAGATCGAAATCCCAGCCATGGAGGTTGTTCTTGCCGATCAGCTTGGCTTCGTAGGCTTCCTTCACCGCGCGCTCAAGCGCCTCGCGCTCGGCCACGTACTCGCCGCGGATATAGACGTAACACGTGTGCGCCTGCATCGCGAACGATGCGATGAGGCAGCCCTCGATCAGCAGATGCGGGTCGTGCCGCATCATGTCGCGGTCCTTGCAGGTGCCCGGTTCGGACTCGTCGGCGTTGACGACGAGATAGTGCGGCCGCTCCTTCACCTCTTTAGGCATGAACGACCACTTGAGGCCGGTCGGGAAACCTGCCCCGCCGCGGCCGCGCAGGCCCGAGTCCTTCACCTGCTGGATGATCCAGTCGCGGCCGGCCGCGATCATGTCGGCCGTACCGTTCCAGGCGCCGCGCTTCTTGGCGCTCTCCAGGTCCGCGCCGTGCGCGCCGTAGAGATTGAGGAAGATACGATCCTTATCCGCGAGCATGGTCGGCCCCACTCTGCCGCACGCGGCGGCGATGATAGATGTTTCTTTGCACGAAAGCCCAGATCAGCACGATCCAGCCGAGCACGAGGCCGGCGTAGGCGCCGTAGAGCGCACCGCCCGCCGCCGGATCGCTGCGCAAGTTCAGCACCGCGATCGCCGAAATGATGACGATGAAAAAGCCGATCAGCCGCGGCCAGCGCGCCACCGTGCGCAGCTCGCGCCGGTAGGCGGCGCGGCCTTCGGCGCTCTCTAGATCGGGCGGCGCGGCGGCGTTCATGAGCGCGGCCCCATCATCATGAAGACGCGCAAGCCGAACCACAGCGCGCCGATCGCCGGCGCGGCCACGTACATGCTGGTCAGCCCGTGCTGGCCGATCGTCGCCATATAGACGGCGAGCCCCGCCAGGCCGATCGCCAGCAGCGCGTAGACCACAAGCGCGCTGCGCTTGACCAGGCCGCCCATGCCGATCGGCTCGTAGCGCGGGCGACGGCCCGGCTCGCGCGGGGGCTCGGCCTCGCTCATGCCTTCTCCGGCAGCCCCGGCAGCGTGATCGGCTTGGCCAGCGAGCCGTCATAAAGCGTCGGATCGGTCAGCACCGTCGGCCCGCCTTCGGGCGCCGAGCCGAGGCGGCCAATCGCCGATCCCGGCTCGATCTTCTCGCCGCGCGCGAGCTTGTCCATCAGCGCTTCGAGCGCATCCGCGGACAGGTCTTCGTGGTAGTAATCGTCGATCACGACCACCGGCGCGTTCACGCACGCGCCCACGCACTCGACCTCCTCCCACGAGAACATGCCGTCGGCGCTCACCGCATGTTTTTCGCCGATGCGCTTCTTGCAGACCGTTTTCAGCTCCTCGGCGCCGCGCAGCACGCACGGCGTCGTGCCGCAGACCTGGAGGTGGTGCTTCCCGACGGGCGCCAGCTGGAACATCGTGTAGAAGGTCGCCACTTCGAGCACGCGGATCACCGGCATGGACAGAACGTCGGCGATGGCGCGGATGGCCGGCTCGGAAACCCAGCCCTCCTGCTTCTGCACGAGCCACATCACCGGGATCACCGCCGACTGCTTCCGCTCCGGCGGATACTTGGCGATCCACCAGCGCGCGAGCTCCATCGTCTCGGGCTTGAAGGCGAAGCTCTCGGGCTGCTCGGCAGCAAGGCGACGAACGCTCATCTGGGTCTCACTTCACGATCTCAATGCGGGCGATCCGCCCATTCTTATCCAAGTTCAAGGCGACGCCATCGACGACGGTCATGCCGGCGCCCTCCGTCCCTCGATCTCGTCGAGTTTCGCCAGCGCCTTGGTCGCGTCATCGCGCGTTTTCAGCAGCGATGCGCGGCGATAGGCGCGCAGATAGGTCTTCAGCACCGGCGCCTTCAGCAAGGCGCCGCGCCGGATCACGATCAGCATCAGCAGCGCCGGCGCGAACGAGAGCGAAGAGAGCCGCGGCGACACGCCGGGATCGAATCCGCGCGCGTCCATCACCTGCATCCGCAGCGGCACGATCACGAAACCGATCAGCAGCCCGATCGAGAGCCCCTGGATCAGCGCGCCGATGCGCACGCGGGTCGGGTGGTGTTCGACGTGCTCGGGACGGAAGGCGAAGAACGCATGCAGCAGGAACGCCAGGGCGATGACGAGGGCGACGACGCCCTCGATCCAAAGCATCAGCGGTGCATGCTCCGCATTCACCGATCGATCTCGCCGAACACGATGTCGAGCGAGCCCAGCACCGCCGAAACGTCAGCCAGCATGTGCCCCTTGCACATATAGTCCATCGCCGCGAGGTGCGGGAAACCCGGGGCGCGGATCTTCAACCGGTAGGGCTTGTTGGCGCCGTCGGAGACGAGGAAGACGCCGAACTCGCCCTTCGGCGCCTCGACAGCCGCATACACTTCCGCCGCCGGCACGTGGAAGCCCTCGGTGTAGAGCTTGAAGTGATGGATCAGCGCCTCCATCGAGGTCTTCATCTCGGCGCGGCGCGGCGGCGCGAATTTCGAGTTCTCCGGCAGCACCGCCCCCGGCGTCTGGCGCAGCAGCTTGACGCACTGCTGCATGATCTTGGCCGCCTCGCGCATCTCCTCGATGCGGCACAGGTAGCGATCGTAGCAGTCGCCGTTCTTGCCGACCGGAATCTTGAAATCGAGTTCGTTGTAGATCTCGTAGGGCTGCGAGCGCCGCAGGTCCCAGGCAAAGCCCGAACCGCGCACCATCACGCCCGAGAAGCCCCACCTGATCACGTCCTCCGGCGTCACCACGCCGATATCGACGTTGCGCTGCTTGAAAATGCGGTTGTCGGTGAGCAGGCCCTCGATGTCGTCGATGGCGCGCGGGAACTGCGCGCACCATTCCTCGATATCGTCGATCAGTTGCGGCGGCAGGTCCTGATGCACGCCGCCGGGGCGCACATAATTGGCGTGCAGGCGCGCGCCGCAGGCGCGCTCGTAGAACACCATGAGCTTTTCACGCTCTTCGAAGCCCCACAGCGGCGGCGTCAGCGCGCCCACATCCAACGCCTGCGTGGTGACGTTCAGGAGGTGGTTCAGGATGCGGCCGATCTCGGAATACAGCACGCGGATGATCTGCGCCCGGCGCGGCACGGCGATTCCCGCCGCTCTCTCGATCGCCAGGCAGAAAGCATGCTCCTGGTTCATCGGCGCGACGTAATCGAGCCGGTCGAAATACGGGATCGCCTGCAGATAGGTCTTGTACTCGATCAGCTTCTCGGTGCCGCGGTGCAAGAGACCGATATGCGGATCGACGCGCTGAACCACCTCGCCGTCCAGCTCCAACACCAGGCGCAGCACCCCGTGCGCGGCCGGGTGCTGCGGCCCGAAATTGATCGTAAACGTGCGCTTCTCTTCGGGAAGCGCGCTGGAGAGATCGTCAGCCATTGGCGCCTCCGGCGCGCGAGTAGCTTGTGGGGAGAGGCGAATGGGGACGTCCAATCAGCTTTGGTTTCCTAGTTTGTCTTGCAGTGACCGAATGAGCGTTCTGATCCGCTTGCCGATGGATTCTGGCTGCTCCAATGCGCGCTCCAGCGCGACGGTTGGGATTATTCCGACGCGCTCGGCAAGCACTAGGTGCGTCTCCACCTCTTTCAGAGAGCCCTGCGCCATCCGCAGAAATTGAATAAACGTCCTCGTATGCTCGCGTCCGTGTCCTTCGGCTATATTGGCGGCTGCGGAAGCGCTCGACCGGCGAATTTGCGAGGTCAGACCGTAGAGTTCTTCCTTCGGAAACCCCGAAGTCAGCTTGTAGAGATGCGCGGCAAGGGAGATCGCGTCCTGCCAGATCGTCAGGTCGCGGTATGACTGGATGCTCATCAGCCCACCCCATTCGCCATTCGCCATTCGCCATTGGCTATTCCTTCACCGCTGACGCCTTCTCATCCCCGGGCAGGGTCATGCCTTCCCACGGAGAGAGGAAATCGAAACTGCGGAACGCCTGCGCAAGCTTCACCGGCTCGTAGATCACGCGCTGCTGCTCGGCGTCGTAGCGGACCTCGACATAGCCGGTCATCGGGAAGTCCTTGCGCAGCGGGAAGCCCTGGAAGCCGTAGTCGGTCAGGATGCGGCGCAAGTCCGGGTGGTTGGAGAACAGAATCCCGTACATGTCGAACGCTTCGCGCTCGAACCAGTCCGCGCACGGGAAGATGCCGACAATGCTGGCCACCGGCGTCTCGTCGTCTGTCGCGATCTTCACGCGGATGCGATGGTTCAGCTGCATCGACAGCAGGTGATAGACGACGTCGAAGCGCTTGGCGCGCTGCGGGTAGTCCACGCCGCAAATATCGATCAGCGTGGTGAACCTGCAGCGCGGATCGTCGCGCAGGAACGTGATCACCGCGTAAATCTGGTCGGCGCGCGCCGTCAGCGTGAGTTCGCCCAGCCTGACTTCGTGCGCCTCGATCGCACTGGTCATCGACGCCGCGATGTGCGCGGCGAGGTCTTCAAGCGCCTGCGTCATCGAACGATGTTCCCCTCGCGGCGGATCTTCCGCTGCAGCTGCAGCACGCCATAGACCAGCGCCTCCGCCGTCGGCGGGCAGCCCGGCACGTAGATGTCGACCGGCACGACCCGGTCGCACCCGCGCACGACGCTGTAGCTGTAGTGGTAGTAGCCCCCGCCGTTAGCGCACGAGCCCATCGAGATGACGTAGCGCGGCTCGGGCATCTGGTCGTAGACCTTGCGCAGCGCTGGGGCCATCTTGTTGGTCAGCGTGCCGGCGACGATCATCACGTCCGACTGGCGCGGGCTGGCGCGCGGCGCAAAGCCGAACCGCTCAAGGTCGTAGCGCGGCATCGACGCCTGCATCATCTCGACCGCGCAGCAGGCGAGGCCGAACGTCATCCACATCAGCGAGCCGGTGCGCGCCCAGGTGATGATGTCGTCCGCCGCGGCGGTGATGAAGCCCTTGTCGGCGAGCTGGTTGGAGAGGCCGGTATAGAACGGATCGTCCGGGCGGACCGCATGGCCGCCCTCGACGCCAGCGCGTGCAGCGCCGCCGGCCGGAGTGCTTACTCCCATTCGAGCGCGCCTTTCTTCCATTCGTAGATGAAGCCGACCGTGAGCACGCCCAGGAACGCCATCATCGACCAGAAGGCGAACTGGCCGATCTCGGCCGGCATGTCGCCGAGCGTGATCGCCCACGGGAACAGGAACGCAACCTCAAGGTCGAAAATGATGAAGAGGATCGAGACGAGATAGAAGCGCACGTCGAACTTCATGCGCGCGTCGTCGAAGGCGTTGAAGCCGCACTCGTAGGCCGAAACCTTCTCTTTATCGGGGTCCTTGGGCGCAATCACCCAGGCCGCGATCAGGAAGCCCGCGCCGAGCGCGAGGGCGATCGCGAAGAAGAAGATAATCGGCAGATAGTCGAGCAGATCGAGGCCCATCACACGTCCTTTGGGTCCCACCTAAGCGGCGTCGGACCGCGACGCCAGGGTATGAGGCGCCGCAGTCGCAAAATTGGCGCGGACGCTAGTGGCGCCCGCGCACCATGTCCATGCGGGTTGTGGAACCTATTGGCCGCAGCGCCCCAGCGCCGCAGTCGCGCCAAATCCGGCCTCGGGGCCGCCTGGCCGCCGGTATTCGCGTCTGCATGGGCGCCCGCGTCCGCACGCGCTTGACCGGCGGAACGGCTTGGCCTAACTCCGGCGCCTTCTCGCGAAAGAGACGCGGGTGTAGCTCAGTTGGTTAGAGCGCCGGCCTGTCACGCCGGAGGTCGCGGGTTCGAGCCCCGTCACTCGCGCCATCGCCAGGGGTCTAAAGCCCTCTCGCTCCACTCATTTGGGAAAGCAGTTAAGGCCGCGGCGGGGCTCTGCGGGCCGGACCGGACGCCGGCGGCCCAGCCCGTTACCCACAGCGCCGCGGCGCGACGGCCTGCGCCCGGCTCGTCCGGGGACGAAGGCTGGTGGGCGGTGAGGGGATCGAACCCCCGACCCTCTCGGTGTAAACGAGACGCTCTACCGCTGAGCTAACCGCCCTTCCCGCGCGTTCCTCTGGCGATCCTGGCGCGTCCGCGCAAGGGCGCCGTGAGCTCCGTTCCGCAATTGCTGCAGAATTTCGCGTCCAGGCCGTGACGATCCTGGCCGCAGGCGGCGCAACGCTGGATCTTCCGCTGCGGCGCAAAAGCCTTCTGCGCGATGCTGAAAAACAAGCTGATGCCCGCGATCATCAGGCCGATCGAGAACAGCCGCCCGCCCGCGCTGTCGAGGGTGATGTCGCCATATCCTGTCGTCGTCAAAGACGTGACGACAAAATACATGGCGTCGATGAAATTGTTGAGCTTCGGGTGGGCGCCGAGGAAGAACGCCTGCGTCACGCCGGCGGCGAGAAACACGAACACCGCCAGGGTCACGACGGCGCGCGCGAGATCCTCGACATACGTGTCGTCCCACTTGCCGCGCGCAAGCACGTTCCAGAACCGCTCGCTGTGCACCAGCGTCCAGAGCCGCAGGATGCGCAGGAAGCCCCAATTGTAGAGCACGGCCGGAAACAGCAGCGTCGCCAGCACTACGAGATCGATCCAGGTCGTCGGGTATTTGAGCCAGCGGCGAAGCGTGCCGACGGCGAACAGCCGCGCAAAGAGATCGACGGCGATAAAGCACGCAATCGCCGCGTCGACGATCCAGAACCACGAAAGCCCGCGGATGAACTGACTGCCGATGAAGAAGCCGATGATCAGCAGATCGAGCGCGAGCAGCACCCCCTGAAAGCGAAGCGCCGCCTGCGTGTGGCCAAAGTAGAGCGCCCGGATCAGCGAGCGCAGCCTGTCGCGCTTCACCCTTGGTTGCTCTGCATGGTCTTGAAGAACTCGGCCGCCTTCGGGTCTTCGCCCGTCTTCTCGGCGGGAACGTCCTCGCAGAACTTCACCCACGAGATGCGGCTCTCCACGCCATATTGCTTGACGATCGGCGCCGCCTCCGGATCGTCCATCGACCCGATCGTCACATAGAAGCGCGCCTCCGGGAGGTCATAGCTGAACGACAGCGGCGTGCCGCAGTCGCGGCAATAGGCGCGCTTGGCCAGGTTCGAACTGGCGAAGAATGCGGGCTCGCCCTCGGTCCAGGCGAACTCGCTCTTGGGCGCGCCGGCCAAGGCGGCGAACACTCCCCCCGTCGCGCGCTGGCACATGCGGCAATGACAGACGTGCGCGTTCTGCGGGGCGGCATAGAGCGCATAGCGCACCTTGCCGCATTGGCAGCCGCCAGTGACGATAGGCGTTTTGACTTCGCTCATGGCGCCGATCTACCACCGCCGCTGACCCGAGCAAAGCAGGCCGTAAAAGATGACCGAACCAGCCGCCCCGAAAGCCGCGCTCGCCGGCGTGCGCGTGCTCGACCTCTCCCGGGTGCTGGCCGGCCCCTGGGCCACGCAAATCCTGGGCGATCTCGGCGCCGACGTGATCAAGATCGAAAAGCCCGGCGTCGGCGACGATACGCGCAGCTGGGGGCCGCCCTTTCTGGCGAGCGGCGACGCCGCCTATTACCTCGCAGCCAACCGCAACAAGCGCTCGGTGACGATCGACTTCGCCAAGCCGGAAGGCGCCGAACTGGTGCGCAAGCTTGTTCCGCACTGCCATATCGTCGTCGAGAATTTCAAAGTGGGCGCGCTGAAGAAGTACGGCCTCGACTACGCCAGCATCGCCGCGATCCGCCCTTCGGTCGTCTATTGCTCGATCACCGGCTTCGGCCAGACCGGGCCCTACGCCAAGCGCCCCGGCTACGATTTCATCATCCAGGGCATGGGCGGGCTGATGAGCGTCACCGGCGAGCCGGCTGGAGAGCCGATGAAAAGCGCCGTCGCGGTAGCCGACCTGTTCACCGGCATGTACGCGGTCACGGCGGTGCTCGCGGCGCTGCGTCACGCCGAGCGCACGGGCGAAGGACAGCACATCGACGCCGCCCTGCTCGACTGCCAGGTGGCGATGCTGGCCAATCTCGGATCGGGCTATCTGGTCTCGGGCGAGACGCCCAAGCGCGTCGGCAATCAGCACGCCTCGATCGCGCCCTATCAGGTGCTCGCCACCCTGGACGGCCACTTCATTCTCGCCATCGGCAATGACGGCCAGTTCCGCGATTTCTGCGCGGCGGCGGGCGTGACTCTCGCCGACGACCCGCGCTTCGCCAGCAACGAAGCGCGCGTTCGCCATCGCGAGGAACTTACCGCCGCGCTCACGCACGTCACGAGGCAGCGCACGACCGCGCAATGGGTGGCGGCGCTCGAAGCGGCGCAGGCGCCGTGCGGGCCGATCAACACGCTCGATCAGGTCTACGCCGATCCACACATCGTCGCCCGCGGCGCGGTGGAGCGCCTCGCCGGCGCCGACGGGCAGGGGCTGCGCCTTGCCGCCAGTCCGCTGCGCATGAGCGCGACGCCGCCGCGCACGCGCGCTGCGCCGCCGCTCCTGGGCCAGGACACCGACGCTGCGCTGACGGAACTTCTCGGCATGGGCGAAAGCGAACTCGCACGCCTGCGCGACTCTGGGATCATTTAACGCGTCAGGCGGCAAATGTGACGAGTTTGCGGCCTGCCAATTGGTTAGGGAACGCAGCCGGCAGGCTTTCGTTTGCTCTCCAGCAGACAGGAGAGCACGACATGCGTCTTGCAGTTACAGCTTACGTGTCGGCCGCTGCGCTCGGCTTGAGCGCCTGCGCCGGCATGACCCCGAGCGAACGCAGCGCCGCAACGGGCGCGGGCATCGGCGCGGTCGCAGGCGCCGTGATCGGCGAAGACACCGGCAGCGCAGCGCTCGGCGCGGTGGCCGGCGGCGCGATCGGCTGGTACCTCGGCTGCCGCCAGGAGGGCCGCTGCGGCAACGTCGAAAACCGCCGCCAGCATTACGACCAGCGCACTGGGCGCTACTACTTCCACGATCCGCAGTCCGGCCGCTACTTCTACGAGAACGGCGAGCCCTATCCGTAAACGCGGAGGCTCCAAAAAAATATGAAAGGCCCGCGCCGGTTTCCGGTGCGGGCCTTGTTGTTATTGGTCGGGGCGGCGGGATTCGAACTCGCGACATCCAGCTCCCAAAGCTGGCGCTCTACCAGGCTGAGCTACACCCCGATCGCGCACCTGTTGCCACGCCGCGGCGCGCCCGGCAACGGCGCTAGCCGTTGAAGATGCGGTGGCGCACCCGATCGCCCGGACGGATGCCGAGCGCGGCGGCGCGCCCGCCGCGGATTTCGAGCACGCCGCGCGTCAGCCCCACAGCCGGGATCGGCGCCTCGGAATATGGCGTGGTGCGTTCGGCGATGTTGAGGATCCGGCCGTCGAGCCCGATGAAGATGATGTCGAGCGAGAGCGGCGTGTTGCGCATCCAGAAACTCGCCCGCTCCGGCTGCTGGAAGTGGAACAGCATGCCGCGATCGTCGGCCAGGCTTTCGCGGAACATCAGCCCGCGCGCGCGCTCGGCGTCGTCGTCGGCGATTTCGACGGTGAAGCGCACCGGGCCGCCGGCGGTGTCGATAGTGAGCTGCTCGGTCTCCAGGGCTTGCGGCGCCCCGTCGCGCAGCGACGCCGGCTGCGAGCACGCTCCTGAGATCAGTGCGAAACCGAGCGCGGCGGCGCGAAAAAGCGGAGCTGACAGCATAGGGCCTCGTCCCTCGAACGGGAGGCGTTCTAGCACGGGCTTGGGGGCGTGAAAGTGGCAGGCCCTAGGGGAATCGAACCCCTCTTTTCAGGTTGAAAACCTGACGTCCTAACCGATAGACGAAGGGCCCGCATGCCCGCCCGGGTCGCCCCGGGCGCGCGGGAAGGCCGGCATATAGAGGGATGCGCGCGCGCTGGCAAGGCGGGAGGCGCGGATGATCACGCGGCTTCCGGGGCTGCTCACAGGCTGGGTGCTGCTGGCGCCTCTGGCGCGGGTCCTCTACCTGCGCCTGGGCGGCCCGCACCTGCCGTGGATGGCGCCGGCTGCGGGGATCGCAGTCTCCGCGCCGATGCTCGGCTTCTTCACGCTGGCCGGGATCGCGATGATCTTCTTCTCGGTCCGGGGGCTTTCGCGGCCGCAGGACGATTTCTAGTTCGCGGCCGCCAGGTCCACGATCTCGACCTCGGCCCGGACGGTGTCGTTCCACTCGTTCTTCTTCACCCGCACCGCGGCGTGATAGGCGGCGTCCCGCTTCATCAGCGCCTCGCCGATCGGGCTCTTCATGGCGCGGAAAGCGATGCCGCCCACGCGCGCGCCGCGGGCGTCCTCCAGCGTGAAGCGGACATGATCCTCTTTCACCAGCTTGGCGAACGAGACGCGCACGTCCGGCAGCGCGAACACCGGCTCGGGATGGCCCTGCCCATACGGCCCGATCCGCTCGAGCGCTTCGATTAAACTCAGGTCGACCGCCCCGACCGCGCCGGCCGCGTCGATCGACAAGGCCCGCGCCTCGCCTTCCGCCGCCGCGAGTTCGCCTTCGAGCCGCTCCGAGAGGAAATCTTTCAGCGCCTCGACCTGCTCCCACTCCACCGTGAGCCCCGCCGCCGCCGCGTGGCCGCCGCCATTGATCAGCAGCCCCGCTTCCTTCGCCGCCGCGACCGCCGCGCCGAGGTTCACCCCCGGCGTCGAACGCCCCGAGCCCTTGGCCGGCTCATGCTGGCTGACGCCGCCCAAGACGATGGTCGGCTTCATCAGCCGGTCCTTCAGCCGGCCGGCGGCGATGCCGATCACGCCCGGATGCCATGTATGCGAGCCGACGATCACCACGGCGCGCTTCTCCGCCTCGGCGATCGCTGCGGTCTCCGCCTCCGCCAGCATCTCGGCCTCGCGCTGGCGCCGTTCCTGGTTCAGCGCTTCGAGCGTCGACGCCAGTTCGCGCGCTTCCTCGACATCCTCGGTCGACAGCAGCCGCGTCGCCAGCGACGCATCGCCCACGCGCCCGCCCGCATTGATGCGCGGGCCGAGCACGAAGCCGAGATCGTAAACGCTCGCATGGCCCTTGCGCCCGGCGTTCTCCGCCAGCGCAGCCAGGCCGATATTCTTGCCGTTGCGCAGGATCTTCAGCCCCTGCGCGACGATGGCGCGATTGAATCCGGTCAGCGGCGCCACATCGCACACCGTGCCGATTGCGGCGAGGTCGAGCATCTGGATCAGATCGGGCAGATTGTTCGAGCCGATCGAGCCCCGCCGCCGCGCTTCGCGATTGACGGCGGCGAGCGTCACCAGCACCACGCCGGCCGCCGTGAGATGGCCCTGGCCCGACCTGCAATCCAGCCGGTTCGGGTTGACCACCGCGCGCGCTTTCGGCGGATCGTGCGCCATCAGGTGGTGGTCGAGCACGACGACGTCGAGTCCGAGATCGGCGGCGGCGTTGAGCGGCCCTTCCGCCGCCGCGCCGCAATCCACGGTGATGACGAGTTCGACGCCTTCGGCCTTCAATCGCTCGAACGCCAGCACGGACGGCCCGTAGCCCTCCTTCATGCGATCCGGAACGTAGATTTTCAACTCGCGGCCGCGCGCGCGGAAGTAGCGCACCAGCTGCGCCGCCGATGAACCGCCGTCGACGTCATAGTCGGCCAGCATCGCCGAGGGACGCCCGCTGACAATTGCGTCTTCGATTGTGCGCGCGGCTTCATCCATGTCGGCGAAGCTGGAGGGATCGGGAAACAGCGCCTTCAGCGTGGGGTCGAGGAAATTCTCGGCGCTTTCGAGCGCCACGCCGCGCCCCACCAGCAAACGCGCCGCGATCTCCGGCAGCGAAAAGCGCCGGCGGAACGCTTCCACCAGACCGAGATCGGCTTCGCGCGCGCGCCAGCGACGCCCGGTGAGCGAACGCTGCACGCCGAGGAACGCGCTCGCGGCTTCAAGCTTCAGCGCCGCACTCATTGCTGAACCGAATCGAATCTCGACATGGTCCAGCATCGCACAGGATGTGGCGCTTAGGAGGCCGGCTGACGGATGCGCAGCTCGGTTACGGTGTGAGTAGCGCTGTTCATCACCACCGCGTTCACGTGAATCGCGCCGCCGCCGATGCGGACGCCCTGCAGCAGCGAACCCGGCGTGACGCCGACAGCGATGAAGATCGCGTCCTTGGAGACGAGATCGTCCAGCATATAGCGGCGCTTCAGATCCTCGATGCCGGCGGCGCGGGCCCGCGCACGCTCCTCGTCGTTGCGGATGACCAAGCGGCCCTGGAATTGTCCGCCGACGCATTTCAGCGCCGCCGACGCCAGCACGCCCTCCGGCGCGCCGCCTTGGCCCAGATACATGTCGATGCCGGTTTCGGGCTTGGTGCAATCGATGACGCCGGCAATGTCGCCGTCGTCGATCAGCCGCACGCGCGCGCCGACGCCGCGCAGCGCTTCGATGATGCCGGCATGGCGCGGCCGGTCGAGCACGCAGACGCCAATCTCCTCCGGCGAAACGCCCTTGACCTTGGCCAGCCTGCGCACGTTGTCCGCGGCGCCTTCGTCGAGATCGACCAAATCCGGCGGATAGCCCGGCCCGATCGCGATCTTTTCCATGTACGTGTCGGGCGCATGCAACAGGCCGCCCTTCGGCGCGATCGCCAGCACCGACAGCGCGTTCGACTTGGCCTTGGCGGTGAGCGTCGTGCCTTCGAGCGGATCGAGGGCGATGTCCAGCTCCGGGCCCGCGCCGGTCCCCACTTCCTCGCCGACGTACAGCATCGGCGCATTGTCGCGTTCGCCTTCGCCGATCACGACACGGCCCTTGATCGGCATGGTGTTGAGCGTCGCGCGCATGGCGTCGACCGCCGCCTGGTCGGCGGCGCGCTCGTCGCCGCGCCCGATCAGGTAGGACGAGGCGATTGCGGCCTCGATCGGCGCGCGCGCCAGCATCAGTGCGAGATCGTCGGTGATGATGCTCATCCGCGCCCCCAGCGCGCGCCGGACACTTCCACCGGCATGACATAGGGCGGCTCGACCACGACATCGAGCGCCTGCATGGCGGCCACCGCCGCCTCGACCGCCTCGCGCGGGCACGTTTGCGTGGTGAGCACGATCGGCACTGCGGGCCCTTCAGGCGCCGGCATCTGAAGGAAGCTCTCGATCGAGATGCTTTCGTGCGCCAGGCGGTCCGAGATGGCCGCGACGACGCCCGGCCGGTCCGCCACCATCAGACGCAGATAATAGCGCCCGCGCTCCACCGGCGTCGCCCGCGGCGCGGACGTGAGCTGCGCCAGCGGCCGGCCGAAGGCGAAGCCCGCGCGCCCTTCGGCCAGATCGATCAGATCGGCCGCCACCGAAGCCGCGGTCGGCCCTGCGCCGGCGCCGCGCCCGATGAAGGTGAGCTGCCCCGCCGGCTCGGCGTCGACGACCAGCGCATTGAGCGAACCGCCGATATTGGCGAGCGGATGATCGAACGCGAGCAGCGCCGGGCGCACATGCATTTCGACCCCGTTTTCCGTCGAGGCCCCCTTCGCCAGGAGCTTGATGCGAAAGCCCAGCTTGCCGGCCATGCGGATGTCGATCAGCGAAACGCGCTCAATGCCTTCGATCCGCACATGCTCGAAATCGGGCCGGGCGCCGAAGGCGATGGCCGAGAGGATCGTCAGCTTGTGGGCCGCGTCGAAACCGCCCACGTCCATGATCGGATCGGCTTCAGCGTAGCCAAGGCGCTGCGCATCCGCGAGCACGTCCTCGAACGAGCGGCCGGAGGACTCCATCTCGGTCAGGATGTAGTTGCAGGTGCCGTTGAGAATGCCGGCGACGGCGCTGGCGCAGCAGCCGGCGACGCTCTCCTTCAGCGCCTTCACCATCGGCACGCCGCCGCCGACGGCCGCTTCGAACAGGAGCTTGCCGCCCTTGGCCTCGGAGAGTTCGGCCAGCGCCACGCCATGCACGGCGATGAGCGCCTTGTTGGCGCTGACGACATGCGCGCCGCGCTGCAGCGCCGTCTCGACCGTGCGCTTGGCCGGCCCGTCGCTGCCGCCGATCAGTTCGACAACCACGTCGACGTCGGGCTGCGCGGCCAGTTCGACCGGATCGTCGAACCAGCGATAGCGGCCGATGTCGACGCCGCGGTCGCGCGAGCGATTGCGCGCGGAGACGGCGACAAGCTCCAGCTTCTCGTTCAGCCGCGCGGCCGGATCGGCGAACAGCTTGAGCAGCCCGCCGCCGACAGTGCCCAGTCCAGCGATGCCAACCCGCAGCTTGCCCATGACTTACTCCGCAGCCTGGGCTGCATTGGATTGCAGAAATTTCTTCAGATTGCGCGCGGCCTGACGGATGCGCTGCTCGTTCTCGACCAGTGCGATGCGCACGAAGCCGTCGCCGTATTCGCCGAAGCCCGCGCCGGGCGCGACCGCGATCTCGGCGCCCTCCATCAGCCGCTTGGCGAACTCCACCGACCCCAGATGCTTGAACTGCTCCGGCAGCGGCGCCCACACGAACATCGACGCCGCCGGCTTCGGCAAAGGCCAGCCCGCCTTGGCGAAGCTCTCAAGCAGCACGTCGCGGCGCTGCTTGTAGATCGCGCGCATCTCGGTCACGCACTCCTGCGGCCCGTTGAGCGCCGCCGCCGCAGCCACCTGCACCGGCGTGTAGGCGCCATAGTCGAGGTACGACTTGACCCGCGCCAGCGCCGCGATCAGCCGTTCGTTGCCGAGCGCGAAGCCGACCCGGAAGCCCGCCATCGAATAGGTCTTCGACAGCGTGTTGACCTCGACGCACACGTCCGCCGCGCCCTCGACCTGCAGCACGGACGGGGGCGGATCGTCCTCGAAGTAGATTTCCGAATAGGCCATGTCCGAGAGCACGAACATGTCGTGCTTGCGCGCGAACGCCACCGCGTCCTTGTAGAAGTCGAGATCGGCCGTCTGCGCGGTCGGGTTGGCCGGATAGCAGGTCACCATCGCGATCGGCGGCGGCACCGAATGGCGCACCGCCCGGCCAAGCCCGCTCAGATATTGCTCCGGCGAATGCGCCTCGATGTGGCGGATGACGCCGCCGGCCATGATGAAGCCGAAGGCGTGGATCGGATAGGACGGGTTCGGCGTGATGATGGTGTCGCCCGGCGCGGTGATCGCCTGCGCCAGATTGGCGAAGCCTTCCTTCGAGCCGAGCGTCGAGACGATCTGCGTGTCCGGATTGAGCGTCACGCCGAAGCGGCGCTCGTAATAGCCGGCCATCGCCTTGCGCAGGCCGGGAATGCCGCGCGAGGCGCTGTAGCGGTTGGTGCGCGGCTTCTTCGCCGTCTCGCACAGCTTCTCGACGATATGGTCGGGGACCGGCAGGTCCGGATTGCCCATGCCGAAATCGATAATGTCAACGCCCTGCCCGCGCAGGCGCGCCTTGAGCCTGTTGACCTCCTCGAACACGTAAGGAGGCAGCCGTCTGATCTTGTGAAAATCGCTCATCGAAACCGCGCAGGAGACTCAGTTCGGGTCGTGCGACTGGCGCGTCTCTTCGAGGTCCTCGCGCGCTTGATCGAGGAATTCGGCCGGGCTCTCGGTGGCGCTGGCCGGCTGCGAGCGGGGGCTGTTCCGAAGCGCCGTGCGCGCGGCCAGAAGGTCGGCCTCGATCGCCGCCCAATGGGCCGCGTCGGTGTTGGCCGAGGTCCCGGTCGGCACCGAGCGCAGGCTCGGATAGCCGGCGTCCGCTTCGGCGCTGCGCGCCGCGAACCATTCCGGCGCATTGCCCGCGCTGACACAACCGCCAAGGGCAAGACCGAGGATCGCAACGAGAGCTAAACGCATGAACCGATACTTTCCGGGCCGCGAGTCCGGCCCCACTTGCTCCTATACTAGAGCCGGCCTTTGCGCCACAGCACGAAGCGGCATTACAGTCCGCACATAGGGAGAAAGCGCATGACCGACGGCGTCGAGCCCGCAGCGAAGCCCGCCGAGCCGAAGCCGCCGGCCAAGGCCAAACGCGCGCGCAAGCGGGCGCCCAAGGCCGCTCCCGCTACGGAAGCGAAGCCGCCGCCCGAGCCCAAACCGGCGGAGCGGAAGACGGAGGCCAAAGCGCTCGAAGCCCCGCCGCTGAACGAAGTGATCATGGCCCAGACCGCCGACAGTCTGGCCGCGCTTTCCGCCAACCTCACTTCGGCCATGACGCGCGCCAACCAGGTGTTCTCCACCGCCTTCATCGATCAGGCGAAGGACGCCGCGCAGTGGCGGCCCGATCCGCTCGGCATGCAGGCGGCGCTGAACGACGTCTGGTCGCAGCTGGCGCACCAGCCCGAAACGCTGCGCGAAGCGCACGCCACGCTCTGGCAGCGTTATGCCGAGATCTGGCAGCGCCACGCCGCCTACATGCTCACCGGCCAGCTGCCTGAGGAAGGCCCGGTTCGCGACAAGCGCTTCCGCGATCCGGAATGGCGCTCCAACCCCGCCTTCTCGATGCTGCGCGAATCCTATCTCGCCACTGCGCGGTTCATCACCGATCTGGTGGAGAAAGCCGACGGCGTCGACGACGCCACCAAGCGCAAGGCGGCCTTCTACATCAAGCAGGCGGTGGACGCGGCCTCGCCCTCCAACTTCCTGATGACCAATCCCGCCGCCCTGCGCGCGCTCTTTTCCACCAAGGGCGAGAGCCTGCTCAAAGGCGTCGAGAATTTGGCCAAGGACCTCGCCCGCGGCGAAGGCGCGCTGGCGATCTCGCAAACCGATCTCGACGCCTTCAAGGTGGGCGTCAACGTCGCCACCACGCCGGGCAAGGTGATTTTCCGCAACCGCGTGTTCGAACTGCTGCAATACGATCCGACGACGGAAAAGACGCACGAAGTCCCGCTGCTGATCTTCCCGCCCTGGATCAACAAGTTCTACATCCTCGACCTGCAGCCGAAGAACTCGATGATCCGCTGGCTGCTGGATCAGGGCCATACGGTCTTTCTGGTTTCCTGGGTCAATCCCGGCGAGGACATGGCCGAGGTCACGTTCGAGGACTACATGCGCGAGGGCGTCTACGCCGCCGTCGACGCCGTCCAGCAGGCTGCCGGCGTCGATCGCGTCAATGCGGTGGGCTATTGCGTCGGCGGCACGCTGCTGGCCGCCGCGCTCGCGCACATGGCCAAGGCTGGCGACGAGCGCATCCAGAGCGCCACCTTCTTCGCCTCCCAGGCCGACTTCAAATGCGCCGGCGACCTGCTCGTCTTCTCCGACGAACAGGGCATCAAATTCCTCGAGGACAAGATCGACCAGCATGGCGGCGTGCTGGACGCGCAGACCATGGCGGACACGTTCAATGCGCTGCGCTCGAACGATCTGATCTGGAACTACGTCGTCGACAATTACTATATCGGCAAGCAGCCGCCGCCGTTCGACCTGCTCTACTGGAACGCCGACCAGACGCGCATGCCGAAGGCGCTGCACCTGTTCTATCTGCGCAGGTTCTACCGCGACAACGCGCTGACCTCCGGCGAACTCGAACTGCTGGGCCAGAAGCTCTCGCTGAAGGACGTGAATATCCCGATCTTCATGCAGAGTTCGAAGGAAGACCACATCGCCCCCGCCGCGAGCGTCTACAACAGCGCCAAGGCGTTCGGCGGGCCGGTGGAATACATCGTCGCCGGCTCCGGCCACATCGCCGGCGTCATCAACCATCCCGACGCGAAGAAATACCAGTACTGGACCGGCGAAAGCCTCCACGACGCGCTGCCGGACTGGCAGGCGAACGCCGTAGAACACCCCGGCTCATGGTGGCCGCATTGGGATGCTTGGCTGCGCGAACGCTCCGGCCCCGACACGCCCGCACGCACGCCGGGCGAAGGCGGCCTCCCCGTCCTCGGCGACGCGCCGGGCGAATACGTGAAAGTACGCTCCGACGCGGATTAAAGCGCCGCGCTGAAACCGGGCGCGTCGCCCCTATGGACCGCCGGCGTCCCGCCGGCCTGCGGTTTCGCTTGCAAGCTCGCGAGTCATTCCGGGCGCAGGCGCGATGCGCGCCGCAGACCCGGAACCCAGGGCCGTGGGCGGCTCGTTTGCCCTGGGTTCCGGATCGCGCTGCGCGCGTCCGGAATGACTCGGGTTGAGGCATCGCGCGACGCTTTAGGCGAGCCCAGCGCTCTCCTCCAGGCCGAGCGCGATGTTGAGGTTCTGCACCGCCGCCCCGCTCGCGCCCTTGCCAAGATTGTCGAGCAGCGCGACGAGACGCGCTTCGTCGTCATGGCCGAATACGAACAGTGTCATCCGGTTGGTGTCGTTGAGCCCTTCCGGGCCCAGCGTCTTCATCTCCGCGCACGCCTGCGCACTCGCGACGCCGACGAACCGCTCACCCGCATAGGCCGCTTCGAGCGCGGCGCGCACGTCGGCCAGCCTCGGCGCCTTCGGCAGCGCCGAGAGCGGCAGCGGCGTCTCGACGATCATGCCCTTGTAGTAGCGCCCCACGCTCGGCTGAAAGATCGGCGCGCGCGCAAGGCCGGCGTACTTCTGCATTTCCGGCACGTGCTTGTGCTTCTGCGCCATCGCGTAGATGCGGTACGGCGCCCGCGTATACGCCTCGGAGTTCTCGTCCTCGAACTCGGCGATCATGGCCTTGCCGCCGCCGGAATAGCCGCTGACGGCGTTCACGCTGAGCGGCCAGTCGCGCGGTATGACGCCCGCCTCCACCAGCGGCCGCACCAGACCGATGAAACCGGTCGGATAGCAGCCCGGATTGGAGATGCGCGCCGATGCGGCGATCTTCGCCCGCTGGTCCTTCGCCATTTCGGCGAAGCCATAGGTCCATCCGTCCGCCACGCGATGGGCGGTCGACGCATCGATCACCTTCACGCGATCGTTTTCGATCAGCGCCACCGCCTCGCGCGCGGCATCGTCCGGCAGGCACAGAATCACGGCGTCGACGCCGTTCAGCAGCCGCTTGCGCTCGTCCGCGTCCTTCCGCTTCGCCGGATCGATCGACACAAGCTCGATGTCGCGCCGACGCGCCAGCCGCTCGCGAATTTGCAGGCCCGTGGTGCCCGCCTCGCCGTCGATGAATACGCGCTGCGCCATGGGCGCCTCCTAAACAAAACGGGCGCTTCCCGGAGAGAAGCGCCCGTCGAGACCAGAAGCGAAGTGCGATTAGCGCTTCGAGAACTGGAAGCTGCGGCGGGCCTTCGCCTTGCCGTACTTCTTACGCTCGACCACGCGCGGGTCGCGCGTCATGAAGCCGGCGTGCTTCAGCGCGGGACGCAGGCCCGGCTCGTAGTCGGCCAGCGCCTTGGAGATGCCGTGGCGAATCGCGCCGGCCTGGCCCGAGAGGCCCGAGCCCGTCACGGTGCAGATCACGTCGAACTCGCCTTCGCGCTCGGTGACCTTGAACGGCTGGTTGATCATCATGCGCAGAACCGGGCGCGCGAAATAGGCGTCGGACGGCTTGCCGTTGATGGTGATCGCGCCCTTGCCCGGCTTCACCCAAACGCGGGCGACCGCGTTCTTGCGCTTGCCGGTCGCATAGGCGCGGCCGAACTGGTCGACCTTGCGTTCGCGCGGCTGAGCGATGTGGTCCGTGCCCGTCCCGGGCTGACGGCCGGTGAGTTCGCCGAGAGACTCAAGACCTTGGCTGATGTCAGTCATGGGTTAGCCGATCCTCGAGTTCTTGCGGTTCTTCGACTTGAAGTCGATCGTGACGGGGTTCTGCGCGGCGTGCGGATGCTCGGCGCCGGCATAGACGCGAAGCTTGCCCAGCTGCTTGCGCGCCAGCGGGCTTTCCTTCGGCATCATCCGCTCGACGGCCTTTTCCAGCACGCGCTCGGGATGCTTGCCGGCGAGCACCTTGCCCGCGACGCGCTCCTTGATACCGCCGGGATGGCCGGTGTGGCGGTAATAAACCTTGTCGGTCAGCTTCTTGCCGGTGAACGCCACCTTCTCGGCGTTGATCACGACGACATGGTCGCCGGTGTCGACGTGCGGCGTGAAATCGGCGCGATGCTTGCCGCGAAGGCGCAGCGCGATGAACGAGGCGAGACGGCCGACCACCGCGCCTTCGGCGTCCACAACGATCCAGCCGTTGGTGATGTCCGAGGCCTTGGCCGAGCGCGTCGAAGTGGTGCGCATGGGTGTTTGGTCCTGAAGAAACGAAGGCGCGCGTTTATTGCAGCGCAGAAATTGCGTCAAGCATGTTTGTTTTATTATGATATATCAATCAGTTATAATAATGGTATTTTCATACCGCCAACCGATTACCGCCACGCGGCCCGCGCGGCGGCCAGCGCCGCCATCCACAGCGCCACCGCCCCCGCCTGATGGGCCAGGCTGAGCGACAGGGGCGACGCCGAGATCACCGTGAGCACGCCCAGCCCGGCCTGCGCCAGCGCCAGCGCGCCGACGACGGCCGCCGTCCAGCGCGCCTCACCCCGCCCCCGCGCCAAAGCCGCCAGCGCCATCCCGACGGCCGCCAGCGCCGTCACATAGCCCACGGTCCGGTGCAGCAGGTGCTGCGTTGCGTGATCCTCTGTGAAGTTGGCCCATAACGGTTCGAGCCCGAACGCCGTCGGCGGAATCCACTCGCCGCCGATCCAGGGCCAGTCCGCGTACGCGGCGCCGCCGCGCGAACCGGCCAGCAGCGCCCCCAGCATCACCTGCGCGAACACCAGCGCCATCAGCACAAACGGCGCCCAGCGCGGCAGTCCGAGCCTGCCCGTCGCCCGCGGCCAGGCGAACGCGCCCAGCGCCACCCAAAGCGCGAGCGCCAGGATGATCAGCGCGACGCCAAGATGGATCGCGAGCCGTATCGGACTGACGTCGAGCCCTGAGAACAACCCGCTCGTCACCATCCACCAGCCGATCGCGCCCTGCAGAGCGCCCAGCGCGAACAGCGCCAACGTCACGCGGAAGCGTCCGCGCAGCCGGCCGGTGAAGAAGAAAAACAGCGCCGGCAGCGCAAACGCGACGCCGATGACCTTGCCGAGGAAGCGGTGACCCCACTCCCACCAATAGATGTACTGGAACTCGGCGAGCGTCATCTCGCTGTTCTGTTCCTGGAATTCCACGGTGCGCTGATAGAGCGCGAACTCCTCGCTCCAGCGCGATTCCGTCAGCGGCGGCGTGAGCCCCTTGCCCAGATCCCATTCGGTGATGGAAAGGCCGCTGTCGGTCAGCCGCGTCGCGCCGCCGACCAGGATCATCGCCACCACGAGCGCACAGATCACAAGCAGCCATCTGCCGACCCACACCTCGCGCGGGGGCCAAATGTCGTCGCTGGTCATGCCTTGCGGGTTCCTCTTCCCGCACCCATAGAACCGGCGAAGCTTGACGGAAAGGCGGCGAGCCGCCGCGCAGGGGCAGTTTATGGACATCCGCACGCGCAAGGCCGTGGGCTGCGCCATTCTGCTGGCCTATATGGCGATCTACGCCGCGCTGGCGGCCACGCTCGGCGCTTACCTGCTGCCGATTCTGCCGTTCTGGGCCGCGCTGATCTTCTACGCCGCCGCCGGCCTCGTCTGGATCCTTCCGTTGAAGCCGCTGTTCGGCTGGATGAACCGCGACGGCTGACGAAACCGCCCCGAAGCGAGGCTTCGGGGCGGCTTCGTTCTGCGGCGTCGGCTCAGGCCTATTGGCTCAAGATCAGCCCCAGGATCACGCCCGTGGCGATGCCGACGAGAAGAAGCTCGCCGCGGTCGTCGCGGACATAGTGATACCCGCGCGGCGGCTCGCGCAGACGTTCGCGCCGCCAGTCGACTTCGCGATAGTGCTGGCGCGCATAACTCGGCAGACGATCGCCGCGGCGCCATTGCTGATAGGCGGGGCGATAGTCGCGCCGCTGCATCTGCTGATATGTCGACTGGCCGTAGTAGAATCTGTTGCCGAGATAGAAGCCGTTGTGCCGGCGCTGATCCCAGCGCTGCGCTTGACGGTCGTGATTGTGGCGCCAGTCGCGGCTTTGCTCGCCGCGCCAGGACTGCGCGCTTGCGGCGCCGACGCTCAGCGGGCCTGCGATCACCAACGCAGCCAGCGCAGTTGTCATCAAACGTTTCATCAGGTGCTCCTCGTGGGCGAACGAGACCCTCGTTTCCCGTTTGATGAGCAGATTATCCCGCGCCGCTGAACCTCCTCTGAGCAGGTGTGTCCGCACATGCCGCAAGCGGCGCCGATTTGTGTCTTCGGCGCTGATGTGACACACTCTGGCGCCTGAATCTTCGCTCCCGGGTCTTCGGGAACTTTCGCGCCATTGGCGCGTTCAGCCCTCCGCTGCCCAGCGCGCTCTGCCGATGGCTGCGCGCGGCGCGCCAGAAAAAAGGAAAAAGATGCGCGCGACGCCAGATATCGCTCACCTGTCCACGCCTCACGCATCGCCGCCGCCGCTGCTCGTCCGCGACCATGCCGCCTTTCTCGATCTCGACGGCACTCTGGTTGAAATTCAGGCGCGGCCGCATGCGGTGTCGGCGAGTCCGGCCTTGCGCGCGTTGCTGCGGCGCTTGAACGAACGGATGGCGGGCGCGCTGGCGATCGTCACCGGCCGCTCGCTTGGCGACCTCGACGACATCATCGAAGGCGCGGTGGATCACGCCGCCGGCGTGCACGGGTTTGAGATTCAGCGCGGCGGGCGCATCAGCCGCGACGATGTCGAGCAGGCGCGGCTCGCGGAAGCGCGCGCGGAAGTGCGTCAGCTGCTGCAGCGGCGGAAATTGCCTGCGCTGGTGGAGGACAAGCACGCGAGCCTCGCGCTGCACTATCGGCAAAACCCCGAGGCCGCAGACGCGATCCAGCACATCGCCCAAGAGCTTGCGGCCAAGCATGGCTTGCGCCTTGTGCACGGCAAGATGGTGGTCGAACTCAACGCCTCCGCCCGCACCAAGGGCTACGCCGTGACCGTGCTGATGGCCGCGCCGCCGTTTACCGGACGCACGCCGGTCGCGCTCGGCGACGATTTCACCGACGAGGACGCCTTCGCCGCCGCCAAGCGCATGGGCGGCTTCGGCGTGCTCGTGGGCGAACCGCGCCGGACGCACGCCGATTTCACTCTCCCTGATCCAGCCGCGGTCGCGCGTTGGCTCGAGGCGGGGCTGCGCCGCGCATGACCGCAAGCCTTGATCTCGCGCCGATCGGCAATTGCGCCGTCAGCGCGCTTGTCGACCGCTGCGGCCGCTTCGTTTGGGCGTGCGTGCCGCGCGTCGACGGCGATCCCATGTTCTGCGCGCTGCTTTCCGAGGCGTCTCCAGCCGAGGCGCAGACGGGCGTCTGGGCGATCGACCTGATCGATCAGGTCAAGGCCGAACAGCAGTATGAACGCAACACGCCGATCCTGGTGACGACGCTTGAAGACGCCCGCGGCAACGCGCTGGAGATCGTCGACTTCTGCCCGCGCTTCCGCCGCCGCAACCGTCCCCACCGGCCGATGGCGTTCGTGCGCATCGTGCGCCCGCTCAAAGGCGCGCCGCGCATCCGCGTGCGCCTCAATCCCGCGGTCGACTATGGCGCACACGCGGCCGCGCGCACATCCGGCTCGAACCATATCCGCTATCTCGCGACGAGCACGCTTCGCCTCACCACTAACGCCCCGGTCTCCAACATCCTCGAACAGCGCGTTTTCCGCCTGGAGGCGGAGACGGTGTTCTTCCTCGGCCCGGACGAGGAGTTCGGCGACGACCTGATCGCCACCGTCCGCGCCATGCGCGACAACACCCGCTTCTACTGGCGCAACTGGGTGCGGATGCTGGCGACGCCGCTGGAGTGGCAGGACAGCATCATCCGCGCCGCCATCACGCTGAAACTGTGCGTGTACGAAGAAACCGGCGCCATCGTCGCCGCGCTCACCACCTCGATTCCCGAGGCGCCCCATAGCGGGCGCAACTGGGACTATCGCTTCTGCTGGCTGCGCGACGCCTACTACACCGTCCAGGCACTGAACCGGCTCGGCGCCGCCGACATCCTGGAGGGCTATCTCGGCTATCTCCGCAACATCGTCGACGCAACGCCGAGCGGGCGCATTCAGCCCGTCTACGGCATCGGCATGGAGCCGATCCTGCAGGAAGGCGAAGTGACGTCGCTGGCGGGCTATCGCGGCATGGGCCCGGTGCGCGTCGGCAACCAGGCGCACGAACATCACCAGCACGACGTCTACGGCCAGATCGTGCTGTCGACGGCGCAGGCGTTCTACGACACCCGCCTCTTCCGTCCCGCCGGCATGGATGATTTCCTCGCACTCGAAAGCGTCGGCGAGCGCGCCTACGAAGTGTACGACAAGCCGGACGCCGGGCTCTGGGAATTCCGCAACCGCGCGGCGCCCCACACCTATTCCGCCATCATGTGCTGGGCCGCCTGCGACAGGCTCGCGGGCGCCGCACGCAAGCTGGGCGCTGCGGCGCGCGCCGAGCACTGGCGCCGGCGCGCCGACGAGATGCGCCTCACCATCGAACGGGAAGCCTGGAACGCCAAACTCGGCCGCTTCGCCGCCACGCTCGGCGGCGACGAGATGGACGCAAGCCTGCTGCAAGCCCTCGACACCCGCTTTCTCGCCGCCGACGACCCGCGCTTCATGGCGACGCTTGCGCAATTGGAGCGCGATCTGCGCCGCGGGAACTACGTGCTTCGCTACGCCGCGGAGGACGATTTCGGCAAACCGGAGACGGCGTTCAACTTCTGCACCTTCTGGCTGATCGAGGCGCTTTACCTCGTCGGCCGCCGCGCCGAAGCGCGCGCCTTGTTCGAACACATGCTCAGCCGCCGCACCAGCGCGGGGCTGCTTTCGGAGGATTGCGATCTAGTGACTGGAGAAGCATGGGGAAACTATCCGCAGACCTACTCGCTGGCCGGCATGATCAATTGCGCCGTGCTGCTGAGCGAAGGCTGGAGCACGGTCCGGTGAGCCGCCTTATCGTCGTCTCCAACCGCGTCACGCCGCCGGCGCCGGAAGGCGCATCGAGCCAGGGCGGCCTCGCCATGGCCATCAGCGCCGCGCTGCGCGAGTACAGCGGCATCTGGTTCGGCTGGAGCGGCCAGTCGACGCCGCAATATAACGGCCAGATCTCCGTGCAGCGCGCGAGCGGCGTCACCATCGCAACGATGGATCTCGAAGAGCAGGACATCCAGGAATATTATAACGGCTTCGCCAATCGCACGCTCTGGCCGCTTTTTCACTATCGCATCGACCTCACCCAATACGAGCGCTCGTACGGCTCGGGCTATGCGCGGGTGAACGCGCGCTTCGCCGAGATGCTGATGCCGCTGATCGCACCGAAGGACCTGATCTGGGTGCAGGACTATCATCTCATTCCGCTCGGGCGCGAGCTGCGCGAGCGCGGCGCCAAGAACGCGATCGGCTTCTTCCTGCACATCCCATGGCCGGCGCGCGAACTGGTCGCCACGCTGCCGCGGCACCGCCAGCTGGTCGAGGCGATGTTCCACTACGACGTCGTCGGCTTCCACACCGAGGAGTGGCGAGACGCCTTCGTCAGCTACGTGCTGCACGAAGCCGGCGGCATGCAGCTCTCCGACGGCAGCCTGCGTGCGTTCGGCCGCACCACGCGCCCGCAGGCGTTTCCCATCGGCATCGACGCCAAGGGCTTCAGCGCGCTCACGCAGTCCGAGGCGGGCATGGAAAGCTACGCCCGCATGCAGGAGAGCAAGGCGGGCCGCAAGATGCTGCTCGGCGTCGACCGCCTCGACTATTCCAAGGGCATCGAAGAGCGCTTTCTCGCGTTCGAGCGCCTGCTCGCGGAGAGTGAAGAGCTGAAGCGGAAAATCTTCCTGCTGCAGATCTCCACCCCTACGCGCGGCGAAGTCGACGCCTATCAGGACATGCTCGCCCGTCTCGACGCGCTCTCCGGGCGCATCAACGGGGTCACGGCGGAGATGGACTGGATCCCGATCCGCAGCATCCACCGCATCCACACGCGCGAGGAGCTCGCCGGGGTCTATCGCGCCGCCGAGGTCGCCCTGGTGACGCCGCTGCGCGACGGCATGAATCTCGTCGCCAAGGAATTCGTCGCCGCTCAGGACGAGGAAGACCCCGGCGTCCTGGTGCTCTCGCGCTTCGCCGGCGCCGCCCAGCAGATGAAGGAGGCGCTGATCGTGAACCCGTTCAGCGTCGAAGACGTCGCCGACGCCATCCGCAAGGCGCTGGCGATGCCGCTGGAGGAACGCCGCAGCCGCTGGCGGGCGCTTTGGGACGGGGTCGAGCGCGACGACATCTTCGCGTGGCGCGACAGTTTCGTGGCCAGTTTGGAAGCCGCCCGCGACCGGACGGCCAAGCCCAGGCCCGGCCGCATTGCAGGCCCGCGCCGGGAAGGCTAAGAGGTCGCTCCCGCGCCGCCGCCCGGCGCGCGGGCCGGTTCGGAGCGTAGCGCAGCCCGGTTAGCGCACCAGTCTGGGGGACTGGGGGTCGGGAGTTCGAATCTCCCCGCTCCGACCATGCTTTCGATGGCTTAACGGCATGGCGCGCCAAACGAGCAATGCGGGTTGTGCGCGGTGCGTGGACGCTATTCGACCTGCGGAGCGCCCTTACATGCCAGCCTCGCCCGTACGATACCGAGCCGGGCTGACGCCGAATTGCTTTCTGAAAGCAGATGTAAAAGTTGACTGGTGCGCATAACCGACATCGCAAGCGACTTGCGAGATAGGAAGTCCCTCCTCGCACAGCAGCCGCATCGCCAATGTTAAGCGCGCCCGCCGCTGATGCTCGAAAATCGACATTCCGAACATGTCGCGGAACCCGCGCGTAAGCTTGTTCCGGTTCATGCCCGCCATGCGCGCCAAGTCGCGTATGCGCCACGCTTCGCTCGGCGCTTGCGAAATCCGATCGGGTACTTCGACCAGTCGCTCACGATCTCTGGCGCAAAGCGTTCCGTCGCTTGCGCCGTCGGTTAGAGATCGGAAATGAACAGGCAGATGATCTCCAGCACTTTCGTCTTGATGTAGGCTGGACGAACTCCGCCCGTCACCGGCGCCTTGAACAGCGCTGCGAGCGCCTCATACACATCGCGCGAATAGCGTAAGTGATCCAGCGCGAAGGTCGCCTCGCCTCCGGCCACATAGCGGCTAAGCATGCCCGGCAAACGATCGGGTTCGACGCCGAGCGCTTCAGTCAACGTTCTTCGGCCGCAATATATGGACAGCATCTGCATGCCATGCTCGCCGCCGATATAATCGGTGTGCAGAACATCTTCCGGCAGCAGCAGCACCTGCGCCAAGGGGCCGGTCAGATTGTATTGTATCTTATCTCCGAACAGCAGCGAGTTCTGCCCCGAGATGCGGAAGTGGAAGCGTAGCCACTCCTGGCCGAACAATTTGAACGGCTGCGCGTGTCTGAATGAACCATCGGAAATGATCGCGGACAAATCATCTCCGAGCGAGAGAAACTCCAGATAGCCACTCCCGAAGGAGCGGCCGAGAATCAAGCGGGCGACCCTTTGATCCGGCGAAACAATCTCAGTGAGATCATCGGCGTGCCGACGCCTGATTTCCTGCCTCAGCGCAGCGAAATTGTCGCCGATCGTGCACCATTCCCCCAAGGGATGAGCGAGTTCAGGCCTTGTGCTGACAATGGGGGCCGCGAGCATTGTTCACAACCATAACGAGAAATGGGCCTCTCCGCCGACGCACGTAGCCACGCCAAGCGTCTCAAGGAGATGCCGTTTCGCACGTTTGTCAATTTCCGCCGCCGTTTCCCCACCGTCAGGGGCGTCCACGCCACCCCCGCTAACGCGCCTGTCGCCGCAAAATGTGCCGATTTCCTAACGGTTGCTGCCGGCCTCCTAAGATTTCGCCTGCCGCTCCCCCTAGCGTCCTTTGAGCGCAGCTCTTCCCATCGGGCTGAGGTCACGCTGCGCCATTGCGCGGGAACATCTTGATGAGGCGAATGCATACGATTTCAGCGGCTGCGCTTCTGTTCGGCCTGTGGACCGGCGCGGCCCACGCACAAGGCGCCGGTGCAGGCCACGACGACGCCCAAGAGTCCGACGAACTGGTCGTCACCGCTCAAAAGCGCGCGCAATCGGTCCAGGACGTTCCGATCACCATGTCCGCCTTCGGCGCTGAAACGCTGCGCGAATTGCGGATCACAGAGGCGTCAGACATCGCCTATCAGGTGCCGCAGGTACAAGTGCAGACCGGATTCAACCAGCCCTACTTCGCCGTTCGCGGCATCGGCATCAACGAATTCTCAGGCAATACAGACTCGCCCGTCGCCGTTCATTTCAATGAAGTCTACCTAAGCCGAGCGACACAAACATCTGTCGCCCTCTTCGACGTCGAGCGCATGGAAATCCTCAAGGGTCCGCAGGGGACGTTGTTCGGGCGCAACACGACGGGAGGCTCGGTCAACATATTCGCGCGCGCGCCAACACAGGACAATTCCGCCGGCGCCAATATCACGTTCGCAAATTACGGACGCTTCGATACCGAAGGCTTTCTCAGCGGCCCGCTGTCCGACACCGTGGCCGCCCGTTTGTCGTGGGCGACGCAGCAAGCCACCGAAGGCGTCGCCGAAAACCGTTATGACGGCTCCACCATGGGCGAGCCGGATCGCTTCGCCGGCCGTCTGCAATTCCAGTGGGACCCTTCTGCCGCGACATCCGTGAACCTCATGCTGTTCGGCTCCGGCGACCGATCTACGCTGCAGCCGTTCGAGAACATCGGCGTTGTGACGCCGGCGGGCGCAGCCGCGATACAAGCCGACCCGATCAACAATTCGCCGCTCAGCTATCTTTGCGCCGCCTATCTCAATGGCACGGTCACTGCGGCGGATCCGACTTGCGTCAACACGACCGGTTACTCAGAGCCTGACAACGACCCGTTCACAACCAATTCCGACGCGCCCAATCGCGTCGACAATTCGGGCTATGGCGCCATTCTTCGCGGTGAGCACGACTTCGGATTCGCCACTTTCACCGCGGTCGGCTCCTATATGGAGTTCGAACGCGTCAACCGGGAAGACTCAATTGCGTCGCCCTACCGCGACATTGAGATCAACTGGTACAATTTCATTCAGGAATATACGTTTGAAGCGCGGCTGTCGTCGAACAGTGCAGGGCCGCTGAGCTATGTCGTCGGCGTCTACTATCAGAAGGACGATCTCGGCGTCACGAACACGGCGTTTCTCGATCAAAACCCATCTTATGGGCTGATCGTATCGACCGTCTACGATCAGGAGACCGAAGCTTACGCCGCCTTCGGTCAAGCCGAATACGAGGTTTCGCCGTGGCTTAGCTTGATCGGCGGTCTGCGCTATTCGGAAGAAGAAAAAACCTTTGTCGGCGCAACGCCGTTCCAAATCGCCGGCATGGCCGAACCGTACGGTCCACGCGCCACGCTGCCGACGCCGCTCGGCAATCTGGCGACAGCAGACCTCGCACGCAGCGATTCCAATCTGTCCTGGAAGGTCGGCTTCACGGCGCGTCCATGGGATAGCGTCATGTTCTACGGCCACGTTGAACGCGGCTTCAAGAGCGGCGGCTTCAATGGCGGCTTCGCCTTCTCCAACGCCGAATTCAGCGAATTCGAAGCCGAGGAGATCACCGCCTACGAAGTCGGCGTGAAATCGACGCTCGCCGACGGCCGCGTCGTCTTAAACGCCGCGATTTTCCGCTATGAGTATGAGAACCCACAGGTAAACGCCGATGCGCCCGGCGCAGTGGCCCCGATCTCCACGAACGCCGACACATCCGAATATTTGGGGTTCGAGGCGGAGCTTACCTGGCGCCCAATATCCAGAAACGGCGTTTCAGGAGCATCGCACCGCGTCCCTAGTCGCCGCGGAGCTGCGCGCCAGCGGCCTTGATGTGCATGAAGGCATCGCCGGCACCGGCGTTGTCGGCGTGCTTCATTGCGGCGACGGCCTATCCTATGGACTGCGCGCCGATATGGACGCGCTTCCCATACAAGAGACTACCGGCCTCTCCTACCAATCCGTTCACGATGGCGTCATGCACGCGTGCGGACACGACGGGCACACCGCCATGCTGCTCGGCGCAGCACGCCATCTCGCACAAAATCCGCCCCCGCGCGGCGTGCTGCACTTTATCTTTCAACCCGCCGAGGAAGGCGAAGCCGGCGCACAGGCGATGATCGACGATGGCCTGCTTGAGCGGTTTCCGATGCGCGCCATTTTCGGGCTGCATAACCATCCTGGCCTGGCCGCCAGGCAATTCGCCACGCGCGAGGGCGCATTGTTGGCCGCTTTCGACTCGTTTCACATTGAGGTGCGGGGAAAGGGTTGCCATGCGGCTTTTCCAGAACAGGGCGTCGACCCTATTGTCGCCGCGGCCAACATCGTTCTGGCGTTGCAGAATCTCGCAAGCCGAGAAGTAGAGGCTACAAAGCCGCTTGCGCTCGGCGTCACCAAGTTTCACGCCGGCGACGCCATCAACGCCTATCCGTCTACGGCCCTTATTGAAGGCTGCCTTCGATACTTCGATACCGCGGTTGGCGCGCATATCGCCGCGCGAATTCCGGAAATAGCCGCCGCTGTCGCCGCCGCCGGCAGAGCAACCGCCAACTGCATTTACAAATCGCTCTATCCGCCGCTCGTGAATCACGCGGCGGAAACAGCTATCGCGATCTCCGCCGCGAAGGAGGCGGCGGGCGTTGATAATGTGCTCGCACAAACGAACCCCGCCATGGGCTCGGAGGACTTCGCCTACTTTCTACGCGCGTTGCCCGGCAACTACATGCTGATCGGCGCCGGCAACGGTCCCGCCACGCCGCCATGCGAGCTGCACAGTCCCCATTACGACTTCAACGATGACATTCTCGTTCTGGGCGCACGCTATTGGGCCGCGCTCGCTCGGCGCTTGCTTGAAACACCCTCGTGAGGATCGGAACGATCGATAGTCAAAGACCTGCGCAGCTTCTACATCAACGGCGTCTGGACGCCTCCAGCTTTTCCCTGGGATCGCGAGGTCATAAATCCGGCCACCGAAGAAATCATCGCCACAATCTCGATTGCAGGCAAGAGCGACGTCGATCGAGCCGTCGCAGCGGCGCGGCGCGCGTTCCCCGCATTCGCCGCAACGCCGCTTTCGGAGCGCAAGGCGCTGCTACGCCGAATCCTAGAATGTTACCAAGCGCGTTATGAAGAATTCGCTCAGGCGATTTCCTCCGAAATGGGCGCGCCAATTACGCTCGCACGCGATATCCACGCGCTCACTGCGGTTCTGCACCTGCAAATTCTCTTGGAGAAGCTCGACAGCTTCTCCTTTGAGAACGACCAGGACGGCGCGCGCATTTACAAAGATCCCATTGGCGTGTGCGCCTTCATCACGCCTTGGAATTTCCCCGTTCATCAAGTCATGAGCAAGGTCGCTCCCGCCCTCGCTGCGGGTTGCGCTATGGTGTTGAAGCCCAGCGAAATGTCGCCGACATCGACCTACATGCTTGCTGAAGTGATGCACGAAGCCGGCGTCCCTCCCGGCGTGTTCAACCTGATCAATGGCGACGGCCCGCAAACAGGCGATCTGCTCAGCAGTCACGCGGACATAGATGCGGTGTCGTTCACAGGATCGACCCGCGCCGGGATCGCCGTCGCTCAAGCGGCCGCCAAAAACGTCACCCGCCCCTCGCTTGAGCTTGGCGGCAAGTCGGCGAACATTACCGTCGATGACGTTCTCTTCGAGCAGAACATTGTCGCCAGCACACACGCCATGATGATGAACGCCGGTCAGAACTGCATGGCGCCGTCGCGGTTGCTTGTGCCGCAAGCCCGTGTTGAAGAGGCCGCTTCGGTCGCCGCGAGCGTCGCATCTGCAATCCGCCTCGGCGCCACCGACGCAACGGATACGCAGATGGGTCCCGTCGTCTCGAAACGACAATGGGAGAACATCCAACGTCTTATCGCCAAAGGCGTCGAAGAGGGCGCCAAGCTCGCTTGCGGAGGTTCTGGCCTGCCGGAAGGCATCACGCGCGGCTATTACATACGCCCGACCATATTCTATGACGTAACGAACGACATGGCCATCGCACGCGATGAGATATTCGGACCCGTGCTTTGCATCATCGGCTATAGCTCAATCGATGACGCAATCTTCATCGCCAACGATTCACAATATGGACTCGCCGCCTACGTCCACGCTGCGGATCGAAACTTGGCCATCGAAATCGCAAAGCACCTGCGCGTGGGCTCGATCTTCATCAACGACCCCCCGCACGATCTTTCCGCTCCGATCGGCGGCTTCAAAATGTCGGGTTACGGTCGCGAATGGGGCGTATATGGTTTGGAGGAATTCCTGACTACAAGAACCATATTAGGTTATCACGCATCGTCCTAGCCGTGTTGTTCGCGGGAGCTGAGCGCAGAAAGCTGGCGGTGGCGAAGCCAACCCTCTTTCCGGAGCGCGCGAATGCCCGTTCGGAATCCGCAGCGACAGGCAATCAGGCGCATTTCGCCCGCTTCGAGTTCGCACCGCGGCCCTAAAGCATTGTGTGTTTAATCGGCTGCGGTCGATCTCGTCATTCCGGGCCCGCCAAGCGCGAACCGGAATGACGAAGGCAACCGCCGTCGATTGTATGCACAAGGCTCTAATTCGCAGGCGCCGGCGTGTTGGGATCGCTTGCATGCACCGCGATGCGCGCGACGCGACGCATGGGTTCGTCCAGGCCGTCGGCGGTGACGGCGCCCGCTTCGCCAGCCGCCAGCGTCTGGAAATTGCGCCGCGACCAGCCGTGCCGGCGCTCCATATAGTCGGCGATGTTGACGGCGCGCCGCGCCGAGAGGTCGAGATTCGCCTGCGTCTCGCCTGCGGCGCCGGCGAGCCCGAGCACGCGGACGCTGTCGATGCGGCAGCCGCGCAGCTGTTCCTGAACGGTATCGATCGCCTGACGCGCGGGCGCGTTGAGCTGATCCTCGAAACGCTCGAAATAGATGTCGAACGAACGCTCGTAGCAGGCGGCGGGATCGAAATCAGCGGGGGTTTCCCGCGCCGTCGTCGCGCAGGCGCCAAGCGCCAGCAGAGCTGCTCCGAAAACGAACTTCGCTTTCATTTCGCCCTCCAGACTTTGAACTCAGCTTTTAGCCCGGCCCTTGCCGCTTTTCTCCACGAAGTCGCGCAGCATCTGCGAGGGACGGAAGGTCACCACGCGGCGCGGCGTGATCGGCACTTCCTCGCCGGTCTTGGGGTTGCGGCCGATGCGCTGGCGCTTGGCGCGGACGTTGAAATTGCCGAAGCGCGAGAGCTTCACGGTTTCGCCTTCGACCAGGGCGTCCTGCATCAGTTCGAGCATGCGCGTGAGCAGCCGGTTGGCGTCGGCGCGCTGCATGTCGGTACGGCGTGCGAGCGCTTCGACGAGATCGGCGCGCGTGACGGTCTTGCCTGACACCGGAGCCCCCTCCGCTTCGCGCTCCTGGCGCGCCCGGAAAAGCTAATCGTCCCGGTAGCTTAGGTCAAATCCTGCCGCCGCGGTCACATCCGGACCAGGGCCGCGCCCCAGGTCAGCCCCCCGCCCAGCGCCTCCATCAGCACCAGATCGCCCGGCTTGATCCGCCCGTCGCGCACGGCGACGTCCAGCGCCAGCGGCACCGAGGCGGCGGAGGTGTTGCCATGCAGCGCCACGGTGGAGACCACCTTGCCCGCGTCGATATTCAGCCGCCGCGCCACGCCGTCGAGAATGCGCTGGTTGGCCTGGTGCGGCACGAACCAGTCGACCTCGTCGATCGCCACGCCGGCCCGCGCGCAGGCTTCCAGCATGGCCCCGGAAATGTGCTCCACCGCCTGGCGGAAAACCGCATTGCCGACCATGCGCACCTTGCCGATCGTGCCGGTCGCGGAAACGCCGCCATCGACATAGAGCAGGTCGTGCATGCGTCCGTCGGTGCGCAGGAAGGTCGAGATGACGCCGCGCTCGCCGGCGCCGGCTTCCAGCACGACCGCGCCCGCCCCGTCGCCGAACAGCACGCAGGTGCCGCGGTCCTCCCAGTCCATGATGCGCGAGAACGTCTCCGCGCCGATCACCAGCGCCGTCTTGGCCTGGCCGCGGATCAGGAAATTGTCGGCCGTCGCCAGCGCAAACACGAACCCCGAGCACACCGCCTGAAGATCGAACGCCGCGCCCTGGATGACGCCCAGCTCGGCCTGCACGCGAGCCGCGGTGGCGGGAAACGTCAGGTCCGGCGTCGTCGTCGCGAGGATGATGAGATCGACGTCCTTGGCTTCGCGGCCGGCCGCCTTGAGCGCGGCGACGGCGGCGCGACAGGCGAGATCGGAGGTCCTCTCGTCGTCCGCCGCAATGTGGCGTTCGCGAATGCCGGTGCGCTCGACGATCCAGTCGTTGCTGGTGTCGACGCGCCGCGCCAGCTCGTCGTTGGTGAGCACGCGCTGCGGCAGGTAGCTGCCGACGCCCAGGATCGCGGAACGCATCAGCCCGCTTCCTTGGCCGACTCGGTCTGGGCTTCGGCGACGGAGAGGCGCGCGAGATTGCGGGCGATTTCTTCGCGATAGTGGCTGCGCGCCAATTTCTCGGCGACGCCGATCGCAGCGGCGAAGCCGCTGCCATTGGCGCTGCCGTGGCTCTTCACCACCAGGCCGTTGAGTCCAAGGAAAAGCGCGCCGTTGAAAGCGCCGGGGTCCATGCGCAAACGCAGCCGCTTCAGAGCCGGATAGGCGATCAGCGCGCCGAGCTTGGCCAGCAGCCCGCTGGTGAGCGCCTCGCGCAGCAGCTGGCCGACCAGGCGCGCGGTGCCTTCGCCGGTCTTCAGCGCGATGTTGCCGGTAAAGCCGTCCGTCACCACGACGTCGACCGAGCCCTTGGAGATGTCGTCGCCCTCGACGAAGCCATGGAAATTGATGTCCACGCCGGATTCCCGGATCAAACGCGCGGCGGTGCGAATCTCTTCGTGTCCCTTCTGATCCTCGGCGCCGACATTGAGGAGCCCCACCGTCGGGCGTTCGATCCCTGAGACCGCGCGCTGGAACGCCTCGCCCATAATGGCGAACTCGACCAGCTGCTCGCCGTCGGCTTCGACATTGGCGCCGACATCGAGGATCACGACATAGCCGCCATTGGCCGCGGGCCAGCGCGCCGCGAGCGCGGGGCGGTGCACGCCCTCCATCATGCGCAGCCGGAACATCGAGATCGCCATGAGCGCGCCGGTGTTGCCGGCCGAGACGACTGCGTGCGCCTCCTTGTTCTCGACCGCGGCGATGGCGCTCCAGAGGCTGGAGCCTTTGCCCTGGCGGAGCGCCTGGCTGGGCTTGACCTCCATGCCGATCGTCTTCTCCGCCGGGACCACCTGGGAGGCCGCCTTGGCGTCGGGATGGCGCTCGAGCAGAGCGGCCAGCCGCTCGGCGTCGCCGTGGATCAGGTAGCGCACCTCGCCGCTGTTGCGGCGCGCGGCGACATCCACACCTTCCACGACGATGTCGGGCGCCTGATCGCCTCCCATCCCGTCGATCGAGAGAACGAGCCTATCGGGCATGAATAGAGGTTGTCCTGAGTGTCCCACACACGCCAGACAGGCGGTGCGGCGCGGACAATAGTCTTAGCGGCAGGGATTGCCAAACCACGGCTTCAGCTTTCGAGCGGAGGCCAGCCATCCGCGCCCATCAAGGCTTCGACTGGCGCCGCAGCCTGAGCCGCCGCCGCGGTCCGGGCGTAGTTCGCGAGTTCCCGCGCGAAGTCCGGCGCGTGGCCGCCCAGGACATTACGGGCCAAGGCGTCCGCCAGCGCTCCATTGCCCGTTTCGGACAGGGCGTCGGCATAGGCCCTGAGCCGCCCATAGAAGTCCCCGGCCATGCGACGCATGCGCTTGGGGACGGAGGTGTCGCCCACCCCCGCCTCCCGAAGCCCCGCATCGAACTGCCGGAACAGCCGGTCAGTGAAGGCCTGCGCGAGCGGCTCGAGCGCCGGCTCCCGCTGCAGGCGCATGAGCGCCAGCGCGGCGTGCAGCGTCATCAGCTCGAACCGGCCCTCAAGCGTGTCGTGGACCCTGCCCGCGCCAAACAAGGCAGGATTGCGGCTGGCGGCGGTCACGGCCCCGAGCAGCCGCGCTGCGTCGCTTTCCGCACGCGAGCGGCGAAACGGCCAAATCGCCATGCCTGACCTGTGCTCCCCTCTTGCCCCTCCGCGCGGTCCGCCTTACGCGTGAGGCCCTGTTTTGGGGCGATCGCGCCCGCGAGGTGAACATGAATCGCGGACTCTTGCGTATTGGGGCGGCGGCGGCTGTCGCGCTTGCGGCCGCTACTACGGCCTGCGCTCCGGTGCAGACTTACAGCGGCTTTCGCCCGGACCGCAACAACGAGGAAATCCCCGATCCGCAAATCGGCGTCGACACCCGCGACACCGTGCAGCAGCGCTTCGGCTCGCCCTCCACGACGGCGATCTTCGACCAGACCGCGTGGTACTATGTGAGCGCCGTGCAGGAGCGCGTCGCGTTCTACACCCCGCGCATCGTCGACCGCCGCGTCATGGTCGTGCGCTTCGACGGCGAGACCGTGTCGGCGGTCGAGAAATACGGCATCGAGCGCGGCCGGCTCGTTTCCTACAACACCGAAGAGACGCCGACGCGCGGCCGCGAACTCGGCGTGATCGAACAGCTGCTCGGCAATGTCGGCCGCACGCCGCCGATCCGCAACGAGGAAGAGCGTCAAGGCGGCCCGCGCCGCTAGGACCGACCCGATCGCGAACAAAAAAACGCCCCGGCCGGAAGCCGGGGCGTTTTCGTTTCGGCCGATCTCGCCGGCTTTATCAGCCGTGCGCCAGCACCGCGAGCAGCAGAAGCGCCACGATGTTGGTGATCTTGATCATCGGGTTCACGGCCGGACCGGCGGTGTCCTTGTAGGGATCGCCGACGGTGTCGCCGGTGACGGCGGCCTTGTGGGCGTCAGAGCCCTTGCCGCCGTGATGGCCTTCTTCGATCAGCTTCTTGGCGTTGTCCCAGGCGCCGCCGCCCGAGGTCATCGAGATGGCGACGAAGAGACCCGTCACGATCACGCCGACCAGCAGCGCGCCGAGCGCGGCCAGCGCCTGGCTCTGGCCGGCGATCGCCCAGACGACCACGAACAGCACGATCGGCGCCAGCACCGGCAGCATGGACGGCACGATCATTTCCTTGATCGCGGCGCGCGTCAGGATGTCGACCGCCTTGCCGTAATCCGGCTTTGCGGTGCGCTCCATGATGCCCGGAATCTCGCGGAACTGGCGGCGGACTTCTTCGACCACCGCTTGCGCTGCGCGGCCCACCGCCGTCATCGACCAGCCGCCGAACAGGTACGGCAGCAGGCCGCCGACGAAAAGGCCGACGATCACGTACGGATTGTTGAGCGCGAAGTCCGGCGTCACGCCGTCGAACCAGGGATACTCCGCGGCGTTGGACGCGTAGTAGCGCAGGTCTTCGAAATAGGCCGCAAACAGCACCAGCGCGCCGAGGCCGGCCGAGCCGATCGCATAGCCCTTGGTGACCGCCTTCGTCGTGTTGCCGACGGCGTCGAGCGCGTCCGTCGTCACGCGCACTTCCTTCGGCAGCTCCGCCATTTCGGCGATGCCGCCGGCATTGTCCGTGACCGGGCCGAAGGCGTCGAGCGCGACGATGATGCCCGCCACCGAAAGCATGGTCGTCACCGCGATGGCGATGCCGAACAGGCCCGCCAGCGTGAAGGTGGCGACGATGCCCGCGACAATGGTGAGCGCCGGCAGCGCCGTCGATTCCATCGACACGGCGAGCCCCTGGATCACGTTCGTGCCGTGGCCCGACTTCGAGGCTTCGGCGACGCTCTTCACCGGGCGGAAGCCCGTGCCGGTGTAGTATTCCGTGATCCACACGATGGCGCCCGTCACCAGGAGGCCGATGATGCCGCAGATGAACAGGTCCTGGCCGGTGATGCCGGCCAGCTCGTTCGTCGCGCCCAGGCTCGGCGCAATCGAACCCCAGCCGGTCGTGGCGTTGATCGCGATGGCGAGGCCGGCGGCTGACAGAACGCCGGCGACGACGAGGCCCTTATAGAGCGCGCCCATGATGTTGTTGGACGGGCCGAGGCGGACGAAGAACGTGCCGATGATCGAAGCGATGATCGCCACTCCGCCAATCGCCAGCGGCAGCAGCATGATGGCCGAAACCTCCGGCGCGGCGCGGAACAGGATCGAACCCAGCACCATGGTCGCGACCGCCGTCACCGCATAGGTTTCGAACAGGTCCGCAGCCATGCCGGCGCAGTCGCCGACATTGTCGCCGACATTGTCGGCGATGGTGGCGGGGTTGCGCGGATCGTCTTCCGGGATGCCGGCTTCGACCTTGCCCACCATGTCGCCGCCGACGTCGGCGCCCTTGGTGAAGATGCCGCCGCCGAGACGGGCGAAGATCGAGATCAGCGACGCGCCGAAGCCGAGCGCGACCAGCGAGTCGACCACCGTGCGGCTGGTCGGCTCGAGGCCCAGGAACTGGGTGAGCACGAGATAGTAGGCCGCCACGCCGAACAGAGCGCCGCCGGCGACGAGCATGCCCGTCACCGCGCCCGCCTTGAACGCCATCTTGAGGCCGCCCGCGAGCGAGGTCCGCGAGGCCTCGGCCGTGCGCACGTTCGCCTGCACCGACACGTTCATGCCGATGAAGCCCGCCGCACCCGACAGCACCGCGCCTATAATGAAGCCGAGCGGGATTTCCCAGGTGCGGAACGCGATGGCGAGCACGATCACGACGCCGACGCCGACTATGGCGATGGTGGAGTATTGGCGGTTCAGGTAGGCCCTGGCGCCTTCCTGGATCGCCGCGGCGATTTCCTTCATCCGGTCGGTGCCGGCCGGCGCCTTGGTGATGGCTTGGGTTTCGAGCCAGCCGTAGAGCGCGGCGATCACGCCGCTGGCTACGACCAGCCAAAGGATCAATTCTTGGCTCATTGCACCTATCCTGGGCGCGGGACCCGCGCCGGTTGGGGAAATGGGTTGGCCGCCCCGCGACAGTCCGTCAGCGGCGACGCTTCCCCCAAAGGTGGCGCTCTACTGCCAAAAGTCGCCACATTCTGCAATGGACTGCCGCCGTCGCGGCGCACGTCCGGCGCTCAGATGCCGGAACCCTGGCTGGAATAGGAGGCGACGATGGTGACGCCGCCGATCGCCCGCTCGCCCAGGGCCTGGATCGCCGCCGCCCGGTACGCCTCGATCGCACGCGATTCGTTCAGGAGGTTGGTGTCGTCGGGGTCGGACAAGTCCGTGGCATGGCTGGCGCGGACCAGGGCGTCGCGCAGGAAGTGCGCCTGCTCGCGCGTGCGCCACAGATCGACCCCCTGTGCGATCTCGACGCGGACCGAAACGAACAGGTAGTTGACCAGCATCTCGTTACGGACCACCGGCACGGCAAGATACGGCACATCCATCGAACGGGAGGAAAGCTCGGCCGCCGCTTCACCTTTCGCCTTTTCTTCGGCCGGCGGCCCCGAGGCGTAGGCGAGCGACGCCAGCACGGCTGAGCCCACAACGGCCATCAAAACGGCGGAGCGCTTCATGCCGCGCACACTCCGCTGCGCCGGTTATCGGCGCGTTACCGGCCCAGCTTGTGGACGAAGCCCGGATCGGGAATGGGAATCGGGTGCCCCTGTCGGTCGACCAGCTCGACGCCCTGGCCCGCCTCGACGCGGCCGATCCGCGACAGCCTGAGCGCGCCGGCCCCTTCCGCCGCCTCGATCTCCCCGCGCCGCTCAGGCGATGCGGTGAACAGCACGACGTAATCGTCGCCGCCGGTGACGAGCTTGCGGAAGTCGCCGCCCGAGAACGCCCAGCGCTCGGCCGGGATCGAGAACGGGATCGCGCTGGCTTCGATCCGCAGCGCCACGCCGGAGGCCGCCGCCAGCTTCATCGCATCCGCGACGAGGCCGTCGGACACATCCATCGACGCATGCGCAAAGCGCGCCACGAACGCCGCGCATTCGGGACGGACGAACGGCGCGAGATAGGTCGACATCAGCCAGGCCGCTTCGGTGTCGAGCTGTTCTCCGGGCAGGATGAGATAGTCCGGTATCTGTCCGGCCATAGCCTCGGCTTCGGCGCGGGCGGCGGCCTCGTCGCGGCCGCGGCGAATCTCCTCCAGCTTGACCGCGCCCGAACGCAGCTGATGGCCCAGCCACGCCGAGCCGATCTCGCCGCCGATCAGCCACACATCGTCGCCGACCTGCGCGTCCGCGCGCGAGGGCGTGCGCTCGCCGAGCGGCGCGCCGAACGCCGTCACCGAGACGGTGAGAGGTCCGTCGGTGGAGGCGGTGTCGCCGCCCAGGAGATTCATGCCGAAGAAGGCGAGGTCGCCGGTGAAGGCGTCGGCGAACGCCTGTATCTCCCTGGCCGGCCGCGACCTCGGCCAGATCAGCGTCAGCAGCGCCGCGCCCGGCTGCGCGCCCTTGCCGATCAGGTCGGAGACATTCACCCGCAGCGCCTTCATCGCCACGGTCGCGATCGGATCGTCCGGCATGAAATGAACGCCTTCGACGATGGCGTCGGTGGTCACCACCAGCGGGCCGCCAGCTTCGATCACAGCGGCGTCGTCGGCCAACGCACGTGCGCCGGCGGCGCGGGCGTGCGGCGCGAATAAGGCGCGGATGACCTCGAATTCGTCGGCCGAGTCGGAAGGCATGCCGAAGCGCTTACGCGCTATGGCTGGGAACGCAAGTCACGCGCGCATGCATCAAGCGTCGCGTTGACAAATCCGGGCTCGGGGCCGTCGAAGAAGGACTTGGCGATCTCGACATACTCGTCGATCACCACCGGCGTCGGGATGTCCGGCCGCTGTTCCAGTTCGGCGGCGGCGGCGCGCAAGATCGCGCGCGCGACTGCGTCCAGCCGCTCCAGCCGCCAGCCCTTGCTCAGGCGGCGCGCAATGGCGCGGTCGAGCGTGGCCTGACGATCCACGGCTTTCTCCACCAGCACCTTGAACAGATCCAGATCGCCTTCCGTTTCGGTGTAGGCGGCTTCCGTCTCGCGCGGCAGCTTGCCGGCGCTGAAGTCTGCGATCACATCCGCCGTGGTCGCGCCCGAGACTTCCATTTGATAGAGCGCCTGCACCGCCCCAAGGCGCGCGGCGCTGCGGGCCGCATTGGCTGGCCCGCTCATCGCCCGGTCTCCGCGAACCGGCGCTTCAGCGCGATCATCGCCAGACACGCGCGCGTCGCCTCGCCGCCCTTGTCGCCGCGATCGGTCTTCGCCCGCTCCTCGGCCTGGGCGATGGTCTCCACGGTGAGGACGCCGTAGCCGATGGCCAGCTCTTCGCGGATGGAGAGATCCATCAGCCCGCGCGCGCTCTCGCCGCAGACATAATCGTAGTGGCTGGTTTCGCCGCGCACGACGCAACCGAGCGCCACGAAGCCGTCATAGGCGCCGGTGCGCGCCGCGTGCGCGATGGCCCCCGGAATCTCGAACGCGCCCGGCACGAACACGCGGTCGAGCGTCGCGCCCGCCTCCGCGGCGACGGTTTCCGCGCCGCGCTGCAGATGGTCGGCGATGTCGCGATAGTAAGGCGCCACGACCAGCAGCAGGCGCGCGCCCGGCAGCTTCGCCACCGGCTGTTTTTCGCCAACGTCCTTCACGACTTGAACCCGCGCCAGCTGTCGACGGAGAGCCCGTAGCCTTCGAGGCCGACGAGCTTCTGCGGGTTGTCGGAAAGCGCGATCATGCGGCCGACGCCGAGTTCGCGCAGGATTTGCGAACCGATGCCGATGACGCGCAGTTCGTCTTCGCCCTCCAGCTCGGGCGGCTGGCCTCTGAGGCGGCGCGAAAGCACGTCCGGCACAAGGTCGCGCAGCAGCACGAGCACGCCCGCGCCCTCCGCCTCGATCTCGGCCAGCGCCTTGTCGATCATGCCGGCGCGCTGGCCGTAGCCGCCCATCACGTCGGCGGCGAAGTCGACGCGGTGCACGCGCACCAGAGTCGGCGCATCCGCCTTGATCTCGCCCTTCACCAGCGCCGCGTGCTCCACCCCGTCGAGCCGGTTGCGGAAAATCACGAGCCTGAAGCCGCTCCCGGCGCGGGTTTCGAACGCGCACTCCTGCAGCCTGTCGATATAATGGTCGTTGGCGTGGCGATAGGCGATCAGCTCGTCGATCGCGCCGATCTTCAAATTGTGGAACTGGGCGAAGGCGACGAGTTCCGGCAGCCGCGCCATGGTGCCGTCATCGTTCATGATCTCGCAGATCACGGCCGAGGCGTTGAGGCCGGCGAGGCGGGCGATGTCGACGCTGGCTTCGGTGTGCCCGGCGCGCATGAGCACGCCGCCGTCGCGCGCCATCAGCGGAAACACGTGGCCGGGCGAGACGATGTCGTCGGCGCCCTTGCTGGCGTCGATCGCGGTGGCGATCGTGAGCGCGCGGTCGGCGGCGGAGATGCCGGTGGAGATGCCCTCCTTGGCTTCGATCGACACCGTGAACGCCGTCCCGAGCCGGGCCTGGTTGCGCGGCGCCATCGGCTCGAGCCCGAGCGCGCGCGTGCGCTCCGCCGTCAGCGCGAGACAGATCAGCCCGCGGCCGTGCTTGGCCATGAAATTCACCGCCGCCGGCGTCGCGAACTGCGCCGGGATCACCAGATCGCCCTCGTTCTCGCGATCCTCGGCGTCGACGAGGATGAACATGCGCCCTTCGCGCGCTTCCTCGATGATCTCGGGGATCGGCGAGATCGCGCGCTTCAATTCGCCCACGGGAGAGAGCTTGGCCGCCATTACGCATTGCTCCGCGCTTCGATCAGCCGCGCCGCATAGCGCGCCATCACGTCGGCTTCGAGATTCACCTTATCGCCGGGTTTCAGCTTCGACAAAGTCGTCACCGCCCAAGTGTGCGGGATGATCAGGACGCCGAAGCCCTCCGCGTCCACCTCATTCACCGTCAGCGACACGCCGTTCACTGCGATCGCCCCTTTCGGCGCAACCAGGTGCGCGATCGCGCGCGGCGGCTTGATGCGCACGCGCCAGCCCTCGCCGTCCCGGCGCACCGCAAGCACTTCGCCCAGCCCGTCGATATGGCCCTGCACCATGTGGCCGCCCAGTTCGTCGCCCAGCCGCAGCGAGCGTTCGAGGTTCACGCGGTCGCCGGGCTTGAGATCGCCCATGGTGGTGAGCGCAAGGCTTTCGGCCGCCACGTCCACGACGTGCGCCATGCCCCCCTGGCGCGATTGAATCTCGACAATTGTCAGACACACGCCGTCGTGCGCGACGCTCGCGCCGATCTCGACGCCGGCGGCGTCGTAGGGACTCTCGATGGTGAGGCGCACGAGCCCGTCGCGGCGCTCGACCGCCTTCACTTCGCCCAGGGCTGAAACGATGCCGGTAAACATGAACCCTTCTTACGAGGCCCGCTCGTAGCTCTCCCAGAGATCGGGGCCAAGCTCACGCAATGCAACGCGCCGCCAGGCGGGCGCGTCAGCAAGCCGGCTTAGCGCAAGCGCCGCTACGGAAGGGCGTCCGTCGCCGCCGAGGATGACGGGCGCCCGAAACCATTCCAGCCGATCCGCCGCATCCGCGGCGATCAAGGAGGCGGCCAGGACGCCGCCGCCCTCGACCAGCACGGCCGCGATCCCATCCGCGCCCAAGCGATCGAGCGCCGCCTCGACGTCGATGCCTGCCGGCGCGCGCGGCGCCACGGCGGTCTGCGCGCCGGCGGCTTCCAGCGCCGCCCGCGCCTTGGGGTCTGCATCCGGCGCGCCGATGATGAGGAGCGGCGCCCGGTCCAGCGCGGAAAACAGCCGGCCGTGAGGCCGCAGCGAAAATCCGGTATCCAGCACCACGCGCAGCGGCTGGCGCGGCGGCGGCGGCTCGGTGCGCGCTAAAAGTTCCGGATCGTCCGCACGCGCCGTGCCCGCGCCGACCATCACCGCCTGCGCCGCCGCGCGCAGCCGCTGCACCTCAGCCCGCGATTCAGGCGAAGTGATCCAGCGGCTTTCGCCCGACGCGGTCGCGATGCGCCCGTCGAGCGACGTAGCCAGCTTCAGGGTGACGTGCGGACGCGCCATGTTCGCATGCATTCATGCGCGCGCGCGCCCGGCTTTGCTAGTGCGTCAGTCGCGCGCGCGCTTGGCTTTGCCGGCTTCCTCGATGAAATCGGCGAAATCGCTAGCCTCGCGGAAATCGCGGTAAACCGAGGCGTAGCGCACATACGCCACCGGATCGAGGTGATTGAGCGCCTCCATCACCATCTCGCCGATCGTCTCCGAGGCCACCTCGCTCTCGCCCTGGCTTTCGAGCTTGCGGACGATGCCGGAGATCATCTGCTCGATCTGGTCCTGCTCGATCGGCCGCTTGCGCAGCGCGATCGACAGCGAACGCGCGAGCTTGTCGCGGTCGAACGGCACGCGCCGGCCCGAACGCTTGATCACCACGAGATCGCGCAGCTGCACGCGCTCGAACGTGGTGAAGCGCGAACCGCACTTGTCGCACTGGCGGCGGCGCCGGATCGCAGCCCCGTCCTCAGTGGGACGGCTGTCTTTCACCTGGCTGTCTTCGTTCTGGCAAAACGGGCAACGCATTCGGAACCTGGCGAATAGCGAACGGTGAGTGGCGAATAGAGATCAGTCCTCCGCGCGGTCCTTGTCCTGCAGCGACCGAATCAGCTCCCGCAGCATAGGGCCGATTTCGCCGCCTTGCGCGGGCAAATCGGCAACCTCCTGAGGCGGCGGCGAGCCTCTATCCGCCATTCGCTCAGTAAATCGGAAAACGGGCCGTCAGCTGCTCGACTTTCGCGGCCACGGCCGCTTCGGTCGCGGAATTGTCGCCGTTGGACTTCTGCAACCCGTCCAGCACTTCGCAGATCAGGTCGGCGACCTGGCGGAACTCGGCCGGGCCGAAACCGCGCGTGGTGCAGGCCGGCGAGCCCAGGCGGATGCCGGACGTCACCATCGGCTTTTCCGGATCGTACGGAATGCCGTTCTTGTTGGTGGTGATCAGCGCCCGCTCGAGCGATTGCTCGGCCGACTTGCCGGTCGCCCGCTTCGGCCGCAGGTCCACCAGCATCAAATGGCTGTCGGTGCCGCCGGACACCACGGCGAGACCGTTCTCGATCAGCCGCGCCGCCAGCGCGCGCGCGTTCTCGACGGTGCGCTGGGCGTAGAGCTTGAATTCCGGCTGCAGCGCTTCGCCGAAGCTCACCGCCTTGGCGGCGATCACATGCATCAGCGGGCCGCCCTGAAGCCCGGGGAAAACCGCCGAATTGATCTTCTTGCCGAGATCTTCGTCGTTCGAAAGGATCATGCCGCCGCGAGGTCCGCGCAGCGTCTTGTGCGTCGTCGTGGTCACCACATGCGCATGCGGCAGCGGCGACGGATAGGCGCCGCCCGCGATCAGGCCGGCATAGTGCGCCATGTCCACCATCAGGATGGCGCCGATGTCGTCGGCGATCTGGCGGAAACGCGCAAAGTCGATATGGCGCGAATAGGCGGAGCCGCCGGCGATGATCAGTTTCGGCTTCTCGCGCTGAGCGATCTCGGCGACCTGATCGTAATCGATCAGATGGTCGTCCTCGCGCACGCCATATGCGACCGGATGAAACCACTTGCCGGAAATGTTCACCGGCGAGCCGTGCGTGAGGTGGCCGCCGCAGGCGAGGTCCATGCCGAGAAACGTGTCGCCGGGATTCAGCAGCGCGAAAAACACCGCCTGGTTCGCGTTGGCGCCCGAATGCGGCTGCACGTTCGCGAACGTGCAGCCGAACAGACGCTTCGCCCGCTCGATCGCCAGCCGCTCGACTTCGTCGACGAACTCGCAGCCGCCATAATAGCGCCGGCCCGGATAGCCTTCGGCGTACTTGTTCGTGAGCACCGAGCCCTGCGCCTCCAGCACCGCGCGCGAGACGATGTTCTCCGACGCGATGAGTTCGATCTGCCGCTGCTGACGCTGCAGCTCCGCCCTGATGCCCGCATGCACGTCCGGATCGCCGCGCTCCAGCGACGCTTCGAAAAAGCGGTCACGCTCGGCGGCGCGTCCGGCTGCCTGGCTCATGTGAAAACCTCGTCCGCAACTTTGGGTTTGGAATCTTCGCCAAGCATAGTTCGCCGCCTATGCGTAAGCAAAGCTACTCTCCAGTTCGCCTTGTGCGCGTAACAACTGCGGAAAATCAAGCTCATATTGAGTTAGGTCGTGAGTAATACTTGCAGAACTCAGATTCGCATGACTATAAAAAGTTGAGGGCCTTGTATTCGCTACAGAAAAGGCGGGTCTATGCGTAATGATGACGAGGTCGCGGAAGGCGGCGGCGACGCGGCCTTGCGGATGACCACAGATATCGTTGCGTCCTTCGTGGCCAACAATAAGCTCTCCTCGGACGAACTCGCGGACTTGATCCGGTCGGTGCATCGGACGCTCCGTTCCCTCAACGGCGATGGAGGCGAGCGGATCAGCGAGCGTCCCAAGCCGGCCGCGCCGATCAACAAGTCGGTCCAGCAGGACTACATCATCTGCCTGGAAGACGGCAAAAAGCTCAAAATGCTCAAGCGTTACTTGCGCTCGACCTACAACATGTCGCCCGACGAGTATCGTAAACGCTGGGGTCTGCCGCCCGACTATCCGATGGTGGCGCCCTCCTACGCGGCGCGCCGTTCCGAGTTCGCCAAGAAGATCGGTCTCGGCAAAGGCGTGCGTCGCCGCGATTGAAGCGTCAGCCCGAATGTCGGACGCGCCGGTCTATGGACCGCCGGCGCCTCGCCGGCCCGCGCTACGCTTTGCCGTGATGGCGCCTGCCGACGGGACGCCGGCGGTCCATAGGGGCGGCGGCGCCTAGACCAGCTTGCCCGGCCGCTGCGGCGCCGGCGCACCGGCGTCTTCGCCCTTGAGCACGCGCTCCAGCTTGCGCAGCGCCAGCGCGCGCACGTCGGCGAGCGCAGCATGCGCCGGCGCCTGCACGACGACCTCGATCCCGGTAGCGACATCGACGGCAGCGACGCGCTGAACGTCGCCCACGCGCGTGATCTCGAAGATGACTTCGCGCTCGCCCTCGCCGCTCACGCGGGGACGTGCACCGGGCACTTGGCCCACACCGCCTTCAGCGCCGCAATGAGGCCGTCCATGAGTTCGTCGTCATGGAACGGGCTCGGCGTGATGCGCAGCCGCTCGGTGCCGCGCGGCACCGTCGGGTAATTGATCGGCTGCACGTAGATGCCGTGCTCGAACAGGAGGATGTCGGAGATCTTCTTGCAGCGCGCGGCGTCGCCCACCAGCACCGGCACGATATGGGTGGTCGATTCCGACATCACCGGAATGCCGGCCTCGCGCAACAAGGCCTTCAATCGTTCGGCGCGCTCCTGCAGGCGGTCGCGCAGATGCGGACACTCGCGCACCATGCGCACGCTCTCCAGCGCGGCCGCCGCGATCGACGGCGCAAGCGAGGTGGTGAAGATGAAGCCGGACGCGGTGGAGCGGATGGCGTCGATCGCCGTCGCCGGCCCGGTCACGTAGCCGCCCATCGTGCCGAACGCCTTGGCCAGCGTGCCCTCGATGAAGTCGACGCGGTGCATCACGCCGTCGCGCTCGGCGACGCCGCCGCCGGTCGGCCCGTAGAGGCCGACGCCGTGCACCTCGTCCAGATAGGTCATCGCGCCGTAAGCTTCGGCCAGGTCGCAAATCTGTTCGATGGGGGCGGTGTCGCCGTCCATCGAATAGACGCTCTCGAACGCGATCAGCTTCGGCGCATGCGCCGGCGCTTCGTTGATCAGCGCTTCCAAGTGCTGGACGTCGTTGTGCCGGAAGATGCGCCGTTCGCACCTGGCGCGGCGGATGCCTTCGATCATCGAAGCGTGGTTCTGCTCATCGGAGAAGATCCACAGATCGGGAAAGAGCTTCGCCAGCGTCGACAGCGTCGCGTCGTTGGACACGTAGCCCGAGGTGAACAGCAGCGCCGCTTCCTTGCCGTGCAGGTCGGCGAGTTCTCTCTCGAGATCGACGTGGTAGCTGGTCGTGCCGGAGATGTTGCGCGTGCCGCCGGCGCCGGCGCCCACCCTGTCCAGCGCCGCATGCGCGGCGTCGAGCACTTCGGGGCTCTGGCCCTGGCCGAGATAGTCGTTCGAGCACCATACGACGATGTCGCGCTTGGCGCCGTCTTCGAGCCGCAGCGTCGCGTGCGGGAAGCGGCCGCGTTCGCGCATGATGTCGGCGAACACGCGATAGCGTCCTTCTTCGCAAATGCTCGCGACCGCCTTCTCGAATACCCGCTTGTCCGCTTCTCTCACTGTACGCGCCTTTGTGTCAGCGTGGCGTTTGTTGAAATATAGGCTACTTCCGCAGAACAAGGTAACTGAGACCCTAAAGCGCATGAGCGCGCTTCCAGTTGCGAACGAGTCGCATGAGCTACACCGGACGATACCCCGCTTCCCGCCCGCGCCGGCTGCGTCAGACCGATTGGCTGCGCCGCCTGACGCGCGAGCATCGCCTCGGCGCCGACGACCTGATCTGGGCGATTGTCGTGCATGACGGCGCCGAGGATGAAGTTCCGGTGGCGGCGATGCCCGGCGTCTCGCGCTACTCGGTCCGCGCTGCTGCGGCGGCGGCCAAGCGCGCCGAGCGGCTGGGCATTCCCGCCATCGCCGTCTTCCCGCACATCGACGCCGCGAAGAAGGACGCGGGCGGCCGCGAAGCGTTGAACCCGGACGGCCTCGTCTGCACCGCCGTGCGCGCGATGAAAGACGCCGCGCCCGGCGTCGGCGTCATGGTCGACGTCGCGCTCGATCCTTTCACCGATCACGGCCACGACGGGCTCCTGCGCGACGGACGCATCCTCAACGACGAGACCGTAAAAGTGCTCACTGAGCAGGCCTTGATTCAGGTCAACGCCGGCGCCGACATCGTCGCGCCCTCCGACATGATGGACGGCCGCGTCGGCGCCATCCGCGCCGCGCTGGATGCGAATGGTTATCAAGACGCGCTGATCATGTCGTACGCGGCCAAGTACGCGTCGGCGTTCTACGGCCCCTATCGCGAAGCGATCGGCTCGGCCAAAGCGCTCCAAGGCGACAAACGCACCTATCAGATGGATTACGGCAACACCGACGAGGCGCTGCGCGAAGTGGCGATGGATGTCGCCGAAGGCGCCGACATGCTGCTGGTAAAGCCCGGCCTCGCCTATCTCGACATCGTCGCCCGCGTGAAAGCCGGGTTCGGCCTGCCGACCTACGCATTCCAGGTCAGCGGCGAGTACGCGATGATCAAAGCGGCCGCGGCCAATGGCTGGATCGACGAGCAGCGCATCGTGCTGGAAACGCTGACCGCATTCAAACGCGCAGGCGCCGACGGCGTCGTCACCTATTTCGCGCCATACGCCGCGGAATTGCTCGCCACGTAAATATCGGACGAAACGCCGGCTTGAAGCTGAAACGCCGCGCCCTCCGGGCTTCAGGCCACGCGCTGCATCACCGCCTTGGCGACGGCCTGGCGCACGTCTTCGGCAAGCGCCTCGCGCGCGGCGCCTTCGCTCGTGGAGATCGCCGCGAGCCTCGCGACGCCGCCGATGCACATTTCCAACGCCGCCTTCGCCGCCTCCGGCCGCTGCGTTCTGGCGGCGCTCAGCTGCAATGAAAACGCCGCGCACGCGCGCATCAGCGGCCCGTCGCCCACGTTCACCGCATAGCCTTGCACCGCGCGCAAGGCCGCGCCGCACGCGTCGGCTTTCGCGGGATCGGCGCTCACCAGCGCGGTGGCTTCGATCAGCGCCTGGATCGCCGTCTGCAGCGTGCCCGCAGGCGGCGCCTCGCTCTGGCCGTCGCTGCGGCGGCGCCGCTTCGGCGCGCCCGCGGTGACGATGCCGGCGCGGCGGCACGGGCCGACATATCCTTCTCCGTCAACGAACGGACGCGGCCGGGCCAGCACCCTCTTGATCGTGGCGATCAGCGTCTTGCCCGAGACCGGCTTGCCGATCAGCGCATTCGCGCCGGCGAGCCTGCACTGCTCGGCCATCGAACGCGAGAACGCGCCGGACGTAACGAAGATCGCCGCCTGACGGTTGGCCACCGCGTTGCTGCGCCGGAACGCCTTCGTCCAGGCCGCGCCGTCAAGCGGGCCCGCCTCGAATGCGGTGACGATGATATTGGCCCTGTGGAGCCTCAGTGCGTGGGTCGCTTCGTCCTGGCTGGTGAACAGCTTCACGTTGGCCGCGCCGACGCCGCGCAGAAGCTCCAGGATGATCTGTCCTTCGTACTTGTTGGGCTCTATCACGCAGACAGCCCAAGACTTGGCGTTCATGCTGCGCTCCGGCTCGCACAGAACGCCATCCTAAGCACATCGCGTTTAAGAGAGATGAAACACCGGGCTGCTTCAGCCGCCGAATTAGCGTAAACGCGCGCTAACGCTGCGGCGGCTCCAGACGGGCGATCAGGCTCGATGTATCCCAGCGTTTGCCGCCCATCGCCTGCACGTCGGCGTAGTATTCGTCGATCAGCTTCACGAGATCGAGCCTGGCGCCGTTGCGCTGCGCCTCCTCGAGCACGAGCCCCAGGTCCTTGCGCATCCAGTCGACGGCGAAACCGAAGTCGAACCGGCCTTCGGCCATCGTCTTCCAGCGGTTCTCCATCTGCCAGCTCTGCGCCGCGCCCTTGGAGATGGCGCCGATCACTTTCTCGACGTCGAGATCGGCGCGCTTGGCGAAGTGCAGCGCTTCAGCCAGCCCCTGCAGCACGCCGGCGATGCAGATCTGGTTCACCATCTTCGCCAGCTGTCCGGCGCCGGCCGGGCCGATCAGCGTCATGCTGGCCGCGTAGGCGGCCATGATCGGCTGCGCCTCGGCGAACACGCTCGGCTCGCCGCCGGCCATGACCGTCAGCCGTCCCGCCTCCGCGCCCGCCTGGCCGCCGGAGACCGGAGCGTCGAGAAAACCGAGCCCGCGCTCTTCCGCCTTGACGGCCAGTTCGCGCGCGATCTCCGCCGAGGCGGTGGTGTGGTCGACGAAGATCGCGCCCTTGCGCATCTTCGACGCCGCCGCCTCGAACACTTCGCGCAGATCGCGGTCGTCCCCGACGCAGGAAAAGGCGATGTCCACGCCCTCGACCGCGTTCGCCACCGAACTGTAAGTGCGGCCAGAATATGTCTGCGCCCAGTCGCGGGCTTTGTCTTCAGTGCGATTGTACACGGCGACATCGTGGCCGGCCTTGGCCAAGTGCCCGGCCATCGGCGAGCCCATAACGCCCAGACCGATGAACGCCACTTTCGCCATTACGTGCTCCTTGTATCCACCGCGCGGCCGTACTGGCCGCGAAAAAACGTCAGCGCGTCGCCCGGCTTCACCCGGAAATCCGTCACCTCGCCGATGATGATGAGATGGTCGCCCGCGCGCTGTCTATCATGAGTCCTGCACGCGAAGTGCGCCACTCCCGCGCGCAGCACCGGCACATTGGCGAACGTCTCCGCCTCGTGCGCGGCGATGGTCTCGCGCTCGGCGCGGGCGTACCGTATCGCCAGCGCCGCCTCGTCGCCGCCGAGCACGGTGACGCCCCAGGCGTCGGCCGTCGCAAAATGGTCGTAGCGCTCGGACTGATCGCCCAGGCACCACAGCATCAGCCGCGGCTGCAGCGACACGGAGGTGAGCGAATTGACGGTGATGCCGGACATGCGCCCGTCCGCGCGCGCCGCCGACACCACCGTGACGCCGGTGGCGAAGGCGCTCATGGCGCGGCGGAACCCCTGTTCGGGCGGAGCGTGCATCCTCACCTCTCGGTTACTCAACGCGATCTTAACGCCGTTGGGCCACTGTCGCGCGCTCTCCGCCAGAATGGACGGAAAATGACGTCAGCGACCAATCAGCGCCCTATTATCATTAAGCGTATTAAGAAAGGCGGCGCCCGCCACCACGGCGGCGCCTGGAAAGTCGCCTACGCCGACTTCGTGACGGCGATGATGGCCTTCTTCCTGCTGATGTGGCTGATCAACACCACCAGTCCCGAGCAGCGCCGCGGCATCGCCGAGTTCTTCGCCCCCGCGAGCGTCAGCCGGGTGTCCTCCGGCGCTGGCGGGCTGCTGGAAGGCACCAGCTTCGCCGAGGAAGGCGTCCGGCACGGCCATTCCGCCCCCGTCGCGCAGGCCCCCGAGCCGCAATTCACCTCCAACGCCTCCAGCGAGAACCGTTCCGAAGCCCATGTCCAGGCGGGCGGCGAACGGGCCCCGAACGAGGAGGCGCTCTCGCGCGCCCGGACCCTGCGCGAAACCGCGGAGTTCGCGCGCGCCGAAATCGCCATCCGCCAGGCGATGCACGACATGCCCGACATCGCCGAACTTTCGCGCAACGTCATCGTCGAACAGACGCCCGACGGCCTGCGCATCCAGCTGATCGACCAGGAAGGCCGCTCCATGTTCAATCCGGGCGACGCCGCCCCGAACGAACGCGCGCGGCGGCTGTTGGTGGCGGTCTCCGGCGTGATTGCGCGGCTGCCCAACCGGATCACCATTTCCGGCCACACCGACGGCTCCCGCCCCGGCGGGCGCTACAACTCCAATTTCGAGCTTTCGGCCGCGCGCGCCAATGAGGCGCGGCGCATCCTGCAGGCGCAGGGCATTTCCGCCGAGCGCATCTACGAGGTGGCGGGCCGCGCCGACAGCGAACCGATGTTCGCCGACGACCCCAGCCTGCCCGGCAACCGCCGCATCGCCATCACGCTGCTGCGCGAAGCCCCGCCGCTGCCCGAGAACCACAGCCTCTAAGCTCGAACTCCACGCCCCTTGTCGGAGTTGACTTCCTGCATACGTCTATGTACCTTGAATAAACAAGGTAGCTTATGACAAACCCTGACGAACAGTTTGCCGGGCTCCGCAAGGGGCTTTTGGAGTTCGCGATCCTGACCATCGTGTCGGGGCGCACGGTGTATGTCGGCGACATCCTGGCGACGCTGGCGCCGACACCGTTCGCCACCCAGGAGGGCACCCTCTATCCCCTGCTCTCCAAGCTGCGGCGCGAGGAGCTGGTCGATTACCAGTGGGTCGAGAGCGGCCAGGGCCCGCCGCGGAAATACTATCAGCTGACCGCCAAGGGCGCGGCGCGGCTCGAAGAACTCGGCGCCTACTGGCGCCATCTCAACACCACTCTGGAAAACCTGGGGCGCTAGACATGGAACGCGTCGTCACCATCAACCTGAACGGCAACCCGTATCAGCTGGAAGAACCGGCCTACGACGCGCTGCGCGCCTACATGGACCGCGCCCAGACCGCGCTCGCCGACAACCCCGACCGGGCGGAGATCGTCCGCGACCTCGAACAGGCCATCGCCGACAAGTGCGGCGGCTATCTCTCGCCCGGCAAGAGCGTCGTTTCGCAAGGCGAGATGAGCCGCATCCTGGAGGAGATGGGCCCGGTCGAAGGCGCAGGCGACGGCGAAGCGCCGCGCGCGGAGAGCGCGGCCGGCGCATCCTACGGCCCGCAGAAGCGGCTCTATCGGGTCAAGGACCGCGCCGTGATCGCCGGCGTCTGCTCCGGCATCGGCGCCTATTTCGATCTCGATCCGAACCTGATCCGCGTGCTGTTCATCCTCGCTGCGGTGTTCACCTCCGGCTTCGGCATCGTGCTCTACATCATCCTGATGTTCGCGGTGCCGTCCGCGCACACCAGCGAGGAATGGGCCGCCGCGCACGGCGTGCCGTTCAACGCTCAGGAGATCATCGATCGCGCCAAGCGCGAATACGGCCGGTTCGCCGACGACAGCGCCAAGAGCTGGCGGCGCGAGCAGCGCGCGTGGCGCAGGGAATGGCGCCGGCAGCAACGGGCCTGGTCCGCCGGCTTCGGTTCGTGGGACGGCCCCGTCGGCGCGGCGGCGCCGGCCAAGCCGGTCGGCTACATCGAGCGCATGTTCGCGGGCCTGTTCGCGCTCGTGTTCAGCGTGGTCACGGCGGCGCTTCTGATCGCCTTCCTGGTCGTGCTGTTCACGTTCCTGATCAATGGCGACATCTTCGGCTGGGAAGCGCCGGCCGGCATCCCCAACTGGCTCGTCTTGGTGATCATCTGCATCATCTACGCGGCGGTCTCGGCGCCCTTCGCCGCGCTGCGCCGAACCTCGTACGCGACGCTCAGCGGCCGACGCGCCTGGGACGGCGCCGACGATCTGGTGATGCTGGTTCTGGTCGCCGTCGCGGCGTGGTTTGCGTGGGTCTATCTGCCGGAAGCGCGGCTGCTGATGGAACAGAGCTACATCGTCGTCCGCGACTTCATCACCCATTGGACCGACTGACGGTCCCGATCGGCTCCATAGCCTGGGCGCGGCTTTCGGGTCGCGCCCTCTTTTTTTTCAGCCCCACGGCCCGGCTTTGGCGGGCGCCGCCGCCGGCGCGGCTGGCGCGGCGGCGCGTCCGCCGGCGAACTTCACCAGCGCGGCGATGCGCTTCTCGATCGGCGGATGCGTGGCGAAGACGCTCATGAAGTCCGAGTGCGGATTCTCGATGAACATCTCGCGCACTTCGGAGGGCGCGTTCACCGCGGCGTTGCCGGAAATCTTCTGCAGCGCCGAGATCATCGCGTCCGGATTCTTGGTGAGTTCGACCGCGCCTGCATCCGCCAGGTACTCGCGCTTCCGCGAGAGCGCGAAGCGGATCACGATCGCCAGCGCGTAGGCGATGGCGATGATCACCAGCGCCGCCAGGATCGCGATCAGCGCGCCGCCGCCGCTGTCGCGGCTCGAGGAACGGCGGGACGACGAGCCGCCGCCAACCGACCCGAAGCGCAAGCTGCGGAAGGCAAGCTCGCCGACGAAGCTGAAAATGCCCACGAAGATCACGGAGATCACCAGCAGGCGCACGTCGGCGTTGCGAATATGCGTCAGCTCGTGCGCGAGCACCGCTTCCAGCTCGTCGTCGTTGAGCGCATTCAGCAGCCCGCGCGTCACTGTAATCGAGTACTGGCCCTTGTGCAGGCCGGTCGCGAACGCATTCAGCCCGTCCGTCTCCATGATGCGGAGCGCCGGCATAGTGACGCCGCGTGAAATGCAGAGGTTCTCAAGCAGATTGTAGAGCTTGGGCTCCTGGCGGCGCTCGACCTTCCGCGCCCCGGTCGCCGCATCGATGATGTTCTGATAGAAGACGTAGGCGACGCCGAACCACAGGATCGCGCCGGCGACCGCAAACGGCCAGGCCTGCGCCAGCGCCTCGCCCGCCCAGATGAAATAGCCCGCCACCGGATCGGGACCGACGCTCTGCCCCGAAAAGCCGGCGAACAGCAGAAACAGCGCATAGAGCAGCAGCACCAGCAGAACCGGAAAACCGGCCATCAGCAGCACGGTCTTCCAGTTGTTGTTCCAGATGTGCGTCTGCAGGCCGTAAGCGCCCATCGGCGCGTCGCCTTAGCTGAACTTCACCTGCGGCGGCGCAGCGTCCATGGCGGCGCGGCTGTCTTCGCCGACATCGAAGAAGTCGCGCGGGCCGAAACCGAACATGCCGGCGAACAGCACGGCCGGGAACTGCTCGCGCGCGGTGTTGTATTCGCCGACCGCGTTGTTGAAGAAGCGGCGCGCGGCGGCGAGCTTGTTTTCGATGTCCGAAAGTTCGGCCTGCAGCTGCTGGAAGTTGGTGTTGGCCTTGAGGTCCGGATAGGCCTCCGCCAGCGCGATCAGGCGCCCGAGCGCCGCGCCCAGCACGCCTTCGGCGGCGCCCATCGCTTTCGCGTCGCCCGTGCGCTCGGCGCTGACCGCCGCGTTGCGCGCCTGGATCACCGCCTCCAGCGTGCCTTTTTCGTGGGCGGCGTAGCCTTTGACGGTCTCGACTAGATTGGGGATCAGGTCATGGCGCTGCTTCAGCTGCACGTCGACGTCGGCGAAGGCCTGGTTGCAGTTTTGCCGGAGCGCGACCAGCCGGTTATAGATGCCGATCACCAGCACCGCGAGAACGACGATGACGATCAGGATAACGATCAGCGTCATGGAATGTCCTTCCGTAGGGTTCCCCTCTCTTTAGCGAAACTTGTCACCAAGCGCTATCGAAGAACCGGCTCAGCCGATCACGTCGGAGAACCGCCCCGAGCGCGAGAAGCCCCTGGGCGCGACCTTGCCGGCGGAGCCGCGCTTGCCGCGGTGGTCCTTCCATTCCGGCACGGCGCGGACGCGGCCTGCGCTGTCCTCCCAGGTGAGGCCCTCGGCCTTGTCGAACACCTTCGCGTCGGCGAGGCCGCGGTCGTGATAGCTCTGCAGCTTCACACCCTTGCCGCGCGCCATCTCCGGCAGTTCGCTGAGCGGGAAGATCAGCAGCTTCTTGCGCTCGCCGATCACCGCGACCTGGTCGCCTTCGACCTTCGCCGCCTGCATGGCGCGCCCGTTGAGGATCTGCTTGCCGGAGCGCTTGGTCGCCAGCATCTCGTCCTCGCCGACGATGAAGCCGTAACCCTCGTGGCTCGCCACGACGCGCTTGGCGCCCGGCTCGTACTTGAACAGCGCCACCACCTCGTCGATGTCGCCGAGTTCGACGTGGAGCCGGATCGGTTCGCCATGGCCGCGCCCGCCCGGCAGCTTGTGCGCGTCGAGCGTGAAGGCGCGGCCGTCTGAGGCGAACGCCAACAGCTTATCCGTGGTCTCGCAGCGGACGATGTGCTGGGCGTGGTCGCCTTCCTTGAACTGCAGGTTCGACAGATCGCCGTGCCCCTTGAGCGCGCGGATCCAGCCCTTCTCGGAGAGCACCACCGTCACCGGCTCGCGCACGATGAAGGCCTCGACGTCGATCTCCGCCGCGGCCGCCGCCGCTTCGCCCAGCTCGGTGCGGCGCTTGCCGAACGGCGTGCCGGGTCCGAACAGCTTTCTGGTTTCCTTGAGTTCGCCCGCGATCCGCCGCCATTGCTTGCGCGCATCTTCGAGCAGGCCCTGCAGGTCCTGCTGCTCCTCGCGCAGCGCCGCGTCCTCGCGGCGGATTTCCATCTCCTCCAGCTTGCGCAATTGGCGCAGGCGCGTGTTGAGGATGGCGTCGGCCTGGGTTTCGTTCAGCTTGAAGCGCTGGATCAGCTTGGCTTTCGGATCGTCCTCGGTGCGGATGATGCGGATCACCTCGTCCAGGTTCAGATAGACGACCAGCAGGCCCGCCAGCACGTCGAGGCGCGCGGCGATCTTCTCCAGCCGGTGCGCGGTGCGCCGCTGCAGCACGTCGCGGCGGTGGTCGAGGAAGGCGCGCAGCACCTCCTTCAAACTCATCACCCGCGGCGCGCCGGAGGCGTCGAGCACGTTCATGTTGAGCGAAATCCGGCTCTCGAGCGCGGTGAGCTTGAACAGGCTCTCCATCAGGATGTCCGGCTCCACCGTGCGCGACTTCGGTTCGAGCACGATGCGCACTTCCTCGGCGCTTTCGTCGCGCACGTCGCCCAGCAGCGGCGCTTTCTTGTTCTCGATGACGGCCGCCAGCGCCTCGATCAGCTTCGACTTCTGCACCAGGTGCGGAATCTCGGTGACGACGATGCGCCACATGCCGCGGCCCAGATCCTCCGTCTGCCAGCGCGCGCGCACGCGGAAACCGCCGCGGCCCGTCTCATAGGCTTCGCGGATGCTCTCCGGCGGCTCGACGACGATGCCGCCGGTCGGAAAGTCGGGCCCCGGAATGAGCTTCAGCAGATCGTCGGTCGTCGCCTTCGCGTTGTCGATCAGCAGCAGGCAGCCGTCGATCAGCTCGGCCAGATTGTGCGGCGGAATGCTGGTCGCCATGCCGACGGCGATGCCGCTGGCGCCGTTCGCCAGGAGGTTCGGAAACGCCGCCGGCAGCACTGCCGGCTCTTCCTTCGACCCGTCGTAGCTCGGGCGGAAATCGACCGCGTCTTCGTCGATGCCTTCGAGCAGCGCCTCCGCCGCCTTGGTGAGGCGGCTTTCGGTGTAGCGCATGGCGGCGGGACTATCGCCGTCGATATTGCCGAAATTGCCTTGGCCGTCGATCAGCGGGTAGCGCGAGTTGAAGTCCTGCGCGAGGCGCACCATCGCGTCGTAGATCGCCTGGTCGCCGTGCGGGTGATAGTCGCCCATCACGTCGCCGACGACCTTCGCGCTCTTGCGGAACGCGGCGTCGGCGGTGAGATTCAGCCGCTTCATCGCGTAGAGCACGCGCCGGTGCACCGGCTTCAAGCCGTCGCGCACGTCCGGCAGCGCCCGGCTCGTGATGGTGGAGAGCGCGTAGGCGAGATAGCGCTTGGCCAGCGCCTCGCCGATCGGCTCCTCCACAATGCGCCCGCCTTCTTCCGGCGAACGGGTGATGTCGTCAGCCATTCTTGGCTCCTTCATGCTCCCCCGCGCCGGGGAGCTGTCCGCGAAGCGGACTGAGGGGGCGGTGCGCCGGCGCTGGCCGACGTCCCCCTCCCGCTCGCTTCGCTCGCGACCTCCCCCGCAGGCGGGGGAGGAGTTAGGTCGCGGCTCTTAAATCAGAGTCGTCCCGCAAAACCCAACCGCTCGATCAGCCGCCGGCGCTGGTCGGGCATGCCTTCGCCGCGGTGTTCGAACACGCGCCGCTCCAGGAAATGCCCGGCCAATGCAAATGCATCGGCCACATCGCCCGACTGTAATTCCGCCTCCGGATCGACCAGGAACGGCGGAAGCCTGAGGAGAACGTCCGCGTGCGGCGCGCCGGCTTCCGCCGTCGCCGCGCGGCCGGTGCGCGGACTGACCCAGGCGAGCCCCTCCGTCTCGCCCGTCACAGCACAGCGCGTGAGGTCGAGCCCGTAGCCCAAGGCCGAGAGCAGGCCGAGTTCGAAGCGCGTGTAGAGCGCCGGCCATATATCCGTATGCGGCATCGCCTCGATCAGCACGATCAGCGCATCGTAAAGCCGGGGATAGGCCTGCCGCTCCGGCGTCGAGCCGCGGATCAGCGCAACCGCTGACGACAAACCCGCCAGCGCGATGGCGTCGTCGAGCAGGCGCGTCGCGTGCGGCTCGACCAGTTCGAGCGGGCTGTAGAACCCCAGCTGTTCCGAAAGCCGCGCCTTCCATCCTGCGTGCACCACATTGCCCGACTGCAAAATCGGCTGCGACTTCCGCCCCGCATGCACGACGCCGCCGAAGCGTCCATGCTCGCGCGCGAACACTTCCGCGACGAGCTTGCCCTCGCCGAAATGACGCGCGCCCAGGACAATCGCGTTATCGACCCACTCCACCGATCAGGCCTCGTAATCGAGTCCGAGCCGCTGATACAGCGCGCGCTCCTCGCTCCAGCCTTCGCGCACTTTCACATGAAGGAAGAGGTGGATGCGCCGGTCGAACGCCGCTTCCATCTCCTTGCGCGCCTGCTCGCCGATGATCTTGACTGTCTGCCCGCCCGCGCCGATGGCGATCTTGCGCTGGCTTTCGCGCGCGACATAGACGGTCTGCTCGATCCGCGCCGAGCCGTCCTTCTTCTCTTCCCAGCTCTCCGTTTCGACCATCAGGTCGTACGGAATCTCGTCATGCAGGCGCAGCATCGCCTGTTCGCGGGTAATCTCCGCCGCGAGCACGCGCGCGGGCGCGTCCATGATCTGGTCTTCGGGGAAGAGCCACGGCCCCTCCGGCGCGCGCTCCACCAGCGTCTTGGCGACGTCGCCGACGCCGTCGCCGGTCTTGGCCGAGACCATGAACACGTCCGTATAGAGGCCTTCCTCCACCAGCTTCGCCGTCAGCGACAGCAAGGCCGGGCGCGGCACGGCGTCGACCTTGTTCAACACCAGGATCGAGGCGATCTCGTTCTCTTTCAGCTTGGCGGCGATGGCGGCGCTATCGTCCACCGAGCGCGCATCGGCGCCGGCGCGCTTGCCGCTCGCGTGCGCGGCGGCGTCGACCACGTGCAGGACCGCGTCAGCGCCTTCGAGCGCGCTCCAGGCCGCCGCCACCATGGCGCGGTCGAGCCTGCGCTTCGGCGCGAACACGCCCGGCGTGTCGATCAGCACCAGCTGCGTATCGCCGTGCACGACGATGCCGCGCACCGTCGTGCGCGTCGTCTGCACCTTCTGCGTCACCGCCGCGACCTTGGCGCCGACGAGGGTGTTCACCAGCGTCGACTTGCCCGCGTTCGGCGCGCCGAGCACGGCGACGACGGCGCAGCGCCGCTCAGCCATGGACGCCCTGCGCTTTCAGGAATGCGACCGCCGCCGCACGCTGGGCGTCGCGCTTGGAGCCGCCTTCGCCGCGGGTGGCGGCGAAGCCGTCGACGCGCGCCTCCACCACGAAGCGCGGCGCATGTTCGGGACCGGTCTGTTCAATCACGACGTAACTCAAACCACGTTTCTTCGCCGCCGCCCATTCCTGCAGCGCGGTTTTCGCATCGCGCGGCGCGGTCTCGCCGGTCTCGAACGCATCGCCCCAGAACCGGTGCACGAAGGCCCGCGCCGTCTCCATGCCGCTATCGAGATAGAGCGCGGCGATCAGCGCCTCGCAGACGTCGGCGAGAATCGCCTCCTTGCCGCGCCCGCCGCTCGCTTCCTCGGAAGGGGAGAGGATCACGGCGTCGCCCAGGTCGGCCGCGCGCGCGGCGCGGGCGCAGGCGTGGCGATTGACCAACGCGTTGTAGCGCGGCGCGAGATCGCCTTCGGACTCGCCCGCGTGCATCTCCAGCAGCCGTTCGGCGACGACCAGCCCGAGCACGCGGTCGCCCAGGAACTCGAGCCGATCGTACGAACGGCGCTTCTTGCTTCCCTCGAGCGAGCTTGCATGCGTCATCGCCTCGCGCAGCAATTCGCGATCCGCAAATGCGTGGCCGATGCGCCGTTCCAGCTCGGAGAGCCTGGCGTCTTGCTGGCGCGGCCCGCTCATGGGCCGTCGCTCACTCAACCGACTTCAGGAAACGGTCGCCGCGGAAGCCGGTGAACAGCGTCCAGGGGCGGAACAGCGAAGTCGTCTGGTCGAACGAAACCACCACGAACTGCGCCGGGCCGACCAGATTGTCGTACGGCACATAGCCGACCACGGACGGCACGCGGCTGTCGGCGGAATTGTCCCGGTCGTCGCCCATCATGAAATAATGGCCCTCGGGCACTTCGAACACGCGCGTGTTGTCGAGTTCGGTGACGCCTTTGTCGCAGGTGATGTAGCTGACGCCGTTGGGCAGCGTCTCGCGGTAGGTGTCGACAGGCCCGCGCGCGAACGTCTGTTCCGGGCACTCGTCCGTCACGCCGAGATGTTCGCGCTCGACCGCCACGCCGTTGATGTGCAGCACGCCGTTGACCACTTGGATACGGTCGCCCGGCAGGCCGATCACGCGCTTGATGAAATCGCGATCCGGCTCCGGCGGCGGGCGGAACACGACGACGTCGCCGCGCTCCGGCTCGCGGCCGAACAGGCGCCCGTGCGGCAGCAGCCCCTCGAGCGGCGCGAACGAGAAGCGGCCATAGCCGTAGGACCATTTGGTCACGACGATGTAGTCGCCCACCGCCAGCGTGGGCTGCATCGAGCCCGACGGAATCCGGAACGGCTGGGCGATCGTGAAGCGCAGCAGCATGGCGAGCGCCAGCGCGTAGAGGATCGTCTTCACATTGTCCCAGAAGACGCTCATCGCGGGCGTCGACTCGCCAGTGGAAGTCATGCTCATTCGTTTCTCACTTCACGCTGGATGCTTCGGCGGCTTGGAAGCAAGCCGTGCGCAGAACCCAACGAAACTCCACTGACTGGCCCAGCCCGGCGCGGCCAAGCTTTTCCCTATCTGGGCGGCTCGGGGTCAAGCTTCCGGCCTTTGCCCTATCTGCGCCGACTCCGCCGAAATGATGACGTAAGCGACAGCAAGGGGGAAATCGTCCGTCAATGTGACATGGATGTAAGGTGTGTAGCCCGCCGGCGTCAGCACCGCCAGCCGCGCCGCCGCCCCGCCTGTGAGCACTATGGTGGGCTGACCCGTTCTCAGATTGGCGACCCCCATATCCCGCCAAAACACCCCTTGTTTCAAGCCTGTGCCGAGAGCCTTGGAGCACGCCTCCTTGGCCGCGAAGCGCTTGGCGAAGGTCGCCGCCCGCTCCAGCGGCTTGCGCTCGGCCCGGGCCCGCTCGGTCTCGGTATAGACCCTTTGGATGAACCGATCGCCAAAGCGGTCGAGCGTCCGTTCGATCCGGCGGATGTCGATGATGTCGGAGCCGATGCCCAGGATCATGGCGCGGTTTTAGGCGCCCGCCCGGGCGGCGTCGATCCGGCGGCGCATTTCGCCGACCGCCGCCGCCAGCCCCACGAAGATCGCCTCGCCGACCAGGAAATGGCCGATATTGAGTTCCGCCACCTCCGGGATGGCCGCGACCGGCGCCACCGTCTCGTAATCGATGCCGTGGCCGGCATGGACTTCCAGACCCAGGCCCGCCGCCTGCTTCGCCCCCGCCCGCAGCGCCGCCAGGAGCGCCGCCGCCTCGTCCGCATGGCCCTCGCGCGCCGCATCGCAGAAGGCGCCGGTATGCAGCTCGATCACCTCCGCGCCGGTGCGGCTCGCCGCCTCGATCTGCTGCGGATCGGCGCCGATGAACAGCGACACCCGGCTGCCGCCATCGCGCAGCTTCTGCGCGAACGGCGCGATCCAGTTGTGGCCGCCGGCGACGTCGAGCCCGCCCTCCGTGGTGCGCTCCTCGCGCCGCTCCGGCACCAGGCACACCGCCGGCGGGCGATGCCGGAGCGCGATCTCCAGCATCTCGGAGGTCACCGCCATTTCGAGATTGAGCGGGCGCCCGCGCGCGCGCAGCATGGCCGAAAGATTGGCGATGTCGGCGTCGGAAATGTGCCGGCGATCTTCGCGCAGATGCGCGGTGACGCCGTCGGCGCCTGCGTCCAGCGCCACGGTCGCCGCGCGCACCGGGTCGGGATAGGCGCCGCCGCGCGCGTTGCGGATCGTCGCAACGTGGTCGATGTTGACGCCGAGACGGACGCGCGCTCCTTTTGTGCGCTCGCTCATGCGGTCAGCCCGCGCGAGCCCGGCTTGATCGCGGGCAGCACCGCGAGTTCCGCCGGCAATTGGTCCGCCGGATAGGCGGGCGCGCTCACCTGCGCCAGCGAGATCAGCTTGGCGCCGATGTCCGCCTTGCCGCCCGAGCGGTCGATGATGCAGGCGGCGCCGACGAGTTCGCCCGGATGTCCGCGGATGGCGTCGAGGCACTCGCGCGACGACAGCCCCGTCGTCACCACGTCCTCGACCATCAGCACGCGCTCGCCCGGCTTGATCCCGAAGCCGCGCCGCAGCTGAAACGCGCCTTTCTCACGCTCGACGAACATCGCCTTGGCGCCCAGCCAGCGCGCCGTCTCGTAGCCCGGAATGATCGCGCCCACCGCCGGCGAAACCACCACGTCGATCTTGCCGAACGCGGACTCGGCCTTTTCCGCCAGCGCCTTGCACAGCCGCTCGGTGCGCGCCGGGTCCATGAACACGGCGTTCTTCTGGAAGAACACCGGCGAGTGCAGCCCGGAGGAGAGGATGAAATGTCCCTCCAGCAGCGCGCCGGCGGCGCGGAATTCGTCGAGAACCTGATCCTGAGTCATGCCCGCTTCTTACTGCGCGTCAGCCTTTGACGCGATCCGCTTCCTTCACCGATTTGCTGGCGCGCATCGCCGCCAGAATGTTGGTCAGGTGCTTGGCGTCGGCCACTTCGATATCGAAGATCATGTCGAAGAAATCGACCGTGCGCTTGACCAGGCGCAGGTTGAGGATATCGCCCTCGTTCTCGGCGATGATTCGGCAAAGCTCGGCCAGCACGCCGCGCTTGTTCTCGACCGTGGCGATGATGCGGCCGGTGGCGAGCGTCTTGTTGAGCGCGGTCGGCGTCCAGGCGAGATCGACCCAGGTGACGCTCTCGTCGTCCTCCAGCGCCGCCAGCTGCTCGCAATCGATCGTGTGCACCACCACGCCTTTGCCGGGAATCTGCACGCCGATGATGCGGTCGCCCGGAATCGGCGAACAGCAGTCGGCGAAGTGCAGCGCCACCCCCGGCGTAAGCTCGCTGCCTTTGACGTAGAGCTTGGCCTTTTCCATCTCCATGGGCTTGCGGCCCATGTCCTTGCGCACCTTCTCTTCAAGTCCGGGGAAAGCGGCCACCGCCACCTGATGCGCCTTGATCGAGCCTTCGCCGACGGCGACGAACAGCTCTTCCTCGTCGTCCTTGCCCAGGTGCTGCGCCGCATGCTGCAGCGCCGTCTCCGCCAGCTCGTGGCCGTAGCGGTGCAGCGCATGCGCCACCAGATCGCGGCCGAGCTTGGCGAACTCGTCGCGCTTGGCCTGGCGCTGCAAGCGCCGCTGCGCGGATTTCGCGCGGCCCGTCTTGGTCAGCGCCTCAAACCCGGGCACCGGCCCGACCTTGTCGCCGACGACGATTTCCACCACGTCGCCGTTGCGCAGCGTGCTGCGCAGCGGCCGCTCGACGCCGTTGATCTTGGCGCCCACGCAGCGGTCGCCGATCGAGGAGTGCACCGCGTAGGCGAAATCGAGCGGCGTCGCGCCCTGCGGCAGCGGAATCAGAGCCCCCTTCGGCGTGAAGGCGAACACGTGATCCTGGTACATTTCGAGCTTGGCGTGCTCGAGGAATTCGCCGGCTTCGCCGCCATGCTCGGCGATCTCCAGGAGCGAGCGCGTCGCCTCGCGCGCATCGAGCCCGACCGCGGCCGCCGAATCCGCGTCGAAGCCGTAGGATTCGTTCTTGTAGCGCCAGTGCGCGGCGACGCCGTTCTCGGCGATCTGGTCCATCTCCTCGGTGCGGATCTGGATTTCCACGCGCACATTGCCCGGCCCGATCACCACGGTGTGGATCGAACGGTAGCCGTTCGGCTTCGGATTGGAGATGTAGTCCTCGACCTGGTCCGGCACGCAGCGCCACGTCTGGTGGACGAGCCCCAGGGCGCGATAGCAGTCGTCCGGATTGTTGACGATCACGCGGAACGCATAGACGTCGGCGAGGTCGGAGAACTCCACGCTCTTGCGGCGCAGTTTCTTCCAGATCGAGTAGGGCTGCTTCTCGCGCCCGAACACGCGCGCATCGATGCCCGCGAACTCGAACACCTCCATGATCGTCTGGATGATGATGGCGACGTTGGCGCCTTTCTCGATCCGCAGCTGTTCGAGGCGCGCATTGATCGCCGCTTCCGCTTCCGGAAACGCTTCGTGGAACGCCAGGCTCTCCAGCTCGCGCGCCATCTTCTCTATGCCGATGCGGCGCGCCAGCGGCCCGTAGATCTCCAGCGTCTCCATCGCAATCCGGCGGCGCTTTTCGGGCTTGGGCACATGCGCCAGCGTGCGCATGTTGTGCAGCCGGTCGGCCAGCTTCACGATCAGCACGCGCACGTCTCGGGACATGGCCAGGATGAACTTCTGCAGGTTCTGCGCCTGCTTGTTCTCTTCCGACTGGATTTCGAGCTGCGAGAGCTTGGTGACGCCTTCGACCAGGTCGGCGATCTCGGCGCCGAACATGCTCTCGATTTCTTCGCGCGTGGCTTCGGTGTCTTCGATCGTGTCGTGCAGCAGCCCCGCGACGATGGTCGCCGCGTCGAGCTTGTATTCGGTCAGGATGCCCGCGACTTCGATCGGATGGGCGAAGTACGGGTCGCCCGAATGCCGCTTCTGGCTGCCGTGCTTGGCGGTGGCGTAGACGTAGGCGCGGTTGACCAGGTTCTCGTCGAACGAAGGGTCGTAGGCGCGCATGCGCTCGACCAGCTCGAACTGGCGCAGATAGCGCGTACGCGGTGGCGCGGCGCCCGCGCCAGCCGCCTTAGAGCCGACCGGGACCTGGGCGGCGACTCCGTCACCGCCGGCCATGGCTCAGTACCGTTCGTCGCGCTGGGCTTCGGCTTCCTGCTGGAGCGCGCGCAGCACGTCCTCTTCGCTGGTCTCGACCGGCGCGGCGAGCGCCAGGCGATCCTGCTCGTCCTCGGCCTGGGCCGCCGGCTGCACGTCCTGGTAGAGCATCACGTAGCTGTCGCGCAGCTCTTCCGGCGTGACCGCGGCGTCGGCGATTTCGCGCAGGGCGACGACCGGGTCCTTATCGCGATCGCGGTCGACCAGGGGCTCCGCGCCGGACGAAATGTTGCGGGCGCGATGCGCCGCCAGCAGCACCAGCGAGAACCGGTTCGGGATTTTATCTACGCAATCTTCGACGGTTACGCGGGCCAAGGGCGTGCTTCCTCTGGGTCAACTGGACGGAATGGGCGTCTAACCTAGTGACGTCCGCGGTTTTTCGCAATGCGAAGCGCCGCCGCGAACGCCAAATCAGGCAGCCGGCCCTACCCGCCCGGCGGCGAAAGATCGTCAACCCGCCGGTAACCCTGGCCGGTCCCCAGCGCCGCCAGCAGCTCGGCGGCGCTCCGCGACAGCACCGGATGCCGCCAGACCGGGGCGATCTCGGCCAGCGGCGCCAGCACGAACGCCCGCTCGTGCGCCCGGGCGTGCGGCAGTTCGAGGTCGCCGAAACGCCCTGTGAATCCCTCCATCGCCACGATGTCGAGGTCCAATGTCCGGGACTCCCAGCGCGCGCGCCGCTCGCGCCCGAACCGGCGTTCGATCCCGCTCAGCAGTTCGAACAGCGCCTGCGGCGTCAGCCCTGCCGCGTCGATCTCCACAACCGCGTTGAAATAATCCGGCTGCGCCGCGCCCGGCGGCCACGCCGGCGTGCGATAGACCCCCGACAGCGCGCGCAGGCTCAAGCCGGCTTCGCGCATCGCCGCAATCGCCCGCCGCAACAGCGCCGCGCCGGAGACGCCCGCGAACGGCATGTTGGTTCCCATGGCTATGAAAGCGCTGGCGTGCATAAAGCCATATCGATTAAAGCGCGCAGTCCGCGCCAGGGATACGCACAATCATGAACCCACTCGACCGCCTGATCCATCCCGACGAGCGCGTCGCGCTCTTCATCGACGGCGCCAACCTCTATTCGGCGGCGAAGGGGCTCACCTTCGACATCGACTATCGCAAGCTGCTCGACGCATTCAGAAGCCACGGCCGTTTCATCCGCGCCTACTACTACACGGCCATGGTCGAGGATCAGGACTTTTCGCCCATCCGCCCGCTGGTCGATTGGCTCGACTATAACGGCTACACGCTGGTGACGAAGCCGGCCAAGGAATACACCGACGCCAACGGCCGGCGGCGCTTCAAGGGCGACATGGACGTCGAACTCGCGGTCGACCTGCTGCAGGCCTCAGGCTTCGTCGATCACGCCTTCCTGTTCTCCGGCGACGGCGACTTTCTCGCCGCCATCGAAGCGGTGCAGCGCAGGGGCATGCGCGTCAGCGTCGTCTCCACCATCAAGTCCAACCCGCCCATGGCGTCCGACGACATCCGCCGCGCCGCCGACAATTTCGTCGATCTCGCCGACCTCGCCAACTTGATCGGCCGCCCGCCGCGTGAGAGATCGCCCGAGCCCCGCTACGATTACGCCGACGACGAGGATCGGTGAGCAAAGTCCCTCCAGAAGCGCCCAAGGATTGCCCGCTCTGCCCGCGGCTGGTCGCCTACCGCGAGCAGAACCGACGCGCCGAGCCGACCTGGTTCAACGGCCCCGCGCCCTCGTTCGGCGACCCGCGCGCGCGGCTGCTGATCGTCGGCCTGGCGCCCGGCCGCACCGGCGCCAACCGAACCGGACGTCCCTTCACCGGCGACTATGCCGGCGATCTGCTCTACGGCACGCTGAAGAAACTCGGCCTCGCCGAAGGCGAATACCGCGCCGATCCCAAGGACGGCTTCATGCTCAAGGGCGCGATGATCGCCAACGCCGTCCGCTGCGCGCCGCCGGAAAACAAGCCGACGCCCGCGGAAATCTCCACCTGCCGCCCATTCCTGCAGGCGCGCATCGAGGCGCTGCCCGAGGTGCGCGCGCTCATGGCGCTCGGCTCGATCGCGCACGAGAGCATCCTGCGCGCCCACGGCATGAAGCCGACTGAAGCCAAGTTCGGCCACGGCGCCGAGGTGGCGCTGCCGGGCGGGCGCGTGCTGGTCTCGAGCTATCATTGCTCGCGCTACAACACCCAGACGCGCCGCCTCACCGCCGAGATGTTCGAAACCGTCATGGCCCGCGCCAAAGCGCTCGCGTTCGGCTGAAGCGCCCCATGGACCGCCGGCCTGCGCGACCTTTTGAAAGCGGGAGCGCGGCGGAGCTACGCGCTCTTCCTTTAAACGTTGGCGCAGGCCGGCGGGACGCCGGCGGTCCATAGCTGGCTTGCGTCGAATTTAGCGCACTGTGCTTTAACCAGGGGCATTCCGGACGCGCGCAGCGCGATCCGGAACCCAGGGCAAACGAACTACCGGTCGCCCTGGCTTCCGGGTCTACGGCGCGGCGCGCCTCCGCCCGGAATGACTCGCGTTGTTGCGTTTGCTCCATTCGCTATTCGCCACTCGCCATTCGCCGGTTCAAAAACTCTCGCGAGCTTGCAAGCGAAAGCGCAGGCCGGCGGGACGTCGCGGTCCATATCAACGCACGGCGCGCTCAAATCTCGACGCCGTAGCTCCGATACGTCGCGGCGACGCCCGGCTCGGCCCGCTCAGCCGCCGCGAGATCGGCGCGGCCGGCGTCCGCCGCGCCCATACGGATTCGCGTCATGCCGCGGCCGTAGAGATAGTGGCCGCGCCCAGGCTCGATCGCCAGCGCCGCTTCGTAATCCGCCAGCGCGGCGCCATAGTCGCCGCGCTTGAAATGCACCAGGCCGCGGCTGTCCAGCGCCGCCGTGTTGCGCGGGTTGAGCCGCAGCGCCTCGTTGCAGTCCGCCAGCGCAAATTCGAGGTCTTCGCCGCTCACCGCGCGCACCCAGCAACGGTTGTTCCACAGCATCGAATCGTACGGACGCTCCGCCAGCGCCTGGGTGATCAGGTCGAGCTGATCCCAGCCGCCGTCCTGGCGACCGCGCACCGCCGCCTCGCGCAAGTCCATCGCCTCGCGCAGGCCCGGCGCCAGCGCCAGCGCCGCATCGAGATCGCGGATCGCCGCGTCGAAGGCCTCGCGGCTGAAATGGAGTTCGCCGCGCTCCACATAGGCGCGCACCAGGTTCGGATCGATCCGCAGGGCACGGCCGAAATCCGCCGCCGCGCGCGCATCCTGCATCATCTCGCCCCGCAGCACGCCGCGCTGCACCAGCGCTTCGGCGCGCCGCGCCGGCGCCGTCGACGCATCGTCGATGATCGCCGAGCACGCCTCCACCCGCTGCTGCTGCATCGGATTGGACCGGCAGGCGGCCCAGAGCTGCTCGGCCCGCGCCGCCGGATCGGCCGGCGCACAGGCGCTCAGAGCAGTCAACCCAAGCACCGCCAGCGCACGCATCAGCCCCGATCCCGCATCAGCCGCGCCTGCTGGCGCTTCCAGTCACGATCCTTGGTCGCGGCGCGCTTGTCGTGCGCCTTCTTGCCTTTGGCGAGCGCGATCTCGACCTTGGCGATGCCGCGATCGTTGAAATAAAGCTTCAGTGGAACCAGCGTCCGCCCCTCGCGCTCGACCGCGCCGACGAGCTTTTTCAGTTCGCGCGAGCGCACCAGGAGCTTCCGCGGCCGCCGCGGCTCATGGTTGAACTGCCCGGCCGGGGGATATTCGGGAATGGTCGCGTTGATTAGCCAGAGTTCGCCTTTTTCAGCGCTCGCATAGCTCTCGGCGATGTTGGCGCGGCCGCTGCGCAACGACTTCACCTCGGTGCCGACCAGCTGGACGCCCGCTTCCAGCGTCTCCTCGATCAGGTATTCAAAGCGCGCGCGCCGGTTCTCGGCGATCAGCTTGCGGGGGCTGTCGTCTTTTTTCGCCATGGCTCAGATCAGCCCGGCGTGCGTCATGGCGGCGCGGATCTGCGCCTTGGCCGCTTCGCCGCAGGCCAGCAGCGGCAGCCGCACTTCGTCGCTGCACAGCCCCAGCAGCGACGCCGCATACTTCGCCGGCGCCGGCGAGGGCTCAGCGAACATCGCCTTGTGCAGCGGCGCGAGCTTGTCGTCGAGCGCGCGCGCGGCCTCGAACGCGCCCTGCAGCGTCAACTCCTGCAGCTGCGCGCACAGCTTCGGCGCGACGTTGGCCGTCACCGAAATGCAGCCGCGTCCGCCCAGCGCGTTGAAGCCCAGCGCCGTCGGGTCTTCGCCGGAGAGCTGAATGAAGTCGCCGCCGCACAGCGCCCGATGCCGCGCCACACGCGCAAGATCGGCGCTTGCGTCCTTGCAGCCGGCCACGTTCGGCAGCTGCGCGATCCGGCCCATGGTCTCGGCGCTGATGTCGGCGACGGTGCGGCCCGGCACGTTGTACACGATGATGGGAATATCCACCGCGTCGTTGATCGCCTTGAAGTGCGCGACCAGGCCGTCCTGGCTCGGCTTATTGTAGTAGGGCGCCACCACCAGCACCGCGTCCGCCCGCGCCGTCTTCGCCGCGCGCGCCAATTCGATCGCGTGCGCGGTGTTGTTGGAGCCGGCGCCGGCGATGACGGGAACTCTGCCCGCCGCCGCCTCCACGCACAGTTCCACGACGCGGACGTGCTCCTTGAAGCTCAGCGTCGCGCTTTCGCCGGTGGTGCCGCAGGGCACGAGCCCGTGTGACCCTTCGGCCACCTGTTTTTCAACAATGGCCTGGAAAGCACGTTCATCTACGATTCCGTCACGGTATGGCGTAATCAACGCCGGAATCGAGCCGTGGAGCTTTGCGGAAAGGACGCTGCGGTGTGCCATCGGCGCGATTCCTGCCACAGTGTCGGGCGAGGTTAAATAGCGGCTCGTCGGCGTGGGCGTACGGGCCGCGTTCGTTTCGTATCGGTGCGGAGAGGATCATGGGGACAACTTCGGTGCTCCGCGTTGCGCTCACGGCCATGGCCGCGAGCACGGTTCTGGTCGCCTCCAGCGCCGGCCAGCAACGCAGCGCGCCCGCCGCCGCCCCGTCGGCCGCCGAAGCCACCACCTACGCGCCTCCGCCCCGGCCGCCGTCGCAGACCGAACGCCAGCGCCTCCGCAACGGCCTCGCCGCCGCCGAATCGCGCGACTGGGGCGGCCTCGCCCAGCTTCGCGACAGCGCCACCGACCCGCTGGTCCGGCGTATGCTGCAATGGCGCTGGGCCGCCTCCACCGACGCGCCGCTCTATTTCGAGGACATCGCCCAGGCCCTCAACGAACTGCAGGGCTGGCCCGGACGCGCCACCATGCGCACCCGCGCCGAGCAGGCGATCATGAGTTCGCGGCTGACGCCGAACGAACGCATGGCATTCCTCCGTTCCGACAACGGCCCGGTCAGCGGCGACGGCCGCATGGCGCTCGCCATCGCCCTCAAGGCCGCCGGTCAGCGCAGCGAAGCCATCGAACGCGCCCGCGCCGCCTGGCGCGACGACGCGCTCAGCACCGAGATGGAGGATCGCGCGGTCGCCGAGTTCGGTTCGGCCTTCACCGCCGAGGATTACGCCGCCCGCGTCGACGGCCTGCTCTGGCGCGACCAGCACACGGCGGCGCGCCGGCTGTTCTCGCGCATCGCCCCGGCCGACCGCCTGCTCGCGGAAGCGCGCATCGCGCTGCAGAGCCGCGCCCGGCGCGGCCTGCAGGCCGCCGTCGACGCCGTGCCGGGCTCGCGCGCGAGCAATCCCGGCTTCATGTTCGACCGCGCGCAGTACCGCCGCCGCGCCGGCAACCCGGAAGACGCGCTGCCGCTGATGCTCGACATCGATCCGCGCCAGGCGCCCGCTTCCGCGCGCGATGAAATCTTCCGCGAACGGCGCCTCTACGTCTCGCGGGCGCTGCGCGCGCGCAACTATCGTCAGGCCTACACGCTGGTGTCCAACCATGGCCTCACGTCCGGCGAATCCTTCGCCGACGCCGAGTGGATCGCCGGCTGGCTCTCGCTGCGCTTCCTCAACAACCCGACCCGCGCCCGCGAGCACTTCTCGCACCTGTCCGAGAACGTCTCCTCGCCCGTCAGCCTCTCCCGCGCGCTCTACTGGAGCGCCGAGGCCGAGCGCGCGCTCGGCAATACGGGCGAGGCCGAGCGGCTCTACACGCAAGCCGCGCAGTTCAACTTCACCTATTACGGCCAGCTCGCCGCCACCCGCGGCGACCGCACCGCGACGCTCTCGATGCCCGAAACCGGCCAGATCAGCCACGACGCGCGCTATCGCTTCGAAAACCGCGAACTGGTGCGCGCGCTGCGGCTCATGGCCGAGGTCGGCGCCCAGCGCGACTTCGAGTCGATCGCCTTCTACCTCGACGACACGCTCGACGACCCGATGGAAATCGAGCTGCTGTCGCAAATGGCGCGCGAACAATCCTATCACCGCACCGCGCTGCGCAGCGCCAAGGCCGGCCTGTTCCGCAACGTGGTCGCCACCAGCGCGGCCTATCCGACGCTGGAGCTGCCGCGCGTCGTCGAACAGCGCGGCCGGCCCGAGCCCGCGCTGGTGCACGCCATCATCCGCCAGGAAAGCGAGTTCGATCCGGGGGCCATCTCCAGCGCCAATGCGCGCGGCCTGATGCAGCTCATTCCCTCCACCGCGCAGCTGCAGGCGCGCCGCGAGGGCATGGGCTTCGAGCGTTCGGCGCTGACCAGCGATCCGCAATACAACATGACGCTGGGCTCAGCCCATCTCGCCGACCTGATCGACAATTTCGGCGGCTCCTACGTGCTGGCGATCGCGGCTTACAACGCCGGCCCCACCAATGTGCGCAACTGGATCAACGAATGGGGCGATCCGCGCACGTCAAGCGTGGACGTCGTCGATTGGATCGAGCTGATCCCGTTCTCCGAAACGCGCAACTACGTGCAGCGCGTGATGGAGAACCTGCAGGTCTATCGCCACCGCCTCGCGGGGACGCCGGTGCAGATCCAGATCGAGCGCGACCTGCACCGCGGCCGCTGAGCCGCCTTCAGCTCGCCAGCGCCTGCGTAAATGTCTCGGCGTCGACATTGCCGCCGCTGGCGACAACCGCCACCGTCTTGCCCCTGAGGTCGAGCCCGCCTTCGAGCGCCGCCGCCAGCGACGCCGCGCCCGAAGGTTCGAGCACGATCTTGAGGTGGCGGAAGGCGAACTTCATCGCCCGCCGCACCGCATCGTCGCCGACGCCGACCGCGCCGGCGAAGCGCTCGCGCGCGATCGCGAACGGAATCTCGCCCATCTGCTCGGTCAGCAGCCCGTCGCAGATCGAGCGGACGCCCGGCGCGTTGCGCTGGATCGATCCCGCCCGCAGCGTGCGGGCGATGTCGTCGTGCGCCGCGGGCTCTATCGCATAGATTGCGCTTCGCGGCAGCGCCAGCGCGACGCCGGCGGACAATCCGCCGCCGCTTGCTGGGACAAGCGCGACGTCGGGCGCGATCTCCGCTGCGATCTCCAGTCCGCACGTCCCCTGACCCGCCACGACGAGCGGATCGTCGAACGGCCTGATCAGGCTGGCGCCCTTCTCCGCCGCCAGCTTCGCGCCGATCTCCTCGCGGCTTTCGCGCACGCGGTCGTAGGTCGCCACTGTCGCGCCCAGCCCGCGCGTCGTCTCCAGTTTGATCCTCGGCGCATCGGACGGCATCACGATCGTCGCCTCGACGCCGAACAGCTTCGCCGCCGTCGACACCGCGATGGCGTGGTTGCCGGACGAGAACGCGATCACCCCGCGCGCCCGCACCTCGGGCGCCAGCGCCGCAATCGCGTTGGCCGCACCGCGCATCTTGAACGCGCCGCCGCGCTGCAGGCACTCGGCCTTCACGAACACTTTCGCGCCGGTCGCCTCGTCCAGCGCATCGTTGCGCAAGAGCGGCGTGCGCACGACGAGGCCTTCGATCCGCTTGGCCGCAGCTTTCACATCTTCGATCGTCGGGATCATCACGAGCCTCTCGGTTTGGCGCGGCGCGTCGGCGGCGCCGCCAGCGGGTCTTCGGGCCAGGGGTGCTTCGGATAGCGCCCGCGCATTTCGCTGCGCACCGCGGCGTACGAGCCGCGCCAGAAGCCCGGCAAGTCCTGTGTGGTCTGCACCGGCCGGCGCGCCGGCGACAGCAAACGCAAGCTCAACGGCGCGCGCCCGCCGGCGACGCTGGGGTGCCTGTCCTGCCCGAACAACTCCTGCAGCCGCACGTCGAGCGCCGGACCGCCCTCGGCGGCGTAGTCGATCGGAAGCGACGATCCCGCCGGCGTCTCGAACCGCGCCGGCGCCTCCGCATCCAGCCGCCGCCTCAGTTCGTACGGCAGAGTGTCGAGCAAAGCCCGCGCGACGTTCACGTCCCTCAGGCGCGATACGCCGGCAAGCGCCGGCGCCAGCCACGCCTCAGCCGCCGCGAGCAGCGCTTCGTCGCTCCAATCCGGCCATGTCTCGCCTTCAAGGCCGCGCATGAACGCAACCCGCGCCTGCGCCTGCCTCGCCGCTTCGTCCCAGTCCAGCAGCCCGAGGCCTTGCTCCCGCACCGCCTCCAGCAACGCCTGCGCCAGCTCTTCCCCGCTCAAGCGTTCCAGCGGCGCTTCCGACAGCACGATGCGGCCCAGCCGCCTTATGCGCCGTGCGCGCACCGCGCCCGTCGCCGCATCGACGCTCGCGCTGACGCCGGTTTCGATCTGCGCCGCGAACATCGCCTCGACATCGCCCGCGCCGATCGGCGCCGCCAGCAGCACCTGCGCGCGCCCGGCCGCGCCGGAAATGTCGGCGATCGCCAGGAACGGCGCGCGCGCCAGGGGCGACGCCGCATCGACCGAAGCCGCACGCCCGTTCGCCATCGTAAACGAGCCGCCGCGCGCCTTGGCGACGCGGTCGGGATAGGCCAGCGCCAGCACGGCGCCCGCGCGTTCGTCATCGACGGCGCCGCGCCCGCCGCCCGCCGTGCGCGCGATGCGATCCGCCAGCGCCCGCGCCGCCTCCGCGCGCGCGCCGCGCTCGCCTGCGAACCGATGCAGCCGCTCGCGCAGATCGGCGCTGCGCCCGCCCAGGCCCTGCTCCGTCAGCAGCACCGCAATCCGCGCCGCCAGCAGCCGCTCGTCCTTCGCCGCGATCACCATGTGCGCCAGCCGCGGCGGCAGCGGCAGTTTCGCCACCGCCACGCCGTGCGCCGTCAGCTGTCCCGCTTCATCGAGCGCGCTGATCCGCTTCAACAGCGCCAGCGCCTCGCGCCACGCCGGCTTGGGCGGCGGATCGAGCCACGCCAGCATGGACGGATCGGCGACGCCCCAGGCGGCGAGATCGAGCGCAAGCCCTGAGAGATCGGCGTCGAGAATCTCCGGCCGGTCGAACTCCGGCAGCGCGCGCGTCTCGCCTTCGCTCCACAGCCGCCAGCACACGCCCGGCTCCAGCCGCCCCGCGCGGCCCGCGCGCTGCGTCACCGCCGCCTGGCTCGCGCGCACCGTCTCCAGCCGCGACAGGCCGAGCGCCGGCTCGAACCGCGGCCGCCGCGCCAGGCCGGAATCGACCACGATGCGGACGCCGTCGATGGTCAGGCTGGTTTCCGCGATCGACGTCGCCAGCACCACCTTGCGCCGCCCCGCCGGCGCCGGCGAGATCGCCGCATCCTGATCGGCCGGGCTCATCGCGCCGTAGAGCGGGCGGATGTCGATGCCGGGATCGCTCATGGCGGCGCGCAACGCCTCCGCCGTGCGCTCGATCTCGCGCACGCCCGGCAAGAACACCAGCGCGCTGCCGTGCTCGGCCGCCAGCGCTGCGCGCACCGCCGCGGCGACCTCATCCTCCAGACGCGCATGCTGCGACCGCGGCCGGTACACATGCTTGACCGGAAACATCCGCCCTTCGCTGACGATCACCGGCGCATCGCCCAGCAGCGCCGCCACCCGCGCCGCATCGAGCGTCGCCGACATCACCAGAATTCTCAGATCGGGCCGCAGCCCCTGCTGCGCGTCGCGCGCCAGCGCCAGGCCGAGATCGCCCTCGAGGCTGCGCTCGTGAAATTCGTCGAACAGCACGGCGGCCACGCCGCTCAGCTCCGGATCGTCGAGAATCATGCGCGTGAACACGCCCTCGGTGACGACCTCGATCCGCGTGCGCGGGCCGACTTTCGAATCGAGACGCACCCGATAGCCGATGGTCTCGCCGACCCGTTCGCCGCGCTCGCCGGCCATCCGCGCCGCCGCCGCGCGCGCCGCGATCCGGCGCGGCGACAGAAGGATGATCTTGCCGCGCGCCGCCCACGGCTCATCGAGCAGCGCCGGCGGCGCGCGCGTGGTCTTGCCCGCGCCCGGCGGCGCGACGAGCACGGCTTCGCTGCGCGCTGCGAGCGCGTCGCGTAAACGGGGAAGCGCCTCTTCAACCGGCAGCATGGCCGGGGCTTAGCCTCTCGCGGCGCGCCTGTCTCCAGCATTGGCGCGGGCGCCCGCGGCGCGGTATATGGAGCCGGCGGATCATGGAGCGGAACACATGCGGGCGCTGCTTTGGGGCAAACTGGCGATTGCTGTCGCCGCGGGCGCAGCGCTGGCGGCGTGCTCGACCGGGCGCACCGCCGACACTCGCCGCGGCGTCACCGACGCCGCCTACACCCCGTTTCGCGACGTGAATCTGATCCGCCCCGAAATTCCGCTCATTCTGCGCAATCTGCAATATCCCTACTCCACCGCGACGCTGGCCGATTGCGCCGCCGTCACGCGCGAGATCGGCCAGCTCGACGCCGTGCTCGGCCCCGAAAGCTACCAGCCCGGTCCGGACCGCAACGCCTGGGACCGCAGCGGCGACTTCATCGAAGAACAGACCATCGAAGCGGTCCAGGACACCGCCGCCGACCTGATCCCGTTCCGCTCCTGGGTGCGGCGCATCTCCGGCGCCAGCCGCGCCGAGCGCGATGCGCTGCGCGCGGTCGCCAACGGCCAGCAGCGGCGCACTTTTCTGCGCGGCTACGGCGCTTCGCTCGGCTGCCCGAACATGATCCCGCCGCCGCCTCCGCAAGCGCACACCGCGCGCGAAGGCCGCGACCGCCCCGTCAACTGAGCGACACGCGCGCGCGGAACGCATCGCGGAAGTCCGCGAGCCGCCCTTCCGCAATCGCCGCACGCAGGCGCGCCATCAGGTGCTGGTAGTAGGCCACGTTGTGCCAGGAGAGCAGCGTCTGCCCGAGCAGTTCGCCGGCCTTGAACAAATGGTGCAGATAGGCCCTGGAATAGTCGCGGCTGGCCGGGCAATCGATGCTTTCGTCAAGCGGCGTCGTATCTTCCGCGAAGCGCGCATTGGTGATGTTGAGCGGTCCCGCGTCGGTCCAGGCCTGGCCGTGGCGGCCCGAGCGCGTCGGCAGCACGCAGTCGAACATATCGACGCCGCGCCAGACGCTTTCAACGATGTCGATCGGCTTGCCGACGCCCATCAGGTAGCGCGGCCGCTGCGGCGGCAGATGCGGCATGGTGACGTCGAGCGTCGCCAGCATCGCCTCGTGGCCCTCGCCCACGGCGAGGCCGCCGATCGCGTAGCCGTCGAAGCCCTCGGCCACGAGCGCCTCGGCCGAGGCGCGCCGCAACGCTGGATCGATCCCGCCTTGCACGATCGCGAACAGATCCTGCGTCTCGCGCGCGCCGAACGCGCGCTTGCAGCGGCCGGCCCAATCGAGCGAAAGCCGCATCGCCTTCTCGACCGTTTCGCGCGGCGCCGGCAGCGCCGGGCATTCGTCGAGCTGCATCACGATCTCGGCGCCGATCTGGTCGGCCTGGATACGGATCGAATCCTGCGGCGTCAGTCGGTGCTGCGAGCCGTCGACATGACTGCGGAAGGTCACACCATCGGCGTCGAGCTTCCGCAGCTGCGCCAGCGACATCACCTGGTAGCCGCCGCTGTCGGTGAGGATCGGCTTGTCCCAGCGCATGAACGTGTGCAGGCCGCCGAACTTCGCCATCCGCTCGCCGCCGGGGCGCAGCATCAGATGATAGGTGTTGCCCAGGATGATGTCGGCGCCGGTCTGCGCCACCTGGTCCACCGTCAGCGCCTTCACCGTGCCCGCCGTCCCCACCGGCATGAAGGCCGGCGTGCGGATGTCGCCGCGCGGCGTGCGCAGGACGCCCGCGCGCGCCGCGCCGTCGGCAGCGTGAACCTCGAACGGAAAGCTCAAAGCCCCCTCCCCGTCGAGGGGAGGAGGGTGGGGGCGGGGTGCCGCGAGACGCCAAAAATTTTCATACTGCGGATGAAGCGCATCACCGCCGCGCGCACAACTGCAAACGCCGGCGCTTCACCCCGCCCCCTGCCCCCTCCCCTCGAGGGGAGGGGGTTCCTCGCGCCATAACAGCGAAGCATCGCCGTAGGAATAGAAGCGGTACGTGTGCGCGATCGCGTGCGCGTAGGCCGCCTTCATCCGGTCGAGCCCCGCGAACGCCGCGACCAGCATGAACAGCGTCGAGCGCGGCAGGTGGAAGTTGGTCCAGAGCCCGTCGACGACGCGAAAGCGATAACCCGGCGTGATGAAGATCGAAGTGTCGCCCGTCTCCGCGCGCACGCGGCCGTCCTCGTCGGCGGCGCTCTCCAGCGAACGCAGCGCCGTGGTGCCGATCGCGATCACGCGCCGCCCCTCCGCTTTGGCGCGGTTGATCGCCGCTGCGGCGGCAGGCGAAATCTCGCGCCACTCCGCATGCATCACGTGACCGGCGGTGTCTTCCGCCTTCACCGGCAGGAACGTGCCCGCGCCGACATGCAGCGTCACCTGCGCGCGCTCGACGCCGGCCTCATCCAGCCGCCGCAGCAATTCGTCGGTGAAGTGCAGCCCCGCCGTGGGCGCGGCCACGGCGCCGTCCCTGGCGGCGTACACCGTCTGATAGTCCGCCCGATCCGCCTCGTCCTCGGCGCGGCGGCCGGCGATGTAGGGCGGCAGCGGCATCTCGCCGTGTACGGCGATGGCGGCGTCGAGATCGGGCCCGCTCAGATCGAACTTGAGCGCGACAAGCCCGTCCTCGCCCTTGGCGCCCACCGTCGCCTCCAGGCCCGCGATCAGGCACGCGCCTTCGCTCTCGGCGCCGAAGCGCACGCGATCCCCCACCTTCAGCCGCTTGCCCGGCCTAGCGAACGCGATCCACTCGGACGCCGACGCGCGCTTGTGCAGCGTCGCCTCGACAAACACGCGGCTGTCGTCGCGATAGCGCACGCCCTTCAGCCGCGCCGGGATCACCCGCGTATCGTTGAACACCAGGAGATCGCCCGGCCGCAGCAGCGCCGGCGCATCGCGCACCGTCAAATCCTCGAACGCCCCGCCCGTCGGCGCATGCAGCAGCCGCGCACTGTCGCGCGGCCGCGCAGGACGCAGCGCGATCAGCTCCTCCGGCAGTTCGAAATCGAACAGGTCGACGCGCATAATGCTCCCCCGTTTACGGGGGAGCTGTCAGCGCGCAAAGCGCGATGACAGAGGGGGGATGGCGCGGCGCTTGAGGGACTTTCCCCCTCCGGCTCCCCCGGCTTTGCGCCGGGGTCGCCGCCTCCCCCGCGCGCGGGGGAGGAAACTTGCTCACTCCGCCTTCGCCGCGACGATCTTGCCCGGATTGCGCGGCGGCTCGCCTTTCGGCAGCGCGTCGACCGCGTCCATGCCTTCGGTCACTTCGCCCCAGACCGTGTACTGGCCGTCGAGGAAGCGCGCATCGTCGAAGCAGATGAAGAACTGGCTGTTGGCCGAGTTCGGATCGTTGGTGCGCGCCATCGAGCAGACGCCGCGCACGTGCGGCTCCTTCGAGAACTCCTGCTTCAGGTTCGGCTTGGACGATCCGCCGGTGCCGTTGCGCCGGCCGCCGTCGCCGCCCTGGGCCATGAAGCCCGCGATCACGCGGTGGAACGGAACGTCGTTGTAGAAGCCTTCGTTCGCCAGCTCGCCGATCTGCTTGACATGGTTCGGCGCCAGATCCGGACGGAACTTGATCTTCACCGTGCCGGTGTCGAGCTCGAGCGTCAGGGTATGAAAGGAATGATCGACCACCAGCTTCTCTCTCTCGTTTCGTTGTTTGGCACGCGGGCCGGGATTTGCACGTCGCAGACCGAGAAGTCGGCGCGGCGCTGCCGGCGCGTTTCCTCGATCAGGTCGCGGAATTGCGGGCCGTCGGTCCGCAGCACATAGATGGGGGCGCGCTCGGCGTCCGGCACGTCCGCGGCGACGCGCGCCGACAGCATCCGGTCCGGGTTCGGCGGCGGATTGCCGACGGCGATCCGCATCGCCGCATCCATCCCCCACACCACGCGGCCGAAAATCGTGTAGCGCTTGTCGAGCGCCGTGTTGGGCGCGCGCATGATGAAGAACTGGCTGTTGGCGGAGTTGATGTCGTCGGCCCGCGCCATCGAGACCACGCCCTGGCAATGCAGCGCGTTCGACGCCACGCGCCCGTCGGCCGTCACCGCCATCTGCGCGTCCGGCTGGCTCTCGATCGGCAGCGCTTTGTAGAAGCCGAGCCGCGCCCGGCTCTGCTCGGCGGCCTGCACGAACGGCATGTCCGGCCCGCGGCGGAACATGAATTCCTCGCGCAGGTCCGGCAGGCTCGAGGCGCCTTCGCCGGTGCCGAGCGGATCGCCGGTCTGGGCCATGAAATCGTTGATCACGCGGTGGAAGGTGAGGCCGTTATAGAAGCCCGCGCGGGTCAGCGTCTTGATCCGCTCCACGTGCCGCGGCGCCACCTCGGGATAGAGTTCGACCACGATGCGCCCGTGCACGGTGTCGATATAGAGCGTGTTCTCCGGATCGACCGGGCGCCAGTTGCGCGGATCGGGCGCTTGCGCCGACGCCAGGCCGAACGCACCGCTCAGGCCCAGCGCCAGCAGCGCCGCCGCGAGAAAACCACCCATGCGCAGCATCAAGACCCCCCGAACTTCGCCTTCAGTCGTCCTTCTACTTCCTTGGGCACGAAGTGCGCGACGTTTCCTTGCAGTCGCGCGATCTCTTTCACCAGCCGCGACGCCACCGCCTGGTGGGTCGGATCGGCCATGAGAAAAACCGTTTCGATGGCGGGATTTAGCTTCTGGTTCATGCCCACCATGGCGAATTCGTACTCGAAGTCGGCGACCGCTCGAAGTCCCCGGACGATGATTTGCGCCCCTACGCTCTCGGCGAACTTCATCAGCAATGTGTCGAAAGGTTGAACGACGATCTCGGCGCCTGCCCCGATCTTGGCGATCTGCTCCTCGACCATCGCCACCCGCTCGTCGAGCGAGAACAGCGGCCCCTTCTCCTTGTTGATGGCCACGCCGATGACGAGCCGGTCCACCAGCTTGGCCCCGCGGGCGATGATGTCCACATGCCCGTTGGTGACGGGATCGAAGGTGCCGGGATAAAGGCCGATACGATTGGTCTTGCTCATGTCGCGTCCGCTGTTGCGAACCCCCTCCCCTCCAGCGGAGGGAGCAGGGGGCGGGGTGAAGCGCGACCTTTCATTGCGCGCACAACGACGCCGGGCGTGCGAGCCCAACGCCGCACCTCTTCGGCATCAAACGTCAATAAAGCCGCAACGCAATTCCCCATGTGCGCCGCTGCGCCTCGCCCTCTGCCCCCTCCCCGCGCGGGGAGGGGGAAAAGCGAGCGCAGCGCGCCGATCACTTCCCGCCGCTCTCGGCGTCGGCGGCGTCGCCGTTCTCGCCGCCCAGCGCCTCGAGGCGTTCGGCCGCCACGACGTGCTCGTCCTCGCCCACATTGATCAGGATGACGCCCTGGGTGGCGCGCCCGGCGATGCGAATCTGGTCCACCTCGGTGCGGATCAGCTGGCCCTTGTCGGTGACGAGCAGCAGCTCCTCCTCCTCCTTCACCGGGAACGAGGCGACCACGTGGGCATCCTCCGTCAGGCGATGCGCAATGAGGCCTTTGCCGCCCCGGTTGGTGACGCGGTACTCGTAGGCCGAAGCGCGCTTGCCGAGGCCGTTGGAGGCGACGGTCAGGATGAACTGCTCCTGGGTCTTCAGCCAGGCGAGGCGTTCGAACGGCACCACCGCGTCGCCGGCCGCCGGCGCCTCGTCGTCGCCCGCCTCGACGTCGCCGCGCGACTGGGAATCCCACTTGAAATAGGCGGCGGCCTCGTCGGTCGTGACATCCACATGCTTCAGCACCGCCATGCCGATGACGCGATCGCCTTCGCGCAGATCGACGCCGCGCACGCCGGTGGAGTCGCGGCCCTTGAACACCCGCACGTCCGTGGCGCGGAAGCGCACGCACATGCCGTTCGCGGTCGTCAGCAGCACGTCGTCGTCCTCGGTGCAGATCTGCACGCCGACAATGCCGTCGCCCTCGTCGGGCTTCATGGCGATCTTGCCGTTGCGGTTCACCTGCACGAAGTCGCTGAGCTTGTTGCGGCGGACATGGCCCGACCTGGTCGCGAACATGACGTCGAGCTTGTCCCAGTCGCGCTCGTCCTCCGGCAGGGCCATCACCGAAGTGATGGTCTCGCCCTGTTCGAGCGGCAGCAGGTTCACCAGCGCCCGGCCCTTGGTGCGCGGATCGCCGGCGGGAATGCGCCACGCCTTGATCTTGTAGACCATGCCCGAGGACGAGAAGAACAGGATCGGCGCGTGCGTGGAGGCCACGAACACGCGGGTGACGAAATCCTCGTCCTTCATCTGCATGCCGGCGCGCCCGCGCCCGCCGCGGCGCTGCGTGCGGTAGGCCGCAAGCGGCGTGCGTTTCACGTAGCCGCCGTGGGTGACGGTGATGACCATCTCCTCGCGCGGGATCAGCGCCTCGTCGTCGATGTCGCCTTCGGCGTCCGAGAACGCCGTACGGCGCGGGACGCCGAACGCCTCCTTCACCCCGATCAGCTCGCCGCGGATCATCGACAGGATGCGCTCGCGCGAGCCCAGGATCGACAACAGCTCCTTGATCTCCTCGGCGATCTCGTTCGCGGCCTTGGCGATGTCGTCGCGGCCGAGCCCGGTGAGGCGCGAAAGCTGCAGCGCCAGGATCGCGCGCGCCTGTTCGTCCGACAGCCTGATCTTGTCGCCGTCGCTGACGAGCGTGCGCGGATCGGCGATCAGCGCGATCAGCGGCATCATATCGCCCGCCGGCCAGTCGCGCGCGACCAGGCGCTCGCGCGCCGTCGCCGGATCGGGGCTTTCGCGGATCAGCTTGATCACGTCGTCGATATTGGCGACGGCGATGGCGAGACCCACGGTTTCGTGGCCGCGCTTGCGCGCCTTGGCCAGGCGGAACTTGGTCCGCCGCGTGATCACCTGCTCGCGGAAGCTGAGGAAAGCGCTCAGCATCTGGCGCAGGCCCATCTGCTCGGGCTTGCCGTTGTGCAGCGCCAGCATGTTGACGCCGAACGAGGTCTGCAGCTGCGAGTAGCGGTAGAGCTGGTTCAGCACCACGTCCGGCACCGCGTCGCGCTTCAGCTCGATCACGAGACGGATGCCCAAGCGGTTCGATTCGTCGCGGATTTCGGCGATGCCCTCGATGCGCTTTTCGCGCACCTGCTCGCCGATGCGGTCCACCATCTCGGCCTTGTTCACCTGATACGGAATCTCGGTGAACACCAGCGCTTCGCGCCCGCGGATGGTTTCGTTGTGGTGGCGGGCGCGGATCGTCACCGAACCGCGCCCCGTCAGCAGGCCCGCGCGCGCGCCGGAGCGGCCTAGGATTTCGCCGCCGGTGGGGAAATCCGGGCCCGGCACGATGTCGAGCAGATCGAGATCGGAGATGTTCGGGTTGTCGATCATCGCCACCGCGGCGTCGACGACTTCAGAGAGATTGTGCGGCGGAATGTTGGTCGCCATGCCGACGGCGATGCCGCCGGCGCCGTTCACCAGCAGGTTGGGAAACTTCGCCGGCAGTGCAGCCGGCTCCTGGCGCGAGCCGTCATAATTGTCGACGAAATCGACCGTATCCTCGTCGATGTCGTCCAGCAGCGCGCGCGCCGCCTTGGCGAGACGGCTTTCGGTGTAGCGCATCGCCGCCGGCATATCGCCGTCGATCGAGCCGAAATTGCCCTGCCCGTCGATCAGCGGCAGGCTCATGGCGAAATCCTGCGCCATGCGCACGAGCGCGAAATAGATCGCCTGGTCGCCGTGCGGGTGATAGCGGCCCATCACTTCGCCGACCGTGTTGGCGCTCTTGCGGTAGCTCTTGTCGTGCGTGTTGCCGGCTTCGTCCATGCCGAACAGGATGCGCCGGTGCACCGGCTTCAGGCCGTCGCGCACGTCGGGCAGCGCGCGCGACACGATCACGCTCATCGCATAATCGAGATACGAACGCTTCAGCTCATCCTCGATGGTGATGAGCGAGACGCCTTTGGGAAGGGTGGGGCCGCCGTTCTCGGCGGGATCGGACGTGTCTGACACGGGACCCGGTCTATATCTCTAGCAAGTGGATGGAAACGCTGTTCTCAGGCGTCGGAAAAGACGAGAAAAACTCGCCCGCGAATCCGCGCCAAACTAACATCGGGACGCCCCCGTCGCAAACCAAGGAGCCCCCATGCGCCTCATCGCCGCCCTCCTTTTTGCAGCCCTGCTGACCGCCTGCGCGAGCGCCCCGCGCGAGGCGCCGCCGGCGGCGCCCCGCACCGTCTGGATCGTCGGCGCGGAAGGGGGCGCCATCGGCCAGGCTCACTTCACCGCCGCGCCGCGTGGAACCCTGATCCGGCTGGAGTTTCAGCAGGACGCGCTGCCCAGCGGCTGGCACGGCCTGCATCTTCATGCCCGCGGCGATTGCAGCGACTTCGCCGCGGGTTTCCAGGCCTCCGGCGGCCATCTCGGCATGGGCGAGCGGGTTTCGCACGGCCTGCTCCACCCGCGCGGCCCGGAGGCGGGCGATCTGCCCAACCTCTACGCGCCGGCCGGCGCCGCCTTCGCTGCTGAGTTCTTCTCGCCCTATGCCGTGCTCGCGCCCCAGCGCGTTCCGGGCACGGCCCAGACGCCCGCGCGCGAAGCCCTGCTCGACGCCGACGGCGCCGCCCTGGTGATCCATGCCGGCCCCGACGACCAGACCAGCCAGCCCATCGGCGGCGCGGGGGCGCGGATCGCCTGCGCGGCGCTCACGCCACTGCCTTGAAGCGGCGCTCCGCCAGCGCCACCAGCGCCACCCCGCCGATCGTCAGCGCGGCCCCCAGCAGGATTTGCGGCGTGATCCGGCTGTCCAGCATCAGCACGGCGAGCACGAACGAGAACACCGGCGTCATCAACAGGTAGGGCGTGGTGCGCGAGACTTCGTACTTCTGCACCAGCCTGAACATGAAGGCGTTGGCGACGATCGACGAGACGATCGCGCCGAAGGCTATGCACGCCCACGCATACCAGGGCGCGTTGACGGCGGCTTCGATTTGGCCGCTCTCGAAGACGAGCGAACCCAGGCTCATCGTCGGGGCCGTGGCCAGCGCGAGCCACGCCTGCATCGCCCAGGGATCGACGCCGCCGCCCATGCGCCGCACCAGCACCGTGCCGTACCCGTAGCAGAGCGAGGCCAGCGCGACGAGGAAAAGCGCCCAGCTCTGCGCGAACACCGCCGGATCGAAATTCATCGACGCCGCGCCGGCGAACGCAAGCGCCACGCCGGCCCACCTGAGCGGCCCCACCGCTTCGCGCAACACCAATGCGGCGAACACCACCGAGGCCGGCGCCCAGAGCTGCATCGCCACCACCATCGGCGCGATGTCCGTGGCGAGCTTCAGGCCCGCGTACTGGATGCCGAAATGCAGCGGCCCGACGAACAGCAGCATCAGCGCGAACACGCGCCAGGTGTGTCGCGGCGGCGGCCGGATCCACATGAACACGCACGCCAGCACGATGACGAAGCGCAGCGCCACCGTCATCATCGGCGGAAACGCATCCACCGCGATCTTCGCGAAAATGTTGTTCGCGCCCCAGATGAGCGCGACCGAGAGAAGCTGGAGCAGATCGAGCGGAGCGAACGCCCGCGAAGCGGATGACACCCGCTCCTCCTAGCAGATTCGAGCAGATCAGGCGCCAGCGTCGACGCGGACGAGCCCTGCGCTAAAGCCGTTCGCGCACCTCGGCTGCGATCTCATAAGCCCGCACCCCGCTACGGCGCCAACCTCTGCAAAGTCGCGCTAACCGCCCACTCCGTCTCGCGGCGCGCGCCGCGAGCCACCTCGCCCATCGAGGGCGAGGAGAGTCCTCAGAACGGGATCTCGTCGTCGAGGTCCTGGTTGAAGCTTTCGCGCGGGCCGTCGCTGACGCGCTTGGCGCCGCTGCTGCGGCCGCCGCCGAACGAACTGCCCGCATCGTCGTCGTACGAGCGCGAGCCGCCGCCGTCGCCGCGCCCGCCGAGCATGGTCAGCTCGCCGCGATACTTCTGCAGCACGATTTCGGTGGTGTACTTCTCCTGGCCCGACTGGTCGGTCCATTTGCGCGTCTGCAGCTGGCCTTCGATGTAAACCGTCGAGCCCTTCTTCAGATATTGCTCAGCCACCTTGGCGAGCTGCTCGTTGAAGATGACGACGTTGTGCCACTCGGTCTTTTCCTTGCGCTCGCCGGTCTGCTTGTCGCGCCAGCTTTCGGACGTGGCGATGCGCAGGTTCACGACCGGATCGCCCGAATTGAGCCGCCGCACTTCCGGGTCGCGCCCCAGATTGCCGATCAAGATCACCTTATTGACGCTGCCAGCCATCGCCGACCTCCTGTTTCCTGCGCTTTGCTGCGATGAGCCCACAGCCGGCCAAGGACGATCCCGGGCAGACCGATGTTCTCTCTATGTTCTATACGCCGACTCGCGCCATCGGTAAAGAGCCCCTTAACAAGCCGCCCCATCGAGGCGAATCCGGCGGCGCCGAAACGACCCCTGGCCAGCCATGGCCGGAGGCTCTGCGGGCGGTTAATTGTTCGATCTTTGTTCTTGATGTCCGCTCGACTCCGGCTACTACATATGGTGTCGCCGCGGGGCTCGCGGCGATCCTCGAAAGACCGGACATGACCGCCAGAGCGCCCGCCCTGTTCGTCGGCCACGGCTCGCCGATGAACGCGATCGAAGACACGCCCTCCGCGCGCGGCTGGGCCGAGATCGCGCAGCGCTTCGCCAAGCCGCGCGCGATCGTCGCCATCTCGGCGCACTGGGTGACGGACGGCGTGCGCGTGATGTCCAACGCACAGCCGAAGACGATCCACGATTTCGGCCGCGGCTTTCCGCAGGCTCTGTTCGACGTGCGCTATCCGGCGCCCGGCGATCCCGCGCTGGCGCGGGAGATCGTCGAAAAGCTGAGCGCGTTCGGCGCGCGGCTCGACGACAGCTGGGGTCTCGATCACGGCGCCTGGAGCGTGCTGCGGCGCATGTACCCGGAAGCCGACGCGCCGGTCGTGCAAGTCAGCCTCGACGCCCGCCGCCCGCCGCAGGAGCATTACGAGATCGCGCGCGCGCTCGGCCCGCTGCGCGACGACGGCGTGCTGATCCTCGCCGCCGGCAACATCGTGCACAACCTCGCCGCCTTCTTCCGCACCAAACAACTCGAGCCCTGGGTGGAACGCTTCGACCGCTTCGTCGCCGATGCGGCCGCCAGCGGCGACGACGGCGCGGTGCTGCGCTACGGCGCCCATCCCGACGCGCGCGAAGCCGCGCCCGACTGGGAGCATTTCTTCCCCGTCTTCTACGCGCTCGGCGCGCGCCGCGACGGCGAGAGCGCCTACCTGTTCAACCAGCACTACGAGCCCGGACTCTCGATGACGGCTTTCGCCTACGGCCTCGCCCAATGAAGGACGGCCTCACCCACATCCGCATCCGCGGCGCGCGCGAGCACAATCTCAAGAGCGTCAATATCGACATCCCGCGCAACGAGCTGGTGGTGATCACCGGCCTCTCCGGCAGCGGCAAGTCCTCGCTCGCGTTCGACACCATCTACGCCGAGGGCCAGCGCCGCTACGTGGAGTCGCTTTCGGCCTATGCGCGCCAGTTTCTCGAACTGATGCAGAAGCCGGACGTGGACTCCATCGAAGGCCTCTCGCCGGCGATCTCGATCGAGCAGAAGACCACCTCGCGCAATCCGCGCTCGACCGTCGGCACCGTCACCGAAATCTACGACTACATGCGCCTTCTGTGGGCGCGCGTCGGCGTGCCGTATTCGCCCGCCACCGGCCAGCCGATCGCGGCGATGCAGGTCAGCGAAATGGTCGACCGCATCATGGCGCTGCCGGAGGGCGCGCGGCTTTACCTGCTCGCGCCCGTCGTGCGCGACCGCAAGGGCGAATACCGGAAGGAAATGGCCGAGTTCCTGAAGAAGGGCTACCAGCGCGCCAAGATCGACGGCGAATTCTACGAACTGAGCGAACCGCCGGCGCTCGACAAGAAGTTCAAGCACGACATCGACATCGTCATCGACCGCATCGCGGTGAAGCCGGGCATCGAGACCCGCCTCGCGGATTCTCTGGAGCAGGCGCTGCGCCTCGCCGACGGGATTGCGTATGCGGAGTTCGCCGACGCCGTTTCTTCCCCCGCGCGCGGGGGAAGCGGCCCGAAGGGCCGACGAGGGGACGGCGCCGCCTCAGTCAGCTTCGCTGACGGCTCCCCCGCAAGCGGGGGAGCCCAGAGCGGTGCGTACAGGATCATCTTTTCCCAGAAGTTCGCCTGCCCCGTCTCCGGCTTCACCATTCCCGAAATCGAGCCGCGCCTGTTCTCGTTCAACAACCCCGCCGGCGCCTGTCCCGCCTGCGACGGCTTGGGGCTGCAACTCAAGTTCGACGCCGATCTCGTCGTGCCCGATCACGACAAGTCGCTGAAGGACGGCGCGGTCGCGCCCTGGGCCAAGGGCCCCTCGCCGCTCTATGCGCAGACGCTTGAGTCGCTGGCCAAGCATTTCAAGGCGAAGACAGGCACGCCCTGGCGCGAGCTGGCCAAACCGCTGCGCGAGGCGATCCTTCACGGCACGAAGGAGCCGATCAAGTTCGTCTATGACGACGGCGTGCGCCGCTACGAGACGACCAAGACCTTCGAAGGCGTGCTGCCCAACCTCGAACGCCGCTGGAAGGAAACGGATTCGACCTGGGTGCGCGAGGATCTCGAACGCTACCAGAGCGAAGCGCCGTGCCCGGCCTGCGCCGGCAAGCGGCTGAAGCCCGAGGCGCTGGCGGTGAAGGTCGGCATGCTCGACATCGCCGCCGCCTCCACCTTCTCGATCCGCGACGCCCGCGACTGGTTCGGCGCGCTGAACGAGAAGCTCACGTCGAAGCAGCAGGAAATCGCCGTCCGCATCCTCAAGGAGATCAACGACCGGCTGCGCTTCCTGGTCGATGTCGGGCTCGATTATCTCTCGCTCGGGCGCGGCTCCGGCACGCTCAGCGGCGGCGAAAGCCAGCGCATCCGCCTCGCCAGCCAGATCGGCTCCGGCCTCACCGGCGTGCTCTATGTGCTGGACGAGCCCTCAATCGGCCTGCATCAGCGCGACAACACGCGCCTGCTGGAAACGCTGCGGCGCCTGCGCGACCTTGGCAATTCCGTGCTCGTCGTCGAACACGACGAGGAAGCCATCCTCACCGCCGACCACGTCATCGACATGGGCCCCGCCGCCGGCGTGCATGGCGGACGCGTCATCGCCCAGGGCACGCCGGAGGACATCCAGGCCAGCACGGACAGCATCACCGGCGCCTATCTCACCGGCGCGCGCGAGATCGCGATTCCGGAGAAGCGGCGCTGGGTGAACAGGAAGCGCGTCATCGCCGTCAAGGGCGCGCGCGGCAACAACCTGAAGAACGTCGACGCCGAAATTCCGCTCGGCGTGTTCACCTGCGTCACCGGCGTGTCCGGCGGCGGCAAGTCGACGCTGGTGGTCGAAACCCTGTTCAAATCCGTCTCGCGCCAGTGGCACGGCTCGGGCGACGTCCCGGCCGAGCACGACGCCATTCTCGGCCTCGAACACATCGACAAGATCATCGACATCGACCAGTCGCCGATCGGGCGCACGCCGCGCTCCAATCCCGCCACCTATACCGGCGCCTTCACGCCGATCCGCGACTGGTACGCCGGCCTGCCGGAATCGAAGGCGCGCGGCTACGGCCCCGGCCGCTTCTCGTTCAACGTCAAGGGCGGGCGCTGCGAGGCGTGCCAGGGCGACGGCGTCATCAAGATCGAGATGCACTTCCTGCCGGACGTCTACGTCACCTGCGACACCTGCAAGGGCAAGCGCTACAATCGCGAAACGCTCGAAATCCTCTACAAGGGCAAGTCGATCTCCGACGTGCTCGACATGACGGTCGAAGAAGGCGCGAACCTCTTCAACGCGGTGCCGAGCATCCGCGACAAGCTGGAGACGCTGAAGCGGGTCGGCCTCGGCTACGTGCATATCGGTCAGCAGGCGACGACGCTGTCCGGCGGCGAGGCCCAGCGCGTGAAACTGTCGAAAGAACTCTCCAAGCGCGCCACCGGGCGCACGCTCTACATCCTCGACGAGCCCACCACCGGCCTCCACTTCGAAGACACCAAGAAGCTTCTCGAGGTGCTGCACGAACTGGTCGACAACGGCAACAGCGTGCTCGTCATCGAGCACAATCTCGACGTCATCAAGACCGCCGACTGGGTGATCGATCTCGGTCCCGAAGGCGGCGACGGCGGCGGCCGCATCGTCGCCCAGGGCGCGCCGGAGGACGTGGCCAAGGTCAAGGAGAGCTGGACCGGCCGCTATCTCGCCGAAGCGCTCGCGCGCCACCACCAGCGCCGCGCCCCCAAGAAGCAGAAAGCCGCCGCCGCCGGCGCCCCGGCGCAGCGCAAAGCCCCGCGCAAGAAGAAAGCGGCCTCCGGCTGAGGCGCTATGGACCGCCGGCGTCCCGCCGGCGGTCCATAGCGCCTCAGCCCTTCAGTCGGCCGGCGCCGGGCTGATCCTGCCGTCTTCCAGCGCCGCCAGCGCCGCGCGCGCGTTCACGCCGTAGCTCATCAGCATGTAGCCGATGCAGATGGCGAAGTACGCCGCATAGCCGGCGATGACGAACGGGATGACAGCGGGACTGAAGAGGCGCTCCATCGCCGCCTCGACGCCTTCGGCGTGCGCGTTCGGCCAGTCCGCGAACAGCGCCGCGATCAGCTGGCCGAACAGGACGCCGTAGAACGTCCCCAGCACGACGATGAACGCCGCGCCCGCGATCAGCCACAGCACGGCGAACGAGCCGAACAGCTCCCAGAAGCGGCCCTTCGTCACCGTCCAGGCGTCGAAGAACGAGAACCGCCGCCGCGCCACCGACGTCGCCGCCGCCGGCGCGAAGCGCACGCCGAAGAAGGTCAGCGGCACGTACTGAAGCAGCGTCAGCGGCAGCTGGACGCTCAACTGCCAGCGCAGCATCTCCATCGGGTCGGGCGTCGGATCGGCGATGATGGCGCCCATCGTCATGAACATCAGCGGGACCATCACGACGCCCGCAACCATGCCGATCGCGTACTGCAGCAGCACCCAGCACCAATAGACGCCATAGACGCGCCAGGTGTCGTTATCGATCGTCAGCCCGAACAGCCCCGGCGTCTCGCCGCGGATCATCCAGCGCAGACACGCCGCCTCGTAGGCCGCCAGCACCAGATAGAACGGAAACAGCAGCAGGATCGTGCTGCTGAACAGCATGAAGACGCCGCTGACGAAGAACACCGACTCGGCGTCCGACAGCGGCTCGGTGCGGCCCTGGCGGATCATCTCGAGCAGCTGGCTGAAGAAGCCCCAGTTGATCGCCAGAAACGCCGCGGCGATCAGCGCCACCAGCGCCGCCATCACGAGCGTCGCCGGCAGCAGCACCGCCCGGTCGCGCTTGCGCAGCGTGAAGAACGTGGCGTTCAAGCGCTCGGCCATCGCCTCAGCCCTGTTCGGCCGGCTTGATCTTGCCCTCTTCGAGCGCCACCGTCGCCGCGCGCGCGTTCACGCCGTAACAGGCGATGTAGAACACGAGCCCCACCAGGGCGCTCGCCAGCCAGAGCACGGCCATGATCGCCCACGATCTCGGCTGCTGCAGCGACTGCATGAAGCCCTGCATGATGGCGCTCGCCGCCTCCGTCACCCGCTCCGGATCGCCGAGGCCCGCCCAGTCGATGGCGATCCCGCTCATCATCGTCGCGAACCACGCGATCGAAAGCACGACGGACGCCAGCACGTAGAGCAGCCACAGCACGAAGAACGAACCGAACAATGCCCAGAACCGGCCCTTCGTCACCGTCCAGGCGTCGAAGAACGCGAACTTGCGCCGCGCGATGGTCGCCGCCGCCGCCGGCGCCAGCCGCACGGCGAAATAGATCATCACGCCGTACTGGATGAGTTCGAGCACATGCGCGGCGCCTTCGGCGTTCTGCGCGGCGCCGGTCGAAAGCACGATGGCGCCGGCCAGCACCGCCGTCGCCACGCCCATCACCAGCGAGAAGGCGATGTTGAGCAGGAACCATATCCAGTAAACGCACCAGACCCGCCAGGTCGGCGCGCCGAGAGAGAGTCCCATGAAGCCCACGTTCTCGCCGTGGATCATCCAGCGCAGGCACGCCGCCTCGTAGGCCGCATACAGGAGGTAGAAGGGAAACAGCCACACCAGCACGCCGCCGACGACGCCGAAGAACTCCATCGGCAATTCGGTGTTCTCGATCGCGGCCGTATCCTGGTTGATCGCCGCGACGACGATCTCGCCGTACCAGTTCAGCACCGGCCCGAGGCTCGACCAGAACAGAGCGACGAACGCCGCGATCAGCAGCGCCGCGGCGATCGCGAAGGCCGCCGTCGCCCGCAGCAGCACGCCGCTCCGCTCGCGCTTGCGGAACGCGTAGAATGTCGCCCTCAGCGCCTGTTGCTCGGCCATATGTTCCCCCTCGTCGGGCGGAGCATGCCACAAGCCGCGCCCGGATCAATCACGCTTTGGCGACAGCTCGATCATCAGCGTGGGCGCGCCGCACGTTCCATCGCGCACGGTGAGCACGCGCGTGCCCGGCTTGACGCCCTCGCGCACCTCGGAGACGTCGAGCCCCGCCGCCGCCAGCCGCGCCCGCGCCGCCGCGGCGTCGGCCACGCGCCACGACAGGCCCCAAAGCCGGTCGCGGCCGTCCGTGATCGAAGCGTCATGCACGACCTCCAGGATCGCGTCGCCGCAGCGGAAAAACATCAGCCGCGCCCGCCGCACTTCGCGTTCGAGGCGCATGTCGAGCCCAAGCCGCGCGCCATAGAGCGCCGCCGCCCGCTCCGGATCGGGCGAGCGGACGACCACGTGATCGAGCCCGCGCGCGCTCGTTGCGCCGGCGCGTTCGGCCTGAAGCGGCGTAGCGCGCTGCATGAAGAACAACCGCACGCCATGCGTGCGTTCCGCGCCGGCGCGGAAGCTGCGCCCCGCCGCGTTTTCGCCGATGCTTCCAGGCGCCAGGCCCACGCGCTCGGCCCGCCGGTGCAAGCGCCCGATGTCGGCCGTCGCGAACACCAGGCTCTTCAGACCTTCGCCGCCTTCGTCGATCGCCGCCGACAGCCGCCGCGCCGTTTCGCCCGCGCCGACCGGCGCCATCAGTTCGACGGCGATGTTGTCGGTTGCGATCAGCACGCTCGCGGCGCCGTCGCGCTCCGTCGGCGCAGACGCCGCGCGGCCGAGCAGCAGTTCGTACGCCGCCACGCCCGCGGCGAGATCGCGCACGGCGACGACGACGTGGTCGAACCCGGAGATCAATCGCAACCGTCGCGGCGGCCGGCGAAGACGAGCTGCTCCGGTCCGTCGCCGATAATGGCGATGCGCAGGCGCTCGCCGTGCCTGTCGATGAAGGCGCGTCCGCTTTCGAGCGAACCGCCTTCGCCCTCCGCGACTTCCCAGCAGCGCGCCGCCGCGCCGTCCGCGCCCAGCTCGCACAAGCGCGATCCCGCCGTGCCGGGCGCCAGCGCGTAGTCCGTGTTCGAAACCGAGCCGTCCGCGCCATAGATCAGCCGCGCGCCCGCGAGCACGCCCGGCCGTTCGGCGTCCGCCAGCCAGCGCATCGTCGTCGTCACCGCGCCGTCGCGGCCGATCCAGCAGCCCGCGAGCCGTTCCGCCGGCGGCGCGGGACTGGTGGCGCAGGCGGCTGCGAACAGACAAGCGGCGGCGACAACTCTCATGCGGCAGGCAGCTCCCCGGTGGATTCGAGTTCGATCGGCCCGGTCATCAGAACGTGGTCATCGCCCGCGCGCCACTCAATCTCAAGTGAACCGCCGTCCACCAGGACCTCGGCCTTGCGTTCGGCGCGCCCTTGCCGATGCGCCGCCACCACGGTCGCGCACGCGCCGGTGCCGCAGGCCTTGGTCACGCCCGCGCCGCGCTCCCACACGCGCATGCGAATCCGGCGCGGCGACCGCACTTCGGCGAATTCGACATTCACGCGCTGCGGGAAGAGCGCGTCATGCTCGATGCGCGGGCCGAGCGTCTCGATCGGTACGGCGCCGGCGTCATCGACGAAAAACACGACGTGCGGGTTGCCCATGTTCACAGCGCCGGGCGCCTCGAAGCCGTTCACGGCGTAGTCCATGCGGTCCGTCGCCATGGCGCGCGCCAGCGGAATCTCGTCCCAGCGCAGCAGCGGAACGCCCATGTCCACGGCGATCAGCCGTTCGCCCGCGCGCTCGGCGTAGAGCATGCCCGCCGGCGTCTCGATCCGGCGCGATACGGCGCCGCCTTCCTCCATCAACAGCCAGGCGACGCAGCGCGTGGCGTTGCCGCACGCGTCGATCCGGCCGCCGTCGGCGTTCCAGATGCGCATGAAGGCGTCGCCCTCGGCCGAACGCTCGATCGCGATCACCTGATCGCAGCCGAGACCGGTATTCCTGTCGGCGATGGCGCGCGCCTGCTCCGGCGACAGCGCCATCGTCCCGCGCGCGCGCGCGTCGAGAATGACGAAGTCATTGCCGCAGCCGTTCATCTTGAAATAGCGCATCGGCCTTCATGTAAGCCGGTTTGCGGCCAAGCGCCACGTTTCCGTGACGGCGCGCGGGCGCATTCCGGCCTTTTCTCGCGCGCGCCTTTCTGCTTGGTTGCCGCACCGATTTGGGATGGGGAGGGACACGCCTTATGCGCCTTGCCGCAATTGTCACAGCCGCCGCCGCGGCCCTCGTTCTTGCTTCGTGCGGCACCACACCCGCCACAACCTCAGAGACAAACGGCATGGCCATGACCGGCGAAGATCCACACCTCTGGCTCGAAGAGGTCGAAGGCGAACGCGCGCTCGCCTGGGTGCGCGAACAGAACGCGCGCTCGCTCGGCGCGCTCGAAGGCGACCCGCGCTACGCCCAGCTGCACGCCGACGCGCTCGCGCTCGCCAACAGCCGCGACCGCCTGCCGCTCGGCGGCGTTCATGACGGCTACTACTACAATTTCTGGCAGGACGAGACCCACGTACGCGGCGTCTACCGCCGCGCGCCGCTCGAAGAATTCGCGCGCGACGGCGACCCGCGCTGGGAAACCGTGCTCGACATCGACGCGCTCGCCGCCGCCGAAAACGCCAACTGGGTGTTCAAGGGCGCCGACTGCCTGGACGGCACGCCGCGTTGCCTCGTCTCGCTCTCCGACGGCGGCAAGGACGCCGTCACCATCCGCGAGTTCAACCTCAACACCCGCCTGTTCGAGGGGCGCGGCTTTGTCGTGCCCGAGGCCAAGTCCGGCGTGGCCTGGCTCGATCGCGATACGCTGCTCATCGCCACCGATTGGGGCGAGGGCACGATGACCGAAAGCGGCTACCCGTTCGTCGTGAAGCGCTGGTCGCGCGGCACGCCGCTCGAATCCGCCACTGAAATCATGCGCGGCCAGGCGAGCGATGTCGGCGTGTTCCCCGGCGTGCTTCAAGACCCCAACGGCGCGCGCACGCCCATCGTCGTGCAAGCGACAACCTTCTTCGAGTCCGTCTATTATCGCCTCGACCGCGGCCTGCCCGAACGCATCAGCCTGCCGCGCAAGGCCACTATTCAGGGGCTGTTCCAAGGCCAGCTCATCATCACCCTGCAGGAAGACTGGCTCCAGCTCCGGCAAGGCGCCTTGATCAGCTATCCGCTCCATCAAAGCAGCAGGGAGCAGCCTGACGCCATAACCCTCATCCGGCCGACGGAGCGGCAATCGATCGAAGCCGTCGCCATCACGCGCGACGCGATTCTGGCCGCCCGCTTCGAGAACGTCCGCGGCCGCCTCACGCGCATCACATACCATGGCGGCCTGTTCGCCATCGGCGATCTCGAACTGCCGCAGAACGGCTCGATAAGCTTCGCCGGCGCGTCGCCGATGGAACAGCGCGCCTTCGCAGTGTACGAAGACTATCTCACGCCCGACACGCTCTACACGTTCGACGGCCCGACGCACGCAACGCGCGCCGTGCGTTCGCTGCCGGCGCAGTTCGACGCGTCGAACTATGTCGCCGAACAGTTCGAAGCGGTCAGCCGCGACGGCGCGCGCGTGCCGTACTTCGTCATGCACCGGCGCGACATGCCGCTCGACGGCGGGAACCCGACGCTGCTCTACGCCTATGGCGGCTTCCAGGTGTCGATGACGCCCGGCTATTCGCCCTATGTCGGCAAGCTGTGGCTCGAACGCGGCGGCGTCTACGTCATGGCCAACATCCGCGGCGGCGGCGAGTTCGGCCCGGCCTGGCACCAGGCCGGCCTGCGCACCAACCGCCAGGTCGTCTATGACGACTTCTACGCCGTCGAACGCGATCTCGTCGAACGCGGCGTCACCGGCCCGCGCCGCCTCGGCATCATGGGCGGCTCGAACGGCGGCCTGCTGATGGGCGTGATGCTCAACCAGCACCCGGAGATGATCAACGCCGCCGTCGTGCAGGTGCCGCTGCTCGACATGCTGCGCTACGACCAGCTGCTCGCCGGCGCGTCGTGGGTCGACGAATACGGCTCGCCCTCCAACCCGGAAGAGCGCGCCTTCCTCGAAACCATCACGCCGTACCAGAACCTGCGCGAGCGCGGCGACTTCCCGCTGCCGTTCGTGCTCACCAGCACCAAGGACGACCGCGTCCATCCCGGCCACGCGCGCAAATATGTCGCCCGCATGATCGAACTGGGCATGCCGGCGCTCTATTACGAGAACATCGACGGCGGCCATTCCGCGGCGGCCAATCTCAACGAAGCCGCCCGCCGCCGCGCGCTCGAATACACCTACCTGATGCAGCGCTTGATGGACTGACCGGAGCAGGGAGCGCGGGCGGCTCGGACCCGCGCTCCCCGCTCTTGATTTCTCGCCCGACCGCAGGGACAAGCGCGGGCAGGAGAGCTTCCATGAACGTATTGCGGGCCGTGATCGGAATCCTGGGGCTGGCCATGCTCGGCCTCCTCATCTGGGCCGCCGTCGCCATGACCGACCTGCACGGGACGTTCCTGGATCAGTTCGCCGTCATCACCACGCTGCCTTGGGGCGTCGCCGGCCTCGCCGACCTCTATATCGGCTTCTTCTTCTTCGCCGTGATCGTGTTTTTGACCGAGCGCTCCTGGATGGTCGCCGCGCTCTGGGCCGCCCCCATCTTCATCCTGGGCAACGTCTGGTCGGCGGTGTGGCTGGTCATCCGCCTGCCGCACATCGCCAAGCAGCTGTCGAAGCCCGACTGGCCGACCGCCTAAAACATGGAGCGCCGGCGCCCTCGCCGGCATGCGCCCGATCGAACAAGCGCCGGCTTGTCGGTAGCCGTCGCACCATGCCGGCGAGGGCGCCGGCGCTCCATAGGCGTCGCGCTTCAGAATAGCTCGCGCAGCACATCCGCCAGCAGGCGCGCTTCTTCTTCGCGCGGGCTGCCGTCGCGCCATGCAATCCCGATCGAGCGTCCCACGATCGGCCGCGCGAACGGCCGCACCGCCACGTGCGCGCCCGCCGCGGCGCCGCCTTCCGCCGCCAGCTTCGGCAGCAGCGTCACGCCCATGCCGCCCGCCACCATCTGCACCAGCGTGTGCAGGCTGGTGGCGCCGACCTCCGCCGAACGCCGCGAGGGCGCCACCCGGCAGGCCGAGAGCGCGTGGTCGCGCAGGCAGTGCCCGTCCTCCAGCAGCAGCAGGTCCTCGCTCTGCAGGTGTTCCGGCGCGAGATCGTTGCGCTTGGCCAGCGGGTGATCGTCCGGCGTCAGCACGAAGAACTCGTCGTCCGCAATCGGCGCCGTGGCGATCCCCGACGCTTCGTACGGCAGCGCGATGATCGCGGCGTCGAGCGTGCGCATGCGCAGCTGCTCGATCAGGCGGCTGGTCAGGTCCTCCCGCAGCTGCAGCCGCAGCTTCGGAAACTTCCGCTTCAGCAGCGGCAGCGCCTTCGGCAGCAGGAACGGCGCGATGGTCGGGATCGCGCCCAGCTTGAACACGCTCGACAGCGGCTCGCCCGCGCCCTGCACCGCGCGCACCAGCTCCTCGACCTCGCTCAGCGCACGCGCCGCGCGGTCGACCGCCTCCGCGCCGGCCGGCGTCAGCACCGCGCCTGAACGCCCGCGCTCCACCAGCACGACCCCGAGCGCCGTCTCCAGGTCCTTGATCCCAGCCGACAGCGTCGGCTGCGTCACCCCTACCGCCTCCGCCGCCGCCACAAAGCTCCCTTCGGCCCGCAGGGCGGTCAGGAATTGCAGCTGCCGCAAAGTCGGCATCGAGGAGGCGGGGATGCGTTCGCTCATAGACAAACTCTATCGGACAAGCTTGTCTATATTAGTTTTGTCTCGCTGAGAATTGCGACAAGCGGTCCGGAACGATCCGGCGTAGCCGCCGTTCTAACCGCAGTCCCCGCAGCGCGGTCGTACCCTCCCCCCGCCGACCGCGCGACCCTCCCAGGACGGAGGGGCGGGGCGCTCTTTTAGGGAGAGTTCAGGCCGCCGCCAGGATCGCCTGGGCCGCACCCAGCCGCATCGGCAGCTCGATCGTGAACGTGGAGCCGGCGCCAAGTTCGCTCGTCGCCTTCACTTGGCCGCCCAGCGCGCCCGCCATGCGCTGCGCGATCGAGAGTCCCAGCCCCATGCCGCCCTTCGCCCGCGTGGCGGAGCCGTCCAGCTGCGTGAACGGGGTGAACACGCGCTGCAGATCCTGCGCGCCGATGCCGACGCCGGTGTCGGACACCGCGATCACCAGATAATCGCGTCCATCCACCTCGTCGCGCGTCGCCGTCACCGCGATCAGCCCGTTCGAGGTGAACTTCACCGCGTTCGACAGCAGCGCGCCAAGGCACACCGCGAGCTTGGCGCCGTCGGTGAAAGCATGCTCGGCGTCGCCGCCGATGCGCGTCGAGACGCGGTTGCCCGCCGCGCGCGCCTCGTCCTGACATGCGGCCACCGCCTCCTCGATCAGCCGGCGCACGTCGACGTCGCGCGGCGTCACGCCTTCCTGGCCGGCGTCGATGCTGGAGAGGTTGAGAATCTGGTCGATCAGCCCGAGCAGGTGCCGCGCCGAACCGGTGATCTTGCCGGCGTCTTCCGCCAGCTCGGCGCGCCCTTCCGCCGCGAGGTCTTCGTTGATGATCTCGGCATAGCCGATCACGGCGTTGAGCGGCGTGCGCAGTTCGTGCGTCATCACCGCGAGGAATTCCGACTTGGCCCGGTTCGCCTCTTCCGCCTCGGCCCGCTTCACCTCGGCTTCGAGCGCGCGTTCCTTGGCTTCCTGGTTCGCCGCCTTGAGCCCCGTCACCATGCGGCCGTTATAGAGCGCGGCCCGGATCACGTAGGCGAGGAACCCCGCCGCCCCGCACGCGGCGCCGACCGCACCCTGCCAGGACTCGTCGGCCGGCCCCTGCTGGAACGGCATGAACGCCATCGCCAGCAGGCACAAGGTTGCAGGCGCCGCCGTGATCAGCATGAAGCCCGGCGCCTGGAACAGAAACAGCATGACGCTGACCAGCGCGCTCGCCGCCATCAGCGCCGAAAGAATGCGTCCCGTCCCGCCGCCATAGGCGGCGAGATAAAGCGTCATCGCCGAGAAGATCGCGATCGAGAAGGCGACGCCCCACACGAACAGCGCGCCCGAGGTGCGCTTCTCGCGCTGGCTGCGCGTTTCGATGTAGGTCTGGCCGAGCATGGCGTCGAAGCCGGTCGACAGCATCACCGCCAGAAACCAGCCGAAGCCCGCGGCGAAGGAATCGAGCACGAACGAAGCGCCGACCGCAAACAGCGTCCCCACCGCCACGCGCCAGCGCAGGCTTGCAACGTGCGCGCGCGCCGCGGCGTACATGGATGGATCTTGGAAATTGATCACGCGGACCTCGACCAGCGCCCCAAACTACCGCCGCGTGCTTGCGTTTAGATTAACCGCTCGTTCGTAAGATCAGTTACAGCGATTAAGAACGGTTAAGCGCTGGAGCGAGGGCGGCGGTGCGGCGGCCGACATGAGCGACTTTGACGTGGCGATCGTAGGGGCAGGCGCAGTCGGCCTGGCGTGCGGCTATGCGTTCGCGCGGCGCGGCCGATCCGTTGTCGTGCTGGAACGAAACTCGCGCATCGGCGCCGGCGTCTCCTCGCGCAATTCCGAAGTTGTCCACGCCGGGCTGCATTATCCCACCGGATCGCTGAAGGCGCGCCTCTGCGTCGCCGGCCGGCGCGCGCTCTATCCGTTCCTCGACGCGCACACTGTCGCCTACGATAAATGCGGCAAGCTCATCGTCGCCACCGAGGACAGCGAGATCGAAGCGCTCGAACGCCTGGCCGAGCAGAGCGAAATCAACGGCGTTGAAGGCGTGCGCTGGCTCAGCGGCGCCGAAGCGCGCGCGCTGGAGCCGCAGCTCAACGCCGTCGCCGCCCTGGAATCGCGCGAGAGCGGCGTGTTCGACGCGCACGGCTACATGGACGCGCTCGAAGGCGAGATCGAAGCGCACGGCGGCGCGGTGGTTCTGAACGCGCCCTTCCTCGGCGCCGCCCCGGTTGCCGAGGGCTTCGGCGTCCGCGTCGGCGGCGACGCGCCCACCGCCATCACCGTGCGCCAGCTGGTGATCGCCGCCGGCCTGGGCGCGCAGGCGGCCGCGCGCCTGGTCGACAGCTTCCCGCCCGAGCGCATCCCCGCGCTTCACTTCGGCAAAGGCAGTTACTTCGCGTTGCAAGGCGTCAGGACGCCGTTCGCGCGCCTCATCTATCCCCCGCCGATCCCCGGCGCGCTCGGCACGCACTATCGCCGCGACCTCGGCGGCGTCGCCCGCTTCGGCCCCGACCTCCAATTCGTTGACGCCGAGAGCTACGCCGTCGACCCCGCCCGCGCCGCCGGCTTCTACGCCGCCATCCGCCGCTTCTGGCCGGCGCTGCCCGACGGCGCGCTCGTTCCCGACTACGCCGGCATCCGCCCCAAGCTGCACGGCCCCGACGAACCCCAGGGCGACTTCGTCATCGATGACGGCGCCGCCAACCTCGTCTGCCTCTTCGGCATCGAAAGCCCCGGCCTCACCGCCTCGCTCGCCATCGGCGAAGAAGTAGCCGGCCGCCTCGGCGTTTGACCGCCCCGCCGTTCGCAACTAAAAGCCCGCCCACGCGCCAGACTAAAAGCGCGCTTTGACCGGCACACGGCCCCATATGGGGCCCGGAGGCCGGCGAGGCACCCCGCCCGACGTGATCGTCCGGCGGGGTAAAAGTGCTTTGGCGCGTGCTGCTCCCCGGCAAGCGGGGGAGGAGTTTAGGAGTTGGAATGTTTGAGGCCCTGACAGAGCGCTTAGGCGGCGTTTTCGACAAGCTCACCGGGCGCGGTGCGCTGTCGGAGGCCGACGTCGACGCCGCCCTGCGCGAGGTGCGCGTGGCCCTGCTCGAGGCCGACGTGGCGCTGCCCGTGGTCAAGGACTTCATCGCCAGGGTGAAAACCGAAGCCGTCGGCGAAGCCGTCATCAAGTCGGTGAAGCCCGGCCAGCAGGTCGTCAAGATCGTCTATGACGCGCTCGTGGACATGCTCGGCGGCGAGGGACCGCCCGAAGGCCTGCGCGTCCACGGCGAGCCACCCAACGTCATCATGATGGCGGGCCTCCAGGGCTCCGGCAAAACCACCACCGCCGCCAAGATCGCGCTCCGTCTCACCAAGACGGACAAAAAGCGCGTGCTGATGGCCTCGCTCGACACCCGCCGCCCGGCGGCGATGGAGCAGCTCTCCACCCTCGGCAAGACCATCGGCGTCGACGTGCTGCCGATCATCGCCGGCCAGACGCCCCAGGAGATCGCCAAGCGTGCGCTCCAGGCCGCGCGCCTCGGCGGCCACGACGTCCTCATCCTCGACACCGCCGGGCGCACCACCCTCGACGAAGAAATGATGGCGGAAGCGGCCTCGATCGCGCAGATCGCCAGGCCGCCCGAAGTCCTGCTCGTCGCCGACAGCCTCACCGGCCAGGACGCGGTCGAGACCGCCAAGCGCTTCCACGAGCGCCTGCCGCTGACCGGCCTCGTCCTCACCCGCGCCGACGGCGACGGCCGCGGCGGAGCGGCCCTCTCCATGCGCGCCGTCACCGGCCTGCCGATCAAGTTCCTCGGCCTCGGCGAACGCGCCGACGCGCTCGAACCGTTCGACGCCCAGCGCATCGCCGGGCGCATCCTCGGCCAGGGCGACATCGTCGGACTGGTTGAAAAGGCGGTCGAAACCGTCGACCGCGCCGAAGCCGAGAAAATGGCCAAGAAGCTGGCCAAGGGCCGCTTCGACTTCGACGACATGGAAAAGCAACTGTCGCAGCTGATCCAGATCGGCGGTCTCAAGGGCGTCATGGGCATGCTGCCCGGCGTCCAGAAGATGAAAAGCCAGATTTCCGACGCCCAGCTCGACGACAGGCAGATCCACCGCCAGATCGCCATCATCCGCTCGATGACCAAGGCCGAGCGCGCCAAGCCCGACCTGCTCAACGGCCGCCGCCGCGCCCGCATCGCCAAGGGCGCGGGCGTCGAGGTCGTGGAGGTCAACCGTCTGCTCAAGATGCACCGCAACATGGCCGACATGGCCAAGGCCATGGGCAAGGGAAAGATGCCCTTCGGCATGCCCGGGATGGGGGGCGCCAGGCCCAATCCCGAAGTCCTGAAGCAGCTGGGGTCGGGAAAATCCCTACCCGGCCTTAACCCTCAATCTGGCCCGCCGGGACTCCCCGGTGGGTTGCCGGGACTTCCCGGAAGCAACAAAAAAAGCTAAGAGTTCAAAGGAGAAGCAGCAGAAATGTCCCTCAAAATCCGTCTCGCGCGCGGCGGCGCCAAGAAGCGTCCATTCTACTCCATCGTTGTGGCCGACAGCCGGAGCCCGCGCGACGGGCGTTTCATTGAGAAAGTCGGAACCTACAATCCTATATTGAAGTCCGAAGACCCCAACCGGGTCACCCTGAAGCTCGATCGGATTCAAGAGTGGATGTCGAAGGGCGCTCAGCCGACCGACCGCGTCGCGCGGTTCCTGGACCAGGCTGGCGTCATGAAGCGTGAAGCCCGCAACAACCCCAACAAGGCCAAGCCCGGCAAGAAGATGACCGAGCGCGCAGAAGAACGCGCGCAGGCGGCGTCGGCAGGCGAGGCCGCTCCGGAGGCGTAAGAAATCTTTGCCTGACAAGAAGTCCGCTTTGACCAAGCCGAAGGCCGCCGCCGCGGCCAAGCCGGCTCCCGCCAAGAAGCCGGCGCCGGCCGCCCGCCGCGAACCGGCGGCGAAGAAGGCGCCCGCCCCGGCCAAGGCCGCGCCCAAGAAGGCGCCGCCCGCGCCGAAGGCGACGGCGGCTGCGGCGAAAACCGCGCCGGCCAAGCCGGCCAAGCCCGCTCCGGCGGCCAAGAAGGCCCAGCCGAAGCCGGCCCCCAAAGCGGACGCGAAAGCGAAGAAGCCGGCGAAGCCCGAAGCCAAGGCGGCCAAGCCCGCTCCGAAGGCGAACGCCAAGGCCAAGCCGGCGCCGAAGCCCGAGCCCAAAGCCAAGGCGGAGGCCAAACCGAAGGCCGAAGCCAAGAAGCCGGAACTCAAGGCCGAGGATAAGAAGGCCAAAGCCAAGCCCGGCGTCGCCGGCAAGGCCGCAGCGCCGGCGCCCGCAGCCAAGCCGGAGAAACCGGCCAAGCCCGCCAAAGCCCCGAAACCGCCCAAGCCGCCGAAGCTCGCCCCTGTCGAAGCCGCCTTCTCCAAGCCGATCCCGGCAAAGCCCCTGGCGGTCGCCGCCGGCCGTGCGCAGCCGATCGCCCGCACGCCGGTGCTGGCCCCGGTCCGTCCCGCCGCGCCCAAACCGCTCGCCGCGCCCAAGCCCGTCAGCGAACCCGAACTCGTCGGCGAGTCCAAGGCCGTGCCCGCCTTCAAGGGCAAGGCCGGCGCGGCCAAGGGCATGGTCCTGGTCGGCGCCGTCGCCGGCGCCTTCGGCGTCAAGGGCGAGGTGCGCCTGCGCGCCTTCACCGGCAGGAAGGACGGCGTGATCTCCTACGGGCCGCTCTATGGCGAGGACGGCAAGGTGCTGCTCAAGCCGAAGAGCTGGCGCGAGTTGAAGGACGGCGTCGCCGTCGTCGCCCCCGAGGTGAAGACCCGCGAGCAGGCCGAGGCGCTGAAGGGCCAGAAACTGTTCGTGCCGCGCGCCAACCTGCCGGCCACCGCCGAAGACGAATTCTACATCGTCGATCTGCTCGGCTCGCGCGCGGAGACGCTCGACGGCGCCGTGCTGGGCGACATCGTCGCGGTGTGGAATTTCGGCGCCGGCGACATCCTCGAATACAAGCCCGCCAACGGCGGCCCCAACGTGCGCGTCACCTTCACCAAGGAAACCGTCCCGCACGTCGATCTCGCCGCCAAGCGCGTCGTCATCGATCCGCCGGCCCCGGAACCGGTGGGTAAGTGAGCCTTGAACGAACAGACTAGTCAGACTAGTCTGTTTGTATGGCCACCTGGCAGCTCCAAACGGCGAAAGCCAAGCTCAGCGAACTCCTCCGCGCCGTGCGCGAGCAAGGCCCGCAGACCATCACGGTCCGCGGCAAGGAAGAGTTTGTGGTGATGCGCAAGGAAGACGCCCCGGCGCACGCAGCGGCGGCGCGCGACGCACCGAAGACGCTCTGGGAATTATTTGAGCCGCTACGCCAAAGCGGACTTGGAGACGCACTCGCGGAGTCGATCGAAGAAGGCCGTCGCGAGTTGCGACGCGGCGTTCACGAGGACCGTTCAGAGTTCGACCGCGAGGACTGATGTTTCTCGTTGATACAAACGTGGTGTCCGAACTCGCCAAGCCGCGACCGGACTCGCAAGTTCAGCGCTGGGCTTCGGTGCAGATGGACACCGCTTTTATGAGCACTGTAACGATTGGCGAGATCATCAAAGGAATTGAGCGGCTGCCGTCCGGCAAGCGCCGGTCGTTGCTTGAATTCTGGCTAGCTGCATTCACCTCAAGCGCCTTCAAGGCGCGTCTGATCTCCATCGATGAATTGGTCGCCGCCGAATGGGGCAGGATCAGCGCAACGGTGCGCCGCACCTTGCCGTGCGCGGACTCCCTCCTGGCCGCGACCGCGCGCGTGCACAACCTCACCGTCGCCACCCGCAACGAACGCGACTTCGCCGATCTCGGCGTCCGCGTGCTGAATCCGTGGCGCACATGAGTTTCGCCGCCTCCGTCATCACGCTCTTTCCGGAAGCGTTTCCAGGCACGCTCGGCGTTTCGCTGATCGGCAAGGCGCTGCGCGAGGGCGCGTGGTCGCTCGACGTCGTGCCGTTGCGCGATTTCGGCCAGGGCCCGCACAAGCAGGTCGACGACACGCCCGCCGGCGGCGGCGCCGGCATGGTGATCCGCGCCGATGTGGCGGCGGCGGCGATCGATCACGTCTTGGATCGCCGGCGTCTCGCCGGCGAGGACGCCGGCGCTCCGAGAGCGCCGCTCATCTACCTTTCGCCGCGCGGCCGCCAGCTGAACCAGGCCATGGCGCGCGAATGGGCGGCGGGGCCCGGCGTGATCCTGTTCTGCGGCCGCTTCGAGGGCCTCGACGAGCGCGTCATCGAAGCGCGCGCGATGCAGGAAGTCGCGGTCGGCGAGGCGGTGCTCGCGGGCGGCGAAGCGGCGGCGCTTGTGCTGCTGGAAGCGTGCGTGCGGCTCTTGCCCGGCGTGCTCGGCAACGCCGCCTCCGCGATCGAAGAGAGCTTCAGCGACGGCCTGCTCGAACATCCCCAATACACCCGCCCGCGCGAGTGGGAGGGCCGCGCCATTCCCGACGTGCTGCTCAGCGGCGATCACGCCAGGATCGACGCCTGGCGCCGCGCCGAGCGCGCGCGCATCACCGCCCAAAGACGGCCTGATTTGAGGGGCAAGGGCGATTGATGCGCCTGTCCATGGCCGTCGCCGCCCTTGCTCTGTTCGCCCTGCCCGCCGCCGCGCAGCGCCCGGCCGCAAGCCCCGAGCTTACCCGCGCCGCCGGCGCCATCGGCGCGGTATGGCGCCCGGTCGACGGCGCGCTCACGGCCCGGTCGATCGCCGCCGCCTGCGCCGGCGCCGAGCAGGAGATGCGCGCCCTCGACGCCGCCATGCCGGCCGAACTCGACGCCCGGTCCGCCGCCCGCGTCCGCGGCATCCGCGCCCTCCACGTCGTCCCGCTCGCCGACACGCCGGGCGCCGCCTACTTCTTCCCGCCGCTCGCCATGACGTGGTTTACGCCGGGCCTCGGCGCCTACTCGGTGATCAGCGAAGCGGACGGCTTCATCGGCGTGCGCGACGCCGGCGGCCAGGAGCTGGCGTTCCAGATCGGCCGCGCCGGCGACCGCCCGGTCCTGCGCATCCGCCAGCCCGACGGCGCGCTCCTCACCCTCGCCGGCTGCGCGCCCATCGCCCCGCTTGCGGACGATCCTGCAGGCTAGGCCGAAAGCCCCTCGACAGCGGCGGGGGCTTCCCTTATACGCCCCGCTTTCCCGTGGTTTCCCAGTGGAAGCGCCGGCCGTAAGCCTGTGCGCTCCGGTAGTGCCGATGAACCTGATCCAGACGCTCGAACAAGAAGAAGTCGCCCGCATCACCAAGGGCAAGACCGTCCCCTCCTTCGACCCGGGCGACACGCTGCGCGTGAACGTGAAGATCAAGGAAGGCGACCGCGAGCGCGTCCAGGCCTATGAGGGCGTCTGCATCGCCCGCTCGGGTTCGGGCCTCAACGCCAACTTCACCGTCCGCAAGATCAGCTTCGGCGAAGGCGTCGAGCGGGTGTTCCCGCTGTTTTCGCCGACCGTCGATTCGATCGAGGTGGTCCGCCGCGGCAAGGTCCGCCGGGCGAAGCTCTATTACCTGCGTCAGCGCCGCGGCAAGTCGGCCCGCATCGCCGAACGCACCGGCGGCGCCCGCGAAGAGGATTTCGTCGGCGAAGCCGTGGACGCCGCGGAATAAGCGGCTCGGGCGGCAAGACGACAAGGCGTTTGGGCCGCTGCGTTTGCGCGCTGCGGCCCAAATCATATCTATTGCCCTACCGCTCTACTGCCCTATTGCCTTACCCAGATGAACGCGCCGACCAAGCCTCCGCGCGCGGATGTCGAGATCGTCACGCTCGGCTGCCGCCTCAACGCCTACGAAAGCGAGGCTATGCGCGCGCTTGCGGAGGAGGCCGCGCTCGGCGACGCGGTCATCGTCAACACCTGCGCCGTCACCAACGAGGCCGTGCGCCAGGCGCGCCAGACCATCCGCCGCGCCCGCCGCGAACGCCCCGGCGCCGAGATCATCGTCACCGGCTGCGCCGCCCAGATCGATCCGCAATCGTTTGCGCAAATGCCCGAGGTCAGCCGCGTCATCGGCAACGCCGAGAAGATGCGCGCCGAGAGCTTTGCGCCGGCGCCGCACCCGCGCGTCGAGGTCGCCGACATCATGGCCGTGCGCGAAACCGCTTCGCACCTGATCGACGGCTTCAGCGAGCGCACCCGCGCCTACGTGCAGGTGCAGAACGGCTGCGACCACCGCTGCACCTTCTGCATCATCCCCTACGGCCGCGGAAACTCGCGCTCGGCGCCGGCGGGCGAAGTGGTGGAGCAGATCCGCCGCCTCGCCGCCAACGGCGTGCCCGAGGTCGTGCTCACCGGCGTCGACCTCACCTCCTGGGGCGCCGACCTGCCCGGCCAGCCGCAGCTCGGCGCTCTCGTCGCGCGCATCCTCAAGCTCGTCCCCGAACTGCCTATGCTGCGCCTCTCCTCGCTCGACGCCATCGAGATGGACGATCAGCTGTTCGAACTGGTCACGCAGCATGAGCGCGTCGCGCCCTATCTGCATCTGTCGCTGCAGCACGGCGACGATCTCATCCTCAAGCGCATGAAGCGCCGCCATTCGCGCGCGCAGGCGATCGATCTGTGCCGACGGCTCAAGGCGGCGCGCCCCGAAATCGCGCTCGGCGCCGATCTCATCGCCGGCTTCCCGACCGAAACCGAGGCGCACTTCGCCAACCTCGTCTCTCTCGTCGACGCCTGCGGCCTCGCTTACGTCCACGCCTTTCCTTTCAGCCCGCGCGATGGCGCGCCCGCCGCGCGCATGCCCCAGCTCGACCGCCGCGTCGTGAAAGAACGCGCCGCGCGCCTGCGCGAAGCGGGTGCGGCGGCGCTCGCGCGCCACCTGGATCGGTGGATCGGCCGCAAGACCACCGGCATCGTCGAACGCGAAGGATTTGCTCGTTTGCCCGACTTCAGCGCAGTCCAATATGGACCGCCGGCGTCTCGCCGGCATGCGCCAAGCTTGCGGAATGAAGCGCCGGCCGGCGAGGACGCCGGCGGTCCATACATTCGCCTGCGCTTCACCGCCCATGACGGCCAGCACCTGATCGGCGTCGCCGCATGATCTGGGGCTTGTTCGACAAGAAGAAGAAGCCCGAAGACGCCGCGCCCGAACAGGCGAAAGGCCTGTTCGACGGCCTGCGCAAATCCTCGGCCAAGCTCGTCGACAGCTTCACGTCGGTGTTCACCAAGGAAAAGCTCGACGCCGCCGACATCGCCGAACTGGAAGAGGTGCTGATCGCCTCCGACATGGGCGCGGCCGCCGCCGCGCGCATCGCCGGCGCGCTCGCCGACCAGCGCTTCAGCAAGGAGAACGGCCAGGCCGAAGCGCGCGAAGCCCTCGCCGCCGAAGTCGCGCGCATCCTGAAGCCGCGCGAAGCCCATCTCGACCTCACCCAGGGGCCCAAGCCGCGCATCGTGCTCGTCATCGGCGTCAACGGCTCGGGCAAGACGACGACGATCGGCAAGCTCGCCAACAATCTCGCCAAGGCCGGCGCCCGTGTCGTCATCGGCGCCGCCGACACCTTCCGCGCCGCCGCGATCGAGCAGCTGAAAGTCTGGGCCGATCGCGCCGGCGCCTCCTTCGTCGCCGCTGCGCAAGGCGCGGACGCCGCCGGCGTCGCGTTCGAGACGGTGAAGCGCGCCAGGGAAGAACACGCCGACGTCGCCCTGATCGACACCGCAGGCCGGCTGCAGAACAAGTCCGAACTGATGGCCGAGCTGGCGAAGATCATCCGCGTCATGCGCAAGCTCGACGAGGACGCCCCGCACGAGACCCTGCTCGTGCTCGACGCCACCGTCGGCCAGAACGCCTTGAGCCAGGTCGAAAGCTTCCGCTCGGTGACGGAAATCACCGGCCTCGTCATGACCAAGCTCGACGGCACCGCCAAAGGCGGCGTGCTCGTCGCCGTCGCCCAGCGCCACGCCATCCCGATCCACTTCATCGGCGTCGGCGAGAAAGCCGAAGACCTGCAACCGTTCGACGCGACGAGCTTCTCTCGCGCGCTCGTCGGCCTGAACTGAGAGCCGCTCATGACCACGCTGCCGCCCTGCCCAAACTGCTCATCGGCGTTCACCTATGAGGACGGGCCGCTGCTGATCTGCCCCGAATGCGCGCATGAATGGTCGCCGGCGCAAGCCGCCGCCGACGACGCACCGCAAATCCGCGACGCCAACGGCAACGTGCTGGCCGACGGCGATACGGTGACGGTCATCAAGGACCTGAAGATCAAGGGCTCGTCGCAGGTGCTGAAGGTCGGCACGCGCGTGAAGAACATCCGCCTCGTCGGCGGCGATCACGACATCGACTGCAAGATCGACGGCTTCGGCGCGATGAAACTCAAGTCCGAGTTCGTGCGGAAGGCTTAGCGCCGCACCCGCACCGGCAGCGGCGCGTTGCAGACATTGAGCCGCCCGACCGGATCGAGGAACCAGCCGTCGCGGCGGAAGCGGCGGCTCTCGATCACATCGCGGAACGTGGCGCTGTCGGTGCGCAGCGCTTCGAAATGCACGCGCTCGCTTTCCGGCAGTTCCGAGCCCAGACGCACCGAGACGATCGGCGTGCGCTCCTGCGGCGTCTCATAGAAGCCGAGCGGCCCGGTCCCGCGCGGCATGACAGAAAGACTCTCCATCCCCTGCAGCACGCGCCCGACCGTGGTGATGTTGCGGTCGAGATGGCGCGGCGCGTGGCCGATGACGGCGTAAAGCTCCGCGCCCGAACCGCTGTCGGCGGTGTCGCCGCGCCCGGCGCCGACCATGCCGTAGCAGTGCGCAAGCCATGTGCGCCGACCGTCGCTCGCCACCGGAAAACCGTACGCGAAGCCGACTTCGTGCGCGTACGTATCCGGATCGGCAAGCCGCGTGATCTCGACCCCGGCGCGCGGGCGGTCGAACTCCGGCGCCAGCGCGGCGACGCCCTCGCCCATCGGCTGCGGATCGCCCTCGTCGCGGCCCCACTGGACGACGTAATTGTCCTGGCTGCGCACGATCGCGGCGCCGTCCCAATAATGCGCCCGCGCCAGCGCGCGGATGTTGGCCGCATGCGCCGGCGCATAATCCGCCGCCAGTTCGATGATCACCCGCCCCTGCGGCAGCTGCATGTAGAGCAGATTGTCCTGATCGACCGTCCGCCAGTCCCCGGCCGGCGCCTGGTCCAGGATTTCGCCCAGCGAGCGCGCCGGCCCGTCCGGCGCGGGCGCGCTCGCGCACGCCGCCAGGATCCCCAATGCTGCGACAGCCGCGAATCTCATCCCGTCCTCCCCGAACCCGCACCGGCGATCTGGGCCGGAAACGCGGTTCAGCGCAAGCCGCTGGCCCGCGCCGCCCGGTTCGGCGTATCAGAGCCGCCAATGACCGAAGAACTCACACCGCTCGCCACCGCCAAGCCGAAACAGGCCGGCGGCCCGAACCAGCTGCTGATCGACCTCGGCCCGATCGTCATTTTCGTCATCGCCTTCAACGTGCTGCAGCGGATCGAGGCGACGAAGGACAACGCCGTCTATATCGCCACCGGGATCTTCATCGCCGCGACGCTCGCCGCCATCGGCTATTGCAGGGTCAAGCTCGGCAGGATTCCGCCCGTTCTGCTCGTCACCGGCGTGATCGTCGCCGCCTTCGGCGGGCTCACGCTCTGGCTGCGCAACCCGGCCTTCATCCAGATCAAGCCGACCTTCACCTATCTCTTCTATGTCGCCGCGATCCTGGTCTCGCTCGTCATCCGGCAGAACGTCTGGAAGCTGCTGTTCGGCCACGCCTTCAACCTGCCCGACCGGATCTGGACCGTGCTCGCGCTGCGGTGGAGCGCCTTCTTCCTGTTTCAGGCGATCCTCAACGAGGTGATCCGCAACACCCAGAGCTTCGACTTCTGGCTGAACTCGCGGCCCTTCATCGTCTTCCCGCTGACGCTGGCGTTCGCCGCGATGAACACGCCGATCGTGCTCAAACACCATCGCGAGCGTGATGAAAACGACGCCACTTCGGCGCAAACCGCAAAATAAGCCCAGGTTCCCGCCGGATTTTCGCCTCGGCGGCGAACCACGCTCGATCGGATGATTGAACCGTCATGCTGCGGCGCTAGTGTCCGCGCACGTAAAGGAACGGCGTTTCATGGCGCGTTCGATGCCGGATAATTCTGAGTCCGAGCCCTACCGGCTGGCGGCGTCGGCGAGCCACCTGCTGCGCCGCGCCGAGCAGCTCGCGGCCGACCGCTTCACCCAGCTCGTCGGCGAAACCGTGACCTTGCGCCAGTTCACCGTGCTGGCGGCGGTCGCCGAGAACCCCGGCCTCAGCCAGACCGCCCTCGGCCGCGCCGCCGGCGTCGACCGCTCCACCATGGGCGACATGATGCTGCGCATGGAGCGCAACGGCTGGATCACCCGCGCGCCCGCCAGCACCGACGCGCGCATGCGTTCGGTGCGGCTCTCGCCCGCCGGCGCCACCCTGCTCGCCGCCGCCACCCATCACGCCCGCGCCGCCGACGCCGCCATTCTCGATGCGCTGCCGCGCACCAAGCGGCGCACCTTCCTCAACATCGTCACCAAGCTGGCCAAGCTCGCGGACGAAGCGGCCGAACGCGCGGAACGCGAGGCGCGCAAGCAGGCGAAGAAGCAAAAGCGCGCGCAGAAGAAAGAAGCGAAAGCCGAAGCGCCCCGCAAACCGCGCCGCTGAGCCTTCTTGGACCGCCGGCGTCCTCGCCGACGCGGGGCGTTTCAGCTTATGACGCCGGTTCAAGTTGAAACGGGGGCGCCGGCGAGGACGCCGGCGATCCAAGGAGGCCGCTCTACTCCGCCCTCAGCGCCGGCAGGATCGTCCGGCGCACGATCTCATCCGTCAGCGGCCCGCGATGCGCCGCGCGGATCGTCCCGTCCGCGCCGACCACGAACGTCTCCGGCGCGCCCGTCACGCCGAGTTCGAGCCCGTAGCGGCCTTCGGGGTCCATGCCGACGACGGCGAACGGATCGCCGAGTTCCGCCAGGAACGCCGCCGTATCCTCCGGCGCATCCTTGTACGCCACGCCGAGGATCGCCACGCCGCTCTGCTGCAGCGCCATGAGCTGCGGATGCTCGGCGCGGCAGGGCGTGCACCACGACGCGAACACGTTGATCAGGTAAGGCCGCCCGGCCATCGCTTCGGGCGTCACCGGTTCGCCGCCGCCCAGACGTTCGAGCGCATAGTCCGGCGCCATGCGCCCCACCATGCCCGCCTTGAACTGTTCGCGCTCGCCGCCGCGCGTCAGCAGGAACGCCGAGGCCACGACCACCACGAGCAGCGCCAGCAGCGGAGCGAAAGCGGCCAGCCGCCGCATCAGCGCTGCAACTCCCTGGCGCGCCTGGCCCAGTGCGTCAGCCGCGCCATCACCACCGCCGCCAGCACGGCGAGCCCGCCGAACGTCATGGCATAGGCCGGATAGACATAGTCCCAACCGCCTTCGATCATGCCTCGCCTCCGCGTGCGCGCGCGCTCTCGACTCGCCGCCGGAAGATCGCTGCGCGCATGTTCATCATCGTGAGCGCGGCAAACAGGAACAGGAAGCCCGCCGCCATCGTCAGCAGCGGCCCCAGCATGCTCGGATGGATCGCCGAGCCGCCCGAGCGCATGATGCTCGCCGGCTGGTGCAGCGTGCTCCACCAGTCGACCGAGAACTTGATGATCGGCAGATTGATGAGGCCGACGAGGCACAGGATCGCCGCCAGCCGCGCCGCCTTCTCCTCGTCCTCGATCGCGCTCCACAGCGCGATGTAGCCGAGATAGATCACGAACAGCACGAGCATCGACGTCAGCCGCCCGTCCCACTCCCACCACGTGCCCCAGGTCGGCGCGCCCCACAGGGCGCCGCTGATCAGGCACAGCCCCGCGAACGTCGCCCCGATCGGCGCCGCCGCGCGCGCGGCCACATCGGCCAGCGCGTGGCGCCACACCAGGCCGATGAAACTCGCTGCGCCCATGAAGGCGTAAATCCCCATCGACCACCAGGCCGCCGGCACGTGCACGTACATGATCCGCACCGTCTCGCCCTGCTGGTAATCGGCCGGCGAGAGCGCGAGCGCCCACGGCAGCCCCAGCCCCAGCGTAATGACCGCCGCGGCGAAACAGATCGGCGCGGCCCAGGCCGAGAAGGCCATGAAGCGCTGCGGGTTGGCGAGATAAGAGATCATAGGTTTCAGGTGTCAGGTATCAGGTGTTAGACAAGGATTGGAGTAGGTCATTCTGACACCTGACACTCGACACCCGACACCTGAAGACCTCATTCCGCTTGCAGCCTGAGCGCCGCCGCCGCCGCGATCGGCCCCAGCGCGGCGGCCCCCAGCGCGCAGCCGGCCAAAATCGACAACGCCGCCGCCACCTGGTCGCCGGCGGCCACCGCCGAGCCGAAGATGATAGGCGGCGCGAAGAACGGCAGCACGATGAGCGCGATCAAAACCCCGCCGCGTTTCACACCCGCGGTGACGGCGGCTCCCGCCAGTCCCACGCCGATGAACGCCGCCATGCCGAGCGCCAGGCTCAGCACGATCGCCGGAACCAGGCTGACCGGCGCCTGCAGCGCGATCGCAGCCGGCGCGCCCGCGAGCGCGATGGGCAGCCCGACCACGCACCACATCGCCAGTCCCTTCGCCAGCACCAGCAGCTCCAGCGGCGCCGGCGACAGCAGCATCTGGTCGAGCGAGCCGTCCTCCAGGTCGGCCTGGAACACCCGCTCCAGCGTCGCCAACACCGCCAGCCCGGCCGCGATCCACACCAGAGGCGGCCCCGCCGCTTCCAGCAACGCGCGCTCCGGCCCCATCGCCAGCGGCACCAGCATGGTCGCGCCGAGGAAATAGCCGACCGGCGCCAGCGCGCCTCCGCCCGCCCACATCAGCGCGGCATCGCGCCTGAACGTCGCCGCGAACGCGCTCATCTCCCCCTCCCCTCGAGGGGAGGGGGCCGGGGGGCGGGGTGCAGCGCGACGTCTGAAAATTGTCCGACGGCGCCGAGCGGCGCGCTCTGTTGGCGCAGAGCCTCATCCCGGCCCCTGCTCTCTCCCTGACGGAAGTTCGTTACGCTGCACGGCATCACGCACCCACTGTCAGCGTCTGCGACGGCGCCGGCCCCAGCGCTTCGTGCACCGCGGCGACGACAACGCCGCCCTCGGCGCGATGCGCCTCGATCAGCGCCGAGAGCACGCCGCGCCCTTGCGCATCGAGCCCGGCCGCCGGTTCGTCCAGCAGCCATACCGGGCGCGGCGCCGCGACGAGGCGCGCCAGCGCCAGCCGCCGCGCCTGGCCCTGGCTCAGCACCCGCGCCGGCAGCTCCGCCTGCGCGCGCAGGCCGAGCCGCGTCAGCGCCTCCTCCTCGCGCGGCGCCGCGCCGAACAGCCCGGCCCAGTAGCGCAGGTGCGCCAGCACGCTTGCACCGCCCTTCAGCCCGTTCAGATGCCCGACATAATGCAGCGCCAGCGACGGCTCCTCGACGCCCTCGAATGCGATCGCGCCGGCGCGCGGCTTCAGAAAGCCGGCGATCGCCCGCAGCAGCGTGGTCTTGCCCGCGCCGTTGCCGCCGCGGATCTCGACGAACCCGCCCGGCCCGGCCGCAAAACCGAAATCGCGCAGCAGCGTGCGCTCGCCGCGCGCCAGCGTCAGCGATTCAACCCGCAGCGACGGCTTGTCTTGGAAAGGTCCGGGCCCGCTCATAATCCGGCCCCGGTTCTAGAAAGGGTTGCGCGATCCGCCAAGGCGGGCCTTGGTGTTCGCGGAGGGAGGTGCTGCGATGCTGCGTTTCGTTGCGGGAGCGATGCTCGCGCTGGCTTTGGCCGGCTGCGGCCAGCAGATGGCGGTGGAAGACTCGGCGTCGGGCGGCGCCAGCATGGAGCGGCAGGCGCCTGTCGCCGCGCCCGCGCCCGCTCCGCCGGTCGAGGCTGAAAGCGCGCCCGCCGCCGCGCCGGGCCAGCAGCAGCCCGACGGCAGCACGCCCGCGCCCGCGCCGGCGCTGTATCTCGCCTACAGCTACGGCATGGGGCTGGAGATACCGAGCCAGCGCCTATCCGCCGTGATGGACGCGCACGTCCAGGCCTGCCAGGGCGCCGGCCCGCGCCTGTGCCAGCTGATCGGCTCCAACAAGAGCGGCGATCCCGACAGCTACATGGAAGGCTACGTTTCGCTGCGCGCCGAACCGCAATGGCTGCGGACTTTCATGTCCGGCATGTCGGCCCAGGTCGACGCCGCCGGCGGGCGCATCGTCCAGCAGACCACCAACACCGAAGACCTCACCCGCCAGATCGTCGACACCGAGGCGCGGCTGCGCGCGCTCACCGCGCTACGCGACCGGCTGCAGGAACTGCTGCGCTCGCGTCCCGGCCGGCTCTCCGATCTGCTCGAGGTCGAGCGCGAACTGGCGCGCGTGCAAGGCGAGATCGACGCGATCCAGTCCAACCTCGCCGTGATGCGCACGCGCGTGGCGATGAGCGAGCTGACGATCAATTATCGCTCGGCGCCGCGTCCGGTCGGCAGCGACACGTTCGAGCCGCTGCGGCGCGCCTTCGCCGATTTCCTGGGCGTGATCGTCGGCGGCTTCGCCGCGATCATCTATCTGATCGCCGGCGCGATCCCGATCGTCGTCATCGCGGCGCCGCTGCTCTGGCTTGCGCTGCGCTGGCGCAGGCGCCGCGGCGGCCGCTTCTTCGGACCGCGCGCCGCGCCGCCCGAACCGGAAAGCTGAACGCAAAAGAAAACGGGCCCGACCTGTGGCCGGGCCCGTTCGAGTGCGCTCTGTCTGCGTAGCGATCAGCGGAAGCTGATCGTCACAGCCGTGCGGCGGTTGGCGGCTTCGCGCACGCCGTCCGGGGTCGCGTGGGCGAGATCGGTTTCGCCGCGCGCTTCGGTCACGATCAGGTCGGCGCTGACGCCGCGCTCGATCAGCGCGTTGCGGACGACGACCGCGCGGCGCTGCGACAGCGCGGCGTTGTAGGCGTTCGAGCCCGACGTGTCGGTGTGGCCGATCACGACGACGCCGTTGACGTTGCACTGGCGGGCGCGGGTCACGGCGGCGTCGATGACGCCCGCCGCGGCGCGGTTCAGGTTCGAACGATCCCAGGCGAACGGCACCACGAAGTCATCGGTCGGGCAGACCGCGGCGGCCGGCGCCGAAGCCGGCGTCAGCTGCGCCTGCTGGTCGTTGGCGCTCGGGCATGGCGTGCCGGCTTCGTCCATGGCGCGGCGCACGTCGGCGTCGACGCACATCAGCGCCGTCGCCGCGCGGTGATAGCCGAGGGCCACCAGCTGGCGCGAGTTCTTCAGGCGGCGGCAGTTGGAATCCTGCCAGGTGGTGCCGAGCGAGAGGCCGAACGTCACCGCTTGAGCGCCGATCGAGCTCGACCCCATGCAGGTGTCTTCGCCCGACGTCAGCGGCGCGGCGAACGCGGTGCTGACCGGCGCGCGCTCATGATAGGTGTTCACCTCGACGTCCTGGCTCGCATTGTTCGAGCTGGAGCTGTCGTTGGAGAGCGACTGGCTCTGGCCCTGACCTTGGCTCTGGCCTTGGCCCTGGCTCTGACCTTGGCCCTGCTCCTGGCCTTGGCCCTGGCCGAGATTGTTGTTCGAGCTGTTGTTGCCGTTGTTATTGCCGTTGTTGTTGCCGTTCAGATTGCCGTTGTTGTTGGCGCTGCTGTTGTTGTTGTTGTTGTTGGTGTTGTCGGCGAAGTTGCCGTTGGCGTTGACGGCGTTGCCGCCGGTCGCGTTGCCGCCCTTGGCGACCGCGTTGCCGCCATAGGCGGTGGTCGAGTTGTTGTTCTCGGTGTAGTCGCCGAGATTGATGTCCAGGCTGTTGCCGTTGTGGTTGGTGTTGGTGTTCGTGTTGTTGGTGTTGCTCGGACCGTTGTTGTTATTGTTGTGGCCGCCGCCGCCAAAATTGGTGGCGTAGGCCATTTGCGGCGCCGCGACCGCAATGACGATCGCAGCCGCAGCCATTTTCATATTCGACAGGCGCACCTTCAATTCTCCTTGGTTATCCTGCGTTAACGGCCCCCAATGCAGGGACCGGGCCTGCCGCCGGCGCGCCGCCGCGGCACGGAACCAACGCTGGTTGGAGAAACGGCGTCTCAGCCGGATCACGCCGCGGGCGTATCCTGCTTCACGCCGGGTGCGGCCAAGGGCGCCAGGCCAAAGGCGGCGCCAGCCGCCGTTAGGAATTGCGAATTCACCAATCGGCGCTAAATAGGCCCTGCCGCGCGCCCGGTTTGATTCCGGATTTGGGGCGCTCCCCAACGCGCTTGCATCTCTGAAGCTATTTAGCCGGATGCAGACCCATGCCGTCTCTGAACTCGTTCGCCGCCCGCTCCACGCTCAGCGTCGGCGCCAAGACCTACGCCTATTTCGACCTCGCCAAGGCCAGCGCCAACGGCCTCGGCGACATCTCCAAGCTGCCGATGTCGCTCAAGGTGCTGCTTGAGAACCTGCTGCGCGCCGAGGACGGCGTCGCGGTGAAGAAAGCCGACATCCTGGCCATGACCTCCTGGCTCGTGAACAAGGGCAGGAACGAGGTCGAGATCGCCTTCAGCCCCGCGCGGGTGCTGATGCAGGACTTCACCGGCGTGCCCGCCGTGGTCGACCTCGCCGCCATGCGCGACGCCGCCGCCGCGCTCAAGGCCGACCCCGAGCGCATCAACCCGCTGGTGCCGGTCGATCTCGTCATCGACCACTCGGTGATGGTCGATCACTTCGCCAGCGCCTCGGCCTTCGCCCAGAACGTCGAACTCGAATACGCCCGCAACGGCGAGCGCTACCAGTTCCTGCGCTGGGGCCAGCAGGCGTTCCGCAATTTCCGCGTGGTGCCGCCCGGCACCGGCATCTGCCACCAGGTCAATCTCGAATATCTCGGCCAGAGCGTCTGGACCCGCGAGGAGGACGGCGAGGAGGTCGCCTATCCCGACACCGTGGTCGGCACCGACAGCCACACCACCATGATCAACGGCATCGGCGTCCTGGGCTGGGGCGTCGGCGGCATCGAGGCGGAAGCGGCGATGCTCGGCCAGCCGATCTCGATGCTGATCCCGGAAGTGATCGGCTTCCGTCTCTCCGGCAAGCTGCCGGAAGGCGCCACCGCCACCGACCTTGTGCTCACCGTGACGCAAATGCTTCGCAAGAAGGGCGTGGTCGGCAAGTTCGTGGAATTCTACGGTCCCGGCCTCGACGCCATGAGCGTCGAAGACCGCGCCACCATCGCCAACATGGCTCCCGAATACGGCGCCACCTGCGGCTTCTTCCCCGTCGACGCCAAGACGATCGACTATCTGCGCGCCACCGGACGCGATCCCCAGCGCGTCGCGCTGGTCGAAGCCTATTGCAAGCAGCAGGGCCTCTGGCGCACCGACGCCGAGCCGGACTTCACCGACACGCTCGAACTTTCGCTCGCCGACGTGCGTCCCTCGCTCGCCGGCCCGAAGCGCCCGCAGGACCGCGTCGTGCTGGGCGGCGTCGCCGAAGGCTTCACCAAGGTGATGAGCGACGAATTCCGCAAGAGCGCCGAACTGAAACGGCGCGCGCCCATCGCCGGCGCCGGCCACGACATCGGCCATGGCGACGTCGTCATCGCCGCCATCACCTCCTGCACCAACACGTCGAACCCGAGCGTGATGCTCGCCGCCGGCCTCGTCGCCCGCAACGCGCGCGCCAAGGGCCTCAAGGTGAAGCCGTGGGTGAAGACCTCGCTCGCGCCCGGCTCGCAGGTCGTCACCGACTATCTCGCCAAGGCCGGCCTCGACGATGATCTCGACGCGCTCGGCTTCAATCTGGTCGGTTACGGCTGCACCACCTGCATCGGCAATTCGGGGCCGCTGCCGCCGGCGATTTCGCAGTCGGTCAGCGAAAACGATCTCGTCGTCGCCTCGGTGCTGTCGGGCAACCGCAACTTCGAAGGCCGCGTGAACCAGGACGTGCGCGCCAACTATCTCGCCTCGCCGCCGCTCGTCGTCGCCTATGCGCTGGCGGGCTCAGTGTATGTCAATCTCGAAACCGATCCGCTGGGCCTGGGGCAGGACGGCAAGCCGGTCTATCTGCGCGACATCTGGCCCTCGAACGCCGAGATCGAAGCCACCGTGCGCGCCGCGGTCACGCCGGAGATGTTCGCCCAGCGCTACGCCGACGTGTTCAAGGGCGACCGGCACTGGCAGGCGATCAAGGTCGGCGCCGGGCGCACCTATGCGTGGGACAAGAAATCCACCTACGTGCAGAACCCGCCCTATTTCGACGGCATGAGCATGACGCCGAAAGCGCCGGGGGACGTGAAGGACGCCCGCGTGCTCGGCCTGTTCGGCGACTCGATCACCACCGACCACATCAGCCCCGCGGGCTCGATCAAGAAGGCCAGCCCCGCCGGCGCCTATCTGACCGAACACGGCGTGCCGCAGGCGGAGTTCAACTCCTACGGCGCGCGGCGCGGCAACCACGAAGTCATGATGCGCGGCACCTTCGCCAACATCCGCATCAAGAACCAGATGGTGAAGAACGAGGACGGCTCGGTGGTCGAAGGCGGCTACGCCATCCACCAGCCCTCGGGCGAGCGCATGTTCATCTACGATGCGGCCATGCGCTATCAGAAGGAAGGCAAGCAGCTCGTCATCTTCGCCGGCAAAGAATACGGCACCGGCTCCTCGCGCGACTGGGCGGCCAAGGGCACGACCCTGCTCGGGGTCCGGGCTGTCGTTGCGGAAAGCTTCGAGCGCATCCACCGCTCGAACCTGATCGGCATGGGCGTGATCCCGCTCCAGTTCCTGGACGGCCAGTCCTGGTCGAGCCTGGGCTTGAAGGGCGACGAGAGCGTCTCCCTCGCCGGCGTCGCCGCGCTCGCGCCGCGCCAGAAGGTGAAGCTCAAGATCGCCCGCGCCGGCGGCCAGACCGACGAAGTCGAAGTCCTTTGCCGGATCGACACCGAGAACGAGGTCGAATACTTCCGTAACGGGGGTATTCTCCACTATGTGCTGCGGGGCTTGGCCAAGGCGGCGTGAGCCGCCGTTCCGTCACAGCGGTTTGATTAGAACCGGGCGTCATGCGCGGCCATGCTGGCGCGCATGATCGCCCGTCTTCTCGCCGCCGCGCTGGTCGCACTGGCGGCGACAGCCACGCGCGCACACGCCCAGGACGGCGCGCGCGCCGAGATGGTGGTGGAGCTGTTCACCAGCCAAGGCTGCACCCAATGTCCGCGCGCCAACCGGCTGCTCGGCATGTTCGCCCGCGAAGACGGCGTCCTCGCCCTCACCTTCCCGGTCGGCATCTGGGACTATCTCGGCTGGCGCGACACCTACGCCCAGCCCGAATTCGGCGACCGCCAGCGCGCCTATTCCCGCGCCATGCGCGTGCGCGGCCGCTTCACGCCGCAGCTTGTCATCAACGGCGCCCGCCAGATCAGCGCGTCCGACTGGGACCAGGCGCGCGCCAACTACGAGGCGCAGCAGGCCGCCGGCTGGCCGGCCGCCGCGCCCGACCTTTCGATCGCGCGGCTGCGCAACGGCCGCGTGCGCATCACGCTCGGCGCAAGCCCGGCCGTGCGCGAGGCCGACGTCTGGCTCGCGGCCTACGACCCCGGCCCGCTGACCGTGATGGTCACCGGCGGCCTCAACCGCGACCGCACCATCACCCATTACAATCTGGTGCGGCGCCTCGAACGCTTGGACAGCTGGAACGGCCGCTCGGTCTGGTACGAGCGCGCGCGCTGCACGCCGCAATGCGCAGTGATCGTGCAGGCCCCGAACGGCGGCCCGATCCTCGCCGCCGCCTTCACTGCGGAAGACTGAATTCGACGCAAGCCCAATACGAACCGCCGGCGGTCCGTATCGGCGGCGCGTCCGCGCTACTGGCGGCTCGGGACCAGCGCGCTCAAGGGCGGCGCCAGCGCCTGCGCGTCGGACTCGCGCAGCGCGAACGCCCAGTCGGCGGCCTGCGCATTGATTTCCACCGCCGCCTGCTGCAGCTCCGGCGAATTGGCCCGCGCCGCCAGCTTCAGCCACACGCGCCCTTCGCTCGGGATCAGCTCCGCATCGATCAGCACGCCGTCGAACAGCGCGGCCCGCACGCGCGCGACGGCCTCGCCCTGCACCGCCGGCGCCAGCTGCACGTCGACCGGCGTCAGCTGCGTCAGCTGCTCGGCTGCGGCGGTCACGTTGGATTGCGCCAGCGTCGCCAGCGCCGGCGTCACGATCCGCCACGGCTGGTCCGGCGCCTCGCGCGCGAGGATGTAGGCGCGCCCCTCCGCCGGCGCGATCTCCACCCGCGCCAGCCGCGCCGGATCGATCCCTAGCGGCCGCAGGTTCAGCCACGCCGCGGCGTTGCGCAGCGGCGGCAGCGGCGCGTTTTCGCCTTCGCGCGCGGCCCAGGTCTGATCGTCGTCGGGCCGGCGCACGTAGAGCCCGCTGGTCTCGACGCCGAGGATCAGGTTCACCAGCAGCGCGCCGCGCCCGTCCTCGACCTGCACCAGCACGCCGCGCCCGCCCTGGCGCGGATCGGTGACGCCGAGCCGCTGATGCTTGGACGGGTCGCTGGTCATGCGCCGCGTATAGCGCAGCTCCTGCAGGCCGCGCGTGAGCTGGGCCAGGCTTCCCGCCGTCACCGGGAAATCGCCGCGGTCGCGCATGACCCAGACGTCCTGCCCGCCGCGTTCGGCCTTCTCGATCCGGTAGCTCGCCTCCTGGCTGACGACGATGACGCGCTGGGCGGCGCCGATCGTCTCCGTAAGCCCCGGCACCACCGGCCCCGCCGCCAGATCGGGCCGCAGCGCGCGCGTTTCGATCGCCGCCGTCACCGCCGCCGCCACCACCAGAGCGCCGGCGATCAGCCACAACATCAGCGCCTGGCTCCTGCGGCGCTCGGCCAGTTGAGTGTTCATTGCCGCGCCCTCCCGCGGCGCTGCCGGCGCCAGAACAGGATCAGCCCCGCGCCCGCCACCAGGAGCGGCGCCAGCCACACATTGACGAACACGACCACCGCCTCCAGCCGGTCGATGTCGCCGCGCAGATTGCGCTCGACGTCGCGCAGCTCGCCGCGCACTTCGACGACGCGCGCGCGGAAGCGTTCGATCTCGGCGTTCTCTTCCGGCGTCAGCTCGGCGCCGAGATCGCCGGAGAAGAAGCCCGAGCCGCGCCCGCCCGCCTGCAACTGCGCCAGCCGCTCCTCGGTCTCCTGCAATTGCGCCTGCAGCGCCTCCTGCCGGTCGCGGATGCGCCGCTCGGCGCCGCGCTCCATGTCTTCGACCAGCTCCATGCGCCGCACCGACGGCGCGCGCGAGCGCAGCGACACCAGCGCGTCCGAGCCGCCCAGCACGTCGATCGCGTTCAGCGCGAACGCGGCGTTGTCGGCGCCCGAACCGCCGCTGCGCGGATCGATGTAGAATTCGTCGGCGAGGAAATCGACGTCGGCGACGATGACGATCTGCGCCGGCGTCGCCGAGCGCGAGAGCGGCTCGCCCGCATCGGCCGGCGGCGGCGGAGGCGGCGCCGCGGCGTCCGCCGTCTCGCCTTGTTCCGGTCCGTCGGCGGGCCGGCCGCTGGGAAACGCCGTCTCCAGATCGCCCGACAGCCGCAGCGCCACCGTCTCCACGCGCCCGCCGCTCGGCGGCCACATCTGCAGGATGTCGAACGGCGAAGGCCGCGCCAGCGCCGCCTCCGCCGGCAGCCGCATCGTCCGCCCGCTGGTGCGCGCCAGCGGCTCGACCGCAACGCCCTCGCGCCGGCTCCAGCTCAGCGCGCCGGCCAGGCCGAAATTCACCCCGCGCCGCAGCCACGCCGTCATCAGGTCGTCGCGGTCCAGCTGATCGGCCGGCACGGCGAAGAACAGCGGCTGCGGCGCTTCGGTGGGCTGGCCGGTGCGCGGGTCCTGCGCCTGCACTCCCAGCGCGTTGTCGAGATCGAGCACCACGGTCGGCGCCATTTCCACGCCCCAGCGCTGCAGCAGCGGCGCAAGGTTCGAACTCGTCGGCGCCGGAGCGACCGGATTGAACGGATCGAACCCGGTCGCCTGCTGCGCCATCAGCGCGGCCGGATCGAGCGCGACGAAGGCGCGGCCCTTGCGCAGGATGAACTGGTCGATCGCATAGAGCTGCTGCTGCGAGAGCGCGCCCGGATGGATGATCGCCAGCACGTCCGCGTCCGGGATCTCGGCGAAGTCCGGCGCGAGCCTGGTCACGTCGAGCATCCGCCCCATCTCGATGGCGAACACCGATTGCGGGGCGGCGAAGGGCGAGCCCGCCGCCGCCGGATCGATCGGCAGCGACGTGATCAGCGCGACGCTGGTCCGCTCCGGGTTCTCCAGTTCGAAGATCAGCCGCGTGATCTCGTATTCGAGAAACGCCTCGCGCTCCGGATCGAGGAAGGCGATGCCGACATGATCGTCGATCGCGTTGGCGCCGCTGAGGCCGAAATAGATCGGATCGCCCGCGCCCGTCAGCCGCACCGGCTCGACGCCCGCCGCGACCGCGGCGTCCTCCGCCTCCGAGAACGGCTCGACGTCGATCTCGACGAAGCGCACCCGCCCGCGCGAGCGCGCCTGGAAGGTCTGCAGCATCTCGCGCACGCGCCCCGCATAGGCCTGCAGCTGCGGCGAAACCCGCGCGGCGTCGCGCGAATAGTAGAGCGTCAGCTCCACCGGCTCGGTGAGGTCGTCGAGCGTCGCCTTGGCGCCTGAACTCAGCGAGTAGAGATGGTTCTCGGTGAGATCGAGCCGCCAGGCGCGGAACCACGAATTGGAGATCACGTTCGCGGCTGCGAAGGCCGCGAGCAGCGCCAGTGCGGCGATCAGGGCGAAGCGGCGTGCGCTCATCGCTCAGCCTCCCCGCCGCGCATCGACCGCGAGCACGGTGAAGCCCAGGCACAGCGCGATCAGCGAAACGAAGTAGAACACCGAGCGGAACTCCACGACGCCGCGTTGGGCCGCATCGAAATGATGCAGCAGCGAGAAGCGCGCGATCGTCTCGGCTGCGCCGCCGCCGATCGCGCCGGAGAAGAAGTCGAGCACCAGCGGCAGCCCCAGCGCCGTCAGCAGGAACGAGATCAGCACCGCCAGCACGAACGCCACGATCTGCGCCTGCGTCAGCGCCGACATGGCCGAACCGATGGCGATGTAGGCGCCCGCCATCAGCAGGCTCGCGAGATAGGCGGTGAAGATCGCCGCATTGTCGGGCGAGCCCAGGATGTTGACCGTGATCCACAGCGGCGCGGTCAGCGCCAGCGCCGCCGCCGCGATGGTCCACGCCGCGAGATACTTGCCGGCGACCAGCGCCCATGTCGGCGCCGGCAGCGTCAGCAGCAGTTCGAGCGCGCCGGAGCGGCTCTCTTCCGCCCACAGCCGCATCGCGATCGCCGGCAGGAACACCATGAATATCCACGGATGGAACGCGAAGAACGCGGTGAGATCGGCGCGGCGCGCCTCGAAGAAGCCGCCGATATTGAACGTGAACAGCCCGATCGCGAACAGGAACACCGCCACGAACACGTAAGCGGTCGGCGTGGTGAGATAGGACAGCAGCTCGCGCCGGTACACGGCGAGCATGCTGGCGAGGCCGGGGCGCTTTCTCATACGCGCTCCTCCCCGCGCGTCAGCGCCGCGAACGCGCGTTCGAGCGTGCCGTGTTCTTCGATCAGCGCCTGCGGCGTCCGGTCGGCGACGATGCGGCCGCGGTCGATCACGATCGCGCGCGTGCACACCGCCTCGACTTCCTCCAGCATGTGCGTGGAGATGAGCAGACCCCGCTCCTCGCCCAGCTTCCGGATCAGATCGCGCACCGCCTGGCGCTGGTTCGGATCGAGCCCGTCGGTCGGCTCGTCGAGGATCAGCAGCATCGGATCGTGCAGCAGCGCCGCCGCAAAGCCCACGCGCCGGCGATAGCCCTTGGAGAGCGTGTCGATCGGCCGGGTGATGGAATCGCCCAGCCGCGCGTCCTGGGCCGCGCGCCGCACCGCGTGGCGCGCCGCCTCCCGGCTCATGCCGCGCGCCTCGGCGATGAAGCGCAGGAAGCTCCACGGCGTCATCTCGCCGTAGAGCGGCGCTCCCTCCGGCAGGTAGCCGAGGCGCTCCTGCGCCCGGCGGCGGTCCTGGGTCACGTTGATGTTGAAAATCTTGGCCGCGCCTTCGTCGGGCTCGAGATAGCCCGCGATCATGCGCATCGTCGTCGTCTTGCCGGCGCCGTTCGGGCCGAGGAAGCCGACGATCTCCCCCACGTCCAATGAGAAGCCGATACCGTCGACCGCGACGCGGCGACCGAATGTCTTCCGCAGACCTTCGACCTGCAGCAGCATGTGGATGGATGACCCCGTCGAAAAGCGAGCGCCGCTCATAAGGCGGTTTTGGCGAAAAGGCTACCCACACTTATCCACAGAGGGGCGCGCTCAGGCCGAATCAGGCGCGCCGATTCCAGGCCGGGTTTCCAACCGGTGAACCTGGCTCGGCGGCCGCGCCGGGATCGCCCGAGGCGCCGCGGGCAGAGCGCGCATACGCCGTTCGCGCGCCGCCGCATCTCGACTGTAGTGCTTGATTTGCGCCGGTTTTCGCGCGGCGCGGAAACGACAAAGCCCGCGCCAAGGCGCGGGCTTTGTAGCGAGATGTGGCCGACCGAAGCGCGTACTGGGGGGGCTGGGGGGGCTGATGGATACCCAGCACGAGCCTTTCTCCGGCCGGCCACATTGACAAGTTCGCGCTCGCTTGCGGCGAGAGCAAGCGCAAAATCGGGCCAAAAGCCGACCTGCTGGTTTTTTAATGATGTGGCCGGCGCCGGCTTTCAGTGTTGTACTGTTTTGCACAGGATTCTGGAGGCCGGCGCGCATGAGCGGGCGCAAGGTGTTTTTCGAGCGTCTCGAGTTGGATCGTCTGTTCCGTTTTTATGGCCGAATGGTCGCCGCCGGCGAATGGCGCGACTACGCCCTCGACGCCTTGCCTGACCGCGCATTGTTCAGCGTCTATCGCCGCACCAGCGAGGCGCCGCTCTACCAGATCGAGAAACGGCCCGAAGATGCGCGCAGGCAGGGCGCCTACAGCGTCCGCGCCGTCGACGGGCGCATCCTGCGCCGCGGCCACGATCTCGAACGCGTGCTCGACGTGCTCGCGCCCCGGCGCATGCGCGTCGTCGGCGACTGAACCGCCGCACAGAAAAACGCCCCGGCCGAAACCGGGGCGTTCCCTTATCCAGTTATCCGGTCCGGACGATCCGCTATTCCCGCCCGCTCAGCAGCGTCAGGAAGAAGCGGAACAGGTTGATGAAGGTGATGTACAGATTGAGCGCGCCCAGCGTGGTCGCCACCGACATCGCGCGCAGATCGCCGGCGATGTTGTAGTACATGTACTTCAGTTGCTGGGTCTCCCACGCCGTGATGGCCGAGAACAGCAGCACGCCGATCACGCTGAAGATGATCGAGAAGCCTTCGATCGGCGCGCCGGTGAACATGGCGAAGCCGATGTTCACGAGGCCGGCGAGCACCATGCCCCATACGCCCATGATCAGGAACGTGCCCCAGCCGGAAAGATCCTTCTTGGTGGTGTAGCCCCAGAGGCTCAGTCCGCCGAACGTGGCCGAGGTGACGAGGAACGCCTTGACGATGTCCATCATGCCGCCGGGCCGGCCGGCGTACATCATCAGCGTGACGCCGAGGCCGATGCCGATCAGCGAAACGATGCCCCAATAGAGCAGGTTCGCGCCCACCGGCGAGGGATTGCGCATCGTGAACATGGAGATGAAGATCAGCGCGATCGGGCCGAACATCACCACGTACAGCATCGGCGTTTGGAAGAAGAACACGCGCAGCGGCTCGATCGCGACCGAGGCGTAGGCCAGCACCGCCGAGAGCAAGAGCCCCAGCGCCATCTTGTTGTAAACGCCCAACATGAACGCGCGCAGGCCGGCATCGACCGCCATATCCGCCCGGCCGGTCGGAATCGATCGCGCCTGGGTGTGGTAGTCGCTCATCAACATCCTCCTCTTGGACGGCCGAAAGGCCGCCCGTAACACTTGCAAATCAATATGGCTGCCGTGCGGGGGCGCCGCAAGAAAAAGCGGTCTCCCGTTGCGCTTGCGGTTAAGCTTACCGGCGCTCATGCTTCGAAACTGTGGGAACCGCCGCACGTTTCGCCGCGTTTTCGCCACGAAGCGGCTGCGCGCTGGGTCCCGTCAGGCGGTTCGCTGTCGAATCGCGCTACCAGCAGCGCGGAGGTGATGAGCCGGGGTGGCTGACGAAAACGATCCCAACGCGCCGGGGGAAGAGCCTCCGAAGCCGCATCCGGCTGCCGACGACGCGCAGCCCGCGCCGCCTGTCGAAGACGCCGCGCGCGAGGCCGCGCCCGAAGGCGTCGACGAAGGTCCCGAACCGGAAGCCGTAGCCGCGCCCGAACCGTCCGCACCGCCGCCCGCCGGCGCGGATCTGCCGCCGAACTATTTTCGCGCCGCCGGCGATCCCGACGAGCCGCCGCCCGAGCCGCCGCAGAGCTGGCACGCCAGGCTCCGCGCCCGCGCCGAGGAGCGCGCCCGCGAAGCTTGGCGGCTGGCCAAGCCCAGGATCGACAAGGTCCGCGTCGCCGCCAGCGCCGCCGGCAGCGAAGCGCTGCGCGCCGCCAAGACGATCAAGCGCCCGCGCAACGTGCGCGAGGCGGCGGTCTGGAGCGGATGGGCCGCGGCCGGCGGCGTCGCCGTCATCGTCGGCTTCTTCTTCTTCGTCACCTGGGGCATGCCCTCCACCGACGATCTCTGGGAAGCGCGCCAGGGCCAGTCGATCACCTTCCTCGACCGCAACGGCCACGTGATCCTGCGCGAAGGCGCGCAGAACGCCCCGCCGGTCGATCTCGCCTCGCTGCCGCCCTACGTGCCGCAGGCCTTCATCGCCATCGAGGACCGGCGCTTCTATCACCATCTCGGCGTCGACTTCGGCGGCATGATGCGCGCCGCCGCCGAGAACGTGCGCTCCGGCCGCGTCGTGCAGGGCGGCTCCACCATCACCCAGCAGCTGGCCAAGAACCTGTTCCTCACCAACGAACGCTCCTGGCGCCGCAAGGCGCAGGAGATCATGCTCGCGTTCTGGCTCGAGAGCCGCTTCACCAAGGACGAGATCCTCGCGCTCTATCTGAGCCGCGTCTATTTCGGCGCCGGCGCCTATGGCGTGGAAGCCGCCGCCGAGCGCTATTTCGACCGTCCCGCGCGCGAACTCACGCTGCTGCAGTCGGCGATGATGGCCGGCCTCGTCAAAGCGCCCTCGCGCCTCAACCCGGCGCGCCAGGACATCGCCGCCGCGCGCGAGCGCGCCGCCGTCGTGCTCAACGAAATGGTGGCCGAGGGCTTCATCAGCGCCGCCGAGCGCGACGCGGCGCTGCGCGAGGAACTCGTCGTCAGCCGCCGCAACCCTGCCGGCGTGCTCTCCTATTATCGCGACTGGATCGATCCGCTGCTGAGCGAGGTGATCGGCAACGAGCGCGACGACTTCATCGTCGAAACCACCATCGACATCGCCGCCCAGCGCGCCGCCGCCGAGGCCGTCGAGGCGGTGCTGGACGAGTACGGCGAGACCCGCCGCGTCGAACAGGCCGCGGCGCTGGTGCTGGACGATGCCGGCGCCGTGCGCGTGATGGTGGGCGGGCGCGACTACGATCAGAGCCAGTTCAACCGCGTCACCCAGGCGCGCCGCCAGCCGGGCTCCTCGTTCAAGTACTTCATCTATCTCGCGGCGATGGAGAACGGCCTCACGCCCTGGAGCGTCCGCGACGACGCGCCGATCACCATCTCCATCGCCGGCCAGCCCGACTGGACGCCCGGCAACTACACCAACGAGTTCCGCGGCCCGGTCACGCTCACGAGCGCCTTTCAGCACTCGTACAACATGGTGGCGATCCGCGTCGCCAACGAGGTCGGCGGCCAGAACGTGATCGACACCGCGCGCCGTCTCGGCGTCACCGCGCCGCTGCACAACTATCACTCGCTCGCGCTCGGCGCGCAGGAAATCACGCTGCTCGAAATGGCGAGCGCCTATGGCGCGATGGCGTCGGAGGGCTATCGCGTGCGCGCCCACGGCATCGCCCGCATCCGCCGCGCCAACAACAACGAGACGATGTGGAGCTTCCGCGCCGAGCGCGAGCGCGTGATCGAGGAACGGCCGCTGCGCTACATGAACATGATGATGCGCCGCGTGGTCGATGCCGGCACCGGCACGGCCGCGCGCATCGGCGGACGCGAGATCGGCGGCAAGACCGGCACCGGCAACGATTATCGCGACGCCTGGTTCATCGGCTACACGCCGGGCCTGGTCGGCGGCGTCTGGGTCGGCAACGACAATTTCAGCACCACCGCGCGCGTCACTGGCGGCTCGCTGCCGGCCGACATCTGGGCGCGCTTCATGCCGGTGGCGCTGCGCGACACGCCGGTGCGCCCGATGCAGATGCCGCGCGACGAGGATTACGACGTCGGCGCGCCCGATCCGGCGCCGCCGACGATGACGGCGGTCGGCGCGCCGATCGGCGTCGTCGTCGGCCCGCCGCCGATCGCTCCGCCCGACGATCAGGACCGCTCGCTCGACTTCGGCCCCGAAGGCTGACGCGCGCTGCGACTGGTTCTTGCTCGCAGACACGCCGCCGACGTCGCAGGGCGCGATGGCGTCTTGTGGCTCCGTCAGCAACCCGTAAGCTTCCGTCTGCTAACGGCGAATGATTGCAAACGATTGCGGACGAGGGCGAACATGCAGTGGATCAACGACAAGCGCGGGTATGGCTGGCTCTCGATCGCCCTGCACTGGCTCGCCGCCATCGCCATCGTCGCCATGTTCGTCACCGGCTTCCGCGCCGAGATGGCCGGCGACGCCGGCGACCGCGAACTGCGCGCGGCGTTGATGGGCATGCATATCTCGATCGGCGCCAGCATCGTGCTGCTGCTGCTTGCGCGCGTGGTCGCCAGCTACGCGCAGCCGCGCCCGGCCGCGCCCGAACAGGCGCCGCCGTTCAAGCTGCTCGCCGTCGGCACGCACCAATTGCTGCTGCTCGCCATCCTGATCCAGGTGGTCTCCGGCCCGCTCGCGGTCTGGTCGGGCGGGCGCGCCATCGACGTGTTCGGCCTGTTCTCGATCCCGACGCCTTTCGCCGAGCGCAACGAAGGCGTGCACGAACTGGCCGAGGTGCTGCACGCGATCGGCCGCTGGGCGCTCATCGTGCTGATCTCGGTGCATGTGCTCGGCGCGCTCAAGCACGCCGTGATCGACCGCGACGGGATCATGCGCCGCATGCTCGCGCCGCCGAAGAGCGCCTAACGCAACGTCGTATGGACCGCAGCGCCTAACGCGCCATGCCGACGGCGTGGAGTTCGCTGCCGCGCTCGTGCAGCCAGGCGCGGCCGATCTCGTAATCGGGAATGCAGCGCTTCACGTGCGCCCAGAACCGGCGCGAGTGGTTCATTTCGCGCAGATGCGCCACTTCGTGCGCGGCCAGATAGTCGAGCACGAACGGCGGCGCGAGCACCAGCCGCCAGGAGAACGACAGCACCCCGTCGACCGAGCACGAGCCCCAGCGCGAGCGCAGCTCCTTCACCTGCAGCCGCGCCGGGCGCACGCCCAGCGTCACCGCGTGCGCGGCGACGCGGTCGATCAGATTCTCGCGCGCCTGGTCCTTGAAGAAGCGCAGCAGCCTGGGCTCGAACAGCGCCGCGTCCGGCGCCGGCACGACGAGGCGGGGCGCATCGCCGCCCTCGATGCGCGGCGCGGCGCGGCCGTGCTCGTACACCAGCAGATGCGCAACGCCCCGCAGCGGCGCACGCGCGCCCGGCGCCAGCGACACGCCCTGCGGCAGGCGCGACAATTCCTGCGCGATCCAGCCCGCGCGTTCGGCCGCGAACTGCGCCGCGTGCTTCAGATGACGCTGCGACGGCGCCGTCGCGATCGCCTCGCGCCGCGTCGGATCGATCCGCACCGACACATGCCGCGCGCGCGGATTGACGACGAGCTTCACCGGCGCGCGGCGGCCGTCGATCGTTTCGATCTCAATCTGAGTTGGCCCGGCCTTCGGCCGCGAATCGAAGCGCATGCGCGAAGAGTCTCATGGCGCGCGTCGACGGCTCAAGTGTGCGGCAGTTCGGCAGTCGGCAGATCGGCAGTCGCGCCACCCATTCTCGAATTTTCCGACTGCCGACCTGCCGACTGCCGAACTACTCGCTCACCACTTTCAGCCTCGTCCGCCGCTGCGTGCGCGCCGCGTCCGACTGGAACGTCCGCATGAACGCGCGCACGCGCGGATAGATTTCGGTGCGGAAGCGCCGGCCGGAGAACACGCCGTAATGGCCCACGCCCGGCTGGATGTAGTCGTGCTGCATCGCCGCGGGAATGTTCGCGCACAGATCGTGCGCGGCCTGGGTCTGGCCGATGCCGGAGATGTCGTCGTTCTCGCCTTCGACCGTCATCAGCGCGGTGCGGGTGATGGCGCGCGGATCGACGCGCACGCCGCGATGCAGCAGCGCCCCGGTCGCCAGCGCATAGCGCTGGAACACGTCCTCGAGCGTCTGGATGTAGAACTCTTCCGTGAGATCCATCACCGCGAGATACTCGTCGTAGAATTCGCGATGCTTCTCGGCGCTGTCGCCGTCGCCCTTCACCAGGTTCTGGAAATAGGCGTGGTGCGCGTCGACGTGGCGCGAGAGGTTCATGCCCATGAAGCTGGCGAGCTGCACGAAGCCCGGATAGACGCGCCGGAACGCGCCCGGATAGAGCGCCGGCACGGTATGGATCATGTTCTTCTTGAACCAGTCCAGATCGCGCGTCTCGGCCAGCTTGTTCGGCGCCGTGGGCGATTTGCGCGCGTCGATCGGCGAGCCCATGAACGTCATCGTCGCCGGCGCGCACGGATCGTCCGCCTGCGCCAGGAGCGACACCGCCGCCAGCACCGCGGGACCGGGCTGACACACGGCGAGGACATGCGTCTGCGGCCCCAGCGCGCGCAGCATGGCGATGACGTGGTCGATATAGTCGTTCAGGTCGAAGCGCCCGGCCAGCACCGGCGCCATGCGCGCGTCCGACCAGTCGGTGACGTAGACTTCGTGCTCCGGCAGGAACGCCTCCACCGTGCCGCGCAGCAGCGTCGCGTAGTGGCCCGACATCGGCGCTACGATCAGCACGCTCGGGTCGGCGCCTTCGCCGCGCGCGGCTTTCAGCGCCTGCGCGTCGCGCTCGAAGTGCAGCATCCGGCACCACGGCGTCGACCAGACCGGGCGCGGCGTCACCGCAACCGCGGTTCCGTTGACGGTCGTCGTCGGCAGGTTCCATTCCGGCTTGCGGTAGCGCCGGGTCATGGACTCGAACAGGTCCGACGCGGCGGCGGCTGTGCGCGCCACGTCGGTGTCGGCCATCGGATTGAGCGGCGAGCGCAGCACCGAGGCCTGCATCAGCGCCGCAATGCGCAGCGGCGCCACCGACATGTGTCCCAATTCGTAGAGCGAATAGAGCATAAGCCCCTTTCGTGCTGCGCCGCAGCAGCTCACGCAGATACTGCGCCGCGTTTGATTACTAACAAGGTAAGACGTCCGCTCGCGCGAAAATGGTGCACCGCAGCGACCGCGCAGGCGATTAGGCCAAACGCCCTACCGCGCCCGGGTCCGGCGCTCCCCCGCCCGATCCTGGCTGGAAATTAACGTAATCAAGGTTACGGCGCGCGCAAGCGTCGGACGCCGTTGCGGTTCACATCAGGAACCGCGTTCCAGCCCGGCGGCGATGCAGGCCGATATCTGCTCCACCGGCGCGGCCGTCATCGGGCTGCGCGGATCGTTCGGGTCCGCCCGGCTCATGGTCGGGATGACCGCCACCGTGCGCCAGCCGCCGTCCATCACGTAGAGCAGCGAGGAATGGTCGACATTGTAGGTTCCTTCCGGCGCGCCCGGAATCTCGGCGCGGCTGGCGTAGACGCGAAACGCCCGCTTCGCCGCATCGATCTGCGCCGCGCTCCCGGTCAGCCCCACCAGACCCGGCGGAAAACCGTTGGTGCGCGCATATTCGCCCATCACCTGCGGCGTGTCGCGCGCGGGATCGACCGTGATCAAGACCGACTGCACGTCGTAGCTGTCGCCGCGCGCCAGCGCTTCGGCGACCGCGTACATGGTGGTCGGGCACACGTCGGGGCAGTGAGTGAAGCCGAAATAGACCACCGCCGGCTGGCCGGCGAAATCGGCCTGCGTCACCCGTGTTCCGTTCGGATCGACCAGATCGATCGGCCCGCCGACCGCGTCCGCGCCGTCCAGGATGCAGCTGCCGAGATCGGCCCGGTCGCGCGGCGCCTCGCCGCTATTGCGCCCGACCAGAAGCAACGCCCCCAGCGCCGCCAGAGCCGCCGCCGCCAGTGCGGGTACGATTGCGCCAGTCAATCTCCGGCGCGGTGTTTCGACAGGCTCCGCCATGCTCGGACGCTAGGGCGCCGCCCGCACCCCGAGCAACGCGGCGCTGACGCGCAGGGGGCGCATTGCCGCAGCCCAAGCTTGAGCGAAACCCCCGAAACAGCGCATGTGACACGGCGATGAAACGGCTGAGGCCCTGGCATGCCGCGCTCGTCGCGCTGATCGTCATCGTCGCCGGCGTGGCGCTGCTGAGCGCGCGCGCGAGCCGCGCGCAGACCGAACCCGCCTGCGTAGCGCACGCGTTCGAGGGCTCGCGCTTCATCGTCTGCGCCTTCGACGCCGAGCGCGACGAGCTGCGCCTCGTCTCGCGCGGCGCCGACGGCCGCCGCTTGCGCAGCTTCGAGGCGCTGCAGGCCGAACTCGGCCGCGACGCGCGCCGCGTGCGCTTCGCCATGAACGCCGGGATGTACAACAGCGCCGGCGCGCCGATCGGCCTCTTCATCGCCGACGGCGAAGAGCACGCGCCGCTCAGCCTGACCGACGGCCCCGGCAACTTCCACATGAAGCCGAACGGCGTGTTCTGGCAGGGCGGGGACGGGCGCGTCCACGTCGACACGTCGGACGCGTTCGCCGCCGCGCGGCCCGCCGCGCGCTGGGCGACGCAATCGGGGCCGATGCTGCTGATCGACGGCGCGATGCACCCGCGCTTCGCCGAGGACGGCGCCTCGCGCTACACCCGCAACGGCGTCGGCGTGCGCGGCGACGGCGCGCGCGCCTATTTCGTCATCAGCGCCGGCTTCGTCTCGTTCGGCCGCTTCGCGCGCTTCTTCCGCGACGCGCTCGGCTGCGCCGACGCGCTCTATCTCGACGGCTCGGTCTCCAGCCTCTGGGCGCCCGAACTCGACCGCATGGACGACGACCACGAATTCGGGCCGATGGTCGTCGTGCTCAATCGCTGACGGCGAGCAGGTCGCGGTTCGCCGCGCGCACGTCGGTGCAGCCGGTCAGCGCCATCGCCACCAGCAGTTCGGCGCGGATGATCTCCAGCGCGCGCGCCACGCCCGCTTCGCCGCGCGCCGCGAGCGCATAGGCCCACGCGCGCCCCAGCAGACAGCCCTGCGCGCCCGACGCCAGCGCCCGCAGCACGTCGAGCCCCGAACGCACGCCCCCGTCGAGCAGCACCGTCACGCGCCCGTCGACGGCCTCGGCGACGCGCGGCAGCGCCGCGATGCCGCTCACCGCGCCGTCCAGCTGGCGCCCGCCGTGATTGGAAACGACGAGCCCGTCCACGCCCGCATCGAGCGCGAGCCGCGCGTCCTCGGGATCGAGTATGCCTTTGACGATGAGCGGCCCGCTCCAGTGCTTGCGCACCCAGGCGATGTCGGCCCAGGTCAGCGTCGGATCGAAATTGGCCGCCACCCAGGCGGCGAGCCGGCCGAAGCCCTTGGCGTCCTTCACCGTGCCGGCGAGATTGCCGAAATCGTGCGGCTTGCCGCGCACCATGACGTCCCAGACCCATGCCGGATGCGTGAGGCCCTGCCATGCGCGGCGCGCCTGCGCGCCCAGGCCCGGCGGCGCCGACATGCCGGCGCGATAGTCGCGATAGCGCGCGCCGGCCACCGGCAGATCGAGCGTGAACACCAGCGCCGAGCAGCGCGCCTGCGCCGCGCGCGCGAGCAGTTCGCTCATCACGCCGCGATCCTTGATCATGTAGAGCTGAAACCAGATCGGCGCCGCGCACGCCGCCGCGCTCTCCTCGACGCCGCAAATGCCCAGCGTCGACAGGCAGAACGGCACGCCCGCCTGCGCCGCCGCGCGCGCCGCCTGCGCCTCGCCGCGGCGCGCGAACATGCCGGCGAAGCCCACCGGCCCCAGCCCGACCGGCATCGCGTAGGTCTGGCCGAAGAGGGTCGTGCTCAGCGACAGGCGCGAGACGTCGCGCATCACCCGCTGGCGCAGCGCCACCGCCTGCATGTCGGCGACGTTGCGGCGCAGCGTGACCTCGTCGTACGAGCCGCCGTCCAGATAGTCGAAGAACATCCGCGGCAGGCGCCGTCGCGCCAGTTCGCGGAAATCGGAAACGGAAGCGATATTCATGGCCGGCCCCTCGCGGGCGACAGCGTCGCCATTCCCCGCCGGAGGTCAACCCGTCGGCTCGCCGCATCGCGACGCAAGCCCGACATGGACCGCCGGCGGGACGCCGGCAGTGCATATTCGCTGCGTCAGACGCCGCCTGCGCCGGTCGCCTGCGCGATCGTCGCGCGCGCTTCGGCGAGCGCCGGCGCGGTCTCGATCTCGCCGTCGTGAATCTGCATGGCGAGGCCCATCAGCGCAGGCCCGGTGACGGCGCCGTTCTGCGCCTCCTCCTCGACATAGACCCCGCGCCCGCGCGCGACCGCCTCGTCCCACGCCCGGCGCACGCCCGCCCAGTATTCGGCCGTGTCGCGCCAATACGCATCCGCCGCCGCGACCGGATAGTCGCTGAAATGGTTGTACGTGTTGACGCCGTCCTCGTGCACGATCGCCACCGGCCGGCCGTCGCGCACGCCGATCTTCTCGTTGTCCTGCTCGTGCACCCAGCCGGTCGGCGTCAGCGCGTGGCGGTTGATGCTGAGATAGCGCTCGTAGGGCGGATTGCGGATGGCGTCGCGCCGCGCCAGCGGCCGCGCCGTCGGCCCGCTGGTCCAGATCGTGCGCCCGTTGGCGTAGTCCCAGCGGCCGACGCCGCCGTAGCGCGGCGAATCGTCGGTCTGCCACACCGTCTGCGACCAGGCCCCGCGCCGCTCGGCGCCGCCGACGCTGCGCAGCGCCCAGGTATTGCGCCGCTCGTACGCGAGCACGTTGCGCGGCTGGTATCGCCAGTCCTGGCGCCAGTGCTTGATCACGAAGGTCTCGCCTTCGTGCTCGGCCACCAGCAGGTGCTGCAATGAAATGAACTCGCCCTCGTCGGCGATCGCGCGCACGCTTTCGTAGCCGCCGCTCGTCTTCGGTTCGAGCGGCGTGTAGTCGGCGACGAACGGCACCGTCTCGTCGAAATTGAAGCGGACGTGATAATCGCCCGCCATCGCCAGGATCGCGGCGCGGTCGCGCTCGATCTGGCCGGCGCGCGTCTGCGCCGGCGCCGGGCTCGCCAGCGCGGCGCCGGCGCCCGCCAGCGCCATGATCGAGCCGCGACGCGTCAAAGACATGCTCATCTGACCTCTCCCAGTTCTCATGCGACAGGCGAGCGGAACGCGCCGGCGCGCAACTGCTCGACCTGGCGGCGCACCCAGCGTTCGACCTCGGCGCTCGGCAACAGCCCGCGCCCGTCCGACACGTAGTCCAAACCCTCCAGCACGCGCGCATAGGGACCGAAGCCCTGCACGCGATAGGGGATGACGATGGCGCGTCCGCCGTCGCTGCGCGCGGTCTCGATGAAGGCGCGGATGCGCGCTTCCGAAGCCGCGCGCTTCTCCGGCCAGTCTTCGCGCAGCGTCTCCACCTCGACGCGGCGGAACGGCAATTGCCGCAGGCCCTGGGCGCGCGCGCCGATCAGCGCCAGCCAGCGTGCGTTCTCGGCGTCGTCCTCGGGCCCGTGCGCGAGGACCAGGACGCTTTCGCGCGCCGGCTCCCGGCTCAGCGCCCGCGCGCGGTCGAGCAGCACGGCGTCCATCTCCGGCGCTTCCGCCAGGCCTTCCGTGCTCACCGCGAACCGCGCGTCGGTGCTGATGCGCCAGAACTCCATGCTGTGGCCCGCGTGCGCGCCGTGGCCGGCGTGCGGATCGGCCGGCGGGCGCGGCGGCGCGCCGGGGACGACGCCCAGGATCTGCTCGGTGCGCTCGAACCAGCTTTCGCCGCTGATGAACAGGCGCACCACCGCGATGCGGCGCGCCCCTTGCGCCTCCAGCCGGCTCACCGCCCGCTGCAGGCCCACCGCGTCCGCCATGCCGAACGCGATCTCCAGCGGATAGTCTGCGCGCAGCGGCTGGAGCATGGCCTCGACCTCGCCGTTCCAGACCGCGCCGCCCCCGTGCGCCATCACCAGCACGCCGAAATCGCGCGTCTGCGCCAAGGCAGGCGCGGCGACTCCGGCGAGCAGACTCGACCCCGCAAGCGCAACCAGCGTGGCGCGGCGTGTGATCATGAGACAACCCTCCTAGAAACGATACGAGATTGAAGCCGAGAAATTCCGGCCCGGCTGCGTGTACGCATCGAGCACCGCCGACGCCGCGCTGAGACCGCGCGCATCGCTCCACCACCAATATGTCTCGTCGGTCGCGTTGAAGACGCCGACGCGCACGGTCGCGGCGTCGGTGACGTTCCAGTATGCGGTGAGATCGAGGATCGCAAACGAATCCGGCCGGAACGCTGTCAGCGGCGAGGCTACGTCGTCGCTGTCCTTGCGCGCGGCGTAGGTCACGATCGCCTGGCCGCCCCAGGCGCCGCCGGGCGCGTCGTAGGAGAGGCCGAGCACCGCCTTGAACGGATCGACCGTCTCCAGCGGCCCCGTGCCGGCGGGCGTGGTCTGCTCGCCCTCGGCGTATGAAAGCGCGACGTTCAGCGCGAAGCCGTTCTCCCAGTAGCCGCGGATGCGGGCCTCGGCGCCGCTGATCTCGACCTCGTTCAGGTTCACGTACTGATAGACGAACGGATCGGCGGTGGAGCCCGAGCCGGCGACGATATCCTGGGTGATGAAGTCCTCGTAGAACGACGCGAACGCCGAGGCGCTCCAGTCCCAGCCGGCGCCGAACGCGCGCCAGTTGCGGCCGCGCACGCCCGCCTCGAAACCGTCGCTGGTCTCCGGCGCCAGGTCCGGGTTCGGGATCGAGGTGTAGGCCTGGCCGATGCTGCCGTAGGTCAGGTTCTCGAAGAAATTGTTCACTTCGTTCGGCGCCGGCGCCTTGAAGCCCGAGGCGTAGTTGAAGAAGGCGCCGAAATGCTCGGTCGGCCACGCCACAACGCCGAACTTCGGCGAGATACGGTCGTCGCTCTGGCCCGACATCGTGCCGAGATAGAGCGGGTCCGCGTGCGGCGTCAGTTCGTAGGAATCGTAGCGCACGGCCGGGAACAGCGTCAGCGCGCCGTCCAGCAGCGAAATCTCGTCCACGATGAAGACGCCGGTGCGCTCGTACTCCGTCTCCGGGAACGGCCGGTCCGGGAACACCGCCGGCGGCGTCGGCGTCGTGCCGTCGCGGATCGCGCCCTGCGTCGTCACCGAATGATCGACGCCGTACACGAAGCGATGCCCGACGACGCCCTCGAACACGCTTTCGGCCTGCGCCGTCAGCCCCCAGACGTCGGTGTCGTAGGTGGTGCGCCGCGTCCGGTCGACGGCGGGCGTGCGGTCTTCGTAGGTGAACTGCGTCAGCCCGCTGGTCTGCGCATAGACGGCGACGAATGCGTTGTCGATGAAGCCGCCGCCGTTCTCGAACGTGTAGTCGAGCGTGAGCCGCGAGCGCTCGCTTTCGTCCAGGCCGTCGAGATCGAGCACGGTCGCGCTGCGTCCGGTCAGCGGCTCGGTGACGATCGTGCGGTCGCCCCAGTCGCCGGTGAGGCGCAAGCGGTGCGCGTCGCTCGGCTCGAACACGATGCGGCCGAGCACGGCGTTCGACTCGACGTCCTGCGGGTTCGGCACGGTCCGCGCCGCCCAGTTCGTCGTCGAGTCGTTCTCGCCCTGGTTTTCCGTCTCGTGTCCGTCGCGGCGCGTGTAGGCGATCAGCGCCGACCATTGGTCGTTCAGCCGCCCCGCCGCGGTAAGGTTCTCGGACCAGCTGTCGTCGACGCTGGCGTAGGACGCGCGCAGCCGCGCGCCGAACGCCTCATCCTCGGCGAGGAAGTCGCTCGGATCGCGGGTGATGAAGCTCACCACGCCGGCGAGCCCGTCGCTGCCGTAGAGCGCCGAGGCGGGCCCGCGCACGATCTCCACCGATTGCAGCAGGTCGAGATCGACATAGTCGCCGCGCCCGAACGAGTTCGGACCGAAGCTGAAGCCGTCCGGCACGCGGATGCCGTCGACCTGCAGCAGCACGCGATTGCCGCCCATGCCGCGGATGGTGAAGCCGGAATTGCCGTCGCGGCCGGTCGCACTCAGCGCCGCACTGAAGCGCGACGGCGAAGTCGGCACCGAAACGCCCGGCTCGAAGCGGATCAGGTCCTTGATGTCGGTGACGAGGTTGTCCTCGATCTGGTCCCGGCCGATCACCGTCACGACGGTCGGCACCTCGAACGCGTCGCGCGCGCTGCGCGTCGCCGTCACCGTGATCTCGTTCTCGGCGTAAAGCCGCTCCTCGGCCTCTTCAGCCGCCGCCGCGCCGGCCCCCGCCAGCCCGAGCGCCAGCACCAGCGCCGACCGTCCCCGCATGCGTCCCATCTCACCCGCTCCATCGTGGTTGCCGGCCGCTCTTATTGCGATTGACTCGCAGACGCAATAGCAAACTAGGCGCGGTTTTTGGGACGCCGCGGCCTTGAGCCCCTGCGCGAACCCTGCGCATGAGGTCCCATGGCCGTGTCCGAGACCCGCGAGCCCGCCCCCGTGCCCAGCTTCTGGACCGCCCAGAGCCGGGTCCGCCTGCGCACGCTCATCATGCTGCGCTGGCTCGCCATCATCGGGCAGACGGCGGCGGTGCTGTTCGTGCGCTACGGGCTTGACGTCGAGTTTCCGCTCGACTGGGCGCTGGTGGCGGTGGCGGTGTCGGTCGTGCTCAATCTTGGGCTCGCCGCGCGCCGCTCGCAGGAACTCGCCAAGGAGTGGGAAGCGGCGGCGCTGCTCGCCTATGACGCGGTGCAGCTCGCCGTGCTGCTGGCGCTGACCGGGGGCCTGCAGAACCCGTTCGTGTTTCTGTTCATCGCGCCGGTTGCGGTGTCCGCCACGGTGCTGCGTCCGGCCGTCACCGCCGTGCTCGCGGCGCTCACCTTCGTCTGCGTCGGCGTGATTTCGGTGTGGCGTCTGCCGCTGCCCTGGCCCGAGGGCGGCTCGTTCGAACTGCCGGCGCTTTACCAGATGGGTCTCGCCGCCGCGGTGCTGGTGGGGCTCGCCTTCACCAGCGTCTACGCTTGGCGCGTCGCCGCCGAAGAGGAGCGTCTCAACATCGCGCTCGCCGCCGTGCAGGCGGTTTTGGCGCGAGAACAGACGCTTTCCGCGCTCGGCGGCCTCGCCGCCGCCGCCGCGCACGAACTCGGCACTCCGCTCGCCACCATCCATCTCGCCGCCAAGGAAATGGCGCGCGAAGCCGGCCCCGACGATCCGCGCGCCGAGGATCTGCAACTCCTGGTCACGCAGAGCGAACGCTGCCGCGCCATCCTGGGCCAGCTCTCCGCCATGCGCGAACAGGGCGACGTGATGCACGCGCGCGCGCCGATCCGGGCGCTGCTGGAGGAGATCGCCGCCCCGCACGAAGGCCTCGGCGCCGACATCCATATCGAGGCCCGCGGCGAGGGTCCGCTCGAGGTCCGCCGCATGCCCGAGATCGTCCACGCCCTCGGCGGCATCGTCGAGAACGCGGTCGGCTTCGCCAGGACCCGCGTCGACATCGAGGCCGTCTGGGACGGCGAGACGATCAGCGTCACCGTGCGCGATGACGGACCGGGATTCTCCCCTGCAATTTTGAACCGGCTGGGCGAGCCTTACCTGACCGAGCGCGACCGCGAGGGCATGGCCGGCGGGCTAGGGCTCGGATTCTTCATCTCGAAAACGCTGCTGGAGCGCACCGGCGCCAGGCTCGACGTCCGCAACCGCCGCCCGCCAAATCGCGGCGCGGTGGTGAAAAGCGTCTGGAAGCGCACATCAATTGAGGCGCCTGCGCTTTGATTTGCCGAGAAAATCATTAAATACGAGGCAACTTGGAGCATTCCCATACCATGGCCACTGAAGCCCCTCCCGACGGCGACAAATCGCTGCTGATCCTCGACGACGACGCTGCGTTCCGCACCCGTCTCGCCCGCGCCCTCGAAGGCCGCGGTTTTGAAGTCACCGCCGTCGGCAGCGTCGCCGAAGCCAGCGACATCGCCGCCAGGTCGCCGCCGGCCTACGCCGTGCTCGACCTGCGCCTGGAGGACGGATCCGGCCTTTCGGTGGTCGAAGCCCTCAACCGCCACCGTGACGATTGCCGCGTCGTGATGCTGACCGGCTACGGCGCCATCGCCACCGCCGTCGCCGCCGTGAAGGCGGGCGCGATCGACTATCTCGCCAAGCCGGCCGATCCCGAAGACATCGTCAAGGCCCTGCTCGCGCCACCGGACGCAACGCCCGAGCCGCCGGACAATCCGATGAGCGCCGACCGCATCCGCTGGGAGCACATCCAGCGCGTCTACGAACTGTGCGGCCACAACGTCTCGGAAACCGCGCGCCGCCTCAACATGCACCGCCGCACGCTGCAGCGCATCCTGGCCAAACGCGCCCCACGCTAACCCCGCCCCCGCACCGCCGGCTTCCAGCCGGCATGCGGCGTTTCAACGTCACCGCATACAGGATGAACAACCGCAGTCATTCCGGACGCGCGAAGCGCGATCCGGAACCCAGGGCCAACGATGCGCCGGCTTCCGGCCGGCAACCCCGCTTCATCCTGCACACGGCCTCAACCTGAAACGCCGCATGCCGGCAAGACGCCGGCGGTCCGAAGCGGCGATGTTCAGGAATAGAGCAGATGCCGCGCGCGCGTCTCGGCCCAGGCCTGTTCATCCGCCTGCGCGAGCGCATCCAGATCGCCCGGCGCCGCGTTCGAATCGTCCACCCATTCGCGCAGCAGCGGCGAGCCGTTGATGACGTCGATCGGCAGTTTGCCGAACGCGTATTCGTACGGAAAATCGCGCCACAGCTCGTAGCCCGGACAGAGCCGCCGGATCGCCTTGAACGCCAGCGCCTGCAGCCGCCACGGCTTGAAGGCGTAATGATCGTAGTGCGCGGGATCCTCGACATGGATCTGCACGCCGTTGCACAGCGTCTTGGCGTGCTTGTGGAAGGTCGGCTCGAACCAGCACTCGCGCAGCACGCAGCCCTTCAGCCAATCCGGCGCCAGCGCGCGCATCTCGCCGATCACCGCGCGCGCATCGATGTCGGGCGCGCCGAACAGCTCCAGCGGCCGCGTCGTGCCGCGCCCTTCGCTCAGCGTGCAGCCTTCGAGCATCACCGTGCCGGCGTAGGCGCGCGCCATCCAGAGGTTCGGCGCGTTGGGCGAGGGGTTGACCCATGTGCGCGCGCCGACCGGCCAGCCATAGCCGGGCGCGGCGTCCGGCGCGTAGCCCTCCATCGCGATCACGCGATAGGCGACGTCGAGCTTGAAATGGTCGATGAACCAGCCGCCCAGTTCGCCGAGCGTGAGGCCGTGGCGCATCGGCATCGGCCCCGCGCCGACGAAGCTCTCCCAGCCGGCGCGCAGGCTCAGCCCTTCGATCGGCCGCCCCGCCGGATTGGGCCGGTCCAGCACCCACACCTCCTTGCCGTGCGCGGCCGCCGCTTCGAGCATGTAGAGCAGCGTGGTGATGAAGGTGTAGATGCGGCAGCCCAGGTCCTGCAGATCGATCAGCACGACGTCGAACGTCGACATCATCTGGCCGGTGGGCCGGCGCACCTCGCCATAGAGCGAAAACACCGGAACGCCGTGCAGCGGATCGGCGTAGTCGGCGCTCTCGATCATGTTGTCCTGCTTGTCGCCGCGCATGCCGTGCTGGGGCCCGAACGCCGCCGTGACGTTCACGTCCGAGAGCGCCGTCAGCGCATCGAGCGCATGCGTCAGATCGCGCGTCACCGACGCCGGATGCGCCGTCAGCGCCACGCGCCGGCCCGCCAGCGGCGCGCGCAGGCTCGCGTCTTCCAGCAGCCGCTCTATGCCGAATTTCATGCCGTCATCCTGCGCGGTGAATCGATTCTGTTCTATGCCGTTCAGGCGTCAAACGGCGCGATCAATGGTATCGTTCGCCGTCCGTCGCGGCGATAGATGAGAAAATCGCGGTCCAGCGTCAGCACCTTGCAGTTCGAATGAAGTTCGGACATGCGGACCAGGCAGACATCAGCCAGCGACGCGCCGATATTGGCGTAGCGGCGCATCAATCGGTTGACCGGCTCGATCTCGGCGGCGAGCGAAAAATCCAACTTGACGGCTCCGCGTCGGACCGCGTCTAGCGCTACCGCAGGATCGATGCGTCCCGAGCGGAGCAGGAAGCAAGCCTCGGTGAGTACGGCTTCGCAGGTGAGCAGCGGGGGTTTCAGTCTTTTGAATTGTGTTACCGCCCATTCGTGATGACGCTCAGCGCGATTGAACCACGCCACGAGCGGCCCAGTATCAACGAGGGTGTGTGCGGTCACGTCCGAAGCCGCGCATATGCTTTGGATTCGTCGCTAAATCCTTCGGCCCCTCGCCGACGCCCTTCAGGTCCTGGAGCAGATCATACACGCTCGGTCTCTCTGAGTCCGGCGCTTCCTTCACCGCGCGCTCGATCGCCTCGCGCACGATCTCGCTCCGGCGCTGTCCCCGTCGGCGCACCAGCGCCTCCAGCTTCGCCGCCAGCGCTTCGGGAAGTTTTATGGTGAGCGTGACCATGGTAATACCTGAATGCCAAGATAGTAATACGTGCGTCGCATGTCAATTCGCCGGCGCGTCCAGCTCCAGCGCGAATGCGTCCGCGCGGTGGAAGTCCGGTTTGCCCGGCGCGTGCTTCAGCGCCCAGTAGGACTTCATCCCGCTTACGTCCTCGATCACCGCCGCGAGCGCCACGCGCCACGGCCCGGTTTCGCCCGGCGCCGCCGCCGCGCGCAGTTCGAACCAGTCCGGCCCGGCCTCCGTCTCGATATAGAGCGGCGCGACCTCGAAATTGCGCATGCCGGCGCGATAGCCGTCGAACGCATAGGCCGCCCAGCGCGTCGACGGCGCGAAATTGAACTCGCAATACGCCTCGCCCCGCGTCCCGCGCACGAACGCCTCGAAGCAGGTTTCTTTCCAGAGCCCGTCGGCGCGCTCGAAATCCGCCGCCGCCGGAACGAGCAGCTGGCTCATCCGCCCGCGCGCGCGGTAGGCGAGCCGCAGCACGCCGTCCTCCCGCGCCACGTCGGCCTCGATCGCCGACACGGCCTCGGAACGGCAGCCCGGATGCAGCTGTAGAGCGACGCGCATGGCCCCACCTTAGACCCGATCCCGCTTAACCGCGCGTAGCTTTGTAAGGCGTCCCGGCTTGACGGGCGCCGCGCCGCCCAGCTAGCACCCGGCCCATGCCGCGCCGCCACGCCCCGCTCTATTATCGCTCGCTGAATTAAAGCGCGCGGCGCGCCTTGCGCGTCCGCCGCCGGAAGGCCGGACGCAAGCCCTCGACAAGAGACGGTCCCGGCCTGCAATACACCGCCAGGAGACTATCCCCCGTGACCGCCGAAACCGCCCATCTCAGCTCCGCCTTCCTCCGCGACATCGTCGCGCGCGGCCAGTTCCACCAGTGCACCGACCTCGGCGGCCTCGACCGGGCCGCAGCGGCGGGCGTCACCGGCTATATCGGCTTCGACATGACGGCGCCCTCGCTTCATGTCGGCAACCTCACCCAGATCATGCTGCTGCGCCGGCTGCAGCAGGCCGGCGGCAAGCCGATCGTGCTCCTCGGCGGCGGCACCACGCGCGTGGGCGATCCCTCCGGCAAGGAGGAGATGCGCCAGCTCCTCAGCGAAGAGCAGATCGCCAAAAACACCGCCTCGATCCGCACCACGTTCGAGAAATTCCTGAGCTTCGGCTCGGGCAGGAGCGACGCCGTCCTCGTCGACAACGCCGAATGGCTGCTGCCGCTCAACTATCTCGACTTCCTGCGCACGGTCGGGCGCCACATGAGCGTCAACCGCATGCTGACGATGGACAGCGTGAAGCTCCGGCTCGAACGCGAGCAGCCGATGAGCTTCATCGAGTTCAACTACATGATCCTGCAGGCCTACGATTTCGTCGAGCTGCACCGCCGCTACGGCTGCAAGCTGCAGATGGGCGGCTCCGACCAGTGGGGCAACATCGTCAACGGCGTCGAACTCGGGCGCCGCATGGACCAGGTCGAACTCTACGGCCTGACCCAGCCGCTGATCACCACCGCTTCCGGCGCCAAGATGGGCAAGACCGCGCAAGGCGCGGTCTGGCTCAACGCCGACATGCTCGGCCCCTACGAGTACTGGCAATACTGGCGCAACGCCGAGGACGCCGACGTCGGCCGCTTCCTCAGGATCTTCACCGACCTGCCGCTCGACGAGGTGGCGCGCCTGGCGGCGCTGCAGGGCGCCGAGGTCAACGACGCCAAGAAAGTGCTCGCCACCGAAGCGACGGCGCTGCTGCACGGGCGCGAAGAAGCGCTGAAGGCCGAAGCGGCCGCGCGCGCCACCTTCGAGCACGGCGCGCGCAGCGAGGACTTGCCCACCGTCGCCGTCTCCCGCGCCGCGTTCGCGCAAGGCCTGCGCGTCGCCAACGCACTCGCGCTGACCAAGCTGGTGGCGTCGAACGGCGAAGGCAAGCGCGCCATCGCCTCGAAAGCCGTAAGCGTGAACGACAAGCCCGTCGCCGAAGAAACAGCAACGCTCACCGACGCCGACGTCATCGACGGCGCCATCAAGCTCTCCTTCGGCAAGAAAAAACACGCCCTGCTCCGGCTGGAATAGCCTGCCCGGGACGCAGCCCGAGCCGGGCCTAAAGCGCCGCGCTGGATATCGGGCGCCTCGTCGCTATGAACCGCCGGCGCCTGTGTTTCATTTCATCCTGCAAACGGCTGGAAACCGAAACGCCGCGAGCCCAGCAATCTGCGCCAAATTTGGCGCGCGATACTTTAAAGGGGTTGAAGCACGCTCACGTTCGCCCCTGGATCCCGGCTCTCCGCTTCGCTGCGGCCGGGAAGCGTGGATGCTTTCCGCGCGAAGAGACGGCTTTGCGTTGCATGTTCCCCCGCTCCCCGGACGCAGCCCCGGCGAAGGCCGGGGTGCGATCCGGGGCCCAGGGGGTGAAGCGCGCTGCGTTTGCTCCTGGGTCCCGGCTCTCCGCTGCGCTGCGGCCGGGAAGCGTGTTTCTCCGCGCGAAGAAGACAGCACGCGCCATCCAGCGCACCGTCCGTCCTCCCCGGGGGAGCACGGGGCGGCGGCGCAACAAGCACGAGGATAGATCAAAAATCTATCCGCCCCCCTCCGCGCCGGGCGCATACTTGCGTCCATGCACGCCATCACAGCACCCGATCCCATCGCCAGCCTCTGGCAAGCCGCGCGCGCTTTCTTCGAGCGCCTGCGCGCCGCCGTCGGCGAGGCGCAGACGATCGCCCGGCAGCGCCATCTCGATCCGGACGCGCTCGCGCAGATGCGCGCCTGGCTGCGGCCGCTCGAAGCGATGGTGCGCAAGATCGTGCTGCTGCAGGCGATGCGGCTCGCGCGCACGCCCGAGCCGCCGCGCCCGCAGCAAGCCAAGCGCCCGCCGCTCGTGCACTATGGGCCGGCGCCGCAAGCGCCCTATCCGCAGCCGCGCGAACGCAACGCCCGCTTCCGCCTGTGGCCGCGCCGGAAACCGCATCCCGCGCGCATCCGCCGGCTCGGGCCCCCGCTTTTGGTGCGCGACATCTACCGCGAGCGCTTCCGCGAGGCGCAGGCCGACCGCCTCAACATGGTGCGCTTCATGCGCGCGCCCGAGCCGCAGCGCATCGCCGGGCGCATCGCCGCGCTCGAGCGCGTGCTGGCCAAGCCGCTCGTCGCCGCGCGCCGGCTTGCGCGCAAACTGCGCACGGCGCCGCGCCTTGTGCTGCGGCTCGCTGTCGCCCGCTGGCCGCGTTCGCCCTATGCCGACGCCGATGCGCAAGCGACCGCCGACCGTTGCCTCTGGGCCGACGCGCTCGCCTTCAATTCCGACACAAGCTGATCAGTTCGCCGGCGCCAGCGCCGCCGTCTCCTGCGTATCCGCAGACGACGCCTCAGCCCCCGGCTGCGGCGCCGTCGGCGCTGGGCGCTCGCCCGGCGGCGCCTCCTCCGGCAAGGGCGGCAGCGCATGCGCGCCGCTCTCGCGCACCGGCTCGAAGATGCGCCGCAGAATGCCGGGCGTCAGCGCCGACACCGGGTTCACGCCCACGCGCGGCTGCCCGGCCGGGCCGTTGATCGTGTAGGTCATGCCGAACACGCCTTCGCCGCGGCGCGACACCAGGAGGTCGCCGATCAGCGGCACCTCGCCCAGCATCGACAGATTGAGCAGCGGCGAGGGCGCCACCACGCCGTCGATGTCGAGATCGTCGCCGGCGATGTTGTAGGCGCCCGATCCGGTGAGCCCCATCGACGGCCCGGCCATGCGGCCTTCGGTGAAGGTCACCCGGTCGTTCGCATACGCCATCCGCGCATCGAGCGCGGCGAAGCTGATGCCGTCGCCGTTCAGCATCTCGACCAGGCCCGTCAGCGAACCCGCCGAGGACAGCAGCCGCGCCATCGCCGGCAGGCGCACGACCGAGAAATCGCGCAGCCGCACGTCGAAGCGCGCCTGGCTCGGCGGCCCCGCGCGCCACTCGCCGTCCGCTTCCGCCGTGCCGCCGATAATGTTGTTCGCGCCCGTCAGCGCCGCGACCGCGAAGCCCGCATCGTCCGACCGCAGGCGGATATGGCCCTGCGGATCGCTCGGACGCGGCCCGAGGCCCAGCGAGAACGCGCGCCCGTTCGGCGTGCGTCCTTCCGCCGTCAGCATCGCCAGCGCCCCGCGCGCGGTCGCCGCCTGCACGCGCGCCTCGCTCAAGGTCGCATCGCCGCGCAGCTTCAGGCGATCTACGATCACGCTCGCGCGCGTCGCCGCCGGCGGCGAAGCGTTCGCGGAGCGCGCCTCGCCCGGCGCGTCCTCGCCGCCGCCCATGAACGGCGCCGCGTCGAACAGCGCGCCGCGCACCGCGACGTCGAGCCCGCCGTCGCTCGCCCGCGTCGCCGTCACCCGCGCGTCCGAGCGGCCCTCGACGCCGAGCCGCGTCAGCTCCACGTCCGCGATCCGGTTGTCGCGCGCGAGCCGCACCCGGCCTTGCGTGTTGAGCCCCGCGCCGCGCGCGTCGATATTGATGAAGGCGAGGCCGCCGTCGCGCTGGCGCTCGACCGTGAACCGCGCCGACGCCGCCTGCCCAGCGCGCTTGGTCCAGAACCGCCACGGCGCCTCGACCGCCGCGCGCGTCAGATCGAGATCGATCCGTGCGTTGTCGACGTCGAAGCCGCGGCCTTCGCCGCTCACGGTCACGCCGATGCGCCCCTGCGCATAGCGCGCCACCGGATAGCCCAGCCGCTCCAGATCGTCGGCGTCGAAATCGCCGGCGATCACGTATTCGGACGAGGCGCGCCCGCGCCGGCCGATATATTCGGTCCAGCGCACCTCATCGATCGCCGAGGCGCCGGCGCGGATCGGGCCGCTCACGGTGATGGCGCGCTGGTCGCCGCGCACCTGCAGATTGCCCTGGCTTAGAGCGACCCGCCGCGTCGTCATCGCGCCGGCGAAGTCGCGGATCGAACCGTCGACGCTGAAGCGCCACAGCTCGAACGGCGCCTCGCTCAGCATCGGCCGCTGGATGCGCAGATTGACAGCGCCGCGCCCGCTCGCGCTCGCGGCGCTGATCGGCAACCGCTCGCCGAGGCTGATCGGCGCCTGCCCCAGCACTTCGATGATGCTGCGCGCGTCGCCCTCGACGCGGGCCGAGATCGTCGCCATCGCGCCCTTCGGCTTCAGCCGCGGCAGCTCCACCCGCCCGTTCGTCACCGCCATGTTGTGGAAGCGCGCTTCCGCGACGGTCATGTCGAAGCGGTTGCCGCGCAGCACCGCCGAGCCGCGCGCGCCGGTCACCGGCGACATGGTCGACACGAATTGCATCGAGGCGTCGGCGACGTTGAAGCGGATGTCCATCGCCTCGTCGCGCAACTGGCCCGCGGCGATGTCGGCAGGGCGAATGTCGATCCGCACCGTCGCGTCGCTCACGCGCCCGCCGGTCAGCGACCGCGCCAGATAGGCGCGCGCGCCTTCGCCCAGCCCGATCGGCCACATCGCGATCACCGCGCGCGCATCGACGCCGCCGTCGAGCTGGCCGTTCACCTCGATGCCCGGACGCAGGCGCCGATCGGCGCCGGCCTCGGCCCAGTAGATGCGCCCGCTCGCCTCCAGCGCGCCGTCGCCGGTCTGGGCGTGGATGCGCGCGAACCGCACCGTGCGCTCGGCCGCGTTCACCGCGCCCGTCACCTCCACGTTGGTGAACGCCGCCGGCTGCGACAGCGTCCCCGGCACGTCCACCGTCAGCGACGGCAGCGACACCGTGAACGGCGCCGGCGTGCGCGCGTCGGGACGCATGACCGCCGACACGTTGCTCATGCGGATCTCGCCGCCGATCCGCGTCGTCGCGCCGGCGAGCTGGATCTCGTCGATGATCAGCTCGTCGCTCTGGATGTCGTAGCGCCCGCGCAGGCGCCCGCCGTCGAGGCTGAAGCGCTGGCCCGCCGCATCCGCCACGCCGCGCCCGAGCACCGCTTCGCCCTCGAACCGGTTCACGCCGATCTCGCGGTCGAGACCGATCGACACCGTCGCCGTGAACGGCGCGTCGAGCCCCGCGAACGGCCCCAGCGCCGCCGCCGAGAACAGCGCGCGCGGGCGCACGTCGGCGGCGCCGAACTCGACCATGGCGCTGCGGAACTGCGTGTCGGTGGTGATGCGCAGGCTCGCCGGCGCCAATCCCTCGGCGCCTTCGAGCCGCGCTTCGGCGAACAGCGCGAGCGCATCGCGCTGGCGCGAGAGCTGCAGGTTCGCGCCCTGCGCGGTCCAGCGTCCGCCGCCGCGCTCGTCGATCACCGCAAGGCGCGCGCCGCGCACGCTGAGTTCGCGCAGATCGCCGCCGGGCCCCACCGGGCGGAACGCCGACTCCATGCCGTCGAGCCAGCGCGCCACTTTCTGTTCGAGCGTTTCGTTGATCCGCGACGGCGGCACGATGATGTCGGGCGGCGAGCCTTCCGGCCCGAACGCGATGTGCATCGCGCCGTCGAGCTTGTGCGTCAGCGTCATCTCGCCGCCGACGAACTCGGCGCGCACCAGCTGGATGCGTCCGATCGCCAGCGGCAGCACCGCCAGTTCGATCCGCGCTTCGTCGGCGCGCGAGAGCACGCCGCCGCGCCCGTCCTCGACGGTGACGTTGACGGCCTTGAGTTCGAGCGCGTTGCGTTCGGTCCAGGCCAGCTCCACCCGCTCGAGCCCCACCGGGCGGCCGCCGCGCGCGGCGCTCAGCTCGGCCTGCATCTGCTGTCGCAGAAAGCCCAGCTCGATCGGGCCTTGCGACAGCCGCCACCACGCGACGCCGACTCCGATCGCGAGCGCCGCGACCAGGCCAAGCAAAATCTCGACAGCAATGAGCGTCGAGCGGCGTATCATCCGCACGTCTCCGCCGCCCCGCTGCGATCTCTAGCGCGAGGACTCGGACTGAGGCAAAGCGTCAGCCCAGCCGCAACGCGGTTCGCAGCTGCAAAATCTTGTGAGACCCGGAGGCCGGCAATGGCGAAAGAGCTCAAACCTGGCGACCCCGCGCCCCCGTTCGATCTGCCGACGGCCGGGGGCGGGCGCGTCAGCCTGGCGAGCCTCAAGGGCAAGCCCGCCGTGCTTTATTTTTATCCGAAAGACGACACACCGGGTTGTACCCAGGAAGCACTAAACTTCACTGAAAAGGCGAAACAATTCGCCGCCGCCAAGGCTGCCGTCATCGGCGTTTCCCGCGATTCCGCAGCGCGGCACGAGAAGTTCGCCGCCAAGCACGGCCTCAATGTGACATTGGCTGCAGATGAGGACGGACTAGCCTGTGAGGCGTATGGCGTGTGGGGCGAGAAGAAGCTCTACGGCCGCAGCTATATGGGCGTCGAGCGCGCCACCTTCCTGATCGACGCCAAAGGCAGGATCGCCAGGGTCTGGCGCAAAGTCCGCGTGCCCGGCCACGTGGAGGAAGTATTAGCTGCAGTTCAGTCGCTTTAACGCCGGACTCATGGCGTGCTTGGTTAACGCCGGTGGCGCAGCTTTCGCAGAAAGCCGTTGAGAGAAGCTGAAATTCTCGTAAACGGAGCAGTCGGCCTGTTGCAATTCGAGAGCGTTTCAGGTTGGATCAATTTTGGCGGGGCCAGCGTAATTTTTTGTTTCGGTTAATGGGCGGTGGCGGACCATGAGCCAGTTCGGATCGCGAGCGCGAGCATTCTTTGATCGCGCCTTTCCTGAGCGTCAGATTTATCACCGCAGCGGCGGGACCGTTCGCTACGTCTCTCTTTCTCCGGGCAAACAGGCGCTGCTGGCGCTGTCCGCCGTAGGCCTCGCCGGCTGGTGCGTGTACGCCACCGCCAACACGCTGCTCGAAGGCCCGCAAGCCACCGCCTCCAACGCCGAAGTCGAACGCGAACGCGCCAAGTACGACCGCTGGCTGAACGAAAGCCGCGCCCAGGCGGCCGCCGCGCAAGCCCTGCTCGAAGAACGCACCCGCCAGTTCGACCGCGCCACCCAGGATTTCGAGAGCCGCCACGAAGTGCTGCGCTCGCTGCTGGAATACGCCGGCGGCAACGGCGTGCAGCTCGCCGCCACCCGCCCAATCGAGCGCGACGGCGCCCGCATCATCATGGCCGCCTCGATCGACGAGGCCGAGCCGCGTCAGTCGCGCGCTGTGACCGCAGAGCCCTATCAGGTTCAGACCGTCGGCTTCCGCGCCCGCACCGAGCGGCTTGAATCCGACCAGGAGCGCACGCTCTCGGAGCTTGAAGACTCCGTCGTCGAGCAAAGCGAGACCGTCCGCGGCGTACTACGCCTGACCGGCGTCAGCATGACGTCGCTCACCGGCGGCGAAGAGGAAGTCGGCGGCCCGCTGGTGCCGCAGGACTTCGTCGCCTACCTGCGCGACAGCGGCCTCAACCCCGCCTTCGCCGAGCGCGTCGCCCAGGTGGCCGCCCGCGTTACCGAGGCCCGCCGCCTGAGCGACGTCGCCAACGCGACGCCGCTGGCCCCTCCGGTCGCCGTCGATTACCGCGAGACCTCAGGCTATGGCGGCCGGGTCGATCCCTTCACCGGCCGTCCGGCCTTCCACTCCGGCCTCGACCTCGCCGCGTTCGAGCGGGCGCCGGTGGTGGCGACCTCGCCGGGAACTGTTGTCTACGCTGGCACGCGCTCCGGCTATGGCTATACGGTCGAGATCGACCACGGCCACGGGTTTAAGACTCGGTACGCACATTTGCGCGATATCCAGGTTCGCACCGGCGAGCGCGTCGCCATCGGCCAGCGTGTCGGCTCGATGGGGTCGACCGGCCGGAGCACCGCAACGCATTTGCATTACGAGGTCTGGTTCCGGGGGCGGGCGGTTGATCCGGTTAATTTTCTGAGGGCAGGACGGCATGTTCACGAACAAGGGTAGACAGACGGACACGACCATGCCGGCTCTCCCTGATCCGATTCAGCCCCGCCGCCCCGCTTCCGGCCGCGCTGGTATTGCTTCCATTATCGCCAATGGTGTGAAGATCACCGGGACGATCGACGCCGACGGCGCCGAACTCCAGGTCGACGGCGAAATCGAAGGCAATGTCCGCGGCGGCTCGCTAACGGTCGGCGACACCGGCATGGTGAAGGGCGACATCGTCTCCGAGAGCGTGACGGTGCACGGCCGCGTCGAAGGTTCGGTGCGCGCGCGCAAGGTCATGCTGGCGCGCAACGCGCACGTGCTGGGCGACATCGTCCACCAATCGCTTTCGGTCGAGATGGGCGCGGTGTTCGAAGGCCAGTGCCGCTACCTGCAGGATCCGCTGTCGCAATCGGGTTCGGGCGCGCCGGCTTCGCCGCAGATCGTGGCGCCGCAAGAGCGGCCGGCCGCGAGCGGCGGCGCCTTCAGCGGCTTCGGCGAAGCCAGCAGCGACGACCGCTTGGTGTCGGGCGTCATCGTGACGGGCACGTCGAGCTGATTTTTAGTTTCGGGTTGGACTACAAACTCAAAGGCCCGGCGGAAAGCCGGGCCTTTTCCTTTGGACCGCCGGCGTCCGGCACGCAGCGTTTCAGCTTCGCACCGCGTGCGCCCCCCCCGCTTCCCGGCCGCAGCGAAGCGAAGAGCCGGGACCCAGGGGCAAAGGCGCCGCGCTTCAACTCTTAAGTCGCCGGGGCTGCGTCCGGGGAGCATGGAGGAACGCCGGCGCTCCGAAGCGGAGCCTGCGCGCCTCAGTCGATATCCGCGATCTGCTTGTCGGCGGCGCCGTGCACGCGCGCGGCGAGCGAGGCGGCCATGAACTGGTCGAGATCGCCGTCGAGCACGCCCTGGGTGTCCGAGGTCTCGACGCCGGTGCGCAGGTCCTTGACCATCTGATAGGGCTGCAGCACGTAGGAGCGGATCTGACGGCCCCAGCCGATCTCGGTCTTTGAATCCTCCAGCTGCTGCGCCGCCGCCTCGCGCTTCTGCAGTTCGAGTTCGTAGAGCCGCGCGCGCAGCATGTCCCAAGCGGCGGCGCGGTTCTTGTGCTGCGAACGCTCGGCCTGGCAGGCGACGACGATGCCGGTCGGGATGTGGGTGAGGCGCACGGCCGAGTCCGTCTTGTTGACGTGCTGGCCGCCGGCGCCGGAGGCGCGGTAGGTGTCGGTGCGCACGTCCTTGTCGAGGATATCGACCTCGATGTTCTCGTCGATCTTCGGATAGACCCACACGCTCGCGAACGAGGTGTGCCGGCGCGCGTTGGAATCGTAGGGGCTGATGCGCACCAGGCGATGCACGCCCGCTTCGGTCTTCAGCCAGCCATAGGCGTTCTCGCCCTGCACCAGGATGGTCGCGGACTTGACGCCGGCGGTGTCGCCCGCCTGCTCTTCCAGCAGGTCCACCTTGAAGCCGCGCGACTGGGCCCAGCGCGAATACATGCGCAAGAGCATTTCGGTCCAATCCTGGCTCTCTGTGCCGCCGGCGCCGGAGTTGAACTCGACATAGGCGTCGTTGCCGTCGGCCTCGCCGGAGAGCAGCGCTTCCAGTTCGGCCTGGGCGGCGCGCGCCTGCGCCTGCTTCAGCGCTTCGTGCGCTTCGTCGACGAGGCTTTCGTCGCCCTCGGCCTCGGCCATCTCGGCCAGTTCGAGCGAGTCGCGCAGGTCGCGCTCGAGCGAGACGATGGCGTTCATCCCCGCTTCGAGCTTGTTGCGCTCACGCATGAGCTTCTGGGCTTTCTCCGGATCGTTCCAGAAATCCGGGCGCTCGGAGAGCGCGGTCAGTTCGTCGAACCGGACCTGGGCGCGATCCCAGTCAAAGACGCCTCCGCAGCAGGGCGACGGCGGATTCGATCTGTTCGGCGAGAGCGGCGATGTCGGCGCGCATGGTCGGTTCTGGTCCCTGAGAAGATGAGTCGAGCACTAGATAGGCGAAGCCCGCCTCGGGCGCCAACGGCTCAACAGATAAAGCAGCGGTCCGACCCCTATGGACCGCCGGCGTCCCGCCGGCATGCGCAGAGCGTCGTGCTGAATATCGGACGCGGGCGAGACGTGGAAACGTTGCAGGCCGGCGGGACGCCGGCGGTCCATGGGCGCTGCGTTTCGCGCTAATAGAGGCCGCCGAGGTCTTCGGCTTCCTGTTGCTGCGGCCGCCGGGGCTGCAGGGGGCCGTCGCTCGACACGCCGGTGATGTCGGAGAGCACGCGCGGATCGATCGGATCGGTGCCGCCGAAGATGAACGGCGAGGACGACGCCGCCGCCGTCGGCTCGGTGCCGGGGCGGAACGCTTCGAGGATCGTGGTCGCGGTCGCCGCCGTCGGCAGGCCGCCGGTCATGGAGTCGATGCGCACCAGGCGCACGCCGGCCGGAATCCGGAACGGCATCGGCTGGGTGTCTTCGAGCGCCACGCGCATGAAGTCGCGGAAGATCGGCGCGGCGATGCGCCCGCCGGTCTCGCCTTCGCCCATGTCGCGCGGCGTGTCGAAGCCGGCCCAGATGCCGACGACGAGGTCCGGCGAGAAGCCGATGAACCAGGCGTCCTTGTAGTCGTTGGTGGTGCCGGTCTTGCCGGCGAGCGGATAGCCCAGCGCGGCGACGCTGGTCGCGGTGCCGCGCAGCACGACGCCTTCGGCCATCGACACGATCTGATAGGCGGTGACCGGGTCGATCACCTGCTGGCGGGTGTCGGGCAGCGTCGGCGCGCGCATGCCGCTGCGCCATTCGGCGTTGCAGTTCGGGCACTCGCGCTGGTCGCGGCGGAACACGGAGCGCCCGGTGCGGTCCTGGATGCGGTCGATGACGACAGGCTGGATCCAGCGGCCGCCATTGACGAACATGCCGTAAGCCGTGGTCATGCGCAGCACCGTGGTTTCGCCGGCGCCGAGCGCGAGCGAGAACACGGGCCGCGTGCGCTCGTCGTAAACGCCGAGACGGCGGCCGTATTCGAGCACGCGCTCCGGCCCCATCTCGTAGGCGATGCGCGCGGTCATGGCGTTGCGCGACAGTTCGAGGCCGCGGCGCAGCGTGGTCGGGCCGTAGAATTCGCGCGTGTAGTTTTCCGGCGACCAGTTGGTGCCGTCGCCGGCTTCGATCGCGAGCGGGCCGTCGTCGATCAGCGTCGCCGGCGTCAGTCCGTAATCGAGCGCCGAGGCGTAGACGATCGGCTTGAACGACGAGCCCGGCTGGCGCAGCGCCTGCGTGGCGCGGTTCAGGCCCGTGCTTTGTTCGAGCGAGTAGCCGCCGACCATCGCCAGCACGCGCCCGGTGTGCGGGTCCATCGCCACCAGCGCGCCCTGGATTTCCGGAATCTGCTTGAGGCGATAGCCGCCGTTGGAGGTGCGCAGCGCATAGACGACGGCGCCGCTCGCAAGGGCGAGTTCGCGGTTGCGGCGCGCGGCCTGCGCGGCCCATTGCGCGTCGTCGTTGCTGAGCCGGCCGGTTTCGCCGTTCTCGTCGGTCAGCGTGATCGCGCCGCCGGCGACGCGCGTGACCATCGCCCGCACCCAGTTCGACAAGGCCGGCGGGCGGCGCGTCTCGCGCAGCTGCGCCGGCACGTCGCCCGCGGGATCGCCCGCGCCGAGCGGGCCGCGCCAGGCGCGGCGGCGGTCGTACTCTTCCAGGCCCTGGCGCAACGCGCGCGCCGCAGCGAGCTGGAGGCGCGTGTCGAGCGTGGAGCGGATCGAGAGGCCCCCGCGCAGCAGCGCGTCGGCGCCGTACTGGTTCTGCACCTGACGGCGGATTTCCTCGACGAAGTGCGACGCGGCCACGAACTGGTCGCCGGAGAGACGGTTGGTGGTGGTCAGATCGGCGGCGCGCGCCTCGGCGGCCTGCGCCTCGGTGATGTAGCCGCGTTCGAGCATCCGGCCGATGGCGTAGTTGCGCCGGTCGATCGCGCGCTCGCGGTGGCGCGGCAGCTGATAATTGGCCGGGCCTTTGGGCAGGATGGCGAGATAGGCCGCTTCCGAGACGGTGAGTTCGGAGAGCGGCTTGTCGAAATAGTTGAGCGAGGCAGCGGCGACGCCATAGGCGCGGTTGCCGAGATAAATCTCGTTCAGATAGAGTTCGAGGATGCGCTCCTTGTCGAGCACGCGCTCGATGCGCTGCGCCACCAGGCCTTCGCGCAGCTTGGTCCAGATCGCGCAAAACATGCCGTCGCACGAGGACGCGCGGCCCGTGAGCATGTTGCCGGCGACCTGCTGGGTGATGGTCGAGGCGCCCTGGATGCGCCGGCCCCGTATGACGTCGAGCGGAATGCGCAGCACCGCGCGCGCCAGGCCCTGATAGTCGAGGCCCGAGTGCTCGAAGAAACGCGCGTCCTCGACGGCGATGAAGGCGTTCTTCACGTGATCGGGAATCTGCTCGATCGGCACGAACACGCGCTGCTCTTCGGCGAACTCGGCGACGAGCGCGCCGTCGCCGGCGTGCACGCGGCTCGAAACGGGCGGCTGGTAATCCTGCAGATCGCTGAGGCTCGGCAGACCCTGCAGCGCGGCGACGATGAAGCCGACCACGGCGAGGAAGCCGACGACGATCAGAACGCCGACGCCAAGCAGCAGCTTGCGCCACAGCGGGCCGCCGCCGCCGAAGCCGACGCCGCGGCGGCCGCCGCGATCGTCATACTCGTAATCGTCGTCGTCCCAACGATCTTCGGCCCGGTAGGAATTGTTCCGCAAATTGCGCCCCGCTTCTCGCGCGCTCGGTTCGAGCCGCTCGGCCTCGCGCGCCAATGGGGCGCGATTAAGGCCTTACGGCAATCGGTACGGTAGCGCAGATAGCTTAAGATTCGCGCCCTTTTTAGGCGCGCGCGGCCATCAGCTGCGGCGCCGCGAAGTAGGCGTCCACCGCCTGGGCCATGGCTTCCGCCATCGCCTGGCGGGCGCGCGGATCGGCCAGCCGGCGTTCGTCGGTCGCATTGCTCAGGAACCCCGTCTCGATCAGCACCGCGGGCACGTCCGGCGCCAGCAGCACGTACAAGCCGGCATTGCGGTGCGTGTTGCGCAAGAGCGGCGCGACCTGGCCGAGCCTGGGGATGACGACCTGCGCAAACTGGGCTGACCGGTTGGTGGTCTCGCGCTGATAGAGGTCAAGCAGGATGTCCTGCACGCCGCCGGCGCGCGGGGCGTCGCCGAAATCGATGTCCCAGTTCTGGGCCATGTTCTGCGCCCGCGCCTGGCCGCGCTCGGAGAGCGTGTAGACCGAGGCGCCTTGCGCTGCCGTATTGGCGTTGGCGTCGGCGTGAATGGAGATGAACAGATCGGCGTGCTGGGCGCGGGCGAAGCGCACGCGGTCTTCGAGCGGAACGTAGCGGTCGGCGTCGCGGGTCAGCGCGACGCGATACCGGCCGCGGCTTTCCAGCGCCTGGCGCAGGTGCAGCGCCGCATCGAGCACGACGTCCTTCTCGCGCACGCCGGTGACGCCGACCGCGCCGGGGTCGCGCCCGCCATGGCCGGCGTCGACGACGATGGTGCGCCGCCCGGTGCGGGCGCCCTCGCGCGGCTGGGCCGGCGCGAACGGGACGGTCGGGGCGAGGTCGAAACTGAGGTCCGGCGAACGCCGCCCGCCGACCTCCTGGCGCAGCAGCTCGGCCGGCGCCTCGAGATCGAGCACCAGCCGCGCGGCGCCGTCGGCCTGCGGCGCATAGCGGTAACGGCGGATGAAGCCCGCCCCCGGCCCCTCGCCGCTGGCGCCTTGCGGCAACGCGAGGCGCGTGTTGGCGAGATCGATGACGAAACGATGCGGGCTCTCTAGGAAAAATGTCCTAGCCTGCACCTGGCGTTCGAGCGCGACCGTCACGCGCGCGGCCGCGCCGGCTTCCTGCACCAGCACGCCGCGCACCGCAGCGGGCGCATCGGCCCAGGCGCGGCCGCTCAGCGCGGCCCCGCCGAGGGCGGTCGCGCCAGCGAACAGGAGAGAGCGACGACTAATCATGAACCGCGGGAAAGTAGTCGATGCGGCTTGCTATCACGTTGAAAAGGAAGGTGAACGGAGCGCTAACTACAGCTGGCCGGAACGCCCTCGACAGGCCGCTGGTCGCGCTGCGCTTGTGGCGCCGGCGAATATGGGCTCACCTAGCGACATGCGGGGAGCGTTGGCGAGCTTGCTGCTGGGTCTGGCCGCGGCCGCACCGGCGGCGGCGCAAGAGCTTGCGCTGGCGCCTGCCGCCGCGCGCGAGCTGCGCCAGCTCTGCACCGACGACCGCGGCCGGCTCTGGGGCGTTTCGCTCTGCGGGCCGCTGATCGTGGCCGATCCCGCGACCCGGCAGGTCTGGGCCAGCGACCAGGATCCGGAAGGACGGCTGGTCCGCTCCGGCGAGGGCTGGAGCGGCGTCATGGAGCCGGATGCGCCGATCGCAAACGGCGCGGTCGAATGGGCCGGGGTGCGCTGGATCATGGCGGTTGCGCCCCTGCCCGACGACGCGGCCGAGCGCCGGGTGCTGCTGGCGCGCGAGGCCTGGCGCCGGGTGCAGCCGCAGCTGGGCCTTGCGGCGCAGCCCACCGACGCGGCGCACCTGGAAACGGAGCGCGGCCGGACGCTGATGCGGCTGGAGATGCGCGCCCTGGCGACGGCGCTGCGCTCGCGCGGCCAGGCCCGGCGCAACGCGGCGCAGGACGCGCTGGTGCTGCGCGGGGCGCGGCTGCAGGAGATGGCCGGCGCCTTCGCGCAGGAGGCCGCGCTCGACCGCAACGAGGGCCTCGCCGCCTATACCGGGGTGCGGCTGGGCGCATCCGATCAGCCCGAAATCTTCGCCGCCCGCACGCTCGACCGGTACGACGGCCACCCGGCGCTCGCCCGCTCCTATGCGTATGCGACCGGGCCGGCCTACGGCCTGCTGCTCGACGATTACCGCCGCGCGTGGCGCGGCGAACTCGGCGTCTACGCGCCCGCGGACCTGCTCAACAGCGTGCTCGCGGCCCCGGTCGGCGACCGCCAGCGGCTGGCGCGGGCGGCGGAACGGTACGGCGAAGCAGCGGTGGCCGCCGAGGAACGCGCGCGGGCGCAGGCGCAACCGTCCCGGTAACCGGATCATCCAGCCCGCGCCGGACAAGGCGCTTCCTTTGCCATTCCAAATCATGCATGGTGCCGCCCATCGCCGCGCGCGCCTTACGGGGAAGCCTTCCCCGGCGCCCGGCGCGCTCCCGCCACGCGGATCGGCGAACCAGCCCTGCGGCGCGCATGTCTTTGCGCCCGCCCCGGCGCTGAAGGCCCCTCCGCCGCCCGGAGCGTAAGCGCCGCCTGCCCCAGGCTGCGGAAACTGGAGCAACCTATGATCCGCACCGCGATCGAACTCCGCGCCGAAGCCTCCAAGGCCCCGGCCCGCGCTCGCGCAGGATCGTACCTAACGACTTTGCGTCGCCCCGCCGCTTCCGCCCCGGCCCGCGCCGGACGCCCGGAAGCGCGCGACGCGCACGGAGCCCTATTCGATGGCCAAGAAAATGCTGATCGACGCCGCACACCCGGAAGAGACCCGGGTCGCGGTGCTCGACGGAAACCGCGTTGAAGATTTCGATTTCGAGGTAGCCAGCAAAAAACAACTCAGAGGCAATATCTATCTCGCCAAGGTGACGCGCGTTGAGCCGTCGCTGCAGGCGGCCTTCATCGAGTATGGCGGCAACCGCCACGGCTTCCTCGCGTTCTCGGAAATCCACCCCGACTATTACGCGATCCCGCACGCGGATCAGGAAGCGATCAAAGCCGAACTCGCCGCCGCCGACGCCGAAAGCGAAGGCGAGGAAGAGGACGAAGAAGCGCGCGACGAGCGCCGCCGCCGCATCCTGACCCGCCGCTACAAGATCCAGGAAGTGATCCGCCGCCGCCAGATCATGCTGGTGCAGGTGGTCAAGGAAGAGCGCGGCAACAAGGGCGCGGCGCTCACCACCTACCTCTCGCTCGCCGGGCGCTATTGCGTGCTGATGCCGAACACCGGCCGCGGCGGCGGCATCTCGCGCAAGATCACGCAGGCGACGGACCGGAAGCGGCTGAAGAAGATCGCCACCGATCTCGACGTGCCGCAGGGCCAGGGCCTCATCATCCGCACCGCCGGCGCCAAGCGCACCAAGACCGAGATCAAGCGCGACTACGAATATCTCTCGCGCGCCTGGGAGACCATCCGCGACGACACGCTGAAGAGCGTAGCCCCGGCGCTGATCTACGAGGAAAGCTCGCTGGTGAAGCGCGCGATCCGCGATCTCTACGACAAGGACGTGGACGAAATCCATGTCGAGGGCGAAGCGGCGTACAAGGAAGCCAAGGACTTCGTGCGCATGCTGATGCCGAGCCACGCCAAGCGCGTGCAGCTCTGGAAGGACGCCGCGCCGATCTTCACCAAGACGGGCGTCGAAAAGCAGCTGGAGTCGATCTACTCGCCCGTCGTTCACCTCAAGAGCGGCGGCTATATCGTCATCAACCAGACCGAAGCGCTGGTGGCGATCGACGTGAACTCCGGGCGCGCCACGCGCGAGCGCAACATCGAGCAGACCGCGTTCAAGACCAATTGCGAAGCCGCCGACGAAGCGGCGCGGCAGATGCGCCTGCGCGATCTCGCCGGCCTCATCGTGATCGATTTCATCGACATGGAGGAGCAGAAGAACGATCGCGCGGTCGAGAAGCGGATGAAGGAAAACCTCCGCTATGACCGCGCCCGCGTGCAGATGGGCAAGATCAGCGGCTTCGGCTTGTTGGAATTGTCGCGCCAGCGCCGCCGCACCGGCGTGCTCGAAGGCACCAGCCACATCTGCGAACACTGTCAGGGCACCGGCCGCGTCCGTTCGGTGGAATCCGCCGCGCTGGCGCTGCTGCGCGCGCTCGACGAAGCGGCCGTCAAGCAGAAGCACCATACGATCGAGGCGCGCACGGCCGCCGAGGTCGCGCTCTATCTGCTCAACGAAAAGCGCGACGCGCTGGCGACGATCGAAGAGTTGCGCCACGTCCGCGTGCGCATCGCGGCGGCGAGCGAGATGAGCTCCAGCGACTTCGAGATCAATGTCGGCGCCGACACGTTCGAGGACGAGCGCGAGGACGAGGCCGAAGCTCCGAGCCGCCGCGGCAAGCGCGCGGTCGAGATCGAGGCCGAAGCCGAAGACGCCGAAGCCACCGAAGACGGCGTCGAGGAAGAAGACGTCGAGGCCGAGGCCGAAGACGCCGCCGCACCCACCGAAAGCGAGGGCGAACGGCGCGGCCGGCGCCGTCGCGGCCGACGCGGCGGGCGCCGGCGCAAGGGCGAAGGCGAGGCCGACGAGGCGGAAGAGAAAGAAGAAGCCGAAGCGCCGGCGGTGGTCGCGCGCGAAGAGCGCGGCGCACGCGCCAGCCGCCGGCGCCGCCGCGGCCGCGGGCGCAGCCGGCGCGTCTACGAGGTCGACGGCGGCGAATGGCTGGACTTCGTCAGCGCCGATCCGAAGCACCTGTCGCCGCGTCCGGAACGCGTGCGCGCTTCGGCGGTCGAGGACGCGCCGGAGCAGGCCGAGACGGACGCCGAGGAAACCAGCGCCGACATCATCCTGCATCCGGCGGCGGAAGCGGCTCCGGAAGCGCCGCGGGAAACCGTCGCCGAACCCGTCGCGGAAGCGGCGGAGGAAGCGGCCGTTTCGGAGGACGAAGCGGCGGCGCCCGCAGCGCCCGCTCCGGCGGAGCGCGAAGAGCCCGCGCTCGCCTACGAGCCGGACCAGGAGCGGCGCGACAAGTTCTTCTCCCGTCTCTCGCGCTGGGCGAAGAAGTAAAGCGGATGAACATCCGCTAAGACGGGCGGCCTTGCTCCCGCCGCAAACCGGCGTTTCAACCGGGGCGGCGGGGCAAGCCCGCGGCGCCAAGGAGTGGACGATGGCCGCGTCTCTCATCACCGCGTTGAGCCGGCAACTGGCGGCCCTCGCGATCGCGCTGGGCGTGCTGATCATGGCGGCGACGCCAACCTCGGCGCAGGGATTGATCCGCGACGCCGAGATCGAGGACACGCTGCGCGCCTACACCAACCCGCTGTTCGAAGCGGCGGGCCTGGAGCCGAGCGACATCGATCTCTACATCGTCAACGATCCGTCGGTGAACGCGTTCGTCGCCGGCGGGCAGAACATCTTCGTGCACACGGGACTCATCCTCGCGGCCGACACGCCGAACGAGGTGATCGGCGTGCTGGCGCACGAAACCGGCCACATCGCCGGCGGCCACGGCGCGCGCCGGTCGCAGGACATCCAGCGCGCGATCGGGCCGATGCTGCTGTCGATCGGGCTCGGCGTGCTGGCCATCGCCGCGGGCGCGCCGGACGCGGGCGCGGCGCTGATCTCCGGTTCGCAGGCGTTCGCGATGGGCGACATCGTCCGCCACACCCAAGTGCAGGAATCCTCCGCCGACCAGGCCGGCGCGCAATATCTCCAAGCCACCGGCCAATCGGGCCGCGGCCTGATCACCTTCTTCAACACCCAGATCCGTCCGTACGAATTCATGGTGCGCCGCGCCCCACCGTGGATGATGACGCACCCCTATTCGTCCGATCGCGTCGAAGCGCTGCGCCAGCGCGTGCAGGCCAGCCCTTATTACGACACGCCGGATTCGGAGGATTATGTCCGCCGCTTCCGCTTCATGCAGGCCAAGCTGGTGGGCTTCATCCAGACGCAAGGCCAGACGCTGGCGCGCTATCCAATGCGCGACACCTCGCAGCCGGCGCGCTATGCGCGGGCGATCGCCTACTACCGCGTCTCCGATCTCCCGCGCGCGCGGGCCGAACTCGACGTGCTGCTCCAGGAAGATCCGGACAATCCCTACTTCCAGGAGCTGATGGGCCAGATCCTGTTCGAGAACGGCCGGGCGGCGGAATCGGTCCCGTATCACCGCCGTTCGCTCGAACTGGCGCCGAACCAGCCGCTGCTGCAGATCAACCTGGCGCGCGCGCTCACGGCGGCGCAAGGGCGGGCCGGCACCGACGAGGCGATCGAGCTGCTGCAGTCGGCGGTGGCGCGCGAGCCGGAAAACGCCTTCGCCTGGCGCGAACTGGCCGCCGCGCGCGCGCTACGCGGCGAAGAAGGCCTGGCCGAACTCGCCTCGGCCGAACAGAACTTCGCCATCGGCGATTATGGCGCGGCGCTCAGCTTCGCCGAGCGCGCCCGCCGCAGCCTGCCGCGCAACACGCCCTCCTACCAGCGCGCCAACGACATCGTGACGTTCGCCGGCAACGAGATGCGCGACCGCGCGGCCGAACGCGGCGGCCGGCGCGGCTGAGCTTGCTCCTGCGCAAGAAAGCGGCCATGTCGTCGGCTCCAGCCTGGGAGACCGCCGTGGCGCGCCTGCTTCTCGCCTTCTGCTTCATGCTGCTTGCGCCGCCCGCCGCGGCGCAGAGCTTCAATGCGCAGGAACAGGCCGAAATCCGCGCCATCGTGCGCGAATATCTGGTCAACAATCCCGACGTCCTGCGCGAGGCGATCGACGCGCTGGAGGAGCGCACGCAGAACGAACGCTGGCGGCGGATCATCTCCGACCGGCGCGATTTCTCGATCGGGCCGGCGGACGCGCCGATCGTGATCGTCGAGTTCTTCGACTATCGCTGCCCCTATTGCCACGCGGCGCTGGACTGGGTGGTCGACATCGCCCGCACCCGCAACGACGTGCGCATCGTGCTCAAGGAGCTGCCGATCCTCAGCCCGCAGAGCATGGAAGCCGCGCAGGCGGCGATCGCGTCGATGCCGCAGGGCCGCTACTGGGCGTTTCACCAGGCGCTGATGAGCGAGCGCGGCGATCTCACCTCCGAACGCATCGACGCGCTGGCGCGCCAAGCGGGCGTCGACGTGACGCGCATGCGCCGGGCGATGAACAACCCGGACGTGATCGCGCTGCTCGAACAGAACCGCGGCTTCGCGCTCGACCTCACCGCCAACCCGGCGACGCCGCTGTTCATGATCAATGGCGAGATGGTCTCCGGCTACAATCGCCAGCTGCTGGAGCAGCGGCTGCGCGAAGCGACGCGCGACGCACGGCGCTGACGCTTATGGAGCGCCAGCGTTTCAAGATAAATCTCTAACCGCCCAGCTTCGGATCGCCGGCTTCCAGCCGGCATACGGCGTTTCAGCTTCGAGCCTTGTGCAGGATGAAGCGGCGACTTCCAGCTTCGTCGTCCTGGGGCAATGCGAAGCATTGAGCCCAGGATCCAGGGGCGAGCGGCAGTGCGTTTGCCCCTGGATGACGGGGAGCCGGCGGTCCGGTGCGGCGGCTGTCAGAGGCGGCCCGTTGCGGCGGCGGCGATCAGCTTGGCTTGGCGCATCAGCAGCGGCGCGTCGCGGCGATCGCGTTCCAGCGCCTTGAGATAGGCCGGCGCGAGCGTGACGTAGCCGAGCGCGGGAAAGATGTGCGCCGGCGGCTTTCCCATCGCGCGCAGCGCGTTGTGGGCGGCGCGTGCGCGGTCCGATAACGCCATGAGCGTCTCACCTTCCGCCGCCAGCATGCGCCGGCCGCGCGCACGCCAGGCGGGCTCGGCGCGCAGCAAGCCGGCGCCGCCCCACGCGAGCGCGGCTTCGCGGACCAGGTCTTCGTGTGCGCCGGCGTCTGCGCCGCAGGCGGCGAGGGCAAGGCGCATCACGTTGCCCGCGGTGGCGTCGAGGTACACTTCGCGCTGGGCGGCGCTCGCGAACGGCGCGGGCTCGAGATCGCGCGCCCGCGCCGCGATCAGGGCTTCGACGCGATGAAGCGGAAACGGGGTCTGCTGCAGCGCCAGCGCGTAGCGCTGGAGCACGGGATGAGAGCGCGCAGGGCCGCCCTCATGAATCTCGCCCAGCGCTTCGCGCCACCAGGCGAGGCGGATGTCGCCGAGCGCCGGCGTGCGCACGCTTTCGACGGCGTGGGCGATCTCGTAATTCAGCGCGTAGAGAACGACGAGCCGGCGACGCGCATCCTCGGGCGCGAAGCGGCTGGCGAGCCAGCGGTCTTCGTCGACCCGGCGGACGAGCGCGTCGAGATCCTGTTCCATCGTCCCTTACATAAGCGAACGCCCGCGCCTGTGCAGCGCGGGCGTCGCCGAAGGCGTCCGCCGGATCAGCCGAACAGCGTGCTCGTGCCGGTCATCGCCACGAGCATCGGCACCGACAGGAACGTGTTGACGCGCGAGAGCAGCATCGCCGTCTTGGCGGCGGCTGCTTTGGCGGCCGCGTCGAGATCGGGATGCTTGTTGTCGATGTTCAGCGCCTTCTGCTGGTTCGGCCAGATGATGAACCAGACGTTGAACCACATGACGATGGCGAGCCACATGCCGATGCCGATGAAGATCGTGCGCGGCACGGCGAAGCTCGGATCGTCGAGCGCGCCGAAAGTCAGCGCTTCGAACAGATAGCCGCGGTTCCAGGCCAGCAGGAGGCCGGTGATCAGCGTGAACATCGCGCCCCAGCGGAACCAGAACAGCGCCGCCGGCGCGATCACCTTGCCGATCGAGGGGCCGCGGTGCTCTTCCGGAATCTTCGGCGCGTTCGGGATCTGGGTGAAGTTAAAATACCACAGATGGCCGATCCACATCACGCCGGCGAGCACGTGGGTCCAGCGCCAGACGGCCTGCCAGAACACGGTGTCGCCCAGCGGCGTCGGCGACAGGGTGGTGAAATAGATCAGAAACAGCGCGCCGACCGCCAGCGCGGTCCACGCCACATAACGCAGATTGCTCAAAAACGAGGCCATGACCTACTCCCTCAGCCGTTCGCGGGGAGCAGGGTTCGTCCCCGTCCTAGCTAGCCCGCCGTCTGCGGCGCTCCCCGCGCTTCGTCCGCCTTGCCGCCGCTGCGCTTGACGCCCCACAGGAGAATCACCGGCGCTGCGACATAGAGCGACGAATAAGTGCCGACGATAATGCCGAAAAGCATGGCGATGGCGAAGCCCGAAAGCGCCTCCCCGCCCAAGAAAAGCAAACCGATCAGGGCGAAGACGGCGGTGCAGCCGGTGATGATCGTCCGCGACAGCGTTTCGTTCAGGGAAAGATCGATCAGCTCGCCGAGCGGCATTTTCTTGTACTTGCGCAGGTTTTCCCGCAGCCGGTCGAACACGACGACGGTGTCGTTGATGCCGTAGCCGATGATCGTCAGCAGCGCGGCGACGATGGTCAGCGTGAACTCGAAACGGAAGATCGAGAACAGGCCGAGCGTCAGGATCACGTCGTGCAGCAGGCCGAGCATGGCGCCGACGCCGAACTGCCATTCAAACCGGAACCAGATATAGGCCATCATCAGCAGCATCGCGAGGCCGAGCGCCATCAGGCCGCCCGCGAACAGCTCTTCGGACACCTTCGCGCTCACCGAGTCGACGTTGGCGATGCGCGCGCCCTCGGCGATAGCCGGCAGCCCCTGGCGAATCTCCTCGACCGTTTCGGCCTGGTCGGGCGAGGTCTCGAAATTGAGGATGATGCAGTAAGGCGGCGCGTTCTGGGGCTGGCAGGTCGTGCCCTGCACTTCGATGTCGCCGTCCTGCGCGTCGCGCGCGAGCGCGCTCAGCGCGTCCTGGTCGACCGGGGTCGGCGACTCGATCAGCAGCGATGTGCCGCCGCGAAAGTCGATGCCGAGGTTGAAGCCGTGCTCCATGATGGCGCCGAGACGCTGGAGCGGGGAGCCTTCGGCCTGCTGGTAAACCTCGATCGGGTTTTCGCGCAGGCCGCCGGTGAAGATCGACACGACCGACGCGACGCAAAGCGCGATCGAAACGAACGCCGCAAAGCCCGCGAACTTCACGTAGGCAAGGTTCGTCTTCTTGGGCAGGAGCCGGATCAGAGGCCACATTCTCGTTCGTCCTCTCAGATTGGCATCTGCTTGGGCCGGACGAGCCGGAACCACCAGGCGATCAGAACTTGGGTCACCATCACCGCGGTGAACACCGAGGTGATGACGCCGATGGAGAGCGTCCAGGCGAAGCCGCGGACCGGCCCCGCGCCGAACTGGAACATGATCATCGCCGCGAGGATCGTCGTCAGGTTGGCGTCGACGATGGTGATCATGGCGCGGTTGAAGCCGGCGTCGATGCTGAGCGCGGGACCTCGCCCCGCCGCCGCTTCCTCGCGCATGCGCTCATAGATCAGCACGTTGGCGTCGACGGCCATGGCGATGGTGAGGATCAGGCCGGCGATGCCGGGCAGCGTCAGCGCCGCCCCGATCATCGACATCGCGCCCACGATCAGCACCAGGTTCACGACCAGCGCGATGCAGGCGAAGACACCGAACAGGCCGTAGGCCAGGATCATGAACACGAACGTGACCAGCGCAGCGACCGCGGAGGCGAGCCCGCCGGACTCGATGGCCTGGCGGCCGAGGCTTGCGTCGACGGTGCGCTCGTCGATCACGGAGAGCGGCGCAGGCAGCGCGCCGGCGCGCAGCATGACGGCGAGATTGTTGGCGCTCTCGGCGGTGAAATTGCCGGAAATCTGGCCAGAGCCGCCGCAGATCGGCTCGTTGATGCGCGGCGCCGTCAGCACCTGATTGTCGAGCAGGATGGCGAAGCGGTTGCCGGTGTTCTCGCGGGTGATGCGGCAGAAGATGCGCGCGCCTTCGCTGTCGAGCTGGAAGCTCAGCACGAACTCGTTGGTCTGCGGATCGGTCGAGGGATTGGCGCGGGTGAGGCGTTCGCCGGTGAAGCGCGGGCGGCGCTCGACGATCTCCGGCGCAGCGCCGCTGTCCGGATAGGGCTGCACCAGCATCGCCCCGGGCGGCAGCCGGCCGGCGGCGGCGTCGGCGGGATCGACATCGCGCACCATGTGGAAGGTCATCAGCGCGGTCTGGCCGATGCGGTCCTTGAGCTGCTGCGGATCGGTGACGCCCGGCGCCTGCACGATCACGCGCTCGTCGCCCTGGCGGACGATGGTGACTTCGGCCGTGCCGGTCGGGTCGATCCGGCGGCGGATGACCTCGATCGATTGCTGCGCCGCCTGGCGGCTCAGTTCGCGCAGATGCACCGGCGTGATGCGCGCTTCGATCAGGCCGTCCGGATTTTCGGTGAAGTTGATGATGTCGTTGCCGCCGGTGGGCGAACGCGCGATGTCGCGCAGCGCCCGGCGCGCTTCGGTCATCTGGCTCGGATCGACCAGACGGATGCGGGCGGCGTCGCCGACGACGCCGCGCCCGGTGTAGCGGATCGCCGGCTGGGCGTTGCGCAGCGCCGAGGCCATCTGGTCGGCGATGTTGTCGAGCTGCTGGCGCCGCAGCGTCGCGGTGTCGATCTCGAGCAGAAGCTGGGATCCGCCGCGCAGGTCGAGGCCGAGATTGATCGCCTGACGCGGCATGAACGGCGGCAGGCTTTCGCGCGCCCGCTCGGGCAGGAAGTTCGGAAGGGCGAACGCGAGGCCGAGCACGGTCACGACCGCAACCAGGATCACGCGCCAGCGGGCGAGTTGCAGCATAGGCGCGTAACCTTACGGCTTGGAATCGTTGGCGGGCGCAGGCTCGGACTTGGAGCGCACTTCGGCGACGGTGCCGCGCACGACGCGGACATCGACGTTCGGCGCGAGTTCGACGCGCAGTTCGTCCTCCGCCACCGATTTCACCTTGCCGATCAGGCCGCCGGTGGTGACGACGACATCGCCCTTCTTCAGGTTGGCGACCATCTCCGTGTGCCGCTTGCGCGCCTGCTGCTGCGGACGGATCAGCAGGAAATAGAACACGACGAAAATGAGCAGGTACGGCGCAAGGCCGATCAGCACCGAACTCATGTCGCCGCCGGGGGGGGCGGCAGTCTGCGCGTAAGCGGATGAGATGAACATTGGTCCTCGCGTGATGCGGCGCCCAAACGGCGTCTCGCGACCTTGGGAAGGGATGGGCGGAGCCGGGGCGGCCCCGCGAAGGCGGCGAATATATCGACCGCCCCTGTCATTTCAATCAGCTGGCGCCGGACGCACGCGCCGTTTCGCCGCAGCCGAGCCGCCTAATCGGCCAAACCCAGCAGCGGCGCGGGATCGACGACGGCGCCGTCGCGGCGGACCTGGAAGAGCAGGCGCGCCGAGCCGTCGGGCCGGCCGCCCAGCTCGGCGATATGCTGGCCCGCCCGCACCCGCTGGCCCTCGCGCACCAGGGCGCGGCGGTTGAAGCCGTAGGCGGTGACGTAATGGTCGGCGTGGCGGACGAGGATGAGCACGCCATAGGCCGGAAGGTCGTCGCCGGCATAGACGACATCGCCATCGGCCGCGGCGGTGACGGCGTCGCCTTCCCGCCCCGCGATCTCGACGCCGTCGATGCGCACGCCCCCGGGCTGTGCGCCGAAGCGCGCGGCGATCTCGCCCCGCAGCGGCATGGCGAAGCGGGCGTCGCCGGACTGCGCGACGGGCGGCCGCGGCGTCGGCGCCGGCTCTGGAACAGCGGGCAGTTCGCGCGCCGTCGCCGGCAGCACGATGCGGTCGCCGCGGCTCACGCTGTACGGCCGCTGCATGCGGTTGAGCAGGGCCAGCGAACGCAGATCGACATTGTAGCGGCGGGCGACGTCTTCGAGCGTCTCGCCGCGCTCGACGGTGTGGACGCGCGGCGGCGGCAGTTGCAGCTCGCGCCCCTGCTCCAGCGCGTAGGGCGGCTCGAGCCGGTTCTGATCGATCAGCGCGCGCAGCGGAATCTGGTAGCGCGTGGCGATGTCGTAGAGCGACTCGTTGGGGCCGACGCGATGCGTGCGCGGCAGGCGCGCGGGATCGTAAGGCTGCGCGTCTTCCGGCTGCAGCGCGTAGGCTGAGAGCGGCGTGCCCTCGCCTTCGGCCCAGTCCGGCGCTTGCGCAGGCGTAGCCGCACGGGCCGGTGCGGCTTCGGCCGGCGCTGGCGGTTGAGCGGCGGCGCGATACTCGATAGCGCCGCCATCGCTTCGGCGCGGCTCGGCGGGCGCGCCGCTGCGCGCGGCGGCGTGTCCGCCATAGGAGATCGGCGCGGGCTGCGCCGAGGCGCAGCCGCCGACGATCAAGGCCAACAGGAGCGCGCCCCGCTTCATGGCGTGAGTTTCCGCGAGAATCGCGCTCGCGCGCAAATTACTCCGGCGACGGTTCGGCGGATTCGCCGAGGCCGCGTTCGAGCGGCGCGAACTTCACCGGCCCCATGTCCTCGCGCTGACCGTTGCGGAAACGGATCAAACGTTGGGCGTCTTCGCCGCCGATCGGCGCGAGCAGCACGCCGCCCGGCTTCAGTTGCCGCAGCAGCGGCGGCGGCGGGTCCGCCACCGCGGCGTTGACGACGATGCGGTCGTACGGCCCTTCTTCCTCCCAGCCGTCGTAGCCGTCGGCGGTGTGAGCGTAGACGCGCATCAGCCGGGCGCGGCCGAACTTGCCGCGCGCCTCGGCCGTGAGCGTGCGCCAGCGCTCCAGCGTGACCACCTTGTGCGCGAGATCGGCGATGCAGGCGGACTGAAAGCCCGAACCGGTGCCGATCTCCAGCACCGTGTCGCCGGGCTGCGGCGCGAGCGCGGCCAGCACGCGGCCGACGACGGAGGGCTTGGTCATGGTCTGTGCGTGCGCGAGCGGCAGGCCGATGTCGTCATAGGCCAGCCCTTCCAGATGCTCGGGCGCGTAGTGCATGCGCGGCGTGCGCTCCAGCGCCGACAATGCGCGTGCATCGGTGACGCCGGTCTGGCGAAGCTCGAGCACGAAACGCATCAGCCGCGCGGCGTCACTCATGCACTACCCCATCTTCGGCGGCGCGCCGCCCAGCACGCCCTTGAGCGAAGCGATCGTCTGCATATGGGTGAGATCGACATGCAGCGGCGTCACGGCGATGCGGCCCTCGTAGATCGCGCGGAGATCGGTGCCTTGCGGCGGATTCGAGAGCTTGCCCCGAAAGCCAAGCCAGAAATACGTGCCGCCCCGCGGATCGGTTCGTTTGTCGGCGTAGATGACATGCTGATCGCGGCGGCCTTGTGTCGTCACTTCGACTTCTTTGACCTGATCGGGGGGCACGTCGGGGAAGTTGACGTTCATCAGCACGTCCCTGGGCCAGCCGTGCTCCAGGAGCTTGCCGACGACGCCGGGCCCGAACGTTTCCGCCGTTTCCCACGGAATCGTCGCCTCCTCGCCGCGGAAGCCGCGCGCCTGCGAGAGCGCAATCGCAGGAATGCCGAGCTGCATGCCCTGCATCGCGCCGGCGATGGTGCCGGAAAAGGTCACGTCCTCGGCGATGTTCTGGCCGCGATTGACGCCGGAGAGCACGAGATCGGGCGGGCCGTCCTCCATCAGATGCTCGACGCCCAGCAGCACGCAATCGGTCGGCGTGCCGAGCACGGCGAAGCGCTTGGGGCCGGCCTGGCGCACGCGGATCGGCGCGACCAGCGTAAGCGCGCGGGAGGCGCCGGACTGTTCCTGCTCCGGCGCAACCACCCAGACATCGTCGCTGAACATGCGCGCAATCTTCTCCAACACAGCAAGACCGGTCGCGTGGATGCCGTCGTCATTGGTGCAGAGAATGCGCATGGACCGCCCGCTTAGCGCGATCCAAGCCGCGAGTCGATCAGCGCCAGGCCCCCAGGATCGCGCCCGCCGCGCCCCAGGCGATCAGGAAATGCGCGAGGTTCACCGGCAGGTACGCCTCGGCGTGCGAACCGTAGATGTAGCCGTAAAGACCGACGCCGAAGCCGAACAGCACCGCCATGATGAGGCCGGCGACCAGGCCCGCCATCCAGCCCGGCTTGTCGCGCCACTTGATCGCAAGCGACAGCCCGATTGCGGCGAGCAACGGGGGAATGACGCCGAGCGGCATGCGCGCGGCGCCGCCTTCGAGCTGTTCCGGCGTGACGCCGGTGAACGCCATGTACTGATCAGCGCTGATCGCCACGCCGAAGATCACGAACTCGATGGCGTAGATGACGAGTGCGGCGACGATGATCGCCAGCACGTTGTGGCCGTTGAAACGCATGACGCTCTCCCCGCGCAACGATGTGACGGGAGCAGCTTAGCCGAGTCCGCGCGCTCTGGGGCGCGCAACGACGAATTGGATGCGGAACGAAGCGGCCGTTACGAACGGCAGTCGATGGCCCAGATGTCGTAGGTCGGGTGGTCGACGGCGTTGAGGCCGGGACTCGAGGCGAACAACCAGCCGTGGAAAATCTCGCGGCGTTCGCTCTCTTCGCCTTCGCGCACCGGCGGGTGATCGAACACCTCGACATAGATGCGCACTTCCGGCGTCTCTTCCGGCGCGCTCTTGGTGCACGACCGCGCAATCACTTCGAGCGAGCCGATGCGCGCGGGCCGGCCGATCGAGAGCGTATAGTCGCTGGCGTGGCCGGTGACCTTGTCGAGCCCGCGGATGACGGCGCGCTGGGCGTAAGCCGGCGCGGCCGAGGCAGCGAACAGGATCAGCGCAACGGCGAGAGTACGGATCATGGCGTGTGAGCCTCGCTAGAGTCGGCGTTCCCCTGCCCCTGCGCAAAACCCGCCAGCAATGTCAGCAAATCGACGGCGCCTTGCGTGTACGGAATTTCACCGCCGGGCGGCAGCGCATCCATGCCGGCCGGCTCGATCGCGACGTAGCCGCCGCCGAGCAGGCCGTCGCTGGCGATGCGCGCGGTGGATTCGTCGAGCACCTGCACGTTGCGGTCCACGCTCAGCACCAGGCGCGCCATGTAGGTGTCGGGGTCGAGCCCGACTTCGCGCACCACGCCGACCTTCACGCCGGAGACGCGCACGTCCGAGCCGACATTGACGCCGTCGACGCGCTGGAAGCGCGCGACGAGCTCATAGCCGCCGCCGGCGCCGGTCTGGCCCGCCTGCGCCGCGGCGAACGCGAAGAAGCTCACCGCGACGACAGCGACCGCCGCGCCCAGGATCGTCTCGCCCCAGCGCTCGAACGTATTGCTCAAGATCGGCTCTCCGATTCAGGAGACCAAGCTTGGTAATCGGCCGTCGAGGCTTGCCTGACGCCGCCGCGCGCGAGCGAGCCCTTCGGGCGATAGGCGCGCGGCGTGCCGGTGAGGTTCGGCTCGTGCGCCTTTTCCCACGGCTGACGCTTCAGCGGGCGCACCGTCGGCGGTTCTTCGAGCGTATGATGCAGCCAGCCGTGCCAATCGGGCGAAACGCGCGAGGCTTCGGCGTAGCCGTTGTAGATCACGTAGCGGCGCTTGCGCCCGTCGAGGCTCGGGCGGCGCTCTTCGTAATAGCGATTGCCCTGCTCATCCTTGCCCACGAGCGCACCCCGACGTCCAACATCGAACAGGGTTCCCAGGGTGGCCCCGTTCCACCAGGTGAAGATCCGCTTGAGCATGGGCTTTATTTTGTCTCCGACGCACCGAGATCGCGGCCCTTCCTACGGGCCGAAGCAGCGGCGGCGCGAATATGGAGAAGCCGCCGCCTCCCGTCCAGTGCAGCCACGAAACAATATCTTGGGATAATCTCTGGTCGTTTCATACTAGATATTGATCCCCCTTGCGGCGCGCGGCATTGTTTTGCCGGCTGCAAGGAGGCTTCGATGGCCCAGGATTTCGCACACGACGCCGACGGCGAAGCGCTGCCGGGCGCGGAGGCGCCGGAAAGCTGGTCCGAGACCATGATCCAGGCGGCGCTGGAGGCGGGCGTCGCGGTGGAGACCCCGGCGGGGGCGAGCGTCAGCGCGGCGCTGGCGCGGGCGGCCCGGAAGATCGGCCTCTGGGCGGAAGACGAAGCGCTGGCGCCGCCGCTGCTGGCGCTCATGGAGAGCGGCAAGGCCCTGCTCGATCCGCCGCTGATGCGCGCGGCGCTCTCGCCGGGCGCGGAGCTTGCGGTGTCGGCGGCGCTGATCCGCTGGCCGCGCGAACGCAGCGAGGAGATGGAGGCGCTGGCGCGCGCGCAGACGCTGCTGGCGGCGGGCGCCAAGCTCGGCATCGCAGGCGCGCCCTCGGCGGCGGCGCTCGACGCGCTCGACGCGGCGGCGCGGATCGCCGACGCGAACGGGCGCGACGGCGCCGCGGTGCTGGTGCGGCCCGATGCGGAACAGGCGCCGGCGCTGATCGCAGCCGACAGCGCGATGGCGCGCGCGAACACCGCGCTCGCGGCCGGCGCGCGCACGCTCGACAGCGCGCTGGCGGAACTGGCGATCGAGGCGGTGCGCAACGGGCTCAACCTCGAACACGGCGGCGTGCGGCGCAAAGCGGCGGCGGCGAGGCTCGCGGGCGCGCCGGACGCGGACATCGTCGCGGCGCTCTCCGGCGCGGTGGCGCGCGGCGCCTACAGCGCGGCGCTGGACGCAGGCGCGTCGCCGGCGCGGCGGCGGGTGGCGATCGCAGCGCCCGAGGCAGGCGCGCACGTGCTGACGGCGTTCGCGGACGCCGCGCTCGATCCGACCGGCGCCATCGGCGGCGATGCGGAGGCGAGCGTCGTCGGCGCCAGCATCGCCCTGCCCCGCTTCCAGCACGAGACGTTCGACATCGACGGCTTCGAGCATGCGGTGCGCATCCTGGTGCGCGCGCTCGACGGCGCGCACGGCGCCCATGGCGGCTCGGCGCGGCGGCCGATCCTGCTCCGTCTCGAAGGCCTAGCGGCGCTGCTGATGCGCGACGGCCTCGCCTGTGACAGCGAAGACGCGCGCGCGCTGGCCGCGAGCATCGCCGCACTCGCGCACGCGGCGGCGGTGTCGGAAAGCGCGGCGCTGGCGCAGGCCAAGAGCGCCTATCCGGAATGGCCGCGCTGCAAGCGCGCCGAGGAAGCTGCGGTGAAAACCGCGCGCGACGCCGCCGGCGCGCTCGGCGGGCCGATCGCGGCGCGGGCGCAAGCGACGTATCGCGCGCTGCCGGGCGCGAAGAATGCGGGCCTGCGCGCGGCGGTGACGCTGGCGTTCGCCAACGATCCCGGCAGCGCGCGGCGGCTGGGCCTCAACAGCTGCGGCCTCGCGCCGGCTGCGGGCGTTGCGCTTTACGGCGCGCGCGCCGATGGCGGCTTCGGCCGCGTGCTGAGCGAGGACGCGCGCGCGGGCCTGGCGGCGCTGGGCTATGGCGGCGAACAGATCGCGGCGCTCGCCGAGCATGTCGAGGGACGGCGCACGCTGAAGGGCGCGCCGGGCGTGAGCCTCGACGCGCTGGCGGCCAAGGGACTGACGGAGCCCGCGCTCGAAGCGATCGAGGAAGCGGCGGCGGATGCGTTCAATCTGCGCGCGGCGGTGCATCCGCTGGTGATCGGGCCGGAGCTTTGCGAGGAGGTGCTGAAGCTGCCGCCGGACGTCGCCGCAGGCAAACGCGGCGATCTGCTAATGACGCTGGGCTTCAGCGAAGAGGAGATCGCGGCGGCGGAAGCCTACTGCATGGGCGCGGGCGATTTCACCGGCGCGGGCGACCTCGCGTCCGCGCACGTCGGCGTATTCGCAAGCGCAAGCGAGATCGCGCCGGACGCGCGCATCGCCCTGGCGGCGGCGGTCGCGCCATATGCGCGCACGGCGGTCGACGTTTCGCTGACGCTGGCGCAGGCCGATCGCCGCGCCGCGCTGCTGGAGAGCGCGAAAGCCGCAGGCGTCTCGCTGATCTCGGTTCGCGCCGAAGCGCCGGCGATCACGCTGACGCTGGCCCCGGCGGACGAGGAGATCGAGGAGCCGCGCACGGCGTCCGCGCCTGCCCCCGCCCCGGTGCAGCAAGGACCGGCGCGGGTGGAGCGCCGGCGGCTGCCCGAACGGCGCAAGGGCTACATCCAGAAAGCGACCGTGGGCGGGCACAAAGTCTATCTGCACACCGGCGAGTACGACGACGGCGAACTGGGCGAGATCTTCATCGACCTGCACAAGGAAGGCGCCGCGTTCCGCTCGCTGATGAACAATTTCGCCATCTCGATCTCGATCGGCCTGCAATACGGCGTGCCGCTGGAGGAATATGTCGATGCGTTTCTGTTCACGCGCTTCGAGCCCGCCGGCGAAGTGCGCGGCAACGACACCATCCGCCACGCCACCTCGATCCTCGACTACATCTTCCGCGAGCTGGCGGTGAGCTATCTCGGCCGCGCCGACCTCGCCCAGGTCGATCCGTTCGACGCGCGCGGCGACGGCCTGTCGAAGACGGCGCAGGACGCCGAGAGCGCGGCGCGGCTGATCTCGCGCGGCTTCGCCCGCGGCGCCTCGCCGGACAATCTGGTGGTGCTGCGCCCGCGCGCGATGGTCGAGGGCGCGCGCGACCGGCGCGAGCCGCCGGCGGCGGCGGCGAAACCCGCCGCGACCGGCTATCGCAACGAGCCCTGCGGCGCGTGCGGCCACTTCACGGTGGATCAGAGCGGCGTCTGCGCGGCGTGCGGCGCTACGGGCGAAGCCAGCGGCGGCTGAATACCGGACGCGCCGATCTATGGACCGCGGGCGTCCTCGCCCGCCTGCGCCTTATCGAACAAGCGCCTGCGCTTGTCGGTAGCTGTCGCGCCGCACCGGCGAGGACGCCGGCGCTCCATGGTGCGCTTGCGCCGGATTTAGCGCGCGGCGCTTCAACGAAGCGTTAAGGTGAATGAAGATTAGCGACGTTCGCTAAGCGCGCTGCAATGAATATTTGGGAAGAATTGGCATCGGCCAATCCAGCTCAAGACGCGTCAAGCAGATGTTCACTCCCGGGGCCCGTAAAGCCAGGTCGCGCGTGCGGCGCAACGTTTCGCGGCTGAAGCCGGTCGCGGCGGCGGCTATCGCCGACGACGCGGCGCCGGAATTTGCGGAAGAAGCAGCCGTCGCGCCGGAAGCCGCCGAGCTGGCGCCCGCGCCGGAAGAGCACGTGCTCGAACTGGGGGCCGAGGACGCCTTCGCCGAAGACGAGTTCATTCTCGGCGCCGACGACGTGCTGGCGCCGGACAGCGCCGTCGAGGCCGGCCTCGCGGACGATCTGCTGACGGTGGGCGAAACCGGGCTGATGCTCGGCGACGGCGACGAAGACATTCCCTTCGACGCGCCGGAAGAAGACGACGAAATCTTCCAGGTCCGCCGCGTGATCTACGATCCCGCGGCCGACCGGGCGCTGCAGGCGAACAAGCAGGCGGACGCGCTGGCCGGCGCGCGCGCCCACCAGGACGAGCAGCTCCGTTCGACGCCGCCGATCTCGGTGTTCGTCAGCTGGGAGCGCGACGAGGCGCGCGACCTCGTCACCGCGCTGTCGCGCGACCGGCGGCTTTCGCGCGCCGAGTTCACGTTCGAGCGCGGCGGCCTCGAAGGTGCGGTCGGCCGCTTCGACGACGCCCGCGCGCCCGACCTGCTGATCGTCGACACCGCGCTGCCGCGCGAAAAGATGCTCGACGGCGCGGCGGCGCTGGCGCACCTGGTGCGGCGCGGCGTGAAGATCGTGCTGCTCGGCGCCGTGAACGACATCAATCTTCTGCGCGACCTCGGTGCGCGCGGCGTCAGCGAATATGTGATGCCGCCGATCGAGCCCGAAGAGTTCGTGCGCACCATCTGCCGGCTCTACACCGACGCCGGCGCCGCGCGCACGATCGCCGTGATCGGCGCCCGCGGCGGCGTGGGCGCCTCGACCATCGCGCACAACATCGCCTGGTCGATCGCGGAGCGGCAGGAGCGCTGCACGGCGCTGGTCGATTTCGATCTCGCCTTCGGCACCGCGGCGTTCGCGTTCAACCAATCGCCGGCGCACTCGATCGCCGAGGTGCTGGTAGCCCCCGATCACGCCGACGACGATCTGCTCGACGGCGTCGCCGTCCGGCCGACGAAGCGGCTGCGCATCTACAGCGCTCCCGCCAGCGTCGAGCGCGCGCTGCGGCTCGATCCGCGCGCGGTCGAACACACGCTCGCGCACGTGCGCCGCACCAGCGCCTGGATCGTGCTCGACCTGCCGCACGATTGGACCGCCTGGGTGAAGCAGACGCTGCTGACGGCCGACCAGGCCGTGATCGTGGCCACGCCCGACCTCGCCGGGCTCGCCGCAGCCAAGAGCATGCTGGAAGCGCTGAAATCGGCGCGGCCGCAGATCGACCCGCTTGTCGTGGTCTCGATGGCCGGCGTGCCGAAGCGGCCGGAGATCGCGGCCAAGGAATTCGCCGAAGCGCTTGGCGCAGCGCCCGCCTGCACGGTCGCGTTCGATCCCGAACTGGTCGGCAAGGCCGCGGTCAGCGCGCAGATGATCGGGGAAGTCGCGCCGCACTCGAAAATGGCGCAGATGCTGGACGACCTGGCGGCGACGATCACCGGCGGCGCGCCGGTGAACGAACGCGCGGCGGCGAAAGCGGAAGCGCCTGCCGCCCCGCCCGCGCACGACGCCGACGGCGGTGACGCGAGCGTCCGCGGCGTCTTGCGGCGCTTGAAGATGGCGCGCGGCGTAACGGTGCGCAAACCGGCCGCGCCAGGAGAGTCCTATCTCGCCCAGGCGCGCCGCGCCGCGGCGGCGCAGCTGAGCCAGACGCCGAAGCCCGCCCCGCGCGACGGCGCGAGTCCGCTGCCGCGGATAGCGGCGCTGGCGACGGCGGTGGTCGCGCTGTCGGCCTGGCACATCGAAGGCCGGCGTTCGGAGGCCGAGGCTTCGGTCGCGCCGCAGGTCGCGACGGTGACGGCGCACGCTGCGCCGGCGGCGCCTGTGCGCGATCCCTCGGCCGAATACGAAGCCGCTGCGCAATTGCTCGAGACCAATGCGGCCGAAGCGCTGCCGCTGCTGCAACGGCTCGCCGACGAGGGCGTCGTGGCGGCGCAGTACCGCTTGGCCAAGGCCTACGAACTGGGCGAAGGCGCCGCCCCCGATCTCGCGCAGGCGCGGCGCTGGACCGAACGCGCGGCCGCGGCCGGCCATCCGCACGCGATGCACGATCTGGGTGTGTTCTACGCACAGGGCGACGGCGGCGACGCCGACGCGGCGGCGGCCTTCCTGTGGTTCCGCCGCGCCGCAGCCCAGGGCGTGGCCGACAGCCAGTACAATCTCGGCGTCCTCTACGAACAGGGGCGCGGGGTCAGCAAGGACACAGCGGAAGCGCTGTTCTGGTTCGCGCTGGCGGCGCGCCAGGGCGACGAAGCGGCGGCGGCGCGGGCGAACGCGCTGGCGCGCGAACTGACGCCGCTGCAGGTCGAGCAGGCGCGCGCACGCGCGGCAGCGTTCCGGACGCAGCGGCCCGCCTGAAGCCAAATACTGCTGCGCAACTGTAACGACCAAGCTCTTCGCATGGAATGACTGCCCGCGCGCGCTGAAACAATAAGTAATAATCCTCACTTACGGCATGTTCACTGGCGCGGAATCTCAGACGAGCCTACGCATGGCGCCGTGTTGACACAATTGCGCCTCGCCTTGTGTGCGGCCGCCGCAGTTTCCGCGGTCTGGGCCGGACAGGCGGTTGCGTTCTGGCCGTTCGGCGAGAAGGCGGCGCATCTCGAACTCGCCCCCGCTTATGGCGGCGCGTGCGAGGACTGCGATCTGTCGGGGCGCATCCTGGTCGGCGCGCGGCTCACAAATTCCGTCTTCAACGGCAGCGACTTCTCGCAGGCGGTGCTGATGCGCGCGGACGCATCGGGCTCGGCGTTCGCGGACGCGAACTTCACTGAGGCCGACCTGCGGCGCGCCAAGCTGATCGAAGCCGACTGTCCGCGCGCGGTGTTCGAGCGGGCGACGCTGGCGAGCGTCGACGCGCGCAACGCCGACTTCAGCCGCGCCGATTTCAGCGAAGCGGACGTGTCGCGGATGAACTTCGAGGGCGCGCTCATTTCCGGCGCGGACCTGCGCACCGCCCAGGGACTGACCCAGGCGCAGCTCGATGCGGCGTGCGGCGATCATCGCACGCGCGTGCCTGAGGGCCTGCGCGTGCGGCGCTGCGATTAGCGCGCCGGCGTCCCGCCGGCTTGAGCTAGCTTCTGCAAACATTGCGCAGGCCGGCGGGACGCCGGCGGTCCACAGGGGCGCTTTAACTCTTCGGCTCGACGACGCGGATATGCAGCTCCTTGAGCTGCTTCGGCGTCACTTCGCCGGGCGCGTTCATCATCAGGTCCTGGGCCTGCTGGTTGAATGGGAAGACGATGACTTCGCGGATGTTGTCGACGCCGGCCAAGAGCATGACGATGCGGTCCACGCCCGGCGCTGAACCGCCGTGCGGCGGCGCGCCGTAACGGAACGCGTTCAGCATGCCGCCGAACTTCTCCTCCACCACGTCGCGGCCGTAACCGGCGATCTCGAACGCCTTGATCATGATCTCGGGCTTGTGGTTGCGGATCGCGCCGGAGGACAGCTCAACGCCGTTGCAGACGATGTCGTACTGGAACGCGGTGATGCCGAGGATGGTGTCCTTGTCGTTCGCATCGAGCGCCAGGAACCTCTCGTGCTCGAAGTTCGGCATCGAGAACGGGTTGTGCGAGAAGTCGATCTTCTTCTCGTCCTCGCTCCACTCGTACATGGGAAAGTCGACGATCCAGCAGAAGGCGTACTGATCCTTGTCCGCGAGGTTCAGTTCATTGGCGACCTTGTTGCGGGCAAGGCCCGCGAACTTGTAGAACACGGCGGGATCGCCGGCGACGAAGAACGCGGCGTCGCCGACCTTGAGGCCGAGCTGCTCGCGGATCGCGTTCGCCTTCTCGGGCCCGATATTCTTCGCGATCGGGCCTGCGCCGCCCTCTTCGCCTTCGCGCCAGAAAATGTAGCCGAGCCCCGGCTGGCCTTCGCCTTGCGCCCAGGCGTTCATCTTGTCGCAGAACGCGCGCGCGCCGCCGTTCGGCGCGGGCACGGCCCACACTGCATGGCCCGGCTTCTCAAGAATGCGCGCGAACAGGCCGAAACCGCCGCCGCGGAAATGGTCGCTGACGTCCTGCAGGATCAGCGGGTTGCGCAGATCGGGCTTGTCCGAGCCGTACTTGGCGATCGCGTCCTTGTAGGGGATGCGCGGGAACGCGCCGGCCTTGGTGACGCGCTTGCCTTGGCCGAACTCCTCGAACACGCCGGCCAATACCGGCTCGATGGCGTTGAACACGTCTTCCTGGGTGACGAAGCTCATCTCGAAATCAAGCTGGTAGAACTCGCCCGGCGAACGGTCGGCGCGGGCGTCCTCGTCGCGGAAGCAGGGCGCGATCTGGAAGTACTTGTCGAAGCCCGCCACCATCAGCAGCTGCTTGAACTGCTGCGGCGCCTGCGGCAGCGCGTAGAACTTGCCGGGATGGAGACGCGACGGAACGAGAAAGTCGCGCGCGCCTTCCGGCGAGGAGGCGGTCAGGATCGGCGTCTGAAACTCGGTGAAGCCCTGCTCGATCATGCGCCGGCGCAGAGAGGCGATGACCTGGCTGCGCAGCAGGATCGAGCGGTGCAGCTGCTCGCGGCGCAGGTCGAGGAAGCGGTACTTGAGGCGGATGTCTTCCGGATAGTCCGGCTCGCCGAACACCGGCAGCGGCAGCTCCTCGGCCGCGCCCAGCACCTCCAGCGCCGCCGCCTGCACTTCGACGCCCCCGGTTGGCAGGTTTGGGTTTACGGTCTCGGGCGTGCGCTCGACCACCTTGCCGTCGATGCGGATGACGCTCTCGGCGCGCACCTTCTCAGCCTCCGCAAAGGCCGGCGAGGACGGGGCGATCACGATCTGGGTCAGGCCGTAATTGTCGCGCAGGTCGATGAACAGGAGCCCGCCATGGTCGCGCTTCCTGTGCACCCAGCCGGCCAGGCGCACGTCCTTGCCGGCGTCGGCAGGGCGAAGCGCGCCGCAGGTGTGGGAACGGTAAGCGTGCATCAGGGGCTCCACGAGTCGGGAAACGGGCCGAAAAGTCGGGCGGACAGGCGCACGCGGCGCGCGGGGTTGTCAAGGCGCGCCCTGAAACCGGTCAATCCGCATCCGGAACCGCCTCCGCGCTTGACCCCGGCCCCGGCGCGCCGCAACCAGCCCACATGCGGGTAATCACCAAGACGGCGGACCTGGAGGCGCTGCGCCAGGAGCTGGCGGCGCAGCCGTTCGTCGCCGTCGACACCGAGTTCATGCGCGAGACCACCTACTGGCCGAAGCTGTGCCTGATCCAGGCGGCCGCGCCCGGGGTGGAGGCCGTCATCGACCCGCTGGCGGACGGGCTGGAGCTACAGCCCTTTCTCGACCTGATGGCGGACCGCAACGTGCTCAAGGTCTTCCACGCGGCGCGCCAGGACCTGGAAATATTCCTGAAGCTCGGCGGACAATTGCCGAACCCGGTGTTCGACACCCAGATCGCGGCGATGGCCTGCGGCTATGGCGATACGGTCGCTTACGACGCGCTGGTGCAGCAGGTGCTGAAGCGGCGCCTGGACAAGTCCTCGCGCTTCACCGACTGGAGCCGGCGGCCGCTGTCGGAATCGCAGCTCGCCTACGCGCTCGCGGACGTGACGCACCTGCGCGACCTCTACCCGCGCATCCACCAGAAGCTGGATGCCGCCGGGCGGCTCTCCTGGCTCGACGAGGAACACGCCTATCTGCTCGATCCCGACATTTACGACACCACGCCCGAGAACGCCTGGAAGCGGCTGAAGCTGCGCAAGACCACGGCGGACTATGTGCTCGCCCTGCAAGTGGCGGCGGCGTGGCGCGAGCGGCAGTCGCAGCTGCGCGACGTGCCGCGCGGGCGGATCGTGAAGGACGAGGCGCTCTACGAAATCGCCGAACAGCGGCCGAAGACGGCGGCGGACTTCGACCGCATGCGCGCGGTGCCGCGCGGCTTCGGCAACTCGCGCGCCGCACAGGAGCTGCTGCAGGCGCTGGAGCGCGCGTTCGCCGATCCGAACCGGCCGGCATACAAGCACGAGCGGCCGCCGCCCGTGCCGTCGGGCCTGGGGCCGACGGTGGAGCTGCTCAAGGTGCTGCTGCGCTACGAGGCCGAGCGGCACGGCGTCGCCCCGCGCCTGATCGCCTCGGCCGCGGAAGTGGAGGCGATCGCGGCCAGCGACGAGGCGGACGTGCCGGCGCTTTCAGGCTGGCGGCGCACAGTGTTCGGCGAACGCGCGCTGGCGCTGAAGCACGGCAAACTCGCGCTCAAGCTCAAGGACGGCAAGGTCGCGGTCGAAGAGACCTAGGCGCGGCTATGGCTCCGCGGCGCCCGTGCGGCAGGGCCGGTTTGTGTAATCAAACCATCATCATGGTGTGATGTCTCCGTCATCCGCGCCCCTTACCCGCCTACCCTCACAACATTGCGTTGGAGGGGAACATGGCGTCGGCGAAAATCGCGCACAGCAAGATTCTGTTTATGATTTCGGCGGCGCTCGCCGCGTTCGCCGCAACGCCGGCGTTCGCCGGCGACGTCAGCGGCGAGGTCACCGACAACAACCAAGTGCGGTCGCTCGAAGGCGCCGAAGTCGAGATCGTCGAACTGCAGCGCCGCACGCAAGCCGGCGCCGACGGCGCGTTCCGCTTCAGCAATGTGCCGGCCGGCTCCTATACGCTCACCGTGCGCTATTTCTCGGCCGAACCGTTCAGCCAGACGATCACGGTGCCCGAGACCGGTGAAGTGCGCGTCGCGGTGGCGCTCGCGGCCGCCTCTGCCTCGGAAGAAGTGCTGGTCATCGGCCAGCGCGCGAGCCTCGCCGGCGCGATCTCGCGCCAACGCGCCTCCGATACGGTGGATTCCATCCTCACCCGCGACGGCATCGGCCAGTTCCCGGATCAGAACGTGGCCGAGTCGGTGCGCCGCCTGCCGGGCATCAACGTGCTCAACGACCAGGGCGAAGGCCGCTTCGTCGGCGTGCGCGGTCTGCATCCGGATCTCAACGCCGCCTCGGTCAACGGCGTGCGCCTTACGGCGCCGGAAGCCGGCGTGCGTTCGGTGGCGCTCGACGTCATCCCGTCGGACCTGATCGAATCGATCGACGTCCGCAAGACGCTGACGCCCGATATGGACGCCGACAGCCTCGGCGGCTCGATCGAAATCAGCACCACGCGCGGCTTCGACCGCGTCGAGCCCCTGTTCACCGTGCGGGCCGAGGGCTCCTACAACGATCTGAACGGCGACTGGTCGCCGGCTTATAGCGCCGACTTTGCGCGCCGGTTCGGCAATCTGGGCGTGGCCGGCGGCGTTTCCTACCGCAAACGCTCCTTCTCCACCGACAATATCGAAATGGACGGCTGGGACGAGGACGGCGGAACAGCCTTCGCCGACACGGTGGAATACCGCGACTACGACGTCGAGCGCACCCGCTTCGGCGCCTCGCTCTCGCTCGACTACCGGCTCGGCAATCACACCACGCTGTTCACGCGCGCGCTGCACTCCGTGTTCGAGGACCAGGAATATCGCGGCCGCGTGATTTTCGAGATGGACGAGGATCCGAGCAGCGGCTCGGCCTCGGGCGCGGGCTTCCTCTCCGACGACGGCGAGATCGTCGTCATCCGCGACATGAAGGACCGCTATGAGGAGCAGACCATCACCTCGCTGCTGTTCGGCGGCCTCACCAACGCCGGACCCTGGCGTTTTCGCTACGAGGCCTCCTGGACCTATGCCGAAGAGCAGGAACGCGGTTCGCTCGACCCGATCGCATTCGAACGGGCCTTCGAAGACCCCGGCGAATTCGGCGTGGCGTTCGACTATTCGGATTGGCGCCATCCGCGCTTCAACGTGCTCGCCGGCCTGTCCGACTTCCTCGACCCGACCGAATACGAGTTCGACGAGGTCGAGCGCACCACGGTGAGCGACTCCCAGGACGAGGAATTCGCCTACCGTTTCGATGTCACGCGCTCGTTCGCGCTCGACCGCGGCACGTTCGACCTTCAGGCCGGCCTGCGCCAGCGCTTCCGCGACAAGACCATGAACGCCGACATCGACGTTTTCGACTATGACGGCGCGCTCGATCTCACGCTGGCGGACTTCCTCGGCCAGCCGACCTACGGGCTGGCCGACCTCGCGCCGCTGCCTTCGCGCACCGCCTTCCGCGGATTCTTCAACGACAATCTCGGCGACTTCGAAGCCGACCCGATCGATTCCACGATCGACTCGCTGGTGGAGGACTATACGGTCGAGGAAGACATCGGCGCCGCCTATCTCATGGGCCGCTACGATCGCGGCCAGGTCCGCATCGTCGGCGGCCTGCGGGTGGAGAAGACCGAGCACGAGCTCCGCGGCAATTTCGTGGAGTTCGTCGAAAGCGGCGACACGCCGGTGAGTTCGGGCGCGCCCGTCGTCGACGATAGCGGCGACCGCGTGTACGTGACGCCGCAGCGCTTCACGCGCGACTATACGCACTGGCTGCCGAGCGTGAACCTGCGCTACGAGCCGGTCGAGGATATCGTGCTGCGTCTGGGCGCCTATCGCAGCGTGCTGCGCCCTGGTCCGGAACAGATGGCGCCGCACTTTGCACTCGAGGACGGCGAAGCCGAGTTCGGCAATCCCGATCTGCGCCCGTACACGGCCTGGAACTATGACGCGACGGCGGAGTGGTATTTCGGCCGCAACGCCGTGCTGCAGGCGGGGCTGTTCTACAAGCAGATCGACAACCCCATCTTCGAGGTCGCGATCAACAGCGCCGGCGTCGCGCCGAACGGCGTCGCCTACGACGAGGCCGGCACCTGGCTGAACGGCGTCGACGCCGATGTGTTCGGCTTCGAGGTCGGCTATGCGCAGGCGTTCGACTTCCTGCCCGGCGTCCTCGGCGGCCTCGTGGTCAGCGCCAACTACACCTACACCGACACCGAAGCCAATGCGCTTGGCCGCAGCTTCCCCTTGCCGGGCGCAGCGGAGAACACGCTCAACGTCGTGCTCGGCTACGACCGCGGTCCGCTCGACATCCGCTTCTCGATCGCCTACCGCGACAGCTATCTCGACGAAGTGAATACCGACGGTCCGGACGCCGACCGTTACGTCGAAGATCACATCCAGTACGACCTGACGGCCAAGTTCGACGTCAACGACCGTTTCCAAATCTACGGCGAGTTCGTCAATCTCGGCGACGAGCCGTACGTGGCCTACCAGCGGGGCCCGGCCGGCGCGCCGCGCCTCCTGCAGTATGAGGAATATTCCTGGACCGGAAAGCTCGGCGTCCGCGCACGGTTCTAGGCGTCCGCGCACGGAGGGCGGTGCGTTCGCGGGCAAGCGGAACGCGCCGCTCTTTTTTTCGAGGCGCGCCCCGTCGGCGGCGCACGTTGTTCTTTCATAAGCGACAGCGCCACATAGGCCGGCCACGAGCGTTTCACCCATCCGCGTCACCCGCGAGGAGAGAGACGATGCGAAACATATTGATCGCCGCGGCGGCTTTTGCGCTGACTGCGTGCAGCCCGCCGGTGGGGTCGGTTCCGGCGGTCCTCGAGACGCCGCCGGTCAGCCAGGCGGACGACGCCGCCGACGATCCGGCGATCTGGGTGGCGAACGACGATCCGGCGCGCAGCGTCGTCATCGCCACACAGAAGAAGGGCGGGCTCTATATCTACGATCTTGACGGCGCGATCGTGCAGGATTTGCCCGGCGGCGAACCGAACAATGTCGACATTCGCGAGGGCTTCGCCTGGGCGGATGGCGCGGCCCCCATCGTCGGCGCCAGCGACCGCAGCGACAATACGATCGTACTCTGGCGATTCGATCCCGAGACGCGGCAGCTCGATCCGGCGCCGCGCGCGCGCATCGCAACCGGTTTCGTCGAGGTGTACGGCTTCTGTCTCGGCCGGATCGGCGGCGACTACATCGCCATCGTCACCGACCGCGACAGCGGCGATGTCGGCGTGTGGCGCATCGTCCAGGGCGGCGACGGCGCGTTGGCGGGCGAGCGCATCGGCGCCTATTCGCTCGGCAGCATCGCCGAAGGCTGCGTCGTCGACGACGACAACGGCGCCTATTACGTGGCGCAGGAGTTGGAGGGAATCTGGCGCGTCGACGCCGACGACGCGGCCGGCGCCGGACGCAGGCTGATCGACCGCGTCGGCCGCGGCGGCAATCTGGTCGCCGACGTCGAGGGGCTTGCGCTGTGGCGCGGCGAGGACGGCGGCGGCTATCTGATCGCCTCAGTGCAAGGCGCCTCGCGCTACGCCGTCTATGATCGCGGCGGCGACAACGCCTATCGCGGCGCTTTCCGCATCGGCCCGTCCGCCGACGGCCGCGTCGACGGCGTGCAAGGCACCGACGGCATCGATGTCGTCTCCACGCCGCTGCCCGGATATCCGCGAGGCCTGTTCGTCGCCCAAGACGACGAAAACACCGATCCGCCCGAGTTGCAGAATTTCAAATACGTGTCGTGGGCGGAGGTGGAGACGCTGCTAGGCCTGCGCTGAGAGCGCTTCGCGGCAGGCGGCCTTGAAGTCGTAGTCGACCTGGGCGGCGCAATCGGGCCAGCGGTTGGTCTCGGTCCAGTACTGCGCCAGGCCAAGGCGCGCGGCGAGGCGCGGGAAGCGGCGGTGCGTCCACACCGGCGTCCCGCCATTGCTGACGAACAGCTGCAGCGGCGATTGCGCGCGCGCCATGCCGAAGGCGTCGTGATTGTCGGGACGGATGTCGCGCCCCGCGTCGATCGCCGCCTCCAGCACGTCGAGGGCGCGGTCCGGACAGCCGTGCGCGGCGGCGAACAGGATGGTCGAGAGCGTAATGGGGCCGTCGCCGTTGGCGATGTGCGCGCACAGGCGCTCGCAGGCGTCGCGGCGCTCCTCGGGTTTGAGACGCAGCATCGCCGCATAGTTGCGCAGCACGCCGATGTCGCGCTCGGCGACGCTGCGGCGCGGCGGCGCGCCCGGCGCGGCCAGCGCTTCGGCCTCATCGATACGGCCGGCCGCGCAATAGGTGCTCCACATCAGGTACCAGATGAAGGCGGAATCGGGCCAGCGCGCCCACGCCGCCTGCATGATTTCGAGCGCAGTGTCGACGTCGCCGCGCGCCGTCATCAGGCTCGCGCGCAGACCTTCGACCGCCGGCCCCAGCGGGTCGAGGCGGCTGGCGATTTCGAGCGCGGCGGCGGCGTCGCTCATGCGGCCGACGCCGTAGAGCCAGGCCGAGCGCGCCACATGCAGCGACGCGTCGTTGGGCGTCCGCTTCAGCGCCTCGTCGACAAGCCGGAGCTTCTCCACGTGATCGCCGAACGCCGGCTTCAGCAGCGACAGCGCCGCGAACGCCTGGGCGCAATCGGGATCGAGTTCGAGCGCCCGCTCCGCCGCCGCGAGCGCGGCGTCGTGCTGAGGCTCGCCGATCATGTCGCGGCTGCGCGGCAGCAGGAACGCGCGCACGCTGGCGAGCGCGGCCCAGCCGTCGGCGAAGTCCGGCGCCAGCGCGACGCAGCGCTCCAGCAGCACCTCGGCCTGATCCTCTTCGATGTCGCTCAGCATCAGCCAGATCTGGCGGGCGCGAAGATAAAGATCGTAAGCGGCCGGATTGATCGGACGCGCGACCCGCTCCGACTGCGCCAGCGAACGGCGCAGCGACGCCGCGACCTTGGCGGCGATATCGTCCTCCAGCGCAAAGGCGTCGACGCGCTCGCCGTCGAAGCGCTCGCTCCAGAACGCGACGCCGGTCGCCGCGTCAATCAGCTGCGCGTTGACGCGCAGCTTCGGGCCGGCGCAGCGCACGGCGCCGTCGAGCACATGCGTGGCCCGCAGCGCCTCGGCGGCTTCGATCTTGCGGCCGCCGCGAAACTGGAACGCGGAGGTGCGGCCGATCACCTTGATCTTCGACTGGCGCAAGAGCGTCATGATGATCTCGCCGGCGACGCCGTCCGAGAAATAGCCCATCTGCGGATCGTCGCTCTCGTTGTCGAACGGCAGCACCGCGAGCACCGGCTCGGGGCGGCGCGCGCGCGGCTTCGGCGCGGCGATCGGTTCGAGCGTGAAGATTTCGAGCGCCTCGCTCATCTTGTCGAGCTGCACGGCGCCGGCGGGATGGAGCCGCCGCGCGAGCGGCCCGCGCACGGCGCGGCGCACGTCCATCGACACGACGACATGCCCCGGCTGCGCCAGCTGCTGCAGGCGCGCGGCGATATTGACGCTGTGGCCCAGCAGATCGCCGGTCTGGGAAATCATCACGTCGCCGACATGCACGCCGACGCGGATGCTCTTGCGGTCGACGGTGACGCAGACATGCTCAGCGGCCGCAAGCGCGCCGGCGGCGGAGGCGAACTCCAGCATGAAGCCGTCGCCGGCGGTGTTGAAGATGCGCCCGGCCCTGGCGTCCGCGATCTGGCGCAGCATCTCGCGCAGGCGCGAGACCAATTCGACCGCGCGCGCCTCGTCGGCCTCGGTCATGGCCGAGTAGCCGGCGACGTCGATCGACATGATCGCCGCGAGCTTTCTGGGTCCGAGTTCTTCCGTCACGCGCAAGCCCTTCGAGGGACGCTCACGCTAGCACGCCGGGGGCGGGAGCTTCAGCCCTGTTTCGCCTCGATGTCCTGGAAATATGGCTCGACCTTGCCGCTGTACTTGATGGTCAGCTGCCTGCCGCGCCGATCCAGCGTCTTGCCCACGGCCAGGCGCACCCAGCCCTCGCTGACGCAATATTCCTCGACATTGGTCTTTTCGGCGCCGTTGAAGCGCACGCCAACGCCGCGCGAGAGCGCGGCCTCGTCATAGTGCGGGCTGTCGGGATCGACCGAGAGGCGGTCGGGGGGCGCGTCGCTCATACTATTTTCGTCTCCGCGGTGAGGCCGAGCGCCTGGGCGGCGGCGTCGAGCCGGCGCGCCGCAGTGTCGGTGACCAGGTGGGCCGCCTTCTTCTTGACCTTAAGCACCAGCTTGCCGTCAACCGCCGCGATCTCGAAAGCGCCGAGCAAGGGCTGGCTGCGGCCGGAAAGATCGGCCCCCAGCCGGAGCGCAGCCCCCAATGCGGCGGCGCCGGCCTGCCGCTCGTCGTTCAGCAGGCGCATATAGGCTTCGGCGTGCTTGGGCGGGGCCTTGGTGTAGCGGTGGTGGATGGCGGCGGCGAGGAAGGCGCGCTCTTCGTGGCTGATGGCCGCAAGCGGCGCGCGCAGGATGAGATCGAACATCACCTCGACGCGCTGATCGGGATGAAGCGGGCCGCCGACGTCGGCGAGCCGCGCCGCCGCCGCGCGCAGCACCTCCTCGCGCTTCTTCGGGAACATGGCCGGCTGGCCGGCGAACATCGGCGCGATCCATTGTTCCAGCGCCTCGCCGAAGGCGCGCCCGCGCGACGAGCGTCCGGTGATCGCTTCGGCGGCGGCGATCAGCGGATGCACCGACAGCGCCCGCTCGCTCATGCGTTCCAGGAGCACGCCCTCGCGCAAGCCGAAGGCGGAGAGGACGACGCGGTCGAACTGGCCGATCTGCATGATGTGGGCGAGCACGGCGGCGGCGTAGGGCAAGGTCTCGGCCCGCTTGGCCGCCGCTTCTTCCAGCTTTTCGAGCGACTTCTTGCTTTGGCCGCGTACGACATCGGCGACCTTCAGCACCTGGGCGCGGCTCATCTCGTGATGATGCAGCACGCCGAGCGGATGGTTCTTGAGCGCGAAGTCGATGCGCCCGAGCGCGCGCCAGGCGCCGCCGACGGCGTAGAAGTCGCCGCCGCGCTTGCTGAGCAGCCTTGTCTCGCTCAGCACGTCGGCGATGCGCTTGCTGACGCGCTCATAGTCGATTTCATCGCCGCGCATCAGCGTCAGCGGACCGAGCGGGAAGGTCTCGCCGCGGCCGACGCCCTTGGGGCTGATCTCGATCAGTTCGAGGCTCGCGCCGCCGAGGTCGCCGACCAGCCCCTTTGCGTCCGGCGCGCCGGCGCTGACGCCGAGCGCCGACAGCCGCGCTTCATCCTCGCCGCTCAGGATGCGCAGCTTGAGCCCGGTTTCCGCCTCGACCCGCTGCGCGAACGCCGGGCCGTCCTTGGCCTCGCGCACGGCGGCGGTGGCGACGGGAAACACGTGCCGCACGCCGAGCGACTCGATCAAAGTGGCGAAGCGCTTGAGGGCGCGGAGCGCAGAGTCGACGCCGGCCTTCGACAGCACGCCGGTGCGGGCGATGTCGCGGCCGAGGCCGGCCATCACCTTTTCGTTGAGCGTCGGCGTCATGGCGCGGCCGTCGATGCGATAGACGACCAGGCGCACGGAGTTGGAGCCGACATCGATGACGGCGGCGTCCTCGCTTTCGCTGAGCGCGCCCCGACTCATCCGCGCGAAGCCCGTTTAGTAGGTGCGCGCGCCGATGTGATCGAACGCGGCCGGCGCATCGCCCTTGAGCGCGCGGCCCCGACCCGAGAGACTCGGATTGCGCATGAAATAGTTGTGCGCCGAGAACGGCTCGTCAGGCAGTTTCGAGACATCGACCCGTTTGAACACCCCGTCCTGGTCCATGTACCAGGATTGCGCCTCGTCGTTGAGATTCGCGACCATGATCTGGTCGAGTACTTGCTGGTGAACGGTCGGGTTTTCAACCGGGCAAAGGACCTCGACCCGGCGCTCCAGGTTCCGCGGCATCCAGTCGGCCGAGGAGATGAACACCTTGGCCTTCGGATTCGGCAGCATCGCTCCGTTGCCGAAACAGACGATGCGGGAGTGTTCGAGGAAACGGCCGACGATGGACTTGACGGCGATGTTCTCGCTCATGCCCGGCACGCCCGGGCGCAGGCAGCAGATGCCGCGCACGACCAGGTCGATCTTCACGCCCTCGTTGGAGGCGCGGTAGAGCGCATCGATGATCTCGGGATGCACCAGCGCGTTGAGTTTGGCCCAGATGCTGCCGCCGCGTCCGGCGCGGGCGTGGGCGATCTCGTCGTCTATCAGCTGCAGCAGCGTCTGTTTCGAGTTGATCGGCGACATGGCGATCTTTTCGAGTTCGGCGGGGCGGGCGTAGCCGGTGACGAAATTGAACAGACGGTTGGCGTCGCGGCCGAGCGCGGGATCGCAGGTGAACAGCGACAGATCCTGGTAGATGCGCGCGGTGATCGGGTGATAGTTGCCGGTGCCGAAGTGGGTGTAGGTGCGCAGGCCCTCGGCTTCGCGGCGCACGACCAGGCTCACCTTCGCGTGGGTCTTGAAGTCGATGAAACCGTACACGACCGACGCGCCCGCGCGCTCCAGCATCTGCGCCACGCGGATGTTGGACTCCTCGTCGAAGCGGGCCTTCAGCTCGATCAGCGCGGTGACGTTCTTGCCGGCTTCGGCGGCGGCGACGAGCGCGGCCACGATCGGCGAATCGCGCGAGGTGCGGTAGAGTGTCTGCTTGATCGCCACCACCGCCGGATCGGCCGCGGCCTGGCGCACGAACTGCACCACCGAGTCGAACGACTCGTAGGGATGGTGAACCAGGATGTCCTTGGCGCGAATGGCGGCGAAATTGTCGCCGCCGAAATCCTTGATGCGTTCGGGAAAGCGCGGATTGTAGGGGCGGAATTTGAGGTCCGGGCGATCCTCGCGCACCAGCGCCTCGAGCGCGGCAAGGCCCAGCATGCCGTCGATCAGGATCACGTCGCGCGGATCGGCTTCGATCTCGCGCACGATGAAAGCGCGCAGATCGTCGGCCATCGACGCTTCGACCTTGAGACGGACGATGTCGCCCAGCCGGCGCTCCTTCAGGCGCGTTTCGAATTCGCGCACCAGGTCTTCGGCCTCTTCCTGGATTTCGATGTCGCTGTCGCGGACGATGCGGAACGCGCCCTGCGCCTCGACCTGGTAGCCCGGGAAGAGTTCGTCGAGGAACAAGGTGATGGTGTTCTCGAGCGTGAGGAAGCGCCGCTGCGGGCGCTCGCCCGGGCCGAGTTCGGTTTGCGGATGCGCGAGCGTGATGTCGATGAAGCGCGCGACCTGGCTCGGCACCGGGATCAGCGCGTTGAGCGCGCGCCCGTCGCTCTTGCGCTTCAGCTTGAGGGCGAGCGCAAAGCCGAGATTGGGGATGAACGGGAACGGGTGCGCGGGATCGATCGCCAGCGGCGTCAGCAGCGGAAACACCTCCGCCATGAACAGCGGCTTCAGGAAGGCGCGCTCGTCGTCGGTGAGTTCTTCAGGGTCGAGCACGCTGATGCCGGCTTCGCGCAGCTCCGCGCGGAGCGCCCGCCAGCGTTCCTGCTGCCGCTCCATCAGCTTGGCGGCGGCGGCGTGCACGCGCGTGAGCTGCTCCGCCGGCGTGAGGCCGTCGAGGCTCAGCACGGTCGCGCCCGCCTTCACCTGCTCGTGCAGGCCGGCGACGCGGACCATGTAGAATTCATCGAGGTTCGACGCCGAGATCGACAGAAAGCGCAGCCGCTCCAGCAGCGGATGGTTGGCGTTCTCGGCCTCTTCCAGGACGCGCGTGTTGAACGCCAGCCACGACAGCTCGCGGTTGATGAAACGTTGCGGGCTCGTCAGCAGCGGCGACGCTTCTTTCGCTACGGCGCGCGGCTTTCTGCGCGGCTTTGCCATCGGTTAACTATCCTCACCACCCCGGCCCGTCTCCATCCGCGCCAGCGCGCGCTTGGCGCTGGCGAGCGACACGGGCTTCGCCCCGCGCACCAGCTCCGCGTCCAACGCCGCCGCCCAGGCCTGGGCCGCAGCGAAAGTGCGCGGGAGCCGCCGCACGAGGTATTTGGCTGCACCATCGCTCAATTGAATGAATTGTTCGCGACATATGCGGCGCAAAACCACCTCCATCAGCCCCTCGTCGGGCTCTTTGAGACGCGTGATCGGCAGGGCCGCGAGCCGGGAGCGCAGGTCCGGCAGGCTGACAGGCCATTCCGCGGGAGCGCGGCTCGCCGTCGCCAGCACCCCGCCGCCGCGCTGGCGGGCGAGGTCGAGCACCCGCCAGAGCATGGCCTCGTTGGCGAGGGCGTCGGCGTCCTCGATCAGCAGCCGGCCCCCGGCCTCCTCGAACACGGCCGCGGCCGCGTCCGGGTCGGCGCCGGCCTCGATCTGGCGGGCGCCCGTCTCCAGCGCCCAGGCGAGAGCGAGATGGGTCTTGCCGGCGCCCCTGGGGCCGACCAGCGCCAGCGCCCCGCCCGGCCAGGCGCGCCAATCCGTCAGCAGCCGCGCGGCGTCCCGGTTGGCCGCTGCGACCACCAGGGTGTCGGGCGAGCGCTCGCCCATGCGGAACTCGAACAGGCGCGGCTGGTCGCTCATCGGCGCGCGCCGCCTATCTCCCGGCGACGCGCAGCGTCGGGCCCATGGCGCCGTTTTCCAGCCGCACGCCGCGGCGGCCGAGTTCGGCCGCGAGCTGGCCTTCGTCGCCGGTGAACGAGAAGGAGACGAGCGCGCCGTCGCGGCCCACCGCTTCGATGCGGATTTCGGAGACCAGCGTCTGCGCGGCGGCTTCGAGCGCCTGCTTGATCCGCTCCCACTGGCGCTGATCGCTGTAGAGCGCAGAAGCGGAGATGCGCCCGCGCTGCGCGCTGCTTGAGGTGACGGCGCGAGCCTTCCACTCGTTCTGCAGCTGCGTGCTGGCTTGATCGGCGAGCGAAGCGAGCGCGGCGCGCAAGGCGGCGTCGTCCGAGCCCTGGATGCGGGCGGCGACTTCGCCGCGGTCGCGGCGCGCATTGGCGTTGACTTCAACCAGCTGGGCGGTGGCGGTGGCGCCTTGCACGCGCAGGATCGCGAACAGAGCCGTCGTGGTCCCGCTCTGTTGCGCGAACGGCGCGGCCGCATCCCAGGCCGGCGCGCCCTGCAGCTCGGCAGGCGCGACCTCGACCGGCACGAGTTCGTTGCCGAAGCCGCCGCGCGTCCAGACCTCGCGCCAGAGCGCGGCGGTTTCTTCCGGCGCGCCGGCCACGCTCACCGGCGCGACCATCACAGCGGCCGCGCGCGCATCGACGATGGAAAAGCCCTGCTGGCTCAGATGCGCGCGCACCAGCTCCGGATTGAAGCGCACGGTGAGGCGGCCGATGTAGCGCGTGGCGGAGCGGCGCTCTTCCTCGACATCGACGCTGAGCACCATGCGCTCAAGCGCCTGGGCGTCGGCCGCGGGCGCGCCGCGCGCGGCGATCTCAGCCGGCTGCGTGAGCCTGCGGACCAGCCGCTCGAAGCCGAGCCGATAGGCGGCGGCGAAGCCGGCCTGCTGCGCCGCGGCGGCGTTGGCGGCGGTCTCGTCCACATAGACGCCGCTCACGGCGTAAACGTCGCGGGCCTGAGCGCTTGCGAGGCCGGGCGCGAACGCGCACAAGGCCGCCAGGAACAGGGCGGTGAAGGCGGCCCAGGGCGAAGCTTTCATTGCGGTACCTCGTTACGCGCTGCAGGGATGGGAGACCCTACCCGGCGCGGAATCGCCTATCAATGTGGCGGCTTCTGGACTCATAGCGTGACCAATCCCCCGAAGACCTCGAATGGCCTGACCTATCGCGACGCCGGCGTCGACATCGACGAAGGCGAGCGGCTGGTCGATCTGATCAAGCCGGCGGCGAAATCCACAGCCCGGCCGGGCGCGGAAGCGGCTTTGGGCGGATTCGCGGCGGCGTTCGATCCCAAGGCGGCGGGGTTCAAAGACCCGATCTTCCTGGCCACCACGGACGGCGTCGGCACCAAGCTGAAGATCGCGATCGAAAGCGGCCGCCACGAGACCGTCGGCGTCGATCTCGTCGCCATGTGCGTGAACGATCTGTCCGCGCAGGGCGCCGAACCGCTGATGTTCCTCGACTATTACGCCACCGGCAAACTCAACGCCGACGAAGCGGCGAAGGTCGTGAACGGCATCGCCGAGGGCTGCCGCCAGGCGGGCGCGGCGCTCGCCGGCGGCGAGACGGCGGAAATGCCGGGCATGTACGGCAAGGGCGATTACGATCTCGCCGGCTTCGCCGTCGGCGCCGCCGAGCGCGGAACGCTGCTGCCGCGCATCGACGAGATGCGGGCGGGCGACGTGATCGTCGGCATCGCGTCGAGCGGCCCGCACTCGAACGGCTATTCGCTGGTGCGCAAAGTTGTGGAACGCTCGGGGCTGGGGTGGGATGCGCCGGCGCCGTTCGCGCCGGGCGTGTCGGTGGCGGAGGCGCTGCTGACGCCGACGCGGATTTACGCCAAGGCGCTGAAGCCGGTGTTCGCTGCGAAGCTGGCCAAGGGCGCGGCGCACATCACCGGCGGCGGCCTCGTCGAGAATACGCCGCGCGCTCTGCCCGATCATCTTGAAGCGGCGTTCGACTGGAACGCGTGGACGCGCCCCGCCGTGTTCGAGTGGCTGCAAGCGACCGGCGGCGTGCCCGAGGACGACATGCGCCGCACCTTCAACCTCGGCGTCGGCATGGTGCTGATCGTCGAACCCTCGAAAGCCGACGAGGCGATCGCGCTGCTGAACGGCGCCGGCGAAAGCGCGTTCAAGATCGGCGTGCTGAAGCGAACATGACACAGCGCCCCTTGGACCGCCGGCGTCCTCGCCGGCGCGCAACGTTTGCTTCAAACGATGCCGATTGCAGCTAGCGGCATCGCCGGCGAGGACGCCGGCGGTCCGAGAGAGGCCACACATGAGTAAGAAACGCGTCGCCGTTCTGATCTCCGGCCGCGGCAGCAATCTGCAGGCGCTGCTCGACGCCGAGCAGGATGCTTACGAGATCGTGCTGGTGATCTCAAACGTCCCGAGCGCGGCGGGCCTGGAGCGCGCGCGGGCGGCGGGCGTGGAGGCGATCGCACTCGATCACAAGCCGTACGGCAAGAACCGCGAGGCGTTCGAACGCGACCTCGATGCGCTGCTGGTGCAGCGCAATGTGGAGCTTGTCGCCCTCGCCGGCTTCATGCGCGTGCTGACGCCGTTTTTCGTCAACGCCTGGAAGGGCCGGCTGGTCAACATCCATCCTTCGCTGTTGCCGAAATTTCCCGGCGTGAACACGCACGCGCGCGCTATCGAGGCGGGGGAGACGGAGCATGGCTGCACCGTGCACCTCGTGGTCGAGGAAGTGGATTCCGGCGAAATCCTCGGCCAGGCCACGATGCCGATCCTGCCCGGCGACACGCCGGAAACGCTGGCCGACCGCGTGCTTACGCTGGAGCACGAGCTTTATCCGCGCTGCCTGGCGGCGCTGGCGCGAGCACTCTGAACCGCCGCAAGCGCCATTATCCACAGCCCGCTCCCCGGACGCAGCCCCGGCGGAAAGCCGGGGTGCGATCCGGGGTCCAGGGACTGAAGCGCGGTGCGTTCGCCCCTGGGTCCCGGCTCTCCGCTGCGCTGCGGCCGGGAAGCGGGGGGGCGGCTACAAAAAAAGCTGTGCGCTATCCGAGAGCGTGACGTTTCCGAAGTGGAGCGCGCCGCCATCGCGCTTCGCTTTAGCGTCCGACGCTTGGCGCGACTGCGCCGTCCGCTTCCGGCGGGACGAGAGGATAATGCGCGCCTATATCAAGCGCCGGAGACATGCTCATGGCTGAACGCGATTACGTGCTGGGCACCCACGACGACGAAATCTACCGGCTCGGCTTCCAGCATCGGGTCTGGCGCCCGCGCGCGCTCGATGCCTGGGCGCGGGCGCGGATCGGCGACGGGGCCAAGGTGATCGACTTCGGCGCGGGGCCGGGCTTTGCGACAATGGATCTGGCCGAGATCGTCGGCCCAGGCGGCGAGGTCTATGCGCTCGAACGCTCGCGCCGTTTTCTCGACACGCTGGAGGCGCAGGCGAAGGCGCGCGGCTTCGCCCAGGTGCAGGCGCACGAGATCGATGTCGTCACCGACGCCATCCCGGTGAAGGACGCAGACGCGGCCTGGGCGCGCTGGATATTCGCGTTCCTGCCCAATCCGAAAGCGGCGCTCAAGAAGCTGGTCGACGCGCTGAAGCCCGGCGGCGCGCTCGTATTTCACGAATATATCGACTACCAGACCTGGAAGCTCGCGCCGGCGGCGCCGAACTTCGAGCGCTTCGTGCAGGAGGTGTCCGACAACTGGCGCGCCTCGGGCGGCGAGCCCGACATCGCGCGCGACATTCCCGCTTGGCTCACGGACATGGGCGTGAAGCTGGAGAGCTTCCGGCCTTACGTCGACGTCGTGTCCAAGGACGACAATGTCTGGCGCTGGCCGATCGGCTTCTTCGACATCCACATCGACCGTCTGCTCGAACTCAACCGCATCACGCCGCAGACGGCCAGGGACATGCGCGACGAGTTCGCGCGCGTCAGCCAGCAGCCGGGCACGCTGATGGTGACGCCGCTGGTGCTGGAGATCATCGCGCGCAAGTAGCTTGCGCGCGCCAATGGCAGGCGTACCGTCGCCCTTGCGTTCAAACCAGGGAGAGCGCGCACATGGCGAAGACACCAAGCGGCCCGCCGCCGAAGCAAACCGGCACCACCTCCAAGCCGAGCGGCGGCTCCAGGGCCAATCCGACCCCGGTGAAGGGGCCGACGGGCGGCGGCAAAAAGAAGTAACCAACGCCGCCGTCTATGCGTCTGAAGGCGTTGCGTTGCGCTTCGACAAGCTCAGCGTGACGCAGCTAGCGGCGTCAGCCTAAGCCTGTCGAAGGCAGCGTCGCGCGACAAGCAAGAAGGGCGCTGCGGCTTTCGCTGCAGCGCCCTATTCGTCTCGCGGCTTGGCGAAGCTTAGCCGACAATTTCCTGATCGCTGAAGAAGAACCCGATCTCGCGCTCGGCGTTTTCCTGGCTGTCCGAGCCGTGCACCGAGTTGGCCTCAATCGATTCCGCAAACTGCTTGCGGATCGTGCCTTCGGCGGCGTTGGCCGGGTTGGTCGCGCCCATCACGTCGCGATACTTGGCCACCGCGTTCTCGCCTTCGAGCACCTGGACGACCACCGGGCCCGAGATCATGAAGGTCACCAGATCGCGGAAGAACGGGCGCTCCTTGTGAACCGCGTAGAAGCCCTCGGCCTGGCCTTCGGAGAGCCAGATGCGCTTCTGGGCGACGATGCGCAGGCCGGCGCCCTCGATCACGGCGTTGATCGCGCCCGTCAGGTTACGCTTGGTCGCGTCCGGCTTGATGATGGACAGGGTGCGCTCGACGGCCATGACTTTCCGGCTCCGGGGATTGATTTGGAGCCGGGTCTATAGCCGCGCCCCGGCGCGAGGCCAAGTGCGTCAGAAATGCTTCACGCCCCGCTCGCGCCGCGCGCGAACGCTTCGCCTCAGAAGCAGCGCAACGAGCCCACGCGCCCGTCGGAGCCGACGATGATGTTGAGCCGCCCCGGAGCGAAATCCTGGGTAACCATCATGTCCGGCGCGAGAATGCGCGTGCGCGGCGGCAGCGTGGCCGGGTCGATCCGATCGGCCGGCGCGCCGATCAGGGCGATGAAACGCGCCGCGCCACAGCTGTCGACCGCCGTGGCCTCGTCCGGGGTCTGCGGCGCGGGCGGCGCCGGCGTGGCGCAGGCGCACAGCAGCGTCAGCGCCGCGAGCGCGGCGCGCATCAGAAGCACTCCACCGACGTGACCACCCCGTTCGCATCGGTGCGGATGTTCACGCGATCGGGACGGAAGTCCTGCGTGACGATCGTGTCGGGGCCGATCACGCGGACGCCCTCGGGCAACGTGACGGCGGCGATCGATGCGCCGACGAGGCCACTGTAAGCCGATGCGCCGCACGTATCCTGCGCGGTCGCGTCTTCCGCCGTTTGCGGACCTGCGGCGGAGGGGGTTTCCTCAGCCGGCGGCGGCGCTGTCTGGCCGCAGGCGGCGAGCGCAATCAAGGCGGCGGCGAACATCAAAGCGCGCATGTCTTCCTCCTTCTCAGCCGCAGTACAGTTTGGCGACTTTTCCGTCCGGGCCGAGTTCCACGTTCAGCCGTTCGGCGCGATAGTCGAGCGTCACCGGGCAATTGAAGCAGATGACGCGCGCGCCTTCGGGCAACGACGCCCGGTCGATCTCGGCTTCGCTCCTGCCGATCAAATTCTGGTGCGCGGCCATCTGGCAGCTGTCCGGCGCGGGACGGCTGATAGCCTCGCGCTGCTGCTGGTTGGCGATCGTCTCCAGATCGCGATAGGTCGGCGGCTGGCTGGTGCAGGCGGCGGCGAAAATCGCCAAACTCAAGATCGCCAATCGCTTCATTGCTGCTTCTCCCAACGTCCGGCTGCGCTCTCTTTCCAGTATGAGGCGGCGATACCGGCCGCCTTCGCCTGTTTCCAGCGCGAACGGGCCGATTCCAAGGCGGCGGCGTCGGCGCCGTCGAACAGGAGACACGCGCGCTCGAAACCGGATATGTCGCCCGGCTCTGCGTCATCGACGATGAACAGCGCCTGAGCGGCGTTTGGATTGCCGGCCTCGGTGGTCAGCCACACCGGCTGGCGCAACGGGTCGCCCTCATGCCCGTGCGGCACGAAGCTGTCCTCGCGAAACGTCCAGATCGCCGTGTCGAGCTGCTCGATCCGCTCGCGCGAGCCAGCGCGCACCAGGGCGCGCCAGCCGCGCTGCAGGCACTTCTCCAACAGCGGCGGCAGCGCCCGCTCCAGCTCCGAGCGCTCGAGATGGTAGAACCAGAGTTCAGCCATCCCGCCTGGCTTTCTCGATATGGCGCAGGGCGCGCACCTCGTTTGAACGACGATGCATCAATCGTCCCTCGATGCTGAACGGAGCGCGCCGCGCCGGCGCGCCTCTTTATGCGCCTCGCGCACGCGCGCGAGCAGCTTGTCCAGATACCAGAATGGAATGACTTCGCCCGGAAGCGGCGCGTCGGCGCCGCTCATCGGCTCAGTCCTCCATCAAGCGATCCAATTCCGGGCGCAGGCGCGGCAGCGGCTTTTCCAACTCCGCCGCCGACTCCGCCGAAATCTCCCACGCCGGCGCCGCACGCGGCAACAGATCGCGCAACTCCATCAGCGCCTCGAACTCCTGGGCGGAGACGAAGTAGCCGAGGACATTCCCGGTCTTGTTGTTGACGACTTTCACCGGCGCTCGCTGCGCGTTGAACGACCATTGCCCGAACTTCCCCGCGAACTCGCTGGACGAGACGTTTTGAACTTTTGGCATGGGCTTAATACGCTTTATCCGATCCGGCCATTATCCGGATTTTCCGGATTATAAGGATTTCCCTACCAAGATCAATCCTCATAGCGGTTGGCGATGAGGCGGTTGAGCAGGCGCACGCCGTAGCCGGTCGCCCAGGTGGGGGAGATGGGATCCTCGTAGGGCGCGGGCTTCCAGGCGGTGCCGGCGATGTCGAGATGGGCCCACGGGACGCCCTCCTTGATGAAGCGCTTAATGAACTGCGCGCCGACGATCGAGCCCGCCATCGGCTTGCCGGCGATATTCTTCATGTCGGCGTTGGGCGTGTCGATCAGCTTGTCGTAGGCCGGGCTGAGCGGCAGCCGCCATACCGACTCACCCTCGGTCTGCGCGGCGGCGGTGATGGCGTGCGCGAGGTCTTCGTCGCTGGAGAAAAGGCCCGCGTGCTCGTGGCCGAGCGCCACGATCACGGCGCCGGTGAGCGTGGCGAGATCGATGACGGCGGCGGGATCGAACTTGTCCTGCGCATACCAGACGGCGTCGGCGAGGATGAGGCGGCCCTCGGCGTCGGTGTTCAGCACCTCGATGGTCTGGCCCGACATGGTGTTGACGATGTCACCCGGACGCTGCGCGTTCGCGCCCGGCATGTTCTCCACAAGCGCGACCACGCCGACGACGTTCGCCTTGGCCTTGCGCAGCGCGACGGCCTTCATCACGCCGGCGACGGCGGCGGCGCCGCCCATGTCGCCCTTCATCTCGTCCATGCCGGCGCCCGGCTTCAGCGAGATGCCGCCAGTGTCGAAGGTGACGCCCTTGCCGACCAGCGCGAGCGGCTTGCCCTTTTTCGTGGCCGCCCCGTTCCACTTCATCGCCACCAGCCGCGCCGGATGCGCCGAGCCCTGGGCGACGCCGAGCAGCGCGCCCATGCCGAGGCGCTCCATTTGCGCGGGCTCGATCAGGTCGACCTCGACGCCGAGCGTCTCCAGATCGCGCAGGCGTTCGGCGAAGCTTTCCGGATAAAGCACGTTCGGCGGCTCGCTGACGAGATCGCGGGCAAAGAACACGCCCTCGACGATGGCGCTGTCCTTCTCCGCCCGCGCCTTGGCGGCGGCGGTGCCGTCCATCATGATCTCGACCGCCTGCAGCGTCGGCTTCTGCTCCGGCTTGAGCTTGGTCTTGTAGGTGTCGAAGCGATAGGCGGCGAGGCGCGCGCCCATCGCCGCGTGCGCGCCCGCCTCGGCCTTGGACACGGTCGGCAGCGCGTCCGGCTGCAGCACCAGCTTTTCGGCGCCCGACGTGAGCGTGCGCTTCACGGCGTGGCCGGCCCAGCGCTCCACGGTCATTCCGTTGGCGGCGTCCGGCTTGCCGAGCCCGATCACCAGCACGCGGCCGAAATCGATCCCCTCCGGCGCGAGAATGTCAGCGACCTGGCCCGCGGCGCCCGTGAAACGCGCCGCCTTCATTGCCTTGGCGATACGACCATTGGCGGCCGCGTCGAGCGCCTTGCCGGCGTCCAGCAGCTCGCCCGCTTCGGTCGCCATAACCGCCACAACATCGCCGCCGCCGGCGGTCACAAAACGGATGTCCATGAATGTCCTCTGGAAATGCGGGGCCAACGCCCGCTTCAACCTCGGTCGGCGCAGTGGTAGCCATGCCGGAGGCAATTGAAAAGCTGACGGCTGGGCTTAGGGAACACCGTGGCGCCCGAGAACCGCTCCTGCAGGCGCCGCGCGAAAGGACGCGATGAACACGGTTTCGGCGTACATTTTTCGGCAGGCGCTTGGGCCGCTGCTGGCGATCCTGGGCGCGCTGGCGGCCATCGCCATCCTGACCCAGGGGCTGAACCAGCTCGACATCATCATCACCAACCGCAACGCCGGCTGGGCGTTCGCCTGGGTGACGATCCTGGCGCTGCCGCAACTCCTGTCGCTGATCCTGCCGATCGCGGTGTTCATCGCCACCGTCTACGCGCTGAACCGGATGCAGCAGGAAAGCGAAATCGCCGTGCTCTACGGCGCCGGCGTATCGCGTCACCACATCGCCCGGCCGATCATCCAGCTCGCCGTGCTGGCCGCGCTCGCACATCTGGCGATCAACACCGTAGTCCAGCCCTGGGCGTTCAAGGAGCGGCGCGAGACGCTTTATGCGCTGCGCACCGACATCGCTTCGAGCCTGATCGAGGAAGGGTCTTTCACGTTTCCCGGCGAAGGGCTCACGCTTTACGCGCGCCAGCGCGGCGGTGGCGGCGAACTGCGCGATCTCCTCATCAATGACGCGCGGCCCGATCTGCCGATCACCTATACAGCGCGCGCGGGCGCAATCGTGACCATCGACGGCGCTCCCGCCATCGTGCTGCGCGACGGCCAGATCCAGCGGCAGACGGAGGACGGAACGGTCGACGTGCTCGACTTCGACCGTTACGTGCTGCAGATGGGCGCGGGCATCGAAGAGACGGAGTACTTCTTCCTCAAGGCGTCGGACCGCACGCTTTACGAACTCTTCTTCCCGGACCGCACCACGCACTTCGACCAGCGCAATATCGATCAGTTTCTGGCCGAAGCGCATGCGCGGCTCTCGGCGCCGCTGCTCAATATCGCGCTGGCGATGATCGCGCTGGCCGGCGTGCTGGTGGGCGAATTCAGCCGGCGCGGCTATGGCCGGCGCATCATGGTCGCGGCGGTGATTGCGCTGCTGGTGCGCTTGGCGGCGATCGGACTCCAGGCGGCGGCGGACGAAAATCCCGACCTTAACGCGCTGCAATACGCCTTGCCGATAGCGGTCATTCTGATCGCCGCGATCATGCTGAGCGGCAAGAGGGCGCGGCGGAAACGCTTGTCGCTCGGCCCCTCCGTGCTGGCGGAGGCGGGGGCATGAACTTCTTCTTCTCCCGACTCGGGCGCTACATCATCAGCCGCGTGGCGGCGGGCGTGGCGATCGCGCTCGCCGCCGTGCTCGCTTCGATCCTGCTGATCGACTTCGTCGAGCAGATACGCACCATCGGCACGCGCATCGAACTTGGGCCGATGGAAGCGCTGCGGCTCACGCTGCTGAAAACGCCGATGCTGGTCGAGCAGACGCTGCCGTTCATCGTGCTGGCCGGCACGATGATGGCGATCATCGGCCTCAACCGGTCAAGCGAACTGGTGGCGATGCGGGCCGCGGGCGTTTCGGCCTGGCGCTTTCTCGCGCCGTCGGCGGTCGTTGGCGCAGGGCTCGGCCTACTTGTCATCACCACGCTCAACCCGCTGGGCGCGCGCCTTTACCGCGCATTCGAGGCAGAAAAGGAGGACGCGCTCGCCGCGTTTGGCGCCCAAAGCGCCGGGAGCGGCGTCTGGATTCGGCAGGGCGACCGGGACGGCCAGGTCGTCATCCACGCCGACAGCGTCGATGCGAGCGGCACGGTGCTGCAGGGCGCCACCTTCATGTTCTTCGAGGCGCGCAACGACGCGCTGCGCTTCACCCGCCGCATGCGCGCAGCGCGGGCCGAACTGCGGCCGGGCTTCTGGCAGCTGACCGATCTGGTCGAGGCGACGCCCGGCGGGCGGCCGCAGCGTCAGACCCACCTCGCCATCCCCACCACGCTCGACGCCACCGAACTCATCAACCGCTTCGTCACGCCGGCGACATTGTCGTTCTGGGACCTGCCCGGCTTTATCCGCGAGGCGCGCGCGGCGGGGTTTGCACCGACCCGCTACGAGCTGAAATGGCAGAGCCTGCTGGCCTATCCGCTGCTGCTGGCGGTGATGGCGGGCCTTGGCGCGGCCTTCTCGCTGCAGCTGCAGCGGCTGGGCAATCTGGCCAGGTGGGGCGCGATGGGCATAGGCATCGGCCTCTTTCTGTTCTTTTACAGTCAGCTCGCCGGCGCCTTCGCGATGACCCAAACCGTGCCCGCCGTGGTTGCAGCCTGGAGCGCGCCGCTGGCGGGAATGTTCATTGCCCTGGCGATGGTGGCGTTCCTCGAGGACGGCTGATCGGCCACAGCGTGTGAAACACTTCCCCAGCGCGGCGTCGGGCGCTGGACGCCTTGCGCCGCAGCCGTCTAGGTAAAGACCGGAGTCGCACAAAGGGATGCGGATGAGCCGTTCGGGGGACATGGCTGGCCGGCCGGCCGAGCGCGCGCCGTACGGCTGGGCGGCGCTGGCGGCGGCGCTCGCCGTTGGCGTGAGTTCAACGGCGCTGGCCCAGACCCAGCCTGTCGCCGCCCCCAGCACGCCGGCCGCGCAGAGCGAGAGCGTGCTGCTCGAAGCCGACGAACTGATCGACGACCCGCAGGCGCGCACCATCACCGCACTCGGCGACGTGCAGGTCCGCTATCAGGGCCGCACCATGCGGGCCGACCGGCTGGTGTACGATCTCAACACCGGCTCGATCCGCGCCATGGGCGACGTGCAGATCGCGCTGGAAGACGGCTCCGTCACTTACGCCGAGGAAATCGAAGCCGACGAAGCGATGAACGTGGGCGCGGCGCGCGAGCTGCGCGCGCGGCTTGGCGATTCCAGCACGCTCGCCGCCCGCCAGGCGCTGCGCCATGGCGAGGGCGAAAGCGAGCTTCGCAACGTCATCTACACGAGCTGCCCGATCTGCGAGACCGGCGACCGGCCGCCGACCTGGAGCCTGCGCGCGCGGCGCGCGGTGCAGGACCGCCAAAGCCGCACGATCTCCTACCAGGGCGCGGTGCTGGAAGTGGTCGGCGTGCCGATCCTCTACATTCCCTATATCGCCCACCCCGATCCGACGATCGAGCGCGCCTCGGGCTTCCTGCCGCCGAACATCGGCCGCAACCGCCGCCTCGGCACATTCTACGAACAGCCGTATTACTGGGCGATCTCGCCGTCGCAGGATCTGACCGCGTCGCTGCGGCTGCACGGCAACGTCAATCCTCTGGCGCGCCTCGATTACCGCAAGCGCTTTTGGTCCGGAGAAATGTCGCTCGAAACGACATTTACGCAGGAGCAATTGTTCGACCAGGACGGCGACCGCTTCGGCGACGAGGTCTTCCGCTACAGCGCGTTCGGCGCAGGGCGGTTCGAGGTCAACGATTACTGGGACTGGGGCTTCGGCATCGAGCGCGCCTATGACGACCAGTACCTGCGCCGCTACGACATCGACGGCGCCGGCGAGCGCCACGGTCCCTATATCGGCCAAGAGCTGCGCCTGCTGTCGCAATTGTACGCCGTCGGCCAGAACGCGAATTCGTACAGCTCGGTCACGGCGATCAGCTTCCAGGGTTTGCGCGAACAGGACACCTCGAATCTGCTGCCGCTGATCCTACCGTTCGCGGAAACCGAACACGTGATGGCGGACCCGCTGCTGAACGGCCAGCTGCGCCTGCAGGCCAACACGGCCGTGCTGTCGCGCGACGACAACCCGAACACGGCCGCATTCGAGGGCAGCACCGGGCGGCTCTCGGTCTCGGCCTCGTGGCGCAAGGACGCGATCTTCGGGCCGGGCATGGTGTTCAGCCCGTTCGCGCAGGCGCGCGCCGACGCCTACCAGATCGAAACCAGCGAAGACGAATATGAAACCTTCACCCGCGGCCTCGGTCTTGGCGGCGCCGAGATCAGCTGGCCGTTCATGCGGCCGGGGGAAAGATTCGACCTGATCGTCGAGCCGGTGGTGATGGCCGCCTATGCGACCGACGATCCGACTGTGCCGCTCAACATCAACGAGGACAGCCTCGCCTTCGAGCTGGACGACTCCAACCTGTTCCGCCCCAACGCCACGCCGAACTACGACCTGTGGGAGCCTGGCGGGCGTCTCAGCGCCGGCGTCCGCGCCATCGCGCGGGCCCGCACCGGCGAAAGCGCCTCGCTGATCTTCGGCCGCCGCTGGCGGGACGAGCAGGCGCCGGGCTTCACGCCGGAAAACAACCTGGACGGCCGCGACACCGACTGGGTCGCCGCCAGCCAGGTCGATCTGGGCCGTCATTTCGGCGCCGAGGCGCGGATTCGCCTGGAGAACGAAACCTTCGACATCCAGCGCATCAACATCAGGGTGCGCGCCGCCATGGGCCGCTTCACCGGCAACGTGCGCTATTTCAGTATCGACGAAGCTCTCCAGGTCGACCCCTCGGACCCGAACGAGGAGCTGACCGCCGCCCTGGGGGTGGACCTCGCCCGCGGCTGGCGAATGCAGGCCTCGCTGACCCGAGACCTCGATTCAGACATAAATCTGCGCCAGGACATCCGGGCCATTTACGAGGACGATTGCACCTTCCTGGAGATTTCCTACACCCGGCGGGAAACTCGGTTGGGGGCGCTCGGCCCGGATGAGGGTTTGCAGATCCGGATCGGACTGCGTTCGCTCGGGGTGTTCGGCGGAAGCTGAGGCGGAGCAGACGAAGATATGAACTGGAAACACGTTTCCGCCGCCGCGGCGGTGCTTGCGGCAGCTTTCGCCGCACCCGCGGCTGTGGCGCAGAACGCGGAAGGCGTGGCTGCGATCGTCAACGACCACGTGATCTCCACCTATGACGTGCGCCAGCGCGCAACCATGCTGCTGGTGTCGTCCGGCATCCAGCCGACGCCGGAGCTGCAGCAGCGCGCCCGGGCGCAAGCGCTGCGCGACCTCGTCGACGAGCGCCTGCAGCTCGAAGAGGCGCGCCGGTTCGATATCAACATCGATCCCGGCATTATCGACCGGCGCCTGACGGACATCGCCCGGCAGAACAACACGACGCTCGAGGGCTTGGCCGAATCGCTGGCGCAGGCCGGGGCCGGCCTCGGCACGCTGCGTTCGCAGATCGAGGCCGACATTGCCTGGCAGCGGCTGATCAACGGCATGTACGGCTCGCGCGTGCGCATCTCGGAAGTGGAAATCCAGGAGACGCAGCAGCGCATCGCCGCCAACGCCACCCGTCCGCAGTACCACATCGCCGAAATCTTCCTGCCGGCCGAGACCGAGCAGGAGTTCGCGGAAATGCAGGACGGCGCCATGCGCCTGCTACAGGAAATGCAGCGCGGCGCGCCTTTCCCGGCGGTCGCACGCCAGTTCTCGCAAGCGCCCTCGGCCGCCGCCGGCGGCGACATCGGCTGGATCGCCGCGCCCGAACTCGCCCTGGAGCTTCAGCCGATCGCCGAGCAATTGCAGCCCGGCCAGGTCTCGCTGCCGGTCCGCACGCAGAACGGCGTCTATATCATCGCCATGCGCGACCGCCGCGCCGGCGCCGACGCCGGCACCATCTCCATCGTCTCGCTGCGCCAGATCAGCGCGCCGGTCGCGCGGCAGGCGGCGCTCGAACGCCTGCAGCGGCGCATCGACGGCTGCGGCCGGCTCGAGTCCGAAGCGTCGAGCATTCAAGACGCCAGCGTCGCCGACCTCGGCCGCACGCAGGAAGCGGACCTGTCGCCCGCCATTCGCAGCCGCATCAGCGGCGTCGCCGCCGGCCGCGCGTCGCCGGTCGTGGCGAGCGGCGACCAGGCGTCGACGATCGTCGTATGCGCGCGGGAAACCGGCGGCTCGGCCGTGCCTCCCCGCGACGTGATCGAGAGCGAACTGCGGGAACAGGAGCTGGCCATGCTCGCCGACCGTTATCTGCGCAACCTGCGCCGCGAAGCCACGATCATCACCCGCTCGCAGTGACGCCATGAAGCCGCTCGCCGTTTCGATGGGCGATCCCGCCGGGATCGGCCTCGAACTGGCGGCGCGCGTCTGGGCCGCACGCGAGGGTGCGCCGCCCTTCTTCCTGGTCGGCGATCCTGACGCGTTCGAGCGCGCCTGCGCGCGCATCGGCGCGGCCAGGCCCGCGCTCCGCGTCGCGCAGTCGGCGGCGGAACTCGCGTTCAAGACCGATGCGCTGAGCGTGCTGTATGCGCCGCTGGCGATCGAGGAAACGCCGGGCGAACCGGACCCGGTCAACGCGGAAGCGACGATCGGCGCAATCGCTCGGGGCGTTGCGGCGGTGCGCGCGGGCGCGGCTTCGGCGCTGGTGACGCTGCCGATCGCCAAGGCGGTGCTGCACACGGCCGATTTCGGCTTTCCCGGCCACACCGAGTTCATCGCCCACCTCGTCAAGGACGACGCATGGCCCCACGCGCGGGGGCCGGTGATGATGCTTGCAGGGCCGCAGCTGAAAGTCGCGCTCGCCACCATTCACACTCCGCTCGCCGACGTCCCCCGCGCGCTGACGCGCGAGCGCGTCGCGCATGTGGGGCGCGTGCTGGGCGAAACGCTGAAGCGCGACTTCGGCCTCGACGACCCGCGGATCGCGCTGTGCGGGCTCAACCCGCATGCCGGCGAAAGCGGCCATATCGGCCGCGAGGAGATCGACATCGTCAATCCGGCCGCGGCGACGCTGCGCGCCGAAGGCTGGAACGTGAGCGACGCGCGCTCGGCCGACACGCTGTTCCACGACGGCGCGCGGCGAAGCTACGATGCGGTGATCGCGCTTTACCACGACCAGGGACTCGTCCCGATCAAGACGCTGCATTTCTGGGACGCGGTGAACGTCACGCTCGGGCTGCCGATCATCCGCACCTCGCCCGATCACGGCGCCGGCTTCGACATCGCCGGCAAGGGCCTCGCCCGCGCCGACAGCTTCCGCGCCGCGCTCAAGCTCGCCTGGGAGATGGCCGCGCGCCGTTCGCGCGCATGAACGCCGACGACCTGCCGACGCTGCGCGCGGAGCTGGAAGCGCATGGGCTGTGGGCCAACAAGGGTCTCGGCCAGCATTTCCTGCTCGACCTCAACATCACCCGCCGAATCGCCCGCGCCGCGGGCGACATCGCCGGCAAGCCGGTGATCGAAGTAGGGCCGGGCCCCGGCGGGCTGACGCGCGCGCTGCTGGAGGCCGGCGCCGATCCGCTGATCGCGATCGAGAAGGACGCGCGCTTCCTGCCGCTGCTGGCGCCGCTGGCGGAATGGAGCGGCGGGCGCCTCCGCGTCGTGCATGGGGACGCACTGACGGCGGACGAAGACGCGCTGCTCGCTTGGACCGCCGGCGTCTCGCCGGCAAACCGCAGCGCAACTGATACGGCGTCGCCGGCGAGGACGCCGGCGGTCCAAGCGGCCTCGATTGTCTCCAACCTGCCCTACAATGTCGGCACGCCGCTGCTGGTGAAATGGCTCAAAGCCGGCGCTGGGCGCGGGGACATGACGCTGATGTTCCAGAAGGAAGTGGCGCAGCGCATCGTCGCCAAACCTGGCGACGACGCTTACGGGCGGCTCGCCGTGCTGGCGCAGGCGCGCTGCAGCGTGCGGCTTGAGTTTACCGTGCCGGCCCGCGCATTCACGCCGCCGCCCAAGATCGCTTCCGCCGTCGTCACGCTGAAGGACCGCCCCGATCCCTACCCGCATCTCGACGTGCTGGAGCGCGTCACCGCGGCGGCGTTCGGCCAGCGCCGCAAGATGCTGCGCGCCTCGCTCAGATCGCTGACGCCGGACGCGGAAGACCTGCTGCGCGCCGCAGAACTGGCGCCAACGGCGCGCGCGGAAGAGATCGATCAAGCCGGCTTCAGGCGCCTCGCCGACGCCTGGCGCGCACGCGCTTAGAGCGTCGCGCTGAATATCGGACGCGCCGGCCCTATGGAGCGTCCTCGCCCGTCTGCGCCTTGTCGAACAAGCGCCTGTCGCGCCGTGCCGGCGAGGACGCCGGCGCTCCATAGGGCGTTTGCGCCGAATTTAGCGCGCGGCGCTTTAGCCGCGACGCATAAGCCGCCTCAGCATTTCGCGCTGATGCTCCTGGGCGCCGAAGAATATGGCCAGCACGCGCACGAGCCGCGCTTCGTCATTGACAGTGAAGCGAAAAATCGCGCGATCCTTGGTGACTCTGCGCAGGTCCGGCGCCCAATCGTCGCAACGCGTGCCCTGGTGCGGAAGCGCCGCCAGCGCTCCCATGTCCGACTTGATCCGCTCCACGCGCTTGGACGCTCCACCAATCCGCGCGCGTAGGCTTCCTGGGCGTCTGTGAGTGAAATCGAGGTTTTAACCGTCATGGTGCGACTAAGCAGCACCAACAGGCTGCTTTGTCGAAGGCGCGCTCAAACGCCCTGCTTCAGCCGCTCCACGTGCAGGGCGAGCCATTTCTGGCGGTGGCGCTTGAGGCGCTCGGCGGCGAGGATTTGTTGGATCTGCGTCAGCGTCTGTTCGAGCAGCGTGTTGACGAGCACATAGTCGTACTCCTCCCAGTGGCTGATCTCGTCGAGCGAGCGCGCCATGCGCTTTCCGATCACGTCCTCGCTGTCCTCGTTGCGGGCGCGCAGGCGCCGCTCCAGCTCGGCCATCGACGGCGGCAGGATGAAAATGCCGACGACATCCTGCGGCTCGGCCGCGCGCAGCGCGCGCGCGCCTTGCCAATCGACGTCGAACAGCACGTCGCGGCCCTGGATCAGCATCGCCTCCACCGGCGCGCGCGGCGTGCCGTAATGGTTGCCGAACACCATCGCGTGCTCGAGAAATTCGCCGCGGTCGGCCATGTCCTCGAACTGCGCCTTGGACATGAATTTGTACTCGCGGCCGTCGACTTCGCTGGTCCGCGCCGGGCGCGTGGTGGCGGAGACGGAGAGCGACATGTTGGCGTCCGCCTCCAGGAGCTTCTTCGCCAGCGTGGATTTGCCGGCGCCCGACGGGCTCGACAGCACGAACATCAGGCCGCGCCGCGCGACGTTCTCATTCAACATTGGCGGCCTGCTCCTTGATCTGATCGACCACGGTCTTGAGGTCGAGACCGATGCGCGTGAGGTCGAGGTCGGCGGATTTCGAACACAGCGTGTTGGCCTCGCGCGTGAGCTCCTGGCTGAGGAAGTCGAGCCGGCGCCCGGCGGGCTCGGGCTTGGTGATCAGCGCCCGCAGCTCGATGGCGTGGGCGGCGAGGCGTTCGAGTTCTTCCTGCACGTCGGCGCGGGTCGCGGCGATGGCGGCTTCCTGGGCGAGGCGCGCCGGATCGAGCTTCACCTCCGGCGCAAGCGCATCCAGGCGCTGGCGGATGCGTTCGAGCGCGGCGGCCGGCGCGGCGGCGGCGGAGACGCGCGCGGCGGCGATCAACGCGTCCATGCGGTCGGCGGCGTCGCTGAAGATGGCGGCGAGCGTGCGGCCCTCAGCCTGGCGCGCTTCGGCGAGCCTGTCGAGCGCAAGGCTGAAGCCGGCAAGCAGCGCGGCGTCCAGCGCGGCGCGCTCATCCTCGCTCATGACCGCAGCGTCTTCGGTCTGCACCACGCCGCGCACGGCGAGCAGGCCGTCCCAGCGCGGCTTCCCCACCTTGCCTTCGAGCACCAGGAAATCGCCGGCCTGGATCAGGCGATCGACCAGCGCGAAATCGATCTTCACCGGCGGCGCAGCAGCGGGATCGCGCGCCAGAGCGAGCGTCGCCTGCAGCGAACCGCGCTTGAACCTGGCGCCGGCGGCGGCGCGGGCCTGAGGCTCGAGCGCGTCGAAGCCGGGCGGCAGGCGCAACTTGAGATCGAGGCTGCGGCCGTTGACGCTCTTCAGCTCCCAAAGCCAGCGCTGGCCGGCGTGTTGGCCTTCGGCGCGGCCGAAACCAGTCATTCCGGAAATGGTCATAGAGCCTTTTCGCGCATTTGTGCTCCGGCTGTCACGCGACCTTTATCCGACTCGGTCACAAGCGGCGCAGTTCGCAGCCGTTAACGGAGCGCGACGATGACACTGGCGAACCTATCCTCGCAGGTGGGGCGACCCCGCACAGCGGCGGCGCAATCGGGCCTATTCGTCGATCTCGCGCTGTTGCTGGCGATTGTTGCGCTCGCGGCCGCATTGCTGTGGCGGGGCGGACTGGAGACGCTCGGCGGCGGTCTGTTGGGCGCGGCCATCGCGGGGCTGCACACGCAGCGAGCGCAGGCCATCGTCTCCGGCGCCTTTGCCGGCCTCTTCATCGGCGCGCTGTTCGCAGGTTTCTTTCACGCGGCGCTGGCCGAAACACTACGGTTGATTCTCTAGCGTCCCGCCCGCTCCGCCGCGAGGCGCTCGCGCTCGATCACGCGCCAGCGGGCGACGTTGGCGTTATGCTCGGCCAGCGTCTCGGCGAAGATATGCCCGCCGCTGCCGTCGGCGACGAAGAACAGCGCGTTCGACTGCGCCGGATTGGCGGTGGCTTCCAGCGCGGCGCGGCCGGGATTGGAGATCGGCGTCGGCGGCAGGCCGTCGATGCGATAGGTGTTGTAGCCGGTGTCGAGTGCAATCTCGCTGGCGCGGATGGTGCGGCGATTGCCTTGCGCATCGACCAAGCGGCCGTCGCGGCAGCGATCGGGATGCGCCTTGCAGACGCCGTAGATGATGGTCGGATCGGTTTCGAGCCGCATCGGCCGGCGCAAGCGGTTGACGAACACCGCCGCCACCAGCGGGCGTTCAGAGGCGATGCCGGTTTCGCGCTCGACGATGGACGCGAGGATCACCAGCTCTTCCGGCGAATTGAGCGGCAGGTTCTCGGCGCGCTCGGCCCAGACTTCGGCGACGACGCGGTCGTGCGCATCGCGCATCTGCTGCAGCAGCGCCGCGCGCGTCATGCCGCGCTGCACATGATAGGTGTCCGGGAGGAGCGCGCCTTCCGGCGGCGGTTCGGGCGTTTCGCCGGTGAGCACGTCGGAGGTTTCGAGAATGCGCATCACGCCGTCGACGGTGATGCCTTCCGGGAACGTGATCGCGTGCTGCAGCGCATCGCCGCCTGAGATCATCTCGACGATCTGTTTCACCGATGCATGCGCCGGGATCCGGTACTCGCCCGCCTGCAGCGGCTGGCCGTTCGAGAAAATGCGGTTAGCGATGCGGAACAGCAGCGCGTCGGTGATCAGGTTCTGATCTTCGAGCGCGTCCGCAATGGACGCGCCCGTGGCCCCGCGCTCGACCATGAAGGCGCGGTCCTCTTGCAACGGGCCCGCGCGATCGATCGCGCTCATAAAAAATCCAAAAGCGAAGATCGCGCCGGCGCCGATCAGCACGGCGAGCCAGAACAGCGTGCGCATCAATCCACCGCAGTGAGGATCACGGCTGCATTGGTGCCGCCGAATCCGAACGAGTTGGACATCGCCGCTTTCACGCTGCGCTTCCTAGCTTTGAGCGGCGTCAAATCTATAGCGGTTTCGACCGATGGATTTTCGAGGTTCAGCGTCGGCGGCACGATCCCGTCGCGGATCGCCAACGCGCAGAAGATCGTCTCCACCGCGCCCGCCGCGCCAAGCAAATGCCCGATCGCCGATTTGGTGGACGAGAGCGAGAGGTTCGCCGCCGAGGCGCCGAACATGCGCTCCACCGCACGCAGCTCAATCTCGTCGCCCATGGGCGTCGAGGTGCCGTGCGCGTTGATGTAGTCGATGTCGCTGGGCGCCATGCCGGCGTCCTTGAAGGCCGCGCCCATGGCGCGGAAGCCGCCGTCGCCGTCTTCGGAGGGCGCGGTGATGTGATAGGCGTCGCCCGAAAGGCCATAGCCCTTTACCTCGGCGTAGATCTTGGCGCCGCGCGCCTTGGCGTGCTCGTACTCTTCCAGCACCAGGCAGCCCGCGCCTTCGCCCATGACGAAGCCGTCGCGGCCCTTGTCGTAGGGCCGCGAGGCGCGTTCGGGCGTGTCGTTGAAGCCGGTCGACAGCGCACGCAGCGCCGCAAAGCCCGCCATCGCCAGGCGGCACACCGCCGCTTCGGCGCCGCCGGCCACCATCACGTCCGCATCGCCATGCGTGATCAGGCGTGCAGCGTCGCCTACGGCGTGCGCGCCGGTGGCGCAGGCGGTGACGACCGCGTGGTTGGGGCCGCGGAAGCCGTGGCGGATCGAGACCTGGCCCGACGCCAGATTGATCAGCGCGCTCGGAATGAAGAACGGCGAAATCCTGCGCGGGCCGTCCTTCTCCAGGATCAGCGCATTATTGCCGATGGCTTCGATGCCGCCGATGCCGGAGCCGATCAGAACGCCGGTGCGGTTCCTGGCGTCGTCGTCTTCGGGCTTCCAGCCGCTGTCGGCCACCGCTTCGTCAGCGGCGGCGATGGCGAACAGGATGAAGTCCTCGATCCGGCGCTGCTCTTTCGCCGACATGACTTTGTCGGGATCGAAGGCGTGCGGATCGTCCGCGCCGCCGCCGCGGCCGTCGACGCGCGGCACGATGCAGGCCACGCGCGCAGGCAGATCGGACACGTCGATGTGCTCGATCCTGTTTGCGCCGGACTTGCCCGCGAGCAGCCGCTCCCACGTGGCTTCGCGGTTCGCGGCCAGCGGGGTGACGAGCCCTATGCCAGTGATGACGACGCGCCGCATGCGCGTAAGCAGGGCCTTAGCCCTGCTTCTCCGTAATGAACTTCACGGCGTCGCCGACGGTTTGGATGTGCTCGGCGGCGTCGTCCGGAATCTCGATGCCGAACTCTTCTTCGAACGCCATGACGAGCTCGACGTTGTCCAAGCTGTCCGCGCCGAGGTCGTCGATGAAGGAAGCCTTCTCGGTCACCTTCTCCGGCGGCGCTTCGAGATGCTTGATCACGATGGCCTTCACGCGCTCAAAAACTTCCGACATGCACGCCTCGCTGGTGCTGAAAAACCGGTCACGCCCGAACCGGGCGCTGTGGCGGCCTTTTGGCCACTGTGACGGTCCTGCGCAAGCCCTTTTCACTGCCTGGGGTGCAAGACCGGCCCGTCAGATCATGGCCATGCCGCCGTTCACGTGCAATGTCTGGCCGGTCACGTAGCCCGCCTCGTCGCTGGCCAGATACGCCGCCGCCGCGGCCACGTCGGCGCCCTCGCCGAGCCGCCCAGCCGGGATTTTGCCCAGCAGAGCCGTCTTTTGCGCCTCGTTGAGCACGTCCGTCATCGGCGAGGCGATGAAGCCGGGGGCGATGCAGTTGGCGGTCACGTTGCGGCTCGCGACCTCCGCCGCCAGCGCCTTGGTGAAGCCGATCATGCCCGCCTTGGAGGCCGCGTAATTCGCCTGTCCGGGGTTTCCGGTGACGCCAACGACCGAGGTGATGCCGATGATCCGCCCCCAGCGGTTCTTCATCATGTTCTTCAGCGCCGCGCGCGAAAGCCGGAAATAGCTCTCCAGATTGATCTTCAGGACGTTTTGGAAATCCTCGTCCTTCATGCGCAGCAGGAGGCCGTCCTTGGTGATGCCGGCATTGGCGACAAGGATGTCGAGCCGCCCGCCCAGCGCCTGCTCGGCCTGGCCGATCAGCGCGTCGACCGCGGCGGAATCAGAGAGATTGCACGGCGTGATCGGATGGTCGCCGCCGAGTTCGGCCCGCACCTTCTCCAGCGCGTCGACCCGCGTGCCCGAAAGCGCCACGCGCGCGCCCTGCTGCGCCAAGGCCTTGGCGATAGCGCCGCCAATGCCGCCCGAAGCGCCGGTTACAAGCGCCGTCTTTCCGCTGAGATCGAACATTTCCTACTCCGTATGACCGCTTCGAACGGCCGGCGTCCGGCCAGCCTTTGCATCAGAGCGTCCTTGCGAACGCTTCCAGATCAGCCGGCTCATTGAGCGCCAGCGCCTCGGCGTCCGGCGCGTTGCGCTTGACCATGCCGGTGAGCTGCTTGCCGGCGCCGATCTCGGCAAATCGCGTCACGCCGCCTTCGCCGGCCATCCACTCGACGCTCTCGCGCCAGCGCACGCGGCCGGTCACCTGCTCGACCAGCAGCTTGCGCACAAGGGCGGGCTCATGGACCGGGCGCGCCGTGACGTTGGCGACCAACGGCGCGGCGAGCGGGGCGATCTCCGCCTTCGCCAGCGCTTCGGCCATCACCTCGGCGGCGGGCTGCATCAGCGGCGAGTGGAACGGCGCCGAGACGTTGAGCGGAATGGCGCGCGCGCCTTTTTCCTTGGCGTAGGCGAGAGCCGCGTCGATGCCGGCCTTCGAACCGGAGATGACGACGTTGCCGATATTGTTGTCGTTGGCGAGCACGACCACGCCGGCCGCCGACCCCGCATTGGCGATCTCCTCGGCCAGCGCGACGTCGACCTTGCCGATCAGCGCGGCCATGGCGCCTTCGCCCACCGGCACGGCCGCCTGCATGGCGTCGCCGCGCGTGCGCAGCAGGCGCGCGGCGTCGGCGACGGCGAGCGCGCCCGCCGCGGCCAGGGCCGAATATTCGCCGAGCGAGTGGCCGGCGACATAGGCGGCCTTCGTGACCGGCGCGCCGAACTCCCGCTCGAGCACCCGCACCGCCGCGAGGCTCACGGCCATCAGCGCCGGCTGGGCGTTGGCGGTGAGGGTCAGTTCGTCGGCCGGGCCCTCGAAGATCAGCTTCGAGAGCTTCTCGTTCAGCGCTTCATCGACTTCCTGGAATACCTCGCGGGCCGAGCCGAAGGCGTCATAAAGGGACTTGCCCATGCCGGGCGACTGGCTCCCCTGGCCGGGAAAAATAAAGGCGATGCTCATGGGCCGAGGGGTTATCGCCTCAACCGATCGCGGGCAATGTATCCGGCCAACTCAGAAGGAAAAATTCAACCGCGGGCAAACTCTAAGACCCGAGATGCGCTCCTCGTCGGCGCCGCGGGATGAACCACGCAGGATGCGTGGACGCGCTACTTCGCGGTCGGCGCATCAGGCCAGAAACTCTCGTCCATCGCCTCGGCAAGCGTGAACGGGTTGGTTTCCGGAAAGGTCTCGACCGGTAGATCGGTCTCGCCAGACGCGCCCTGGCGCGCCTCAAAATACGCCCGTCCCAACAATTCATCGCGCCGCGCTCGCAAACCCGGGTTTTCCTCCAAATGGTCCAGGATCGACTTGCGCTGGACCCGGATCGTGGCTTCCCACGAGCGTGAGCGGCGTTCAGGCTGATAGCGCCACTTCAAGAGGTGGAGCAGTAAAATGGCGTAGCGCGAGCGCAGCTCGCTGGCCTGGCTTTTCCCCACGCTCTCGATCTCCTCGGCCACGTTGTCCCAATCGACCTCGTTGGCCGAACGACGGCGCAAAGCGTCCGCCTGCTGCTTAGCCCAGGTGTAAGTGTCGGTGTCGTAGAGGTCTGACATGCCGGCAAACTTAGCATGAACGGCCGGTTTCGTCCCATCCCCCTTGCTTCCGGGGCCGAAATGCGTATTTTCCGCGCCTTCGCGATCCGCGGCCCCGGGGGCATAAGCTGCCCGAGGTCCATCGTTTTGGCCGGTTCTTCCCCGTTCAAGACGCCGCGGGTCTTTGGAAGAGGACATTATGGCTTATTACGAACACGTGCTGATTGCGCGGCCGGAAATCTCGCCGCAGCAGGTCGACGCCCTCATCGAGGACATCACCAAGACCATCAAGGAACTCGGCGGCGCGACCACCAAGACCGAGTACTGGGGCCTTCGCAACCTCACCTACCGCATCAAGAAGAACCGCAAGGGCCACTACGCCCTGATCAACATCGATGCGCCGGCGCCCGCCGTGCACGAATTGGAGCGGCGCCTGCGGATCAATGAAGACGTCATGCGCTTCAAGACCATCCGCGTCGAAGAACTCGACGAGGAGCCCTCGCCGATCCTGGCCCGTCGCGACCGCGACGAGCGCCGCCGCGCGCGCCGCGAAGGCCGCGACGGCGAGGATGTCGGCGGCGATTTCGAAGGCGGGGAGGAATAATCCATGGCTGCCAAAGCTGCTAAAGGCGCCCCGAAGTTCAACATCTCGAACATTCCGGCCCGCCGTCCGTTCGGACGCCGGCGCAAGGTGTGCCCGTTCTCCGGCGCCAACGCGCCGAAGATCGACTACAAGGACGTGAAGCTGCTCCAGCGCTACATCAGCGAAAAGGGCAAGATCGTGCCTGCGCGCATCACCGCCGTCTCCGCCAAGAAGCAACGCGAACTCGCGCGCGCGATCAAGCTCGCCCGCGAGCTGGCGCTGTTGCCGTTCGCCGTTCAGTAAGGAGACCGGCACATGCAAGTCATCCTGCTTGAACGCGTCGAAAACCTCGGCGCCATCGGCGACGAGGTGAAGGTCCGCGACGGCTTCGCCCGCAACTTCCTGCTGCCGCAGAAGAAGGCGCTGCGCGCCACCGACGCGAACCGCAAGGTGTTCGAAGCCAAGCGCGCGGAGATCGAAGCGCGCAACGCCGAAGCCAAGGCCGCAGCCGAGAAGGCAAGCGGCAAGATCGACGGCCAGAGCTATGTGCTGATCCGCCAGGCCGGCGAAGCCGGCCAGCTCTACGGCTCGGTCTCTTCGCGCGACATCGCCGACGAGATCGCCAAGGCCGGCGGCAAGATCGACCGCAACGCGGTCGTGCTCGACAAGCCGATCAAGACCATCGGCGTCTATGACGTCCGCGTGCGCCTGCATGCGGAAGTGTCGGCGACGGTGAAGGTCAATGTCGCGCGCAGCCAGGACGAAGCCGAGCGCCAGGCGCGCGGCGAAAACGTCATCGCCTCGGCCATCGAAGCCGAGCGCGCGCAGGCCGAAGCCGCCGCCAAGGAACTGGCCGCCGCTTCGATCACCAACGATCCGGGCGCGCGCGCGGAGTAATCCACAGCGCATCCAGGCGTTCAGGCCCGCGCATCCGAACGGTGCGCGGGCCTTTGCTTTTTCCGGTGCTTGTTCCGGTCATGGGCTTTTTCTGGTCATGGCGCGCGCGGGCGCTAACATCGCGCCAACGGAGGGACAGCCCATGATCGACCGACGCCGCCTCTTGCTCGCCACCGCCGCCGCGGGCCTCGCCGCCGCCTGCGCCAGCACCGCAACGCCGGACGCGCTTGCGCACCAGACCTATTCGGCCTCGGCGTTCTTTCAGACCACATCTTACGGCATGGCTTCTCCGGCCGGCTTCGGCTTCTCGCCGGACGGGCGCTCGATTCTCACCTGGAACGACTCGAGCGGCGTCATCAACGCCTACGCGCTCTCGATCGAAGGCGGCGCGCCCGTGCCGCTCACGGGCTCCACCACCAACGCCACGTTCGCGGTGTCCTACTTCCCCGACGATGAGCGCGTGCTCGTCAGCGCCGACGAGGGCGGCAACGAACTCGACCACCTCTATGTGCGCGAACGCGACGGCGCGCTGCGCGACCTGACGCCCGGCGAGAATGTGAAGGCGCAGTTCCTGGCCTGGCGCGGAGACAGGCAAGCGTTCTGGGTCACGACCAACGAACGCAACCAGCAGCACTTCGATCTCTACGAGTACGACGCCGCGAGCTACGCGCGCCGGCTGGTTTACGAGAACCCAGGCATGGAGATCGCCGATATTTCGCGCAACGGCCGCTGGCTCGCCCTGGTCCGCCCGCGCACGACCGCGGATTCCGACATCTACCTAGTCGATCTGCTGACGCGCGACATGCGCGAGCCGCGGCTGATCACCGAGCACACGGGCAACATCAATTACGGCGTCTACGAGTTCGCGCCGGACAGCAGCGCGCTGATCTACGCCACCGACGAGCACGGCGAGTTCAACCAGGCATGGCGCTACGATCTCGCTACGGCTCAGAAGACGCCGCTGATCCAGGCCGAGTGGGACGTGATGTTCGTCGTCCACTCGCCGAGCGGGCGCTATCGCGTCTCCGCGGTGAACGCCGACGCCTCCACCGCAGTCACGATCCTCGACACCCAGACCAACCGCCCGATCCGCCTGACCGGCGCGCCGGCCGGCGATCTGGCGCAGGTGCGCTTCAACCGCGACGAAACCCGGATCGCGTTCACCGTCGCGTCCGACACCTCGCCGGCGGACATCTTCACCGCCCCGCTCTCGACCGGCGCCGCAACGCGCCTCACCCACGCGCTCAATCCGGAGATCAGCGAGGAGCTGCTGGTTGAAGCGACGGTGGTCCGCTATCGCAGCTTCGACGGCCTGCAAATCCCCGGCATCCTCTATCGCCCGCGCACCGCGAACGCCTCGAACCGCGCGCCGGCGATCGTGCTGGTGCACGGCGGTCCCGGCGGGCAGAGCCGGCGCGGCTATTCGGCAATGATCCAGCACCTGGCGAACCACGGCTACGCCGTGTTCGCGGCCAACAACCGCGGCTCGTCCGGCTACGGCAAGACCTTCTTCAACATGGACAACCGCCGCCACGGCGAAGTCGATCTCGACGACATCGTCTATGCGCGCCGCTATCTGGAGACGCTGAACTGGGTCGATCGCGAGCGCGTGGCGGTCATGGGCGGCTCCTATGGCGGCTACATGGTGGCGGCGGCGCTGGCGTTCCGTCCGGACGCGTTCGACGTCGGCATCGACATTTTCGGCGTCACCAACTGGTCGCGCACGCTGACCTCGATCCCGCCCTGGTGGGAGAGCTTCCGCGAAGCGCTCTATGACGAGATGGGCGATCCCGCCACCGACGCCGAACGGCACCACCGCATCTCGCCGCTGTTCCATGCGTCCAACATCAGGAAGCCGCTGCTCGTCATCCAGGGCGCGAACGATCCGCGCGTGCTGCAGGTGGAGAGCGACGAACTGGTCGCGGCGGTGCGCGCCAACAACGTGCCGGTCGAGTACGTGGTCTTCCCCGACGAGGGCCATGGCTTCCTGCGCAAGGAGAACCGCATCGCCGCGCAGGAAGCGTATCTCGGGTTCCTCGACCGGCATCTGCGCGGCGCGGCGCAGTAAATATTCACAGCGCCCCTTGGCGCCGACAATCCCGCGCCTATGTTCCGGGCGCGGGACCGGGCCCCTCTGGCGGCGCCTTCGCGTCGTGATGTCGGACCGCATCGGGCGAGCTCGGTGCAGGTTCGGGGACGCAACGGTCCTTCCGGGTTCGCCCTCGTCGTTACGAGGGTCTCATGGAAACGTTCCAGACATTGTTTCTCGGCCAGCCGCTTTGGATGTGGCTCGGCTTTTTCGGCGTGATCGTCGCGCTGCTCGCGTTCGATCTCGGCGTGCTGCACAAGGGCGGCAAGGAAATCGGCGTCCGCGAAAGCCTGCTGCTGTCCGGATTCTATATCCTGATCGGACTGGGCTTCGGCGGCTTCGTCTGGATGCAGCTCGGCCAGACGGCGGCGATCGAGTACGTCACCGGATTCGTGGTGGAAAAGAGCCTGGCGATGGACAACGTGTTCGTCATCGCCACCATCTTCTCGTTCCTGGCCATCCCGCGCGCGCACCAGCACCGCGTACTGTTCTGGGGCATTCTCGGCGTCATTGTGCTGCGCGCGGTCATGATCGGCGTCGGCGCCGCCTTGGTCACGCAATACGCCTGGGTGCTCTACATCTTCGCCGCCTTTCTCGTCTTCACGGGCGTGAGGATGCTGGCGTGGAGCAAGGAGACGCCGCTCTCGGAAAATCCGCTCTATCGCTGGACGCGGCGGCGCCTCAAGCTCACCGACACGCTGCACGGCAACCGCTTCTTCGTGAAGGAGATCGACGCCGGCACAGGCAAGGCCAGGAGGCTGATGACGCCGCTGTTTCTGGCGCTGTTGATGATCGAAGCGGCGGACGTGATCTTCGCCGTGGATTCGGTGCCGGCGATCTTCGCCATCACCACCGATCCCTATATCGTCTATACCTCGAATATCTTCGCCGTCCTGGGCCTGCGCGCGCTCTACTTCGCGCTGGCGGCGGTGATGCACCGCTTCGCGCACCTGAAGCAGGCGCTGGCCGCGCTGCTGATCTTCATCGGCGGGAAAGTGTTTGTCGCCGACGCGCTGGGGCTCGGCAAATTCCCGGCCGAGTGGTCGCTCGCGGTCACGTTCGCGATCCTGGCGGCCGGCGTGCTCTATTCGCTGTGGCGCACGCGCACGGAACCGAAACTGATGCTTGAACGGCGCGAAACCTAGCGGAAACGTTTTCGATTCGAGCCGGCAACGATTGGATCGTTGGCCGTCAAGAACGAAATTGCCGATGCGACTCGGGATATCAGTACGACGGAGGCGGAGCGTAAACCGTTCCGCCTCCGAATCGCACCATCTTGCCGGCCATGAGTTCGCAGCCCGCCCTTCCCCTCGCCGCCCCCGCGCCTGCGCCGCAGCCGCGCGTCGCGCCGCATAACCTCGAGGCCGAACAGGGCCTCCTGGGCGCCATCCTGTTCGACAACGAGACCTACAACCGGATCAATCCCAACCTTCAGGCCAAGCACTTCTACGACCCGGTGCACGGACGCATCTTCGCGGCGTGCCAGGAGCTGATCGCGTCGGGCGACCTCGCCGACGGGGTGACGCTGAAAGAGCGCTTCGCCCGCGACGGCGGCATCAAGGAAATCGGCGGCGCCGTCTACCTGATGAAGCTGATGGAGATGGCCGCGCCGCTTTCGGCGCAGGCGCAGTCCTACGCCGACCTCATCTACGACCTCGCGCTGCGCCGCGAACTGATCCGCGTCGGCAACGTCATCGCCGATCTGGCCGAGAACCCGCCCGAAGACCACGACGCCAAGGACATCATCGAGGAAGCCGAGCGCACCTTGTTCGCGCTGGCCGAAAGCGGCGCGGCCTCGGCCGGCTTTTCGCCGTTCTCGCGCGCGCTGGCGCACTCGATCGAGACCGCCGCCGCCGCCTATGAGAGCAAAACCGACGTCTCCGGGCTCGCCACCAATTTCGAGGACCTCGACCGCATGCTGGGCGGGCTCCACCCGTCCGACCTCGTCATCCTGGCCGGGCGTCCGTCAATGGGCAAAACCTCGCTCGCGCTCAACATCGCCTTCAACATCGCCAAGAACCGGCTCGAATGGGAGCGGGCGTCGGAGGAGGCCAAGCCGGTCACGAAAGGCGGCATCGTCGCGTTCTTCTCGCTCGAAATGTCGGCGGAGCAGCTGGCGACGCGCCTGCTCTCCGACGCCGCCGAGATCGAGTCCGACCGCATCCGCCGCGGCAAGATTTCCAAGCAGGAGTACGAGCGCCTCTCCGAAGAAGCGGTCAATCTGCAGCGCCTGCCGCTGCATATCGACGAAACCGGCGCCATCAGCATCGCCCAGCTGCAGGCGCGCGCGCGCCGGCTGCAGCGCACCTGCGGCCTCGACTGCATCATGGTCGACTACCTGCAGCTGGTGACGGGCTCGAAGAAGGGCGGCGAAGGCCGCGTGCAGGAGGTCAGCGAGATCACCCAGGGCCTCAAGGCGCTGGCCAAGGACCTGAAAGTCCCCGTCGTCGCGCTGTCGCAGCTGTCGCGCCAGGTCGAGGCCCGCGACGACAAGCGCCCGCAGCTGTCGGACCTGCGCGAATCCGGTTCGATCGAACAAGATGCCGACGCAGTCCTGTTCGTGTATCGGGAAAGCTATTATCTAGAACGCGCCGAGCCGCGCGAGGGCACCGACGAGCATATCGCGTGGATGCGGCAAGTGGACGACGTGCGCAACCAGGCCGAAGTCATTATCGGCAAGCAGCGCCACGGTCCGATCGGGAAAGTGAAGCTCTTCTTTGACAGCCGCTACACCAGATTCGGCAACCTCTCCTCCCGTACGTGAGCCGCGCCGGCTCGCGCGGATCGGGATCGATTACGGCGCGATCGTGGAGAACTGGCGCTTCTTCCGGAAGCGCGCGCCCAATGCGGTGGTCGCGGCGGTGGTGAAGGCGGATGCGTATGGGCTGGGCGCGGTGGCGGCCTCGCGCGCCCTGGCCAAGGCCGGCGCGCGCACGTTCTTCACCGCCACCGTCGGGGAAGCCCTGCTCGTGCGCAAAGCGCTGGGCGAAGGGCCGCAGATTTTCGTGCTGAACGGGCCGAGCGTCGAGGACGTGGCGGACTTCGCCGCCGCCGCGCTCACGCCGATCCTCAATTCGATGGCGCAGATCCAAATGTGGGCGGGCCGCGGGCCGGCCGGCCTGCACATCGACACCGGCATGAACCGCCTCGGCGTCGGCCCCGAAGAACTGGCGCCGGCGATGACGGCGCTGAAAGGCGCCGCCCTCGACCTGGTGATGAGCCACCTCGCCTGCGGCGCGGACGTGAAGCACGAGATGAACGCCGTGCAGCTGAAGCGCTTCGCCGACGCCGCGACGCTGTTTCCGAAAGCGCCGCTGTCGCTGGCCGCCACCGCCGGCGCGCTGATCGGCCCCGACTATCACTTCGACCTGATCCGCCCCGGCGTCGGCCTCTACGGCTCGGGCGGCCTCGACGCCGACAATCCGGCGCTCGCCGCGGCGGCCACGATCGAGGCGCCCATCCTGCAGGTGCGCGACGTCAACGCCGGCGAAACCTTCGGCTACGGCGCAACCTTCGCCGCGCCCAAGAAGATGCGCACCGCCACCGTGGCGATGGGTTACGCCGACGGCTACTTGCGCGCGCTCGGCGGGCGCGGTTATGGCGTGCTGGGGGGCGCGAAGCGCCCAATTCTGGGGCGCATCTCGATGGACCTGATCATCATCGACGTCACCGGCTGCGCCGAGGCGCAGCCAGGCGCAAGGGTCGAGTTCCTGGGGCCGGGGGCGCCGCTCGACGAAGTGGCGGCGCTGGCCGGCACGGCCTCGTACGAGATTCTGACGACGTTCGCCGGCACGGTGCGCAAGACGGGGGTGCGCGGATGAACCGCTTTGGACCGCCGGCGTCCTCGCCGGCGAATTCGTGCGCCCCTAGCGCCGTCTTTGAAACAGCAGCCGGCGCGCCGGCGAGGACGCCGGCGGTCCAGGCATGATCAATCCGTTCGCACCGATCGGGCGCGGCGTGCTCGGCGTGCTGGCCGAGATCGGGCGCTTCACCGCGTTCGCGGCGCGCGCGGCGGCGTCCTGCTTTGCGCCGCCCGTATTCGCCGGCCAGCTGCTGCGCCAATGCATGGCGATCGGCTATTACTCGCTGCCGGTGATCGGCCTCACCGCCGTCTTCATCGGCGCGGCGCTCGCGCTCAACATCTATGTCGGCGGCGCCCGCTTCAACGCCGAGAGCTTCGTGCCGAACATCGTCGTGCTCGGCATCACGCGCGAGCTTGGCCCGGTGCTGGCGGGGCTGATGCTGGCCGGCCGCGTCAGCGCCGGCATCGCCGCCGAGATCGGCACCATGCGCGTGACCGAACAGCTCGACGCGATGACGACGCTGTCGACCGATCCGTTCAAGTTCCTGATCGCGCCGCGCGTAATGGCGGCGACGATCACGCTGCCGCTGCTGGTCGTCGTCGCCGACATCATCGGCGTGATGGGCGGCTATCTGGTCGCGGTGAACAGCCTCGACTTCAACGGCGCCACGTATCTGCGCAACACGTTCGACTTTCTCGAAAACCAGGACGTTATCCTGGGGCTGGTGAAAGCGGCGGTGTTCGGCTTCATCATTGCGGCGATGGGCGCCTATCAGGGCTACAACTCGTCCGGGGGCGCGCTCGGGGTCGGCCGCGCCACGACCAACGCCGTGGTCGGCTCGATCGTGCTGATTCTCGCCCTCAATTATCTGATCACCGCGTTCTTCGTCGAATGATACCGCTCGCCACTCAAGGAAATGGAGACGCGCAATGACAGCGAAGCTCCAGCTCTCCGGCGTCAAGAAGAAGCTGCGCGGGCGCCAGGTGCTCGACGGCGTCGATCTCGATGTCGCCGCCGGCCGTTCGCTGGTGATCATCGGCGGCTCGGGCCAGGGCAAGTCGGTGACGCTGAAATGCGCGCTGGGGCTGATGAAGCCGGACGCCGGCCAGGTGCTGGTCGACGGGGCCGACGTCACGCGCATGCCGCAGGAAATCCGCGCCCGCGTGATGCGCAAGTTCGGCATGCTGTTCCAGGGCGGCGCCCTGTTCGACAGCCTGAGCGTTTGGGAGAATATCGCCTTCCGCCTGCTCTATGCGGACAACGTGAAGCGCGCCGACGCGCGCGAGCGGGCGATCGAGGCGATGCGCAGAGTGCGGCTCGCGCCGGACTTCGCCGACGTGCGCCCGGTCGAGCTTTCCGGCGGCATGCAAAAGCGCGCCGGTCTCGCCCGCGCCATCATCGCCAGGCCGGAAATCCTGTTCTTCGACGAGCCCACCACCGGCCTCGATCCCATCACCGCCGACGCGATCAACGATCTGATCGTGGAGATGGTGAAGGAGCTGGGCTGCGCGGCGATCTCCATCACCCACGACATGGCCAGCGCGCGCAAGATTTCCGACGAGATCGCCATGCTGCATAACGGCAAGATCGTCTGGCGCGGCTCCACCGCCGCGCTCGATGCGAGCGGCAACGCCATGGTGGCGCAGTTCGTCGCCGGCCGCGCCGACGGGCCGATCCAGGCGGTTGTTTAGCCGAGCAAACGCTCCAGCACAGGCAGCGCCTGCTCCATGCACGCATAGCCCTCGTCGATCGCTTCCTTGGCGCGGTGGAACTCGAGCGGGCCGATATGGTCGAGCTTGGGCGTCAGCAGCAGGTCCGGCGGTTCGCCCGCGAGCCGCGAGCGGGTGATCTGGTCTTCCATGATGTTGATCGCGTTGAACAACACCTCGAAATAGCCCGGCGACACCGCCGGCGGCGGAAACAGGCCGCTGGCGATGTCCGTCGCTTGCGCGCGCAAGGCGGGCGGAATCTGCTCGATCAGATTGCGCAGGAATTCCGGCGCGGGCTTCTGTTCGGGTGCTGCCTTCACCGTCGCGCCGAAGTTCACGAGGCCTTTGCTGTTTACATGAACGGCGATGATGACGTCGGCGTCCATGGCCCGGCACAGCGAAACCGGCACCGGGTTCACCAGGGCGCCGTCGCACAGCCAGGCGCCGGCGTGACGCGCCGGGCTGAACACGCCCGGAATCGAAATCGACGCGCGCACCGCATCTTCGATCGGCCCTTGGCGCAGCCATGTCTCGCGACCGGTCTCGAGGTTGGTCGCCACGGCCGCGAACGGCGTCGCGCATGCTTCGATCGGCGTTCCGACGTTCAGCCCGCGCAGCAGCTCGACGATCGCCACGCCGTTGATCAGCCCGCCGCCCGACAGCCCGATGTCGAGCAGCTTGACGACGCCGCGCCGCGTTAGCCCCTCGGCGAACGTCCGCAGACCCGCGAGCCCGCCGGTGACGTGCGCGGCGCCGACCAGCGCGCCCATGGAGCAGCCGCAGACGATCTTCGCTTCGATCTTCGCCGCGCGCAGCGCCTCAAGCACGCCGATATGCGCCCAGCCCCTTGCGGCGCCGCTGCCAAGCACCAGGCCGAGACGCGGTCCGCTCATGCTCGCCTCCGCAATGCGTCGGCCACGATCCGATTGTGATCGAACGCCAGTTTCAATCCGCGCCAATCGGCCACGAAGCGCGCCTCCGCTGCATCGTCGCCGCCTATGACCTGAGTGGAGCGCGGCCGCACCAGAAAGGCCACGCTCACCGTGGGACCGCGCGGGTCGCGTCCGGGATCGGAATAAACGCCGATCAGCGCCGCGATCTCGCCGTCGACGCCGGCCTCCTCCTTGAGTTCGCGCAGCGCCGCCGCTTCCACCGTTTCGCCGACATCGACGAACCCGCCGGGCAGCGCATGGAGACTCTGGAACGGCGGATGCTTGCGCTTGATCAGCAGCAGGCGATCGGCGGCGTCGAACACGACGCAATCGACAGTCAGCGCCGGTGTGCTCGGCTGGGTCATGCTCAAAGCGCCCGTTCGATCGCACCTTCCAGCGCCTCGGGCTTCGTCGTCGGCGGAAAGCGCGCGAGCACCTCGCCGTCGCGACCGATCAAGAACTTGGTGAAGTTCCACTTGATGCCGCGCCCGAGCAGGCCGCCGCCCTTCTGCCGCGTGAGATAATCATAGAGCGGATGCGCGTCGGGACCGTTGACGTCGATCTTGGCGAACATCGGGAAAGTGACGTCGTACGTCAGCGAGCAGAAGCTCTTGATCTCCTCGGCGTCGCCCGGCTCCTGCTTGCCGAACTGGTTGCAGGGAAATCCCAGCACCTCGAAGCCGCGCTCGGCGTACTTGCGATGCAGCGCTTCGAGCCCCTCGTACTGATAGGTGAAGCCGCACTGGCTCGCCGTGTTCACGATCAGCAGCACCTTGCCGCGGAAATCTCCAAGCGCGCGTTCGGCGCCGTCGATGTCGCGCGTCGTGAAATCGTAGAGACTGGTCATTGGCTCCAACCTTACATCGACGGCCGCGGCCCAGGTTTCGGCGAAGGCGCAATGAGGACGCCCGCCAGCATCACCAGCGGACCGATCAGGAAATAGCCGAAGCCGGCGAAAGGCGCCCACCGCGTCGGCAGCACGCTGGCGCAGGCGATCACCAGAAGCCCCACCAGCACATGCACGCCATGCTGCCACTTGGCGAAACGCGTGAGCTGACGTTCGCGCCGGCTCAGCTCCAGCCGGTCGCCGTTGCGCAGCGCATGCGCGTAGAGCGCAAACAGCATGAGAAACACCGCCGCGTAGCCGCCCGAGAGGATGATCAGCGCATCGCGCCCTTCCTCGACCGACATCGGCGGATACGGCGCCCCCGCAAACAGCGAACGCAGCCACTCCGACAGCATCGTGGCCAGGTATTTGAGCGGATAGACGAAGAACAGGATCAGGAAGAGCAGCGCCGCATTGAGCGTGGTCGTCCAGCCGTCCTGCAGCGCATAGCGGCGAAAGAAGATGTAGTGCGAGTGCCAGAGCAGCAGCAGGATGGCGAACGCCGCGGCAAAACCCGGAAAGCCCCACAGGAGTTCGCGAAGCTCGCCGAACGAGCCGGGCGGCGCGTTCGAAACCACCAGCAGCGTCAGCGCGAACGCGAACACCATGTCGGTGAGCGCTTCGACACGCGTGGGGTTGCCGCCGCGCCATTCGAAGTCCGGCTCGCCCTTCAGCGGATGTAGTGTCCGAAGCCCCGTCATGCGCCGCCGACGCTAGCAAAGCCGCGAACCGGCGTCCGCCGGAAATCGGGGCTGGCCGCCTCGGCAAATGTTCCGTATACGTTCCGCCCGGAGGATTCGCCCGCCCATGGCCAAAACCGACCACGTCTTCACCTGTCAGGCCTGCGGCGCGATCTGGCCCAAGTGGACCGGCAAGTGCGACGCGTGCGGCGCGTGGAATACGCTGGTGGAGGAAAGCGCGCGTCCGGTCGTGCCGGGCGCGCTGGCGGCGCCGACCGGCGGCAGGAAGGCCAAGGCGCTCCAGTTCGTCGACCTCGCCGGGGAAGCCGATCCGCCCGCGCGGCTGGCGAGCGGCATATCGGAGTTCGACCGCGTCTGCGGCGGCGGGCTCGTGCCGGCCTCGGCGATCCTGATCGGCGGCGATCCGGGCGTCGGCAAGTCGACGCTGCTGCTGCAGGCCGTCGCTTCGCTGGCGCGATGCGGCGCAAGCGTCGCTTACGTCACTGGCGAGGAGGCGGAAGCCCAAGTGCAGGAACGCGCGCGCCGGCTGAAGGCGGCGGACGCCAATGTCAGCCTCGCGGCCGAAACCGACCTGCGCAAGATCGTCGACGGGCTGAAGGCGCTGAAGCCGGATGTCGTGATCGTGGATTCCATCCAGACGCTCTGGGCCGATGGCGTGGAAGCCGCGCCCGGCACGGTGGCGCAGGTGCGCGCCTGCGCGCATGAACTGGTGCGGTTCGCCAAGAAATCCGGCGCCGTGCTGATCCTCGTCGGCCACGTCACCAAGGACGGGCAGATCGCCGGTCCGCGCGTGGTCGAGCATCTGGTCGATGCAGTGATCTATTTCGAGGGCGAGCGCGGGCTGCCGTTCCGCATCCTGCGCGCGGTGAAGAACCGCTTCGGCCCGACCGACGAGATCGGCGTGTTCGAGATGGTCGAGAACGGCCTGGTCGAAACGCCGAATCCGTCAGCGCTCTTTCTCGGCGGCGCCGGCGACAGGCCGTCGGGCGCGGCGGTGTTCGCCGGCGTCGAAGGCTCGCGGCCGGTGCTGGTGGAGATCCAGGCGCTGGCGGCGCCGACGGCCTATGGCACGCCGCGGCGCGCCGTCGTGGGCTGGGATTCCGCGCGCCTGGCGATGATCCTCGCCGTGCTCGAGACGCGCTGCGGGCTCTCGTTTTCCGGGCGGGACGTCTATCTCTCCGTCGCCGGCGGCCTGCGCATCACCGAGCCTGCCGCCGACCTCGCGGTCGCGGCAGCGCTCGTTTCGGCCCTGGCGGACCGGCCGCTGCCCTCGCGCAGCGTGGTGTTCGGCGAAGTGGCGCTGTCGGGCGAGGTGCGTCCGGCGGGGCGCACGGACCTGCGCTTGAAGGAAGCCGCCAAGCTCGGTTTCGAGCTGGCGTTCGCCCCGCCGCAGAAGAAGAACGGCGCAGGCGCAGGCGTGAAAGTACGCCCGTTCGGGCACATCGCCGACTTGGCGGCGGCGCTGGGCGTCACGGCCCGCTAGCACGCGGCTTTTTTTCGCCCCTCCCTGGGACTATCCCTTGCTCTCCGTCGCGGCCTCCTTGAAACAGGTTCCGCGTTGTGGGGGCGGGCCCGGCCCGCGGGCAATGGGAGCGAGCACATGGACCTCGGGCTGACCTGGTTCGATTTCGCGGCTCTGGTGGTGCTGGGCTTGTCCGGCGTGATGGCGTTTGCGCGGGGCCTGATCCGCGAGGTCTTCTCGATCATCGCGTTTATCGGCGGCGCCATCGCCGGCGTGTTTTTCGCCCAGACGGGCGCGCCGCTCGTGGAGCGCTTCACGCCGCTGTCCGGCTGGCTGGCTGCGGTAGCCGCTGGCCTGTTCATCTTCCTGTTCGTGTTCATCCTCATCACCGTGATCGTTTCGACGGTGGCGAAGACGGCCCATCAATCGACCGAGATCGGCTCGTTCGACCGCGCCGCGGGCCTGGCCTTCGGCATCCTGCGCGGGGTCGTGGTCGTTTCGCTGCTGGTGCTGCTGATGCGCCAGACGGCGGACCCCGACGTTCCCGCCCGGCCGCCAGCGGACCCGGTCCAATGCCGTGCGACCTACGATCCGCTGCAAGCGGCTATTCGCTGCGCCAGAACCTATCCCATATACAGCAGTGTGGCGTCGGCCCTGGGCGCAGTGCTCCCGCGGGCCGGCGATCGCGCGCGTGATATAATTAATCGGCAAAAGGGCGAGTCGGCCCCAATCCCGCCGGCCGACGAGACGCCGCCGGCGGCGCCGACGCCGTAACGCTGAGGACCCGATGACTGCCGAGCGCCCTTCCCTTCGCTTCCAGACGGCGCCGGCGGACCCGGCGGACAAATGGGAGTTCGATGACAAGCCGCGCGAGGAATGCGGCGTGTTCGGCGTGTTCGGCTCCGAAGACGCTTCGGTTCTCACCGCTCTGGGTCTGCACGGCCTGCAGCACCGCGGCCAGGAAGGCTGCGGCATCGTCTCGTATGACGGCCGCTTTCACCACGAACGCTATCTCGGCCTGGTCGGCGAGCACTTCTCCGGCGCCGACGTGCCGAAACGGCTGCCGGGCGCCTCGGCGATCGGCCACACCCGCTACGCCACGTCGGGCGGCACCATCCTGCGCAACGTCCAGCCGCTGTTCGCCGATCTCGCGCTCGGCGGCTTCGCCCTCGCCCACAACGGCAACCTGACCAACGCGCGCGACCTGCGCGAGCGGCTGGTCGACGACGGCGCGATCTTCCAGTCGACCTCCGACACCGAGTGCATCCTGCAGCTGATCGCCCGTTCGCGCCGCGCCAAGGTGGTCGACCGTTTCGTCGAAGCGCTGCACCAGATCCAGGGCGCCTACGCGCTCATCTGCCTGACCACCAACATGATGATCGCCGCGCGCGATCCGATCGGCATCCGCCCGCTCGTGCTGGGCGACCGCAACGGCGCGCCGATCCTCGCCTCGGAGACCTGCGCGCTCGACATGATCGGGGCCAAGTTCGTGCGGACGGTGGAGCCGGGCGAAGTGCTGGTGATCACGCGCGAGGCCGGCAAGGTGCGCATCGACAGCCACTTCCCGTTCCCGCGGCGCAAGGCGCGGCCGTGCATCTTCGAGTTCGTCTATTTCGCGCGGCCGGACTCGGTGATCGACGGCCGCAGCGTCTACGACATCCGCAAGCGCATGGGCCGCATGCTGGCGCAGGAAACCGCCGTCGACGCCGACGTGATCGTGCCGGTGCCGGACTCGGGCGTGCCCGCGGCGATGGGCTTCGCCGCCGAGAGCGGCATCCCGTACGAACTCGGCATCATCCGCAACCACTATGTTGGGCGCACCTTCATCCAGCCGAAGCAGGAAATCCGCGCGCTCGGCGTGCGGCTCAAGCATTCCGCCAACCACGCGGTGATCAGGGGCAAGCGCGTGGTGCTGGTGGACGACTCGATCGTGCGCGGCACCACATCGCGCAAGATCGTGCAGATGGTGCGCGAGGCGGGCGCGCGCGAAGTGCACCTGCGCAGCGCGTCGCCGCCGATCAAGCACCCCGACTTCTACGGCATCGACATGCCGAGCGTGGACCAGCTGATGGCCGCGCAGATGACGGTCGAAGAAATGCGCAAATCGCTCGAAGTGGATTCGCTCGGCTTCCTTTCGGTCGACGGCCTCTACCGCGCCATGGGCGAAGAGCGCCGCAACGGCGACAGCCCGCAATTCACCGACCACGCCTTCACCGGCGAATACCCGACCCCGCTTCTGGATCACGAAACGGACCGCGCCTCGCGCGACTATCAGCTGTCGCTGCTGGCCGAGGAAGCGGCGGAGTAACCTCACATGACGGACGGCAAACGCATCGCGCTGGTCACCGGCGCGTCGCGCGGCATTGGCAAGGCGGTGGCGTTGGAACTGGCGCGGCGCGGCTGGCGCATCGTCGCCGTGGCGCGCGCACAGAAGGCGCTGGAACAGCTGGACGACCGCGTCCGCGAAATCGGCGGCGAAGCGACGCTGGTCCCGCTCGATCTGCGCGACCTGAACGGCGTCGACCAGCTGGCGGCGCCGCTGTTCGAGCGTTTCGGCAGGCTCGACGGCCTCGCCGCCTGCGCCGGCGTACTGGGCGCGCTGACGCCGGTGCAGCAGATCACGCCGTCGGTCATGGATGAGACGACCGTCGTCAATTACCTCGCCAATCAGCGCCTGATCCGCGCCTTGCACCCATTGCTGCGTGAATCCGACGCCGGCCGCGCCGTCTTTCTCACCTCCGGCGCTTCGAAAAATCCGCGCGCCTATTGGGCGCCCTACGCCGCCTCGAAAGCCGCGCTCGACGCGCTGGTGATGTGCTACGCGGCCGAACTCAACATCACGCCCATAAAAGCGAACCTGTTCAATCCGGGCCCGACGCGCACCGCCATGCGGCAGAAGGCGTTCCCCGGCGAAGACCCGGCGACGCTGCCAGCGCCGGAAGAAGTCGCGCCCGCCATCGCCGACATGCTCGAGCCCGGCTACACGCAGAACGGCGCGTGGGTGCAGTTCGAGCGCTGAGCTCGATGGCCGCGTACGATTCCATCGTCGTCGGCGCCGGGGCGGCGGGGCTCTACGCGGCGTTTCACGCCGGCCGGCGCGGACGGCGCGTGCTGGTGCTGGAGCACAATGGCGAGCCCGGCGCGAAAATCCTGATCTCAGGCGGCGGCCGCTGCAACTTCACCAACCTGCATGCCGCGCCGGAGCGCTTCCTCTCCGGCAATCCGCATTTCGCCCGCTCGGCGCTGGCGCGCCATACGCAAGCCGACGTCATCGCGCTGGTGCGGAAGCATGGCGTCGCCTTCTATAAAAAGACGCTGGGCCAGCTGTTCTGCGAAGGTCCGCGCTCGTCGCGGAAGATCGTGCGCCTGCTGCTCGACGAATGCGCCGCCGCTGGGGTCGAGGTGCGGACCGGCGTGCGTGTGAACGCGGTGCGCCGCAGCGAGCGCTTCACCGTGGAGACGAGCGCAGGCGTGTTCGAGAGCGAGACGCTGACGATCGCAACCGGCGGACTCTCCATCCCGAAGCTCGGCGCCAGCGGCTTCGCCTTCGACATCGCCGCGCAGTTCGGTTTGCCCGTTGTCCGGCTGCGGCCGGGGCTTGTGCCGCTGACGTTCGCCGAAGGCGACCTGGGCTGGATGCGGCCGTTGAGCGGGGTGTCCGCCGACATCGCCGCGCGTGCAGGCAAGGCGACGTTTCGCGAGGCGGCGCTGTTCACCCATCGCGGACTCTCCGGGCCCGCGATCCTGCAGGTCTCGTCCTACTGGACGCCGGGCGAGACCGTCGTGCTCGACTGGCTCCCGGACGCGGCGGACGACATCCTCGCCGCGCGCAAGCGCGAGCGCCCCAAGGCGCAGCTCAAGAGCGTGCTTTCGGAGCTGCTGTCCGAGCGCCTCGCCGCAGCGCTGGCGGAACGGCTGCCGCAGGGCGCCGTCGGCGACATGAAAGACGCGGCGCTGATCGAGGCGGCGCGCATGCTGAAGAACTTCCGGCTGACGCCGGTCGGCACGGAAGGCTACGCCAAGGCCGAGGTGACGGTCGGCGGCGTCGACACGAACGCGCTCTCGCAGCAGACCATGCAAGCGCGCGCCGCGCCGGGACTGTTCTTCATCGGCGAGGCGGTCGACGTGACGGGCTGGCTCGGCGGCTATAATTTTCAATGGGCGTGGTCGAGCGGCTGGGCCGCGGGACAGGCGATCTGATGCCGGAAAGCCAACCGATCGGCCGGACAGCGACTGGCGAAACGGTGCGGCGCTATCGTCTGCGCGCCGGGGCGCTCCACGCCGATGTGATGACGTATGGCGCGACGCTCATGGCGCTCTACACGCCGGACAGAAGCGGCAAGGCCGGCGACATCGTGCTGGGCTTCGACACGCTCGCGCCCTATCTCGCCGGCGCGCCGTGTCTCGGCGCGACCGTCGGGCGCTACGCCAACCGCATCGCCAACGCGCGCTTCGAGATCGACGGGCGCACCTATCGGCTTGCGGCGAACGAGGGACGCAACCATTTGCACGGCGGGCTGCGCGGGTTCGATAAAGTCGTCTGGTCCGCCGCACCGCTTGAGGACGGCGTCGCGCTGCGCCATGTGAGCGCCGATGGCGGGGAAGGCTATCCCGGCGAACTGCGCGTCGAGGTCGCTTACCGCTTAAGCGCCGACCGGCTGACGATCGAGTACAGCGCACGCACGACCAAGCCTACGCACGTCAATCTCACGCACCATTCCTATTTCAACCTGAGCGGCGCGCCGTCCGACATCGGCGATCATCTGCTGCAGATCGACGCCGACCGCTTCGCGCCCGTCGATCGCGAGTTGATTCCAACCGGCGAGCTGCGCGGCGTCGCGAACACGCCGTTCGACTTTCGCAGCGCGCGCCGCATCGGCGCCTCTATCGAAGCAGGCGATCCGCAGCTGATCGCGGCCGGAGGCTATGACCACACCTTTGTGCTGAACAAATCTGCGCCAAGCGCGCTCACACGCGCCGCCGCGCTGAGCGAGCCGGCCAGCGGCCGGCGCATGGAGGTCTGGACCACCGAGCCCGGCCTGCAGTTCTACAGCGGCAACCATCTCGACGGCTCGCTCGTGGGAACTGCGGGTCCATTCATCCGCCGCAGCGGGCTTTGCCTCGAACCGCAGCATTTTCCGGATTCGCCGAACAGGCCCGAGTTTCCATCAACGCTGCTGCGGCCGGACGGCATCTATCGCTCGCGTACGGAATTCCGCTTCAGCGTCGAGCCTTAGAGCGTTGTACCGCACATCGGATGCGTCGCTCTGGAGCGCGGGCGCACTCGCCCGCCTGCGCCTTATCGAAAAGCGCCTACGCCAATCATTATGTGCCGGCGAGGACGCCGGCGCTCCATAGCGCTTGCGCCGGGTTTGCGCGCGGCGCTTCAGTCTCCCTGTTCGGCGAACGGGTTCTTGCCGGCTTTCACGATCAGGCGGATCGGCGCCGCGTGCAGATCGAACGCATCGCGAATGCCGTTCACCAGATAGCGCTTGTAGCTCTCCGGCATCTCCTCAGCGCGCGAGGCGATCAGCACGAAAGTCGGCGGGCGGATTTTGATCTGGGTGAGGTAGCGCGGCTTGATGCGCTTGCCGCGCACCGCCGGCGGCGGATGGCGCGCGATGGTGGCGTAGAGCCAGTCGTTGAGATCCTTGGTCTTGACCCGCGCCGTCCAATCCGCATGCGCCTGTTCGACCGCCTTCATCAGCCGGTCGAGCCCCACGCCCGATTGCGCCGCGATCGTGACGATCGGCGCGCCGCGCGCCTGCGGCAGGCTTTCGCGCGCGGTGAGTTTCAATTCCTCGAACGCGGCGCGGCTGTCCTCGATCTTGTCCCACTTGGCGAGCGCGAACACGAGCGCGCGGCCTTCGCGGATGACGAGGTCGGCGATGGCGAGATCCTGCTTCTCGAACGCCTCGGCGGAATCCATCACCAGCACGCAGACGTCGGCGAAACGGATCGCGTGCAGCGTATCGCCCACGGACATGCGCTCAAGCTTGGCCTGCACCTTGGCCTTCTTGCGCATGCCGGCCGTGTCGATCAGGCGGTAAGGCTTGCCCTGCCATTGCCAGTCGATGGCGATGCTGTCGCGGGTGATGCCGGCTTCGGGGCCGACGAGCAGGCGGTCCTCGCCGATCAGCGCATTCACCAGCGTCGACTTGCCGGCGTTCGGGCGCCCGACAATGGCGATCTGGATCGGCCGTTCGCTCTTCTCGGCGTCCTCGGCGTCCGGCGCCGGCGCGTGCGCGGCGATGGCGGCGTAAAGCTCGGCCATGCCTTCGCCGTGCTCGGCGGAGAGCGGGATCGGCTCGCCCAGCCCCAACGCATACGCTTCGTTGACGCCGGCGTCGCCGGCCTTGCCCTCGGCCTTGTTGGCGGCCAGCACGACGGGCTTGTCGGCGCGCCGCAGCAGCGCGGCGAAGGCTTCGTCGAGCGGCAGCACGCCGGCGCGCGCGTCGATCAGAAACAGGATCACGTCCGCTTCGCGGATCGCCGCTTCCGTCTGCGCGCGCATGCGGGCTTCGAGCGATGCGTCGGTGGCATCCTCGAAGCCGGCAGTATCGATCAGGGTGAAGTCGAGATCGCCGAGCCGGCCCTGCGCCTCGCGCCGGTCGCGCGTGACGCCGGGCGTGTCATCGACAAGCGCCAGCTTTTTGCCGGCGAGGCGATTGAAGAGCGTCGACTTGCCGACATTCGGCCGCCCGACGATCGCGAGCTTGATCGTCATGGGCGGCCAACATCAACGCAGGACGACGAGACGCGCGTCGTCGGTCACGATGTAGATCTGGTCGTTCGCGGCGATCGGCGGAATGAACACCGGCTTGTCCACGTCCGCGGTCGCGACCGTCTGCCCGTTCTCCGGCGACACGGCGATGACCTCGCCCAGCGAATTGGCGAGCACGAGGCGTCCGCCGATCAGCACCGGCCCCGCCCACGAGATGCGCCCCTTGCGGTCGCGTTCGTCCTCGTAGCGGCGCAACTGCTGCACCCAATAGACGTTGCCGGTCATGCGGTCGAACGCGGCCAGTTCGCCGTCGACGCTGACGGCGTAGAGCACGTCGCCGGCGATCAGCGGCGTCTGGGTGGAGGCGAACGCGCGCGCCCAGCCGCGCTGGCCGGAGCGCAGATCGATCGCCGCCAGCACGCCGGAATGGCTCGCCGCGAAAACGATGCCGTTGTCCAGCACCGGGCGGCCGGCAATGTCGTTGATCGCGGAGAGCGACGTCAGGCGCCCGGTGCGCGACAGCGAGTCCGACCACAGCCGCCGGCCGTTGCCCGCCAGCAGCGCCACGACCTCGCCCGAAGCGAACGGCGCCACGACCGTTTCGCCTTCGACGGCGACGCTCGGCGCGGAGAGAATCCGCGCCGGTTCGGCGATCGCCTGGTGCGTCCAGGTGACTTCGCCGGTGCGCGCATCGAGCGCGATCAGTTCGCTGTCATTGGTGATGGCGAACACCCGGCCGCCGGCGAAGGTCGGCGCCGACTGGAACGGCGCGCTGGCGCTGGCGCGCCACACTTCGTCGCCGGTCTGCGCATCGAGCGCCGCGATGAAGCCAAAGCCGGTGGCGACGTAAACGCGTCCATCGCCCGCCGCGACGCCGCCGCCGCGCGCTACGCGGTCGCGGCTCCCGCGCGGCCACAGCGCCTCAGTCCATTGCCGGCGGCCGTCGCTCGCGCTGACCGCATGCACGCGATGATCGGCGTCGAGGAAGAACAGCGTGCCGCCGGAAATCACCGGCGGCGCAGCAATGCGCGATCTGTTGTTCGAGCCGGCGCCCAGATCGGCGCGCCAGGCGCGCTCAAGCACGGCTGCGCCGTTCGCATGCGGCGGCGAATTGTCGGCGGTGCCGCCGGGCTGGCTCCACTCCGTCACGGTCTGGCGCGGCGGCGTCACGATGGTGCGCGATGCGAGCGACGGATCCGGCGTCAATTGCTGCTCGAACGCCAGGATCGAGATGCGGCCGTCCTCCGGCGCCGTTTGGCGGGGCGCATCGCTGCCGTCGAACGGATTGAGACGGCTTATGGTCGAGCACGCCGACAGCGCAGTGGCGGCCGCGAGTACGGCAAGCGGACCCAAGCGGCCCATGTGACGGCTCATTCGTTTCCTCCTTCGGCGGGCGCGGGCGCAGTTTCGCCCCCGTCCGCTGGTGTTGGCGCGGGCCCGATGACCGAAAGCGCGAGCTGGGCGCGCTGGCGCACCGCTTCCGGCGCATCGAACGCCAGCGTGAGGTTCTCAAGCTGGTTGCGGGCGACGTCGTTCTGGCCGGCCTTCCACGCCTGGATCGCGAGCAGCTCGCGCGCGAGGAAGGAGAGGCGCGTGCCTGAATCGATCAAGGGCTGGAGGCGGGTCTGCAGCGCTGCGAAGTCCTGCGTCTCGGCGGCGATATAGGCGGCGCGCAGACGGGCGGTGTCGCGCATCAGATTGTCGGGCGACGCTTCGGCGGCGGCGTCGAACTCCGCGAGCGCGGCGTCGAGGTCGCCTTCAGACTGAAGCATCGCCGCGCGCTGCATCCGCGCCATCGCGCGATAGACGCGCGGACCTTGGCCCGAAAGCCGCTCAAGCGCGGCCTGCGCGCCGTCCATGTCGCCCTGCTGGGCCAGTTCGATGGCGGCGTAGTAGGCGTCGGCCTGGGCGCGGGCGGTCTTGGTCTGCTGGCTATGCCACAGCTGCCAGCCGCCAATGCCGACCAGAAACACGACGAAGAGACCGATCAGCCACGGCCCGTACGCCTTCGCGAAGGCCAGCGCGCGATCCTGGCGCAGGCTCTCATCGACTTCCTGGACAAAAGAGTCGGTTTCGTTGGTCACGCGCCGTTGTTCCTTGACCCCGCCGGCCCGCACGCCGGCGGACTCGCCCCCTGAAAAGCGCGGGCAAGCTAGCCGCGCTTGTCGCCCCCGGCAACGCGTGCTTGCGGCGCCTGGTTGACCTTCAGGGCATAGGTCTCGGCTGCGGCAGGAAAACGGCGCCCGCGGACGTCGGCTGCATATTGGGAGACGGCCTTGTCGATAGCGCCTTTGATGTCGCCGTAGCGGCGGACGAATTTGGGGGTCCAGTCGAACAGGCCGAGCATGTCGTCGGTGACCAGAATCTGGCCGTCGCACTGGGCGGATGCGCCGATGCCGATGGTTGGGGCGGCGACGGCGGCCGTGATCTCAGGGGCCAGGGTCTCGTCCACGCCCTCGACAACGATGGCGAACGCCCCGGCCTCGTCGGCGGCCCTGGCCTCGGCCAGGACCTTCGCCCGCTCGTCCATGGTCCGGCCCTTGGCGCGGAACTTACCGTCCACGTTCACCGCCTGCGGCCGCAAGCCGACATGGCCCATGACCGGGATGCCGCGGTCGACCAGATAGGCGATGGTGCCGGCGATCTGCGGACCGGCCTCGACCTTCACCGCCTGGGCCCCGGTTTCCTTCAGGATGCGCGTTGCGTTGGCGAAGGCCTCGCGCGGCTCGCCCTCGTAGGAGCCGAACGGCATGTCCACGACCACCATGGCGTGTTGCGAACCCCGCATCACCGCCTGGCCGTGCATGATCATCATGTCGAGGGTGACGCCGACGGTGTTCGGCAGCCCATGCACGACCATGCCGACGCTATCGCCCACCAGCAGGAGGTCGCAGTGCGGGTCCAGGATCTGCGCGACCGGGGCCGTGTAGGCGGTGAGGCACACGATCGGATCGCCGCCCTTGCGGGCGCTGATTTCGGGGGCCGTGATGCGGCGGATTTCGGTGTGGCGGGACATGGGAGCGCCTCGTGACTTGGACCCTTGTCCTAGCCTTTGCTGCGCTGCAGCGCCAGCGCCGACCCCAGAGAGCAGAAACTGAGCACAGAACGCAAAAGGCGGCCGCAGCGGCCGCCTTCCACGTTAACCAATGGCTCGGAGGCTTCAGTCCTGGGTGGCGCGATAGGCCACCGCGCCGCCGGCGAGCGCGCCGGCGATCAGCAGGATTTGGGTGAGGCCTGCGCCGATCGCGTGCAGCACGTTCTGCGCGGCGCCGCCCAGCGACGGGGCCGAGCTCAGCGCGCCGTGCGCGCGCGCGACTTCGAGACCGGCGGACGCCAGCAATTCCTGGCCGAACGCGCCGTAGAACGAGTAGCCGCCATAGGCCAGCGCCGCGCCCGCCGCCGCAAGACCGATGGTCTGCGCCAGATTGCGCGCCTTGAGCGCGGATTCGCGCCGGGCGACCGCATGCTCGATCTTCACGGCGAACCCGTCATCGACCGGTTCGGGAGCTTCCGCGAAGGAGCGCTTCAGGAGGGCGTCGAAGTCCGTCATTGGCTTGGTTCCAATAGCCGTCTCAGTTTTTCCGTTCCCCTCAGGACGTGGGATTTCACCGTGCCGAGGGGAAGACCGGTAACTTCTACAATTTCCGCGTGGCTTAACCCTTCTCCGTGGTTCAGCGTCACACAAAGTCGCTCAGCATCCGACAGCCTGGCAAGAGCCTTTTCCAGGTCAATCTTCGCTCCGGCCGCGGCCTCCGGGGTGGATTCCTCCGACGCGACAGGCGACGCATCGTCGATTTCCTCGAACACGGCCTTCTGGCGCCTCTTGGCCATCAGGAACGTGGTCACCGCGATCCTTCGAAACCAACCCGGAAAAGCAGCCGGGGTTTCGAGGTCGTTCAACTTATCCCACGCCTTGATGAAGGCCTCTTGAGCAAGATCATCGGCTTCGGCGTGGCTGTTGCACATCCTCCTCAATAAAGCGCGGGCCCACCCTTGGCGGCGCTTAACCAGTTCACTGAACGCCGCTTGGTTCCTGGCCTGGGCCGCGACGATGAGCGCCGCTTCGGTGGCCTCGGCCAGATTGTGGAACCCCCGCGACGACACGGATCACTCATTGCTCTTTCTTCCGGGCGGCGTAATCGACCATCGCAAGAAGGATGAAGGCGACGCCCAACGCACCCAGGATCGCCGCCGGGACTAGCATGCCCGCCTCCACGGCGCCGGTGAAATCCTCCATAGCGAAACCGCCGATCACGAAGCCGATTGCAAGCGCCAGGAGAACGACGCCGCTGCCCAGCGTGCTCCGCGCCCTGTCCTTCGGCGCCTTGGCCGCGCCCTCCGTCAGCTGCCGCAGCAGCGCCGGATCGAGCTGCTGGCCTTTCTCCAGGGCCTGCGAAATAAGGGCGTGGGCCGACTGCTTGGTCCGCTCCTTGAGCCAGATCGGCACCAGGATCACGGCCCCCAAGAAGCCAAAAAACACAAACGGAACAAAAACATCCGCACCCATAAGGGGATCTCCATAGCCCTGGGGTCTTTAGCCCCTTTGCATCTTAAGATGCGCTTGTTCGGTGAGTTGGATGCAATTCTATCAGCTAGGCAACAGTGCCGCGCCCCATGCGGCCATCCACCGCGCGCCGGCCCCTCAGACCCTCCTCCCCTTGCCGATCATCACTTAAGTTTCTACTTAAGTATAGATGTTCAGACAGGACGCGGTTCTCGACCTGGCCTTCCAGGCGCTGGCGGACCCCAGCCGGCGGGCGATGGTCGACCGGCTGGCCCAGGGGCCGGCCTCGGTCAGCGAACTCGCCAAGCCGCTGGCGATGTCGCTGCCGGCGGTAATGCAGCACCTGGCGGTGCTGGAGGCGAGCGGGCTGGTGAAGAGCCGGAAGGTCGGCCGCGTGCGCACCTGCTCGATCGAGCCGCACGCCCTCAGCCGGGCGGAACACTGGATCGCCGAGCGCCGCGCCCTCTGGGAGCGCCGTTTGGACCGGCTCGGACAGTTTCTCGATGAGACGAAAGGCGACTGATGCTCACGCTCTACGGACACCCGATCTCCTCCTTCACCTGGAAGACGCTGATCGCGCTCTACGAAAACGCGACGCCGTTCACGTCCATCACGGTGGATCAGGACAGCTACGCCGATTTCATCGCCAAGTGGCCCATGGGCAAGTTTCCCATCCTCATCGATGACGACCGCAAGAGGACGGTCACCGAGACGTCCGTCATCATCGAATATCTCGACATCTACTATCCCGGCCGCATCCGCTTCGTACCCCAGGACATCGACACCGCGCTCGAAGTGCGCCGCTGGGACCGCGTGTTCGATCATCTCAACGTGACGATGAGCAAGATCGTCGTCGACAACATCCGCCCAGCCGGACAACGCGACCCGTACGGCGTCGAGGAAGCCAAGCGCATCATTCGGGGCGTCTACGGCGTCGTCGAAACCCAGCTCGGCGCACGCGAGTTCATCGCCGGCGACAGCTTCACCATGGCCGATTGCGCCGCCGCGCCCGCGCTCTGGTACGGCGTGCGCAACGCGCCCCTCGATGGAGCCTTCCCGCGCGTCGCCGCTTATCTCGAACGGCTGAAGGCGCGCCCGGCTTTCGCCCGAGCGCTGAAAGAATCCGAACCGCTGTTCCATCTCTATCCGGGAGCGTAACGCCCATGACCGCCATCGCCCATGCAACCATCGTAATGGAGCGCAGCTACGATGCTTCGCCCGCGCGAGTATTCAGCGCCTGGGCCGACGTCGAATCGCGCAAGCACTGGTCGGCGCCGGCGGAGAACATCCGCATCGAGTACGAATCGGCCGATTTCCGCGAAGGCGGACGGGACTTCTCGCGCTGCATCGAGCAGGGCGTCGCCGACTACACCGCGCAGGTCCACTACATCGATATCAGGCAGGATCGCCGCATCGTCTTCGCCGAGGATGTCGCCCATGGCGGCGTGCGGGTCTCGGCGGCGCTGACCAGCGTCGAACTCAGTCCGCGCGGCGGCGGCGCGCGCCTGCTGCTCACCATGCAGATCGCCTCGTTCGACGGCGCCGAGATGGAGAAGGGCTACCAGTTCGGCTGGTCCGCGGCGCTCGACAATCTCGGCTCGCACCTCGCCGGCGCAAACAGCTGAGGACGCGCCGCAAACAAAACGCCCTCCACGTTGGAGCGCGGAGGGCGGAGGCTATGGAGAGAACCTTGGTCGTCAGCGGATCGTCGGCGCCTCGCTTTCAGCGCGGATGCCGGCGTCTTCCTCGCGCAGGGCCGCAAGCGCCCGCTGCGTGCGCGGGTCCGACAGCACGGCGTTGAGCCGCGCCAGCGCCTCGACGCTTTCCGACGACGCCCCGAACAGGCGGCCGAACGCTTCGAACGGATTGCGCTGCTGCGGATAGAAGCGCAGCTGCACGCGGGCGTCCTCTTCGATGCCGGCGAGCGAGCGCGCCCGCGCCACCGCGACATGGAAGCCGCCGATGTGATCGACGAGGCCGTTTTCCAGCGCTTGCTGGCCGGTCCAAACGCGGCCGCCCGCCAGCGCGCGCACGCGGTCCGGCTGCATGCCGCGGCCTTCGGCGACAAGGCCCAGGAACTGCGCGTAGGCGCGGTCGATGAAGCCCGCGAACGCCGCCCGCTCGGCTTGGTTGAAGGGCCGCTCGGTGGTGAACATCTCGACCATGGGCGAGCCGACCGTCAGCGTTTCGGTATTGGTCGAGAGGTAGTGATCGAACGCGGGGCCGATGATCAGCTTGCCGCCGATCACGCCGATCGAACCGGTGATGGTGCCGGCGTTGGCGACGATCTCGTCGGCGTAGGCCGAGACGTAATAGCCGCCGGACGCCGCCACGTCGCCCATCGACACGACGACCTTCTTGCCGCGCTCCTGCGCCGTGCGCAGCGCCGCCAGGATCTGGTCGGACGCCACCACCGAGCCGCCGGGGCTCGAGACGCGGAACACGATGGCGGCGACATTGTCGTCCTCCGAGGCGTCGAGCAGCGCTTCGGCGATGCGGTCGCTGTTGATCACGGTGTCTTCGCCGAAGATGCCTTCGTCCGGCACGCCGGACACGATGGCGCCTTCGCCCTGCACAACGGCGATGATCCGGCCGCGATGACTGGTCGGCGCGCGATATTCGCCGAACGCCACGATCTCGGCGTTCTCGGCGCGGGCGAGCGCCGCGCGCTCGGCCTCTTCCGGACGGCCGATCTGGTCGATCAGGCTGAGTTCGCGCGCGCGCGTCGCCGTAAACGGCGTGCTTTCAACCGCCGCGCGCGCCGCTTCCGGCGTGATGCCGCGGTCGGCGGCGATGTTCGCCAGCATCGTGTCGTAGAGCCCGGTCATCAGGCCCAGCATCGATTCCCGGTGCTCGGGCGTGAAGCCGCGCTGCGTCAGCGTGTGCGCGGCGGTCTTGTAGCCTTCGCGCGCTTCGAACTGGGCCTGCATGTGATAGCGCTGCAGCGTGCCGGCGAGGAACGTCACCTCCGCCGAGAGACCCATCGGCATGAACTCGCTGGCGTCCTGCAGCCAGACCTCGTCGCTGTCGGCGATCGCCATGTAGCCGGGCATGCCCATGCGGACGTTGTCGTTCTGCAGGTGCGCGACGACGAACTTGCCGGACTCGCGGAACGCGGCGAGCGCGGCGCGGAGTTCTTCGGCTTGCGCCGTGGACAGGCCTTGGGTGTTGGCGCGGATAAAGAGGCCCTTCACGCGATTGTCGGTGCGGGCCGCATCGAGCTTGGTCAGGACATCGAGCAAGGCGTTGCCGCCGCCCAGGGCCGCGAACGGGTTCGAGGGCCGCTGGTCCGTCATGTCCTCGCGCAGATCGAGCGACAGCACCATCTGCGACGGCTGCGCCGGAGGCTGCGCCATCCCCGCCACTATCGCGACGAGCAAGAACGGCCCGATGAACAGGAACAGCACCAGCCCTGTCAGCACGCCGCCGACCGTGATCAGGAATTGCTTCACGAGGACGTCTCCCGCCCAGCCCTACGCCGGAATTTATCGATAATTGATATGCCCAGCCAGCAAAGGCAAGTGATATTTTATCGAAAAATGATAAATCCGGCGGCAATGCTCGCTCAACTCGCCCGCTATCGTAAGAAAGTTGCTGTGGCGGCCCATTCCCAGAGCGGCGGTCGTGGAGCAATAGTGCCGACAGGAGACCGCTATGGCCCACGCCCGCCGGCCCGCCATCGCCAGCGACGACTGGATGCTCGAGCAACAGCTCCGGGCCGAGATGGAGGCTGAGGCGTGGCGGCGCCTGCGGCGCGAAACCGCCGCCCCGCCGCCGGCGCCTGCCGAACCGGATTACCACCGCAGCGGCGGCGTCATCCTCAAGGCCCTCGTCCGCTTCGGCCTCGCCGGCTTCGGCGCCTATCTCGCCTGGATCGCGGCGCTGGATTCGGCGCTGGGCGAGTTCGAGGTCTGGCTCGCGGTTGGCGCAGGCTTCATCGTCACGCTGTCCTTGAGCCTGCTTGGGCCGGCCCGCGGTCTGGTCCTTGCGCTGGCTGAGACAATGCGCTGGGGCTTGATCGCCGGCGCCGGCCTCGCCGCGCTCTGGCTGCTCGCGAACCCGCCCGCTTGAGCGCTCAGCGCGCCCGTTCCGGGCCGAACAGCATGGCCTGCAGGCCGCCGTCATTGAACAGATTGAAGACCAGCCGGTGCGCATCGTCGGCCGCACGCCGGAACGGCAGCTGCCAGCGCGGCAGGATCGGACGGTCGGTCTGACGTTCGATCCAGGAGCGCTTCTTGGGCATGGATTCCCGCGTGCTGGCCACGTCCTGCAGCGTCACCGGCTCGGGCTTCAGCGTCCGCACCCGAAGATTCATGATGTGGCCCTCGTCGTGGGCCCAATCGATCATCTTCACCGCCGGGGTCAGATGCTTCACCATCTTCGCCGCCGCGTCCTTGCTCATCATGTAGGCCGTGCCGCCGGCGTGCTTGGTGACGTAGGAGCAGAGGCTGACGCGGTCGTTATAGACCTTGCGCACCACCAGCGGGCCCGGATGGCGCGCATGGAGCTTGAGGATGTCCCAGGAGGCCGCATCCTCCACAGCCGGCAGGACCGATGGAATGAAACTCGGCGTCAGCGCCGCATCGTCCTCGAAAATCAGCCCCAGCGGCTTGTCCTGCTTCAGGAACGCCTGGATCGCGTAATAGTGGCTCAGGTAGCAGCCGACGTCCGCGGGCGTCGGGTTGCGATGGTGGCGGCGGACCCAGCCCTTGAGGTCCACCATGCGCCGGATTTCGGGATCGCCGGTCAGATCGAGCTTCCTGCCGTCGACGCCGGAGAAGCGGGTGTACTCGACGCCGGCCGCCTTGAGGAAACCGTCCACCGTCCGCAGCCGGTCGACGCTGCGGTCCATGTTGATGACTTGGGTGAAGACCCGGCCATTGAACGCGGCGGTCTGTTCCGGCGTGGGCTCCATGCCTGGCTCCGAGACGGCGGCGTTGAGCGGGAATCCGACTGAAATGGTCGGAGCAGCTGGATTCGAACCAACGACCCCCACGTCCCGAACGTGGTGCTCTACCAGGCTGAGCTATGCTCCGAAGGCCGGGGCTTATAGACTGCGGCTTGCCCCGTTGCAACGGACCCCCGCGGGCGAGCTGCGGCTTCCCATTCGCGGCCGGCGGGCGCTGTTGCATCCGGGCACGGGCGCCTCTAAGTACGCGCTTCGCCGGTTTTGGGGTGTCGCCAAGCGGTAAGGCAGCGGTTTTTGGTACCGCCATTCCTAGGTTCGAATCCTAGCACCCCAGCCAGCCCTTCTTTTACGGGCTCGCTCCGCAGTCGCCGATACCAACAACAGTCACGGAAAAGTTGACTGATTTCAGTTGGATCGCGGTTAATTTCGTCTTCTGCGGCACATCTTAACCTAGACCTGCTAAGGGGTTTCTCGCGTCGCGGGAGCCGAATTGTTGGCACTTTGTTGGCGCCGGAAAACCGATACCAACATGCCGACGAAATCGCCCTCTCAAGCGAAGCGGAAAGCGCCACGAATCCCGCTCAATCAAACGAAGCTGGACGCGCTGAAACCGCGCGCGAAGCCATACAAAGAGAGCGACGGCGGCGGCCTCTATGTGCTCGTGAATCCGAACGGCTCGAAGCTCTGGCGCCTCGCGTATCGGTTCGGCGATCCACCCAAACAAAAGACGCTCGCGCTTGGCGTCTATGATCCACAGACGAACGGGCTAACCCATGCGCGCGCCAAGCGGGAAGCCGCCAAGCTGGCGTTGAAGGAAGGGCGCGATCCGGGACGCACGGCACCGGCGACTGACGGACAGTCCACCTTCGAGACCGTCGCGCGAGCGTGGCACAAGCTCCATGCTTCGGATTGGGCTCCCAAATACGCCGGGCTGATCCTATCGCGGCTCGAAGATGACGTGTTCCCGGAAATCGGCGCCATGCCCATCGGCCGCATCACAAAGAATGACATTGAAGCCGCCCTAACGCGCGTCGTGGACCGTGGCGCGGTCGAGACGGCGCACCGGCTGAAAAAGCACATTGCCTCAGTCTTCGCTCACGCGGCCGACGATGTGAGCGACCCCACGCCCAAGGTCCGCCTGCCGAAACGGCCCCCAACGAAGGGGTTCAAGCGGCTTAAGGCCGAACAGATCGGCCCGTTCCTCGTGGACTTGGACAAGAGCACTTGCGAGCCCGAAACGCGGCTAGCGATGCTTCTCACGATCTACACGGCCACGCGCACATCGGAATCTATCGGTGCGCGTTGGGATGAATTTGAACACCTACGTTCCACGCGCAAAGCTCTCTGGCGTCTCCCAGAAGATCGGATGAAGGCGGATCGCGAACACCTGATCCCGCTAAGCCGCCAAGTGATCGCGTTGCTTCACGAATTGCATGAGCGAACCGGCAAAGGCGACTATCTCTTTCCTGCGGCGTTCGGCGGTCGCGGGCACATGAGCAACAACACGATGCTGTTTCACTGCTACGCGATGGGCTACCGCAACAAAACGACGATGCACGGATTCCGCGGCTCGTTTTCGACTATCGCCAACGAGTCCGGCATGTGGGCGCCGGAAGTGATCGAAGCGCAGCTAGCTCACGCGGTCGGCGGCAAGGTGCATCGTGCTTACAACAGCGCCGAGTATCTCCCCAAGCGTCGCGAGCTTCTGCAATGGTGGGCAGACAAGCTAGACCTGTATCGAGCACGCGCGCGCGGCCGGACAACGGCGGAATTGCTGGGCTGAGTTCATGCCCCAAAAGTTGGCCTCAACTGTCGCGCCTGCTAAAGACCACTTCCCTTGTCTTTGATGCGTCGTGACGGGTCCAATGGAAGTCATCGTCTTCGCCCTAAAATACACCGGACCACTCTTGCTGGTCGGACTGTATTTTCTCGGCTGGCTAAAGCTTTGGTCCCGCCCGGACTTTACGTTCGCCCTGATCTATGCCGCCGGGGTGTTCGCATGCTTTTTGTTCGCCGGGCTCTTCTCTCCATTCCGAACACCCTACGTTTGGAGCGCATCGGGTCTCTATCTCTCGATTGATCGATTCATGCTTTGGGGCGTCTTGGGCGCTGTTGCCTTTGCGATACCTGGCTTTGGCGTGGTGGCTATACGTCAGCGGTTAAATCGCCCCGAATGAAGGGAGATTACTCTGGATCGACGCTCAACGGCCGCCAGTGCCGGTATAGCCACAATCCGAAAGTGAGAAACGCGCCGAACATAAACGCATGCATCACAATGATGATTGGCAACATAACTAGAAACGGCAAGATCACCATGAAAACCGGGCCGACGCCGTAGACCATCTCGCCATTCACGTTCATCTCACCGCTCAGCAGTGCTCCAACCGTGATGATGAGCAAGATGGGAATCATGAAGGCACCCCAAGAGAGGAGCCACCCCCAGACGATCATCTTGTATGCGCTGCCAAGCGTGAGTTGACCGTTTTCAGTCTTCAATCGCATCCGCAATTCTCCCAGCGAAACGTTCTCGCACGCCGGTTTCAGAGTCGCAATATTTGCCTTCGGGCTTTGCGCGCTCACGCCGCTGCCGCCCATAATCGCGAAGCCGTTCTTTGTGCATCTCACGATAGACGCGCATGTATAGCTTATGGCCCTGGGGATCGGCCGCGCGCGACGCTCGCATATAGCCTGCTTCGCGCTCTTTGTTTCGAGCGCGCCACGCATCGCGCACGGCTTTGCATTCCTCCGGCTTCTCAGCGCGCCGGCGCCGCTGATTTTCCGCGCCTTGCTTGCGCTTCCGTTCTTTGTGGCAGGCCTCGGAGCACGTCAGCGCGCCGTGACGCGCGATGAAGGGCCGGCCGCAGATGGCGCAAGGCTTACGCACCCCCACGAGAACCCTCCATCCATTTCGAGCGGAAAACCGTCTGTTGCGCGTTCGGCTTCACGAGCGCGCGCAATTCGTTCTCCCGCGTGGTCAGATTCACGCCGACGAGTCCGCGAACCGCCATCGCATAAACAAAGGCGTCAAGCGCTTCCGCTCGCATGCCCTTGATGCGCTCCCAGCGTCGGCGGGGTTGGCCGGATTTGTAGAACGTCACGCGCCGCTCGCTGCACAATTCCTCATAGAAGCGCGGCGGCAAATCCTGCGAAAAGCGGATATGTCCCGGCTGTTCGAGTAACCCGAACAAACGACTCTTCCCGCCGTCCACGCCAACAATCCAAAGCCAAGGCTTGCTTGCGCGCTCGATTAGCGCGCGGTTGCCGGCGTCGCCTTTGATGGAGACCACGCGACGGCCGCTAAAACGCGGGCGCGTGAACGAATACACAATATCGGTGACATTGCCGTCACCGGAGTCGATGGCGGCGGCGTCATAGCCCAGCATCCCGCCTAGAGGATGCGGAAAGCGACGCTTCAACAGATCGTCTAGTTCGCGCCAAGTTTGCTCTGCAGTCGGCGCTCCCCAGATCGTTTCATCTGCGAGCGCGAACATTTGAGTCGCCGAATGGCCTAGCGTCACGATGCAGAGCCGATCCGCTTGCACATCTACACCGGCCGTAAGCAGTCGCACGTCTTCCGGTATGGCCTGCAGTCCGATCCGTTCGGCGCGACGCGCCAAAGCGTTTTCGTCCAAGCCTTCGCCGCTGCGATCCGCGAACACGTCGCCTAGGAGCGTGTTCGTCCACACGCGCAATAGTTCGGGGTCGCTTTTGGCTTCCAGAAACTCGCCGACGATGTTGGCCCAGCGCGCATGCTCGATGGTCGAAATGAGCGCGCTGCATTTGAAGCCCGCGTGTCCCTTCACATGCGGCGCCGTCGCGCGCCATCGGCCGGCCGCGACCATTGCCGACTTACTCGACTCTTCAATCACGCAGCCATTGGCCGGGCATACGAGATGCGCGGTTTCGGGCATGTGGCGGCCGTCTTCGCTCTTATCCCATTTCAAATGCTCAAAGCGGGGCTCGAAGTGCTCGCCGCAATGCGGACACGGCGTCTCATAAATGCGCTGATCCGACTCCCGATACGCGCGGGCGATGTTCGACGTTTCGGCGTCGGTCGGCGTGCTCGCCTGGAAAATGAGACGGTCGCGCGCCGTGCGGGTTCGGTTTTCGGCGAGCTTGAGCGGATTGCCTTCCGGGCTCGGCAAATAGCCGTCCGTTTCGTCCAGCATGAGAACGCGAACGAAGTGGCGACGCAGATTCCGCGGCGCCGCGCCAACGCATTTGAAGCTCCCGCCCGGAAAGCGCCGGCTCTGAATCGTGTCGCGCTTCTTTTCGTCTTGCACGAGGAGTCCGGCCAAGGACGGGCTCGCCGCGAAAACGGGCTCCACGGTCGAAACCATGAAGTCGCGCGCATCGTCCTGCGTCGGTTGAACTGCCAGGATGTTGCTGGGGTTGTTTTTCACGAAGCTGGCGACAATGGCCACCATGAGCGAGGTCGCGCCGATCCGCGCGCACTTCTGCCACGTCACGCGCTCAATCGCCGGATCGTCGCACGCATCCGCGATGCCGCGCTGATAGGGAAACAGCGCCATAAGTCCCGGCGTGTCGGACACGTCGGACGGCAGGGTGACGTTGGACTCGATCCAATCGGCCGTGCTGATCTTCGGCGGCGGGGCGAAATTCGCGACGGCTCTAGCGTCAATCGCGAGAACGGCGAGACTCGGCCCAGGATCGCGCTTCGCCGTCTCAGGCTCTCGGAGGGTCGCCGGCATCGGAAACGCCTCCCTGCGCAGCCAGGGCGGTCAAGGCGGCCCGGATTTCCGAGTCTATGACCTCCACTTGCTCGCGATTAAGCCCCAGCTTGGCGCCGACGCGCGACGCCACCGCTAGGAGCCGCTGCCGACAATCGACAACGCGGGCCGCCCATTGCTCTTCCACATCGGAGATGAGCACGAGCCGGCCGGCCAACTGTTCGGCCTTCAACTCCGCGATGCGCGTCTGCGCTTGGTAAAGCTGATCTCGAAACGGATTCGCAGATCGGCCGCCGACGCCAGAGCCGCGCATGGGCCCGCGCGAGTTGCCGGGCTCGCGCGCCGGTTTGGCGTCGCCGAGAAGTTCGGCTTTCGAGCGGTGGGCGCGCGCTTTGGTCATGGCTCCAGCGCTAGCCCTAAGCCGGCGCTGCAGTCCACCCGGCGCCAAAACTCAAAAACGAAATTTTGAGTTTCCATTGGTTTGCCGGGGTCAGTGCTGCCCCCGACGCCGGGCCTTCGGGAAGAACCTAGACTGTTCCTAGTGTTCGTTCCGTTCCTAGTGTTTTGGTCGGAATGTATGCGCGCGTGTGCGTGCGCGCGTGTGCGTGCATGCGCGTATGCGAATATCTACTAGGAACACTAGGAACACTAGGAACAGAGACGATAAACGCCTTTATTCATGCGGGTTTTGGCCGTTCCTAGTGAATGGCATGCACTAGGAACGGACTAGGGACACTCGCGCTCTTTCGCTCTGTTAGGCTGCGTCTTCCCAATCAATGGCGCTATTGCACCACGACTCGAAGGCCGCGCGACATTCAGCGAGCGGCGGCAATTCGTAAACGTAGGACAGTTCCTTATTGATCCGCACGCGCCGACGTTCGGTCACGGGGCACATTGCGCGGAAGCGCTTCGCAAAATGCACATCCCCCAGAATGTCGCCATGCGTGCGGCGCGGCTGCATCCACGTCCGGTAATAGGTCCGCAGATCGTCGGCTTCCACGCGGATCGCGCCACCCCAATCGGCGCCATCTCGGCAATCGGTTAGATCGCCGGCCGCCAACGTCTCCCACCACCACGCTTCCACGTTGCGCAGCCCGGCGAGCTTCTGTTCGGTCAAGCCCTCAGTGTTCGGCACGCGGCGCACGTCCACGCGGGATAGATCGAAGCGCCCCAGATAGTGCAGCAACGCCTCATAGCCGCCGTTCTCCATCTCGCGCTTGATCGCCTCGAAGTAAGGGCCGTCCTGCCGGTGTGCGTCGCCCACGTTGAACACGGCAAAGCGGCGTTCGTCATGCGTCGCCGGCACAACCCAATGGGCGTTCGACGTGATGATAAAACGATGGAAGGAGTCGAGCGGGATTGCGTCCACGCCCTTCTTTTCGAGCATGATACGCGGGCCGGTAATTAGGTCTTTCAGCACGCCTTCGCCGACTTTATCGCCGGCCCAGAATGCCTCTTCCACGAGCACGAGCACGGCGGTTGCCAAATGGCTGTTGAAGTTGCCGATTAGGTGGCGCGGCTGCGTCACCGTCACGAAATGGCGCGCGATCAAGGCGCCCAGAATTTCGCCGACGATGGATTTTCCGACTCCCTTTTCGCCCTTCAACACAACAGACGTTCCCGGCTTCTCATGGGGGCGTTGCACAAGATGCGCCATCCATCCGACAAGCCAGGTGTAAAGCGCTTCATCGGCGCCGCAGACGTTATCGAACAAGTGATCTAGGAACAGGCTGCAGTCGCCGCGTTCGGGCTCGAAGCTGAAACCGCGCCACAGATTGTAAGCGCCACGGCGCCGGCCGCGCGGATCAAGCACAATCTGTTCGTATTGTCGGCGCTTCGGGCTGGCGAACCAAACGGAAGACACGGGAGTCGCGACGGGGCCGGCCTTGCCTTTCTCCCAAATCACATCATTCGCATGCCAATCCTCGAAGGCGCGCACGGACTCCATAGTGAAGCCGCCAGCGCCATCTTCGCGGATCACGCGGACTTGGCCGCCGTGCGCTACAACGGCGAAGCGCTTATTCAGGCGCGCGATTGCGGCGTTGCGGGATTCTTCGCGTTCGTCGGGCTCCGGGCCCAAAAGGTCTTCAACGCTACGCATGAGTGAGTCTCCCGTGTCGGCGATAGCGCGCGGCGCCGCGTTGCACGTCTTCCAGCGTCGGCGACGGGCGCCGAACGCTCGCTTCAAGGTCGAAAATACGTTTGCCGCCGCGCACGCGGTAGAAATCGACGTGATCGCAAGCGCGGGCTCGCGCGCGTGCGTCGGCGATCACACGCCACGGTGCGCCACGGCCGCCGCCTTGGCGCAGCCAGCGCTCAGTGACGGCGTGCGCTCTTTCCAAAATCGCGAAGGCGTCCGCCAACGGGAGCGCCTTCAAGGGCGCTAGATCAGGCTTCGGCGCATCATGGCGAAGCGCGTGCTTCGCGTAATCCCATTTGCTCAGATCGAACGCCGCGCAATACGCGGCTTCCTCGCCGTCCGGCATCTCGTGAAAGATGGAATCCGCGGGCTCTAGTGCGGCCGTCCAACGGCGCCAACGGGCGCGCGCGACCTCGTTACGCTGCGCGCACTGACGCCAGCCGGCGCGGCGATAATCGCCAATCAGCATCAGATTCTCGAAGCCGAATTTTTGTTCGGCGTCGGGTTGCAAGTGTGCGGGGCTGGGGCTAGCGAGAGTCATAGCGATTGACTTCCTTCGTTCATTCGCGTGAGAGGCTTTCCTTTGGTCGGGATGGTCTCTGCAGTCAGGGAAACTCCATCGCCGGCCGCAGATTCATCCCTGCGGTCGGCGGTTTCTTTCATCGGTGACGCATGGCGATAACCATGCTCCCTTTGCGCCTAGACCGCTCTGCGAACATTCCCCAAAGCTGGCGACGGGTCGGCTGGCGCCGATCCTGTTCGATTGCCTGCGCACGCGCTTCCGGCTCGCTCAAAGAGCGCAGCGGAACGCTCACGAGCTTCGAGAGCGGAATCTGCACAACGGCATTGTTCGGGCTCAGGAGCGCGAGCGCGAGCACGTCTAGGCGCTCGCCGGCAACCGTGGCGCTCTGCACCCCAAGCACGCGCGCGGGGCCGTGCTCAGGGTGAGAGACGAATTGGCCGGCTAGGTAGTGTTCAACCGCGCCCATTGCGTTAGGCCAGCGCCACAGGGACGCAGAGCTTCACGCGGACGGTGGACGCGCCGGCGCCGGCCGCCGCGATAGAGACGCCAATGCAGGCTTCGGAGTCGCCAGCGCTATTGGAGTCGGTGTCGCCGTGCGAGCGGGCCGTTTTGGTCGCCGTGTCGAAATAGACGGGCGCGCCAAGCGTAAACACGTCGTCCGAATCCTTGGCGATGTCGAACACGCCTTCGGTTTGGATCGTGACTTCGGCGCCGTTTTCAGCGTCGCCGCAGGCGATGCCGAACAGTTGGCCGGCAAGCACGCCTTCGCCGCTGTCAACGGCATAAGGCGAAGCGGGAAGCGTGATGTTCACGCCGGGTTGGACAAAGTTCTTCATGACTCAGGTTCCTTTCGAGACTTGGAATTTGATGACGTTCGGCCTCGCCGACTGCAGCGCCGCGATGCGAGACTCGATGTGTGCGAGCGCGCGCGTCATTTCGCCTTTGCTCGCGTATTCGACTTCTTCCCCGTTCGCGTCCCGCACACGGCGTTCGCCGCGTGCGAGAGCGCGCACGAGTTCATCGCGGAGCGACTGCAGTTCGGTGAGGTCGAGCGCGGCCATTACGCGAGCGCCGAGTTGCTGTCTTCGCCAGCGTTGTAAGCCCAGCCGCGCCAATCACGCGGGCCGACTCCAACGTCCAGCGTCACGCGCCATTCGCGGCCAAGGATTTCCCAGCCATCACGCGCGGACACTTGCGGGCCCTCGCTTCCGGCAAGGCCGCCCAGCACGAGCGCGGGGTGACGCGAGTCGGCGAGATAGAAGCCAAACGGATTGACGGCTTCCAGGCGAGGCTCACAGACAACCGTGAGCTTGATCGGTTGCGCATCGGCCGTGGTGACGGGCTGAATCGCCGCCACGAACTTTTCGGCTTCCGTCAAGCGCGACGGCGCAACCACAATCGTATCGGGCCGGACGTTGATAAGCGTCTGACCGTCCACGCCGGTTTGCGTCATCATGGCGACTCGCATCGCAGAGATGCCGGTTTCGTCGATGGCCGCGTAAGCCGCTTCCGCGAACAGGTTGGCGTGATCGGCATGGAACAGCGCCTTGGTGTCACCCATCGTCGGGCCCGCGCCGCCGGCTTGCGTCAACGCCGCAACCACGAGGTCGGCGGTAGTGTTCGCAGCCGCTTGGCCTGCGTCGCGCGCGAAGTCGCCAAGCTGATTGAACGCATCGTTCACGATCAGCTTGCGGCTCGCCGAGAAGATCGCGCCGTAAGTGTCCAGCGCCCACGACTCTTTCGCTTCGCCGCGCGACACGCTCTTGATCTCGCCGCTTTCGCTGACCTTGCCCAGCTTCGGCAGTTCGCCGAGTTGATGCACCGTCTGCGTGCGGAAATCGTTCGCCGTGGCCTTCTGGCAAAGCGTCACGAGCGGCGACGATGCCGCTTCATAGGCGGCGCGCACGGCCGAACCCAAGCCAACGTCCAGCATGAGCGGGAAATCCGACGTGGTATGTTGGCCGCCGCGCGTTTGGAACGCAGCCGTCAACAACGCTTCGCGGCTCATGCCGCGCGTGCGAACGCCGTTCGCTTCGAGATAGTCGCGAGCCTGATCTTCAACGCTCAGGTTCGCGAACGGGCGCGCCGCGTCATTCTTCAACGCGACGCCAAGATAGCGAGCAGCGAAGCCTTCGGCGCGAAGGTGCAGCGTTTCTTCCGGCGACGGGCCGGGATTGATGACGCGCACGCGCGGCGCAGTATTGCTGCGAACCGTGAGCATTTCGAGCGCGCGCGTGTTGGCGTCTTCCACAGAGCCGTCCGCGTCAATGATCGCGTCCGCTTCCGTAGTCGCGCGCGCCAGATCGTTCGGGAACGCGCGCTTGAAAACGTCGCGGATCGCGGCGCGGGTTTGCGCCACGTTGTCGTCGTTCGCGGGCGTGTCGATCACATCCGCTTCGATTTCCGGCGCGGTCTCGGCGCCGGGAGCATTTTTCCGTTTCATGGAATGACTCCGAGTTTGCGCGCCAGGATCGGCGCCAATAGGGACAAAGGACGCCTCGTGGATTTCCCACGCCAACGCCGTCCTTATGCGTTGGCCTTTGGAGTTAGTTTCATCGCGCCATTGCTTCACGCGGTAGCCGATGGAGAGATTGCGCAGAATGCCGTCTGCGATGTCGCGCACGATGCCGGCCGCGTCGTCTCGCGACGAAAGTTTGAGCCGCGCGCGGATTTCGCCGGCCGCCTTCCAAGCCTTCTGAATGACGCCAAGCACGGCGCGCGTGCTGCCTTGGTTGTGCGCGTCCAGCACGGGAGCGCCAGCGATGCCGCGCAAGTCGGCGTTCGCAATCGGCAGGCGCTCGATATAGCCGGCGCGTTGAACGTCGGCGCCCGTCGAAAGCACAACTTCAATCGTGTTCGTGTCGGCGTCGTAAGTATCGGGCGCGAACGTGGCCGCGCGCAAAGCGAGCTTAGTCATTGGAGTCCGGCTCCTTCTCTTCATCGTCAGAGTCCGCGGACTCGTCGGCTTGGGTCTGCGCGTGGGGATCGGCCGCAATGTCGGCGTCCACGCGCTCGATACTTTCGCCGCGCGCTGCAATCGCTTCCGCACGGCTCATAAGTTTTGCGTCTAGCGCGACCTTGACGGCTTGAATCTGTTTCATCGGATCGGCTTCCGGCATCGCCGGGAAGCGCCATTCGGCGTCCGCGATCTCGCCGATTTGGCCGGCGCGTAGTTGCTGCGTCAGCACAAAGCGGCGCCAGATCGGCGCGAGAAGCTGGGGCACAAGGATATTGTGCTGGATGGACTCCAGATGCGCCTTGAAGGTGATAAGCGCGGCGCGAAGGCTCGAATAGTTCGCGCGGCTCACGTTCCCGCTGACCATGAACGCAGGCACGCCGAGTCCAGCGGCGACCTCTTCAATCATCGCCGTCATAAACTCAGTGGACTGCTGCGCTTGCTGCGGCGTGTTGGCCTTCATTTCCCAGTTACCGCGCAAGATGCGTGCGGCGCCGGGCTCTAGCGAAACGTCCAGCGCGTCGCCTTGTTTGTCGCCCTCAAACGGAATGCCAGGCGCGCCGTCGCGGTCGATCAAATAGACGCTGTTGAGCGCAGAGACTTGGAAGCCCTTCAACAATGCATCGGAGAGCAAGCCCAGATCGGCGAGCTTCAACAGAATCGGCGCCAACCACGAGACGCCGCGAATTTGGCCGATGCCTTTCGGCTTGAAGAGATGCAGCACGTCGGCCGCGTCCACGCGAACCGGGGGCGCGTAAGTCTCGAATTGCTGCGTCGGCAGGAACGGACGAATCCAATAAGCGACGCGCTCGCCGGCCGCGCTAAACTCGATTCCAGATGCGATGTATGCGCCGCCACCAAGTTCGCGGGTTAGCGACTCGTCCAACTGTTCGGCAGGCAATAGCTGCAAGAACAATCCAGCCGGGCGTTGTCGGAGGATGACGAGGCAGTCGCCGTCTACGATAGCGGCGCGCAACGCGAGCGCGCCGAGTCCGCCGAAATTGGTTCGCCCGTCTGCGTCGCATTGGTTCCAAAATTCCTCAGTGAAGGCCGTCACGAGTTCGCTGTTTTCGTGCGCCGGCACGGGGCCCGCGCCCCAGGCGTAGGTTACGAGCGCTTCGACGCCGGCCGCCGCGTGCGCGTCATTCTCTGCGAAGTAGCGAGCGCGCCGCCGCATGTGCGGAGCCGCTGCAAGCGTTTCCGTCGCCGTGCGGCCCATGCGCGCTTCCGGGGTGAAGCGCCGCGACGATGCAGCGTCATAGCCGCGCGCCATATCCGGCGCGAGCACACGCGCAATCGCCGTGCGCGCCGACTGCAGGAGGGAGCGACGGCGCGCCATTAGTTCACGGCTTCCGGCGTGGCGAACGGAAGCACGTTGCCACCGACGAACCGCTCTAGCAGCGGCGCCAATTCAAGAACGATGTCCGCGATGGGATCGAAGTCCGGCGACGGCCCTTCAATCGGCCGCGTGTATTCGTCGTCAAAGCGCAGCGCGGCCGTGGTCTGAATCTCGCCAGTGTGCGCGTTGCCCCAGCGCGTGAGCACGAGCACGGGCGCGCCGCCGGCCATGACTTCGGCGAGCACATGGTCAATCGCCGGAACGCCGTGTTCGTGATGGGGATGGGCGAGGAAACGCCAGAAGCTCGCTAGCATCGCGCGTTCGGTGATGCCCGCGTGATCGTGAGCCCAGAACAGAACGGCCGCGATGGCGGGCGCCGACTGGTCGAATAGGAACGGCGCGCGGCGGCCTTCGCCGTCCTGCCCCACGGTCGGGATGATCCCAGCCATTTGCCAGCGCCGAAAACGCCCCGTGGCCTCCGCTTCGCTCATGGACGGCCCGGCGAGCACGGCGCCGGCCTCGCTCGCCTTTACTTTCCCTCGCTCAGACATGTCTTCCGCTCCAAGTAATCACTTACTTGTTCCAGCAGAAGAACGGCTCCCGCACCACAGGGCGCCCAGCAAAAAGACAAGGTAAACGCCGTAAGTATATGATTTTACGGCGAATTAACCGGAGTCTTTGTCAACTATTCGGTGACATGAATACTATGATTATTTGCGGGACATTGTTTTTGCAGTCGAAAATCCCCATCTCACAGGGGCATTTCGGCCGCTTTCGCGTTTCAGCGTTTGAAGGGATGCCAACCTTCGCCCAACACGCCGTTATCCAGGGAGCCGAGCACGGGGCCGCCCGGCAGATAGACCGCGCCGCAGTAGGTGCAGCGCTGAGCGCCGCCGCTGCCGTCGATCCGCTCACGCACGTCGGCGGGCAGTCGCTCTAATTGGCCGTCGCTAAGATAGCTCTGACGATCCGCCCGGCCGCCGCTGCATTTCAGCGGACAAACCACGCCATTCGCCGGCCGGCGCCGCGCCATCAATCCCGCCCCGTGTATGCAGCTAGCCAGCCCATGATGTGCTGGTGCGGATCGCCCGGCGCGCGGAAGCGATAGCGCTGCATCGCGCCTATCGTGAACAGGTGCGCTTGGTGCTGCGTCGCGCGCTCTGTGGCGGGCAGCGAGAGCCATTCGCGGATGATGGCTTGGCGTGCGTCTTCTTTCAGCATTGCGCGCCGATGCTGGGCCGCATAGGTAAACGCGGCCTTAAGGATTCGAAGCGAGTTGTTGGCATCGTGTTGGTATCGGGGGCCGGCTGGGGCTTACGTTTCAAGGCACTGTGAATCCTAGCACCCCAGCCAGCCTTTGCTCGGCGAAATCGAGAGAAGGCCGCCGTCCGAACAGACGGACTCACCGGCGAATCCATTGGCAAGGCTTTCACGCGCGCGCGGCTCTGCTAAGAGCAACGCCCCTTGGATGCGTTCGGAACGGAGCGACGATGACGCGCAAGAGCTATACGCCGGGTGACTTCGATTTGCGGGTCGGCCGTTCGAAGACCGGGCTCGGCCTTTACGCCGAGAGCGAAATCCCGAAGGGCGCGTGCGTCATCGAATATGTCGGCGTCGAACTCACCAAGGAGCAGGAAGAGAAGGCGAACTCGAAGTACCTGTTCGAGATCAACTCCCGCAAGACCATCGACGGCGCGCCGCGCTGGAACACGGCGCGCTACATCAATCACTCCTGCCGCCCGAACTGCGAGCCCAACATCCACAAGGGCCGCGTGTTCATCCACGCCAGGCGCAAGATCAAGCCGGGCGAGGAGCTGAGCTACGATTACGGCAAGAACTATTTCAACGAGTACCTAAAAGACATCTGCGCCTGCCCGAAGTGCGCGGAAAAGCGCGCGGCGGCGAAGAGTGCGGCGCCTAAGAGCGCGGCGCGCAAGCGGGCGGCGAAGAAAACCAAGAAAACCGCGGCGCCAAGCCGGAAAGGACGCTGAGGAACGGTTGTTGCGATGCTGCCGGCTCGGCGCTAAAGCATCGCGCGCTGAATTCGACGCAAGCCCCAATATGGACCCGCCGGCGGTCCATAGGTGCGGCGCGTCCGATATTCAGCGCGACGGCGCTCAGAGCGTCTTCACCTCGGCGCCGGTTGCATTGCCGATGATCACGACTTGGGCGAGGCCGAGGAAGAGGCCGTGCTCGACCACGCCCGGAATCGCCTGCAGCGCCGCGGCGAGCGCCTCTGCGTCGCGAATGCTCCTGGCGTGGGCGTCGATAATGTAATTGCCGCCGTCAGTGATGACCGGCTCGTTGGCCTTGCCGGCCACCCGCAGCGCCACTTCGTCGCCGGCGCAGCCGGTCGCGCGCAGCGCGTCCGCGATGCGCTGCGCCGTCAGCGCGAAACCAAACCGCGTCACCTCGACCGGAAGCGGGAAGGCGCCCAGCGTCTCGACCCATTTCGAGGCGTCGGCGATCACCACCATGCGCCTGGACGCGGCCGCGACGATCTTCTCGCGCAGCAGCGCCCCGCCGCCGCCTTTGATCAGCCGGAACGCCGTGTCGACCTCGTCGGCCCCGTCGACGTCGACATCGATCGCGGCGACCTGGCTGATCTCCAGCAGCGGCACGCCCGTCTGCTCGGCCAGATTGCGCGTGGCTTCCGACGTCGGCACGCCTTTGACCTTGAGCCCCTGCGCCACCCGCTCGCCCAGCTGGCGCACGAAATGCGCCGAGGTCGAGCCGGTGCCGAGGCCGACGATCATGCCGTGTTCAATGAAATCCAGCGCGGCGCGCGCGGCGTTGGCCTTGGGATCTCCGCTCACGCCTCTTTGTCCTTGCGTTTCTTGGCGCGGTTCTTGTCCGCCCAGCCTTCGATATTGTGCTGCCTGGCGCGCGCCACGGCGAGCGCGCCGTCGGGCACGTCCTTGGTGACGACGCTGCCGGTGCCGGTATAGGCGCGCGCGCCGACCGTGACGGGCGCCACCAGCGAGGTGTCGGAGCCGATGAACGCGTCTTCGCCGATCGTGGTGCGATACTTGTCGAAGCCGTCATAGTTGCAGGTGATGGTCCCGCAGCCGAGATTGGCGCGCGCGCCGACATCGGTGTCGCCCACATAGGCGAGGTGGCTCGCCTGCGCGCGCTCGGCGAAGGTCGAGTTCTTGACCTCGACGAAATTGCCGATCTTCACGCGCGGCCCCAGTTTCGTACCTGGGCGGAAGCGGGCGAACGGCCCGACATTGGCGCCCTCGCCGATGTCTGCGCCCTCGATGTGGCAGAACGCCTTGATCCGGGCGCCCTTGGCGATGCGCACGCCCTTGCCGAAAAACACGTTGGGCTCGATCACCACGTCCGGGGCGACCCGGGTGTCGTACGAAAAGAACACGCTGGCCGGATCGATCAGGGTGACGCCCGCCTCCATCGCGGCCGCGCGCATGCGCTGCTGAAACGCGGCTTCGGCGGCGGCCAGCTCCGCCTTCGAGTTCACGCCCAGCGTATCGGCCTCGACGCCGATGACGACATGGGTCTCGAACCCGGCGCCGCGGCCGAGCGCGACCACGTCGGTCAGGTAATATTCGCCTTTCGCGTTCTCGTTCTTCACCATCGACAGGAGGCGAAGCAGCGTGCGCGCATCGGCGCAAAGCACGCCCGAATTGCAGAGCCGGACCGTGCGCTGCTCGGGCGTCGCGTCCTTGTGTTCGACGATGCGCTCGACCGCGCCGTCGCCGCCGATCAGCAGGCGCCCGTAGCCTGTCGGATCGCGCGCCTCGAAGCCGAGCACGACCAGCCCGCCTTTCTCCGTGCGCAGCGCGAACATCTGTTCGATCCGCTCCGCCGGCACGAACGGCGCGTCGCCATAAAGGACGACGATGTCGCCGTCGAAGCCCGCGAGCGCCCGTTCCGCCGCCCGCACCGCGTGCGCCGTTCCAAGCGGCGGATCCTGGATCGCCACCGCATCCGGCCCCAGCGTCCTGGCCGCATGCTCGCCGACCGCGGGCGAATGCACCCCGGTGACGACGATGGTGCGCGCGGCGCCGACGCCGGCCGCCGCCGCGATCGCCCAGTCCAGCATGGCGCGCCCGCCCACCTCATGCAGCACCTTGGGCAGGTCGGACTTCATCCGCGTGCCCTGGCCCGCGGCCAGGATGATCGCTGCTCGTGCACGGCTCATGTCTGAAAGCGCCCGCTTGTCCGAATCCGAGGGCCGTTCTAGCTCAATTGCCGCGAAAGGGGCATCCCATGACCAGCGGCGAACTCGCCGACGCCACCATCGTTTTCGATCTCGACGGCACGCTGGTCGACACCGCGCCCGACCTGGTGCGGGCGCTCAACGAAACGCTGGCGCTCGAAGGCCTGCCCCGGGTCAAGCTCGAAACCGTGCGGACCATGGTCGGGCAAGGGGCGCGCGTGCTGATCGAGCGCGCGGCCGCACGCTTCGGCGTCAGCTACCAGAGCGAGCGGCTGGAGGAGCTGACGGAGACGTTCGTCTCCTTCTACCGGGCCGACATCGCCGGCGAGTCGAGGCCGTTTCCAGGCGTGGAGGATGCGCTCGGCAGCCTCGCCGAGCTGGGCGCCAAGCTCGCCGTCTGCACCAACAAGCGCACCGAGCTGTCGCAGGCGCTGCTGCAGGCGCTGAGCATGACGGACTGGTTCGCCGCGGTTGTCGGCGCGGACGCGGTCGCCGAGAGAAAGCCGCACCCCGACCACTACCGCGCCGCGGTCGCGCGCGCCGGCGGCACGCTGCGCCGCTCGGTGATGATCGGCGACACGGTGGCCGACGTCGCCGCCGCCCGCGGCGCAGGCGCGCCCGTGGCGGTGGTCGCGTTCGGCTATTGTGACGAAGGCGCCGAGAAGCTCGGTGCCGACGTCGTTCTGCGCAGTTTTTCGGAAGTCGCGCCAACCTGTCGCCGCCTCCTGGCGGCGCGGCCGTAAGCGCTTACGCGATCTCGAGCGGGCCGCGCGTCACAGGCGGCGCGGAGCGCTGCTCGCGCTCGTTGGCGCTCGCCCGCTTGGTCGGGAACCCATTGACCATATCGCTGCGGACGTCGGTGCGCGCCGACCGCATCGCCGCAACAAAGCCCGCTTCGACCAGCTTCACGTCGACCTGGTAACCGCGCTCCCGCCAATACTCTTCGATCCGCTGCTTCAGACGGCGGGCGCCGTCCTGGTTGCAGAAGTCGTGATCCATTATGCTCCACCACTAGGTTTCTGTTGGACGCCGGGTTGGGCTCATCGCCCGGCGCCGTCCGCGCGGGATTCGCTCCGCGCTCAAGCGTCAGCCCCCTGATCGCTTTCGCAGCAACGCCTCATCATCACTGTTAAGGAGGCAGGGATGTGGCGAGCAAACGACAACTCCGAAAGGCGAAATCACGAACTGCTGATCGCGTCTGCGGCGATGTCGCGCGTTCCGGGGGCAAACCTTGCCTCTCGGCGGACGCAAGCACGCACTACCGCGAGCGATGGCGGTAAATGTAGGCCATGCAAACTAAGGCAGCGGGACAGCGCCGAGCCGGGAAAGTGGCGGTTCGTACGGGGAACTCGCCTAAGTTTGAGAAGATATTTCAAATATTTGAGGCTTGGCGCCAACCCTCTGAGCGGCATTTTCCTGAGCATGCTCGTTCTTCTGCCTTAGGTTCGGGCGCTATGTTGGCGTTTCGGCCTTCGGCGCATCGGCCGCGAATGCCGCACACCCCGTGGCGATGAGCCACGCCGTCACCGCAAGAAAGCCCAGAGGCGCGCTCCAAACGAGCGGTCCGGGATTGAACGCAATCGCCGTCGCAAGCCCTTCCGCCTGACCGGCGAGCAACAGCACGGCCGCAAGCGCGGCGAGCGCGGCCAAGGCGCGACGCGTGCGCGCCTGCGCGGCGGCGACGCCGATCAACCAGAACGCCGTGAACACCTGACCGATCGTCTCGCCAATGCCGACGCCGGCGAATTGATGCAGCGTCGCAAACGTCGCCTCCACGGTCGTGCGCGCGGCCGCATCCGAGCGCCATGCGGCGGCGAGCCCCGGCGCCACAAACGTCCAACGCGACAAGCCGATCGCTTGCGCCAGCGCGGCCGCAATCCCAAGCGCGGTCACGCCTGCGCCATGACCTGTGAGCCGCGCCAGTGCGAGTGCGAGCGGCGCAAGCGCCAGGGCCGCGAGCATGAACGCCGCCCACGCCAGCACAAGCGGTGTTCCGCCCGCCGCGAACGCGTGCAAAATCTCGCCCGCCGGCCGGCGCAGGATCGCGGGATAGTCGAAATTCGCCGCGAGCCAGACGTAGGGCGCGTTGAACGCGAACGCATAAAGAACAAGACTTGCGCCGAGCCAGCGTGTCTGCGTCACGCACGCCCCCTACCGGTAGATTGCGCGAACATGGGCGCGCAGCGCCGCGTGCGCACGTTTGGCGCCCGCGCCCAAAGCCAGACCGGAGAAAGCGCCGTTGGCGTGCTCGGCGAAAGCCAAGGTCTGCGCCGCCGCGATCAGCGCCGCATTGATCGCCGGCGCGTCCTCCCCTTCCCGTGGCGCGCGCAAGCCCCGCGCTTGCGCGATCCAGCGCGTCATGACGCGCCCGCGCGCCGCGCTCACCGCCTCCAATTGCGCACTCGGTCCGGCAAGCTCCCAGAAGGCGAGTTGGCGCATCAGCGGATCGCTGCGCAGCGCATCGTAATAGGCAATGACCAGCATCTCGACGGCCTCCGCATAGGAGGCGTCCGCCGGCGCCGGCGGCAGAAGCCGCGCAAGGCAAGACGCTGGGCGCGCGAAGTCGCCTGGCGGACCATTCGCTGTCACGAGCCCTTCAGTCTCGCTTAGTCGACGCATCCCAATTTAGGAGCTTGGTTTCTAAGTGCTTGCGATATGCGTCCACCGACGCCAGCTTGACATGCCCGTAGCCGCGGATCGTGCGCGCCGCTTCCGCGATTTCAACCGCCGCGGCATAATTCGAGGCGCTGAGATCGTCGCAAAGCTTGGCCACCCGCGCCCGATATTCTCCGATCAATCGTCGCTCCATCCGCCGTTCACGCGTATAGCCAAAAACATCTAGCGGCGTTCCGCGAAGCCGCCGCATCGCTTTGAGCGCATGAAACAGCGGGACGATCCACGCGCCGAGTTCACGCTTCTTCGGCGCGGAGTTCTTTCCGCCGTTCCAACTGAGGGTCGGCGGCGCCAAATTATATGAAATCTTCAGCCTGCCTTCGAATCGGCTCGCCAGCCTCGCATTAAACGCCGTATCGAGATGCAGGCGTGCAACTTCGTATTCGTCCTTATACGCCATCAGCTTGAACAGCGCGTGCGCCACTGCGACCGACAAGTCCTCGCTTAAGCCAAGCGCGCGCTCCTTCTCCCGCACGGACGTCACAAACGCGCGATAAGCGTCGGCGTAAGCCTTGTCCTGATAGGCAGCGAGGAAATGCGCGCGTGTTTCTATTATGTTTTCGAGAGCCGCCGGCGGAGTTTTGGCGCCGCCTTCGTCTCTGCTGAAAAGCTCCGGCCGCACCGCCGCCAATCTGCCCAGCGCAAACGCCTTCTTGTTCGCGGCGACCGCCGCCCCGTTGAGTTCGATCGCGCGCTCAAGCGCCGCCGGCGAGACGGGTATCGCTCCCTGCTGACACGCGAGCCCGAGCAAGAAAATATTGGCGAGCGCGGCGTCGCCGAACCAGCGCTGCGCCGCTGTTCCCGCGTCAACATCCGTGACCGACGCACGTAACGATACGCGCCGCAGAAGCGCTTGCGAATCGATTGCCATATCCGGTGCGTGTTGAAACGCCGCGGTCGGCGTCGCATGCGTGTTGACGATCGCCACGCTGCGCTCTTGCCGCAGAGCGGCATAGGCCTCAGTCCCGGCCGCCACGACGAGGTCGCAGCCGAGCAGCACGTCCGCTTCGCCCAAGCCGATGCGCGCCCCTTCCAGCGAGGCAGGGTTCGGCCCGATCTTTACATGGCTCAGCACCGCGCCATTCTTCTGGCTCAATCCCGTGAGGTCGAGAGTCGACGTGGCTCGCCCTTCAAGATGCGCCGCCATCGCGAGCAACGCTCCGGTCGTTACGACGCCAGTGCCGCCGATGCCGGCGATCAGAATATTGCGCGTTTGGCTGCGCGGAGAAGCCGGCGCTTCCGGCAACGCCTTCAACGCCTCCAGCACAGGCTCGGGCAAATCTTCCGCCGCCCGTTTCCTGGGTTTTCCGCCGCGAACGGTGACGAACGAAGGGCAAAACCCCTTGGCGCAGGAATAGTCTTTATTGCAGCTCACCAGGTCGATTGCGCGCTTGCGCCCGAATTCAGTCTCCACCGGCACGATGCTGACACACGTCGCTTGCACGGAACAATCGCCACAGCCCTCGCACACCAATTCATTGATGACGAGATGCTTCGCGGGATCCTCCATCAACCCGCGCTTGCGCCTGCGCCGCTTCTCGGCGGCGCAGGTTTGATCGAAAATCAGAACTGTGACGCCCTTGCAGCCGCGCAGCGCCCGCTCCACCGGCAGCAAGTCGTCGCGATGGCGAATCTCGGCCGCGCCGCCGATTTCGTGATGCCGCGTGGGATCCTCCGCAAGCACGACAATGCGTTTCACGCCCTCCGCGGCCAGTTGGCGGCACACGTCGGCGACGCTCAAATGGCCGTCCACGGGTTGGCCGCCTGTCATGGCGACGGCGTCGTTGTAGAGCAGCTTGTAGGTGATGTTGGCGCCCGAGGCGACGGCGGCGCGGACGGCCAGCAGGCCGGAATGGAAATACGTACCGTCGCCAAGATTCTGAAATATGTGCGGCGCGCTCGTAAATGGCGCCATGCCCATCCAGTTGGCGCCCTCGCCGCCCATCTGCACCGGCGGAAGCGTCGGCCGGTCGGGCATCAAGATCGCCATCGTATGACAGCCAATGCCGGCCATGGCTACGCTGCCTTCAGGCAGGCGCGTGCTCGTACTATGCGGACAACCGGAACAGAAGGCCGGCGTACGCGTGATCGTCGCCGGCGAGGACGCCGCTTGCACACGCGTCTTGATCTCGTCGGCGCGCGCTTGAAGCGCCGCATCCGCCAGACCGAGCGCCTCAAGCCGCGCCGCGAGCGCGAGCGCGATTGTCTCCGGCGACAATTCCCCCCACGCCGGCAGCAAAAACGAACCGTCAGGCGCGTGTTTTCCGCTCAAAATAGGCCGGTCGGCGGAAGGAATCGCGCCGAGAGCATGCGCCAATTGCCCCTCTATCAGGGCCTGCTTTTCCTCGATGATGAGGATTTCCCTGTATTTCGCTGCGAAAGCGCGTGCGCCAACGGGGTCGAGCGGCCAAGTGAGCCCCGGTTTATAGAGGCCGATCCCAAATCGTTCACATGCGGCGCGGTCAAGTCCAAGCTCACGCAAGGCCTGCATCGTATCGTTGTAAGCTTTGCCGGCGGCCACAACGCCAATGCACGGCCGCTCGGGCGCAAGTACAACGCGATCGATCGCATTGACGCGGCAAAAGGCCTGCGCCGCCGGCAGACGATAGCGCACATGGCGCATTTCATCGAACAGCGGCGCGAAACCTTTGCGGATATGCAGCCCTTCGGACGGTCGTTCGACTTCCGGCGCAACAAAAGCCGCCGCCCAGGCGCCAAGCTCCACGGTTGCGCCGGACTCGACAATGTCGGTGGCGCACTTGAGCGCGGCCCATGCGCCGCTAAAACGCGACATCGCCAGACCGGCCAAGCCGAAATCGAGACATTCCTGCACCGAACTCGGGTGAAGCACCGGGATAAGCGCCGCCGCCAGGGCCGGCTCGGACTGATGCGCCGTAGTCGATGACTTGGCGCCGTGGTCGTCGCCAGCGACGACGAGCACGCCGCCCTTCTCCGATGCGCCGGCAAGATTGCCGTGTTTAAGGGCGTCGCCGCTGCGGTCGACGCCCGGCCCTTTGCCGTACCAAAGCGCAGACACCCCTTCATACAGCGCACCCGGCAGGAAGCCGATTTGCTGCGTGCCCAGACACGCCGTCGCCGCGAGATCTTCGTTCACGCCCGGCTGGAAGCGAACGTCGAACGCCGTCAATTGTTCGCGCCCGCGCCAGAGCGCCGAATCCAATCCGCCAAGCGGCGAGCCGCGATACCCAGTGACGTAGAAGGAGGTGTTAACCCCATGCGCGCGGTCTCTGCGCCGTTGATCCAGGCCGACACGCACTAGCGCCTGTACGCCGGTGAGAAAAACTTGGCCCGCTTCGGCGCTATATTTGTCATCGATATCGACGGATCTCAGGCGCATGGGCGGCCTCGGCTCTTGAACGGCGAATAAAATTGAGGTAATCCTCATTTTTATGAAGCGTCAAGCTAGAGGGCCGGGATCGAAGAGGATTTATGAATACCAGCGAAGCGTTTCCGTCATTTCCGCGCATCAGCGATTACGCCGCGTACTGGGCGGGGCGCGCACCGAACGCCGAAGCCGCCGTCCTGAACGGACAACGCATGAACTATGCGACATTGGCGCGCGAGATCGACCGTCTTGCGAAGGCGCTCATCGCTGCGGGCGTCGAGAAAGGCGACCGTGTCGCCACCCTGTCGACGCCGCATCCAGAGTATCTGATCGCTTTCCTCGCGACAGCTTCGATCGGCGCAATTTGGCTCGGACTCAATCCGAAATATCAACTCGAAGAATTGAGCTACGCCGTCGCCGACGCCGAACCGAAAATTCTCATTGCACGCCGCGAGATTGAAGGGCGCGACTACGCGAAAGAATTGCGTGCGCTGTCAACTGACAATCATTCTGTTCGCAGCCTCGTCACCCTTCCCGGTGCGCCGCTCGATGGCGGCAAGACCTATGACGACTTTATCAAGACCGGAGAAACGATCTCGGACACGCGCCTAGCGGCAGCACGCGATGCCTGCGGCGGGCGCGATCCCTGCCTCATCGTTTACACTTCGGGATCAACCGGAAAGCCTAAGGGCGCCTTGCTGCATCATGAAGGCCTCGTAGAAGCAGCCCTCGAACAGAACCGCACCTGGCCGATCACGCCATTACGCGTAGTGAACTATTTTCCGATCAACCATGTCGGCTGCGTCGCCGATGTGTCCACGCCGGTGCTCGTCTCCGGCGGCGCACTCGTTTTCATGGAACACTTCGATCCAAGCTTCTGTCTTGGGCAGATGCAAAAAGAACGTGTGACGCTGTGGGCAAGCGTTCCAAGCGTATTTCAGATGCAGCTGGCGTTGCCGGACTTTGCTTCGTTCGACCTGTCGGCGGTCCAACTGATCGTGTGGGAAGGCGCAGCCATTCCCGCCGAAACGCTCGATCGGTTGCTCATGTTTGGTCTCCCGCTTGCAACCAATTACAGCATGACGGAATCCACGTGCGCGATGACGGTCACAACGCCGACGCGGGATCGCGACATTCTCGCCAACACGGTCGGATTGCCGGCCAGGGGCGTTGAGGTGCGCCTGGTCGGCGCCGACGGGGTCGTCATCGAGTCAAACGACACGCCCGGCGAAATCCAGACACGCTCCAAGTACAATATGCTCGGCTATTGGCGAAATCCTCGTGCGACCGCCGAAACGATCGACGCTGAAGGTTGGATGCGCACCGGAGATACGGCGATCCGCCGCAGCGACGGCCGCTATCGGATCGTCGGGCGGATCAAGGAGATGTTCAAATCGGGCGGCTATAATGTTTACCCGCGCGAGATCGAATCTGCGCTCGAAGCGCATGCTCTTGTCGATCAAGCCGCGGTCGTGAGCATCCCCGACGCGCTCTGGCAGGAGGTCGGAATCGCCTTCGTCACGCTGCGCGGCGCTCTTACGAAAGAAGCGCTTGAGGCGCACTGCCGCAATCGCCTCGCCAACTATAAAATTCCAAAATCGTTCGTGGTGCTTGAGCGGATGCCGCTGCTGCCGATCGGCAAGATAGACAAATCCGCGCTCGCCAAACTCGCGCATGAATACGCAGAACCGGCGCCGCACTGACAGACAGGAAGCTCCATGGCCGAACAGGCGTCTTCACAGGTAACGGATAACGCCCGTTCGCACTCGACACTGACGATAGGGGCGTATGCGCTAGGTTCTCTAGGCGTCGGCGTGTTCTCAACCGTGCCGACCGTATTGTTGCTCTATTATTGCACGGAGACTCTGCTTATCCCGGCCGCGCTTGCCGGCGCACTCGTATTTCTGCCGAAGACCTGGGCAATCGTGTGGGATCCGCTCGTCGGCGCCTGGTCGGATCGCGCGCGCTCGCCGTGGGGACGGCGCATCCCCTTCTTGTTCGTCGGTGCAATCGGCGTCGCCGCAGGCTTTGTCATGCTGTTTTCAGCGCCCGCCTGGGGGACAGCCGCGATCGTCTGGTGGGTCGGCCTCGCCTATTTCTTCCTCGCTACAATTTTTTCGATCTACGCTGTGCCCTACATCGCGCTGCCGGCCGAAATGGCGCACGCGGACAGCGAACGTTCCTCGCTCGTGTCATGGCGCATGGTCATGGCGATGGCGGGCGTGTTCATCGGCGCAGCCGCGGCGCCGTCGCTCGTTTCGGCATTCGGAGGCGGCCGCAACGGCTATGCCGGGATGGCGTTGGTCGTCGGCGCGGCATGCTTTCTGGCCATGCTGGCGCCCTTGTTCGTCGCGCCGAGACGCAACGCCCAGCCCGAGCGCGCCGCCAAGGCGCCGCCGCTTTGGCGCGCTACCCGCAACGCGCTAGGCACGCCGGGATTCGCGGCGCTGGCCGGTTCTTATCTGCTTCAAATCACCGCCGTCGGCGTGCTCACGGCGTCAATGCCTTACCTCGTCTCCAAGGTGCTGATGCGGCCTGAAAGCGATATTGGCGTGGCCCTTGCGGCGTTGATTGGCGGCTCGGTCGCGACGCCGCCGCTTTGGAGCTGGCTGGGCAACCGCTTCGGCGAAAAAGCCAGCTTGTTCGCCGCAATCGCGTTCTTCGCCGTGAGCGCCGCCGCGACGGCGGCCGCGATCATGGCGCAGCTGCCGTGGACGGCGCTGCTTTGCGTCTTCGCCACGGCCGGCGTCGCGTTCGCCGGCTTGTCGGTGCTGCCTTTTTCCATGCTCGCTCATCTTGCGCACCGTGAGCGCGCCCATACAGGCGCGGCGCTCGAAGCCACGTTCACCGGGCTTTGGACGGCGAGCGAAAAACTCGGGCTCGCACTGGGGCCGGCGCTCGTCGCATCCGCGCTCGCACTCGGCGGCGACGCCGCAATCGGACCGCTTGTCGCGGTCGGACCGGCGTCATTGCTGACATTAGCGGCGGTATTTCTCGCCAGATCGTGAAGCGCTCAATCCGTTTTGCGGTTTGGGCTGCGGCCATCCCACGCCATCAGCTTTTCGGCAAGGCCGCTAAGCTTGGTCGGCGTCCTCACTCCTGGATAAAGAATCTTGAACCATATCACGCTCGCGGCGTCAGCGAGCCCCTCGTCGTCCAGGGCGAGCTCTTTGAGCATTTCGAGAAAAAACGGATCGGGATAGACGAACAGCTTTCGCGCGATTTCATCCATCATCGAACCTAGCGCATAGACGGCGAATAGAACCTCGCCATGCGCCAGCCCCTTGCGCGGGAAACGCCGCAACACCGATCGCGCCACGCGCTCGTACCATGTGCGGTTAACGCGGTGCGTGAGCTTGGCGAATTCCGGCACCTCGTCGCCGAGCTGCAGCAAGCAACGCATCAGACCGGGATTCTGCCGGCAATAGGCGATCCAACGGCGATTGCTGTCCCGCAGCGCGTTGAAAGGCGTGTCGCTTTCGCGCGGCCGCCCCAGGATGTCGCCGAAATGATCCAGCATCGACGACAGCACATCGGTCGCCGCATCGGTCTTATCGCGGAAATAAACGTAGAACGACCCCTCGGCGAGGCCCGCGGCGTTGGTGATGTCGATAACGCGCGCCGCGTGGAAGCCGCGCTCTTCCAGAACTTGCGCGCACGCCAAGCGTATCCGCATGCGCGTCCGATCGCTTTTGAGCTTCGGCGGACTCTCCTTCAGCCGGCGACCCAGCCGCCGCACGTAGGACACATCCTCCGACGAGAGCGCCGGTAAAACGTTTGCAATGGGTTGACGCGAAGCCATAATTGAGGAAAACCTCATTTTACACAGGAGCGAATACGTGGACCTTGCATTACGCGACCCCTTCGGCGAATTGAAGCCCGGATCGGAAATCGGCGTCTCCCATTGGGTGGAGATCACCCAGCGGATGATCGACGGTTTCGGCGAGGTGACGCTCGACGCCGATCCGATGCACATCGATCCGGAATGGGCGCGCACGAAGGGGCCGTTCGGGCACACCGTGGCCTTCGGCTTTCTCACCATGTCGTTGCTCACCAACCTGCTGCACGACGCCATGCGCACCGATTCCGCGCGCGAGCCCGCCGAACACGGCTATTATTTGAACTACGGGTTCGACCGGCTGCGCCTTGTCGCGCCGGTTCCGGTCAACGCCCGGGTGCGCGGGCGCTTCGTCCTGCTCGCGCGCGAGCGCGACGAGAAGAACCGCTTCGTCTCGCGCGTCCACGTCACAATCGAAGTCGAGGGCTCGGACCGCCCGGCGCTGATCGCCGAATGGCTGACCATGTGGGTCCCGCCCGGCGCCTGAGCCGCCCGTGAACGCACCGCCGGCTCCTCCGGCACGCGGGTCTTCGGACCCGCGTTTGTGAGCGCGCTCGCTTCCGGACCGCCGGCGTTCTCGCCGGCATGCGCCCGATCGCACCAACGCTGCGGCTGTCAGGTGCGGTCGCGTCATGCCGACGAGCGCGGGCGCGCGCCGGCGACCCGAGTTTCAGCGCCAGGGGCGCATCGGGACGATCAGCGCGCTGGCTTCGGCGCCGCCATAGCCGATGGTGAAGACATCCTCTCCACCCTCGGAATAGCGCCGGAACACCGCCGCGTCCGCCCCGGCGATCGCCAGGCGCAAGCGATGGCCCCGCCGCACCAGCGCCGCCGTGGGAAACAGCGCAAAGCGCAGGCGCATCACTTCCCCGGGCGTCACCGGCAAGGCGTCGGCGCGCGCATAAGTGTGCGCGGCCTCGCCCTGGTCATAGGGCAAATCCGCCGGATCGGCGGGCGCGCGATTGACCGCGCGCAGCATGCCTTCGGCGAGATAGGTCACGCGCCCGTCGGGTGCGACATCCTCAAGATACGCGATCACCGCCGGATCGCGCGAGCGCGCGGCGAGATAGAGATCGACGATCGGCGCACCCGACAATTCCATGTCCTGCGTCATCGGCGATGAGTCGAACACGATCAGCTTGCGATCCGCCTCGCGCCGATCCGGATAGGCGGGCGGCGGCCCGAACTGGGTGGACCAGCGCGTGTTCGCCCCCGTCTCGGCGGTGAAGTCGACGGCGTAGTCCACGCGCCCGTACGCGGGCGAGCGCGCGGCGAGCGCGTTGTTCGCGGCCAGGAAGAACTGCGTCTCGCGCACGCCTTCGGGTGGCCACACGCGCGTGCGCCGGAACTCTCCCGCACCCATCACATAATAATTGATCTCACGCCCGATCTCCTCGCCGCGCAGCACACGGTCCGAAAAGTCCGCCACCGAGTTGAATTGCGCGTCGCGGCTGGGCGCGGGCGCGCGGCGGTCGGGAAAGAACGGATCGGCGCCGATATTGTGGCCGTGATTGTTGGCCGTGATCCACACTTCCATGGGCGCTTCGGGCGCCGAACGGAAGCGCGCCAGCGCGGCTTCAGCCGTGCCTCCATCCAGCCACGATCCCCAATATTGCACCGGCTTTGCTTCGCGGCGGATGCCATCGAGATACGCCGCCGGCGAGGAATCGAACATACGATAACCGTTGGCGCCGAGATCGTCGCGGAATTCCGCGTCCGCGAAATCTTCCGGGCTCCAGCGGTCGCGGTTGCGCAGCGCCGTGCGCAGCTGCGACAGATCGTGGTCGTCGTCCACCGGCTGCAGAAGCGGAAACAGCGCCCGGCAGTCCTCGACGCGCCGTTGGCAGTCAGTGCCGTCGTCCTGTCCGGAACGGCCCTCGTCGATCTCGCGCGTGAACCCGCCCCAGGCGTTGAGCATGAAATCGTTTCTCAAGCCGCCGGGAAAGAACACGTGCAGATACACGTCGAAATCCGTCTCGCGCGGGATCGCCGCCACAAGAGCCGGCGCGGGGCGGCTCGTGGCGACGTCTGCGGTGTCGGCCATATAAGAGAAGCCATAGGCGATGACGCGCCCGTCCGACCAAGGCTGGCTGGCGAAATGCGCAATCAGTTCGTCCATGTCGGCCCGCTCGTCGGGGCCGATCTCGAACCTGCGCAGTCCATAGGATGAGGTCGAGCCGCGCACGTCCGCCACGGCCACGACATAGCCGCGCCCGCGCCAGCGATCGACGTCCGACTCCCCGTCGGCGCGCCAAGTCTCGGCGCTCGCCGCCTCGTCCAGCCGCATCGCTTCGCTGGCGCGGCCATAGCGTGTTTGAATGAGGATGGCCGGCGCGCGCGCGCGCGGAGGCGCGCCGTCGGGAAAATAGAGACTCACCGCCAGACGCACGCCGTCGCGCATGGGCAGATAATATGAGCGGTCGCTCCAGCCCTGCGGCCGTTCGACGGCGGGCGCGTCGGGCGGCGGTGCGCTGGCGCAACCGGCGAGCGACGCCAAAAGCAGACAGCAAAACGCGCTTGCGACGGTCTTCATCGGAGCCTCGCTCAATAATCGTAACGCAACTCGACGCCGAACGTGCGCGGCTCGCCCAGGATGGCGAAGCGCTGGCCCACGAAATCGAGGTCGTAGAGGTCGAACATGCGCACCTGATAGGTTTCGTCGGCGAGGTTGCGGCCCCAAAGCGCAACGCTCCAGGCGTTTGCCTCCGAAGCGTGCCTGTAGGAAAGTCGCATATTGGCGAGGCCGTAGGGATCGACGCGATTGTCGGGCATCGGGTCGTAGCCGAGATAGGATTGACCGCGGGCGATATATTCGCCGAGCAGCGACAGCTCGCCATTGGCGCCCACCGGCCAGGTATATTGCGCATGGATCGAGGCGGTGTATTCCGGCGCGAACGGAATGTGCGTCAGCGGCTGGCCGTTCGGCAGCGCGCCCTCGTCGAATTCCGCTTCCAGCAGCGAAAGGCTGGCGCCCAGACGGAGGTTTTCGGTCGGCGCCGCATCGAGCTCGATCTCCACGCCCTGACTGTGCGCCGCGCCGGCGTTGGTGGTGATCGGGTCATAGATGCTGGGCGTCGCCGGGTTGTCCTCCAGCACCTGGATCGAACTCCAATCCATGTAGAAGAGCGCGATGTTCAGGCGCACGCGCCGATCGAACAGTTCGCTCTTCAACCCGATCTCATAATTCCATAGCGTCTCGGTGTCGAAAGCGATGCCGGTGGCGCTGCCCAACGCGTCGTTGAACCCCCCGCTCTTGAAGCCGCGGCTGATCGTAGCGTAGCCCATCACGTCTCCCGTGAAGCGATAGCGGACGTTCGCCTGTGGCGTGAACTCGCTCCAATCGTCGGAAGCGTCGATGTCGGCGTCCCCGCCCAGCAGGCCGAGGGGGTCGGACTGCTGGTAGGATATCTCCTTTTCGTCGCGCGTGTAGCGGCCGCCGAGGGCGATATCCAGGCGATCGTTGACAGTCCAATTGGCGCTGGCGAACAGTGCGGTGCTGGTGGCGTCGAGCGTTGCGACCGAGCCGGCGAGCATGCCGGCAAGGCTCGGATCGCCGATCAGATCGGCAAGATCGGAGCCGACCTCGACAAAGGCCTGGTTGTCCGTCGTCTGCTGAAAATAATAGACGCCCGCGATCCAATCGACCGGGCCGGTCGACCAGTTCAGCCGCAATTCCTCGGACCAGCGCGAAACCTCCTCTGGATCGCCGTCATACAGCATCGACAGCGGCGAACGGTCGGTGTCGATGCGGCTGTAATAGTCGTGCGTGCGATAGGAGAGCACGTTGGTGACGCCGACGGCGCCGATTTGCGTGCGGAACGTGGCGGCGAAGCCCAGCGCGTCCAGCTCCTCCTGGTTGACGTTTTCGGAATAGACGTTGCGGTCGCTGACGCTGGTATTGCGCGGCAGACCGTAGAGATCGAGCACCTGCGGCAAGATCGCAGCATCGTTGTACCGAATTGTCTCGTACATAAGCGGTTCTTGATCGACGACATTGTAATCCGCCGTCAATGTGAGCTCGGTATTGCTGTTGAGCTCGAACAAGACCTGCCCGCGCGCGGTCCATGAGCCTAGCGTGTTCACGTCGCGATCAAGCCAGAGATTTTCCGATATGCCTCCACGCTCGCGTCCGCTGAAAGAAAGTTTGGCGGAGACGCTTTCGCCGAGCGGGCCGGATATGGAAGCCGCGAAACGGCGATGATCGTAGTCGCCCAGCTCAGCCAATGCGGAGGCCTCGAACGTATCGCTGGGGCGCTCCGTCGTAATGCTGATGACGCCGCCGATCGTGTTGCGGCCGAATAGCGCGCCTTGAGGGCCGCGCAACACTTCGACCCGCGCAATGTCGAACAAATCGACATTGGCGCCCGCCCCCTGGCCGACAAACACCTCGTCGACATAATAGCCGACCGCCGGGTCGGCGCCCGCGGAGGTCGCATCGCCGATAATGCCGCGCAGCGACGTGGGCGACAGCTTGATGTCCCCGAAGTCCCCGAAGTGCATGCCCGGCGTCCGCTGCGCCACGTCGCCGAGATCGGCTATGCCGAGACGCTCCATGGCCGCTGCAGTGTAGGCCGACACCGAAAGGGGAGTGTCTTGGATGTCCTCTGCAGTTTTGCGGGCGGTGACGATGATCTCCTCGAGTTCGCCCTGGGACTGGGCCTCCTGAGCCAAAGCTCCCCCCGCGCTCAGAGTCATAACGCTTCCAACGAGCAAACCTAGCGCGCGCATGAGAATCCCTCCCCGGATTTATAATTGAGGTTAACCTCAATTGTTCATCCCGGGGAGCGATGCGTTTGTCAATGGGAATTCAGAAAGCGAATTTGACAGCTTCGGCTACCGTAAGAACTGTGTTGGGGACGCGAACGCTTCGTCGCCGCGCACGGGCGACGGGCGAAGCCCGATTTCCGGCTGAGGCCGAAGTCAGTGAGAGTTATTCCGGCGGCTATCGCTTCCACCGCCGGAACTGGCGGTGGGCGCCTCAAAATATGTCCGACGGCGATCGATCGTTAGTCTGAGCTGCCCCTCGCCTTGGGGCAAACGTTCAAACGTGTCCGCGTCTGCGCCTGCAAGGGCAAACCGAATCCGACTGTCCGGCGGCAAAACAACTGAAATAGGGCTGAGCGACAAGCGCAGCGTGATCCATTCGCCAACCGGCGCGTCACGCGCCTCGGCGCGTGTGAATCTTGGCTCTTGCGACGCGCCTTCGGCGCGGCGCTGGTGAAACGTAAGACGGCGAACGCCTTCCGCCAGATTGATTACGCGCCTATCCGGCAAAACCGCCTCAAGATAAACAAAGATCGCTCCGTCAGGCTGCGAACTTATCAGCGTGATCTGCGCAGAAGCGGCGCCGGTTAGTTCCACCGCGCCGGTGAACGGTTCACTCGTATAGGTGAGCAGAGCGCGGTCGGTGTCCGCCCGGTCGCCATAGTCGACGGGCGCACCCAATTGCGTATGCCAGCGGTTTGCGCGCCCAGTTGTCGCTGCAAAGTCCACATCGTAGACGTCCCGGCCAGCGCGGGCTGCGCGCTGCGATAGCACTCCGCCTGCGTGTGGCCTCCAGCGCCGCATCTCAACCTCGCGCGGCGGCCACACGTCGCTCGTGCGCCATGTGTTCACGCCCAAGGTGAAATAGCGAATCTCCTTGCCATACGCGGCAGGCGCGGGCGAAGCCGAATCCGCTTTCAGGAGCGGATTGAGAAAGGCGATGATGTCCCGTATCTGTGCATCGGGCGTCGGATCGGGCGCCGCGCCGCCGCGTGCAAACGGATCGGCGCGGCGGCCCCCGCCATGAGTCCAAGCGCCGATGACGGCGCGCATTGGCCCCTGATACAGCCGGAAACGCTCCAGCACCCCTTCCGCCGTTCCCGCATCGAACCAACTCGCCCAATGGAAGGACGGAACCTGCGCCGCGTCGATGGCAGGCCACCGCATGGCGGGGCTGACGGAATCCAGCGTCACGTCCGCGCGCCCGTCGCGATGGAACGTATCGTCGGAATACCGAAGCCGGCGCATGATCTCGGCGAGGTTTGCATTGCTCCGGTGCTCGCTGAGCGCGTCAATGAGCATGTCGTCGCGGCTCTCAACCGGACGCACGCCGCCCGCCCACGGCGCGCCCGGCGCACAGTCCGGCCCGGCCTGCCCCATGAACGCCGCGCAAGGATCGTTGCGATCCAGAGCCATGACGAAATTCGGCCATTCCGCCGCGATCACCGCATTGGCGACGCCGCCCGGACGAACGGCGTGGCGATACTCGGAAAAGTCGGAGAAGCGCGACACGACCGCCCTGAGCGCCGGGTGGCGCGTCATCGCCGCCAGCTCGGCCGTATTGCCCAAATAGGACGTCCCCAGCGTCGCCAACCGCCCGTTGGACCAGGGCTGGCGCACGATCCAATCGAACACCGCGCCCATATCGGCGACCTCGGCATCCGAGAATTCCGCCTCGCGCGCGCCGAACGACGCGCCCGTGCCGCGCACGTCGACAATGACGACGGCATATCCCGCCTGCGTCAGGGCGGAGACAGATGACGGCTCCGCAAGAACGCCGCCGCGAAACGCGCGCCAATAGCGGGTGAATTGCACAACGGCGGGCATGGGCGCGAGCGACGCTGCGCCGCGCCAAACGTCGACGGCGAGCAAAACGCCGTCTGCGCCCGGCACATAATGCGATTCTGAAACCGGCTCGGCCAAAGCGACCCCCTCGCAGATCGGCGCCAGCGCGAGCGCCGATCCAAGCAGAAAAGACCGGCGGATCATGATCGCGCCCCAGGATAGGCTTTCGCGAGCAGCGCGCGCGCCGCCTTGCGGTCCGGCTTTCCGAGCGCGGTCAGCGGCGCGCTCCGCGCAAGCAGCACGAATTTCGGCGCCATCAACGGCCCTTTGATCGATCTGACATGGGCTATGAGGTCCTCCGGCGCGCACGCGCGGCCCTCTTTCAAGACCACCAGCGCGGTTGTCGCTTCACCCCATTTGGGATCGGCGACCCCCGCCACACAGCAATAGTCCACCGCCGGATGCGTGCTCAGCACATCCTCCACCTCACGCGGATAGATGTTGAATCCGCCGGAAATGATCATGTCCTTCTTGCGGTCCACCAGATAAATGAACCCGTTCTCATCCATCCGCCCGAGGTCGCCCGTGTGCAGCCAGCCGCTTTCAAACGCGGCCGCACTCTCCTCGGGCCTGTTCCAATATCCGTCCATCAGGAGCGGGCCGCGCACGCATATTTCACCCACTTCGCCAATCTTCACCGGCGCCGACGCGGCGTCGAGCACGGCCACCTTGTTGGCCGCCAACGCCACGCCGCACGAGCTTAGTCGATCCGGCGTGTGGTCGCGCTTAAACAACATCGAAATGGCGTTCGGCGCTTCGGTTTGGCCGTAGAGCTGCGCAAAGATCGGTCCGAACCGCTGAAGCGCCTGCTCCAGACGCGCGGACGCGATCGGCGCGGCGCCGTAGATTATGGTGTCGAGACCGGCCAGTTTGGATTGCACAGTTTCCGGCGCATCCAACAGCGCATAGATCATCGTCGGCACCAAGAAGGTCGCGGTCACGCCCCGCCGTTCGACGAGTTCGGCGAAGGCGGCGGGCGAGAATGCCCCAGCCATGCCAAATGAACCGCCCCGCAACAATACAGGCAAAACGAAGAGAAACGCCGCATGGCTGATCGGCGTCGCCGCCACGAAGCGGATCGGATCTCGCCATTCCCACTCGCCCATCGCCAGCAGAAGATTGGTCACGAGCGAGGCGTGTCTATGTACGACGCCTTTGGCGCGCCCCGTTGTTCCGCCCGTATATGCAATCAGTGCAATGTCTTCTGGGCGGGCTTCGCTATATAACGCATCCGCCTGAACGCGGCCGCTCCGTAGCGCGAGACCGAACGCCGATTCGTTGTGCGAGAATACGATCGCGCCAGGACGCATCGCCTGTCTCAAGGATTCGACGTTCGCCGAGAAACCTTCCTCGTCCACCACCAGCGCATCGATTTGGGCGTCGGCTAGGATGAAGGCGTGATCGGCTGCGGACGCCAATGGATGCAGCGGCGTGTAGCGCAGCCCAACCAGAAACGCCGCCGCGATGGCGCAGAGCGCATCCGCCTTATTCTTACTCAATTGCGCCAGAGCCTGCCCAGGACGCAAGCCTGCGGCGCGCATCGCGTCGCTGAACCCCGCCACGCGCGCCGCGAATTGCGCGAAGGTCAATTCCTCCCGATCGTCCCACACGGCCAGACGGTCGGGCGGATTGCTCTTGAGCGCACGTAGAAAGAGGTCGCCCAGCGTCGGCCCGCGATAGAGCGCGTTGGCGGCCGACATCAGACGAACCCCTCGCGCGCGGCCCAATCTTCGAACCGCTTGAGCGCGCAGTCGAGCATTTCAGCGAACATGTCCACCTCCTCCTCGCTGACGATCAGCGGCGGACAAGCCATTAGCCATTCGCCGAAGCGCCCGCCGGAAGTGCGCCGCGACAGAAGCATCAGTCCCTCTTCCATGGCCAGGGCGCGCAACTTGTCCATGGCGCCCGCCTCGGCGGGAAAGATGCGCTTAGTCGCGCGATCGGCGACGATCTCCGCCGCGCACAAAAGACCGCGTCCACGCACGTCGCCAATGCAATCGCGCCGGGCCTGCACCTCCTTGAGGCGCATTTGCAGCCTCTCTCCCATCGCCGCGGCGCGCGCGATCAGCTCCCGACGCTCAAGCTCATCGAGCACCGCCGCGCCGACGGCGCACGCCAACGGATTGGCGGCGTAGGTGTGGCCGTGCAGAAATCCACCCATGGCGCGCACTTCATCGACAATTTCGCCCGTCGTCATCACGGCGCCGAGCGGCGCATAGCCGCCGCTCAATCCCTTGGCCAGAACGACAATGTCCGGCCGACATTCGCGCCAATGATGCGCGGCCAGGAATTTTCCGGTTCGGCCCGCCCCGCTCATCACCTCATCGAAAATAAGCAGAACGCCGTGACGATCGCAGATTTGTCTGATCTCACGATAATAGGCGTCCGGCGCCACGAGCGCGCCCGTGGAAACCCCACCCACCGGCTCCATGATGAAGGCCAGCACAGTGTCCTCGCCTTCTTCGGCGATGCGCCGCTCGAGTTCACGTGCGCAATGCGTGGCGTAGGCCTCTGCGTCCATGCCGGCAGCCGGCCGATACGAAAGCGGCGCCGGCACTTTGGGGTGCATCACGAACATCGGCGCGAACGGCCCGCCGAAATCCGGATCGCCGGTCACGCCAAGCACCGCGAGCGTGCTGCCATGGTAAGACGGCGCCCGGCTGATGACCTTCCAACGGTCGGGCCGTCCGCGTGCGACGCTGAGCTGGCGCGCCAGCTTCAGCGCAGCTTCCACCGCCTCGGTGCCGCCCGAAACGAAAAAGCAGGCGCCATAGCCCCAATCGGCCATGCGAACGAGCCGCGCCGCCATATCCTCGTTCGCCTCGCTCTCCCAGACGCGGCCATAGGCGAACGAGACGCGGTCGACCTGTTTCAGCAGCGCCGCTTTCACGCGCGCATTGCCGTGCCCGATATTGCAGACGACTGCGCCGGACGATCCGTCCAGATAACGCTTGCCCGCACGGTCCCAGAGATACACGCCTTCGCCGCAATCGATCTCCGGAAACGGCGGCGCATTCGCCGGTGTGATGAAATGCTGCATCCGCCGTACAGCGGACGGGGCCGATTCAGTCAAAGCGAAACTCCCGCATCGCGTCAAAAGTTCACGCGCGCTTCAAGACCGATCGTGCGCGGCCTGTTGGTGGCGATGCGCGGCCGCCCGGGCGATTCGATCGCCAAGGGCGGCACGTCGGAAAGATTGGCGTGCTCGTTGAAGAGATTGTAGGCGAACGCGGCGAGCTGCCAGGAGCCAAGCTCGATTCCGCTGCGCAGATTGACGATCTCGTAGGAGGGCCGGACCCGCCGATTGAGCGAATCGTTGTTGCCGCTGTAGCTCTCGCCCACGAAAGAATAATCGAGGTGCGCATAGGCGGGCAGGTTCATCAGATCGAAGCGATAATCGAGCGCCGCCGAATAGGTCCATTCCGGGACTTGCTGCACCGGCGCGCCCACTGGGATGGAGGCGCCATAGGCCCCTGCGCTGGTGATCTCTGTGTCGGCGTGGCCGACGCCGGCGGTCAGCGTGAGATCGTCCGTCAAGCGCGCGGTGAATTCGAGTTCGAACCCCACGCTCTCGGCGGTTCCGGCATTCAAAGTGAGAAAGAACCCGCAACTGGTGAGCGGCACAAGCTGTTGCAGCCCGTCCCACTCGATCGAGTAGATCGCGCCGTTGGCGGTGAAGCGGTTCTGCGCCCACGAGGTCTTGGCGCCGAGTTCATAACTCCAAAGCGTGTCCGAATCGAAACTCAGCGCGTCGGCGGCGCTAATGCCCAGCGCCGCGAGATCCGGGGCGCAGAGCAGGTTGGAGAAGGAATTCACCCCGCCGATGCGGAACCCCTTGGCGGCGTTGGCGTATACCAGCACATCGTCGGTGACGTCATACTCGACGCGGTAGCGCGGATTGATGTCCTGCTCGGCCTGGCTGCCGGCGAACGTATCGGTGGACACCCAGTCGCCGGTCTGAAAGCCGTTGAAATCGACGCTATTGTCGAACCAGCGCGCGCCGATCGTGACATGAAGACGATCCGTCAAGCTGTAGCGGGCTTCGCCAAAAACAGCCTGCTCCTCCACTTCGGTTTGGAGCCGCTGGCTGAAAATGTTCGAGAACACATCGCCTACAGGCGTGGGCGGAAAGGTAAACGCATTGTCCGTGCTCTGATAGAACACGCCTGCAGTGAGCTGCAGCGGCCCGCTGAAGTCCGAAACGAAGCGCAATTCCTGCGCCGTGGCTTCGTATTCGCCGTTGGCGCGGATCACCGAACGCGACGGCGGCAGCCCGAAGGCAAAGGACGTGAACTCCGCGAAATCCTCGCTGTCGCCGAAATCGCGCGTGAAATGCGAGGTCGAGGACACGAACGTCCCATAGCTGACATCGTACTGGGCGGACACCGAGTAAAGACGCCAATCGTTCCACCCCTTCTCATCCTCGTTGAACATCCGGCTATGCGTAAAATTGCCCGGAGCGATGTCGGCATAGGCGCGCCCGAACGTGTCGGCATTCTCGAAGGCGAAGCGTGGGGTGACGGTCAAACGGCCGTTCAGCAGCGAGAGCCGGCCGGCGAGCTGTCCGCCTACGCGCCGCGATCCATCGACATTCTCGTTGACGCCAAAATCGATCGGTGCGTCGGCCGACGCCACACGGTCGAATACGCCGTCCTCATAATCGTAGAAAATATTGCCGCGCAGCGCGAACACGCCTTCAACCACCGGAATATTGAGCCCCATATCCGAGGAGCCGTTCCAGCTCCCCTCATCGGTGTGGGAGCCGACCGCGCGCGCGTGGCCGCTGAACTCGTCCAAGTCTGGCTGACTGGTGATGAGGCGCACAGTGCCTCCCATCGAACGCGCCCCATATAACGTGCCCTGGGGACCGCGCAGCACCTCGATGCGCTCGATATCGGCCACGCGCGGATCGACGCTCGACGGCAGCGGCACTTCGTCCAGATAGACGCCCGTCGTGTTGGCGCCGAAAACGCCGCGGATCGCGATCGCCTGCGACTGCGCGCCGACGCTGTTGGAATACGAGAACGCCAGATTGGGAATGCGCACCGCATAATCGCGGAACTCGGTGATGCCCGCCTGTTCGATATTTTCCGCCGAAAGCGCGGTAATCGACAGCGGCACGTCCTGCAGCCGCTCGGAGCGCTTTTGCGCCGTCACCACGATCTCATCGGAGATCTCCTGCGCATAAGCGGGCGCGCCCGCGCCCAAAAGCGCCGCGAACGCCCCCGCCCCAGCGCCCGCCAGAAGATTTTTACGCCCGGTCATAGTCACAACCCTCCCTCGTTTGCGGTCGGCCAGCGCCGCCGTAATTCTATTTCATCTACTCATACCTCACTTTCTCTTTTTTGCAAGAGCGCTTGGCCCGGCCGCGCCCAAACCTTAGTCTTGCGTTCAAACTCGCGCGAGCGCGCCAAGACACTCAAGATGACCAAACAAGCCTCGAAGCGGCCGCCGCGCCAGCGCCCGCAAGACGACAGCCTCGCCCCCAAGGGCGCTGCCGGAGCACCCCCGCAACAAAAGCGGCCGCGCTCGAAGCAAGCCCTCGCCAAGCCCGCGCCGCTGACGCCCAAGGGGCGCAAGCGCCGGCAGCAATTACTCGACGCAACCGCCCGCGCGCTGAACCGGTTCGGCTACCGCGACCTATCGATCGCCAACATCGCCGATGAAGCCGGCGCGCCCATAAGCCTATTCTATCGCTACTTCACCGATAAGACCGAGGCGGTCCTCGCCGCACTCGACGAGATCGTGGGGCGACACAAGTCGCGCATGCCCGCGTCCGGATCGAGCCTGTTCGACTTTCAGATCGCCTCGCATCGGAACCTCATTCAGTTGTTTACCGAATCCCCGGGCGTGCTCGATTGCTATTATGCACTCGACGCCGGCGAAACTCCGTTCACGAAATTCTTTCAGGATCAAACGCGAAGCTATGACCGCATGCACGCCGAGCGCGCCATTGTCGCCCTCGACGCGCCGAAGCCGCCACAACCTGAAGCGATCCTGCCGCTGGCGCACGCGGTCACGGCCATGGCCGACAATTTCCTCTTCCGATATTGCACTGGGCGCGACGAAACCGCGGCGCTGGAACGAGCCGCCCGGGTCGATGTTTCGACCTTCCTGGCGCAATTGCGCGTGCGCATGCTGACCATGTCCGACGTCGGAGTCACGGCCTCGTCCCTGCCGCGCCAAGTCGCCGCCGCGACGGGGCCTCGTCCTGAAATTCAGCCCGTCGAAACCCCGGGCGTCCCGCACAAAAGACAGCCCAAACGCTCCGATTCCACCGCCTCGTTCGACTTGCTCAAATCGACGGCGCTGCGCCTGCTCAACCTACTCTCCTACGACGAATTGCGCATCCGCGACATCGAGGAAGAGGGCGCCGTCACGCGCGGCGGCATCTACCATTATTTCGGCGAGAAGCGCGAACTTGTCGCGACCCTTCTGCGCGAACAGCTGGAAACGATGCACGCGCGCCTGATGGAAAGCAGCGCACGCCCCGCCGCATCCCGCTTCGAGGATTTGCGCACCGCCATCGCCGCTTTCCTGGAGGAGTACCGCGCCAATCCAGGCGTTTTGCGTGCGCTCTACCGCCTTGAACAGGACGACATCGAAATCACCGATATGTTCGGCGCCTTCCGCCGCGTCTGGGCGCGTGCGCTCGCAGATCTTGTGGGCTTCCATCTTGGCGCTCAGCCCTCGGCGCGCGCGGCGCTGATCCTCATCGGCTACGCCATGCTGGCGATGATCGAGCGCTTCTCCTACGATCTCGGCGCGCTGCCGTCCGGCGCGTCTCCGGCGCCGGGACACGAGCAAGCCGAACTGCTGGCGGCGATCTGGCTGCGGGCGCTCTTCCTGGAGCAGCCGCCGGCGGAAATTCTCGACCGTCACAGCTTCCTGCGCGATATGGTAAGGCCGACGCCATTGTAGAAAGTGAGTATTGAGTATAAGTAACGCGGCCATGACCGACGCCTTAGCCGCGCCCCCTCCTCTTCATCCGACGCGGATCGGCCTTTACGCCGTCGGTTCCCTGGGCACCGGTCTCTTCTCCACCATCCCCACCGTGCTGCTGCTCTATTATTGTACGGAGACGCTCGCCCTGCCTGCGGCCATCGCCAGTGCGCTTGTGTTGCTGCCGAAGACGTGGTCGATCGCGTGGGATCCCTTTGTCGGGGCCTGGTCTGACAATCTGCGCTCGCCATGGGGCCGGCGCGCGCCCTTCCTGCTGATCGGCGCGACCGGTGTCGCCGCCGGTTTCGCCGCGCTCTTTTCTGCGCCGCCCTTGAGTGAGCCGGCGCTTATCGCCTGGGTGGGCGCAAGCTATTTTCTGCTAGCCACGCTCTACTCGCTCTATGCCGTCCCCTACATCGCGCTTCCCGCCGAGATCGCACACACCAACGCGGCGCGCTCGTCGCTGGTGTCATGGCGCATGGTCGCGGGCATGGCCGGCGTGTTCGTTGGCGCGGCCGCGGCGCCAGCGCTGGTATCCGCCTTCGGCGGCGGGCGCGCGGGATACGCAATGATGTCGTGGGTCGTGGCGCTCTTCTGCTTTGCCGCCATGGCGACGCCGCTGGCTGTCGCGCCAACAGATCGCGCGACATCGGCCCCACGGACACGTCCGTCCTTCTGGCGCGGCGCAAGGGACGCGCTGCAGGCGCGCGGCTTCGTATTCTTGGCTGGGGCCTATTTCCTGATGATCACTTCGGTCGGCGTCTTGACCGCGTCGATGCCTTATCTGGTGGCGCGCGCGCTGCAACGTCCGGAAAGCGATATCAGCGTGGCGATGGCCGCATTGCTCGGAAGCGCCGTCGTGACGCCGCCCTTGTGGACTTTCCTCGGCAAGCGCTTCGGCGAAAAACGCGCGTTGATGAGCGCCATCGCGCTCTTCTGCATCGTCACGCTGGCGATCGGCGCAGCGGTTGCCTTCCATACGCCTTGGACAAGCTTGCTTTTCATTTTCGCTGCCGGCGGCTTCGCCTTCGCCGGCCTGCAGGTCCTCCCCTTCGCCATGCTCGCGCATCTGGCCCACAATGAACGCCGCGAACACAATCGCGCCCTGGAAGCAACCTTTACCGGGCTTTGGACTGCCAGCGAAAAGCTTGGGCTCGCGGTCGGCCCGGCGCTCGTTGGCGGCGCACTAGCAATCGGCGGCGTCGGCGCTGTCGCCGCGCTGGTCGCAGGCGCTCCGCCCGCCCTGCTGGGTGCTGCGGCCCTTTGCCTTGTTCTCCAAACTCACCGCCACAGACAAGCTTGAAACGATCACCCTCCAGGATCAAGGCGGCGGTGTAGGATATCAGGTATCATATTCTATTTTCAGAATTTCGTTGCGCACATGGCGCTTGAGCACTTTACCCATGGCGTTTCGCGGCAGCTCATCTGTGAACCGCACCTCTGAAACGCGCTGCCATTTCGCAACGCGTTCATTCGTCCATGCTTTCAGCTCTTCTTCAGAAACGTATGCGCCGGGTTTCAGCACGACGACCGCCAAGGGCGTTTCCCCCCACTTTTCATGCGGCGCTGCAATGACGCACGCATGGGCGACGCTTTCGTGCTCGCTAAGCTTCGCTTCGAGATCGGCCGGATAGATGTTCTGTCCGCCGGAAAGGATCATGTCCTTCTTGCGGTCCAGTATCTGCAGAAATCCATCCTGATCGAGCCGGCCTATATCGCCGGTTCTGAGCCAGCGCCGCCCCTCGCCATCGACGAAAATCGCCTCGCCTGTCTCGGCAGGACGATTGAGATATTCCCGCATGAGCCAGGCTGACGATCCTATGATCTCGCCCGCCTCGCCGAAGCCCGCTGTGCAACCGTCGTCATCTATAATGGCAATTGAAGACCCCAGCATTGGCCGGCCCACTGAGGCCGGCCTGAGCAGGCCGTCTTCGTGCGAGAGGATGGTGGCGAACCCTTCGGTCAAACCATATGCTTCGATAAGGCGCACCGGAAAGTTTGCCAGAAGCGCCGCCTTGACATTCGCAGGCAACGCCGATCCGGCGGAAATCACGACGCGCAAGGACTCCAGCTTGCGTCCGGTCTCCTCGGTGAATTTCACGATGGCTTCGATTTGAGTTGGAACGAGAAACGCATGCGTAACGCGGCGCGCTTCGACCGCAGCGAAGAACCGCTCCAGATCGAAGCGCGGTTCAATGACGACGCTGCCGCCCACAATGAGCGCACTCAGAGCCGCACCCCACATCGCATTTGAATATAGCCCGATCGTGCAAATCACGCGGGCGTCCTGGCCAAACTCGAGACTGAGCGCCGAATTGCGCGCAAACTCCAAGCGCGCCGCATGCGTATGCACGATGCCTTTGGGAACGCCCGTCGTTCCCGAGCTGTAAAGGATCGAACAGCGATCCTCCCCTGATGCGGCGTGCAGGGCCACCCCCTGTACGCCGGCGAGGAAATCCCGCCAATCCGTCCAGCTATCGACACCGCCGCCAATCGAAACGCGAACGGGACATTCGCGCGCAACGCCGGACCGGCTAAGTCGCTCGGCCTCGTCACTGGAGGCGATCAGCGCCTTAGCGCTGCAATCGCGGATTTGGGCGACGATGGCGTCATCGGGAAGCCCGAGATTGATCGGGGCGACGACCGCGCCGGCGGCCATGGCCCCCAGATAGGTCTCTATGGTCTCCAGCCTGTTCGGTGCGACGACGGCGACAACATCGCCGCGCCGAATGCCGTGCGCATGCAAACCCGCGGCGACCTTGCGCATGGCGAGCGCCAATTCGCCCCATGAATGCGCACCGTCGTCGGAGATCAGCGCCGCCTTGGTCGATCGATGCCGACCATGAAGATCCATGATCCCGGGAAGAAGAGGTCCACTCTGCGCTGCCGTTGGCGGCTCGCCCTGCTCTGCGCAGGTATGCAAAGAAAAATGAGAGATGATCTCCTCGGCGACGCGGCCCTCCGCCTGCTCGCAGAGAAAATGTCCGGCGCCGTCGACATGCGCAAACCTGTAAGGCGCAGATACGAAGCGGCGCGTGGCCAAAGCCGCCTCTTCGCCGACGGCCACGTCCCGATCGCCCCACACATAAAGCGTCGGAACGACGGTCGGTTCGTTCTCGCCGGCCGCCAAGACGGACTTTCCCTTGAAGCTCGCTCTGTACCAATTGAGCGCCGCGTCCAATGTCGCTTCAGAATCGAATGTCGACACGTAGGCTTCGACATCCGCTTCACCCAGGCGTGCTTCCGTCATACTGCGCGCTCCGCTCAGAGCCGCGTCATCGAACATCACCGCGGGCATTTCCAAACGCAGCAGCAGCCGCAAGCGCTCAGCGTCTCGCTCGAGCAGGCGAGCAGCCATGCCCTTGTCCTGAAACTTCTTATGGTGACCGGAGCGATCCGCTTGTTGCGGATCTAATTCAAGCGCGGCCGCGAATGCCGCCGGATGCGGTCTTGACAATACTGCGAGCGCCGAGACGCGCTTGGGACTCTTTGTAGCGGCCAGCCATGCGATCTGGCCGCCCCAATCGTGTCCCGCGAGGCCGAAACGCTCGGCACCGACGGCGTCAGCAATGCCAAACACGTCGCTGACGAGCTGATCGGAAGAATAAGCTTCAACGGACCGAGGGCGAGCGCCCGGCGAATAGCCCCTTTGATCGGGCGCGTATGCGCGAAAGCCCGCCCCGGCGAGACGCGGGAGCAAGCGCGCCCAGGTATGGCGCGAATGCGGAAATCCATGAAGGAGCAGGAGCGGAAATCCGTCTTCCGGACCTGCGCATGACGTCGTGAATGTCATGCCTCCAACCGCAATCTCCCTCGTGGCGACAGATCGATCCTGCTGCCGCATGACCTCCTCCCACGCCCTTCACCAATGAAGCGGATGGCGCCAAACGCAGCCGTTCCGGCGCTAACGCCGGAACGAGAACGAAACGCCTATGACGCGCCCTTTGTTCAGCGGGCGGAGCGCGCCTCCGCCCACTAGAGCTGGCAGGGGCGTGACGCTGCCCTCGGTGTCCTCATCGAGGAGATTTCTGCCATAGAGCGACACACGCATTCCGTCTGACGACGTCGCGCCAAAATGCGCGTTCAGAAGATTGACCTTGCTGAGAAACGAGGAATTGCTGTCGGTGAAGGCTGCGGCGTCGCGATAGCCGTAGTCCACATGCCAATCCAATTCGATTCCGTTCTGTAACGGCAGCGTATAGGTGGCGCCGATATTGTAGGCCCAGTCGGCGAGCCGCGGAATGCGCAACGCGTAGTCCGAGGGGCCGATCCCACCCCCATCCAGGTCGAAGAGAATGCGATCGTAGCTGCCGTCGAGATGCCCAACATTGGTGTTGATCACGAGATTGTCGATCGGCGCCCACGCAATCTCCAGCTCGGCGCCGTTGATCGTGGCGTCGGCGGTGTTGCGCGTGAGCTGCACGACTCCCGACAATGGATCGGCTTGGTTGATGTCGCGCTGCATGCCCTCGAACCGGTTCTGGAACACCGCGAGGTTGGCGCGCAATCGCCCGTCGAACCAATCCGATTTTATACCCAGCTCGTACGCATCCTGATACTCGGGATCGTAGGGACCGGGCGCAAAGGTGAGACTGGTGCTCCGAACATTGTAGCCGCCGCTGCGCACCCCTTGGCTCCAGTGACCATAGACCATCAGGTCGTCGTTTGGCCGCCACTGGAAGCCCAGCATGGGGGTCGTAGAGTCCCAGCTCTCGACGCCGGAGACTCCGGGAAAACCCGGTCCAGGAAAGTTGAAATCGCAAGTCCTGGCGGCGAGCGAGCAGCGCGATCCCGCGGTGGAGGGCGCGAATGTTGCGACGCGCGCGTCCTTCTCCTCCCAGGAATAGCGCAGGCCGCCGATCAGCGCGACGGTCGGCGTGACATTCCACGTCAGCTGGCTGAAGGCGGCGTAGCTTGTCTGGTCCACGTCGCCGCCGAAGGCGGAGATGATTGCGCCGCCGACGAGATTCCGCTCTTCGATGTAGAGATAGTCCTGCTGGAAATAATAGAGACCGGCAGTGACGTCCAAGGGGCCGAATGAACCCGCATATCTCAATTCCTGGCTGAACTGCTCCTGATCCAACGCGGTTTGCACATGGAAGCCCGATGTCGGGAGCGCGTCTCCGTCGATCCCGTTCCCCTGTTCGAGCGTCCGATACCCGGTCACCGACGTGATCACGCCATCGCCGACGCCCACACGCCAATTGGCCTCCAGCGTCGCCGAGGTCCAGTCCATGTGCACGTAGCCCGGGAAATTGATCGAGATGTCGAACCCCGAGAACGCCCCGGAATTCTGCTCGGGCGGACCGTCGCCGTCGACCGCTCCGCGCTCCAGGATGAGCGTGAGATCAATGTCGGGCGACGGCTCCCAAATGATCGTCGGACGCAGGTAACGCGTTTCGGAGGCGCCAAAGGAGGCGCCATCGAATCCGTTCGTGAACCAGCCCTCGTCTTTGCCGTAATAACCGGCGAGGCTGGCGCGCAGCGCTTCACCCGCAAGAGGTCCTTCAATGCTCAGGCTGGTCGCGTACTCGGGGCCCGTGGAAATGTCGGCGCGTCCACGGACTGCAAACTCCCGTCCCGGCCTCCGCGTTCGCAGGAGCACCGCACCGCCTGTAGTATTGCGGCCGTAGAGAAGACCCTGCGGCCCGCGCAGCAGTTCGACGCTCTCCACGTCGGACATGTTGATCACAACGCCGGCGGACATTCCCAGATAAACGCCATCGACGAACATGCCCACCGCCGGCTCCACCGACGGAATGGAGCTGTTGATGCCGAGTCCTCGAATAGTGAAATTCGCGTAGCCGGGCGCATTGCCGACCGTATCGAGCGACACGTTCGGCGCCGCAGTCGTGAGGTCGGAGAGGTCCTGCACCTGAAGGCGGTCGAGTTGCTCGGCGCTAAAAGCTGTTATCGCAACGGGCACATCCTGAGCCGATTCCGCAACGCCGCGCTTCGTTGCAGTGACGACGATCTCATCCAGGGGGCCGCCGCCGCTCTCGTCTTCGGTTTGCGCCCACGCCGGCGACATCGTCGACGCCAGGAGGGCGCCAACCACACCGAGCGCGGCGCGGGTGTCGCGCAACTTGGACGGAATCATATCTCTCCCCATCTCTTGCTTCTTGTTGATGGGTAGTGTTCATCGCAATGAATCGAACCGTCCAATTCAATCTGGGAATTACGTAATCCCTTCCGCGACTTGTCCGGCCTGGGCGTCGGCCGCAACATCGCCGCGACGCAATGTCGCCGGATACATCTCGGCAGCTCCGACGAGGCGCATCGAATCCGCTACGCAGATTTCGCATATGAGAAGCACAAGCTTCCCCATCGACGCCCTCGCATTCCACTGTCGGCCCGTGGGGCCGACTACGATGCGTCAAACATCTTTTCGGCGCAAAGCGCCAGAAATCGTTTGACTGCGGGGGAGGCAACGGAACTCACGCGCGTGGCCGCATAAATAGTCAGATGGGGTGGCAGCGCGTCATAGGTGCGCCAGGTTCTAAAACGCGCCTGAAATCGTGGATCGAGCGCCCGCGCCTCCACCACCATCGAGAACGCATCCGTCGCCTGCACCAGTCGCATAACAAGAGGAAACGAGTCCGCCACATAGTGGAAGACTTCTGGATCGGTAATATCCTGCGGCCGCATCGCCCGATAAGCCGAGTAGAGCGGCTCCGCCCGCGGCGTGCCTACCATTGGATAGCGAAACAGGGCCTCGGGCTCGGGGCGTTCGTCGAGGTCGAGAGGGTGGCCTCTCCGAACGAACATGTGGACCGAATATTTGCGCAGAAGCGTGATTACGAGTTCCGGTTCACATTCCAGTTCGCCGAGCACGCCCAGCGCGACATCAACCCTTCCCTGCAGCAGGAAGCGTCGGATCATATCGACATTTTCGTTGACCAGTTCGAGCTTCACCAACGGATAGATGCGCGCAAATTCGGCCGCCGGCGTCGCCGCGACCCAGTCAAATGCCGCAGGCGCAACCCCCACCCGCAGGCGGCCTCCCCTGAGTTCGCGCACGGCGCGGCTGTGCTCTCCAATCAACTCGGCGTCGGCCAACAATCGCGTCGCGCGCTCGATGAACCATTCCCCTTCCGCGGTGGGGAACACCCCGCGGGAGGTTCGCTCCAGCACCCGAAAGCCCAGCGTCGCCTCGATACTCTGCACGCTCTTCGTAAGCGCCGATTGCGTGATGTTCAGCGCATCTGCAGCATTAGCAAAACCGCCGAATTCCACCACGCCCAGCAGGTGGCGGATCTTGCGGAGATCAATCACAAAGCTCTCCCACGTGGCTCGCAGCAAAGCCTGACTATAGACCAGACGCGTCGATCCACAATTCAGGTCCCTTGCCGAGACACCCTCGGCGCCGCTGCCGCCTCGCCAGCGCAAGCCACTCGATACTGTTCTGTGAAACGAGCGACGATCGCGGCGCACGACTCCTCGCGATGCACGGCGCCGACGCCGTGACCGGCGCTGTGAACATGCTTGCCGAGCTTGATGTGGCGCATGTCGTACTTCTGCTCCGGACTGGCCCACTCCGTATCGTCGGTGATCCCAACCCCAGCGGCGCTGTTCCGCAGGACATTTGTCGGGATTCCCGTCAACGCGCGCGTGGCGAAAACATCGTCCGCGACGGCGCGCACGATGGCTGCGCGATAGTCCTCCGTCGCCATGCTTTCGTTCGCCACAATGAACGCCGTTCCCGCATATCCGAAATTGGCGCCGATCAGCTCAAGCGCCGCAAGCTGGCGGCCGTGGGTGATGCTTCCCGCCACCGCTAACGCACCGTCGTAGAACTCCCGGACCGCTTCAACGAATGCGAACGGATTGAGCCAACCCGTCTGCCCTCCGGCGCCCGCGCAGAGCAGAACCATGCCGTCTACGCCGATGCTCGCCGCTTTGCGGGCATGACGAATGCTGACGACGTCGGAGTACACCGTCCCGCCATAGCCCTTCACGGCGGCAACGACATTTTCCGGCGACCCAACGCTTGCGATCACCAAGGGTGAGCGATGTGACACGATCACCGACAGGTCGTCGGCGAGCCGGCGATTGCTTCCGTGCGCAATCACGTTTACCGCATACGGTACGCCGGACTCCTCGCTGTTGCGCGAAATTCTCGCCAGCCAATTGTCCAGTTCTGCGCCAGAAGCCGCGTTGAGCGCCGGGAAAGCCCCCACCACGCCGGCATTGCAGCTGGCGATCACAAGATCGGGCCCCGAAATGCGCAGCATCGGCGCGACGATAAGAGGAACGCTCAGTTTCACGGCATCAATATCCTGCACCCGCCTCGAGGTCAGGGTGAATGTGGGATGCGCCGGAGGTCCAATGCGAACTTGTACTCTACCTATCACTTCCTGGAATTTGACGCCGCACGCCGGCTGGTTTGATATCCGCGCACACAGCGAGGTCTAAGGGAGTGTGCCGTGATCCTGGAATCTGTCCGCCGCGCCGCACGCCTGACGCCGAACGCAATCGCGACGATAGACAGCGGCCGCGAACGCACGCACGCTGAGTTCTGCGATCGTATCGCTCGCCTGGCTGCGGGGCTCACACGCATCGGCGTCAAACCTCGGTCGAAGGTGGGGCTGCTTGCCCAGAATGCGGACCATTTTCTGGAATCCCTCTACGCAATCTGGTGGGCGGGCGCAGTGGCGGTCCCCATGAACACGCGCTGGGCGCTGCCGGAGCACTTGTACAGCATCGACGACGCCGGCATCTCTTTTTTGCTCTTTGACGGCGCGTTCGCGGAAATGGCGTATCGGTGCGCAGAAGCGCGGCCGTCTCTCCAAGGCATGGTGGCGTTGACGCCTGGATCGGGCGCTGCGCACGATGCCGATGCGCTGATCCGCAGCACGCCCCCCGCATCGCCCTTTCAACAGTCGCTGAACGACATTGCTGGCGTCTTCTACACGGGCGGAACGACCGGCTTCCCGAAGGGCGTCGTTCATACGGCCGCCTCGCTTTTCGCGGCGGCGCTCACGATCGCGCTCGATGCGCAGTACCCTCACGGAGCGCGATACATTCATGCTCTGCCGATGTTTCACCTTGGGGATCTTGGACACACTTTCGCCGTGACCGTCCTCGGCGGGTCTCATGTGTTCATGCCGCGCTTCGACCCGACGGCCTATTCCGACCTGGTCAGGAAGCATCAGGTTCAAATTTGCAGCCTTGTCCCTTCCATGATCGGCACGCTCGTCGATTCCGCCGATGTGAGACCCGACCATCTGCAAAGCGTGCGCATTCTTATCTATGGCGGCGCGCCCATCGAAGAAGAGCGACAGGCGAGCGCGCGACGGCTCTTCGCGGGCGCCCGCCTGGTGCAGGTTTTCGGCCAAACCGAAACTTGCGGCGCCGGCGTAATGCTGCCTGACGATCAAAGCGGACGGCAAGGCGCAGTCGGCCGATCAAGCGTCGGTTGCGAAATCAGCGTGATCCGCTCCGACGGCGGGCAAGCCGGGGAAGGCGAGGTGGGGGAGATATGCATTCGGGGCGCGTTCGTAATGTCGGGCTACCTCAACAAGGACGTTGAAACCGCCTCTGCGCTCAGGAACGGCCGGGTGCACACCGGCGACGCCGGTTATCTGGACGCCGACGGCTACCTCTACATCTGCGACCGCGTTAAGGACATGATCATTAGCGGCGGGGAAAACGTGTACTCCGCCGAGGTCGAACGCGCGGTCGCGACACATCCAAAGGTCGCGGAGGTCGCCGTCATCGGCGTTCCCGATGCGCATTGGGGCGAGCGCGTGCACGCCATCATCGTGCCCAAGCCGGGAACAGAACCCACATATGAAGAAATCTACCAGCACTGCAAACGGCTGATCGCCGGCTACAAAACGCCGCGCAGCCTCGAAATTCGCCGTTCTCCCCTGCCCCTGTCGGCAGTCGGAAAAATCCTGAAGAACGAACTGCGAAAGCCCTACTGGCGCGACAAGGAGCGCCAGGTGAACTAAGCGAAACTGTGCGGCCCGGCGTAACTCGCGCTCTTCTGCCGTCATCGTCGAATCTGAACAGACACAGAATGTTTCGAATTACTCTCGCCGCAGGCGCTCCGGATGCGTCTAGCACATCTCGTCAAATGGAAACGACACGGTGTCGGCGCCCCATTCACGATACAGCGTTTCGTATTGCGCGCGGGAAATGCGCTTGAGTTCGGTGAGGCACCAAATCTCGCCGTCGCTGGCGACGTAAGGGGTGTCGAGCGTGCGGATAAAAATGCGATTGCCTTTCCCCAAATCCAGGCGATTGACGGACATGCTCATCATCACATCGCCATCAAAGATGCCGCCGCGCTCCCATTGCTGAGTCACTTCATCGGTCTTGGCGCCGAAAGCCCCGTAGATCGAGCGTCCCTGGAGCGCATGGCGCGATAGGCGGGCTTCTCGGGCGCAGACTTCATTGATCTCAAGAAACACCGCCCCGCGTCCCACCAGGGTGGACGGCAGAAAAGCCGCCTGCACGCGCCGGCGCAACGCCTGATCCTGCTTGCTGGCGAAGTTGCGCTTGTACAGATCGCGCAGAGCGCGGCGCAAACTTAGGTTCGGCGCATCGACCGCACGCTCCCAACGCGAGACGGCTGATTGATCCACGCCCAAGCGCTCGCCCAATTCACTCTGGGTCATGCCCTCGCGCGCACGCAACGCCTTGATCAGGCGAGGCCAATATTCATCGGCCACAACAGCTCTCTCCTTCGGATCGCGTCAGCATACTAGAAGCGGCCCGGACGCGCAAAAAAGCGGCCGCAGCCGTCGCATGCGCTTTTATGCGTCCCTGTCGCAGAAATATGCAAAGCGTGTGACAGAGTTGTTGCAGTGCCCCCTTAAGTCGCGCCGCGCAGACGAAGGGGGCGATCCATGACGAATTATCGTCGGTTTATTGAGGGAAATGTTTCAATAGTCGCGTTGGCGCTGATGCTGGCGGCCGGCCATGCGCAGCCCGCGCTCGCGCAGGACGCCAATAACGGCGACGATGCGGAAATCGTCGTCACCGCAACGCGCACGCAAACATCTGTTGAGCGGATCGCCGCCCGCGTTGATGTGGTCACACGCGCGGAGATGGAGAACCGCAACTACGTCACCGCCGTCGATGCGCTCGCACAGACGCCAGGCTTGAACGTGGTGCAAAGCGGCGGGGCCGGCGCGATCACTTCGATGTTTTCGCGCGGTACGAATTCCAAGCACACGCTAGCGCTTTTCGACGGCATTCGCCTGAATGACGCCTCCGCGCCCAACGGGCAGTATAATTTCGGCCAGGACACGGTGTCGGGACTGGAACGCATCGAGGTCGTTCGCGGAGCGGCTTCTTCCGTCTATGGCAGCGACGCCATCGGCGGGGTCATCAATTTCATCCCGCGCGTGGGCGGCGATCGGCCGATCGCGCCCTTCTTCGAGATCGGCGCCGGCTCGCGCGAGAGCTATCGCCTCTCCGCGGGCGCCGTCGGTTCCGCGGGGCCGATTTCCTACGCGGTTACCGGCGAACATTATGAAACCGCCGGCTTCAACAATGTGGCCGATCGCTTTCCCGACAATCTCGGCGAGGACGACACCGCCTCGTTCGACACGATCACGGGCGTCGCCGATTTCAGCTTCACCGACAACATCACGCTGCGGGGCCTTGTACGCTGGCGCCAATCGGAAGCGGATTTCGACGATAGCGCGCTCGACCGCATCGGCCGCACCGGGGACGACGAATACTTCGTCTGGCGCCTTGGCCCGCGCTTATCGCTGTTTGGCGATCTCTACGAAACCGAACTCAACGTCGGCGAGGTTCGCAATGAGCGCACCAGTCGCGACGCGGCCGACGTCAACCAGAGCTTCCCCGCGCCTTCGTCCGAAGCCGAGGGCGTGCGCAGCTTCGCCAATTGGCGCAACACGCTGAATCTCGGCAGCGCCGGCGCGCTGCATGATGTCGTGCTCAGCGGCGGCGTCGAATGGCAACGCGAAGACATCGATGTTTCGGGCGGTTATTCGGATCCGCTCTCGCGCGCGGAGGACGCGCTCGGAATCTATGCGATGGCGCGTGCGCGCCTTGCCGGCCGAGTCGATCTCTCCGCCTCGGTGCGGCGCGACGACAACGACAATTTCGACGAAGCGACCACCTGGAATATCGGCGCAGTGCTGCAATTGCCGGAAATCGGCGCCCGGCTCTACGCCTCGACCGGCTCCTCGTTCAAGGCGCCGACTCTGAACGAGCGGTACGGGAGCAGCGCTTACACCATCCCCAACCCCGATCTCGCGCCCGAGGAAGGGGAATCCTGGGAAGTCGGCTTCGACTATCGCCCGCTCAGCAGCGTGACCTTCGGCGCCACCTATTTCAGCTCCGAGATCGAGAATCTGATCGAATACGTCACCGTCGATCCGATCACGTTCGCGGGCGAGAACCGCAATGTCGGCGTAGCGGAGATCGACGGCTACGAAGCCTTCATCGATCTCGCGCCGCTGGACATGCTGCGCCTGCGCGTGAACTACACCTACACGGACGCGCGCAACGGCCTTACCGGCGCGGAATTGCTGCGCCGGCCGCCGCACGCCTGGAGCGCCGCGCTTGAGCTGACGCCGGTCGAGCCGCTGGTGCTGACGCTCTCCTACCTTAACCGCGGCGATCGGATGGACGTGCTGTACAGCAATACCAATCCTTGGGGATTGGGCGGGGGCTATGTCGGCAACGGGCCGGCGGAAGGCTATCAGGTGTTCAATCTGGCCGGGCGCTTCCAGCTCAACGACAACATCTCCCTGGTCTCCAGCGTCAGCAATCTGACGGACGAGCGCTACGAAGATCCGAACGCCTATCGCGGCCAGCCGCGCACCTTCTGGTTCGGCGTTCGCGGGTCTTTCTAGTGGAGCCCCATCATCAGCAGCCGATGCGACGCTGGCCTTTGGACCTGCGCGCGGCGCATTGGCTGCTCGCACTTTGCGTTATCGCCACGGCGACCATGGCGATCGTTCTGGTTTATCCGCCGGAATGGTCGGACCCCTACATCCAACGCTACGTCGCCGGCATCGAGTATCATAAGGCGCTGGGACTCGTCGCCTTCATCGCCGCGCTGGCGCTGGCGCTTCAGCATCACAGGCGCCCGCCGCATACCGGATCGGCGCTTGAGCAGCGGGCCGCCAGGATCGCCCACCTGGCGCTCATCGTTCTCGCGCTCGCGACGCCGGCGGTCGGCTTTGCGGCGAATGCATTCTGGGGCGAAGGCATAGCCCTGCCCGGGCTTCCCCCGCTTGTCTCACCCGTCTCGCGCAATGAGCGGATTGGCGCGGTGCTGACCTACGCACACGATGCCGGCGCGTACGCATTTCTCGCGCTGATCGCGCTGCATGTGCTGGCTGCGTTGCGGCGGCAATTGCTGCGCCGCGATCCCGTCATCACCGACATGCTCGGTGTAAAATCCAAGGATGCCCGGCGATGATCCGACCCGCCCGTCAGTGGCTGCTTGCGCTTTGCTTTTGGGTTTCCGCTTCCGCGGCCGCGGCCCAAGAGGCCGAGCAGGTGTTCGAAGGCGTGCTCACGCGCGCCGATCACGGCGCGTATCGCGAAATCGCCTTCGATGTTCCGCCGGAGACGGCGCGCCTTTACATCGAGATCATCTATGAGCGCGGCGAGCCATGGGCGGCGATCGATATGGCCGTTTACGATACCCAGCGCTTTCGCGGCGCCAGCATCTTCTCCAAAACCCTCATCGATATCGGCGAATATGACGCGACGCCCTCCTACCTGCCGGGCCCGCTGCCTGAGGGACGCTGGCGGCTCGTTCTTGGCGGCGCGAACGCGCCGGAAGGCCGCGAAACGCCCTATAGCGTGCGCATCCGCGCTGAACGACGCGGCCGATCCGCTCCCGCGTTCGCGCGCATGGTCCGCGACGCGCCTGGCTGGTATCGCGGCGATTTCCACGCGCACACCGGTCACAGCGACGGCTATTGCACAGCCCTTTCCGGCGCACGCGCGCCCTGCCCCGTATTCCGCACGCTTGAGGCTGCGGCCGCGCGCGGACTCGATTTCATCGCCGTGACTGATCACAACACCGTCTCGCATCTGCAGAGCCTGCGCGAACTTTCGGCCTATTTCGACACGCTCGCCATCATCGCCGCGCAGGAGGTGACGACTTACCGGGGCCACATGAACGTCTTCGGGCCCGCCGCGCCAATCGAGTTTCGCCTGGGTGCGGCGCAAGCACCGGACGTTGAGACCCTCGCTGCGCACGTCAGCGCTTTGGGCGGGGTGCTTTCCATCAATCATCCGGGCATCTCGCTCAGCGAGGGCTGCCCCGGCTGCGGCTGGTCCGCGCCGGTGACAGATTATGCGGGCGTGGCCGCGGTCGAGGTCGTCAATGGCGTGGTGGCCGGTTGGGGCGAAGGCCCCGAAGGGCCGGCGAGTTCGCTGCCGTTCTGGATCGCACGCCTCAATGAAGGCCGCCGCATCGCCGCGATCGGCGGCAGCGACAATCACACTCCGACCGACACCGAAACGCTGTCCTCCGTCGGCGGGCCGAGCACGGTGGTGTACGCCGCCACGCTCTCTCCGGCGGACATTCTGGCCGGCGTGCGCGCCGGCCACGTGTTCATCGACGTCGAAGGCGTTCGCGAACGCTTTCTGGCGCTGACGGCGACGCGCGGACACCGCAGCGCGATGATGGGCGAGACCATCGCCGCCGCGCGAGGCGCGCTTGTTTCGTTCGCCGTCGAAACGCACGGCGCGCCGGAGGGTGCGCGGCTCGAAATCTGGCGCGATGGCGCGCCGTTTGAAACCGACGCGGACGACGCGCCGCTCGCCGCCAACGAAACGCGCCGCTTCAGCTGGCGCAGCGACGGCGCCCGCCATTGGTTCAGCGCCAACGTACGCGCCGAGGACGGCCGCCTCATCCTGATCGGCAACCCGATCTATATCAATTTTCCATCGTGAACGTCGCGCCGCCGCCCGACCGCCGCCGTCCTAAACATCCGCATTGCGCTGCTTGGCAGGCCCTTGACGACCAAGACTACCGACACAGGCCTTAGGCCAGATCTCACAAAAACGTATGATGATATACGGTATACGCGAGATGCATCAATTCATTTTATCTACGTATCTCTCTGTTTTATATAGATTTTCAAATGTATTTGAATTGAAAGATTATAATATAATTTGATGACGAAACCTACGGGCGAGTGTTAATGATCCCTCAAACCCGAATGCAATCGGGGGAGGGAGGAAAACCATGCGGCTGAGGATTGCGCGGGGCGCTTTGTACGCGAGTGTTTCACTTGGAGCAGTGCTGGGAGCGCCGATGGCTGCGTTTGCGCAGCAGCTCCCTAGCGAAAACGAAATCGTCGTCACTGCGCAAAGGCGCGATCAGAGCTTGCAGGACGTGCCGATAACAGTGACGACGTTCGGCGCGGAGGAAATCCGGGAAGCGCGTATTCAGGAAGTTCAAGACGTGGTCGCGCGCACGCCGGGCCTCAATTTTGACGCCTTCCCGTCGGGCCAGCCGCGCCTCACCGTGCGCGGCGTCGGCTCTTCCGACCGCGGCGCGGCCGGCGATCCGAGCGCCGGCGTTTTCCTGGACGAAGTGTATCTCGGCCGCCCCGCCATGATCGCATTCGACGCCTTCGACGTCGCGCGCATCGAGGTGCTCAAGGGCCCACAGGGCACGCTCTACGGCCGCAATGTCGTCGGCGGCGCCATCAATATCATTCCCTCCCGCCCGGAACTCGACGTTTTCGGCGCGGCTCTGGAAGGCACGTTCGGCGACTACGACCGCCAGGAGGCGGCCGGATTCCTTAACGTCCCCTTGGGCGACATGGCGGCGATACGCGCCAGCGGCAGCATCCGCACCCATGAAGGCTATGCCGACAACGTTACAACCGGCGGGGAGCTCGACGATCAGGACACGCGCAGCGCGCGGCTTCAGTTCCTGCTCGAACCGACCGGCACGTTACGCTTCAGCCTAAGCGCCGACTCCACCGCCGACCGCGCCAGCGGACCCGCCAAGCACGTCGTGGCGCTCGATGCGGGCGATCCGCTTTCGGGCTTCTGGTCGATCGATACGGGGCGCGACACCGGTGCGTCCGAGTACGACGGTCGCCAGGATCGCGATACGTGGGGCGTTCGCGGCCAGGCCGTCTGGGATCTGCCCGCCTTCAGCGTCAATTATCTCGGCGCCTATCGCGAAGTGAATTACGAGGTCGGCTATGACTTCGACGGCGGCCCCCGGAATCCGGCGGCCCGCATCAGCATCGGCGGCGGCAACCTCGAAGCAGGCTCGATGACGAGCCACGAACTCCGCTTCGTTTCGCCATCCGACAGCCGCATCGATTGGGTGATCGGGCTCTACGCCTACGACGCCGACACGCGGCGCGACGACATTCTCGATCTCGCCATCCCGGATTTCGACGGTTCGTTCGATTTCAGCGACGGCGGCACGGAAGGATTGCTGCTGACCGAAATCTACCACCAGAACGCCGACGTGGAGAGCCGCGCCGTCTATGCGGACGCCACCTTCCCGATCACCGAGCGTGCGAACATTACCGCAGGCGTGCGCTATACCGAGGACGAGAAGAGCTACAGCGTCGACAATCTCGACAGCGACGCCACGTTCCGTGCGAACGAAAGCTTCTCTGTCGCCAATCGTGCAAGCTGGGACGCCGTAACCTGGCGCATTGGCGCCGACTATCATTTCACTGAAGACCACATGATCTACGCGATGATCTCGCGCGGCTTCAAAAGCGGCGGTTTCCAGGAAACGCCGGAGAACGCGCTGGACGCGTCTACTCCGTTCGACCCCGAATACGCCACGCAATACGAAATCGGGACGCGCAGCGCCTTCCTCGACGGACGCGTGATCTGGAACAACACCCTCTACACGATGAACTATGAAGACCTGCAAGTCCGCGAGACGAGCGGCCTTAACATCTTCACAGCGAACGCCGACGCCACCATCAACGGCTACGAGACGTTGCTGCGTTGGATTGCCGGGGCGGGCTTCGAGCTGAGCGCCTCCTACGCCTATACGGACGCGACGTTCGATAGTTACGTGCTGCCTTCGGCCGACTATTCCGGCAACCGCCTCACCCGCACGCCGGAGCACAAGGTCACGCTCTCGCCGTCCTATACACTCGGCTTCGGCTCTGGCGCCGAACTTGAGTTCGCGGTTGACTACCAATACGAGAGCGACATCTGGGACGACGCCAGCAATTCCAGCACAGAGTTCCGCGACGCCACGCACTTCCTCGATGCGCGCGCAGTCTACACCTCGCCGCAAGGCCATTGGTCGCTCGCGCTCTGGGGCAAAAACCTCACCGACGAACTCACGCGCACGCACCAGGCTACGTTTCTTGGCGCCAATTTCGCCTCCTACAATCCGCCGCCGACCTACGGGGCAACACTGCGTTGGAACTATTGAGCGCCCCTTCCGGCCTCGCCCTTGAAACGCCAGCGGCTCCTGGGCCGCTGGCGTCCTTTTCGCGCTCGCGGGAGCGCGGCTGATGCTGGCGATCATCGGCTTTGCAATGATCGCGGCGTTCATGGCGCTGATCATGACGCGCGCGCTCTCCGCGGTAGCGGCGCTGATCCTCGTGCCGATCATTTTCGGTTTGATGGCGGGGCACGGACTCGACATGACGGAGATGGCGCTCGCCGGGGTGACCGCGCTGGCGCCGACAGCGGTTACGCTGATGTTTGCCGTTCTCTATTTCAGCGTCATGACCGACGCGGGCCTGTTCGACCCGCTCGTGCGCGGAGCGGTGCGCTTCGCCCACGGCGACCCGCGAAAAGTGGCGCTCGCGACCGCGGCAGTGGCCACGCTCGTCTCGCTGGATGGAGACGGCGCCACCACCGCCATCGTGACGATCGGCGCTTTTTTGCCGATCTATCGCAAGATTGGCATGAACCCGCTTATCCTCGCGGTGCTGCTGGGCTCTTCGAACTCAATAGTCAACATGATGCCCTGGGGCGGGCCGATGGCGCGTGTCGCCTCATCGCTAAACGTGCCCATGCTCGACATCTTCGTTCCGCTCATCCCGACCATGCTCGCCGGCATTGCGGGCGTGTTCGTCATCGCCTTCTTCCTGGGCTCGCTGGAGCGAAGGCGACTCGGCGTCGTTGCGCTGGAGAGCGACATGTCGCCCTCGCTGTTCGAACGCGACGCGGGAATCGAACGGCCGCGTCTCTTTTGGGTCAACTTGCTTTTCACGCTTGCGCTTCTGGCCAGCGCCATTGCCGGGCTTGTGCCATTGCCGCTGGCCTTCATGATCGGTCTCGCCGTCGCGATGATCGTCAACTATCCCAAATTGTCGATGCAGCGCGATCGCATAAATGCACACGCCGCCAACGCCCTTCCGATCGCGCTGCTGATCTTCGCTGCGGGCGTCTTCACCGGCATTCTCGAAGGCACAGGCATGGTGGACGCGATGGGCCGCGCTTTGCTGGCGCTCGTGCCTGCCGAGTACGGCCCCAATCTGGGTCCGCTGGTGGCGCTGACGAGCGGTCCATTCACGTTCGTGATGTCGAATGACGCTTATTATTTCGGGATCGTGCCAATCCTGGCCGAAACCGCAGGTCATTTCGGCATCGCACCTGCGGAAGTCGCGCGCGCGTCGCTGCTCGGCCAGACGCTGCACGCCCTAAGTCCGCTGATCGCGGCGATCTATCTCGTGTCAGGCCTTATGAAAGTGGAGGTGGGCGAACTCCAGCGCTTTGCGCTCCCCTTCGCGCTTCTGCTCTACCTCTTCATGATCGTTGTGGCCATCGCAACCGGCGCCGTCCCGTTGGCGGCGCCCTGAGGTTTGAACAATGATTAGCTCTGCCTCCCCGCCTTCCCGCGCCACGACGGCGGAAACTATCGTCGAACACGTAGTCAACGCCATCCGCGACGACATTCGCAAAGGTCGCTTCGCGCAAGGCGAACGCCTTGTCGTCGCCGATATCGCACAGATGTTCGGCGTCAGCGTCGGCCCAGTGCGCGAGGCCATCCGCCGCCTCACCGGCGAGGGCCTGCTCGAGTTCGCCCCCCACCGCGGCGCCAGCGTTCGCGCCTATTCCGAGCGCGACGTCCGCGATATCTATCAGCTGCGCGAAGCCATCGAGGGCTACGCAGCCAAGCTCGCGGCAGAGAACATCCATCACGCCGATTACGCGGAGCGGCTGCGCCATTGCCAAAGGCGCCTGCGCGAAACCGTGCGCGGCAGCGTCGAGGAATTGTCCGAAGTCCATCAGCTCTTCCACGACCTGATCTACGAGTTCGGCGGAAACGCCGCGATCAAGGAAGCGGCCGAGCGCCTTACATTTCCGGTGAACCGCCTGCTTTTCAACGAGCTTACCGGCCGCAAACGCGCCGAGGCTTCGCTGAAGGAGCACGAAGAGATCATCGAGGCCATTCTCAATGGCGACGCGCTGCGTGCGGAACGGGCGATGCGATCGCACCTGCATAACGGCGCGATCGCGATTTGCGACGCCCTCGAGGATTCGCGAACGCGCACAGCGCACTCCAATCGAAAGAAGAAGGTCTGAGCACTCATGCGCGACGACGCCATCAAGATCATTGTTCCGGTCGGTTCTCTCGGCGCCGGTGTCCGCCCCGATGAGATCCGCTATGGCGTCGAGCGCGGCGCCCACGCTATCGCCAGCGACGCCGGCTCCACCGACAGCGGCGCCGCCTATCTGGCGCTCGGCGTCTCGAAGAACAATCGCGAAGCCGTCAAACGCGACCTTGCGATCCTCATGAAAGCACAGGCCGAGGCGCGGATTCCGCTGCTGGTCGGCTCGTGCGGCCAAGCCGGCGGCGACGCGGGCGTCGCCTGGACACGAGACATTGCCATCGAGATCGCGCGCGAACTTGGCCTAAAGCCCAAGATCGCCGCCACCTTTTGCGAGCAGGACAAAGCTGTGCTCAAGGCAAAGAACGCCGCCGGCGAGATCAAGCCGCTGGCGGCGCTAGGCCCGCTCAGCGACGAGACGATCGAGGTCTGCGAGCATATCGTCGCGGTCATGGGACCGGAGCCGTATATCGCCGCGCTCGAAGCGGGGGCCGACATCGTACTCGGCGGACGCACCACAGACACCGCCGTGCTCGCGAGCTTTGCGCTGATGAAAGGCGCCTCTGCGGGACCCGCTTGGCATGCGGCAAAGGTCGCGGAATGCGGCGCGCAATGCGCCGTCTATCCGACGCGCGGCGCCGGCGTGCTGATCTCCATCGGCAAGAGCGGCTTCAAGGTTGAGCCGCTCAGCCCGGACAATCGCTGCGATCCGCACAGCGTTTCCGCCCATATGCTCTATGAGAACGCCAACCCGTTCCTGTTGACCGAGCCCGGCGGCGTACTGGACGTCACGGACGCGCACTACGCCGCCATAGATGACCGCACGGTTGAAGTGACTGGCTCGATCTGGAAGGCGGCCCCCTACACGATGAAGCTCGAAGGCGCCGCCAAGGGCCGTTTCCAGACCATCATGCTGATCGGCATCCAGGACCCGGCCGTGCTGAACCGCATCGACGAATTCCACGATCGGATGCTCGCTGCTCTCTACGAACGCGTGCACAAGGCAATCGGCCCCGCCGCGGGCGACTTCCACATCTCGCTTCGCCTGTACGGCTGGAACGCCGTATCGGGCGACAAGCCGGCGCCCGGCACGCCGCCGCCGCGCGAAGTCGGCGTGCTGTTTGTGGCGACGGCGGACACACAGGCCATGGCGACGCAGATCGCCAAGGCGTGCAATCCCTACTTCTTTCATTTCCCGATCGACCTGGACAAGGAATTGCCGAGCTACGGCTTCGCCTTCTCCCCCGCCGATATCGAGCGTGGGCCGGTCTACGAATTCAAGCTCAACCATATCGTCGAAGTGAACGATCCGATGGAACTCGTGCGGACGGAATGGATCGATCTCGCCAGCAAGGAAACCGCCTGATGGCCACGGTGAAAGACGTTTGCCGCCACATCCGCTCCAAGAACGCAGGGCCGTTCTGGGTCACGGTGGATTTGTTCTTCGATGGCGCCGAGAGTTTCGCCAAATATGCGGAGAGCCCGACGCTGGGCCCTGCGCTGTTCGCCGAACTCTATGGCGCAGACGCTTCCCTGGTGAAGCGCTTCCCTGTACCCGACCTCCACATGGTCAAGATCTCCTACCCCCGCACCAGCGCGCAAGGCGGAGAGGTCGAACGCGACATGCATTGCGGCCAGCAATTCGTGCGCCTGCTCGACATTGAATTGGATTGAGGAGAATACGCGTGGCGAATGCTGCTCTTAAAACCGGCGATGCAGCGCATACCGACGCTGAACGCGCCCTTCGCGTGGATTTGGCGGCGGCGTACCGCCTTGTGGCTCTTTTCGGCTGGGACGATCTCGTCTTCACGCACATCTCGGCGCGCGCACCCGGGCCTGAGCACCAGTTTCTCATCAATCTCTATCGCCCCATGTTCGACGAGATCACCGCCCCCTCGCTGGTGAAGGTCGATCTCGACAGCGCCGAGGCAGAGCCATCGAATTATCCCGTGAACCAATGAACGAAGCATTTCTGGAGCGCGCAGTCGGGCGCAACGTTTTTGGCAGTGATGCGGCAGGATACGCCGCAGGGCGGCTGAGCTATCCCGCCGCCATCTATGACCGCATCGCCGCTGTGTGCAGCCTTGAGGACGCACAAGTCTTCGAGATCGGCCCCGGCTCCGGTCAGGCTACGGCGGAACTCATCCGCCGCGGCGCGATAGTGACCGCGATCGAACCCGATCCGGCGCTGGCGACGACGCTGGCCAACAATGTCGGCGCTTCGCCCGGCCAGCTGATTGTGCGCAACGAAGCTTTCGAGACGGCCAAGCTAGCGCCGAATACCTTCGACCTCGGCGTGGCCGCTACCTCCTTCACATGGCTGGACCCGGATATCGCGCTTCCGAACGTCCTTGACGCGCTGCGGCCCGGCGGCTGGTGGGCGATGTGGTGGAATCTATTTGAAGACGTGCGCGGCGATCCGATCTTCCAGGCGGCGCTGCGCGACACGCCGCGTCCGCCGTCGTTCAGCAGCGGCCGACACGCCGCCCTCGACCATGAGCGCTGGCTGAGGAAGCTGGCGGCGAATGGGTTCACCAACGCCGCCTTCGAGAAGGTGGAGCACACAGTCGAATTCACGCCGGCGGCGCTGCGTGCGCTCTACGCTACCTTCTCCCCGCTGCGCGCATTGCCGGTGGAAAAGCGCGATCAGCGTTTGGCGGCGGTCGAAGCCAGCGCCGCAGACGAAGCTCAAGACGGAATTGTACGCCGTGTTTTCTCAAGCCCGTTTTACTTGGCGCAGAAGCCGCTCTAACCCCGCCGGCCTATTCGGTGCGGGTGACGCGGCGCCACAACGCCTCGGCGGCAGGGGATTGACGCGCCCTGGCGCGCCAAAGCCGGATCTCAATCGGCACTTCGTCCTGCACCGTTCCGGCGCGCTCGAGCACGCCGTTGCGCAGATCGTCCTCCACCAAGCTCCGCGCAGTCCAGGCGACGCCTCGCCCATCGCGCGCCATCGCGGTCAGAACGCTGGCGAGGTGCGAGGCGAAAACCGGCGGCGCGGGCGCGGGCCGGCCCGCGCGCGCCCACGCAGCTGCGAGGATGCGGCCCATGCCCGATTCCGCGGTGAAGCACAGCTGTGGAGCATCAGCGATGCGCGCATCGGGAAATGCCCCGGGCGCCTTGACCGGCAGCAACACGTCATCGCCGACATGCACCGAACGGAACTCGCCGTCGAGCCGCGTCGCCGCCGCTTCGTGATGATGACAGAGCAGAAACTGCACTCGCCCGCCGATCATCAAGCGTTCGCAAGCGACCATGCTGTCGGCTGTCAGTTCGATCGTCGTATTGAGGGGCCGCTCCGCCTCCAATCGCCGCAGCCATGGCGCGAAGAAGGTGAGCGAAAGCACGTGCGTCGCAGCGAACCGCAGCGTCTCGGAGGCCGCCTTCGCCGCCGCCCGCGTCTCTTCACGCCCCAGCTGCAATCGGCGCAACGTTTCTTCCGCCGCCAGACGGAAGCGTTCGCCAGCGGCCGTCAGACGAATATTGTGCGTACTGCGATCGACCAGCGTGGCGCCGACCCATTCCTCAAGCGCACGAATGCGGCGGCTGAAGTTCGGCTGGCTCACGCCTCGCTTTTCCGCCGCACGCGAGAAATTTTCGCACTCGACCAGCTCCAGGAAGTCTTCAAGCCAGGCAAAATCCATTGCCGCTATTCTGGCAGCGATGTCGAGACAGGACAAGCAATCCAAAGGCGACGGATCCCGCACGTGAAGCAAATCATGCGGATTTCGTATTGGACCGGCGCCCGCCCGCTGAGTAGCGGCGAGCGAGGAACGGACGCACATGGGATCAAATAGCCGGCGCGTAGTGGTAACGCAGCGCTTTTTTGAAGCTGACTCTATCGCCTATCTCAAGCAACAGGGCTGCGAAGTCGTTCTGATCGATCCGCCGGCGGGCAAAGGTGATGGCGACTTCAGCGAAGACGACCTGGTCGCGCACCTCGAGGACGCGGCAGGCTGGATCGTCGGTCACGCCCACGTCACCCGGGCGCTTCTAGCCAGATTGCCAAAACTCAAGATCATCTCGCGCCGTGGCGTCGGCTATGAGCGCGTCGACGCAACCGCCGTGCGGGATCTCGGCAAGGTCGCCTGCATCGCCGTCGGCGGCAATGACGCGTCGGTGGCGGACCATACGCTTGCGCTGATGCTTGGTGTAGGCCATCGCCTGCGCGAAACCCAGTCGAATATGCTCCACGGAAATTGGTCGATCCTGCCCGGAAACGATCTGTACCGGCGCACTGTCGGCGTCATTGGACTAGGCCGCATCGGCCGCGCCGTGGTGCAGCGCTTGCGCGGGTTCGAAGCGGAGATTCTGGCGCTCAGCGCACGGCGCGATGAGAGCTGCGCCGCACGAGAAGGGATCGCCTATGCCGATCTCGCGACGCTGCTCGAGCGAAGCGACTATGTCACGATCCACGCGCCGCTGACCCCCGCCACGCGCCATATGATCAACGCCGAAGCGCTCTCGCGCATGAAGCCCACGGCGTACCTGATCAACACCGCGCGCGGCGGCCTGGTCGACGATCGCGCCCTGCTCGCAGCGCTGGAAGCCAAAGAGATCGCGGGTGCGGCGCTCGATGTGTTTGAAAGCGAGTCCGATCCGTCCCTGCAAGCCGTCACGGAGGCGCTGGTCGCCTTGCCGAACGTCATCGCCACGCCTCATGCTGCGGCGTCGTCACGCGAGGGGCTCGCCCGCACCAACATGATCGCAGCGCGCAATGTCGTCACAGTCCTCGACGGCGCCGATCCGCCTTCCGCCTGCGTCGTGGCCGATGGCAGGGCGGCGCCGACGAGGTGACCCATGCGCGATATCGACGCCCACGAAAACTTGCTGCGAACGATGTTCGCCGCCGCGGTGGCTCGCGCGCGCCCCGACATTTGTGTGCCCATGCATCTCCCTGAACCGCCGCGGGGCAGGACGATCGTGGTCGGCGCCGGCAAAGCCGCAGCGAGTATGGCGCAGGCGGTCGAAAAGCACTGGCCCACGCCGCTCGAAGGGGTCGTCGTCACGCGCTACGGCCACGCCCTGCCCTGCCGGCGCATCGATGTGCTCGAAGCAGGCCATCCCATTCCGGATGAAGCCGGCGTCGTCGCCGCGCATCGCCTGTTCGCCGCCGTTTCGAACTTAACCGTGAATGACCTTGTGCTTTGCTTGCTTTCGGGCGGCGGGTCGGCGCTTCTGGCCGCGAAGCCGCCAGGAATCACCTTGGCGGAAGAGCGTGCGCTGACCTCTGCGTTGTTGCGTTCCGGCGCCCGTATTGGCGAAATGAACATGGTGCGCCGGAAGATTTCTCTCATACGCGGAGGCGGCCTCGCCGCGGCGGCGGCGCCGGCACGCATCGTCACGCTCGCCATATCGGACGTGCCGAACGACGATCCTTTGGCCATTGCTTCCGGCCCGACCGTTCCCGATTCCGCTGCGCCGCGTGACGCGCTCGCCATCCTTCGCCGCTACGGTATCGCTCCCCCGCCCGGCGTCACACGCTGGCTGGATCGGCCCGCCGCAAAATCTGCACCGCGTCCTCCGGCGGAAATCGACTACCGGATTGTCGCTAACGCGCGCGATGCGCTTGAGGCGTCCGCCTCGGCGGCGATGGATTTCGGCCTTGCGCCACACATCTTGGGCGACGCCATCGAAGGCGAAGCGCGCGAGGTCGCGGAAGCGCATGCGGGCGCCGCGCGCCAAGCGGCCGAACGAGGCGAGACATCCCTATTCCTCTCCGGCGGTGAGACGACAGTGACCGTTCGCGGCGAGGGCCGCGGCGGCCGCAACGCCGAATATTTGCTTGCGCTGGGGCTCTCCCTGGCCAACCGTTCAGATGTCTGGGCGCTGGCCGCAGACACCGACGGAATCGATGGAAGCGAGGACAATGCAGGCGCGGTGTGGACGCCAGACACGCTCGCACGCGCGCGAGAGCGCGGTCTCGATCCGGAGACGCACCTGGCTCATAATGACGCTTATAGGTTCTTCGCTAAACTCGATCAGCTCGTGGTGACAGGTCCCACGCGCACCAATGTAAACGATTTTCGCGCGATGCTCGTCGCACCCCAGCGTTTGAGGTTGCAATGACCAATGCTCATCGCATCGCAGTGATCCCGGGAGACGGCATCGGCAAGGAAGTCGTGCCCGAAGGCCTCGCCGTGCTCGAAGCAGTGGCGCGGAAGTTCGATTGCCGCTTCGTCTTCGATCATTTCGACTTCGCCAGTTGCGATTACTATTCGCGGCACGGCGTCATGATGCCGGACGACTGGAAACTAAAGATCGGCGCGCATGACGCCATCTTCTTCGGCGCCGTGGGCTGGCCGGCGACCGTGCCGGATCATATTTCGCTCTGGGGCTCGCTCATCCAGTTCCGCCGCGCATTCGATCAGTACGTCAATCTACGCCCGGTTCGGCTGATGCCCGGCGTGCCGAGCCCCTTGGCCAATCGCCGCCCCGGCGAGATCGATTTCTATGTCGTGCGCGAGAATACCGAAGGCGAATATTCCTCGATCGGCGGGACGATATTTCCGGACACCGAGCGTGAGGTGGTGATCCAGGAAACAATCATGACGCGCGTGGGCGTCGACCGCATTCTGCGCTACGCCTTCGAATTCGCTGCGCGGCGCGAAAAGCGCCATCTCACGTCGGCGACCAAATCGAACGGCATCTCGATCACGATGCCCTATTGGGACAAGCGCGTCGAAGCGATGGCGGCGAAGTTTCCCGAGGTGCGCTGGGACAAGTATCATATCGACATCCTCACCGCGCACTTCGTGCAGCATCCCGATTGGTTCGACGTGGTGGTGGCGTCGAACCTTTTCGGCGACATCCTTTCCGATCTCGGGCCCGCATGCACGGGCACGATCGGCATCGCCCCCGCCGGCAACATCAACCCCGAACGGCGTTTCCCTTCGCTTTTCGAGCCCGTGCACGGCTCGGCGCCGGACATTGCCGGACAAGGCGTCGCCAATCCCATCGGCCAGATCTGGTCCGCGTCGCTCATGCTCGATCACCTTGGCGAGACCGCAGCAGCCGCAGCCGTCCTGCGCGCAATTGAACAGGTGCTGGCTCAACCGCAATGCCGCACGCCCGATCTCGGCGGGCGCGCAACCACACGCGAGTGCGGCAAAGCGATTATCGACGCGCTAGAATGATAATCATAGGCAATCGCGCCATACCGCCATCGCCTTCAACAGCAGTGATTTTGACATCGGAGCCATCTGAGGCAAGTTTAAGTCAGCTGTTGGCTCGGATCGGACGCTCACATCCATAACGCTGAATTCGTGTTCGTCGCACATCGTCGAAACGAAGTCCTCTGACGCCCACGTTGCGTGATCGTCCAAAGTCATGACGCTTGCTCGCGACAGAAGCGCCGTCTGCACCCGACAGTTCATGGCGTGAGAGCCGACAGGGATTGAACGCTAAGTCATTCACAAATCAACAAATTTGTGCTGGCGCTCTTGCGTCGTCAAACCGAGGCATTCCACAGCGAAACTAGAAACACGTTTTTCTACACAAATTCAACGCGCAAGGAGCGTGATCGCGCCTCAACTCGCTCCTTGGGGAAATGGTGGGCGCGGCAGGGATTGAACCTGCGACCCCTCCCGTGTGAAGGGAGTGCTCTCCCGCTGAGCTACGCGCCCGGACCCCAGGCCGGAGGGCGCGGACCATGATGCGGAGCCCTGCCGGCGTCAAGCGGGCGTGCGGCGCCGCACTTGACCTTCTCCGTGCTTGCTGCGTATTTGCGAATAGTTCGCAAATATTATCGCGGGAGACCACCCTGTCCTTCTCTCTGAACCGCCGGGCCTTCGGCCTTGGCGCATCCGCCGCCGCCCTCGCCGCCTGCGCTCCGCGCGGGGCGTCCGAGAACGTCGTCAACGTCTATTCCGCGCGCCACTACGACGCCGACCGGATGCTCTACGCCGCGTTCGAGGAGGCCACCGGCGTCGCCGTGCGCGTGCTGCCGGCCAACGCCGAGCAATTGCTCGAGCGGCTGCGCGCCGAGGGCGACGCGACCGAGGCCGACCTCGTCGTCGCCGCCGACGCCGGCAATCTCTGGCGCATCAAGGACGCTGGGCTGCTGCGGAACGTCGTCACGCCCGCGCTCGAAGCCGGCGTGCCGCAACGCCTGCGCGATCCCGACGGCGCCTATTGGGGCTTCACCAAGCGCGCCCGCGTCATCATCTACCGCAAGGACGCGGTGCAGCCGGCGCAAGTCGCCTCGTACGACGATCTCGCCAATCCGCGCTTCCGCGGCCAGATCGTCGCCCGCAGCTCGACCAACGTCTATCAGCTCTCGACGCTCGCCTCGCGCATCGAGCGGCTGGGCGCCGAGAACGCCCGCGCCTGGGCCGCCGGCGTGCGCGCCAATTTCGCGCGCGATCCGCAGGGCAGCGACACCGAGCAGATCAAGGCGGTCGCCGCCGGCGAAGCACAGGCGACGCTCTGCAACCACTATTACTATTTCCGCCTCATGCGCTCGGAGGATCCGGCCGACCGCGACATCGTCGCCCGCACCGGCATCGTGTTTCCGGATCAGGCCGGCGCCGGCGCGCACGTGAACATCTCCGGCGCCGGCGTCACCGCGCACGCCAAGCGGCGCGACAACGCCGTGCGGCTGCTCGAATATCTCGTCAGCGACGAAGCGCAGACGATGCTGGCGCCGCTCAATGTCGAATTTCCGATCCGCCCGGACATCGCGCCCGCCCCCGATCTCGCCGCGATTGGCGCGTTCAAGGAAGAAGACATCCCGCTCGACGCGCTTGGCCGCCACCAGGCGGAAGCCGCGCGCATCTTCGAGGAGGTCGGCTGGCGCTAGGCGCGGGCCGGGCTGCGGAGCACGATGATAAACGCCGGCGTTCTGGCGGCGCCGAAGCAAAGCTGGCGCATCGACGGCGTGGCGCTTGTCGCTGCGCTGGCGACGCTGATCTGCGCGGCGCCGGCGCTGGCGGTGCTCGGCCTCGCGCTCACGCGCGCCGACACGGGCGCGGCTTTCGGCGGCGATCTGCTGCGCGACGGCGCCATCGGCACGGTGTCGCTGATGCTGGCGGGCGGCGGCGGCGCGGTCCTGTTCGGCGCAGCGGCGGCGTGGCTGGTGAGCCTTTGCCGATTTCCCGGGCGCGGCGTCTTCGAGTGGATGCTCGTGCTCCCGCTCGCGGCGCCGAGCTACATTCTCGCCTACGCCTATGCGAGCCTGACCTGGGCCGGCGGCGTCAGTCCCGTTCCGGTCTCGGGTTTCTGGGGCGCGGCCTTTGTCTATGCGGTGGGGCTTTATCCCTATGTCTATCTCGCCGCGCGCGCGGCGTTTGCGAGCCAGTCCTCGTGCACGCTCGAAGCCGCGCGTACGCTCGGCGCCAAGCCCGGCCATGTGTTCTGGCGCGTAGCGCTGCCGCTGGCGCGTCCCGGCATCGCTGCAGGCGGCGCGTTGGCGATGATGGAAATCGCCGCCGACTACGGCGCGGCGCATCATTTTGGCCTCACGACGCTGTCGACCGCGATCTTCCGCGCCTGGTACGCGCACGGAGCGCCCAGCGTCGCGCTGCAGATTTCCGCCGTGCTGCTGCTCGGCGCCATCGTTTTCCTCGTGCTGGAGCGCCGCGCGCGCGGCCGCGCCTCTTACGCCGGCGGCTCCACGCGCTGGCGGCCGCTGCCGCGCTATCAGCTCGATCCGCTCGCTTCGGCGGCGGCGATCGTCTTCTGTACGGCGCCGATCGTTTTCGGCGCGCTGTTGCCGCTGGCCTGGCTCGGGCGGCTTGCGATCCTGCATGCGAACGTCGAGGACGTCGCCGGCCCGTTCATGAACTCGATGCTGCTCTCCGGCGGCGGCGCGCTGACGACGCTCGCGCTGGCCGCCGCCATCGCCGTCGCCGCGCGCCGCGCCGCTGGTTTGGGAAAAGCTTCGCTCTACGCCGCCGCAATGGGCTACGCCGCGCCGGGCGCGGTGATCGCCATGGGCGCGCTTGCATTGTTCGGGCTCGCGCGCGAAGCGGGCTGGGTCGGCGGCTTCGGCGCAAACTTCGCGCTCATCGCGCTGATCTGGAGTTACGCCGCCCGCTTCGCCTCCGCCGGCGTACAGCCGATCGACGCCGGCCTCGCCCGCCTCTCCAAGGGCCTTGACGCTTCGGCGCGCACGCTGGGCGCGGGGCCATGGCGCCGTTTCGCCCGGATCGATCTCCCCATCGCCGCGCCAAGCCTTGCGGCGGCGGCGCTGATCCTGTTCGTGGAAATCCTGAAGGAGCTTCCCGCCACCTTGATCCTGCGCCCGTTCGATTTCGACACGCTCGCCGTGAAGGCCTATGCCTACGCCAGCGACGAACGCCTGCTGGAGGCGGCGACGCCGGCGCTGCTGATTTTCGTCGCGGGCCTGGCGCCGATCCTGCTGCTCACGCGCGGCATCGGCGAAGCGCGCCCCGGCCAACGCGCGCGGCAATGAGCGTCGTCGCTCTCTCGCACGTCCGGCGCGCCTATGGCGGCGTGCGCGCGCTCGACGACGTTTCGCTCACCGCGCCGGAAGCGCAGGTCCTGGCGCTGCTCGGCCCCTCGGGCTCGGGCAAGTCCACCATCCTGCGCGTGATCGCCGGGCTGGAGCCGGTCGACGCCGGCGAAATCCGCATCGGCGATGAACTGCTCTCCGCGCCGGGCCGCACCGCGCCGACGGAGGAGCGGCGCGTCGGCATGGTGTTTCAGGACTATGCGCTGTTTCCGCACCTGACCGCCGACGCCAATGTCGCCTTCGGTCTCGACAAGCTCAGCCGCGCCGAGCGCGACGCCACCGCGCTGAAATGGCTCGACCGCGTCGGCCTCAAGCAACGCGCCGCCGCCTATCCGCACGAACTTTCCGGCGGCGAACAGCAGCGCGTCGCGCTCGCCCGCGCGCTCGCGCCTGCGCCGCGCGCTGTGCTGCTGGACGAGCCGTTCTCCGGCCTCGACGCCGCGCTGCGCGCCGAGTTGCGCGACGCCACGCTCGCGACGTTGATGGAGACGCGCACGACGACGCTGTTCGTCACCCACGACGCGGAAGACGCGCTGCAGATCGCCGACCGCCTCGCCATCATGAAAGCCGGCAAGCTGCTGCAGGAAGGCGCGCCGCGGCAGGCGTACGATTTCCCGGCCTCCGTCGATGCGGCCGCCGCGCTCGGCCCGGTCAACGTCTTCACGGGCCGCGTCGCGCACGGGGCCGTGGCGACCCCGTTCGGATCGGTGAAGGCTGCGCATTTGCCGGACGGCTCTTCGGCCCAGGCGGCCGTGCGCGCCGAGGCGCTTGCGCTCCGACCCGGCGAAGGGGCGCGCGTGCTGAGCGTGCGGCCGCATGGCGCTCACGATGTGGTTCGGATCGAGGCCGGAGGCGTGGTGTGGCGGGCGCTGATCCCGGCGCGCACGCCGCTCGGCGAAACCGTCGCGGTCGAGATTCAGCCGGCCGGCGCGTTCTCGTTCTCGGCTTCATCCTGAAGCGGCTCATCCTCACGCGGCTTGCGCAAGATGAAACGACGCCGCTGCAGCCGCCGCTGCGCCAACAGCCGCAACCGCATGCGCCAGGCCTCGACCTCCCACGCCAGCTCCTGCGCGGACGCGACCTCGAGATCGCCGGTCTCGCTCAGCTTGCCGCTGAGCTGTGCAAATCCCTGGCGGGCGGTGGCGATGAAATCGTCGGTCAGATCCTCGTCGGCCTCGACCCTCAAGCCAGTGTCGCGGAAGAATTGCAGCAGGTCGGCGGGCGCGCGGATGTGCGGTTCGGCGAAAGCGGTCGCGAACGCGGTCGAGAGTTCGGCGATGCGCATGCCGACGTAGGATTCCACCATCGCGCTCGCGCCCGGCTTCAGCGTCTTCATGATCTGCTGCGCAAGATGCGGGGGATAGCCGCAATAGGCGAAGTCGTCGGTGCTCAGCAGGCCGTCGAAATGGTTCGGCGCGAACACGTACGCCTCCAGATCGATGCGCGTCGCGGTGACGCGATCGCCCAGCTTCGCCTCGGCGATGGCGTGCTTCAGCGCGTCGAACGTCTCTTCGCGCCACTCGAACACTTCGATCGGCCCGGGATGGGCCGCGGCCACCGCCGCGAGCGGCCCGATATGGCCCGGGCCAAGCAGCGCCAGCACGCCGTCCGGCGCAAGATTGATGCGCGCCGGCTCAAGCTTGTCGGCAGTCGAATCGCCCGGCCGGATGCGGCCCTCGCCCCAGATCAGCGACAACGCCACAAGACGCGGCGAGGGCGTGAACTCGGGCGCATCGAATAATTCGCCTTCGAAACCACCCTCTGCGTCGTTGGCGGCGGCGAGCTTGGCGTCGATCTCCGCGACGACCGTATCGGGATCGAACGTCTCGCCTTCCCACCACGCACGCAACCGCGCCCGCGTAAGCGCGAGCTGACGTTTATCAAACAGGGCTTTCAGAGCGACCGCCATGGTGCGGCGAGCCTAGAACAATCCCGTTAACGATTTGCTTGAACCACGGGCAACAGCGGCGGGGCCAGCGACGGCAGCGGCGCGGCGGAATCATCTATGAAAGCCAGAATGTCCGCATAGACGACTTCACGCTGCAGATCCCGCAACAGCCAATGCCAGCCGTTCTCATAGTACGCGGTGCGGACGCTCGCCGGCAGCCGGCGCGCCGCGGCGATCGCGGACTGGCGCGGAATGATCTGGTCGCGGGCGCCATAGAGAAACAGCACGTCGCCGTGCAGATTGGCCGAGCGCTCGTGCGCGCGCTCCATCAGGCTGACGAGGCCGTAGACAGCGTCGATCCGCGTCCGCCAGATCATGTGCGGCGCGCGGCCCGCCTGCAGCAGCGCCTCGCGATTGTCGGATGCGGTGATGCGGCGCGTGACATTGCGCGGCGGCTGCACCGCGCGCCACGGAAACGTGTGCGCGCCGAACCAGAGCGTGAGCGCATAATGATCCGGCAGCGTCGACCAGCCCCACACGGCGGGCGCGACCAGCACCAGCCGGTCGATCTCGGGCGCGCCTTCGGCGCCGAACGTCGCGATCGCTTCGGCCGCGCCCATGCTGTCGCCGATCACGACGACCCTGGCGTCCGGATGCAGCTGGCGCGCGACGCCGACCGCCGTGCGCAAGTCCTCGATCATCAGCTCCAGACCCGGCCAGACGCCGCGGTGGGGCGAACGGCCGAAACCGCGCGCGTCATAGGCGTAGAGCGCAACGCCGCGCTCCGCGAACCAGGGGCCGGCGAGATAGAACGTGTTGGCGTAGTCGTTCATGCCGTGCAGGCCGATGATCACCGCCCGCGGCGCCTGCCCCTCCGGCGGCAGCCACGCCGTCAATCCGAGTTCGGCGCCGTCGAACGAGACGAAGCGCTCCCGCTCCACCTCGAAGTGCGGCGCCTGGAACGACGCCGCTGGACGGTTCGCCTGCTGTATCGTCGGCGCGCAGGCTGCGATCAGCATCAGCGCAAGGCCAGCGAGACCCTGCGCCGCAAGTCTGGAAGCAAGTCCTGCTCGAACCACGGATTGCGTTTGAGCCATGCGCTATTCCGCCAAGAGGGATGCGGCAACGGCATGACGTCCGGCGGATAGTCGCGCCAAGCGCGGACCGTCTCGCCCAGCGTCGCCTTCGCCGCCGCGCCGAGATGATATCGTTGCGCATAGCTGCCGACCAGCAGCGTGAGGCGCACATTCTTCAGCAGCGGCAGCAGGCGCGGCCGCCACAGCGGCGCGCACTCCCGCCGCGGCGGCAAATCCGCGCCGTTCACCGTGCCCGGATAGCAGAAGCCCATCGCAGCGACCGCGATGCGCGTTTTGTCATAAAACTGCCGCCGATCCATCTGCAGCCACTCGCGCAGCCTGTCGCCGCTCGGATCGTCCCAGGGAACGCCGCTCTCGTGCACGCGCCGGCCCGGCGCCTGCCCGGCGATGAGAATGCGCGCGTCGGGGTGCACCCACACCACCGGGCGCGGCGCATGCGGCAGCGGACAGACGCGGCATGCGCCTATTTCAGCCACCAACCGGTCCAGCTCGGACGCTCTCCTCGCCATGGCCTGTGCTAGCGGCCGCAGCGCCGCGCTGTCCACAGCACGCGGCAGTTCCCACCGGAGGCAAATGCGGTGTTGGCGAACACCACATCCATCCTCTACGTAGGATGCAATGCACCATACACCGCTCATCGCCACCATCGCCGCCAGTTTCGTTTTCGCATTCATTCTCGGCATGCTGGCCAACCGGCTGCGATTTCCGCCGATCGTCGGCTATCTCGTCGCCGGCATCCTGGTTGGCCCCTTCACGCCCGGCTTCGTCGCCGACGCCGAACTCGCCGTAGAACTCGCGGAAATCGGCGTCATCCTGCTGATGTTCGGGGTCGGGCTTCACTTTTCCTATAAAGATCTGTTTGCGGTGCGAAACATCGCCATCCCGGGCGCGGTGGCCCAGATCGCCGCAGCCACGCTGATGGGCATGGGCCTAGCGTATCTGCTCGGCTGGCCGCTCGCCGGCGGCTTCGTGTTCGGCCTGGCGCTCTCGGTCGCGAGCACGGTGGTGCTCCTGCGCGCGCTCGAGGAGCGCCAGCTGATCGACACCCGCAGCGGCCACGTCGCCATCGGCTGGCTGATCGTCGAAGACATCGCCATGATTTTCGCACTCGTGTTGCTGCCGGTGCTCGCGCAGGTGCTGCCGGGCGTGGAGCACGCCGCCGCGGCAGCCGCCGACGCCGCGCACGCGACATCTGAAGGCGGCGGCCTGCTGCTTTCGCTGGCGCTGACGCTCGGCAAGGTGGTGGCCTTCGCCGGGGTGACGTTCATCGTCGGCAGGCGCGTCATCCCGTGGGCGCTGGCGCGCGTCGCCGGCGTCGGCTCGCGCGAACTCTTCACGCTCGCAGTGCTCGCCATCGGCATCGGCGTCGCCTACGGCGCGGCGGTCTTCTTCGAGGTTTCGTTCGCGCTCGGCGCCTTCTTCGCCGGCATGATCCTGAAAGAATCCGAACTCAGCCACCAGGCGGCGGACAACACGCTGCCGCTGCGCGACGCGTTCGCGGTGCTGTTCTTCGTTTCGGTCGGCATGCTGTTCAACCCGATGGTGCTGATCGAGCATCCGCTGCCGGTGCTGGCGACGCTGTTCATCATCGTCGTCGGCAAATCGGCGGCGGCGTTCCTGATCGTGCGCGCGTTCCGCTGGCCGGTGGACACGGCGCTGCTCATCAGCGCGAGCCTGGCGCAGATCGGCGAATTCTCCTTCATCCTGATCACGCTCGGGCTCAGCTACAACCTGATCCCCGAAATGGCGCGCGATCTGGTGCTCGGCGGCGCGATCCTTTCGATCATGCTCAATCCCGCCGTGTTCGCCCTGGCGGCGCACTTGCGCGCGCGCCGGCTCAAACGCGAGCAGGAGGAAGCCGCCGCGGCGGCCGAACCCCGCGCGGCGCCCGCACCCGACTTGCCGCGCGCCGTGACCGAATCCAATCACGTCATCGTCGTGGGCTATGGCCGCGTCGGCCGCCGCGTCGCCGACGCCCTCGCCGAACAGCATGTGCCCGTGGTGGTAGTGGAGTCCGATCTGGAGCGGGTCGAGGAAATTCGCCAAATCGGACGCTCGGCCATTCTCGGCAACGCCGTGCGCGACGAGGTGCTGCGCGCCGCGGGCATCGAGCGGGCGCGGATGCTGCTGATCGCGGTGCCGAACGGCCTGGAGGCCGGCGAAATGGTCGCGCATGCGCGCAAGCTGCGGCCTGATCTGCGCATCGTCGCGCGCGCGCACCTCGACGCCGAAGTCGAGCACATCACCGCTAGCGGCGCCGATCGCGTCATCATGGGCGAACGTGAGATCGCCAAGCAGATGCTCGCCGAACTCGCGCCGCAGACGGCGTGAGCCCTAGACGATCCGCGAGCCTTCCTTGCCCCAGTAGGCGTCGCGGATGAGGCGCTTGTAGAGCTTGCCCGTCGGATGGCGCGGCAGTTCCTCCATGAAGTCGATTACGCGCGGCGCCTTGATGTGGCTGAGATTGGCGCGCGTGAACGCGAGCAATTCGCTGCGCAACGCTTCCCCGGCGTCGGCCCAATCCAGAGGCTGGATCACGGCCACGACCTTCTCGCCCATCTCCTCGTCGGGAGCGCCGACGACGGCGGCGTCGGCCACACTCGGATGGGTCACAAGCAGGTTCTCGATCTCCTGCGGATAGATGTTCACGCCGCCCGAGATGATCATGAAGCTCTTGCGGTCGGTGAGATAGAGATAGCCGTCCTCATCGACCCAGCCGACATCGCCGAGCGTCGTCCAGCCGTGCCTGTTGGTGTTCTCCGCCGCCTTCTGCGGATCGTTGTGGTAGCTGAGCGGCGGACCGTTGGCGAAATACACGATCCCTTCGGCGCGCGGCGGCAGCGGTTCGCCGTCGTCGCCGCAGATCCTGAGTTCGCCGATGATGGCGCGCCCGACCGATCCCTTTCGCGCCAGCCAGTCGGTCGGCGAGATATGGCAAAAGCCGTTGCCCTCGGTGCCAGCGTAGTATTCGTGGATCACCGGCCCCCACCAGGCGATCATCTGCTCCTTTACCGGCACCGGGCACGGCGCGGCCGCATGCACCACCGAGCGCAGGCTCGAGACGTCGTAACGGGCGCGCACGTCTTCGGGCAGTTTCAGCATGCGCACAAAGTGCGTCGGCACGAACTGGCCGGTGTCGACCTTGTAGCGTTCGATCAGAGCCAGGCAGGCCTCCGGCTCGAACTTTTCCATCACGATCACGGTTCCGCCCATCCGGTGCATGGTCATGCACCAGCGCAGCGGCGCGGCATGATAGAGCGGCGCAGGCGAGATGTACGTGCACCGGTCCGGAAAATCGAAAAACGCCTTCGGCAACGCCACCAGCGCGTTGGGCGCGTCGATCGGCTCGCCGCTCAGGGGCGGCTTCACGCCCTTGGGCCGCCCGGTGGTCCCCGACGAGTAGAGCATGTCCGTGCCCGCGGTCTCGTCGGCGATCGGCGTGATCGGCATCGGCGCGCGCGCCGCCTCGAAGCTTTGATAGGGCGCGGGGGCGTCCCCGACGGCCAACAGCCGCACGCCGGACAACAGCGCCGGCAACTCGCCGATCACCGGTCCCACGCCCGCCGACACGACCAGCACCTTGGCGCTGCAATCGCGCACGATGTACTCGACCTCGCCCGCCGTGAGTTTCGAGGAAATGCATGTATAATAAAGGCCCGCGCGCTGCGCCGCCCATACGATCTCGAAGTAGCGGGCGTTGTTGTCCATCAGGATGGCGATCACGTCGCCCGCGCCCAGCCCGAGCGCGCGAAACAACTGGGCGCCCTGGTTGGAGCGCTCCTCAAGTTGGCGATAGGTGACCGTCTCTTCGGTTCCCGCCATGATGTAGGCGGGCTGATCCGGTGCGGACTTTGCGTGCAGCGATGGATGCATGGCCCGTCACCCGCCCCGCTTCATCATCTCGCGCGCAATGATCACGCGCTGGATTTCGCTGGTGCCCTCGTAGAGCCGGAAGATGCGGACATCGCGATAGAAGCGCTCGATGCCGTGATCGGCGACATAGCCCGAGCCGCCGAAAATCTGCACCGCGCGGTCGGCGACGCGGCCGACCATCTCCGAGCAGAACAGCTTCGCCGCCGCCGCATCCATGGTGACGTCGCCGCCCGCATCGCGCTTGCGCGCCGCCTCCAGCACCATCGCGCGCCCCGCATTGGCCTCGGCGCGGCAGTCCGCCAGCATCGCCTGGATCATCTGGAAGCTGGCGATCGGCTGACCGAACTGCTTGCGCTCGGCGGCGTAGCGCACGCTTTCCTCGATCAGGCGTTCGGCGACGCCGACGCAGACCGATGAAATGTGCAGCCGCCCCCGGTCGAGCACCTGCATCGCCACGCGGAAGCCTTGTCCTTCTTCGCCCAAGCGGTTCTCGACTGGAACCTTCACATTGTCGAAATTGACGTCGTGGATGTGCGCGCCCTGCTGGCCCATCTTCTTTTCGGGCTTGCCGACGGATACGCCCTCGAGCGTGCGCGGCACCAGGAAGGCCGAGACGCCGGCGCCGCCCTTCACCTCCGGATTGGTGCGCGCCATCACCGTGAACAGCGAGGCGCGCGCGGCGTTGGTGATGTAGCGCTTCGAGCCGTTGAGGACGTAGTGATCGCCCTTGAACTCGGCGCGCGTGCGCACCGCGCCCGAATCCGATCCCGCCTCCGGCTCCGTGAGCGCGAACGAGGTGACGATTTCGCCCGAGGCGACGCCGGGCAGATATTTCTGCTTCTGCGCCTCGGCGCCGAACATGACGAGGCCCTGGCTGCCAATGCCCACATTGGTGCCGAACGCCGAGCGGAACGCCGGCGAGCAGCGGCAGAATTCGAACATCGCCCGGCACTCGTTCTCCATCGAAAGGCCGAGTCCGCCATATTCTTCCGGGATCGAGAGCCCGAACAGGCCAAGCTCGCGCATTTCGCGCAGCACATCCTCCGGGATTGCGTCCTCTTCGGAGACCTTCGCCTCGAGCGGGATCAGGCGCTCGTCGACGAAGCGGCGCAGCCCCGCCAGCAATTCGGTGATGGTGTCTTGGTCGTGCACAGGTCCGTCCCTAACAAATTTGTCGTTGCGATCGTGTGTTGAGCTGATGCGGCTGGCAAGGCGCCGCGCGCATCTGGGTCTGGCGCAGCCGGATTTGGCCGACGATCCGGCCGGCCTGATGGGCGACGGCCTCCGCATCGCGCCGTTCGAGCCGCCACGGCCGCGCCACCGCCGTCACGTCGTCCAAATCGGCCTGCCAGATGCCCAAATACACCGCCTCGCCCGGCGCGACCTCGAACGCCGGCCGTTCGGGACCGGTGATGACGCCGTTGGCCGAGTAATCGACGCGGCGGTCGTGGATCAATGCGAACACGCTGTCGAGCGCGTATGCGCCGGGCGCCACCTCGACGAGGAAGAATTCGCCCGGCAGCTCGCGCACGCGCAGCGAGCCGCGCGTATTTGTCCGCAGCTCGATGATGTTGTCGCCGTCATATTCGGTGAAGGCGCCGTCCGCATCAAGCCGCCGCCAGAGCATGACGTACTCCGGCGAGGTGTTGCGCGCGGCTTCCGCTACGCCAATCACCACCAGCGCCCGCGGCGATTGGCCGACATTGAACCGCTTGTCCTCCGGCGTCGCACACTGCGCCAGCAGCGCCGCCGCAAGCAGCACAAAGAGGATACGCATCTGCCTTGCCCTTGCAGCCCAGCGCGCAGCATGCCAGCAGGCAGGCTTGGAGGGAATTGCATGAGCGACGAAACAGGGCCGGAAGGCTATCCCGGCCCGGTCACCCTGACGGAAGGGCCATTCGCGGGCTGGCAGACCTGGGGCAAGGGCGCCGACCCTTACGAAACCTCGATCGGCCCGTTCTGCTTCAAGATCGAGGACGGCGAGCCGCTGGCGGCGTTCCAGCCGCGGCGCGAGCATCTCAACGGCGGCGGCGCGATCCATGGCGGCGCGCTGATGAGCTTCGCCGACTTCGCGCTTTTCGCCATCGCACACAACGCGTTGCGCGGCGCCTACGCGGTGACGCTGACATGCAATAGCGAGTTCCTTTCGGCCGGAGGGCTCGACGGCGTCGTCGAGGCCCACGGCGAGGTTCTGCGCGAAACCCGCTCGCTCGTGTTCGTGCGCGGACTGATTACACAACAAGACCGGCCGCTGCTTGCATTTTCCGGCACGCTCAAGAAGATATCCCGACGGGCGCCGCAGACATAGGCGGCGGAAGACGGGGGTCTCCATGCGCTCGCCAAGCTCGGCATTCGATCTGCGTGCGGCGCTGACTGAGGAGTTGCGCGCAGCCATAGAAGAGCTTGGCGGCGGCGGCGAAGACGTCAGGGCGCTGCATCGCTGCCGCGTCCGCATCAAGCGCGCCCGCGCGCTTGCGCGCGTGGGCCGCGTCGGGGCGCCGGGTCTCTCGGCGGTGTTCAACGACACCGCCCGCGGCGTGATGCGCACGCTCGGCCCCGCGCGCGACATCTGCGCGCTGGCGCAGACCGCGCGCCGTCTGCGCAAGCGCGCAGGACCGAAGACTGCCGCCGCGCTGAAAGCGGTCGCCGTCAGTCTGGAGGCCGAACACGCGGCGACGCCGCTCAATGTCGAGGCCGCACACGCCGGCTTGAAGGATCTGCTGGCGCTGGCGCAGGTGTGGCCGGAAGCTTCGGCGCGGCAGATCAAGCGCGGCGCCAAGCGGATCGGGCTGCGGGCGCAGCGGGCCTGCGCCGCCGCGCGCGAGGATGCGACGCCCGGCGCCCGCCACGAATGGCGCAAACGCGAGAAAGACCGGCTCTATGCGGCCGATCTGCTGGACCGGGCCTGGCCGCTGCCGCGCCGCGCCAAGCGTAACGCCGAATTGGCCGACATTCTGGGCCGCGAACGGGATGTGCTGCTGCTGCAGGAGCGGATCGAGGCGGCGCCGGGCCTGGCCGGCGACACCCGCGCCGCCGAGCGCGTCGTGAAGCTGCTGCGCAAGCAAAGCGCCCGGCTGTCCCGGCGCGCCGACAAGCTTGGCGCGCGGCTGCACGCCGGCGGCGCTTAACGCGCGAACACGTGCTGCGGCAGCGCCGCGACCACCGCCGCCGTCATCAGCGTCGCCATGAAGCCGGGCAGCAGCGCTTTCCACGCCAGCGGCATGATCTCCGCGCGCCGCTCCGGCATCAGCACGGTCATGCCGCCGGTCATGATGCCGACCGAGGCGACATTGGCGAAGCCGCAGATCGCGTAGGTCATGATCATACGCGTGCGCTCGCTCATCTCGGCGGCGGGGATCGCGCCGAGTTCGATAAACGCGATGAATTCGGTGAGGAACAGCTTGACGCCGAGAATGTTGCCCGCCGCGTGCGCCTCGCTCCAAGGCACGCCGATCAGCCACGCAGCCGGCGCGAACACGTAGCCGAACAGCAGCTGCAGCGTGACCGGCTCGCCATCGATAGGCGGCGCAAGCGCCAACAGGTTGTTGGCGATCCAGACGAACGCCACGAACACGATGATGAAGGCGGCGACGTTCACCGCCACCATCACGCCGTCCTGCACGCCGCGCGTGACCGCATCCATCGAGCTCTCGTAGCGAAGCTCGGCGGCGTAATCGTAGGCCGTTCCGGCCTTGTGCGTTTCCGGGATCATGATGCGCGCCAGCAGGATGCCGGCCGGCGCCGAGATGATCGAGGCGACGAGCACGTGGCCGGCGGCGTTGGTCAGCACCGGCCCCAGGATCACGGCGTAGGCCACCATGGTCGAGCCGGCCACGGTGGCCAGTCCCACCACCATCATCAGGAACAGCTCAGCGCGCGAGAGCCTGTCGAGATAGGCGCGGATCACGATCGGGCTCTCGACCATGCCCATGAAGATGTTGGCCGCCACCGCCAGCGCCGAGGCGCCGCCCAGATTCATCGTCTTCTCGAACAGGAAGCCGAAGCCGCGCGTGATCCATCTGAGAATGCGCCAGTGCCACAGCAGCGCCGACAGCGCCGAGATCACCAGGATCAGCGGCAGCACGCGGAAGCCGAAAATGAATGGCGCCGAAGCGCCTTCGGCTTGCGTGAGGTAAGGCTGATCGCCTCCGCCCAGAAAACCGAACACGAACTGGGCGCCTTTGTCGGCGGCGCCGGCCAGCCCGTCGACCGCCGCGGCGACCCCCGTCAGCACCGCCTGCGAATTGGGGATCGCAAACAGCAGCAGCACCAGTCCCGCCTGCACCGCAAGCGCGCCCAGCGTCAGCAGGAACGGAAAGCGGCGCTTGTCCTCCGAGAGCAGCCAGGCGACAAGAACGATCAGCGCGATAGCGAGCAGGCTCCGCGCGTTCTCCAAAGAATACGTCACGCCCCGCTCCTCGCGTGTGACGCTAGTGCGACGCTTTGCGTGACGCAATCGCCGCAAGGACCTTCTTGACCGGGCGGAGTGCAAACTTCATCAAACCGTCAACGTAGTCTGGAGTACAGGGACATGAGCGCGGACATTCGCTTCGACGGCCAGGTTGTGATCGTCACCGGCGCGGGCGGGGGATTGGGCCGCAGCCATGCGCTCGATTTCGCGCGCCGGGGCGCCAAGGTGGTCGTGAACGACCTCGGCGGCGCGGTGGACGGCTCGGGCGGATCGTCCGCCGCGGCGGAAGCGGTGGTCGCCGAGATCGTCAAGGCCGGCGGCGAGGCGATCGCCGACGGCGCCTCGGTCACCAACGATGCAGGCGTCGCGGCGATGGTCGAGCGCGCCATGAGCAAGTGGGGCCGCGTCGACGTGCTAGTCGCCAACGCCGGCATCCTCCGCGACAAGAGCTTCGCCAAGATGGAGCTGGCGGACTTCGGCACGGTCGTCGACGTGCACCTGATGGGCTCGGTGAAGCCGATCAAGGCGCTGTGGGAGATCATGCGCAACCAGAACTACGGCCGCATCGTCGTCACGACGTCCTCCACCGGCCTCTACGGCAATTTCGGCCAAGCTAATTACGGCGCGGCCAAGCTCGCCCTGGTGGGCCTCATGAACACGCTGAAGCTCGAAGGCGGCAAGAACGACATCCGCATCAACGCCATCTCGCCGGTGGCGGCGACGCGCATGACCGATACGCTGATGCCGCCGGAGATGCTCGCCAAGCTCGCGCCCGAACACGTGACGCCGGGCGTGGTCTATCTGGCGTCGCGGGACGCCCCCACCGGCGCGATCCTGACCGCCGGGGCGGGCGCTTTCGCCCTGGCGCAGATCGTGGAGACGGAGGGCGCATTCCTGGGCGCTGGCGCCTCAGCCGAGGCCGTGCGCGACCGCTGGGCCGAGATCACCGACCCGAAGGGCGCCGAAGCGTACCAGTCCGGCGCCGGCCAGACCCAGAAATTCCTCCGCAAATCAGCGGACTGATTTCCCCAAGCAAGGGAATTCCAGGCGCCGCCCGGGCGCAACACGCCCCATAATCGAACACCTTCCCGGCCCTTTTGGGTGTACGGCGCAGGCGCCTTTCGTCTAGGAAGCGCGCGTCATGGAGCTCTGGATCCTCCTTGCGCTGCAGCTCGCGGCGACCGGCCTGGGCTTCGCTTACCTGTGGCGGCGCCAGCGTCAGCTCAGCGATGAAGTCGCGCGCCTGCGCACGACGCTCGCGGCCGCCGCCGCCGAGCGCACGGTGCAGCGCCGGCGCACCCGCGGCGGCGGCGCGCAGGTCGATGAAGCGCAAATCATTCCGCTCGCCGCCGCCGGAGGACAGGCGGAGATCTGGCGGCCGGCCGAAGACGTCGGCTTGGCCGAGGCGCTGTTCTCCCACCGCGAAACGCTGCGCGGCCTGTTGCTCGGCCTGATCGCGGTCGCGCCCGCGTTCGGCTTCTTCGCCGGCGTGGAGAGCGCTGCGGTCACGGCCATCGGTCTTGGCGTCGCGCTGGCGATGACGTTGCTGGGCCTGCGCCAGGATTGGCAAGCGTCAGCCTGGGCCGCCGCCGTCACCGCGATCGGCTGGGCGTTGTTTGGCTTCGTATCGGGCGCGGCGCACGCTTCGCCCATCATCTATTCCGTCTTCCTCGCCTTCTGCGGCGCTGCGGGCCTGCTGCATGCGCATTTGCGGCGCACGCCCGCCGGCGCCGTCATCGCCCTCGGCGCGGCGGCGATGGCGCTGGCGCTCGCCGGCCAGATCGGCGTGATCAGCGCAGCGGGCGCGGCCTTCGGCGTGATCGTCACCGCCGCAGCGATTGTCGGCGCGCTGAGCTTGCGGCTCGAAGCCATGCACCTTGCCGCTTTTGGCGCCGCACTGATCGGCCTCTTCGTGCTGAGCGGACAAAACGCTGCGGCGATCTGGTTCACGCCGGCGGCCGCGTGGGCGGGGGCGGTCTTCCTCGCCATCGCGGCGGTGCGCGTGCCGCAACTGGGCGCGCGCGGCGTGGCCGTCGCCGGCACCGGCGCGCTGGCGCCGCTGCTGGCGGCCGGCGCCCTGCACGCCGCCCAGCATGGCCTCGCCGACCGCTACGCCGCGGCTGGCGCGTTCCTCGCGCTCGCCGCCGCGCTCGCGGGCCTGATCGCGCTGGCGGCAAGCCGCCGGGCCAACGGCCTGGCCGCGCTCCGCGCCACGCTCTGGGTGCTGACGATCGCGGCCTTCATCGCCGCGAGCGCCGCCATTCTGCTCGCGCTGCCTGCGCCGTTCGCGGCGCCCGCGTTCGCCGCGCTCGCATTTGGCCTTGCTGCGCTCAACACGCGTTTCACCGACGCGGCATGGCGCGCCTTCAGCTGCATCGCCGCCCTATGCGCCGGCGTCATGGCCTACGAAACCGCGCAAATGCTGCTGCTGGAAACGCCGGGTTGGAACCCATGGCTGCTGATCGGCGCGGGCCTTGGCCTTCCCGCCGCACTGCTTGGCGCCAGCGCGATGTTCGCCGGCCGCATGGGCGCCAAGGCGACGGCGGGACTGCAGGAAGTGCTGCTGTTCGCGCTGGCCGTCGCCGCCGCCAATCTGGTCGTGCGGCTTTACTTCTCGGCCGGCGCCACGCTGCTGGCGCCGATCGGCTTCGTCGAGGCGGGCGCGCACGTCAGCGTGTGGCTGCTCGCGTCGCTGCTGATCGCTTCTCACGCGCGCCGCGGCGCCGGCGAGACGCGCGTGGCCGCAGCGACGACGCTCGGGGGCCTGGCGCTGTTCAGCGCCGCCTTCGCCGGCGTCCTGTGGCTCACGCCGTTCTGGAGCGCGCGCGAAGCGGTGACGACGGCCGCGCCGATACAGCAGGCGCCGCTCGGCTTCCTTGCGCCGGCGCTGTTCGCCTGGGCGCATTGGGTGTTCTGGCGCGCGCGCGGCTCCGAAGTGCGCACGCGCGTCGCATTTGCGGCGGGCGGCGCATTCAGCGCAGGCTATGTCGTGCTCGAAGCGCTGCGCAACGGCGAGCTGCCGGACTGGGCGCGCGCGCTGCTGGTGGCGCTGGCGCTTGCGCTGGCCGTCATCATCAATTTCGCGCCCGGCGTGGTCGGCAGCGCGCCGCGCTCATACCGCGAAGAAAATTTCCATCGACATCGGCGTCGCCAGCAGAGCGTTTAAACGCGGCATCGCCTTCGCCATCAGCAGCGTGTCGGCGTGCCGCTCGAACGCGTCCATGTTGGCGAACTGCGCATGCACGGCGAAATGGTTGCGTGAGCCGATCTCGCGGGTGACGACATAGGAATCGCAGCCCACTTCGGCGTCGCGCACGCTCAACGCCAATTCGCGCAGCAGCGCCTCCGCTTCCGTGTCGAAGCCCGGATGAATCTCCGCGCGCAACACCGCGCATACAGCCTGCGAAGACGCCGCCGCGCCGAGCCGGTAGCTGCTTGGGTCAGCCCAGTCCATCCAGTCACCGCGCCGCCCGCCCCGACGGCGTCCTTCAGCCCTACGTGACGGCAATGTTAGGCGCCAAGCGCGAAGCCGCGCAACCGCAGGACTCAGCTACCCCAGCAAGCCCAGGCAACTTCCTTCATTTTCGCCGCGCTGCCGGCGAGATAAGTGTTGGTGCGGCCGTTAACCGTCACCGAAATCCGGTCGTTCGGCTGCACGCCGGCCAGGATCGGCGGGCGTTGCGGAAGACTGATCGTGACCGCCTGGTTCCGGCCGCGGCCGGTCGTTTGCGCCGGCACGTTGACCGTCAGCTGGCCGATGCCGACCGCCGCCGTGCTGACGCGGCGCGCGTTGCGGCCGAACGCATAATCCGTGATGACGATGTCGCCTTCGGGCGGACGGCAGGTCAGCGTCGCCGTCACCCGCCCGCGGTCGTCGCGCTGCGTGGCGGTGGCGACGCCATTGGCGAACTCGTATTGCCAGCCCTCTTGGCTCTGCGCCGCCCCAACGCCCGGCGCCGAGAGCGCCAGCACGCATACACAAGCTGCGAACAGTCTCCGCATCCGATCGTCTCCCGCGTCCCGCACATCCAAGTGGAGCGGCTGCATAGCACGCCCTGGGCTCGCTCTGCGATGGGCTAAGGCGGTTGAGGTTTCGTAATTGTCAGCAGCGAAGCAACGGCTCGCCCTGTTCCAGTTCGAGAAGCCGCTGCTTGCGCTCCACGCCGCCGCCGTAGCCAGTGAGCCCGCCGTTGCTGCCGATCACGCGGTGGCATGGGATTATGATCGAAATGGGGTTGCGGCCGTTGGCGAGGCCGACCGCGCGCGAGGCCTGTGGAGAACCGATCGCCGCCGCCTGCTGGCCGTAGGTGCGGGTTGCGCCGTAGGGGATCGTCAGCAGCGCCGCCCAGACCCGCTGCTGGAACGGCGTGCCCTTGGGCGCGAGCGGCAGGTCGAACGCGCGCAGCTTTCCGGCGAAGTAGGCGTCAAGCTGTCGGCGCGCCTCGTCGAGCACGCCGTCATTGCCGGCCGGCGCGGGCGCGTACGGATAGCGCGGGTTCTCGAACTGCAGGTCGGTGAGCGCCGCGCCGTTGGAGATCAAGGTGAGCGGCCCAACCGGGCTTTCGTAAATCGTGCTGACAGTCATGTGCGCAAGCCTTTCTTGGCGGCGCGCCGCCACAGCCGGATCGCAGCGTAGGCGCGCCAGGGTTTCAGGTGGTCGAGCGTCTCGCCCTTGCGGCCGAGCGCGTTGACGAGAGCGATGTCGGTCGCGGGATAGGCGTCGGGATCGCCGAGCGCCCGCAGCGCCACGTACTCGATCGTCCAGGGGCCGACGCCCGGTATGGCGGCGAGCGCCGCACGCCCCGCCGCGATGGCGCCGCGCGCGACCGGCAGCTTTCCCTCCGCCGCGGCCAGGGCCAGCCGATGCAGCGTCTCGGCGCGCTTCTTCGGCAGGCCGATCGCGGCGATCTCCGCTGCGCCCGCCTGCGCCAGCCGTTCCGCATCCGGAAACGCCCGCGTCAGCCCATCCGGCCCACGCTCCAGCACAGCTCCGAAGCGCGTCACGAGCCGCTCCGTCAGCGTACGCGCGCCGGCCACAGTGACCTGTTGGCCCAGCACCGCGCGGATCGCCGTTTCAAAACCGTCGAGAGCGCCGGGCACGCGCACGCCCGGCTCGCGCGTCACGTCGCGCGCCAGTTCAGGATCGCTCGCGAGATGCGCGTCGACGCTCATCATTTCCGCGTCGAGGTCGAACGCTCCGCGCACGTTGGCGACGAGCGGACGTAGATGCGGCGCGAGGTTTTCCGACAGCGTCAGCATCAGCCCCTTCGGCCCCATGCCGATCTCGACCCAACCCAGCGCATCGCCCCATTTCAGCACGCGCGCGTAGTTCTTGCGCGTGCACAGCTCCACGCCCGGCAGCGCCCGCGCGCGAAGGAAATCCAGGATCGGCGCGATAGCGTAATCGCCGCGCGGCGACAGGCTGACGGTGAACGTCTCGCCGCGCTCGATCGCCTTGCGCCCCCGCATCTGCGACGGCGGCGCGCCGTAGCGCTGCTTCATCGTCGCATTGAAGCGGCGCAGGCTGCGGAAGCCCGATGCGAACGCAATCTCCGTGATCGGCAGCGCGGTTTCGTTCAGCAGCCGCCGCGCCGCCAGCAAGCGGCCGGTCTGCGCAATCTCGATCGGGCTCGCGCCGAACTGCGCGTTCATCACCCGGCGCAGATGCCGCGACGTGACGCCGAGGTCCGCCGCCAGCGTTTCGAGCCCCCGTTCTTCGAGCGCGCCGGCCTCGATCCGCGCGTAAGCGGCTGCGGCGAGACGCGCCGGCGCATCGATCGGCGCAAGACCCGGCGCGCGCTCCGGCCGGCACAGCAGGCACGGCCGGAAGCCGGCCGCTTCCGCCGCGGCGGCGGACGGCCAGAAGGTGCGGTTCCGCCGCTTCGGCGTCCGCGCCGGGCAGATGCAGCGGCAATAGACGCCCGTCGAGGTGACGCCGATATAGAAGCGCCCATCGAACCGGCGGTCTTTGGCGTCGCACGCAGCGTGGCATGTCTCGGCGTCGAGCATGAAGCCAATATGGCCCCGCCCAGCACAAACGTCTCGCCGGATTCGGACATGTGTGCAGAGGCATTAATATACTTGACTCAGTACCCCACTAGGGCTAGTTTTGGCCGGTGATCTTTGTCTGGATAGCCGTGATTGCTGTATGCGCGCCCTTGGTGTTCGCGCTCGGCATCGTGTATCTGCCGGAGCCACTGAATTGGCTCTGTTTGATTTTTGCCTGCGCGATTGTGCCCGGGATAGTGCTTAGCGACGCCGTCGCTAAGTG
>JAHDXR010000013.1 GCA_023384105.1 Hyphomonadaceae bacterium | reverse complement strand
AACCATGGACCGTCGATGCCCCAGCATGAACACGGTTGCTCAGTCACGCTCCGCGCGACAGCTCCCCCTGGCGGGGGGAGGACGGGCGGTGGTGCGATCTCCCCGCATCGCTAACGCCCCCGCTTCCCGGCCGTAGCGAAGCGGAGAGCCGGGACCCAGGGGCGAACGCAGCGCGCTCACCCCCCTGGACCCCGGCTCGCACCCCGGCTTTTGCCGGGGCTGCGTCCGGGGAGCGCGGGTAGAGAGAGCGATCGGGAGGTACGTGCGTCAGGCGGGGAGGCCGACGAGTTCGTGGCCTTCGGCGGCGAGGATTTCGAGTTGGGCGATTGCGCCTTCGGCGATTTCTTCGTCGCTGTCGACATAGACGACGCCGTCGATCTCCGGCGCGTCGGCCTTGGTGCGGAAGGCGTAAGCTTCGGCGTCTTCGTCCCAGCCGTCGCAGATGGCGTCGACGGTCTTGCCGATCATGGCCTGGCCGCGCGCGTGGGCGAGCGCGGTTTGCACATCCATGAAGCGGTCGTAGCGGTCGTCGATCTCGTCCCGGTCGACGTGATCGGGGAGATCGCGCGCGGGCGCGCCTTCGACATTCTCGTACCTGAACACGCCGGCGCGATCGATCTCGGCTTCCTCGATGAAATCGAGCAGGGTCTCGAAATCGTCCTCGGTTTCGCCCGGAAAGCCGACGATGAAGCTCGAACGGATAGTGAGGTCGGGGCAGATTTTACGCCACGTCCTGATGCGGTCGAGGACCTTGTCCTGGTTCGCCGGGCGGCGCATGGCCTTGAGCACGCGCGGGCTGGCGTGCTGGAAGGGGATGTCGAGATAGGGGAGGATCTTGCCCTCGGCCATGAGGCCGACGACGTCGTCGACGTGCGGGTAGGGATAGACGTAGTGGAGCCTGATCCAGACGCCCAACTCGCCCAGCTCCTTGCAGAGATCATAGAACTTGGCGCGGACCATGCGGTCCTTCCATCTGCTCTCGGCATATTTGACGTCGACGCCGTAGGCGCTGGTGTCCTGGCTGATGACGAGCAGCTCCTTGACGCCCGCCTTCACCAGCGACTCCGCTTCCTTCAGCACGGCGTTGGCGGGGCGCGAGACGAGATCGCCGCGAATGCTCGGGATGATGCAGAACGTGCAGCGGTTGTTGCAGCCTTCGGAAATCTTCAGATAGGCGTAGTGGCGCGGCGTGAGGCGAAAGCCGCCCTCGGGCACGAGATCGATCTTGGGATCGTGCAATTTCGGCAGATGCGCGTGCACGGCGCCGACCACGGCTTCATACTGGTGCGGGCCGGTGACTTCGAGCACCTTCGGATGCGCGTCGCGGATCAGCGACTCTTCCTTGCCCAGGCAGCCGGTGACGATGACCTTGCCGTTCTCGGCGATGGCTTCGCCGATGGCGTCGAGGCTCTCGGCCTTGGCGCTGTCGAGGAAGCCGCAGGTGTTCACCACCACGAGATCGGCGCCTTCGTAAGACGCGGACAAGCTGTACCCCTCGCTGCGAAGCCGCGTGACGATGCGCTCGCTGTCGACGAGCGCTTTCGGGCAGCCGAGACTGACGATCCCGACCCTTGGGCCGACGGTTGGGGCCTTTGTGCTCACGGAATGACCTTGACGCCTAGTGTTCGCGCCGCGGTGTGCAGATCGGAATCCTTGGTGGCAAGGTCCAGACCCAGCCTGCTGGCGAGTTCCAGATATGCGGCGTCGTAGGCGGTGAGGCGGTGTGCGTGCGCGAGGGCCAGGCATTCGCGCCAGGCGCGGGCGGCGGAGTCCGGATCGGTCGCGATGGGCAGCACGCTGAGCAGCGCGAGCTGGGCCTTGGCGTCCGGGACGCCGATGCGGTTGCGGCGCACCGCCGTCGCGAAGATGTTGGCGACTTCCCAATGCCAAAGCGCAGGCACCATGGCGCCTTCGTCGCGGACGCGGTCGAGCAGGCTGTCCGTATCGGCGTCGGCTTCGTCGGCGAAACACCAGGCCGCTGCAATGGAGGCGTCCAGCACCAGCGGCGCGCTCATTTGCGGCCGGCGTCCCGCGCGGCCTTCCAGCCGCCTTCGCCAAGCGTGAGAGACTGACGAAGCCCCTTCAGCCGGGCGATCGCGGCGTCGACCTCGTCCCGTGCGGCGGCCTGCGCTTTCGTCAGCCGGGCGACGGGACGGCCATGCTTGGTGATGAGCACTTCTTCGCCCGCCTCCACCCGCTCAAGGAGCGCCGAAAACTGCGTCTTAGCCTCGAATGCGCCGACTTTGATCATGGCTTCTAAATAGGCTTGTATTTTAGACCAGTCAATAAATCTGGTCTGTATTTCAAGGCGGAGCCTGCGGCGTCTTGGTTGCTGCGAATGACTTGCAGGAGCGAGCGGGGGCGGCTAGGGTCTTTTTGCGTCTGACTCTCAGTCGCCGGAAATGCTTTTGCGTTCAGAGAAGTGCCCGATGTACGTCTGCAATTGTAACGGCGTGACTCGTGCGGAGGTGGATGAAGCCATCGCCGCTGGCGCGCAGGGCCCGGAAGACGTGCTCGGCCATCATGGCTGCGAGCCGTGCTGCGGCCGCTGCCTGCCCGAGATCGCCGAGGGCATTTCTTGCGGCGGGATGGCCGGCGGACCCCGGAGCCTCGTCGCAGCGGAGTAGCGCGCGATGAAGGGCGACCAGGACGTCATCAAGAAGCTCAACGCGATCCTGACCAACGAGCTGACGTCGATAAACCAGTACTTCCTGCACGCGCGGATGTATCAGTCCGACGGCTACGGCAAGCTCGGCAAGAAGACCTACGAAGAATCGATCGAAGAGATGCAGCACGCGGACCGGATCATAAACCGGATCCTTCTGCTCGAAGGCCTGCCGAACCTCCAGAACCTCAACAAGCTGCAGATCGGCGAGAGCGTGCCGGAACGGCTGCAGGCCGATTTGAACGCCGAGCGCGGCGGCCATCAGGCGATCAAGGAAGGCATCGCGCTCTGCGAAAGCAAGCAGGATTACGTCACGCGCGACATGCTGACGGAGCTGCTCGACGACACCGAGGAGCACATCGACTTCCTCGAAACCCAGCTGCAGAACGTCGATCAGATGGGCCTGCAGAATTATCTGCAAAGCCAGTACGACCTCGACAGCGCGCCGAGCGACTAGGCCTAAAGCGCCGTGCGGACGACGCCGATCGGCAGGTCGAAGCGCGCCAGATCTTCGAAACCTTCGCGCGTTTCCAGCAAGGGCGCGTCATCGGCGGCGAGCAATAGCCAGTCGGCGGCCTCGGCGAAGGTTTCGAACTGGCGGACGACGCTCGACATCTCGCTGCGCATATCGCGGCCGTCGACCCAGTAATCGACGTAAGCCCGGGCGGCCGGGTTGAGGCACACCCAGGCCGAGCGCCGCATGATCTCGAAGTCGAGCGGCGCGAACATCGTCCTGTAGCGGGAGAAAAGCGCGTCGAGAGCGGCCAGATCGACGCTCGAGAAGTCGGCGTCCTCAAGCACCAGGCTCATGGTGTCATGGCGGAGGTTCTCGGGATTCCGGGCCTGGAAGGCGGCGAGCGCCTTCAGTTCCGCAAGCGTCACGCCGCCGTGATACTCGGCCACGTTGAGTTCCAGTCTGGGACTGTGTCGCAGAACAATCGGCACGCGACGACTCCTGAACCTCTAACCTGTGCTCAGACGCTGTTGAGGAAGGGTTAAGGAAGGAGCTGTCGTCGCCCGCCGCAAAACGACCGAGGGCCGGCGTCGCGCGCTTGACATCGTCCGCCGGAGAAGGCCGGTCCTTTCCATGCGCTTTACCAAACTTCTCCTCGTCGGCGCCTTCGTCGCCGCTTGCTCGCAGGCTCAGGACGATGCGCCGGACGCGTCGCCCGTCATCGCCGCCGAGCGCGCGTTTGCGGCGGAGGCCGGCCGCATCGGCTGGGTGGAGGCGTTCCTGGCGTTTTCGACCGACGACGCAATCGTGCTGGGAGCGGCCCCGGAGAATGCGCACGAAGCGCTTTCCGGCATCGATCCGGCCAATCGCGGCGACACCTCGCTGACCTGGGGCCCGGACTTCGCCGGCGTCTCGCGCGGCGGCGACATCGGCTTCACGACGGGGCCGTACAATGGCGGCGGCGCGGCCTTCGGCCAGTACTTCACGGTGTGGCGGCGGCAGGACGACGGCGGCTGGAACTGGATTTATGACGGCGGCACCAACCAGCGCACGCCGACGACCGTAAGCCCCGACGGCGAGGTGGCGCAGCTTCCGCTGGGCGCGCGCGGCGCGGGGTCGGCTGCGGCGGCGGCCGAGGCGGTGCGGCGGCGCGAGGCGGACTTCGCCGAAGCGGCCGCCGGCAACGCCGGCGCGGCGTTCGCCGACTGGATGGCGCCGCTGGGCCGGATGAACCGCGACGACCAGCCGAGCGCGACCGGGCCGGACGGCGCCGAGCAACTGGCGGGCGCGGGCGGCGTGCGCTACGCGCCGCCTTCCGTGGTCGAGGCGGGCAGCGCCGGCGACCTCGTGTTCACGCTCGGCGAGGCGCGCTGGCAAGGCGGTTCCGGCTACTATCAGCGCATCTGGGTGCTGACCTCCGCAGGCTGGAAGATCGGCTACGACCAGATCATCGAGCGCGCGCTGGCCGAGATGGACGCCGCGGCCGCGCCGCCCGCGCCGTGAGCGAGAGCCTCGGGCGTGGGCGCGAGGCGTTGTGCTTCGGCAGGCTCGGCATGATGCTGCCGAACCGCAGGCTTTCAGTAAGTTCGCGCCGGACGGGGGCGCTGAAGCAGCGCCGTCCCTATTGCCCAAATGGACAATGGGCTCTAGAAGCCCCGCTTTCCCGCGCCGGGCGTCGTTCCGGCTGCGGATCATGCTGGACGACGGGCGAACCGCCAGGGCAGTCGCCGCCTCATTGGGAGGCGGCCGGGCCCCGTCACGGAAGAAGGCGCGCAGAGCGCATGACGAAGCGTATTCAAGCCAAGTACAAGTCGGACCGCCGTTTCGGCCAGAACCTCTGGGGCCGTCCGAAATCCCCGGTGAACAAGCGCCAGTACGGCCCGGGCCAGCACGGCCAGCGCCGCAAGGGCAAGACCTCCGACTTCGGCCTGCAGCTGGTGGCGAAGCAGAAGTTGCGCCTCTATTACGGCAACATCACCGAAAAGCAGTTCCGCAAGACCTACGAGGAAGCCGCGCGCCGGAAGGGGAACACGGCCGAAAACCTCATCGGCCTGCTCGAAAGCCGTCTCGACGCGGTGGTCTATCGCGCGAAGTTCGCGCCGACTCCGTTTTCGGCGCGCCAGATCGTCAACCACGGCCACGTCAAGGTGAACGGCCGCCGCGTCACCATCGCCTCGTATCTGGTGAAGGTCGGCGACGTGATCGAACTGCGCGACAAGGCCAAGACCATGGCGATGGTGCTCGAGGCGCTGCAAAGCCAGGAGCGCGAGACGCCGGACTATATCGAAGTCGACCCCAAGCACATGTCGGCCCGCTATCAGCGCGTGCCGCAGCTCTCGGACGTGCCGTACCCGGTGCAGATGGAGCCGAACCTGGTCGTCGAATATTATGCGTCGTAACGGCTGCGCGACAGGCTAAGATCGAAGGCCTCCCGGAGACGGGAGGCCTTTTCGTTTGCCCCTATGAACCACGGCCGCTTCATCTTGACGCTTCAATGCCCAGACGCCGTCGGCATTGTCGCCGCGGTGGCGGGCTTCCTTGCCGAGCGTGCGTTCTCGATCGAAGAGAGCGACCAGTTCCACGATCTGCCGCACGACTTCTTCTTCATGCGCACGGCCTTCGCCAAGCGAAACGGCGGGGCGGTCGACGTCGCCGAGCTGCGCGCGGCGTTTGCGCCGATCGCGCAGCGCTTCGCCATGGAATGGCGTATCCACGACCTGGCGGAGCGGCCGCGGATCGTGGTGGCGGTATCGAAGATCGGCCACTGCCTCTACGATCTGATGCACCGCGAGCAGACCGGATGGCTCGGCGGCGAGATCGCCGCGATCGTCTCGAACCATCCGGACATGGAGCCGTTCGCGCGCTGGCGCGACAAGCCCTATCACCATATTCCGGTGGCGCCGGCGGCCAAAGCCGACGCCGAGGCGCGGATGCTGGCGGTCATGGAGGAGGCCGGCGCGGAGCTGCTGGTGCTGGCGCGCTACATGCAGGTGCTGACGCCGCAGACGTGCGCGAAGCTCGCCGGACGCTGCATCAACATCCACCATTCGTTCCTGCCGAGCTTCAAGGGCGCCGAGCCCTACTCGCAGGCGCATGCGCGCGGCGTGAAGATCATCGGCGCGACGGCCCATTATGTGACGCCCGATCTGGACGAAGGCCCGATCATCGAGCAGGCGGTGAGCCGGGTGGCGCATCACCATGCGCCGAAGGACCTGGTCGAGATCGGCCGCGACGTGGAAAGCCAGGTGCTGGCGCGGGCGGTGCGCTGGCATCTGGAGCGGCGCGTCGTGATAACCGGCAATAAGACGGTCGTGTTCGCTTGAACGCGCCGGGAGGATGAGCATGGCGCACGATTGGAAGGCGATCGACGAGGCGGTGCGCGTCGAGCCGGGCAAGACGCCGGCGCTCAAGAAGCGCGACACGGTGCGCGACGATCTGTTTCCGGACAAGGACGAGGCGAAGCGGAGCCTCGACCGCTGCGCCGCCGAGATCAACGTGCTGCAGGACAGGCTGTGGGCCGAGGGCGAGCGGGCGCTTCTGGTCGTGCTGCAGGGCATCGACACCTCGGGCAAGGACGGCACGGTGCGCGGCGTGTTCAACGCGTGCGGACCGCTGGGCGTCGTCGTCACGCCGTTCGGGCGGCCGAGCGAGGAGGAACTGGCGCACGACTATCTCTGGCGCGTGCACAAGGCGATGCCGAAGAAGGGCATGATCGGCATCTTCAACCGTTCGCACTATGAGGACGTGCTGGTCGTGAAGGTGCGCAAGCTCGCGCCGGCGGAGCTGATCGAGCAGCGCTACGAACAGATCAACGCGTTCGAGAAGCATCTGGTGCAGAACGGCGTGACCATCCTCAAATTCATGCTGCACATTTCGAAGGACGAGCAGCGCCAGCGCCTGCAGGAACGGCTCGACGACCCCGCCAAGCACTGGAAGTTCAATCCCGGCGATCTCGAAGACCGCTTGCTGTGGGACGAGTATCAGGCGGCGTACGAGGCCTTGTTGGATCGCTGCTCCACCAAGCACGCGCCGTGGCGCGTGATCCCGGCCGACAAGAAGTGGCGGCGCAACGCCATCATCGCCGCAATCGTGCACGGCGCGCTGGAAGAGATGAATCCGCAGTATCCGGCGAGGAGCTGGAAGGCGGGGGATTTTAAGATCGTGTGAGCCTATGGCCCCGCCGGCTCGCAGCGTTCAGCTTCCCATCCTCATGTGCAGGATGAAACGGGGGCGCCGGCTTCCAGCCGGCATGCCGCGTCTCCGTTTCTCGTCCGCATCAGGATGAAATGAGCGAAACGCAAACGGCGCGTGTAACCTGCAAACGAATGCGCGGGCCGGCGGGACGCCGGCGGTCCAGAGCTATTTGCCCAGGGGCAGGCCGTCTTCCTTGCGGATGATGCCGAGCGAGATCACGCGTTTCAGGGCTTCGTCCGGCGAAATCGAGATCGGCTTGAAGGCGGTGCGCGGCAGATAGAGGAGGAAGCCTGAGGTGGGGATTGGCGCCTGGGGCACGTAGATCGCCACCAGCTCTTCGCCGATGTCGCTGACGACCTCGGCGGTGTTTTCGTTGGTGATGAAGCCGATGGCGTACGAGCCGGGCAGCGGGAATTCGACCAGCACGGCCTGCTTGAACGAGGTGCGCTCCGGCGCGGCGACCTGCTTGAACACCTGCTTCGCGCCGCCATAGATCGAGCGCACCAGCGGCAGGTTGGCGATGGCGCGGTCGCCCATGTCGACGATCCAGCGGCCGACCAGATTGCCCGCGAGCGCCCCGACCAGAGTCAGCGTCGCCAGCGCCAGCAGCAGGCCCCCGCCCGGGAAGGACTTCAGGAACGCCAGCGTGTCGGGCACCAGCGGCTCGACGTTGTTGTCGATGAAGCTGACGAACAGCCAGATCACCGAAATCGTGACCACGAACGGCAGCACCAGCGCCACGCCGCTCAGGAACGAATTTCTGAGCCAGGCGAAGAGGTTGAACCGGCGGTCCGGGGAAGCGTCCATGGGTCCGGCTTTAGGTCAGAGCGGGGCGGGTTGGAAGCGCTCTGGCGCCGCAAAGCAGCGCTTCCTACGTGTCTGGCCATGTTCGGTCGCAAGCAGACGTTCGTCTCGGCGCCGCGCCGGCGCGGCCCGCGAGACGGCTTTTCGGAAACGGTGATCCGGGTGGTCGACGAGATCGGCCCCGCGGTGATCGGCGTGAGGCGCACGAGCCGGATGCGAGATCTCTATGACGGCGCCGGCTCCGGCGTGATCATCTCGCCGGACGGCTATGCGCTCACCAACAACCACGTCGTGCGCGGCGCGGGCCGCGTCGAGGGCGTGTTGCATGACGGCAGCGTCGCCGCGGCCGAGATCGTCGGCACGGACCCCGATACGGACTTGGCGCTGCTGCGGCTCAATGGGCGCGGCCACCCCGCCGCGGAGCTGGGCGATTCCGATGCGCTGAAGGTTGGCGAGCTCTCGATCGCGATCGGCAACCCGCTGGGCTTGCAGGCGACGGTGACGGTCGGCGTGATCTCGGCGCTGCGGCGGACGCTGCGCGGCGAAAGCGGGCGGCTGATCGAAGACGTGATCCAGACCGACGCGGCGCTCAATCCGGGCAATTCGGGCGGGGCGCTGGTCGACGCGCACGGCGCCGTGGTGGGCGTCAACACCGCCATTATCGGCGGCGCGCAAGGCATCTGCTTTGCGGTGCCGAGCAACACCGCCAAATCGATCATCCCCGACCTGATGCGCGACGGCCGGGTGACGCGGGGCTGGTTCGGGATCGCCGGGCAGTCGCAGGAATTGTCGCGCGCGCTGGTGCGCCGGCTCGGGCTGGAGGTGGAAAGCGGCGTGCTGGTGGCGGCGGTGTCGAGCGGCGGGCCGGCGGCCCTGGCCGGGCTGCAGGTCGGCGACGTGGTGCTGAAGCTCGACGGCGCGCCGACGCCGACCGTGGACGCCGTGCACAAGCTGCTCACGCGCGAGCGCATCGGGCGCAAAGTGACGCTCGACGTGCTGCGCAACGGGACGATGGTGAAGCTGGACCTAGCCGTGATGTCGCGGCCGGATGGTAAGTCAGTAGAGCCTACTGACTATTGACCGCCGACTTACTGCCCCGCCTGGAGCTTCTCCTCGAACAGCGCCTTCAGCTCGCCGGTCTGGAACATCTCGCGGACGATGTCGCAGCCGCCGACGAACTCGCCCTTCACGTAGAGCTGGGGAATGGTCGGCCAGTTGGCGAAATCCTTGACGCCCTGGCGGATGCCCTCGTCGGCGAGGACGTTCACGTCGAGATAGTCGACGCCGATGTGGTCGAGGATGCGCGCCACCTGGTTGGAGAACCCGCACATCGGCTGGTCCGCCGTGCCCTTCATGAACAGAACTACGTCGTTCTCTGAGACGGTGCGGCGGATGGTTTCGATGGCGTCGGTCATGGCCGCGAGATAGGCGTCCGGCTGTTGAAGTGCAATGCGGGGCTGGGGACTAGGGATTGGGCCGGTGCATAGCGGCGCTGGCGCAGGCAATCCCTAATCCCCAGTCCCCAGCCCCTATTTCGGCCCGGTGTCGAGGGCCAGGGCGTGCAGCTCGCCGCCCATGCGGCCCTGGAGCGCGGCGTAAACCATCTGGTGCTGGGCCACCCGCGACTTGCCCGCGAACGCGGCGGCGCGGATCACCGCCCGGTAATGGTCCCCGTCGCCGGCCAGGTCCTGGATGTGGATATCGGCGTCGGGAAAGGCCTGCCGGAGCAGGGCCTCCAGCTGGTCGGCGGCGATCGCCATGGTTTCGCTCCTGTATTCGTGAGTGGCGCGCTGGGCCGGCGCGGCGCGATAGTCAAGGCGCCGTGGCGGAACGTATGACGATCACGAAAGTTTTGGTTGAAGCCTCCAGCCAGATCAGTGCAGTAGGCGGACTTGGGGGCAGGGCGGTCTTTTGGATCGCTTACTGCGTGGGAGACGTTGACAAGAACTTCGTTTCCGAAAATTTAGGCTAGTCGTTCCAGCCGAGGGGACAAAAGACCGCGAAGCGGCGATCCGTCGGAGTCGGTGGGAGGATGCGTGAAGGGCCGGGCCCCGGTCAGCCGCTTCCAATCGCCAAACAGTAATAGAGTTTTTCAACCCGCGGTTTCAAGGCGCGAGTTCTAAGGACGCGCTCGGCGAACCGGTGACAGGGCAGGCAGAAGGGCAGACCATGACGTTGATGAATTCGCTGCTGACGTTCGCTCAGCAAGGCGCCGCTCCTGCGGCCCAACCGGGCGAGACGCCTGCTGAAGGCGCAGCGCCAGCCACTCCGTCGCTGAGCGAAGCCGAGCGCGCAGCCGCTCAGGCGCGCGGCGCGGAAGCCCAGGCCGATGCGGCAGGGCACTCCGAAGTCTCGATGATCGAGCTGTTCCAGCACCTCAACGCCGTCGAAATGGGCGTCATGCTCATCCTCGGACTCTGCGCCGTGTATGCGGTCGCGCTGCTGTTCGAGAAGGTTTACGTCATGCGCAAGGCCTCGAAGCAGACGAAGGACTTCCTCGCGGCGTTTCGCAAGGCCAACTCGGTTGAAGAAGCCGAGTCGATCGTCCGCAAGCTGCCGAACTCGGGCATCAAGTCGATGTTCGACGCCGGCATGGCGGAAGTCCGCCGCACGCAGGATCTCGGCCTCTACACCATGCGCGACGCGCGCGACCACACGATGCAGCGCGTTTCGTCGGCGATGGCCACCCGCCAGAACGAACACCTGGACGACCTCGGCTCGTCGATGACCTTCCTCGCCTCGATCGGCGCGAACGCTCCGTTCATCGGCCTGTTCGGCACGGTGTGGGGCATCATGGTGGCCTTCGTCGGCATCGCCAAGACGCAGACCACCTCGCTGGCCGTCGTCGCGCCGGGCATCGCCGGCGCCCTGCTCGCCACGGCCGCCGGTCTCGCCGCCGCTATTCCGGCGGTGCTGATCTACAACTTCGCCGCCAAGCAAATCTCCAAGCAAGGCACGAAGCTCGACGACTTCGCCGCTGAGTTCATCGCGCTCGTTTCTCGCGACATGGATCGTCGCGCGGGCTGAGGCTTTGAACCATCGGAGGAACCGCCATGGCGGGTAAAATATCCACCGGCGGCGGCGGAAAGCGTGGGCGTGCAGACGTCACCGCCGATCCGAACGTCATCCCGTTTATCGACGTCATGCTCGTGCTGCTGATCATCTTCATGATCGCCGCGCCGATCTCCAGCGTCGATATCCAGGTTGACATGCCGTCAGCCAAGATCGAGCCGTCGAAGCGGCCGCCGCGTCCGACGTGGGTGTCGGTCAACCAGACTTCCGATGGGGGCGTACAGGTGTTCGTGATGAACGACGCCGTCTCCATCGAAGAACTTGGCGAGCGCACCTACGAGGCGGTGAAGGTCAATTCGCCGTCGATCGCCAACGACGACTTCGAGATCCGGGATCAGCGAATCTATATCCGCGCCGATTCCACTCTCCCTTATCGAAACGTGGTGCGGGTGATGAACCGCTTGCAGGACAAGGGCTTCACCAAGATCGGCCTCGTCGCCGAAGATCGGCGGAGGTAGGTCATGGGAGCCAAAGTAGCCGATAGCGGCGGCGGAGGCGGCAAGCGGCGCGAAATGGCGCCGAATTCCGATCCGAACGTCATCCCGTTCATCGACATCCTGCTCGTGCTGCTGATCATCTTCATGGTGACGGCGCCGATCCCGACCGTCGACATCCGGGTCGACCTGCCGCCGCCGAACCCGGTTCCGATCCGGCTTCAGGGCCTGAACCCGACCATTATCGGCATCCGTGAAACCCCGTCCGGTCTCGCGGTCTATGTCGACGAGGAGGTGGTGACGCTGTCCACGCTCGGAGAGGCCGCCTATCAGCATGCGGTGCGCAACAACCCGGCGCTCAATCCCGAAGACGTCTATGCCGAAGCGCGCATCTTCGTGCGCGCCGACCAGAGCACGGCCTACGGGAACGTCGTCAACGTCATGAGTCAGCTTCAGGAAGAAGGCTTCGCCAAGGTGGGCATCTTTGCTGAACTCGCGAGCGAAGGGTAAGACGATATGCTAAACCTTCGCCTTTTCTCGTTTGCGGTCGCAGCGCTCATTTGCTCGATGGTGGTGTGGCTCGCCCTGACGCAGCGGTTCAGCACCATCACCGATCTGTTCGAAGACCAAGAAGCGGTCAAAGTCGAAATCGAACAGAAGGAAAAACCGCCGCCGCCACCGCCGCCGCCGCCGGATCGTCCGCCGCCGCCGCCGCCGCCCGAACAGCGCGTGCCGCCGCCGGATCTGTCCGCGCCGCCGACGCCGACGCCGATCCCTGTGGCGGTCGATCCGCCGCCGGCGCCGCCGACGCCTTCGGTCATCACCAACCCGCAATGGGTTGAACGGCCGACGGGGCGCGACTTCGCCCGCTACTATCCGGAGCGCGCTCTCGAGCGCGGTCAGGAAGGCCGGGTCAACCTCGCGTGCATCGTCGCCGCGGACGGGCGCATTTCCTGCACAGTCACGTCGGAAGACCCGCAGGGCTGGGGCTTCGGCGACGCGGCGTTGCGGATTTCGCGCCACTTCCGCATGGCGCCGGCGACGCGTGACGGCGTGCCGACGTCGGGCGGGCGCGTGAACGTGCCGATCCGGTTCAACGTCGCGAGCTGACCGCTCACGGCGGAGCTGAAACAGAAGCCGCGGGATGCGAAAGCGTCCCGCGGCTTTCGTTTTGCGCGCGTCATCTCGCAAGCGTGATCGCGCTCAAACGAGCGTGAGTGGCCGTGTGCGGCGCTTTGGGCGCAGCCTGCCTCTGCTGGCTCAAGGCCGGCGAGGGAGGAAAACATGGCGGCGACGATGGCAAAGCGCGGCGGGGCGGCGCGCCCGCTGCAAGCCGAACCGAACGTCATTCCGTTCATCGACGTGCTGCTCGTGCTGCTGGTGATTTTCATGGTCACCGCGCCCAAGCCGACAGTCGATCTGCAGCTCGAATTGCCGAACCGCAGCACGCCGGCGCCGGTGACGATTCCTCCGACCATCGTCGACCTGCGCGCAGTCGATGGCGGCTATGGACTATATATCGGCGAAGACGCTTACACGCTCGATGCGCTCGCGGGCGCGGTGACGGCGCGGGCGCTTGCCGTCAACGCTGCGCTGACGGAAGCGGATGCGCGCGCGGACGCGCGCATCTATGTGCGCGCGCAAGACCAGGGTGTCGCCTACGGCGCCGTCGTGGCGGTGCTGGACGCGCTTCAGCATGCGGGTTTCGAGGAGGTCGGCTTGTTCGCGCAGACTGCCGAGGAGGGCGCGTAGACGCTTCTCTCGCAAGCGTGATCGCGCTCGCGTGCGTGTGAATTGCCGCATATGCGCGGCGCGCGCACGCTTCCCTCACAAGCACGGCGCAATGACCGTGTGTGATCAGGGAGGCGCATATGGCGCATGCAATCGGTTTACGCGCAACGTCGTTTGCGGCGTCGGCTGCGTTGCTCGGACTGGCGGCGCTGGGCGCATTGACGATGCGGTTCGTGCATCAGCAAACCATCGCGCCCGACGGCTACGCGCCGATCGCGACCATCACCGAACCGCCGCCACCGCCGCCGCAAACGGATCAGTCGACGCCGGTGCGGCAGATCGCCAACTTCTTCCAGAGCATCCTGACCGACAGCGCGCCGCCGCTGGAGAGCGCGCCGCCGACGCCGACCGAGATCGCCATCGCCGGGCCGTCCGATCCGCCGGTGATCACCGATCCGAGCTGGGTGCGTCGCCCGCGCGATCTTGCCGCCTATTATCCGCGCCGGGCGCTTGAGCGCGGCGTCGAGGGCGGCGTGACGCTGGATTGCCTGGTGGCGACCAGCGGACGGCTCGCCTGCAGCGTGGTGTCGGAAAGCCCGGCCAATTGGGGGCTCGCCGAAGCGGCGCTTCGCATTTCGCGCGACTACCAGATGGTTCCGGCGAGCCGGGACGGCGCGCCAACTGAAGCACGTCACCGGATGGTGATCCCCTTCCGTTTGGAATGACGCTATAGAGCCTCGCTCAACCGCATTTTGGCCGCGTTTGGCCAGCACATGCCGCCGGACGAGGGGATTTGTCCGGCCTACTGGGACAGGAGATGGAATTGATGAAGCTCATGATCGGCGCCGCTGCAGCGGCGGTTCTGCTCGCCACCCCGGCGATGGCGCAGACGACCCCCGCCGCCGCGCCGGAGATTCCGGCAAGCTGCCAGGGATTTGAGCCGGCGCCGGCGACCGTCGACGGCGCAACGGCGACGCGCGAGCAAATGGCGCAGACCACCGAGAGCATTCAGGCGTGGCGCACCGCGCTCGACGCCAAGCGCCAAGGCTGCCAGGCGGACATCGCAGCGATGCGCGCGCAGCTTGAGGCGACGGTGAACGCTCACAACGCGGTCGTGCAGAACGCGACCGAGTATCTGAACAGCTGGAACGCCGAGGTTGAGGAATTCAACGCGCGTTCGAACAATCGCCGGAATCGCTGACCTGCGGTTGGTGCTCCTGCACGTAGCGCCAGAGCGGCGTGAGCAGGGCGAGAGCGACAGCGGCGAGCGCTAGTCCCCCCGCCGGGATCAGCGCCGCCGCCCGCGGCCCCAACTGGCTCGCGGCGACGCCGACAAGGGCCGAGCCGATCGGCGCGCCGCCCATGAAGCCCATCGAATAGACGGCGAGCACGCGCCCGAGATAGCGCGGCTCGGCGGCGCCCTGGGTGATGGTGCGGCTCATCGAGATGGCGACTCCGGAAGCCAGGCCCCAAACGGTCACGATGGCGATGAACGCGCCAAAAGACTTGTCGAACGCGAAAGTGCCGAGCATCGCCGCGCTGATGAGGTGCGAGGCCACGAGCGCGCGGCCCGGACGCTTGAGCGGCTTCATGCGGCTCAGGATCACCGCCGAGACGAACGAGGCGAACCAGAAGCAGGCGAACAGCGTGCCGAGCTGGCCGGCCTGTGCTTGCGCCGAGCCGCCGTAGTGATCGCGGACGATCAGCGGGAACAGCACCTGGAACGAGCCGATCACGAACACGCCCACATAGGTGGCCGAGATCAGCATCGGCGACATGATCGAGTTCTTGAACGAATAGACCAGCCCTTCGCGCATGTCGCGCAGCGCGCCGCGCACCGTGTGCGCCGCGCCGGTGGACGGTTTCGCGTCCTGCAGGCCGAGCGAGACCGCGGCGCCGAGGCTCAGCACCAGCGCCTGGATCGCAAGAAAGGGCGCCGGATTGGCGCCGGCGAAGCGCGCGACGAGAATCCCGCCGATCTGCGCGCCGATCTGCACGGCGGTGGTGACCGCGGCGGCGGTGGCGATCGAGGTGTAGCGGCCGCGGCTCGTTTCGCGCAGCACGACGCCGTTCAGCGCCGCGTCGCGCACCGGCATCATGAAGGCGGCGCAGGCGCCGACGACGATCGCATAGCCGATCAGGACCGAGTAGGTGAGCGCGCCGGCGGCGATGACCGCGGCAAGCCCGATCGAGGCGAAAGCGAAGGCCAGGTGCAGCTTGGCCAGCGTCGGGCCGGCGCGGGCGCGTTCGGCCAGCAGGCCGCCGAACAACAGCAGGCAAAACAGCGGCGCCGACAGCGCCGACTGCGCGAGGCCGACGCCGGCGGGCGTCGCGCCGAGCACGAACGCGACCAGCGACGGGAACAGAACGAACTGCATCCCGAAGGCGAAGAAATAGAGCGCAACCAGGAGGTAGTAGAAGTTGAGCTCCGGCACGACGCCGTACAGGCTCAGCTTGCCGCGTTCCCGTCCCGAGTCCATTCGCCCTGCCTTATCGCGACAGCCAGCGCCGCCGCCCGTTGACGACAGATTAACGCCGCGCGTGCTGACCTTCGGCCAAATGGCAGCCTCGAATCAACCTCGGCCGGAAACGGCGGAGCCGCTGGCTCCGCTGGAGCTGACGGTGGAGCAGCCCACGCAGGCGCGGGCCGTGCTGGTGTCGCGGCTGTGCGAGGTGGTGTCGTGGCCGGAGAGCCGCATCCCCGCCTACGAGCGCCAGCTGGCGGCGGACATTCTCGTGGGCTTGTTGCGCACCAGCAATGTCGAGCTGCGCCGCCGCTGCGCCTTGGGGCTGGTCCGGGTGACGGACGCGCCCAAGGCGCTGCTGCGCTACCTGGCGCGCGACGAGATCACAGTGGCGGCGCCGCTGCTGGAATCCGGTCCGGGGTTTGACGATTCCGACCTGGTCGCGACGGTGCGGGCCGGCGTGCCGGCGCATTGGCTGGCGATCGCGCGCCGGCGCCGCTTGAGCGAATCCGTCACCGACGCGCTGGTGCAGACCGGCGACACGCAGACGATGGAAGCCGTGCTCAAGAACCAGGGCGCGCGCTTGTCAACGCAGGGCGTGGACCTGATCGTTGCGCGTTCGCGGCAGGCGCCGTCCTTGCCGCCGCTGCTCGTTTCGCGCACGGAAATACGGCCGACGCAGGCGCTGGTGCTGTTCTGGTGGGCGGGATTTGAAGCGCGGCTGCAGATTCTGCGCCGCTTCGCCGTCGACCGGAATGTGCTGATCCAGGAGCTGGGCGACGTGTTCAAGCTCGCCGCGGCGGAAGGCTGGGCCGATGTCGACACGCGCAAGACGCTGCAGGTCGTGGAGCGCCGCCAGCGCAATCGCGCCGCGGCGGCGCAAAGCCCCTATGGTTCGCTCGAAGGCGCGCTGGCGGCGGCCGAACGCGGCGTCGACCGTGCGCTGATCCACGAGATCGCCCATCTCGCCGGCATTAAGCCGACGACCGCGACGCAAATCTTCTCCGACGCCGGCGGCGAGGCGATCGGCGTGTTCTGCAAGGCGGTGGGCCTGAAGCGGCCGCTGATGATCGCCTTCTGGCGCGCGCTTGGCCGGCCCCACGGCGATCCGGATTCGACCGACAATCCGCTGGGCCGCTCGCTCTATGTGTTTGACACTTTGGCGACGGCCAAGGCGCAGACGGTGTTGCGGTACTGGAACTGGTCGTTCACCGCCGATGCGGTGAACATCGAGCGCGCCGGCTTCGAGGATCCGGACGGCGAGCTGTCGTTGGCGCGACGGAACGCCACGTTGTTGTTCAATCGCAACGTCTGAGTAAAGCGGCGCGCTCGGCTGGCGAATCCGTCGCCGCGCGGCTAAGCCTGAACCGCGCGCGTCGGCGCGGAGAGGCTTGGTCATGCTTCACGCCGCAGCCATGCTGCTGGGTCTCATTTCGCTTTGGTTCTTGGCGACGCTGCGTGTCGGCGGCGTGCTCGATTTGCTCCTCGGCTTGGGCGCGGCGCTGTTGTGCGCCGCGCTCGCATGGCGCGCGGGCGGCAGCGGCGGCGCCTTCACGCGCGCGCCGCGCGCGGCGCTGGCGACGGCGGCGCGGATGGGCGCGGTGGTCGCCGGCGCGCTGGCGACGATGCGGGCGGCGCTCGCGGCCGATGTCGCGCTAAGGCCGGGCCTGGTGCGCATCAGAACGCGCGGGCAGGGCGGAGAGCGCGCGGACTTCGCGGGGCTCCTGAGTTCGGCGCCGGGCATGGTCGTCGCGGAGACCGACGCCGAAGGCATCCTCGTTCACGTCATGGACGAGGACGCGGTCGACGCCGCCGATCTCGGCCGGCTCGAGCGCGTTGTCGGCGTGCGGCAAGGCGGTGCGTCATGATCGCGCTCGCACTCGGCGCCGGCGCCGCGGCTCTGCTCTTGCTGGCGTTGCTGCGCCTGCTGACCGGACCGACGCTGCACGATCGCGCGCTGGCGGCGAAGAGCATCGTGCTGCGCGCCGCGCTGATCTGCGCGGCGATCGCCGTTGCGGCCGGCGAGAGCGTGTGGATCGACGCGGCGTTCGCGCTCGTGTTCGGCGCGCTCGTGGTGATGACGGCGGCGCTCAAGATTTTCAGGACCAACACCTTCCAGGCGCCGTTGGCGCGCCCGCTGGAGGATGCGTGATGGATGCAATGACGGCGATCCGCGTCGGCTTTGGCGTGATCGTTGCGGTGATCGGGTTGGCGCTCGTCCTGGGTGGCGCGCTGGGGCTACTGCGGTTTCCGGACGTGTTCACGCGGCTGCACGCCGCCAGTGTTTCCGACGGTCCGGGCGCCGTGATCTTCCTGGTCGGTCTCGCGATCATGGCGCCTGACTGGGCGATTGCGGTGCGGGTGCTAATGCTGGCGCTGCTGATCGCGGTGCTCGCGCCGCTGTTCGCACACCTTGTCGCCGCTTCCGCGCATGCGGGCGGCATCGCTCCGATCACCGGCCGTTACACGGCGCCGCGCCCCGGCGCCCAGCGCCTGGAGAGCAAGCCCTGAGCACGCTCGCCTCTTCGTGGTTTGCGCTGGCGCTGGCGTGCGCTGCAATCGTTGTGGCGTTCGCGGCGCTGACGGCGCGCTCGCTGTTTGCGCTGTGCATGCATCTGGCGGCGTTCGGCGCGCTGATCGCGGCGGCGTTGCTCAGCCTCGGCGCCGGCGAGGCGGGGCTGGGCGCTGCGCTCGTCATCGCGGCGTGGGCGCCGCTGCTGCTGCTGGGCGCCATGCTGCTGAGCGCGCGGGCGGCGAAGACGCTGCGCAAGGGCGCGCCGTGGGCCAGCCTGGCGGCGGCGGCCCTGGCCGGCGGCGTGCTGCTGCTGGCGCTGCCCGATCTGGAGGCGCCTGCGGCGGCGGCCTCCGGCGACGCGCCGGGCGCAATAGGATTCTGGCTTGCGCCGCTGGTGCTCGTCGCAGGCGCGACGTGCGTCGGCTTGCTCGGGTTCGGCGAACGCGGCGCGTTGCGCGGTTCGGAGCTTGAGCGGTGAAGCCGGGCGCGCAGATCGTCATCAGCGCCGCGGCGCGGCTTTATGCGCCGGTGATCGCGCTGTTTGCGCTGACGATCCTGGCGGGGCATCCGCCGGGGGCGGGCGTCGGTCTGATCGCCGGCGCGGCGTTCGCGCTGGCGGTCGTGCTGCATGCGCTGGTGTTCGGCGCAGGCGCTTCGCGCGCGGCATTTCCGCCGGCGGCGCTTCGGCTGGTCATGGTTGCGGGCGTCGTGGCGGCTGTCGCAGGCGCGGGCGCGCCCGGCTGGACGTATGCGGCGCGTCTCGTCGAGGGCGGCTTGTTCGCGGCGGCGGCGGCTGCGGCGGCGCTTGCGGTGCAGGTGCTGTTCGGGCGGGCGTCGATGCTGCGTGACGCGGGATGGCAATGACGCCCGAGGCGCTGACCATCCGCCTCATCGTCGCCGCCGCGATTGCGCTGACGGCGTTCGGCGCCGTCGCTGCGTGGGTGTCGGGCAATGCGATCAAGCGGCTCGCGGGGCTTGTGGCGGCGATGGCCGGCGCGATGGTCGCCGCCGCGGCGCTCGGCGCGCCGGACGCGCTGCTGGGCGGGGCGGTGGCGATCGTGTTCGCGACAGTGGCGGCCGGCGTTGCGCTCGCGGTGCGGCTGCAGGAGGCGTACGGCGCCATCGAGGCGCCGGAACTCGATCAGGCCGACAGGCAGGACGAAGCGTCGGAGCGTGCGCCGTGATCGCGGCCCTTCTCGACCTGGCGCGCACCCATGCGCCGCTGCTGAGCTTGAGCACGCTCGTGATCGGCGCGGCGCTTGCGATAGCGGGCGCGGGGCCGCGATTGAGCTGGTTCATCGCGCTCGCCGCCGCGCTGGCGAGCGCCGCGTTCGCGTCGGACATGGCGCTGCGCCTGCTGACGGACGGCGAGATCGTTTTGACGATCGAAGGCGCGGCGCTGTTTCCCGATGGCGTGGGCGCGTTTGCAGGCGCGCTGCTCGCAGGCGTGGCGGTGCTGGCGGTCATGGCGGCGGGCGCGAGTCTGGGAGATTATGAGCGCCGCGCGGCGCCGTTCGCGCTGGCCTTGCTGCTGCTGACGGCGGCGGGCTGGATCGGCGCGCTAATGGCGCGCGACCTTGTCGGCGTTCTGATCGCGGTGGAGACGGCGTGGCTGGCGAGCGTCGGCCTCGTGGCGATGAGCGCACAGCGCGCCGCATTGAACGGAGCGCTGCGCATGCTGGGCGCGGGCGGCGTGGGCGGCGCGATGTTCGTGCTCGGCGCGGGCCTGCTCCATCACGGCGCCGGCGCGCTCGACTTGCCCGCAATCGCGGCCGCGCACGTGGAGCGCGCCGACGCGGCGGCGCTGGGGGCGGGACTGGTGCTGCTGGGCGTCGCGCTGAAGGCGGGCGTCGCGCCGCTGCACGAGTGGATGGGCGCGGTGCTGGGGCGCGTGAACGCGGTGGGCGCGCTCGCCGTGGGCGTGCTCTGCGCGATCGGCGCCATCGCTGTCATCGTGCGGCTCGCGGCCTATCTGCTGCCGTCGCTCGCGTTCGGCGAAGGCGTTTCGATCGCGCTCGCGGTGCTGGGCGGCGCCAGCGTGGTGATCGGCTCGGTGCAGGCTGTCGGCTCGCACAATCTGCGGCGCATGACGGGCTATGCCGGCATCGCGCAGGCCGGCGGCGTGCTACTGTGCGTGGCGCTGGCGTCGCCGGCGGGCTACGCGGCGGCGCTGGTGCAGCTGACGGCGTTCGCCGGCGCCGCGCTGGCGTTGTTCGGCGGCGCGGCCGCGGGCGGCGTGCAGACATTGGAGACGCTCGACGGCCTGGGACGGCGCGCGCCGCTCGCGGGTGCGGCGATCATGGCCGGCGCCGTCAGCCTGATGGGCGCGCCGCTGACGCTCGGCTTCCTCGGCCGCTGGCGGCTGGTCGAAGCCGGCGTCGGCGCCGGCTGGTGGTGGGCGGCGGGCGCGGTGATCTTCGCTTCGCTCGCGGGCGTGTTCTATGGCGGGCGGCTGATCGAGCGGCTCTACTTCCGCCGTGCGGGCGAGGTGTACGCCGGCGCGCGCGACGTCTGGCGCTGGGCGATGGCGCCGATGCTCGCGGCGTCGATCGTCGTGATCGGTTTGGGCGTTGCGCCCGCCGGGCTGCTGGCGGCGGCGGACGCGGCGGCGGCGCACATCGCCGGGAGCGTGCGGTGAGCGCGCAGTTCGCCCTGCTTGGCGCCTTGCTGGCGCCGGTGCTGCAGGCGGCGTTCGTGCTGTCGCTGCAGCGGCCGCCCGGCTTGCGCGACATGATGCACATCGGCTTCGCGCTGCTGACGGCGGCGTTTGCGGCGCGGCTGATAAGCGCGGCGGCCAATGCGGAGGCGGCGCGGATCGTGTTGGCCGAGCCGCTGCCGAACGTCGATCTGGCGTTCACGGTGGAGCCGCTCGGCGCGCTGGTCGCCGCCACCGTCGCCGGATTGGGCGCCGTGCACGCCGTGCACGCCGTGGGGCTGGTGCGCGCGACGCAGGAGAAGGCGCCGGCGCGGCTGATGGCGTTCACGGCGCTGTCGGTGGCGGCGACCATGGCGGTGGCGTTCTCCGCCAACCTGTTCACGTTCTTCGTCGCGTACCAGGCGCTGACGCTGTGCGTGTTTCCGCTGGTCGCCCATCGCGGCGACGAGGAGGCGCGGCGGGCGGGACGGACGTTCCTGGCGACTCTGCTGACGGCCTCGATGGGGCTGTTCCTGCCGGCGATGATCTGGACCTACGCGATCGCCGGCGCGCTCGACTTCCAGCCCGGCGGCGTGCTGGCCGGACGCGTGAACACGCTGACGGCGAACATCCTGCTGGTGCTGTTCGTTCTGGGGCTGGCGATGGCGGCCGTGCCGCCGCTGCACCGGTGGCTGCCGGCGGCGAGCCGCGCGCCGGATCCGGCGCTGGTGACGATCATGGGCGTCGCCATTCTGCCGGCGGGCGGAGTGGGCCTCATCAAGGTGGCGGCGTTCGTGTTCGGGCCGGCGCTGAGCGAAGCGCGGATCGCGGCGCTGGGCCTGATCGCGCTGAGCGGCGTCTCGATGTGCGCAGCCGCGCTGATCGCGCTGTCGCGGCAGGACGTGCGCGAGCGCCTGGCGTATTCGTGCATTGCGCAATCGCTGGCGGTGGCGATGGGCGCGCTGGTGGCGCTGCCGGTCGGGCTGTTCGCGGCGGCGCTGCAGATCGTGGCGCTGGCCTGCGCCGCCACGACGCTGACGATGGCGCTCGGCACGACGGCGGCGGTGACGGCGCGGCGCACCGCGATCGATTTTGTCGGCCTCGGCCGGGTGATGCCGTGGACGTTCGCGGGGTTTGCGCTGGCGTGCGCGAGCATGGTCGGCATGCCGCCGTTCTCCGGCGCATGGGCGAAACTGTGGCTGATCACGGCCTCGGCGGGCGCTGGCCTGGTGTGGGCTGCGGTGCTGGTCGGCGTCGCGGCGGTGCTGACGTTCGCGCATCTCGGCCCGCTCGCGGCCAACACGCTGGCGGGCAAGGCGCCGACGGACGCATTCAAGAAGCCGGACGGCGCCTCGATCCTGCTCGCGGCGCCGGTGATCCTGAGCGCTGCGGCGACGCTGTGGCTGCTGGTGCTGGCCGACCCGCTGGCCAGCTTCCTTTCGCCGATCTGGACCCCGGACTCATGAGCAAGGCGCCACCTCCGCGCGGCGGCGTCGCCGGTCTTGCGCTGCTGTTCTGCGTGACGGCGGCTGCGGCCGGCGCCGCGTTCGATTTCAGCGCGCGCGGACCGGGCGGATTCTGGATCGGCGACGCGCCGGGCGCGGCCGCGGCGATCGGCGCGGGCGCTGCGGTGCTGTGCGCGATCGCGGCGCGGCTGGCGCTGCTGGTGTTCGCGCCCGGCAAAAAGGGAGGCGGCGATGCTGGCGCTCACCCTTAATCCGGGCTTCGTGCCGATCGTGGCGGCGCTGATCGCGCTTGCGGCGCCGCGCACGGCGCGGCCGTTCGTGATGGGCGGCGCGGCGCTGGTCGCGCTTTGGCTGCTGCTGGAGAACGAGTTCGGCGCGGCGGCGGCGATGGCGCAGATGGGCCTGCCGGTAGTGCTGCTCAATCTCGACGCGCTCAACCGCATCTTCGGCATCGTGATGCTGATCCTGCTGGTTTTCATCGCCGTCTATTCGAGCGGCAGGCGCAACCGCTACGAAGACGCAGCCATTCTGTTGCTGGCGGGCGGTGCGATCTCGGCGCTGTTCGTCGGCGATCTGGTGAGCTTTGTCGCCTCCGCCGCGTTGGCGGGGCTTGCGGCGGCGTGGATCGTGTTTGCGTCTCCGCTCGAGAACGCGAACCGGTCGGGCGTGCGGCTGCTGATCTGGCATGGCCTCGAGGGATTGCTGTTCCTCGTCGGCGTCGCGCTGCATCTGACGGCGGGCGCGGCCAGCTCGATCTTCGCGCGGATGGACGTCGCCAGCATGAGCGGGGCGTGCATCTTCGCGGCGCTGATGATCCGCATCGGCGCGCCGTTTGCGCACGTATGGCTGAAGGACGCGGTCTCGCACGCATCGCCCGCGGGCGGCGCGGCGCTGTCGTCGTTCACTAGCATTGTCGGCGTCTATGCGCTGGCGCGGCTGTTTCCGGTCGAAACGCTGCTGGTTCCGATCGGCGTGGCGATGATCGTCATCGGCGCCGTGTTCGCGGCGATCGAGGACGATCTGCGCCGCGCAGGCGCCTATGCGCTCACGGCGCAGAGCGGCGTTTGCGTCGCCCTGATCGGCGTCGGTTCGCCGCTCGCGCTGGCGGCGGCGGAAGGACACGCATTCGCGGCGCTGCTGGCGTTCGCGGCGCTGCAGATGGCTCTGGGCGGCATTGTCGAACGCACCGGCTCAGCGCGGCTTTCGGACATGAAGGGCGTGTTCCGGGCGATGCCGATGAGTTCGCTGGTGCTGCTGATCGCGGGGCTGGCGACGGCGGGCGCGCCGCTGCTGGCGCTCTATGCGACGCAGACCGTTGCGCTCGACGCGGTGGCGCAATGGGATCTGCGCTGGGTCTGGCTTGCATTCGCGGCGTTGCCGGGCGTGCTGTTCGTGGCGCTGGCGCTGCGCCCCGCTCTGGTTGCGCATCAGCCGCTGGCAAAGCCGCGCCGGTTCAACGAAGCGCCGTTTCCGATGCTGCTCGGCGCAGGCTTGGCGGCGTTCCTGAGCGTGTCCATCGGGCTCGCGCCGCGCTGGCTCTACGACCTGATGCCTGCCTCTCTCTCGTTCGCGCCCTATGAACTCGAGCGCTTGGCCCCCCGGCTCGAACTGCTGGGCGCGGCGGGCGTCGCATACGTGCTGCTGTACATCACGAAGCTCGCGCCGAAGACGCTGAGCGAGCGGACGCTCGATATCGATGCGCTGTATCGCGGCCCGATGGCGGACGCTGGGCGATGGGCGGGCGTGCTGCTGCTGCGCGCATACGGCGCATGGCAGGCAACGGCTACCGCATCGGCGCGTTCGGGCGGGCGGCTGATGGCGCGTGCGGCGCTCCGCTGCGACAGACCATTCGCGCCGATGCGGTCGTCGAGTGTGGCGCAATTCCTGTCGATCGCCGCGATCCTGATGATCATCCTGCTCTTCAGGTAACGGAGGCGACGTTAGATAAAGCCCTAATAATTAGTATAATAAAACAAACATGACATATATCATCTGAATATTGTGTCTGGTTTTAGCCTTGCAGGTTTTGGCGCGATTCCTATACTAGGGTTTTCTTGTATTTGAAGGCCGACGGCGCAGCATGGACAAGCAGCAGGACCTTGTTGGTATGGCTGCGGACATCGTGTCGGCGTTCGTATCGGCCAATCAGGTCGCGCCGCAGGACATCCCCGCCCTGATCCGCACGGTGCACGCGGCGCTGAGCGAGGTCGCGGGCGCGCCCAGAACGGCCAGCGATCCGACCCCCGAACCGGCCGTCTCGGTCAAGAAGTCGGTCACGCCCGATTACATCATCTGCCTGGAAGACGGTAAGAAATTCAAGTCCTTGAAGCGCCACCTGCGCACCCGCTACGGCATGAATCCGGATGAATACCGGACCAAGTGGGGGCTCCCGCACGACTATCCGATGGTCGCGCCGAACTACGCCAAGGAGCGCTCGAACCTGGCCAAGCGCATGGGGCTGGGGCAATCGCGCAAAAGTGGCTAAGAAAAAAATCCTATAATTAGGAAAAAATCTATCCAACAGCCGCCGGGCGGCCATATCCTCCTGCTTTTCCCAATGAGGGCTGGCTTTGGAGGTGTTGGAAGATGGAGGGAACAAGTCTGCGCTCGGCCGATCTGGCGGCGGCGCAGCTGGCGGCGAGCATCGCCAGCTATGGGCTTGCGGTGCCGAAGACCGAAATCCTGGATGCGCGGCGCGGCTCCGCCCGGGCGGCGTTTGCGCGGCAGGTGGCGATGTATCTCTGCCATACCGGCCTTGAGCTGAGCTTGGCGCGGGTGGCGAATGCGTTTGGGCGTGATCGCTCGACCGTGGCGCACGCTTGCCACGCCGTAGAGGACCGGCGCGAGCAGCCGCATTTCGATTTTTGGATCGGTGCACTGGAGGCGATGTTGCGCTGCGCGCCTGGACCGAAACCGGAGCTGGGGCTGTGAGCGGGCGCGCGGTCGAACGGGCGCTGGCGCGGCTCGCGGCGCCGGGCGCGGTGGTGGCGCAGGAGCGCGGCGGGGCGGGCTATGGCGTGTTTCCCGCCGGCGACCGGCGCCGCCGCCCGGTGGCGCGGCTGCGGGCGGACGATGTGCGGCTGCTGGCGTCGACCGGCGCGCTCGAAGCCGCGGCCGACAATCTGTTCGTGCTGAGCGCGGCGGGGCGCGCCCGCGTCGCGCGCGAAGCCGCCGGCGGCGAGGGCTTTCTGGCCCAGCACGCGCCGCTGGAGCAGCGCGCGGTCGTCGACGCCGAGGGCGACCTGCGCCATGTGCGCGGCGTCGTGCGCAACACGGTGCTGATCAAGCTTTCGGCGCTGCGCGACGGCGCGGGCGCGCCCTGGCTGTCGGAGCTGGAGCTTGCCGCCGCGCAGCGTTTGCGCAGCGACTGGGAGGCGAGCCAGGGCGGATTGACGCGCGGTTCGGACTGGCGCGCCCCACCCATCGGCGGCGCGCGCGGCGCCAGCAATGTGCAGGAGCGGGCGATGGCGGCGCGCTGCGACGCGCGCCGGCGCGTTGCCGATGCGCTGGACGCGCTGGCGCAGCCGCTGCGGCGCGTGGTCGAGCGCGTGTGTCTCAACGAAGATGGGTTGGAGACGCTGGAGCGCGCCGAAGGCTGGCCGGCGCGCTCGGGCAAATTGGCGCTGAAGCTGGGGCTCGCGCAACTGGCGCGGGCGTTTGCGGCTTAAGGCGCCTCGGACCGCCCGCTATGGACCGCCGGCGTCCCCGCCGGCAGGAGCTTCGTTCTGAAAGTTCGGCACATGCCGGCGGGGACGCCGGCGGTCCATAGGCGCGGGCGCTAGAGCGCGGCGCGGGCTTCGTCCTGGATGCGCTTCATCATCGAGAACAGGCCGTTCGAGCGCTGCGCGGTGAGCGCGTCCTTGAGGCCGAGCCGCTCGAACACCGCTTTCGGATCGACCGACAGAATTTCCGCCGGCGTGCGGCCGGAAAAGATCCGCATCAGCATCGCCACTTCCCCGCGCACGAGGTGGGCGTCGGAATCGCCGCGGAAGAACAGCTTTTCCGGCGCCTCCGGACGGCGCTCGGAAATCAGCCAGACCTGGCTGGCGCAGCCGCGCACCTTGTTGGCTTCGGTGCGCGCGTCGTCCGGCAGCGGTTCCAGCGCGCGCGCAAGCTCGATCACATGCGAAATGCGCTCCTCCCAGTCGGGGAGGAGCGCAAATTCGTCTGCAATCTCTGCAATGGTTTCGTCGATCGCGGCCATGGCCCTGGAGATGAGCCCTTGCGGGCTCAAGCACAAGGCTCAGTCGCGGCCGCCGCGGCCGGACGACGGGAGCGGCGTCATCGCCGTAGCGTCGGGCTGGCCGACGGCGCCGATGCACGTGCCGATGTCGCGCAGGCCGTGCTGGCCGAGGCAGAACGCGTTCTCATAGCGGAAGCGGGCCGCCGACATGCACTGATAAAGCTGGAGCTGGGCCATCTCGATGCAGTCGCGCGAGCGCGGATCGCTGATCAGGCGGCTGACGGCGCTTTGCTGCGTATCGACGGCGTCGAGCGCCTGCAGGGCGGCGACGGCGGCCATGCGGTCGAGCGCTTCGGCGCGCGTGTGGTTGGCGCGCAGGCTGCCGGCCGGCGTGGAGGAGACTTCCACCACCTGGTCGCCGCCGCGCACCGCATCCCAGAAGCGGCGCCCGCCATAGGCGGTGGGGTCGCTCGCGGGCTGGACGCTGAGCGCCGCGACGGTGAGGCGCGGCGCCACCGCGGCCGGTACGGCGTCCGCCGGGGCGCCTTCGCGGCCGAGCGAGCGCACGCGCTGGACGCGCGCATTCTGCGCCGGTGCGACGGCGTTGGCCCAGCGCTGACGTTGGATCGAGTAGGCGAGTTCCTGGTAGCGGTCGGCGACGCTGATGATGCGTTGAGAATCGGCCTGGGCGGATTCGAGCAGCAGGCGGGTCGCTTCCTGGCCGCCGCGCAGGCCGCGGGCGTAGGAGGGATCGACGCTGACGGCCCAGACCACGGCGTCGCGGCCGTAATAGGAGGCTGCGTCGCGCACGCCCTGGACGAAGGCCGGCGATTGCGCGGCGGTTTGGGCGCCGTAGGCGATCCAGCCGCGGGTCAGTTCGTCGCGATTGTGGCGCGCGACCCGATCGAGCGCGGCTTCGAGCGAATTGGCGTCGCGCGGGGTGGACGCCCGTAGTTCCGATACGTCGTTCTGGTAGGCTGCGTAGGCCGTGACGGCGCTTTGCAGGTCTCCGTTCGGCGTTTGCGCGCTGGCGGCGCCCCCGAGAAGGGCGACTGCCGCGGTGGTGGTCCAGGCCGTTAGGCTCCGCATCGGCTCTACTCCCTCTGAACTAGAATGGTGAGTCCGCTTTCGACTGCGACTCGAAGCGGGCATCGTGTCCCCCAGCGCGTTAAGAACTCTTTTACTCGCGGGCCGCCTTTCGGTGTCAACGAAATCAGCAGTAACCAAGCCTGCAAAAGCAGCGCCACGCTTGCGCCTGGCGCTCGCGTTTTGGCTTTGGCTGGCCGGGGTCGCCGTCTCGGCGGCAGTCTCGTGGATAACCGGCGCTGAATTGAGGCCGCTCGGCGGCGCGGTGGCGCTTGCGGTCGCGCCGGCGCTGGCCGGCTTCGCGATCCTGCCGCACCTGGGGAAAAAGCCGGCCGACGCGGCGCTGATTGCCGCTTGGCTAATTTCGGCTGTGGGGCTGACGGCGGGCTCGGGCGGGGCCGGGTCTCCGCTTGCGGCGATGCTGCTCGCGGCGCCGGCCCTGGCGTTGGCTCTCGGGCGGCGCTGGGCGCCGGAAGCCGGCGCGGCGGCTGCGCTCGGGTTCGCGCTGGCCGCGGCGCTGGCGCCGCTGGCGAAGGATACCGCCTCCGGCGGGTTCATCGAGTCGATGGCGGTGGTGGCGATCGCGTTCGCGGCGGGGCTGATGGCGCTCGGCCAGGCGCTCGCCGCGCCGGAGCGCGACACCGCGATGGGGCGGCGGATCGCCGAGGTCTCGCACGAACTGCGCACACCGCTGACGCACATTCTCGGCTTCTCGGAAATGATCGAGCGGCAGATCTTCGGCGAACTTGGCGCGCGTTATGTGGAGTATGCCGGCCTGATCCGCCGCAGCGGCGCGCATCTGCTCGGGCTGGTGAACGATCTGCTCGATCTGTCGAAGATCGAGGCCGGGCGATACGAACTCGAGCGCGACACCTTCGACGTGCGCGAGGTGGTGGAAGAGGTGGTGCGGCTGTCGGTCGACAGCGCCGAGAAGAAGGAGATCGCGCTGGGCATGGTGACGCCGCCGGCGCCGCTGCTGGCGACGGCGGATGCGCGCGCGCTGAAGCGGATGCTGATCAACACGGTCGGCAACGCCATCAAGTTCACGCCCGAGCAGGGCCGGGTGATGGTGATCGCCGACGCGCGCGACGGGGCGCTGGTGCTGGAGACGATCGACAGCGGCCCCGGCATACCGGAGGCCGAGCGCCGGACGCTCGGACAAGCCTATGAGCGCGGCTCGGGCGGCGCGCGCGCCGAAGGCACAGGGCTCGGGCTTTCGCTGGTGCGCGCGATGGCGGAACTGCACGGCGGCGAGCTGAGCTTCCACGAAGCGCCGGGCGGCGGCGCGCTGGTGCGCGTGACGCTGCCGGTGCTGGCGAGCTAGCGTCTCGTGCTGAATATTGGACGCGGGCGAGAAGCGGAAATGTTGCATGCCGGCTGGAAGCCGGCGGTCCGAAGCGGCGCCGTTTGCCAGTTCTGTAGAATGAGTTGCGACGGGTCCGCTTCGGACCGCCGGCATCTTGCCGGCAATCCGGTTTCAGGATGCTTCAGCGGCGGATCGTAAGGAAGGCGCGCGCCGCGTCGATATCGCCGACTTCGATCAGCAGACGTTGCGTGGCGCGGCCGGTTTGCAGTTCGATCTCGACGCTTTCGCGCGGATCGAGCGAGGTGAGCGTGGCGAAGGCGCTGTCGGGGAACACGAACACGGCCTGGCTTCCGCCGCCCTCGACGTGCTCGATGCTGCGTGTGGACGGCGCGACCAGCGTCGCGCTCGGCGGCGGCGCGCCGGCTTCGAGCCCGATGGCGACGCGCTGGTTCAAGCTGATCTCCGCGCGCGGCCGCTCGGGATCGCGCATGATCAGGCGCGCGGACGCGGGCGCTGCGCCGCCGCGCGCGATAGGGACCGCCAGCGTCAGGCGCTGTGCGCCTTCGCTCTGGCGCACGCCGAAGACGGCCGGGGCCGGCGCGTCGATGCGTTGGCTCAGCCGCCAGCCTTCGCTGGTTCGCCGCGCGATCCAGGCGCGCTCCCAGCCGGGAAACTCCATCATGCCGGCGTTCACCCACGGCGCCACGATGGCGCTTACCGTGTGGATCGAGGCGGCGGTGCGGCCGTCGTCGCAGGCGCGCCGGCGCGCGGCGCTGACGACCGTGTCCTCCAACTCGTGCATTTGCGCGTTGGTCCAGCCGGCCCGCAGCAATGTCCCCCGCGCCTGGGCGGTGCTGACCGCGAGCGCGTCGCGGACGGTCGGCTGCAGCAGGCGGCACTGGGCGTCGATCTCGATCAGGCCGCGCCGCTCGACATAGGCTTCGCGCGCGTTGGGGCCGCCCTGGGCGGCGGCGGGCGCGGCGAGGCTGGCGAGAAGCGCGGCGGCGAGAAGAACGGGGCGCATGCGAGCGGAAGAGGTTAAGACAGCCGGGTTGCGTTCCGGTGAATGGAGGCCGTGGGTGCAGGAGCTGAAGACCGACTTTTGGGCCAGCGCGCTCATTCGCCGCGCCCAGATCGGCGGCGCCTTCGCGGCCGTGGCCCGCAAGGGCGATGCCGACGCCGGTGCGGTGCTGGTGAAGGTGGCGACGCTGGACAGGAAGGCGCGCCTCTATGCGCCCGCGCGCAACGGCGAGGGAGAGCGCATCTGGCTCGACCTGTCGGCGGGTGCGCTGGGGGACGACGAGGCCGAGGTCGACGCCGCGATCCGCAAGCGCACCGAACAGGACCCCGACCTCTGGGTGATCGAAGTGGAGGACCGGCAGGGGCGGCATTTCCTGCTGGAGCCGGTGGACCGCGGCGGCGCGTGAAGGTTGCCGCCGTGCACGCCAGCGCGTAAACGCCCCGCTTCACGAAAGAGCCGATATGTCCGCCGACCCCGCCGCCGAGGCCGCACGCCGCAGAACGTTCGCGATCATCTCGCACCCGGACGCCGGCAAGACGACGCTGACCGAAAGCCTGCTGCTGGCCGGCGGCGCCATCCACCTGGCCGGCGCGGTCGCCGCGCGCGGCCAGGCGCGGCGCACCAAGTCGGACTGGATGAAGATCGAGCGCGAGCGCGGCATCTCGGTGTCGTCCTCGGTGATGATGTTCGAGCACGAGGGCTGCGTGTTGAACCTGCTCGACACGCCCGGCCACGAGGACTTCTCGGAAGACACCTACCGCACGCTGACGGCGGCGGATTCCGCCATCATGGTGCTCGACGCCGCCAAGGGCATCGAGCCGCAGACGCTGAAGCTGTTCGAGGTTTGCCGTCTGCGCGACATCCCGATCACGACGTTCATCAACAAGATGGACCGCGAAGCGCAGGACCCGTTCGCGCTGCTGGACGAGATCCACGCCAAGCTGGCGATGGACACCGCGCCGATGTACTGGCCGGCGGCGTCGGGCCAGCGCTTCGCCGGCATGCTCGATCTCGCGACGGACGAGTTCGTGCCGTTCCGGCGCCTGGAGGCGGGCGAGCAGGGCTTCGCCGGCCAGGAGCGGCAAAAGCGCGGCGGCAATGACTTCCTGCTGGGCGTCGGCGACGATGTGCGGGCCGAGTTGGAAGAGACGTCCGAACTGGCGCGCGCGGGCTTGCCGGAGTTCGACCTGCAGGCGTTTCGCGAGGGCCACCTGACGCCGGTCTATTTCGGTTCGGCGCTGCGGCGCTTCGGCGTGCTGGAATTGCTGGCGGGTTTGCGCCGGCACGCGCCGCCGCCGCGGGCGCAGAAGGCCATGGTGAAGGGCGCGGAGACCGAGGTCGGGCCCGAGCGCAGCGAAGTCTCTGGCTTCGTATTCAAGATCCAGGCGAACATGGACCCCAAGCACCGCGACCGCGTCGGCTTCTTCCGCATCTGTTCGGGCAGGTTTCAGCGCGGCATGACGCTGAAGACCGCCGCCGGCAAAGGCTTCAACGTCCACAATCCGATGATGTTCATGGCCCAGGAGCGCGAGATCGCCGACGAAGCGTTTCCGGGCGACGTGATCGGCATCCCGAGTCATGGCGGCCTGCGTGTGGGCGACTCGCTTTCGCAAAGCGGCGAGGTCGTGTTCCAGGGTATTCCGAACTTCGCGCCGGAAATCCTGAAGCGCGTGCGGGTGCGCGATCCGCTGAAGCAGAAGCATCTGCGCAAGGCGCTGGAATCGCTGGGCGAAGAGGGCGTGACGCAGGTGTTCAAGCCGATGCACGGCGGCGACCTCGTCGTCGGCGCTGTCGGCGCACTGCAGTTCGACGTACTCGATGAACGGATGAAGGCCGAGTACGGACTCGAGGTGATCTTCGAGACCTCGCCTTATCAGGCCGCGCGCTGGGTGAGCGCCGACAATCGCGCCGATCTTGAAGCGTTTGTGGAAAAATCAGCCGCGCAGATGGCCGAAGACGTCGACACCGCGCCGGTGTTCCTGGGCAAGAGCGCCTGGGAGATCGGCTACGTGCAGGAAAAGAACCCGAAGATCCGCTTCAGCGCGGTGAAGGAGCGCGCAGCGTAGCATGGATCGCCGGCGGGGCGCCGGCTTGCGCGAACTCATGAAGGTTGGAGCGGGCGCCTCCGGCGCATGCGGGACGAAGCCCCCGTACTCTCTACTTTATTTATAAGTATACGCATGCCGGCGAGACGCCGGCGGTCCATGGGCGCTCCATCTGCTATGCGTTCACGCCAGCGCCGCTGTCCGAACCACAGTCATTCCGGATCGCGCTCTGCGCGTCCGGATGACTCGATGAAATGGAACCCCACCGGCCGGCGGTCCGTGCTTCGCTGCGTCGACGCGTGATGCTTCAAGCGGCGCGGGCTTCGCTGGAACTCTTGCGCACTTTGAAGAAACGCACCGCGCGCTGAGCGGCTTCCACCGGCACGTTGTTGTACATCTTGCCGAACTCTTCGGCGCGCGCCATCGCCTCGTCGCCGCCGCCGATCATCACCGCCATGGTGACGAACAGCGGCCGCTCGACGTTCGCGGCGCGGCAGATCATGGCCAGGCCCTCGATGTCGTGGCGCTCGATCAGCGCGGCGACGGTTTGATGATCCACATGCGTGAGTTCGGCGAGGCCGTAGAGGAAGCAGGTTCGCTTGGCTTCGCGCCAGAGCGACACCAGCAGCCGGGCGTTGAGCTGGCCTTCGCTCTTCTTCGACTGGATGAACGCCATGGCGGTCTTGGCCTCGGCGTTGAGTTCGGTCGCCGACTTGCTCATGCGCTCGCGCGCCTTGTTGAGCGCGGCGTCGAGCGTGGCGGGATCGACGCCGGCGTTGCGCTCCATGATCTGGCTGCGCAGCCGGGACTCGACCACGAAGTACATTTCGTTGAGCAGATCGAGCGGCATGTCGGCGCGGGTGACGACGCCCTCGTGCAGCGTCGTGTTGCGGCGGGCGCGGTCGACCGCCGTTTCCATGCCGGTGCGGCTCATCCTGGCGCCGTCGTTGCGGAGCAGCGCGTCGAGGGCGGTGTCGTCGCCGAACTTCACGATCGCATCGGCGAGCGCTTCGCTGACCTGTTCGCGCTCGGCGACGGCCTTGATGTGCGCCTGGCTCCGCTGGTTGACCACCTTCATCAGCGTTTGCTCGTCCAGCGCCTTGCTGTGGCGCAGCACCGGGCCGGCGACTTCGAAGGAATGGGCGGCGAGATCGCGCATAAGGCCGATGGGCGCGTCGGGCGCGTCGCAGAACGTCGTCGCGAGTTCGGCCAGCACCTCGTCCTGCATCTCGGCGGCGACCATCTGCAACACGTCGTCGAACAGCGCGGATTCCCGGTCGGTGCGGGTGCTGGAGGTTTCGAAGAAGAGATCAGTGACTTCGCGCAGGAGATCGCGGCGGCGCTCGCTGTCCGAGAGTTTCGCCAGCTCGATCAGTTTCGCGAAACGGCCTTGTGACATTGCCTAACGAGTCCTTAGTCCGCCCCGAATTTACTCGGAGGCCGTAAATAAACCTTGCCAGCGCTTCAATTTCTGAGGCCGAGGCGCGGGCGAAGCGCGGGCGCGCCGGGCTCGGGGCCGCCCAGCAGGCCGGAGTCGCCCGGTTCGGTCAGGTCGAGCGCCGCTTGCGGGGCGGGCGGCGGCTTGATGACGGGCGGATCGTCGGCGATCGCGGCAGGGCGCGGCGGCGTTTCGTTAGCAAACGATTGACGCAACCAGGCCGGTGCGCGGCTGCTGAAGCCGGATAGGCCGGCGAGCGGCGCGGCCGGCGCCGTAGCGCGCAACTCGCACAGGTTCTGTTCGGTGAAGGTCCAGGCCACGCAGAGCCCGTCATCGGCGCAGAGGCGGGCGCACGCGGCGGCGTCGCGCGCTTCGGACGCGGCGTAGGCGCCGGCGGCGTGGGCGGAGGCGGCGAGTGCGCTCGCGAGGCTGAAGGCGGCGAGGAAGGTTCGCATGCCGGGGACCGTGCGGGCGATCCGGTTAACAGAAGATTCACTCCTCTGCGGCGAGCGCTTCGCGCTTCAGTTCAATCTCCAGCCACTCGGATTCCGCGGCCGCGTGTTCGGCGCGCGCGGCTTCGAGGCGGCGTGCAATTTTTTCGAAAGCGGCGGCGTCGCGGGCGAAGGCGTCGGGCGCCGCGAGCTTGTGTTCGAGTTCGGCGATCTCCTGGGCCAGCTTCGGCATCAGCGTATCGAGTTCGGCGCTGCGGCGCTCGTCCTTGTAGCTGAGCTTGCTCTGCTTCTTCGGTGCGGCGGGCGCGCCGGCCGGCGCCGGCTTTTGCCGCGCTTCGCGCCTGAAGGCGGAGACGCCGCCATACTCGCGCTCGAAATCGCTCCAGCCGCCGGGCGTTTCGACCCATTTGCCGGCGCCGACCGGGCCCACGATCTGGGTGGCGACGCCGTCGAGGAAGGCGCGGTCGTGGCTGACGAGGATCACCGTGCCGTCATAGGCGGCGAGCATGTCTTCGAGCGCGTCGAGCGTGTCCATGTCGAGATCGTTGGTCGGTTCGTCGAGCACCAGCAGGTTGGCGGGCTTGGCGAGCGCGACGGCGAGGGCGAGGCGGTTGCGTTCGCCCCCGGACAGCGCCGAGACCGGCTGGCGCAGCTGCTCGGGACCGAACAGGAAATCCTTGGCGTAGGCGGCGACGTGGCGCGGGCGCCCGCGCACGATCACCTGGTCGCCGCCCTGCGGCGCGAGCGCCTGCCACAGCGTGGCGGCGCCGTCGATGATGGCGCGCGACTGGTCGACATAGGCGATCTCCAGGCCGTCGCCGATGCGCACCTCGCCTTGGTCCGGCGCGCGCCGCTGCAGCAGGATTTCGAGCAGCGTAGTCTTGCCCGAGCCGTTGGCGCCGACGACGCCGAGCCGGTCGCCGCGCATGACGCGCAGGGAGAAGTTCGCGATCAGCGGCGCTGCGCCATAGCTCTTGGAGATGTTCTTCGCTTCGATCACGAGGCGGCCGGACTCGCCTCCGCGCTCGGCCTGCAGCGCCGCGGTCTGCTGCGCGGACAGCGCCTGGCGCTCGCGCCGCTCGGCCCGCATCGCCAACAGCTTGCGGCGGCGGCCTTCGTTGCGGGAGCGGCGCGCGGTGACGCCGCGCTGCAGCCAGTGCTCCTCGGCCTTGAGCTGGGTTTCGAGCCGCGCGAATGCGCGGGCGTCTTCCTGTTCGACGCTTTCGGCCCATGCGTCAAAATGGGCGAAGCCGCGGTCGAGCTTGAGCAGGCGGCGCTGGCGCAGCCAGAGCGTCGAGGTCGAGATCCGCTCGAGAAAGCGGCGGTCGTGGCTGATGATGAGCGCTGCGCCGCGGAACGCGTTGAGACGCCGCTCGAGATCTTCGATAGCGGTGATGTCGAGGTGGTTGGTCGGCTCGTCGAGCAGGAGGATGTCGGCGTCGGCGGCGAACGCGCGCGCCAGCGTGGCGCGGCGCGTCTGTCCGCCCGACAATCCCGCCGGCGTGCGGTCGGGATCGAGGCCGAATGTTTCAAGCGCGGCCTCGGCCGCGTAGGCCGGAACGGGCTCGCGGCTTGCGCTCAGCTTTGCCGACGGCGCGCAGACGTAATCGCGCAAGGTGGCGAAGCCTTCGAAGCCGTCCTCCTGCGGCGCCCAGGCGACGCGCGCGCCGGACGCGAACACGATCTCGCCTCCGTCCGGCTCCGCCAAGCCCGCCATCATCCGCATCAGCGTCGACTTGCCCGCGCCGTTGGCGCCGACGAAGGCGCTGCGCTCGCCCTTATGCAGCACGAACTCCGCGCCGTCGAACAGCGGTGCGCCGCCGAGGCTCAGCCTCAGCGCCTTGACGTGAGCTAGCGCCGGTCCCGCCATCGCCGCGCGCTCTACTGGAAGATTTCGATGAGTGGCTCGATCGTGGACTGGCCGAACGCTTCGGCGAGCCGGTCGAAGAAGGACGCCATTTCGAGCTGTTCCGGCGTCGCCACGGGTTGCTGGTAACCCGGCAGCGGGTGGTTTTCGACGCCTTCGTGAGCGACGCGCATGGTGTCGTTCCAGATCTGCGCCGGCAGCGTGCCGCCGGTGGTGCGGCCCATCGAGGTGAAGTCGTCATGGCCGACCCAGACGCCGGCGGTGTAGTCGGCGGTGTAGCCGACGAACCAGGCGTCGCGCCAATCGGAGCTGGTGCCGGTCTTGCCGGCGACGTCGCGATTGCCGAGCCGCGCGCCGGTCCCTGTGCCGCGCAGCACCACCGCGCCCATCATCGAGTTCATGCGGGCGACGATCTCCTCGTTCAGCACGCGCGGCCCTTCGTAGGGCGGACGCACATAGAGTTCCTGACCGGTGCTGTTGGTGACGCGGGCGACGATGTACGGATCGACGCGGCGGCCTTCGTTCATGAACGCGGCGAAGGCGGAGGTCATGTCCCACAGCGTCGTCTCGATCGAGCCGAGCGCAATCGAAGGCGGCACGAACTGGCCGCGCTCCGGCATGGTGGCGACGCCCAGGCGGCGGGCGACGTCGGCGACGCGGTTGGGGCCGACCTCGTTGGCGACTTCGGCGGCGACGGTGTTGATCGATTGCGCGAACGCGGTGCGCAGCGTGACGGCGCCGCGATAGCCTTCGTCGTAATTGCGCGGGCGCCAGCCGTCGATGACGATCGGCTCGTCATAGCGCACGTCCTCGGTGTCGAGCCCCGCCTCCATGGCGGCGGTGTAAACGAACGTCTTGAACGTCGAGCCCGGCTGGCGGCGCGCCTGGGTGACGCGGTTGAACTTCGACTCGCCGTAATCGGTGCCGCCCACGAGCGCGACGACGCGGCCCTGGCGATCGAGCGCCATGTAGGAGGCTTGCAGCGGGCGGCGGCCGAAGGCGCGGTTGCCGAGGCGGCGGCGGATCGAGTCCGAAGCGGCGCGCTGAATGTCGCGGTCGATGGTCAGCTGGATGACGAGATCGGGGGCGCGGCCGCCGACCTGCGCGCGCGCCTGTTCGACCGCGAGGTCGAAGGCGTAGCCCATGGTGCGCTCGACCGGCGGGCGCTCGGCGATGCGGATGGTTTGCGCCCGCGCCTGGTCGCGCTGCTCGGGCGTGATGAAGCCGGCGTCGACCATCGCCTGAAGCACGACGTGTTGGCGTTCGCGCGCGTCGTCCAGGTGACGGCTCGGCGCTAGGTCGGACGGCGCCTTGGGCAGGCCCGCGAGCAGCGCCGCCTCGGCCAGCGTGAGTTCGGTCGCCGGCTTGCCGAAATAGCGGCGCGAGGCGGCGTCGACGCCATAAGCCTGATCGCCGAGATAGACGCGGTTGAGATAGAGTTCGAGGATTTCATCCTTGTCGAGCCGCCGCTCGATGCGCGAGGCGAGCACCATTTCGCGCAGCTTGCGGTTCACGGTCTGCCGGCGCGTAAGGAACAGATTGCGCGCGAGCTGCTGCGAGATGGTCGAGCCGCCCTGCACGGTTTCGCCGGCGCGCATATTGGCGATGACGGCGCGCAGCACGGCCATGCGGTCGACGCCGCCATGTTCGTAGAAGCGCCGGTCCTCGATGGCGAGGAAGGCTTGCGGCACGTAGTCGGGCAGTTCGGCGAGATGCGCGCGGCGGCCGTAGTATGGGCCGCGCACGCCGAGGATCTCGCCCTCGCTGTCGACGAACATCACCGACTCTTGCCGGTTGAGCGCCCAGAGCGTGTCGGCGTCCGGCACCCGCGGCAGGCCCCAATAGATCCAGACCCAAACCGCCACGACCATGAACAGCGCCCCGGCGGCGGCGATGCTGGCGGCGGTGCGCCAAGTCCAGCGCGCACGGTTCTTCAGCAACTGGTCGAGCTGCTGCTGGGCTGCGGCGGCGCGCAGCTTCGCCCATTCGATATGGCGCTGAAACTCGTCCTTCTCGTCGGGCAACTGGGTCTCCAGCCGGGTGTTTGGAACAGGGGTATGGCCGAATTCTGGCCGGGGAAACGCGGATACAGCCTCCGCGTATCCATGCCGCGGACCCTAAAGATGCCTGGATTCCCAATGCCGTCCCAAAAATCAATCCGACCGGCCCGGCGCTGAGCTAGTCTCCGGGCACGGTCGACAAGTGAGATTGAGAAAGGAGAGCGGGGCATGGACGCCGCCGAAACCCTCCGCGCGCTGTTGAACGAGGCGCGCCACAAGCTGCGTGACGGCGAACCGGCTGAGGCCGAGCGCTGCGCCAGGGCGGTCAGCGCTCTGGTGCGGGCGGAGCGGGACGTAGCCGAATATGCAGCGGCGATGGCGGCCCAGCACCCGGACGAAGATGAGGAATCCCTGCGCGCCGAACTCCTTGGCCGGCTCCATCGTCTCGTTGCCGCCGACCGTGCTGGCGCTCCTGTTGAAGTGCTTGAGCAGCTCGCTGCTCGCGTGGCTGATCCGTGAGTGGCGGTTCTGGGGCCGGGAGGAGCAGCTCGCGCCGCCCGGCGACTGGCGCGCCTGGCTGTTCATGGGCGGGCGCGGCGCCGGCAAAACCCGCGCCGGGTCGGAATGGGTGTCGGCGCAGGCGCGGGCCGGGAAGGCGGGGCGGATCGCGCTGGTCGGGCCGACCTTCCACGATGTGCGCGAAGTGATGATCGAAGGTCATTCCGGTTTGCGTTCGCTCGGGCCGGAGCGCCCGACGTATGAGGCGAGCCGGCGGCGGCTGGTGTGGGCCAACGGCGCGCAGGCGTTCGCGCTCTCGGCGGAAGACCCGGAGAGCCTGCGCGGGCCGCAGTTCGACGCCGCCTGGTGCGACGAGCTGTGCTTCTGGGCGCGCCCGGATGAGACGCTGGCGACACTGGAGCACGGGCTGAGGCTCGGCGAGCGGCCGCGGATGATGGTCACCACGACGCCGCGGCCGATCCGCGCGCTGAAGCGCCTCGCAGCGGCGCGCGACAGCGTGGTGACGCGCTCGTCCACCTGGGCGAACCAGCACAACGTGGCGCCCGACTTCATCGCTGCGCTGAACGAACGCTGGGCCGGCACGGCGCGGCATCGCCAGGAATTGATGGGCGAGCTGATCGAGGATGTCGAAGGCGCGCTGTGGCGGCGCAGCGACATCGAAGCGGCGCGCGAATGCGTGAGCGGGCCGTTCGACAAGGTTGTCGTGGCGGTCGATCCGCCGGCGTCGGCGGGCGCGAACGCCGATGCGTGCGGGATCGTCGCCGCCGGCGCGCGCGGCGTGGGCGCGGCGCGGACCGCCGTGGTGCTGGCCGACGCAAGCCTGCAGGGCGCCCCGCCGCACGAGTGGGCGGCGCGCGCAGTGGAGCTTGCCCGCGCGCTCGGCGCCGACTCTATCGTGGCGGAAAGCAACAATGGCGGCGAACTGGTGCGCGCCGTGCTGCGCGCGGCGGCGCCGGACTGCGTCGTCAGGCTGGTGCATGCAAGCATCGGCAAGCGCGCGCGGGCGGAGCCGATCGCGGCGCTCTACGCGCAGGGGCGCGTAAAGCACGCGGCGGCGTTTCCGGCGCTTGAGGATGAGATGTGCGCGTTCGGGGCCGACGGCTTTCGCGGCAGTCCGGACCGCGTCGACGCGCTGGTGTGGGCGTTGACGGACTTGCTGCTCGGCGGCTCGGGGCCGCGGATGCGGATGCTTTAACGGGAAGGCTGATGTTCGACTGGATACGCAAACTCCGCAGCGCGAGCGCGGAGCGAAAGCTCATGGCCTGGCACGTGCTGGGCCGCCCCGCCTGGCCGATGCGCGATCCGAGCGCGTTCGCGCGCGAAGGCTACGGGCGCAACGCCATCGCCTATCGCTGCGTGCGCATGATCGCCGAAGCGGCGGCGAGCGCGCCGCTGAAAGTCGGCCCGCGCGATCACCCGCTGGCGCGGCTGCTCATGCGGCCCAATCCCGAGCAGACCGGGGTCGAACTGCTGGAGGCATTCTACGGCCACCTGCAGGTGAGCGGGAACGCTTATCTCGAAGCGGCCGGCATTGATTGCGCCGCGCCGTCTGAGCTTTACGTGCTGCGCCCTGACCGGATGCAGGTCGTGCCGGGCGCGGACGGCTGGCCGGTGGGCTGGGCGCATCGCGTCGGCGCGAACGTGCGCCGGTTCGAGCGCGATCCCGTCACGGGCGATGCGCCGATCCTGCATCTGAAGCTCTTCAATCCGGGCGACGACTGGTACGGGCTCTCGCCGATGGAGGCTGCCGGCTACGCCATCGACATCCACAACGCCGGCGGCGCCTGGAATAAGGCGCTGATCGACAATGCGGCGCGCCCGAGCGGGGCGCTGGTGTTCAGCGGTGTCGGCGGCGCCGACCGCTTGAGCGAAGACCAGTTCTGCCGGCTGAAGCACGAGCTTGAGGAAATGCATGCGGGCGCGGCGAACGCCGGCCGGCCGATGCTGCTCGAAGGCGGGCTGGAATGGCGGCCGATGTCGCTGACGCCGGCGGACATGGACTTCATCGAGGCGCGCTTCGCCGCCGCGCGCGAGATCGCGCTGGCGTTCGGGGTGCCGCCGATGCTGCTCGGCATTCCGGGCGACAACACCTATTCGAACTATCGCGAAGCCAATCTCGCCTTCTGGCGCCAGACCGCGCTGCCGCTGGCGATGAAAGCGGCGCGCCGTATCGAAGCCTGGATCGGCGATCGCTGGCCGGCGGCGGGGCCGGCGGCCGTCAGCGTCGATCTCGATCACGTGCCGGCGCTGGCGATCGAGCGCGATGCGTTGTGGGCGCGCGTCGGCGCGGCGGATTTTCTGGACACCAACGAGAAGCGCCGCCTCGCCGGCGTCGAGGAGCCCGAACGCGCATGCGAGTGAGCATCGATCCGCGCATAACGTTTGCGCTTATCCTGGCGCTGTTCCTGGAGACGGCGGGTGGCTTGATCTGGGCCGGCCGCGCCGCCGCGCGGCTGGAAGAGGTCGAGCGCGCGGTGGCGACCCAGCCCGAAGTGGCCGAGCGCCTGGCGCGGCTGGAGGAACAGCTGGCCGAAGCGCAGCGTTCGCTGGCGCGGATCGAGCGGCGGCTCGATCCATGACACGCTCTCTCGGACCGCCGGCGTCCCCGCCGGCGAACCGGTTCAGCTGCCGCCACCGCGCCGGCGAGACGCCGGCGGTCCGAGAGGCGTTGGTCGTCGAAGGCTACGCCGCGCTGTTCGGCGTCGAAGATCAGATGCGCGACATCGTGCGTGCGGGCGCGTTCGCCGCAAGCCTGGCGCGGCGCACTGAGCCGCTGCCGATGCTGCTGGAGCACGCGCCGCGCTTGCTGGCCGGCTGTTGGACCGACGTGCGCGAGGACGGCCGCGGCCTCTGGCTGCGCGGCGAGATATGCGACGATCTGCCGGGCGCGGCGTGTGCAAGGCGCGCACTGGCGCGCGGCGTCGACGGCCTGTCGATCGGCTTCGTCCCGCTCGCGGCGCACCGCAGCGCCGGCGTGCGCGTGCTGACTGAAATCGAGCTTCTGGAAGTGTCCATCGTGGCGCATCCGATGCAGCGCTTCGCGCGCCTTTCGGCGCGCTTCGGCAGTCGCCAATCGGCAATCGCCAATCGGGGACCAGCGGCTGCCGACTACCGATTGCCGACTGCCGCCTGAATACAAGGAGAAAGACGTGAGGAAAGAAACCAAGGCCGCGCCCGCAAACGGCGCGGACGCGCTGATGCGCGCCTTCGAGGAATTCAAGGCCGCCAACGACGCCCGGCTCGACGCGATCGAGAAGAAGCGCGCCGACGTGCTGCTGGAAGAAAAGGTCGACCGCATCGACCGCGCGCTGGCCGAGCAGAAGGCGATGATCGAGCGCGCGGCGCTGGCCGGGCGCCGGCCCGGCCTCGCCGCCGATCCGGCGGTGAGCGAGCACAAGTCGGCTTGGAACGCCTATCTGCGCCGCGGCGACGTCTCGGCGCTGGCGCAGTTCGAGGCGAAGGCGCTGAGCGCCGGCTCCGACCCGGACGGCGGCTATGTCGCCCCGCCCGAACTCGACCGCATGATCGAGTCGCGCCTCAAGCAGGTCTCGCCGATGCGCTCGATCGCGACGGTGCGCACCACCGGCGCGAGCGTGTTCAAGAAGCCGATCAGCCTCACCGCCGCCGGCACGGGCTGGATCAGCGAGACCGGCGCGCGCACGCAGACGAGCACGCCGACGCTGACGATGCTCGAATTCCCCACCGCCGAACTCTACGCCAACCTCGCCGCCACCCAGACGCTGCTCGACGACAGCTTCATCAACCTCGAAGAATGGATCGCGAGCGAAGTGGAGGAAGCGTTCGCCGGCCAGGAGCGGGCGGCGTTCGTCAATGGCGACGGCGACAACAAGCCGAGGGGCTTTCTGGACTACGACACGGTCGCCGAGGGCGCTCACGTCTGGGGCAAGATCGGCTATATCGCCACCGGCGTCGACGCCGGCTTCGCCGCCGCCGATCCGGTCGATGACCTGATCGATCTCATCTACACGCCGAAGCCGCAGTTCCGCCAGAACGCGCGCTTCGTGATGAACCGCAAGACGGTGTCGGCGGTGCGCAAGCTGAAGGACGGCGACGGGCACTATGTCTGGGCGCCGGACGATGCGGGCGGGTCGACGCTGCTCGGCTATCCGATCGCCGAGATCGAGGACATGCCGGACATCGCCGCGGATTCGGTCTCGATCGCGTTCGGCGATTTCGCGCGCGGCTATCTGATCGTCGACCGCGCCGGCGTGCGCGTGCTGCGCGATCCGTACTCGGCCAAGCCCTACGTGCTGTTCTACGTCACCAAGCGCGTCGGCGGCGGCGTGCAGAACTTCGACGCGATCAAGGCGCTGAAGTTCGGCGAGAGCTGATCGCTTCACCAACCGAGTCATTCCGGCCGGAGGCGCGGCGCGCGCTGCAGAGCCGGAACCCAGGGCAGCCGGCGCGCCGTTCGCTCTGGGTTCCGGGTCTCCGCTCTGCTTCGCCCGGAATGACCGCGTGTTTCGTTTTCAACGTTGGTGCGAAATGTCCATCACCACGATTATCCCGCCCGCGAGCGAGCCTGTCTCGCTGGCGGAGGCGAAGCTTTACCTGCGCATCGATCATGCGCACGAAGACGAGTTGATCGAAACGCTGATCGGCGCAGCGCGCGAGGCGGTGGAGGCCGCGACCGGGCGGGCGCTGATCACGCGCACGGTGCGCGAAAGTCTCGACATCTGGGCGCGCGAGGCGGCGCAGGGCGCGCTGCTGGGACTCGGGCCGGTCGCCGAGGTCGTGACGGTGCGGCTTCTGTCCGACACCGGCTCGCAGAGCGTGCTCGCACCGGACCGCTACCGGCTCGACGGCTGGCGCGACCGGCCGCGCCTTGTGTTCGCGAGCGGCGTGCCGGCGACGCTGCGCCAGCTCGGCGGCGTCGAGATCGAGTATGTGTGCGGCTTTGCCGACAAGGCGGCGGATCTGCCGGTCGCGCTGCGTCTGGCGACGCTGCAGATCGTGGCGTCGCTCTATGAGCTGCGCCAGGGCGATGGCGGCGTGCCGGAGACGGCGCGGGCGCTGATGCGCCCCTATGCGCCGGCGCGGCTATGAGCGAGGCGATCGGCGCGCTGCGCGCGCGCATCATGCTGCAGGCGCCTGCGCGCGTCGCCGATGAGATCGGCGGCGCCGCGATTCTGTGGACGGACCGGGGCGAAGCCTGGGCGCGGATCGAAGCGCTGCGCGCGGACGAGCGCGCGGCGTTCGACGGCGTCAGCGCCAGCGCATCGCTGCGCGTCGTCATCAATCGACGCGCGGACGTGCGCGCCGGCTGGCGCGCTGTCTGGGGCGAGCGCGTGCTGCGCATCGCCGGCGTCGTCGATGACGGCGCGCCGCGGATCACGCTCGTCTGCATTGAGGAGCGGCCATGAGCGCGGAACGCGCGTTGCTGGCCGCGATCCGGTCGGCTCTCGTGGGGGATGCGGGCGTAAGCGCCGCCGTCGGCGCGCGCATCTACGACGATCCGCCGGCGGACGCGGCCTTTCCCTACGTGACGCTGGGCCGGATCGAAACGCGCGCAGCCGATGCGAGCGGCGCGTCGGCGCTGGAGCATGCCGTGACGCTGCATGTGTGGTCGCGCCATGGCGGGCGCGCCGAGGCGCTGAGCGCGGTTTCGGCCATGCGGGCGGCGCTGCACAACGCGGCGCTCGCGCCCGAGGGCCATCGGCTCACGCTGATGCTGACGACATTTACCGACGTTTTCCGCTCGGGCGACGGGCGCACCACTCACGGCGTGGTGCGTCTGCGCGCCGTCACCGAACCTCAATAGGAGCACCAATGGCAGGCCAGAAAGGACGCGACGTCCTGATCAAGATCGGCGATGGCGGCGCGCCGGAGGCGTTCGTCACCGTCGCCGGCGTGCGCGCGAAGACGATCTCGCTCAACGCGCGCACGGTGGACGGCACCTCGGGCGAAAGCGCAGGCGCCTGGCGCGAGCTGATCGCGGGCGCGGGCGTGAAGTCCGCGAGCGTGAGCGGCGCCGGCGTGTTCAAGGATGCGGCGTCGGACGCGCTGATCCAGCAGGCGTTCTTCGCTCAGGCGGCGCGCAGCTTTCGGCTCGTGATTCCCGACTTCGGCGTGCTCGAAGGGCCGTTCCTGGTCGAGGCGCTGGACTATTCCGGCGATCACGACGGCGAAGCGGCGTTCGCGATCACGCTGGCTTCGGCCGGCGCGCTGGCGTTCGAGGCGCTGTGATGCGCGAGCCCTGCAACGCGGCGCGCGGCGAAGTGCTGCTCGGCATCGACGCGCGCGCGCGCCGCCTGTGCGTGACGCTGGGCGCGCTGGCGGAACTGGAGGCGGCGTTCGATGCGGCGTCGCTGGCGGAACTGGGCGAGCGGCTGGGCCAGCTCACAGCGAGCGACCTGCTGACTGTGCTCGCCGCGCTCACCGCCGGCGGCGGCGAGGCGATGAGCACGGCGGCGCTGGCGTCGGCGCGGATCGATCCGAAGGCGGCTGCGTCTGCGGTCGCGGAAGCGTTCCGCGTTGCTTTCGATGGCTGAGCGCACGCCGTGGGCCGGATGGCTTGCCGTCGCGATTGAACTGGGCGTCGCGCCGGCTGCATTCTGGCGGCTGAGCCTGCGCGAGTGGCGCGCCTTGGTCGCGCCGACGGACGCATCGCTCTCACGCGCGGCGTTCGAGGCGCTGGCGCGAAGATTTCCGGATGATGCGAGATGAATGAGACGGAGACGGACTTCGACCTCGTCGGCTTCCCGGCCGAACTGAACGGCGCCGCGGCGGCGCTGCAATCGTTCGCGCAAGGCCCGGCGCGGCGCGCGGCGGACGATGTCGGCGCTTCGTTCGAGCGCGCGGGCGAACGGATCGCACGCGCGCTGGGCTCTGCGGCGACCGGCGGCGAGGCTGCGTTCAAGCGCATGGCCAAGGTGATCCTGGAAGAACTCGCCAAGATCGCGCTGGAGCGAATCTTCACAGACGGCAGCGGCGGCAAAGCCGATTTCTTCGGCGCCCGCGCGGCGGGAGGGCCGGCGCACGCGGGGCGCGCCTATCTGGTGGGCGAACGCGGGCCAGAAATCTTCGTGCCGCGGCAGAGCGGCGACGTCGTCGCCGCCAACGCCGGCGCCGTGAACGTGCACTTTCATCTGAGCGCCGGCGCCGACGCGAGCGCGATCGCGCGCCACCAGGGCCAGATCGCAGCGGCGATTGCGCGCGCGGTCGTATATGGGAGGCGCAATCTGTGAGCGCGTTTCATGAGGTCTCGCTGCCGCTGCCGTTTGCGCTGGGTGCGAGCGGCGGGCCGGAGCGGCGCGTGGACATCGTCACGCTCGGCTCGGGCCGCGAGGCGCGCAACACGCCCTGGGCGCACGGGCGGCGCCGGTACGATATCGGCGGCGCCGTGCGGACGCTGGACGAACTGCACGAACTGATCGCCTTCTTCGAGGCGCGGCGCGGCAAGCTGCACGGCTTCCGCTTCCGCGATCCGTTCGACTGCAAGAGCTGCGCGCCGTCGGCGGCGCCTGGACCAGGCGATCAGCAGATCGGCGTCGGCGACGGCGCGACGGCGGCGTTTCAGCTGGTGAAAGCGTATGGCGACTATCGGCGGCCGGTGCGGAAGCCGCTTGGCGCCAGTGTGCGCGTGGCCGTGGAGAACGCGGAGCTGGACGCCGGCGCGTTCGGCCTCGATGCGGCGACGGGCGTCGTGACGCTTGCTTCAGCGCCGGAGGACGGTGCAATCGTCAGCGCCGGCTTCCTGTTCGACACGCCGGTGCGGTTCGACATCGACCGGCTCGATCTCTCCCTCGACGGCTTCGGCGCCGGGCGCGCGCTCGCCGTGCCGTTGGTCGAAATTCTGCCCTAGCCATTCCATGAGACCGATCCCTGAAGGCCTCGCCGCCAAGCTGGCGTCGGGCGTGACGACGCTCTGCCATGTCTGGCGCATCGCCCGCCGCGACGGCGCGCAATTCGCGTTCACCGATCACGACCGCTCGCTCGCGTTCGACGCGCTGACCTGCGAACCGATGGCGGGCTTGAGCGCCGGCGCCGTGGAGAAGGCGCTTGGCCTTGGCGTCGATACTGCGAGCGTCGCCGGCGCGCTGTCGTCCGAGGCGATCACGGAGGAGGATCTGGGGCGCGGCCTGTGGGACGGCGCGCGCGTCGATCTCTACCGCGTCGATTGGACCGACCCGGCGCTGCGCGTGCACATGTTCGCGGGCCGCATCGGCGAAGTGCGGCGCGGCGTGCGTGCGTTCGAGGCGGAGCTGCGCGGGCTGCAGGCGGCGCTGAACAAGCCGGTCGGGCGCGTGTTCTCGCGCTTCTGCGACGCCGAACTCGGCGATGCGCGCTGCGGCAAGGACGCCTCCGGCGCCGCCTATCGCGGCGAGGGCGTCGTCACCGACGTGCTTTCCAGCACGGCGTTCCGCGCCGAGGGGCTGGAGAGTTTCTCCGCCGGCTGGTTCGCACGCGGACGCCTGAGCTGGAACGAAGGCGGCGAGGCGGAAATCGTGGCGCACCGCCGTGAAGACGGCGCCGTCGTGCTCGAACTGCTCGACGCCGCCGGGGCTGCGCTGGCGCCGGGCGCGGCGTTCGCCGTGACGGCCGGCTGCGACAAGCGCTTCGAGACCTGCCGCGCCAAGTTCGCCAACGGCGCCGGCTTCCGCGGCTTCCCGCACATGCCCGGCAATGACGCGGTGCAGAGCGGCCCGGTCAGCGGCGAGCGGCTCGACGGGAGTTCGCGGCGGACATGATCTCGCGTCACGCCATTCTCGACGAAGCGCGCGCCTGGATCGGCACCCCGTATCAACACCAGGCGTCGGCGAAGGGCGCTGGTTGCGATTGCCTCGGCCTCGTCCGCGGCGTCTGGCGCGCGCTCTATGGCAGGGAGCCCGAAACCGCGCCGGCGTACACGCCGGACTGGGCCGAGCGGCAGGGCGCCGAGACGCTGCTTGCGGCGGCGCGGCGCCATTTGCGCGAATGTCCCCTCGCAAGCGCCGCGCCGGGCGAGGTGCTGCTGTTTCGCATGGATGCGCGCTCGCCGGTCAAGCACGCGGCGATCCTCGATGAGGACGATCATATCATCCACGCCTATTGGGGTCGCGCCGTCGTGCGCTCACGCTTTGCGCCATGGTGGCGCGCACGCTGCGCGGCGGCGTTTTCGTTTCCGGATGCCGACGCATGGCCGAGCTAGTTCTTTCCACCGTAGGCCAGGCGCTCGGCGCCCGCCTTCCCGGCGTGCTGGGCTCGATCGGCGCGACGCTCGGACGCGCCGCCGGCGCCTATATCGGCTCAAGCATCGACCAGCAACTGTTCGGCGCGCCGCGCCGCAGCGAAGGCGCGCGGCTGACCGATCTGCACATCCAGGGCTCGACCGAGGGCGCGTCGATCCCGGCGGTGTTCGGGCGCGTGCGCATCGCCGGGCAAGTGATCTGGGCGGCGCGCTTCAAGGAGCGTGTCGAGACGCGCAATGTCGGCGGCGGCAAGGGCGGCCCGCGCGTGACGAGCACGACCTACCGCTACTCGCTCTCGTTCGCCGTGGGCCTCTGCGAGGGCGAGATTGCGCGCATCGCGCGGGTGTGGGCGAACGGCGAGCCGTTGGATACGTCCGAAATCGTGATGCGGGTGCATCCGGGCCGCGAAGATCAGGCGCCCGATCCGCTGATCGAGGCGATCGAAGGCGCAGAGCAGGCGCCGGCCTATCGCGGCCTCGCTTATGTCGTGTTCGAGGATCTGCCGCTGGAGCGCTTCGGCAATGTCATGCCGCAGCTTTCGTTCGAAGTGGTGCGGCCGGCGGCAAGCGAGGGGCTTCGTTTCGAGCAGCGGGTGAAGGGCGTCTGCCTGATCCCCGGCGCGGGCGAGTTCGTCTATGCGAGCGAGCCCGTGCTGCGCGGCGTCGGCCCCGGCCAACAGGCGGCGGAGAACGTCCACGCCGAACGCGAGCGCGCCAACCTGCTCGTTTCACTGGATCAGCTCGCGGCGGACTTCCCCAATTGCGAAACCGTGCTGCTGGTGGCGGCGTGGTTCGGCGACGATCTACGCTGCGGCGCATGCCAGATCAGGCCGGGCGTCGAGATCGCATCGAAGGAGACGACGCCGTTCGCCTGGCGCGCGGGCGGTGTAACGCGCGCCGGCGCCCATGTGGTGAGCCAATTCGACGGCGCGCCCGCGTTCGGCGGCACGCCCAGCGACGACAGCGTGCTGCAGGCGATCGCCGAACTGAAGGCGCGCGGCTACAAGGTCGGCCTCTATCCGTTCGTGCTGATGGACGTGCCGGCGGACAATGCGCTGCCCGATCCGTATGGCGGCGCGGCGCAGGCGGCCTATCCGTGGCGCGGCCGCATCACGCTGTTCCCGGCCGCAGGCGAAGACGGCTCGCCGGACAAAACGAGCGCGGCCGCGGCGCAAGTCGCGGCGTTCTTCGGCGCGGCCGCGCCCGCCCATTTTGGCGTGAGCGCCGGCGCGCCGAGCTATGGCGGGCCGAGCGAATGGTCGTACCGGCGCTTTGTGCTGCACTACGCCAAGCTTGCGGCGCTGGCGGGCGGGGTCGATGCGTTCGTCATCGGTTCGGAGCTGCGCGGCCTCACCACGGCGCGGGACGGCGCGGCGCACTATCCGGCGGTCGATGCGCTGAAGACGCTCGCGGCCGACGTGCGCGCGATCCTGGGCGGCGCGGCCGCGCTCACCTACGCCGCCGACTGGAGCGAGTATTCCGGCCATCAGCCGCAGGACGGCTCCGGCGACGTGTTCTTCCACCTCGATCCGCTCTGGGCGGACGCGAACATCGATGCGGTCGGCGTCGATTGGTATCCGCCGCTCACCGATTGGCGCGCGGGCGCCACCCATCTCGACGCCGCGCTCTCGCAAAGCATCCACGATCCGGACTATCTGCGTTCGCGCATCGAGGCCGGCGAGAACTACGACTTCTTCTATGCGTCCGACGCAGATCGCGCCGCGCAGCTGCGCACGCCGATCACGGACGGCGCCTATGGCGAGCCGTGGGTCTACCGCGCCAAGGACGTCAGGAACTTCTGGGCGTGCGCGCACCATAACCGCCCCGGCGGCGTGCGCGATGCGGCGCCGACCGCGTGGGTTCCGGAATCGAAGCCGGTCTGGCTGGTGGAGCTCGGCTGCCCGGCGGTCGACAAGGGCGCGAACGCGCCGAACTTGTTTACGGACGTCAAAAGCGCCGAAAGCGCGCTGCCGCCATTCTCCTCCGGCGCGCGCGACGACCTGGTCCAGCAGCGCGCGCTCGACGCCTATCTGCGTCATTGGGACGTGGACGCCGGCGACAATCCGATCTCCGCGCTGACCGGCAAGCCGATGATTGCGGAGATCATGCTGTGGGCGTGGGATGCGCGCCCGCACCCGGCGTTTCCGGGGCGCGCGGACGTGTGGGCCGACGGCGCCGCCTGGCGGCTCGGGCATTGGCTCAACGGCCGCGCCGGCCTGTCGGGACTGGGCGAAGTCGTGCTCTCGCTGTGCGCGCGCGCCGGCGTCGAGGACGCGGACGTTTCGCAACTGATAGGCGCCGTCAGCGGCTATGTCGTCGATGCGCCGGCGAGCGCGCGCGCCGCGCTCGAGCCGCTGATGGCCGCGTACGACTTCACGGCCGTCGAGCGCGAGGGCCGGATCTGCTTTGCGCATCGGAGCGACGCCGCGGTCGAGATCGGCGTGGACGATTTCGCGGCCGCCGCCGCCGCCGACGCGTTCGCGCAGCGCGGCGACGCCGCCGAGGCGCCGGTGGAGGCGCGGGTTCGCTTCCTCGATGCGGCGCGGGATTATCTGATCGCCGGCGTCGGCGCGCGGCGGCTCGACAGCGCCGACGGCGGCGTCGAGAGCATCGACGCGCCCCTGGTGCTGGAGACGGACGCGGCCGAGGCGATTGCGCAGCGCGTGCTCGCCGACCGGCGCGCGGCGGCGGAAACGCTCGGTATCGCGCTCGGCCCCGCGCACGTCGCGCTCGAACCGGGCGACGCCATCCGGTTGCACGACGGCGCCGATGCGTTCGAGATCGTGCGTATCGAGGATGCGGAAACGCGCCGGCTCGAAGTGCGCCGGGCGCGCGCTGCGGTGCCGGGCCAGCTCGGCTTGGTCGAACCCGGCGCGCCGCCGGCGCCGCTGATTGCGCCGACGCCCGCTCTCGCCGTGCTCGATCTGCCGCCGCTGCCGGGCGCGGAGAGCGATGAGCGCCCGCTCGCCGCAGCGTTCGCTTCGCCCTGGCTGGGGCCGCATGAGGTCTATGCCGGCTCGACGCTCACGCGCCGTGCGGCCTGCGCCTCGCCTGCCGTCATGGGCGAATTGCTGTGGGCGCTGTGGCCGGGGCCGGTGGACCGCTGGGACGGCGGCAACGTCGTGCGCGTCAAGCTTTACGGCGGCGTGCTGACGAGCGCGTCGCGCGAGGCCGTGCTCGACGGCGCCAATGCGTTCGCGATCGAGGCCGGCGGCGAATACGAGATCGTGCAGGCGCGCTCGTGCGTGCTGGTGGGTCCGAACGAGTACGAACTCTCCGGCTTCCTGCGCGGCCGCTTGGGCTCGGCGCATGCGATGCGCGCGCCGCATCCGGTCGGCGCGCGCATCGTCGCGCTGAACGACCGGCTCGCGCGCGTGGAGATCGGCGCGCACGAGTGGAACGAGGCGCTGGCGTTCGCAGCGCCGCCGGCGGGCCGCGGCAGCGCCGATCCGCGCGCCCTGCAGCTGACGGCGACGCTCTCCCACGCGGCGGTTCGGTCCTGGGCGCCGGCGCACGTGCGGGCGCGTCGCGGCGCGGGCGGCGGCGTCGAGATATCCTGGGTGCGCTGCGCCCGGATCGGCGGCGACGCATGGGGCGCAAGCGAGCCGCCGCTGGGGGCGAGCGCCGAAAGCTACCGGCTGGAAATCCTCGACGGCGGCGAGATCGTGCGCGCGGTCACGGTCGGGACGGCGGCCTACGCCTACGCGGCGGCCGATCAAACCGCCGATTTCGGCGGCTTGCCCGGGTCGTTGCACATCCGGATCGCTCAAATCGGGGATGGCGGCGCCACAGGCTTGAACAGCGAGTTAACCATAACATTATAGTCGGGCGGGCCAGAATGGCCGGGCTGATCTGATTCCCTGGCCGGGGCCGGGTCGGCGCGCTACGCCAGTTTCCGCAAAAGGCCGGAGCCAGTCTGACACTGTGAGTTGGGACCCATACGCCACCCTCGGCGTCAGCCGTTCGGCCACCGCCGACGAAATCCGCCGCGCCTACCGCACGCTCGCCAAGGAGCTGCACCCTGACGTACGCCCCGGCGACAAGGCGGCCGAGGAGCGCTTCAAGAAGGCGACGGCGGCGTTCAACCTGCTCTCCGATCCTACCACCAAGGCGCGCTTCGACCGCGGCGAGATCGACGCCGACGGCAACGAGCGCATGGCGTTCGGCTCCAGGCCGAGGCAAGGCGCGCGCGCCCATGCCGGAGCCGGCGCCGGTCCCGGCCCGGGCGCCGATGCGTTCGACCTTGGAGACATCTTCTCCGATCTGTTCGGGCCGGGTTTCGGCTCCAGCCGCGGCTATACGCGCATGCGCGGCCGCGACATCCGCTTCACGCTCGAAGTGGATTTCCTCGACGCCGTGAACGGCGCGCGCAAACGCATTTCGCTGGCCGAGGGGCGCACGCTCGATGTCGCCATCCCCGCCGGGGTCGAGACCGGCCAGGTGCTGCGGCTGAAGAACCAGGGCGGGCCGGGCGTGCAGGGCGGGCCAGCCGGCGACGCGCTGGTCGAACTCAACGTGAAGCCGCACCCGTTCTTCCGGCGCGAGGGCCAGGATATCCACATGGACCTCAACATCTCCCTGACGGAGGCGGTCGAGGGCGGAAAGATCCAGGCGCCGACGCCGACCGGCCCGGTCACGCTGACGATTCCCGCCGGCTCCAACACCGGCAAGGTGCTGCGACTGAAAGGCAAAGGCGTGTCCGGCCAGGGCGACCAGTTCGTCCGGCTGCAGGTCGTCCTGCCGGAAATTCCGGACGAAGAGCTGAAAAGGTTCGTGAAGAAATGGCCCAAGCGGGACTACACGCCGCCGCGGCCATAGGGTTAAGGCGAAGCCACTGTTACATTCAGGGGACGTTCAGTGGCGCCCGGTTAAACCCTCGCTTGTGATCTGGAAGCCTCTCCTCCTCTCTGCGGTCCTGGCTGGCGCCGCCCTGAGCGCCGGAAGCGCCGCCGCCGCGCCCGCGGGCGGGGCGGTCGCGGCGGCCCCGGCGCAAAGCTGGATCGTGCCGATCCAGTATCGCGGCGAGGGCCGCCAGCAGGACATCCGCCCGCTCCGCGACGTGGTCGAGGAGCTGCGCTCCCGTTACGGGGGGGAGCTGATTTCGGCTCGCCTTGAGGACGGGGCCCGGCCTGTCTATCTGATCCGCTGGCGGATGCCGGATGGCCAAGTACGCGATTTCCGCGTCGACGCGGCCCGATAGGGACAAGTAGGCGCATGCGGATTTTGGTGGTCGAAGACGATAAGAACCTGCGTGAGCAGCTCTCGGGGGCGCTCGCGGACGCGGGCTATACGGTGGACGCCGCCGACAATGGCGAGGACGGCCAGTTCCTCGGCGAAACCGAGCCCTACGATCTCGCCATCCTCGATCTCGGCCTGCCGAAGGTGGACGGTCTCTCCGTGCTGAAGGCCTGGCGTAAGGAAGGCCGCGCCATGCCGGTGCTGATCCTGTCCGCGCGCGACCGCTGGAGCGAGAAGGTCGAGGGCCTCGATCTCGGCGCCAACGACTATGTCACCAAGCCTTTCCACATGGCCGAGCTGCTGGCGCGCGTGCGCGCCAATGTGCGCCGCCAGACCGAGCACCAGTCCGCCGTGCTCGAGGTGGGCGATCTGCGCCTCAACGCCGCCACCGGCCAAGTGACGGTCAATGGCGCGCCGGTGAAGCTGACGGCGTATCAGTACAAGGTGCTCGATTATCTGATGCACCATGCCGGGCGCATCGTTTCGCGCGCCGAGCTGACCGAGAAGATCTACGCCCAGGACCACGAGCGGGATTCGAACACGATCGAGGTGTTCATCGGCATTCTGCGCCGCAAGATCGGCTCCAACCGGATCATCACCGAGAAAGGCTTGGGCTACCGGCTGGTCGATCCCGCGGAACAGCAGTGACGGCTGCGTCCGGCGGCTTCTTCGACCGCTTCCGCGAGCTGATCCGGCGCTCGCTGGCGGCGCGCCTGGTGACGATTGCGGCGACAAGCGTGATCGGCCTCGTCGCCGTCGGCGTCATCGCCCACGACCAGTTCAACCGCCAGCTCACCCGGCTGCTGATCGACCCCGAACTGGAAACCGTGGCCGACAACCTGATCGCCAATGCCGGCCCCGGCTTGTCCGGCGAGATCGCATTGCGCGATCTTCCCTACGATCCCCGCTACCTGCAGCCGCTGAGCGGCCGCTACTACCAGGTCGCGCGCCTCGACGACGACGGCTCGGCGCTGATCCAGGTGATCTCGCCGTCCCTGTTCGACGAGGGCGTCGAGTTCGATCCGAAGACGCTCGCGCAGATCGCCGCGCCCGAAGCCAGCGGCCGGCCGCATTTCCTCACCATCGAAGGCCCGGACGAGGAGCAGATGCGCGTGTTCGCGCGCGTGGTGCAGATTCCGGACATCGAGGGGCGCTATCTCTTCGTCGTGGCTGTCGCGACGCGTTCGATCCTGGCGCCGGCGGCGAATCTCGTCGGCGTGGCGTTTGCGGTGTTCGTGACGTTCTGCGCGCTGATGGTGGCGGCGGCGACGCTCTTGCAGGTGCGGATCGGGCTTGAACCGCTGAGCGAACTGCGCCGCGACATCGCCAGCGTCCGCCGCGGCGGCGCCGAGCGGCTGACGGGAGAGTACCCGGCCGAGTTGCAGCCGGTGGCGCAGGAGCTTAACGCGCTGGTCGATCACAACCGCGAAGTGGTCGAGCGGGCGCGCCGCCACGTCGGCAATCTGGCGCACGCGCTGAAAACGCCGATCGCGGTGTTGAAGAACGCCGCCCACGCCGGCGCCGAGGACGCGGTGATGAAAGCCTCGATCGACGAGATGGAGAGCTTCGTCGAACGCCAGCTTCGCCGTGCGCGCGTCGCCGCCCGCGCCGATGCGCAGGATGCGACCATCGCCTACCGCACGCCGGTGCTGCAGAACCTCGAAGACCTCGTTTTCATGATGGAGCAGAAATACGACGCCCAGAAGCCGATCGACATCGCGATCGAGGCGGAAGGCGACGTGACGTTCCGCGGCGAGCGCGAAGACCTGCTCGAAATGGCCGCGAACCTGATCGACAACGCCTGCAAGTACGGGCGCAGCCAGGTGATCGTGCGCCTGCTGCCCGCGTTCGAGAGCAACGGCCTGTTCGAGATCGTGGTGGAGGACGACGGGCCGGGCCTCTCCGACGCCGATCTCGCCCGCGTCATGGCGCGCGGCGCCCGGCTCGACGAAGCCGCGCCCGGCCAGGGCCTGGGCCTCTCGATCCTGAAGGAGACGGTCGATCTCTATGCCGGGGAACTGCTGTTCGAGCGCGGGGAATTAGGCGGGCTCAAAGCCCGGCTCCGTCTGCCTGCTACGGACTGACGCGGCTGCGGCGTCCGAACGGATTTCGCGGCGGCGCAAACAAGGCTAGGGACCGTTCCCGTGTGGACCTCTCTCACAGTGCTGTTGATCGGCGCGCTGCTCGCTGCTGCGGCGGCGTTCTGGGTGTTGCGCGCTTACCGCCGTGCGGGCGGCGGGGCGCACTCGGCGCGTCCGGCGTTGGCGACGGCGCTTGTCGTCATTCTGGCCGGGCTCGGCGTCTATCTCGCTGTCGGGCGCCCGGACCTGCCGGGCGCGGCCTACGCCCAGCGGCTCGAAGCGCTGAAGGAGCGCGATCCCACCACGTTCACGGCGGACGAAGCGCTCGCCATCCTCGGCGAAGCGGCGCGCGAGCATCCCGACGATCCGCTGCCGCACCTGTATCGCGGCCAGGTGCTGCTGCGCGTCGGCCGCGCCGACGAAGCGGCGCGCGCGTTCGATGCGGCGCTGCGGCGCGATCCCGAATTGCCGGAAGCGCTGATGGGCCTGGGCCGCGCCTTGGTCGCCGTCAACAACGGACAGGTTTCGCCCGAAGCCGTCGCGCTGTTCCAGCAGGCCGCGGCGCGCAGCGACGATCCCGCGCCGTGGATCTACCAGGCCATGGCGGCGATGGAGCAGAACCGCGAGGCGGACGCGCGCAGGCTCTGGGCCGAAGCGCTCGCGCGCATGTCGCCGGACGATCCGCGGCGCGACATGGCGCGGCGCATGAGCACGGGAGACTGACATGCGCAGGCGTGACCAGCGTTTGATGACGATCGCGGCGGCGGGCGCGGTGCTGGTGCTGGCCGCCACGCTGACGTTCGTGGGCCTGCGCGATTCCGTGACCTTCTTCGTTGCGCCGTCCGAGCTTGCGGAGAAGGCGCAGGCGGGCCAGCGCGTGCGGCTGGGCGGCCTGGTGGTCGAAGGCACGCTACGCCGAGACTCCGACGGAGCGATGCGCTTCGCCGTCACCGATGGCGCGGCGCAGGTCGACGTGCGCTATGCGGGCCTGTTGCCGGACCTCTTCCGCGAAGGCCAGGGCGTGGTGGCCGAGGGCGTGTGGACGCCCGGCGGCGCGTTCGAGGCCGAGCGTGTGCTCGCCAAGCACGACGAAACCTACATGCCGCGCGAGGTCGCCGAAGCGATCAAGGAGCGCGGCGAGTGGAAGGGGCAGTGATGCGCCTCTTGGACCGCCGGCGTCCTCGCCGGCGCGGTTTTCGCGTGCTGCAACGGTTCGCCGGCGAGACGCCGGCGGTCCAAGAGGGCGGTCGCTCATGATTGCGGAGATCGGCGCGTTCGCGGCGGCGCTGGCGCTTGTGTTGAGCCTCGCGCAAGGCGCGATGGGGCTCACCGCCTCGCACCGCGACTCGCGCGCGGCGGCGACGGCGGCGATGGCGCAGGCGGCGGCGGCGTTGTGCGTTCTCGCCTTCGCCTGCCTCATCGCCGTATTTGTGCAGTCGGACTTCTCCGTCGCCGTGGTCGCCGCGAATTCGCACGTCGACAAGCCGCTGATGTACAAGATCGCCGGCGCGTGGGGAAACCACGAGGGCTCGATGCTCCTGTGGTGCACGGTGTCGGCGCTGTTCGGCGCCATTCTCGCCTCGACGCGCGGCGGCCAGAGCTTGGGGCTGTGGTCGCGCAGCGTCGGCGTGCAGGGCTTGGTGACTGCGGGCGCGCTGATCTACACGCTGTTCATGTCGCCGCCGTTCGCGCGGCTCGATCCCGCGCCGATGATGGGCGCCGGCCTCAATCCGCTGCTGCAGGACCCGGCGCTGGTGGCGCATCCGCCGCTGCTCTATCTCGGCTATGTCGGCCTCAGCGTGCCGTTCTCGCTGGCGATCGCCGCGCTGATCGAAGGCAAGGCGGACCAAGCCTGGGCCAGGGCGCTGCGGCCGTGGACGCTGGCGGCGTGGACGTTTCTCACCGTCGGCATCGGCGTCGGCTCCTACTGGGCCTATTACGAACTCGGCTGGGGCGGCTGGTGGTTCTGGGACCCGGTCGAGAACGCGAGCTTCATGCCGTGGCTCGTCGCCGCCGCGCTGGTGCATTCGGCGATCGTCACCGAACGGCGCGGTTCGCTTGCGGGCTGGACCATCCTGCTCGCGATCATGGGCTTCGGCCTCGCCATTCTCGGCACCTTCCTGGTGCGCTCCGGCGTGCTCACCTCCGTGCATGCGTTCGCCGTCGACCCCACGCGCGGCATCGCCATGCTGGCGCTGCTGCTGATCGCCATGGGCGCGGGCTTCGGCCTTTATGCGTGGCGCGCGCCGAAGCTGGCGCAGCCGTCCGGCTTCGCGGCGGTGAGCCGCGAGAGCATGCTAGTGTGGAATAATTTCGGTCTCGCGGTCGCGGCCGGCGTCGTGCTGATCGGCACGCTCTATCCGCTGATCGTGGAGGCCGCGGGCGGCGGGCTGATCTCCGTCGGCCCGCCCTTCTTCAACAGCACGGTCGCGCCGCTGATCGGCGTGCTGTTTCTGCTGCTGCCGCTTGGGCCGATGCTCACCTGGCGCGTAGGCGATATGCGCGCGGCGCTGCTCAGGCTTGCGCCCGCCGCCGCGCTTGCCGTCGCGACCTTGCTGGGGGCGCTGGCGCTGTCCGGCTGGCGCGTCGCGCCGGCGATTGGGCTTGCGCTCGGCGTGTGGCTGATCGCGGGCGGCTTGATCTATCTTTGGGTGCGGCTGCAGCGCGGCGAGGGCCGGTTCGGCGCGAAGCTTGCGCTGTTGCCGCTGGCGGTGTGGTCGATGAGCCTCGCCCATGTCGGCGCCGGCGTGCTGACGGTGGGCGCCATTGCCGAGACCGCGTTCCGCAGCGAGCGCGCGGCGGAGATGGCGCCCGGCGACGGCGTCGACTTCGCCGGCTGGCGGGTGACGCTGCTCGACGTGGTCGGCGCCGAAGGGCCGAACTATTCCGCCAACCGCGCCAATTTCCGCATCGAGCGCCGGGGCGCCGCCTTCCCGCTGTCCGCCGAGCGGCGCTTCTATCCGACCTCGCCGATGCCGACCACCGAAGTCGGCATCCGCTCCGGTCTCGACGGCGATCTCTACCTCGCGCTCGGCGATGCGGTGCGCGACCGGCCGGGCGCCTGGTCGGTCCGGCTTTACCACAATCCGCTGGTGCATCTGATCTTCATCGGCGCGCTGATGATGGCGGCGGGCGGCGTGCTGAGCTTGATCGCCTTGGCGCGGCGGCGGAGGATGAAGCTGTGAGCCTCGCCGCTCTGATCGTCGCCGCGATGGCGCCCGCCGTGCTGGCCGATCCGGCGCAGGAGGCGCGCGCGCGCGCGCTCGACGCCGAAATCCGCTGCGTCCAGTGCGAGAACGAGCCGATCGCGCAATCGACCGCCGACATCGCTGTGGATATGCGCCGCCTGGTGCGCGAGCGGATCGCCGCCGGCGACAGCGACGCCGAGATCCGCGACTATTTCCGCCAGCGCTATGGCGATTTCGTCCTGTTCCGTCCGCCGGTGGACAGCCGCACCTGGCTGCTGTGGGCGGCTCCGGCGCTGCTGGCGGCTTTCGGGCTCATGGCGCTTTTCGGCGTCCGCCGGGCCGGCGCCAAGCCAGGGGAACTCACGCCCGAAGAGAGCGAGCGCTGAGCCTCGCCCCGGATTGCCGATTGGTCGCGGCCGGGCCGGCTCCGTCGCAAAAAAGCCGCTGGGAACAGGCTCAATTCATCCCAACTTTGCCCCAAACGGTCCTTAACCGGCCCTAAGCTGATTATCTAAAAGGCTTGCAACCGCTCCGGGCTAAGCCTCCAATTATCGGGTTCACCTGAGGGTCTAAATGACTGACGCAGCTTCGATGAAATACCTTCGCCGCATCGCGATCGCCGGCGGGAGCGCCCTGGCCCTGTTCGCCGGGTTCACCATGGCGCCGCTGACGAGCGCTCAGGAGATCAATCCCAGCGCGGTCGCGCCGCCCAACGGCGCGCCGATGAGTTTCGCCAACCTGATCGAGCGGGTGAGTCCGGCGGTGGTGTCGATCTCGGTGCGCCAGCGGCCGGACGCCGCGCGCCAGCAGCTGCCCGAAGGGCTGCCGCCCGGGTTCGAGGAATTTTTCCGCGGCCGCCCCGGCCGTCCGGGGCCGGCGCCGACATCGCTCGGCTCGGGCTTCTTCGTCGACCAGAACGGCACCGTCGTCACCAACCATCACGTGGTCGAGGGCGCGGAGGAAATCACCGTCCGCACCAGCGACGGCCGCGAACTGCAGGCCGACGTCGTCGGCTCCGACGAAGCCACCGACATCGCCGTGCTGCGCGTGCGCGGCGGCGGGCGCTTTCCGTACGTGACGTTCGACGACGCCAGCCACGTGCGCGTGGGCGATTGGGTCGTCGCCGTCGGCAACCCGTTCGGCCTCGAAGGCACGGCGACGGCGGGCATCGTTTCGGCGATGGGCCGCCGCGACGCCGGCACCTCCGCTTATGTCGACTACATGCAGATCGACGCGCCGATCAACCGCGGCAACTCGGGCGGCCCGACCTTCGACCTCGCCGGCAACGTGATCGGCGTCAACACGCTGATCTTCTCCCCGACCGGCGGCAATGTCGGCATCGGCTTCGCCATTCCGGCCAACACGGCGAGCCAGGTCGTCGACCAGATCATACGCAGCGGCCGCGTCACCCGCGGCTGGATCGGCGTTTCGATCCAGGCGCTCGACGCCGACATCGCCCGCAGCCTCGGCCTCGACGAGCCGCGCGGGGCTCTGGTGGCGACGGTGGTGCCGGACGGTCCGGCCGCGCGCGCCGGCATCCAGCAGGGCGACGTCATCCTCACCTTCAACGGCGAGCGCGTCGAGGACAGCCGCGACCTGACGCGCCGCGTCGGCGCGACGCCGATCGGCCAGAACTCGCGCATCGAGGTGCTGCGCAACGGCCAGCGCCGCACGCTGAACATGCGCTTGCAGGAGCGCCCCTCCGAGCAGCAGCTCGCCGCGGCGGCGGCGCCGAACGCTGCGCCGCCGTCGCCGCCCGCGCAGGACGGCGCCGGCGTCGCGCAAAGCTCGCTGGGGCTTTCGGTGCGGCCGCTGACGGGCGAGGACCGCACCCGGCTCGGCCTTGCGGCCAACGAAGCGGGGCTCGTGGTCACGGCGATCGAGCCGACGAGCGATGCGGCTCAGAAGGGCATCAATGTCGGCGATGCGATCCTGCAGGCGGATCAGCGCGCGGTGCGCACGCCGCAGGAACTGGCGAATGCGGCCGAAGCGGCGCAGCGCGCCAACCGGCCGATCCTGTTGCAGGTCGGAACGCGGGGCGGGCGGGGCTTCGTTGCGGTGGATGTCGCAGAACGTTGAGGAGGGACGGCATGCGCGTGCTCTTGGTGGAGGACGACGCCGACATGGCGAAAAACCTGCGCGCCTCGCTCGCAGCCGATGAACACGACGTCGAGGTCGCGAGCGACGGCGAGCAGGGCCAGGCGATGGCCGCCAATGGCGGCTATGACGTGATCGTTCTCGACCGGATGCTGCCGAAGAAGCTCGGCGTCTCGGTCGTGAAGGAATTGCGCGAGCAGGGCGTGTCGACGCCGGTGCTGATCCTCTCGGCGCTGCACGATGAGGATCACCGCGTCGAAGGCCTCAACGCCGGCGCCAACGACTATCTCGGCAAGCCGTTCTCGACCCGCGAATTGCTCGCCCGCGTGCGCGCGCTCTGGCATGGGCGCGACCGCGACGTGCAGACGCGCCTCCAGGTCGGCGATCTCGAAATGGATCTGCTGGCGCGGACGGTGAAGCGCGGCGGCAAGAAGCTCGATCTGCAGCCGCGCGAATTCCGGCTGCTGGAGTACCTGATGCGCAACGCCGGCCAGACGGTGACGCGCAAGATGCTGCTCGAAAACGTCTGGGATTATCATTTCGATCCGCAAACGAACGTGATCGACGTGCACATCTCGCGCCTGCGCTCGAAAATCGACCGCGATTTCGCACAATCGCTGCTGCACACGGTGCGGGGATCGGGCTATCGACTGGAGGCATGAGGCCAAGCCTCGCGCTCCTTCGCACCACGACGTTCCGGCTTGCCCTGGCGCAGGCCGGCGTCGTCTTGGTGTTCGTCGTCGCCCTGCTCGTCTACGTCTATTTCGCCACCATCGGCCAGCTGGTGGCGGATTCCGACATTCTGGCCGACCAGGAATACGCCGCGCTTGAACGCGCCTATGCCGAAGGCGGCATCCGCCGGCTGAACCAGGAAGTGGTGGAGCGCGCGGCCCGTCAGGGGCCGCTGCTCTATGTGCTGGCCGAAAGCAACGGCGCCGTCATCACCGGCGACTTCCAGCAATTGCCGGCGATGCCCCGCGACAGCGTGCAGCGGGTCGATTTCAGCTTCGAGACCACGGATTCCGAAGGCGTGGCGCAGCGTTCGCGCGCGCGCGGACAGGTCGGGCGGCTGCTCAACGGGCCGATCCTGCTGGTCGCGCGCGACCTCGGCGACAGCGCCGTCATCACCGGCCGCATCACCCGCGTGCTTTGGACAGTCGCCATTCTCGGCGTGATCCTCTCGGTCGCGAGCGGGCTCATCGCTTCCTGGCTCGCCTCGCGCCGGGTCGAGGCGCTGGCGTCCACCGCGCGCGACGTCATGGCCGGCGATCTGAAGCGGCGGGCCCCGGTGCGCGGCGAAGGCGACGAGTTCGACGAACTCGCCGAGGCGATGAACGCGATGCTCGACCGGCTGGAGCGGCTGATGCAGGTGTCGCGCACGGCCGGCGACGCCATCGCGCACGATCTGCGCTCCCCGCTCACCCGTTTCCGCCAGAAGCTGGAATCGGCCCTGGAGGCGCCGGAGCACAGCGGCAACGACCGCGAAGCGCTGCGCAAGGCGCTGGAAGAAGCCGACAACCTGCTCGACATGTTCGCGGCCGTGCTGAAGCTCGCGCGGGTCGAGAGCAATCCCAACTGGCGTTTCGAACGCATCGATGCGAGCGACGTGCTGCGCGAGTTGGTGGAGTTCTACGAGCCCGCCGCCGAAGAACAGGGACGCACGCTGCGCGGCGAAATCGCAGAGGGGCTCAAAGTGAACGGCGAGCCTGGACTTTTCACCCAGGCGGTGTCGAACCTGGTCGAGAACGCCTTGAAATACACGCCCGAAGGCGGCCGCATCGAACTCACCGCCGTACGCAGGCCGGACGGGCGCATCGAGATCGCGGTGATGGACGACGGCCCCGGCATTCCCCCGGCCGACCGCGATCGCGTGCTCGAACGGTTCGTGCGGCTGGAAAGCGCGCGCTCGTCGCCGGGCGCGGGACTGGGCTTGAGCCTCGTCGCCGCGGTCGCGCGTCTGCACAAGGGCGGGCTGCATCTGCGCGACGGTTTGAGCAATGCACAGGGCGGCAGAGGCCTGGGCGCGGCGCTCGTTCTGCCGGCGGCGGCGTAGATGCGGCGGGTCGGCCCTGCGCTCGCGCGCGGTTCTGCGCCGGATGCGGTGGCGCACGCGCCGTGGAGCGGCGCGGCCGCTGCGGCGTATGAGTGCGCCCCCTATCTGCGGCGCCTGATCGAGCGCCGCGCCGATCTGCTCGAAGGCGCCGACGCCGAATGGGCCGAGCGCCGCGTGCGCGAGGCCGTCGAAACCGCCAACGCGATCGCCGCCGATCCGCCACCGCTTGACGAGGCGATGCGCGCGCTGCGCCGCGCCAAGGACGCGCTCCACCTGGCGACGGCGCTGGCCGACCTGGCCAAGCTCTGGCCGCTCGAGCGCGTCACCGGCGTGCTGACCGATTTCGCCGACGCTTCGCTCCGCGCCGCGCTGGCGCTGGCCGTGCGCGAGAGCGCCGCCCGCGGCGACATCGAAGTCGGCGCAGGCGGCGAGGACGAAGGCCCCATTCCCGGCTTGACGCTGATCGCCATGGGCAAGATGGGCGCGGGCGAACTCAACTATTCCAGCGACATCGATTTCTCCGTGTTCTTCGACGCCGAGCGCCTGGCGCAGTCGAAGGCGCGCGAGCCGCGCGTCGTCGCCGTGCGCCTGGTTGCGCCGCTGGTGCGGGCGCTGGAGGAAGTGACGGTCGACGGCTACGTTTTCCGCACCGACTTGCGCTTGCGTCCCGATCCCGGCTCGACGCCGGTCGCCGTCTCGATCGCCTCGGCGGAGCATTATTACCAGACGCTGGGGCAGAACTGGGAGCGCGCCACCTTCATCAAGGCGCGCGCCGCCGCCGGCGATTGCGTCTGCGGACGCGCATTCCTGGGCTCGCTTGAGCCGTTCATCTGGCGCAAGCACCTCGACTTCGCCGCTGTCGAGGACGTGCAGTCGATCAAGCGGCAGATCCTTTCCGCCCATAAGAGCGCCGAACTCGGCGATCCGGTGTTCGACGTGAAGCTCGGGCGCGGCGGCATCCGCGACATCGAGCTGTTCGCGCAGACGCAGCAGCTCATCCTCGGCGGGCGCAACCGGCGCCTGCGCGAGCCGCGCACGCTGCGCGCGCTCGAAGCGCTCACGGCGGCGGGCGCCATTTCGGAAAGCGCGCGCGATGCGCTGAGCGAGGCCTACGTGTTCTTCCGCGAGGTCGAGCACCGCATCCAGATGCTGGAGGATGCGCAGACCCATCGCGTTCCCGCCGATCCCGACGCGCGCGCGCGCGTGGCCGCCCTGGCCGGCTTCGCCGATCTCGCCGCCTTCGATGCAGCCCTGGTCGAGCGCCGCAAAATCGTCTCCGACATCGATCACCAATTGTTCGGCCGCGGCGAAAGCCTCGCCGATCCGCTCGGCAGCCTCATCTTCACCGGCGTCGAGGATCATCCCGAGACGCTGCGCACGATCGGGCAGCTGGGCTTCAAGCAGGCGGCGTTCGTCAGCCAGACCGTCCGCGGCTGGCACCACGGCCGCATTCGCGCCATGCGCTCGGAACGCGCGCGCGAACAGCTGACGCGCCTGACGCCGCGCTTGCTGCGCGCGCTCGCCGGCGCCGGCGATCCGGACCAGGCGTTCGCGCGGTTCGCGTCGTTCTTTGCGGCGCTGACGGCGGGCGTGCAGGTGCTGGCGCTGCTGGAGGCGCGCCCGGCGCTGCTCGATCTGCTCGCGCGCATCCTGAGCCTGGCGCCGCGCCTCGCCGACAAGCTGGCGCAGCGGCCGGCCTTGCTGGATGCGCTGATCGAGCCGCGCTTCGCCGTTCCCCTGGCCCAGGACGCGCCGGGGCTCTATCGCGCGGAACTGGCGGAGCGGCTCTCGATCGCCGAGACGTTCGAGCAGCGCTTGAACGCGGCGCGCCGCTTTCAGCGCGAAGAGGCGTTCCGCATCGACGTGCAGGTGCTGGAAGGCCAGGCCGACGCGGCCGAGGCGGGCGCGGCGCAGGCGGAGCTGGCGGAGGCCTGCGTCGCGGCGATGGCGGAGGCCGCGCTGGCGGAGGTGGAGCGGCGCGACGGGCCGCAGCCCGGCGCGTTTGCGGTGCTGGCGCTGGGCAAGTTCGGCGGGCGCGAGCTGGCCGAAGGCGCCGACCTCGATCTGATGCTCGTTTACGACGCGCCGGGCGAGGCCGCGAACGCGAGCGAGTTCTACACCCGCATGACGCAGCGCCTCATCAGCGCGCTGTCGGCGCCGACCGAAGAAGGATCGCTCTACGACATCGACGCCAAGCTGCGGCCTTCGGGCTCGAAAGGTCCCGTCGCGGTGCGGCTCTCGTCGTTCGAGCGCTACTACGCTGAGGAGGCCTGGACCTGGGAGCTGCAGGCGCTGACGCGGCTTCGCCCTGTGGCCGGCGATGCGGCGCTGAGCGCGCGCGTCGCGGCAATCGCCCGCGCGACGCTCGCTCAACCGCGCGACGCGCAAAAAGTGTTCGCCGACGTCGCCGAGATGCGCGGACGCATGGAGCGCGAGCGCGGCGCGAAGTCCGAGTGGGACCTGAAGCTCGCGCCCGGCGGCTTCGTCGACGTCGAGTTCATCGCCCAGGCGCTGCAGCTGGCGCACGCCGCCGAGGCGCCCGAAGCGCTCTCGCCGAACACGGGCGAGGCGCTTGCGCGGCTGGCGCGCGCCGGCAAGCTCGACGCGGCCGTCTGCGCGCGGCTTCGCGCGGGCTGGCGCTTGTGGAGCGATCTCCAGCACATGCTGCGCATCTGCATCGGCGGCGAGTTCAATCCGCTGGACGCGCCCCCGCCTTTGCCCCCGCGTCTCGCCGCTTTGTCGGGCGATCCCGATTTCGAGGCGCTGGACGCCAAGGTCCGAGCGGTCCAGGCCGCCATCCGGGCTGACTTTATCGCGATCATCGGACCGCTGGGCGACGGAAAGCAGCCGCTACGCCGCTGAAGCGCCGCCCCTATGGACCGCCGGTGCCCCGCCGCCCTGCGCCTTCGCTTGCAAGCCAGCGAGTCATTCCGGGCGGAGGCGCGTATGCGCCGCCGGTACATTGTTTGCCCTGGGTTCCGGATCGCGCTCCGCGCGTCCGGAATGACTCGGGTTGAAGCATCGCGCAGGCCGGCGGGACGCCGGCGGTCCATAGGGGCGCGCGCGCTGCTTTAAAGCTCCGGGCGGACGCCGCGCCTACTCGGCCGCGGTCGCTTCCGGGGGGATGTCGCGCTGGCCGCCGAACGTGCGCGGCAGCACCACCGTCACGATCGTGCCGCGGCCCACTTCGCTCTGGATCGAGAGCTTGCCGCCGTGCATTTCCGCCAGCGACTTGGTGAGCGCAAGACCGAGGCCGGTGCCGTGATTGTTGCGCGTGAGTTCGGCTTCCACCTGCTCGAACGGGCGCGCCAGCCGCGGCAGGTGGTCCGGCGGGATGCCGCAGCCGGTGTCGACCACGCGCAGCGTCAGCGACGTCGCATTGGCGCGGGCGTGCACCATGATCGCGCCCTGGTCGGTGAACTTCACGGCGTTGGATAGGAGGTTCAGCAGAATCTGTTTCACCGCGCGATGATCCGCCTCGATCTCCGGCAGTTCGTCGGCGTCGACGACGATCGAGAGGCCTTTTTCTTCCGCCTTGCGCTTGGTCAGCCGCACCGCCTGGTCGATGGCGACGCTCGGATCGAGCGGGCGCGGGCTCAGCGTCAGCTTGCCGGCCTCGATCTTGGCCATGTCGAGGATGTCGTTGATCAGTTCGAGCAGGTGGTTGCCGCTGTCGAAGATGTCGCTGGCGTACTGCTTGTATTGATCGTTGCCGATCGGGCCGAACAATTCCTTCGCCATGATCTCGGAGAAGCCGATCACGGCGTTGAGCGGGGTCCTCAGCTCATGGCTCATATTGGCGAGGAAGGTCGACTTGGCGCGGCTGGCTTCCTCCGCCTTCTGGCGTTCCTCGTGCGCTTCGCGCGCCAGCGCCTTGATCCGGTACTCCTGGCTTTCGGCGCGCGTCAGCGCGTCGGAGAGGCGCCGTTCGTTGCGGGCGAGTTCTTCTTCCTTGCGTTTCAGCGGCGTGATGTCGACGCCCACGGTGATCACCCCGCCGTCGGCGGCGCGGCGTTCGACCACGTGCAGCCATTCGCCGGTGACCAGTTCGATCACGCGCACGTCCGGATTGCTCGGATCGTGCTTCTCGCGCCGGATCGCCGGCGTCGAGGCGGCGGCGATGGCTTCATACGACGCGCGCGGACGCAGCATGTCGGGCCCGAGCTTGAAGGCCACGGCGAAGCTCTGGTTCCACAGCAGCAGGCGCTTGCGCGAATCCCAGAGCGCGAACGGGCCGGAGAAGTTGTCGATCGCCGCGCGCAGCTGGCGCTCGAGCCGCGTGACGCGGGCTTCCGCCTCGTGGCGCTGGGTGGCGTCGATGACGGTGGCGAACAGGCGCGTCTCGGCGCGGCCGCTGGCGTCCTCCACCGCCGCGCCGCGCGCCTCGATCCAGGCCAGCCCGCCGGCGCGGCTGACGCGGAAGCGCGCGTCCAGCAGGCCCGACTGGCGTGCGCGGCGGAATTCCTCGTCGACGCCGAAGCGATCCTCGCTGACGATCAGCTCCAACAGTTCGCGCAGGCTGATCGTGTCGCGCGGCGCGCCGAGCAGGCGCGCGGCCTGTTCGCTGAGCTGCACTTCGTCGGCGCCGGGGCGCCATTCGAGCACGCCGACCTTGGCGCCGTCGGCGGCGATGCGGAAGTGCGTTTCCGCGCGCACGGCCTCGGCTTCGGCCAGCCGCGCCCGCTGCGCGTTCTGGCGCATCAGCAGATAGAGCACGCCCATCGCCGCCAGCGGCGCGGCCGCGATCAGGGCGTATTGCAGCAAGGCGCGCAGCAGCAGCGACATGCCGTTCGGCGCCGGCGAGGCCGCCATGACGCGGAAGCCGCCCAGCTGCACGTTCGCCTCGGCGGCGGCCCAGGCGGCGCCGGCGCCGTCCTCGATCAGCGCGCCGGCGCCGTTGGCGCGCGCAGCGGCCAGCACCTGCTGCTGGGCGCGTGGGCCGGCCGACTGCAGCGCGGGCGAGGCGTAGAAGATGTGGCCCGAGGGCGAGGCGATCAGCACGCGCGCCGCCGGCGCCAGCTCCGGCAGCAGGCGCGCGGGGTCGATGATGGTGACGATACGGCGGTCGCCGAGGCGGCGCACGATCGCAGGCGTGGTCGCGAGTTCGCCCATGTCGGGCGCGCCGGTCCACAATTGCTCGTCGCCGGCGGCTTGGGCGGCGGCGATGGCGAGCGCCCTGTATTGGGCGTCGGTGATGGCTTCGATCGCGCCGGTGGGACCGATGACGGCGGCCGCCGTCGCCGGGGATGTGTGCGCCGCCGCGTTCGCGAGCGAGACGACGTCGCCGCCGCCGGTGCGCGCAAGCTCCGCCGCGCCGGTGGCGGCGCCGGCGGCGATCGCCAGGTTGGCGTTGACGCGCTCGGCGATCAGCGCCGCCGTCGATGCTTGCGCGGCGATCGTGGTCTCCGCCGCGTCGTCGATGTAGCGTTTGATCTGCGCGCCGGTGGCGAGGCCGAACGCGAGCACGAACAGGGCCACCAGCGCCATGAACGGCCGGCCGGCTTTGTCCTGCGACGCAGGTCCGGCGGCGCCGGGTTCGTCATATGCTGCAGTGTTCGACACGAAGATTTCCCGGCCGCCCCGAATCGCCGTTCGGAATCTCGAAGAACGCAAATCGTAACGAGGGATTAAACACCCTGTCGAGCCGCGCGCTGATTCTCAGCCGCGCGCGGCCGGGAAGTGTCGCCCAAAAGACTCAGGCCAGAGTGCGTTCAACCATTTCGCGGGTGTTCTTGGACAAATTCGTTAACGCGGCCAGGTGTTCGAGCGCCGCCTTGGCGTGCGCTTGACGCCCGGCATCGAATCGCTTCCACGATTCGAAAGCTGTGAGCAACCGCGCCGCCAGCGCCGGGTTCAGCGGATCGATTTGTTCCGCCAGCCCGGCGAGGAAACGATAGCCGCCGCCGTCGGCGGCATGGAACGCGCGCGGATTGCGCATCGCGAACGCCGCCGCGAGCGAGCGCACCCGGTTCGGGTTCTTCAGGTTGAAGTCCGGATGGGCGCGCAGCCGTTCCGCGCGCGCCAGCGCGTCGGGCCGCGGCGCGGACGCCTGCACCGCGAACCACTTGTCGATCACCAGCGGATTGGCGCTCCAGCGTTGGTAGAAGCGCGTCAGCGCATCGTCGAAGCCGTCCGCGCCCGAGGCGCCCATCGCTTCGAGCGCGGCGATCGTCTCGGTCATGCTGCGGGCGCTGTCGAAGGCGTCGGCGAAGCTCTGCGCCTGTTGCGGCCCGAGCGCGGCCAGCAGGTCGAGCGCGGCGGCCTTGAGCGCGCGCCGGCCGGCGGCCTCGGCGCTTGGCGAGAACGGGACTTCGCTCGGCGCGCGCGCGAGCGGCTCCAGCCGGCCGCGCAGCGCCGTCGCCGCCGTGCGGCGCAGCTCCTCGCGCGCCGCGAACAGCTGTTCCGGGTCCGGCGCCGCCGCGGCGAGGATGAGTTCGTTCAGATCGGGCAGGCGCAGGGCGAGCGCCGCAAACGCCGGGTCTTCCTGGGCGCGGTCGAGTTCGCGGCCAAGCGCCTTGGCGAGCGCCGGCGCGGCGTCCTTGACGTCGCCCAGCATGATGGCGCGGGCGATGGTCTGGCCGGCCTCCCAGCGCGTGAACGCGTCCGGATCGTGCGCCATTTGCGCCAGCCGCTGCTCGACGCCGAGGCCATCGTCCAGCGCCACCGGCGCGGAGAAGCCGCGCAGCACCGACGGGATCGGCTCTTCCATCACGTCGCTGAAGCGCAGCGTCGTCTCCGCTTCGGTGACGACGACATGATGTTGCAGGCGCGAGATCGCATCGCCTTCGATCTTGGCGGCGACGATGGCGCCGTCCGGCGCGATGAAGCCGATTTCGAGCGGGATCGGAACCGGCTGCTTCACGTTCTGACCCGGCGTGGGCGGAATACGCTGGCTGATGGTGAGTTCGTAGCTTCTGGTCGCGGCGTCGTAGGCGCCGCGCACTTTCAGCGCCGGCGTGCCGGCCTGTTCGTACCAGCGCATGAAGTCGTCGAGCTTGCGGCCCGACGCCTGCTCGAAGCAGCCGATGAAGTCCTCGACCGTGGAGGCCGTGCCGTCGCGGCGCTCGAAATAGAGCTGCATGCCGCGCTCAAACGCGTCCTTGCCGACGATCCGCTTCAGCATGCGGATCACTTCGCCGCCCTTTTCGTAGACGGTGGCGGTGTAGAAGTTGTCGATCTTCTGGTAGCTCGACGGCCGCACCGGATGCGCCAGCGGGCCCGCATCCTCGCCGAACTGGCGCGCGCGCAGCCGCTTCACGTCCTTGATGCGCTGTACCGGCCGCGAGCGCTGGTCGGCGGAGAATTCCTGCTCGCGATAGACGGTGAGCCCTTCCTTCAAGCAGAGCTGGAACCAGTCGCGGCAGGTGATGCGGTTGCCGGTCCAGTTGTGGAAGTATTCGTGGCCGACCACGGCCTCGATCGCTTCGAAGTCGGCGTCGGTGGCGGTCTCGGCGTCGGCCAGGATCAGCGACGAGTTGAAGATGTTGAGGCCCTTGTTCTCCATCGCGCCGAAATTGAAGTCGCGCACGGCGACGATGTTGAACACGTCGAGATCGTATTCGCGCTGGAACGCCTCTTCGTCCCACGTCATCGAACGCTTGAGCGCATCCATGGCGTAGCGCGCCCGCTCGGAATCGCCGGGGTCGACATAGACGCCGAGCGCGACCTTGCGCCCGCTCCGGGTGACGAACGCGTCGTGGATCGACTCGTATTCGCCGGCGCAGAGCGCAAACAGGTAGGCGGGCTTCGGGTGCGGATCGACCCAGACGGCGAAATGCCGGCCGTCCTCCATGTCGCCGCTTTCGACCGGATTGCCGTTGGAGAGCAGCGTGGGGTAGGCGGCCTTGTCGGCCTCGATGCGCACGGCGAAGCGCGCCAGCACGTCGGGGCGGTCGAGATAATAGGTGATGGCGCGGAAGCCTTCCGCTTCGCATTGCGTGCAGAAGCGGCCGCCGGACATGTAGAGGCCTTCGAGGTGCGTGTTCGTCGCCGGCGAGATGCGGGTGACGATGTCGAGCCTGAACCGGGCGGGCGGATCGAGAATGACGAGCTTGCCCGGCTCGACGCGATAGGCCGCGGCGTCGAGCTGCACGCCGTCGATGGCGACGCTCTGCAGCTCGAGCCGCTCGCCGCTCAGCTCCAGCGGCGCGCGTTCGGCGCCGGCGCGGCGCACATGGCTGCTGGCCGCGACCAGCGTCTGCTCCGGCTCCAGCGAGAAGACGAGCGCGATCTCGTCGATCAGATAGGCGGGCGGCTGATAATCCGCGAGACGGATGGTGACGGCTTCGGCGTCGCGCATGGTCAAGGCTCCGGCTGAAGCCCTGACATGAGCCGCCAGGCGGCGAAATTCAATCCGCGTTATTCAGCCGCGAAGCTCTCGGCCGCACTGCGCGGGGCGCCGTCATGATAGATGGCGGCGAGCACCATTTCCGCCTGCTTGGCAAGATCCATCAGATGGCGCGGCGTCTCGTGCGGCTGGTCCTGGGCGAACTCGATCAGTTCGCGGGCGACCCGCATGAGGCGCAGCGCATTGGCGATGACGCGCGCCTGATGTTCCACGCGGGCCGGATCGCGTTCGTACTCCGCCATCGGCACGCGCCAGCCGCCCCAGTCCTTCTCGTCTGTCACAACCACGGGGAACGTGCCCGGATTGGGATGGCGCGGATCGCGGGCGTCGGCGGAGAGACGGTTCACCGCGCGCAGCACGCGCCAGTTCTCGGTCTCGATCAGGTCCGGTTTTTCCGGCTCGCGGTCTTCGGGCGCCAGTTCGTGCGCCTGGAATTCGCGCCCCAGGCCGGCGTCATAGGTGACGCGCAGCGGCTCCTCGACGCCTTTGACCCATTGCGGGTTCACGCTCTCGATCACCGCCCACGTCGCCACAGGCTTCACGTAGACGCGCTGGCCCTTGTGAAAGACCGCCTTCGCCATGGTTCCTACACCCCGATCTTTAAGGGGCGCACGCTAGCGCATCTCGCTTTAGCCTTCGTGAAGAGGCGTTGACGCCAAGACACTCTTTCGCGCCTCCGGCGCGCCGCGTTAAGGTGGCGCAAACCATAAGTCCGGGAGGACGACCTTGAATTTCGATTTTTCCGACGACCAGAAGAGCCTGAAGGATCAGGCGCGCAAATTCCTGTCGGAGAAGGCCGGCGCGAAGGCGACGCGCGGCGTTCTGGATGACCCGACGAAATCCTATGACAAGGAGCTTTGGCGCGCGGTGGCCGACATGGGCTGGCTGGGCGCGGCGATCCCCGAGGAACATGGCGGCCTTGGGCTGGGCCGGCTCGAACTGTGCGTGCTGGCCGAGGAGATCGGCCGCGCGGTGGCGCCGATCCCGTTTTCGTCGACGGTCTATTTCTTCGCCGAAGCGCTGATGCTGGCGGGGAGCGACGCGCAGAAGGCGGCGCACCTGTCGAAAGTCGCAGGCGGCGAGACGATCGGCTGCTTTGCGCTGTCCGAAGGTCCCGGCGCGCCGACCGCGGCGAGCATCCAGACCAGGTTCGACGGCTCGACGCTGAACGGCGTGAAAATCCCGGTGACGGACGGCGATTGCGCCGACTGGGCCGTCGTCGTCGCCAAGGAGGGCCAGGGCGTGTCGCTGGCGCTGGTCGATCTGAACCAGCCGGGCGTCACGCGCACGACGCTGAAGACGCTCGATCCCTCGCGCGGCCACGCCAGGCTCGAGTTCAAGAACGCCAAGGCCGAACGCCTCGGCGCCGCCGGCCAGGGCTGGGAGCTTTCGGAAGCGGTGCTCGACCGCGCCGCGGTGCTCATCGCGTTCGAGCAGGTCGGCGGCAGCCAGGCGTGTCTCGAAATGGCGATCGACTACGCCAAGAACCGGATCGCGTTCTCGCGGCCGATCGGTTCGTTCCAGGCGATCAAGCACAAGCTGGCTGACATGTACGTGGCGATCGAGGTCGCGCGCTCGAACGCCTATTACGGCGCCTGGGCGCTCTCGACCGAAGCGGCCGAACTTGCGTTCGCGGCGGCGGCGGCGCGCGCGGCGGCGTCCGACGCCTACTATCTCTGCGCCAAGGAAAATATCCAGACCCATGGCGGCATGGGCTTCACCTGGGAGGTCGACTGCCACCTGTTCTACCGCCGCGCCAAGCTGCTTGCCGTACAGGCCGGGAATCCCATGACGTGGAAGGAGAAGCTGGTGAAGCGGCTGGAGCAGAGGAACGCCGCATGACGCTGCAGGCGCACTATCTTTACCTCGCGCTGGCGATCGTGCTCGAAGTGATCGGCACGGCGTTCCTGAAGCAGAGCAACGGCTTCCGCGAACTCGCGCCCTCGCTCGTCACCGCGGCGTCGTATGCGGGCGCGTTCTATCTCCTGTCGCTGGCGCTGAAGACGATGCCGGTGGGCGTCGCCTATGCGATCTGGTCGGGCGCCGGCATCGTTCTGATCACGCTCGTCGGCTGGATCGCGTTCAGGCAATCGCTCGACGCGCCGGCCTTGTTCGGCATCGGCCTGATCCTGGCCGGCGTCGTCGTCATCAACACCATGTCGCGCAGCGTCGCGCATTGAAGGGCAAGTACGATGGATTTCAACGACACGCCGCCCGAGGAGGCCCGCGCCGCGGCGCGCTACGCGTCTTCGTAGATTTCTTCCAAGGCCAGGGCGACGTTCAGCGAGGGCAGCTCCAACGCCCTCGCGCCGGCGATCTCGGTCTGGCGCCAAGTCTCGCCTGATTTGGTCCATACGTGCAGCTTTTGCTCGTCGGGCTCGACCAGGACGATCTGTACGATGCTTTCCGTATCTCGATAGTCGGGGACCTTCTCGGAAAAGTCGCTGTTGCGCGTGCTTTCCGAAAGCACCTCGAACACGATTGTCGGCTTGCTCACCGCCAGAGCGTTGGCCGCATAGGGTCCGCAATCGACCACCACGCCAGGATAGTAGCCGGCATTGGCTTCGCGTAGCGCCACCCGGGCGTTGTTCATATAGGCGCGGCAGGGCGCGCCCTTGAGCTTGGCGCGAAGGGCGGCGAAGATGTTGCCGGCGATCGTCTCGTTTCGCAGCGTGCCGCCGGTCATCATGCGGATTTGGCCGTTGCGGAACTCGTGCTTGTCCGGCTGGGACTCTTCCCAGACGAGAAACTCGTCGAGCGTCGTGGGCCTGCGATGGAGGCGGGCAGTGTCGGCCATTTAAAGAAAGATTAGCACGCTTGCCCTGGCGGCGCCAGTTGAGGCGCCGGTGGGATGCGCCTAGCTTCGCCGTGAGGGAGATGGCCGCATGGATTTCAACGATACGCCCGAGGAAGCCAAGTTCCGCGCCGAAGTCCGCGCGTTCCTCGAAAAGAACTGCACGCCGAAAGGCGCCGACAGCGAGCGGCTCTCGCGCAAGCTCTCGCCGGGCGAATATCTGAAGGCGGCGAAGGAGTATCAGCGCAAGAAGGCCGAGGCCGGTTTCGCCGGCATCACCTGGGCCAAGGAGCAGGGCGGGCGCGCCCTGCCGCCGATCTATGCGGTCATCTTCAATCAGGAAGAAGCGAAGTTCGACGCACCCTCGCAGCCCTTCGCCATCGGTCTCGGCATGTGCGTGCCGACGGTGATCGCGTTCGGCGATGAAGCGACCAGGAACCGCTACGTCGCCAAGGCGCTGCGCGGCGAGGAGATCTGGTGCCAGTTGTTCTCCGAACCGGGCGCGGGCTCCGACGTCGCCGCCTCGAAGACCAAGGCCGTGCGCGAGGGCGACGACTGGATCATCAACGGCCAGAAGGTGTGGACCACCGGCGCGCACTTCTGCGATTTCGGCATCGTGCTGGTGCGCACGAACCCGGACGTGGAGAAGCACAAGGGCCTCACCATGTTCATCGTCGACATGAAGGCGCCGGGCGTCGACGTGCGCCAGATCCACCAGGCCTCGGGCGGGCGCGATTTCAACGAGGTCTATTTCACCGACGTGCGCGTGTCCGACAAGAACCGGCTCGGCGAGCCGGGGCAGGGCTGGAGCGTCGCGCTGGTCACGCTGATGAACGAACGTCTCGCCGTCGGCGGCTCGGCCGGGCCGGACTATGCCGAGATTCTCGAACTCGCGCGCGCCATGCCGGGGCCGACCGGCCAGGGCACGCTTGCGCAGGACGAAGCCTTTCGCCAGAAGCTCGCCGATTGGATCGTCAAGGCGGAGGGCTACAAGCTCTCCAAGTTCCGCACCATGACGGCGCTGTCGCGCGGCCAGACGCCGGGCCCGGAAAGCTCGATCGGCAAGGTGATCAACGCCAATCACCTGATGGACATCTGCAACACCGCCATCGAGTCGATGGACCATTACGGCATCATCAATGACGGCGACCTCGCGCCGATGGAGGCCGCGTTCCATCAGGGCTACATGTGGGCGCCCGGCCTGCGCATCGCCGGCGGCACCGACGAGATCCTGAAGAACATCATCGCCGAACGCGTGCTCGGCCTGCCCCAGGACGTGAGGGTGGACAAAGGCGTCGCCTTCAAGGATTTGCCGACCGGGCGCTGAGGCTTCACCCGCTCGACCGTGCTCGCTGCATGAGCGCCAGCGCGCGCCAGGCGAAAAGACCCGCGACCGCATAGGCGAACGCCACGCCCAGTCCGAATTCGCCGCTCACGAACGGCGTCAGGCCGCTTGTATCTTCCGTTACGGGATCGAGGACAGCCTGGATGAAGATGTTGTGCGCCCCGTGCATCAGCGCGGCCGGCCATACGCTGCCTGAGGCGAAGCGAAGGCATGCCAGCACCATCGACGATCCGAGCGCCATGACCGTGAAGCTGACGACGCTGTACCAGGCCGGCGCGTGCGCGCTCGCATAGCCGCCGTAGAGAATGCCCGGGTAGTGCCAGGCCGCCCAGATGGCGCCGGTAAGCAGCGCGGCCAGCGGCAGTGAAAAGCTCCGGCTCAGTTCCGGCAGCAGGAATCCGCGCCAGCCGATCTCCTCGCCCGCCGCGACCAATGAATCGAGCAGCAGTCCGATCGATGCGATCACGAGCACCGACTCAACCGCGCCGAAGCGCCAGCCGAAATTCTCTTCGACGAGAATGGACCATTCATCGATCCGGATTTCGCCCAGCCCGCTCGCCCAAACCGCCGCATAGACCGGCGTGACGATCAAAGCGGGCAGCACGACGGCGAGGCCGAGAAAGCCGATCGAGCCTGCGCCCCAGCCCACGCCGGCGAGCGAGCGCCGCGTCAGCAGCAGCGACACGATGGCTGCGAGCGCGGGAACGCACATGATCCCCGCCACCAAAGCGCCGGCCTTGCGGACGCCGCCCGCTTGGATGATCAGGACGTCGAAGATCGCGCTGCCGACGACGACGAGCGCGAGAAACAGCCAAAGCGTGGGGGAAAATCCGGCACCCGACTTCGCAGGAGGCGGGTTGGAGACGATCTGTTCAGCCATGTCGATCCACTGTGTGTGCGCCCAAGTGCGACTTGGCCGCAGAGCTAGCAGAAGGGTGACGCCTGCGTTCGCCGAACTTCTTCGGTCGACTGCGCCGTTTCGGCGATCCGGCTTGTAAGCGCGCCCAAATTCGCCATCGTCTCCTCATGCACCTAGACACCTTCGACCGGCGCATCCTTGACATTCTTCAAGCGGATTGCATGCGCTCTCACGCCGCGATCGGGCGCGAGGTTGGCTTATCGGGGTCGGCTGTGCGCAGGCGCATTCAGGCCATGCGCGCATCGGGCGTGATCGCTCGCGAGGTGGCGATTCTCGGTGAGGGCGTCGCGGGGCTGACGGTCGTTGTGACGGTTGAACTCGATCGTGAAACAAAGGACGTCTACGACGCACTGCGTGACTCGATGTGTGCGGACGATCACGTGCTGCAATGTTACTTCACCGCTGGCCAACTGGATATCGTGCTTATTGTCGCCGTCAGCAGTCCCGAAGACTACAAGGCCTGGGCGGAGCGGACGCTGCTCGGCAATCCGTCGGTGCGGCGCTTCGAGAGCTTCTTCGCGTGGTCCACGGCGAAGTCCACCACGAAGCGGCCGTCGTCGTGCGGTTAACTCCGCGCCGTCGGCTGTCAGGCCGGCGCCGGCGTTAAGCCTGTTCGCTCGCGCGCCGCGAGAGCCGCGGCGCGGCTTCTCGTGCGCTTGTCGGCGTGCGATGGACGCCGGCGCGCTTGCGTGAAAGCGTCCCGCGCCGGAGGCGGGATGCGGGGCGGCGGCGAACTCAGACTGGCGGACGTGGAGTCCAGCTACGACGCCGTCGTCGTCGGCAGCGGCATGGGCGGGGGCGTGCTCACGCTCAAGCTCGCGCGCGCCGGCATGAACGTGCTGCTGGTGGAGAAGGGCGGTTTGCTCGATCTCGCGCCGCCCGCGCCCGGCGAGCCGATCGGGCGCTACATGTACGGCATGATGACGGATGAGGCGCGGCTCTCGTTCGTCGGCGGCGAGACCAAGTTCTACGGCGCCGCGCTCTATCGTTTCCGCGAATCCGATTTCGCCGCGGTCGAGCATGAGGCGGGCGTCTCGCCGCAATGGCCGATCTCGTACGCCGATCTCGAACCGTACTACGCGGAAGCCGAAGAACTGTTGTGCGTGCACGGTTCGCCTGCCGGCGATCCGAGCGAGCCTTCGCGCAGCGCGCCCTATCCGCATCCGCCGTTGCCGCACGATCCGAAAGTGGCGGCGATCGTCGCCCGGCTCGAGGCGGCGGGAATGCAAGTGGCCGCGATCCCGCGCGGGATCGATTACGGGCCCGGGCGTCCGTGCGTGTTGTGCCCGACCTGCGACGTGTACGCGTGCCGGCTCGGCGCCAAGATGGACGCCGAAACGGCCGCGATCCGGCCGGCGCTGGCGACGGGCAATGTCGATCTGCTCACGCAGGCGGAATGCCTGGGCGTTCTGACCGACGCCGCCGGAACGCGCGCGAGCGGCGTGCTGCTGCGCCAGGGCGGGGAGGAAAAGCGCGTGCTGGCGCCGGTCGTGGCGGTGTGCGCGGGGCTGGAGCAAAGCGTGCTGCTGTTGCGGCGCTCGCGCAATGCGGCTCATCCGGAAGGATTGGGCAATCATGCCGGCATGCTCGGCCGCGGCGTCGCCGGCCACACCACCAGCGTGATGTTCGCCTTGGTGAGCGCCTCCGAGTTCGGCGCGCGCCACACCAAGACCTTCGCCATCAACAGCTATTACGAGGGCGCGCCCGATTGGCCTTATCCGATCGGCGTGGTGCAGGCGGGCGGGCAGATCCCAATCTGGGAGGGCGTGTCCCGGCTCAAGCGCGTACCCGTGGAGATCGTCGCCAAGCGCAGCCTGGTCTGCTTCTACATGAACGAAGCGCTGCCGACGCTGCGGACCGGATACGTGTTCGAAGGCGACGCGATCGCGGGCGAAACGCCGCCGCTGCAGAACGTCAGGAGCTTTGCCCGCCTGCGCAAGCTCGCCGCGGCGAGCTTCACGCGCGCCGGTTATCCGGTGCTGCCGGCGCGGCTCAAGCCCTCGCTCTGGCACAAGACCGGCGGCGCCGTGATGGGCGCCGATCCTGCGTCCTCGGTGACGGATACGACCGGCCAGGCGCACGAGATCGCCGGGCTCTATGTCGCCGGCGCCGCCGTGCTGCCGACCGCCGGCGCCGTCAATACCGGGCTCACCATCGCCGCGCTCGCGCTGCGCACCGGCGCCGCCATCGCCGGCGCTCGCGCGTCCGTGGCCGAAGCCGCGAGCGTGCAGGCTTAAAGCGCCGCATCCTATGGACCGCCGGCGCCCCGCCGGCCTGCGCCGTTTCAGCTTCACGCCGCGCGCAGGATGACTGTGGTTCGGGAGACATTTCTCCCCCGCTCCCCGGACGCAGCCCCGGCGAAAGCCGGGGTGCGATCCGGGGCCCAGGGGTGAAGCGCGCTCACGTTCGCCTCTGGGTCCCGGCTCTCCGCTGCGTTGCGGCGGGGAAGCGGGGTGCGCCCGGCTTCATCCTACGCGCGGCGTGAAGCTGAACCGGCGCCGGCGGTCCATAGGATGCAGCACTTTAAGCCAGTTCCTCGAACAGCATCTGCTCTTCGGCGCGCCAGCCTTCGATCTCGAGCATCTTGAGTTTGGTGGCGACGCCGCCATTGGCGGAGAAGCCGACCAGCCTGCTGTTTGCGCCGACGACGCGGTGGCAGGGCACGACGATCGCGAACGGGTTGCGCCCGAGCGCCTGGCCGACGGCGCGCGCCGCGCCCGGATCGCCGATGGCGCGGGCGATTTCGCCATAGGTGCGCGTCTGGCCCGGCGCGATGGCGCGCGTGGTTTCATAGACGCGGGCGTTGAACGCAGGCGTGCGGCTCATGTCGAGCGCGATGGCGCGCAGGGATTTCTTCTCGCCGCGCAGCAGCGCCGCGATCTCCTCGATGGCGCGCGCGATCTGTTTCGGCGGCGCGGTGTCGTCGGCGTTGGGACAGTGCCGCAGAAGGCGCATGCGCGTGGCGGCGTCGGTCTTCTCCGGCAATTGCACGCCAACGACGCCGCGCGGCCCCCAGGCGAGCCCGCAACGGCCGATGGCGGTGTCGAACAGGGCGTATGCGTACATGCTCAACTCCCGTCCGGCAGGGGCGCCGCCAGTATTGCGCGAAGTGATGCGACGAATGCCGGAAAGTCCTCGCGCACGGTTTTTGCAATGATGTCGGCGCTGGCGCTGTCGTAGCCGTGAATCAATCTATGCCGCATGGCGATGGCCGGATGCAGGTCGATGGGAAGCTGCTGTGCGATTTCGTTCGGCAGCTGGTTGGCGGCTTCGCCTACGATCTCGACCGCGCGAGTGACGGCGAGGAGATGGATGCGGTCTGCGCGAAGCGCCGGCCCGTCGCGCTCGCCTAGGATCGCGCGCGCTTCTTCGGCGTAAGCGAGCATGTCTTCGAGAATTGGGCGTGCTTTTCGTTTCGCCATCAAACAGGCACGAGTTCGGAGAGAATGAACGGCGCGTACCGCGGGTTGAGGCTGTCGCGGGGCACGGTGTCGACCTTCACGCCGAGGGCTTGCTCAAGCATCCGATCCAGCCGCGCCAGCTCGAAGAGCGTAGGCGTGCGGCTGAAATCGACAAGCAAGTCGAGATCGCTTTCGGGGCCCGCTTCATTGCGCGCGTACGAGCCGAATGCGCAAAGACCGGTTACCCCAAACTCGGCGGCAAGCTCAGGTTTGAGCGTCCGAAGCCGCTCGATCAGGGGCGCCAAGGATAAGCTCATATCGCTGACTTCTAACACATAGGACCTTGCCGGGTTGGACTCGGAATACTAGAACATATAGAGAACATGGCTCCCCGTCCAGTCTTTTCCGCGCCGCCCCGGCAAGCGGCTGGTTTCAGCGCTTTCCTGGCCCAGATGGCCGGGGCGCCGCTGCATGAGCTGTGTCCCGCGGAGGCCGGGGCCGAGCCGGCTGCGATGGGCCTCGCGCTCGGGCTCGCCGCCGCCTGGGCGGGTCGGCCCGGCGTGGTCTGGGTGGGCGAGGAGGGGGCATTCGCCGAGACGGGCGCGCCGCACCCGCCCGGGCTGGCGCAGTTCGGGCTCGATCCGGGCCAGTTCATCGTCGTGCGCGCGTCGCGGCGCGAGGACTGCTTGTGGGCGGCTGAACAGGCGCTCTCGGCGCGCGGCGCTGTCGTCGTCTGCGCGCTCGCCGCCGGCGGCAAGCCGCTCGATCTCAAAGCCACCCGCCGGCTGCTGCTGTTCGCCGAGCGCAACGGCTCGACATGCCTGCTCGTGCGTCCGCTTGCGGACGCCAGCGCCGCGTGGACGCGCTGGCGCGTTTCGCCGGCGCCGAGCGATGCGGAGGCGCGCGAACTCGGCCCCCCTGCATACGCCATCGAACTCATGCGCAACCGCGCGGGCCCTGCGGGGTCGCGCTTCACCATCGAATGGAACGCCCATGCCCGCGCCTTCAGAGAGCGCGACTTGGCTCGCGATCTATCTGCCGCGTCTGAAGACGGACCGGCTGATCCGATCCGGGCGCGCGTCGGATGACAAGCCGCTTGCGGTCTACGCCAAGGAAGCCAACGCCTTTCTGCTGACGGGCGTGGATGCGCATGCATCCGCGCTCGGGCTGAGGCTCGCCATGTCGCTGGCCGACGCGCGCGCGATCCAGCCCAGTTTGGAGGCGGTCGAAGCCGAGCCGGAAGAAGACGCCCGTACGTTGGAGAACATCGCCGCCTGGTGCGAACGCTTCACGCCGGTGGTCGTCATCGATGCGCCGGACGGTCTGTTTCTCGACATCACCGGCTGCGCCCACCTGTTCGGCGGCGAAGCCGCGTTGTGCGGCCAGATCGTCACGCGCCTTCAAGCGCAAGGCTTCGCCGTTCGCGCCGCGCTCGCGCCGACGCCCGGCGCGGCCTGGGCGCTGGCGCGATATGCGCACATCTCTGCGCAAGAGAGAGGGGAAGAGGCGCTTTTGCGCGCAGCGCTTGCGCCGCTGCCGGTCGAGGCGCTGCGTCTCGACGAGGACGCCGCCGCGCTGGTGCGCCGGCTCGGGCTGAAAACCATCGGCCAATTGCTCGCCGCGCCGCGTTCGTCTTTCACCGCCCGCGCCGGCGCGCGCGCGATGCTGCGGCTCGACCAGGCGCTGGGCCGCACGCCCGAAGCGCTCAGCCCGCGCCGCCCAGCGCCGCCCGTGTTCGCGCTGCGGCGTTTCCTGGAGCCGCTGTTCAGCGTCGAGAACATTCTCGTCGCAACAGAACGCCTCTGCGCCGATGTGATCGAAAAGCTCGATCTGCGCGGCGCCGGCGCGCGGCGCGCGGCGCTGCATCTTTTCGGCGTCGACGGCCGCGACCGCGTGATCGAGATCGGCGTCAGCCGGCCCGAGCGCGAGATGAAGCCGCTGCTGCGGCTGCTCCGCGAAAAGCTCAACCGCGCCGCCGAAAACCTCGACGCCGAGTTCGGCATCGAAGCGGCGCGGCTCGACATCACCCGGCTCGAACGCATCGAAGGCGCCGCGCGCACGCTGGCGGCGGTGGAAGAAGCGCAGGCCGGCGCAGAACAGCTCGCCGCCCTTGTGGACATGCTGAGCGCGCGCCTCGGCCCCAAGCGCGTGCTTCGCCCGAAGCTGCATGACGCGCACGCGCCGGAGAAGGCCGGCGCCTGGAGCGCCGCGCTGCACAGCTCCCCCGCACGCGGGGAAGCATATATTCCGCGCGACGGCGTGATGCGCCGGCCGCTTGCCTTGTTCTCGCAGCCGCAGCCGATCGAGACCATCGCCGCCGTGCCCGACGGGCCGCCGATCCGCTTCCGTTGGCGGCGCGTGCTGCGCGAAGTCGCGCGCGCGGAAGGCCCCGAGCGCATCAGCGGCGATTGGCTCGGCGGCTTGCCCACGCGCGACTATTACCGCGTCGAAGACAAGCAGGGCCGCCGCTACTGGCTCTATCGCGAAGGCTTCTACGGCGACAGCGTCGCGCGCCCCCGCTGGTTCGTCCACGGGCTGTTCGCGTGAGACTCAGAAATCAGAAATTAGAGGTCAGAAGTCAGAACTAAGGGGGTGAGATGAGCGAACCGGTGAGATCTTTCGAGGACCTTCAGGTGAGCATTTCTGGCTTCTGTGTTCTGGTTTCTGATTTCTCGGCGCGCTCCGAAGGAGCGTGCGCATGACCGCGTTTGCCGAACTGTGCGTCACCACGAACTTCTCCTTCCTCCGGGGCGGTTCGCATCCGGAGGACATGGCCGAGCAGGCGGTCGCGCTTGGGCTGGCCGGCATCGGCGTCGCCGACCGCAACACGCTGGCGGGGGTGGTGCGGGCGCATGTGCAGGTGAAGACGATGCGCGAGGAGGGGCGGGACTTGCGCCTCATCGTCGGCGCGCGGCTCGTGTTTCGCGACGGCGCGCCGGACCTCGTCGTCTATCCGCAGGATCGCGCCGCCTACGCCCGGCTCACGCGGCTGCTCACGCTCGGCAACCGCCGCGCGCCGAAAGGCGAATGCTGGCTCGATTTCGCCGATTACCTCGCCCACGCCGACGGCCTGCAGACGATCCTCATCCCGGCTTTCGGGCCCGGCGAAACCCCCGCCGCGCTCGGCGGCTGGCTGCAGGAGATCCGCGCGGCCTCCGGCGAGGCCTGGCTCGCCGCGCCGTTCCGGCTCGACGGCGAGGACGCGCGCCGCATCCGCCTGCTCAAGGCGCTCGCCGCGGAAACCGGCGCGCGGCTCATCGCGACCACCGAACCGTTGATGCATCGCGGCGATCGCCGGCCGCTGCTCGATGTCGTCACCTGCATTCGCGAGAAGAAGCGGCTCGACGAAGCGGGCGCGCTGCTGGCCAGGAACGCCGAACGCCAGCTCAAGCCGCCGGAGGAAATACGCCGGCTCTACAGCGACGCGCCCGAAGCCGTGGCGGAGAGCCTCCGGTTTCTCGACGGCGTAAGCTTTTCGATGGACCAGCTGCGCTACGAATACCCGGAGGAAACCGCCGAGGGCTTCACCGATCCGCAGGCGGCGCTGGAGGCGCAGGTCGCCGCGGGCGCGAAGCGGCGCTACCCGGACGGCGTGCCGGAGTCCGTCGCCGCGACGCTGCGCAAGGAGCTCGATATCGTCGCCCGGCTCAAATACGCGCCATATTTCCTGACCGTCGCCGACATCGTCGCCTTCGCGCGCTCCGGCAAGGACAAGGACGGCAAGCCGATCGACCCGATCCTCTGCCAGGGCCGGGGATCGGCCGCGAACTCCACGATCTGCTACATGCTGGGCGTCACCGAGGTCGATCCCGTCGGCGGCAATCTCGTGTTCGAGCGCTTCGTTTCGGAGGAGCGGGGCGAGCCGCCGGATATCGACGTCGATTTCGAGCACGAGCGCCGCGAAGAGGTGATCCAGTACGTCTACAAGAAATACAGCCGCGAGCGGGCGGGCCTTGCAGCGACCTTGATCTGCTATCGCGGGCGCAGCGCCATGCGCGAGGTGGCGAAAGTGTTCGGCTATTCGGAGGACAGCATCGGCCAGTTCGCGAAGATGCTGCATTGGTGGTCGAAGGGCGTCTCGGAAGACGATCTGCGCGAGCACGGCTTCGACGTCGGCGATCCGCGGCTGATGCGATGCATCGCGCTGGCGAACGAGCTGCAGGGCTTCCCGCGCCATCTTTCGCAGCATGTCGGCGGCTTCGTCATCACCCGCGAAAAGCTGCACGACGTCGTGCCCATCCAGAACGCGGCGATGGAGGAGCGCACCGTCGTTGAATGGGACAAGGACGATCTGGAAGCGCTCGGCATCCTGAAAGTCGACCTGCTGGGATTGGGCATGCTGTCCTGCCTGAAAAAGGCGTTCGACATCGTCAATTCCGCTTATCCCGACTGGGCGCGGCGCACGGGGCGCGCGGACGACGCGCCGCTCGATCTGCGCACGCTGCCGAAGGAGGATCCGCGCGTTTACGCGATGCTGCACCGCGCCGATTCCATCGGCGTGTTCCAGGTCGAAAGCCGGGCGCAGATGTCGATGCTGCCGCGCCTGCGGCCGAAAACGTTCTACGATCTCGTCATCGAAGTGGCGATCGTGCGCCCCGGGCCGATTCAGGGCGGGATGGTGCATCCCTACCTGAAGCGGCGCCAGGGCCTGGAAGGCGTGACCTATCCGTCCAAGGAGCTTGAAGTCGTGCTTAAGCGCACGCTGGGCGTGCCGCTGTTTCAGGAACAGGCGATGCAGATCGCCATCGTCGCCGCCGGCTTCACGCCGGACGAGGCGGACAAGCTGCGCCGCGCGATGGCGACGTTCAAGCGCGTCGGGACCATCGGCAAGCTCAAGCAGAAGTTCATCGAAGGCATGGTGGGCAAAGGCTATGCGCGGGCGTTCGCGGAAGCCTCGTTCCGGCAGATCGAGGGGTTCGGCGAGTACGGCTTTCCCGAGAGCCACGCCGCGAGCTTCGCGCTGCTGGTCTATGCCTCCTGCTGGCTCAAGTGCCATTATCCGGACGTTTTCGCCGCCGCCCTGCTGAACGCCCAGCCCATGGGCTTCTACGCGCCGGCGCAGATCGTCCGCGACGCGGCCGAGCACGGCGTCGAAGTGCGCCCGATCGACATCAACCATTCCGACTGGGACAATGTGCTCGAACCGGGGCCTGCGGCCGCGCAGCGGCTGCACCGCCGCCACGCCGAAATGAAGCACGACATCCGCACGACGAAAGCGCTGCGGCTTGGCTTCCGCCAGGCGCAAGGGCTGAGCGAAGACGCGATGCGCCGTCTCGTCGAGACGCGCGGCGCGGGCTACGATTCCGTCCGCGACCTGTGGCTGCGCAGCGGATTGCCGGCGTTCGTCATCGAGCGCCTCGCCGATATCGATGCGTTCCGTTCGCTCGGCCTGGACCGCCGCGACGCGCTCTGGATCGCGCGGGCGCTCAACCGCACCGGCGGGCAGGAGGATTTGCCGCTGTTCGCGAGCAGCGACGCCCGCGCCACGGAGCCGGATTTCGACCTGCCGCCGATGCTCCTGGGCGAGCACGTGGTTGAGGATTATCGCACGCTCGGGCTTTCGCTGAAGGCGCATCCGTGCGCGCTGCTGCGCGATGCGCTCGCCGCGCGCCGTGCGGTCGAGGCCGGGCGGCTGGCGCAGACGCCGAGCGGCCAGCGCATGCGCGTCGCCGGCCTCGTGCTGGTGCGCCAGCGTCCGGGCACGGCGTCGGGCGTCATCTTCATGACGCTGGAGGACGAAACCGGCATCGCCAACATCGTCGTCTGGCCGAAGCTGTTCGAGCAATTCCGCCGCGAAGTGCTGGGCGGACGCCTCGTCGCCGTCGACGGCCCGGTGCAGAACGAAAGCGGCGTCATCCACGTCGTCGCCGAGCGCGTGCACGATTGGAATCCGCTGCTGGCGCGGCTTTCCGCCGGCCCGCAGAGCCGCGATGAGCCGCGCCAGAACGGGCCGGGTCCCCGCCGCGACGACGCCCATCGCCATCCCCGCAACATCCGCCTCGATCTTTCAGCCGCAGCCAACGTCATGCCGAAAGGCCGCAACTTCCACTAGCCGCCCCCATGGACCGCCGGCTTCCAGCCGACATACGGCGTTTCATCCTGTATGCGGCTGGAGATCTGTCCTCCTGTTCGTTGCGTCATTCCGAACGCGCGGAGCGCGATCCGGAACCCAGGGCAAACGATGCGCCGGCTGCCCTGGGTTCCGGGTCTCCGCTTCGCTCCGCCCGGAATGACTCTGGTTGGGCAACACCGCTTCATCCTGTATGCGGCTTGAAGCTGAAATGGCGCAGGCCGGCGGGACGCCGGCGGTCCATATCCGCTTCACCCCCGCCAGCGTGCGAAGATCGCCGTCGGCAGCAGCAGATCGCGTCCCGTGTGCGGCAGCGCCATTTCGCCGGTCTGCCACGCGCCGCCCGCGAACATCTGCTGCGCCGTCTGCGCCAGCGCCAGATACGAAAGCCGCACCGCATACACGGTCGCGATCATGAAGCCCTTGGCGCTGGCGCGATCGTCGGGATCGGCGCGCAGCAGCGTTTGGCACGTCTCCAGCAGTTCCGGCAGATCGTTCTCGAGCCGCCAGGTTTCGCCGCTGGGGCCGCGCCCGAATTTCGGCGGATCGAGGATCACGCCGTCATAGCGCCGCCCGCGCCGGATCTCGCGCTTCACGAACGTCAGCGCATCGTCGGCGATCCAGCGGATCGGCGCGTGCTCCAATCCCGCCTCGCGCTGATTGTCGCGTGCAAAGCCGATCGCCTTCTTCGAGGCGTCCACGTGCGTCACCTTCGCGCCGGCCTTGGCGCAGGCGAGCGTTGCGAGCCCGGTATAGCCGAACAGGTTCAGCACCTCGGGCTGGCCGCCGCGATGCGCCTTCAGGCACTCGCGCGCATAGCGCCAATGCACGGAGTGCTCCGGAAAGAAGGCGAGGTGCCGGAACGGCGTCGGCCGCGACAGGAACGCAAGATCGTCCCAGTGCAGCACCCAGCTCTGCGGCAGGTCGCGCTTGAAACGCCAGCGGCCGCCGTCATCGTCCTCGCCGCCGGCGCCGGTGAAGATCGCATCGGCGCTGTCCCACTCGCGCGTCGGCAGCGACGGCGCCCACAAAGCCTGCGGCTCCGGCCGCACGAAGCGGTAGGGGCCGACCTGTTCGAGCTTGCCGCCATGGCCGGAATCGAGCAGGCGATAGTCGCGCCAGTCGTCGGCGATCAAAATCTCAGGCGCGCGCGCCGTCATATCCGCGTCTCCGCCACAAATCGTAGAGCATCACGCCGGTCGCGATCGCCAGGTTCAAGCTGTCCGCGCGCCCGCGCATCGGCAGCTTCACCAGATGATCGCACGCCGCTTCCATATCGTCCGGCAATCCCGATTGCTCGTTGCCCATTAGCACGATCGCCTTCGCCGGCGCCGGCGCGCCGGGATCGAGCGGGGCGCCTTTCAGCGACAGGCCCATCATTTCCGCGCCGCGCGTTTCCTTGTAGCGCGCCAGCTCGTCGAACGAAGCCCGCGCCAGCTTCACCGCGAACAGCGAGCCCATGCTCGCCCGCACCGCCTCCACCGAGAACGGATCGCAGCTCTCGCCCACCAGCACCACGCCGCCCGCGCCGGTGGAATCCGCCGTGCGCAGGATGGCGCCGAGATTGCCCGGATCGCGCACGCCTTCCAGCGCCACGACGGTCTCGCCTTCGATCGACTCCAGCGGCGCCAGCGCCTGCTTGTAGGCGCCGATCACCGTCTGCGGATTGTCGCGCTTGGAGATCTGGGCGAGCAGCGTCTCGCTGGTCTCGACCGTGCGCACCCGGCGCCGCTCCGCTTCGGCGATCAGCGTCCGTACCTGGCCGCGCGCCATCGCCGCCGGCGAGAACAGCAGGATGTCCGGCCAGACGCCCAGATCGGCCGCTTCGACCGCCAGACGCGCGCCCTCGGCCAGGAACAGGCCGGTCTCGGCGCGCGCCTTCTTCATGTGCAGGCTCTTCAGCGTCTTGATCAGCGGGTTCGACGCGCTGGTGATCTGGTGCGCCATCTTCTCTCGTGCGTTCGCCTCGGTGGGTGTTTCGGGTTTTCGCCTAGTTCTGCGGGCATTAGAAGGGCGTTAAAGCTAACGAGGGGCGCACGCGGCGCGGGAAAGATGATCGGCCTGTTCTTGTCTCAGGTGATCCTGTTCATCGCGGCGGGCCTGATCGGCTTCGCCGCCGGTTGGCGGATCTTCACCTTGGTTGCGGATGCGCGCCGCCGGGCGGAGGAGCGCGAGGTGGAGGAGCTGCGCGCCGCTCTGACCGACGCCCAGGTCCGCCGCGCGCGGGCCTCATGACCAATTCTGCCGACAACGCGCCGCGGCGGCTGCCGGCCGGGGTCCTGATCGCCGGCGGCTGCGCGCTGGCGGCGATGCTGCTTGGCCTGTTCGCGCCGCATGACGGGGCGGTGTGGCGGATGCCGCACGTGCTGGAGCAGCGCGTCGCCTCCGCGCTGGTCGCCGCCGGCTATCCGGGGCTCGACATCGAGATGCAGGGCCAGCGCGCGGTGCTGCGCGGCATGGTCGAGGACGAGAGCGGGATCGAAAGCGCGCGCCGCGCCGCGCTCACCGCCGCCGGTCCCGGCGGCTCATGGGCCGGCGGCGTCACCAGCGTCGATGTCTCCGGTGTCGCCATCGGCGCAATGCAGCGGCCCTTCCAATGGGGCGCGCGCCGTGACGACGGGCGCGTCACACTCTCCGGCGCCGTCCCGAGCGAGATCACGCGCCAGTCGCTGATGGGCGCCGCGCGCGCGGCGTTTCCGGGCGCCGATCCGGTCGACGAGATGCAGGTGGCGGGCGGGGCGGCTTCGCCCGCGTTCGCACGCGTGGCGCGTTCCGCCATCCGGGCGCTGGCGCGGCTCGAAACGGGAGAGGTGCGGATCATCGATAGCCACGTCGCGTTCATCGGCGACGCGACCGGCGAAGGCGCGCGAGCGATCCACGCGCTTTTCGCCGAGCCGCCGCCGCCCTTCCGCGTGCGCTACGCCTTCACCATCGACGGGCTCGACGTGCAGAACCCCGAACTGCAGGGGCTCAATCTCAACAGCGGCGACGCCGAGACCTGCGAACGCGCGTTCGACCGGCTGATGGAGCGCAACGTCATAAACTTCCCCGAAAACTCGGCGGCGATCGATCCGTCCAGCCGCCGCATTCTCGACGCGCTGGCCACGGTGGCGCTGCGCTGCGACCGGTTCGCGCTCGAAGTCGCCGGCCACACCGACAATGTCGGCGCGCGCGAAGCCAACATGACCCTGTCGCGCGCCCGCGCCGATGCGGTGGCGAACTATCTCGCCGCGCAGGGGGTTTCGCGTTCGCGCCTCACGGCGCGCGGCTACGGGCCCGACAGCCCGCGCATAAGCAACGACACCGAAGCCGGCCGCGCTGCGAACCGCCGGATCGAATTCTATGTCGGCGAGGTCCGGCCATGATCTATCTCATCGGACAATTGGCGGTCTGGCTGCTGCTGACGGCGATCTCGGCGGGCGTCGCCGGCTGGCTGTTCGCCGCCCAGCGCGACGCGCCCAAGCGCCAGGCGCTGCGCCGCGACCGCGACAAGCTGATCCGCGATCTTTCGCATCTCGCCGCCGGCGAGGAGGATTTGGGCCGGATCGAGGAGGAACGCGCCCGCGCCGAAGCCGGCCAGACCCTGGCGCGCATCCGCGACAGCCGCATCGCCGAGCTTGAACAGGCGCTCGATCAGGCCAGGTCGCGCAACAGCGAAGCCGCCGCGGAGCTTGCCGAGCTGCACCGCCAGTTCGAGCGCGGCGCGGAACAGGACGCCGAGATCGCGCGCCTGCGCGGCGCCGAACTGGAATTGGAAGAACTCCGCGCCGCGCAGGCGGACGCCGCCGCGAGAGCGGAAGACGCGCAGCAGCACGATGCGACGCTGCAGGCCTGGCGGCTGCGCTATTTTGAGCGCCGCGTCGAGTATCTTGAAACCCAGGCTCGCATGGCGGCTCAGGCGCCGCTGCCTGAACCTGAAGCTGAACCCGAACCGGTTTCGCCCTTGCCGGACTGGCGCGTGCGCGAAGCGGAGGCGCGGGCGCGTTATCTGACGCAGGAATTGCGCGCGCTGACGGCGCCTGCGGCCGAGGAGGAGTCCGGCGCGGAGGATGCGCCGTTCGCCTCCAGCGCCGATGTCGACATGCTGTTGCGCTGGCGCCTGCTTTATCTCGAGCGCCGCGTCGCGCACTTGCAGGCGCAAGCCGCTGAGCTGGACGCTGAACCGGCCGCGCCGCAGCCGCTCGCCGCCGCGCCGGCGATCGATCCCGATCTCTGGAGGTGGCGCGCACGCTATCTGGAAGCGCGCCTGCGTCATCTGGAGCAGCGCGCCGCCGAGACACGGGCGGCGCCGGAAGCGGTTGCGTCCGACGAACCGGAGCATGCTGCGTCGCCGCCGGTGCGCCGCGTGAAGCCGCCGGTGCTGGGCGCTGCGCGCAACGGCGCCCCGGACGATCTCACGCTGATCGACGGCGTCAGCCCGATGCGCCAGAGCACGCTCTATGCGCTCGGCGTGTTTCACTACGACCAGATCGCCGCCTGGACGCCCGAGAACGTCGCCTGGATCGACAATTATCTCCGGCTGCGCGGCCGCATCGAAGAAGAAGAATGGCTGCAGCAGGCGGCGGACCTCGCCCGCGAAGGCCCGTCCGCCGCGCGCCGCATGCTGGAAGACGAAAGCGTCTGAGAACGCAGCGCCAGGGCAAACGATGCGCCGCTGGCCCTGGGTTCGGATCGCGCTCCGCGCGTCCGGAATGACTCTGTGTTTCGCGCAAGACGGCCCCGCTTCGGACCGCCGGCATCCTGCCGGCAACCCCGCTTCCATCCTGCATACGGGTGGTGCGAAGCTGAAACGGCCCTCACGTCGAACGCGCGATGCGTCAGTGCAGCGACGGCGGGCGGATGCGCACGACTTCCTGCGTGCCGTCGCGGCGGGTGACGTACACCTTGGTGTAATCGGGGCTCGCGACGGCTTTCGATCCCGTCGCCTTGGCCAGCGCGATTTCACGTTCCGCACGCTCGCGCAGCGCGGCCAAGGTCTGGCTTGTCTGGCTCATCGTTTCCTCCTTGCCCTGCAAATTTGGGCGGAGCGCCGCGCCGGTCAACTTACCGATCCCGTAACGGCGCCCGTTATGGCGCGCCGCTCGCCGGTGTGGCGAACGAAATCACGACAATCAGCAACCGGCGATCAGCACCGCCAGCACTTCGGCGCCGTACTTCTTCAGCTTCGCTTCGCCGATGCCGGACACCCGGCCGAGCGCGGCCAAGTCCGCCGGCTTTGTCCGCACCATCGCCGCCAGCGTGGCGTCGTGGAAAATCACATAAGGCGGCACGCCGTTCGCGTGCGCGGTCTCGCGCCGCCAGCTCTTCAGCGCTTCGAACAATTTGGCGTCGGCGCCCTCGAAGCCCTCGCGCACGGCGTCCTTGGCGGCGCGCGCGGCGCGGCGGTCTTCCTTGCTGCGGCGCGCGGATTTGGCCGCTTCGCGGATGCGCACGGCGCGTTCCTTGCGGAAGATGGCGCGCACCGCCTCTTCATCGCCGATCGACAGCGTCGGCCGCTCGTCTTCGCCTTCGCTCAGCACGCCTTCGAACAGCAGGTGCTCGATCACGTTGCGCCAGAGCGCTTCCGGCTGATCCGCCCCGATGCCGAACGTCGAGCGCGACGCGTAGCGCTGATCCAGTTCATCGCCGGACTTGCCGAGCAGATGGTTCACCACGCGTCCGCGTCCGAAGCGCTGATCCATGCGCATCACGGCGGAGATCGCCTTCGCCGCCAACTCCGTCGCATCGATTGAAACCGGCGGACTGGTGCAGATGTCGCAGACGCCGCAGGGCTCGACGTTCTCCTCGCCGAAATAGCGGCGCACGCCCGCGCGCCGGCAGGTGAGGCCGTCGAGGAAGGCGAACAGCTGGCGCGCCTTCCTGATCTGCACCGCTTTGACTTGCTCGGCGGCGTTCGACTGGTTCGCGAACATCACGGCGCGGCGCAGATCGGCGGCGGAGTAGATGCAGAAGCCCTCCGCGGTCTCGCCGTCGCGCCCGGCGCGGCCGACTTCCTGCCAGTACGCCTCGATGCTCTTGGGCGAATCCGCGTGGATGACGTAGCGCACGTCCGGCTTGTCGACGCCCATGCCGAAGGCGATGGTCGCCGCCATCACCACGTCGTCCTCTTCCTGGAAGCGATGCTGGCGCTCGGCGCGAAGGCTCGCATCGAGGCCGGCGTGGTAGGCGAGCGCGGGGATGTTCAGCGCTTGCAGGTTCGCCGCGATCTTCTCCACATGATCGCGCGTGGCCGCGTAGACGATGCCGGACTTGCCGCGCCGGGCGCGGACGAGATCGACGATGCGGTCCTGCGGGCGCGCGCCCTTGCGTTCGGCGGCGAGCGCCAGATTGGGCCGGTCGAACGAGGCGACGAAGCTCCTGGCGTGTTCGAGGCGCAGCTGCGTGCGAATGTCGGCTTGGGTCTTGAGATCGGCGGTGGCCGTGACGGCCATGCGCGGGACGCCGGGGAAGCGGTCGGCGAGCTGGCCGAGCGCGCGATAGTCGGGGCGGAAGTCGTGGCCCCACTGGCTGACGCAGTGTGCTTCGTCGATGGCGATGAGCGCGATGGGGCAGTGTTCGAGAACATCGAGGAAGCCCTGCGCGAACAGCCCTTCGGGCGAGACGTAGAGCAGATCGAGCCGGCCCTCGCGCGCCGCCGCGAGCTGTTTGCGCCGCGCGTCGCGGTCGAGCGTCGAATCGAGCCGGGCGGCGGCGACGCCCGCCGCGCGCAACGCCGCCACCTGATCCTGCATCAGCGCGATCAGCGGCGAGACGACGAGGCCGACGCCGGGGCGCAGCATCGCAGGGATCTGGTAGCAGAAGCTCTTGCCGCCGCCGGTCGGCAGCACCGCCATGACGTCGCGCCCCTCCAGCACCTCGCCGATGACGTCCGCCTGCAGCCCGCGGAAATCCGCGTGGCCGAACACACGGTTCAGCAGGGCGCGCGCGTCGGAGAGAGTAGGGCCGCTCACATCCGCGTCGCTACACGCGAACCGGCGGACGGCATAGCTCCCCGCGGCGTCAGCCCTTGAAGTAGGCGCAGAATTTGTTGCCCTCGGGATCGCGCGCATAGGCGCCGTAGAAGGGCGGATCGCTTTCGCCGCGCACGCCGGGGGCGCCTTCGTTCTTGCCGCCATTGGCCAGAGCGAGCGCGTGGAACGCTTCGACAGCCGCGCGCGAGGGGGCCTCGAAGGCGAGCATCGAGCCGTTGCCGAACGTCGCGGGCTGGCCGTTCTCCGGCGTCGCCAGATAAATCTGCAGCCCCTGGTCCTTATCGCCGCCGGGACCGTAGCCTGCCCAGCCGCCGCCCTCGAACGTGCGTTTGTAGCCCAGCGGTTCAAACGCGGCGTCGAAGAAGGCGCACGAGCGCGCGATGTCGTTCGAGCCGATGGTGACGTAGCCGATCATGCGAAATCTCCCTGCGCCGCCATTGAAGCGCAGGGCGCGTCGGTGTCAAGAACAAAAAGAGAACATTACCTCGATGTACGGTGCAGGCCGAGCGCGCCGAAACAGATGCCCGCCTGGCCGGCCCAGTAGATCATCCAGCCGGTGAAGCTGCGCCAGTGGGCGAGCGCGGGGTTGGGATCGGGATGGAACAGGTTCCAGGCGACGAAGCCGTCGCTGACGAAGAACAACACCGCGCCCGCCATCGCCAGCCAGCGCGCGCCGGGCAGCGTGAAGGCGGCGAGCGCCATGCATGTCAGCACGCCGGTATAGAGGCTGAGCGGCGCGAACATGGCGTTGCCGCGCGGCGCCAGCAGCAAGGTCATGAGGACGGCGGCGGCGATGAGCGCGATTGCGCCGAGGAGACGTGGCGGTTGCCTCAGCGCGGCGACGCCGAGGCCGGCGCGCAGGAACAGCGTGATGTAGAACAGGTGCCCGATCAGGAACGCGAACGCGCCGTAGAGGAACGTGTCGGGGCTCCAGGCCAGCAGCACATCGCCCAGCGCGCCGAAGAGAAGCCCGGCGGCGAGCAGCTTATTATGGACCGCCGGCGCCCTCGCCGGCATTGCGCCGGCTTCTGAAGGAGGGAGCGCGTCGCTTCCGGCGACGCTTGCGCGACCGGAAGTCGCGCGCTCCAACTTGCCGACGTCAGCGCCGGCCGGCGAGGCGCCGGCGGTCCATATTGCGATGAGCGCGAGGACGACGATGCCGGAGGCTTTGAACAGCGCGGGCAGCGCGTAGGGCGGCGCGCCGTCGTAAAGGCCCGAACCAAGCGCGCCGTAAGCGGCGGCGAGGATGGCGGACGCCGCGAGCAGCGCTGTCTGAAGACCGGTCGGTTTCACGAGTCAATCCGCCCACATGCGGGCGCCAAGATGGACCGCCGGCGCCCTCGCCGGCATGCGACGCTTCGACTGGCGCCGCCAGTACAAGCTGAGACGCCGTTGCCGGCGAGGGCGCCGGCGGTCCATACTAGTCCTGCCTTGCAGGCTGCGCATATCCGAGCTTCTCGTTCAGCGCGCTGAGCAGGCTTTGCGCGATGTCGGCGATCACGCCGCCCGGCGGGTACACCGCCGCCGCGCCCATCTCTTTCAGCGTGTCGACATCCTCCGGCGGGATGACGCCGCCGACGACGATCATGATGTCGCCGCGCCCGCGCTGTTCGAGCGCCGCGTGCAGCGCCGGCGTCAGCGTCAAATGCCCCGCCGCCAGCGACGACACGCCGACGACGTGGACGCCTTTCTCGATCGCCTGCTCGGCCACTTCCTCGGGCGTGGCGAAGAGCGGTCCGATCTCGACGTCGAAGCCGAGATCGGAGAAGGCGGAAGCGACCACTTTCTGCCCGCGGTCGTGGCCGTCCTGGCCCATCTTGGCGACCAGGATTTTCGGGCGCTTGCCCTCGGCGTCCTCGAACGCATGCACGCTCTGGCGCGCGCGTTCGACTTGCGCGTCGCCGCCCGCCTCGCGCGAGAACACGCCGGTGACGAGGCGGATCGGCGGCTGGTGGCGGTTGAAGGCGCGTTCGAGCGCAGCCGACATTTCGCCGACGGTGGCTTTGGCGCGTGCGGCCTTGACGGCGAGGTCGAGCAGATTCCCGGACCGCGGACCTTCAGGTCCGCCTTTTTGCGGGCGGTCCGAGTAACGCGCCGCCGCCTCCAGCGCTTCCAGCGCCGCGTCCACCTCGACCTGCTTCCGCTCCGCCTTCAGCCGCTTCAGCTTCTCCAGCTGCATCGCGCGCACCTTGGCGTTGTCGACCTTGAGCACCGGAATATCCTCCGGCTCGTCGAGCTTGTACTTGTTCACGCCGACGATGGTCTGATGGCCGGTATCGATGCGCGCCTGCGTGCGCGCGGCGGCTTCCTCGATGCGTGCTTTCGGCAGACCCTGATCGATCGCGGCCGCCATGCCGCCGAGCTTTTCGACTTCCTCGATGTGCGCCCACGCCTTCGCGGCGAGATCGGCGGTGAGGCGTTCGACATAATAGGAGCCGCCCCAGGGATCGGCCGGGCGGCAGACGCCGCCTTCGCTCTGGAGCAGAATCTGCGTGTTGCGGGCGATGCGGGCGGAGAAGTCCGTCGGCAGCGCCAGCGCCTCGTCGAGCGAATTGGTGTGCAGCGATTGCGTGCCGCCATAAGCGGCGGCCATCGCTTCGACGCAGGTGCGCACCGCGTTGTTGTAGACGTCCTGCGCGGTGAGCGACCAGCCGGAGGTCTGGCAGTGCGTGCGCAGCGCGCGCGACTTGTCGTCCTTCGGATTGAATTGCGCCGTCAGCTTGGCCCAGAGCAGGCGCGCCGCGCGCATCTTGGCGATCTCCATGAACGGGTTCATGCCGATCGCCCAGAAGAACGAAAGCCGCGGCGCGAACTTGTCGATGTCGAGCCCGCCGGCGACGCCGGCGCGGATGTATTCGACGCCGTCCGCCAGCGTGTAGCCCAGCTCCAAGTCCGCCGTCGCGCCGGCTTCCTGCATGTGATAACCGCTGATCGAGATCGAGTTGAACTTCGGCATCTCGGCGGCGGTGTAGGCGAAGATGTCCGAGACGATCCGCATCGAGGGCTTGGGCGGATAGATGAACGTGTTCCGCACCATGAATTCTTTGAGGATGTCGTTCTGGATCGTGCCGGAGAGTTTGGCGTGCGGCACGTTCTGCTCTTCGCCGGCGACGATGTAGAGCGCCATGATCGGCAGCACGGCGCCGTTCATGGTCATCGACACGCTCATCTGGTCGAGCGGGATGCCGTTGAACAGCGTGCGCATGTCGAGGATCGAATCGATCGCGACGCCCGCCATGCCGACATCGCCGACCACGCGCGGATGATCGGAATCGTAGCCGCGGTGCGTGGCGAGATCGAAGGCGATGGAAAGGCCCTTCTGCCCGTGCGCGAGATTGCGCCGGTAGAAGGCGTTGGAATCCTCCGCCGTGGAGAAGCCGGCGTACTGGCGGATGGTCCAGGGCTGCTGCACGTACATCGTCGGGTACGGCCCGCGCCCGAACGGCGCCATGCCGGGAAAGCCGTCGACGAAATCGAGCCCGGCGCGGTCGGCCGCCGTGTAGGCGCTCTTCACCGCAATGCCTTCCGGCGTGAGCCAGGGTTCGCCTGCGGGCGCCGCCGCCTTGGCGATGTCAGTGTCGAGTGCGAGCTTGGAGAAATCAGGCAGCGTCATTTGGGCTCAGACCGAAAGGGATGGGGCGCGCGATCTTGGACCGCCGGCGTTCGCGCCGGCAAACCACGCATCAGCGAACGCCGAATTTGAAGGAAATGGCGCGCCGGCGAGGACGCCGGCGGTCCAAGAGAGAGGGTCATCCGCCAATCCCCAACGCCGCGTGCAGCGTCTCGAGTTCTTTCAGCGCATCGACGCCGGTGTAAACGAACTGGTCCACGCCCGCGGCGCGCAGCCTGGCTTCGCTCTCGCCCGGCTTGCCGGCGAGCAGCACCCAGCCGGCGCCCGCCGCCTTCAGGCGCTGCGCGCAGTTTTCCGCGTGCTCGGCGTAGCAGGAATCGGTGCTGGCGATCACGGCGACGCGCGCTTTCGAGGCGCGGAACGCGTCGATCAGCGCTTCCATGGTCGGGTAGGCGTCTTCTTCGCCGACGGCGCCGACGCCGCCGGCGGCGAACAGATTGCGCGCCCATTGCGCGCGCGGGCCGAACTCGGCGAGCGCGGCCATGTTGGCGAAGAACACGGACGGCCGCGGCTGGATCGCCTCGGCGCGGTCGCGTAGCGCCTCGAACGGTTCGGCCCAGCGGATCGGTTTCAGAGGAGCGCGGGTCTTCAGACCCGCATCACCGGCGGAGACGCCAGATGCGAGTCTGAAGACCCGCGCTCCTGTGTCGACCTCCGGCGCAGCCGCGCCGAGCAGCGGATAGTCGGTCACGCCGGTGATGGTCTCGCGGCGCGTCGCGATCAGCTTCTGCCGCGCCGCGCGCGCGCCGGCGACGAGATCTTCGAGCAGCCCGCTTTCGAGCGCCGCGCTCATGCCGCCCTTGCTCTCGATCAGCTGCATGATCTCCCAGGCCTTGGCGGCAAGCTCGCGCGTCAGCTTCTCCACGAACCAGGCGCCGCCGGCGGGGTCGGCGACGTGGCCGAGCCGGCACTCTTCCAGCAGCACGGCTTGGGTGTTGCGCGCGACGCGCCGCGCGAACGGCGTCGGCAGGCCGAGCGCGTCGGTGAAGTTCGCGGTCGTCACCACGTCGGCGCCGCCCACGGCCGCGGCGAACGCCGCCGTGGTGATGCGCAGGATGTTGGTCCAGGCGTCGTAGCGCGTCAGCATGCGCCGGCCGGTGAAGGCGTGGATGTAGGCCGCACGCGCCTCGGGCGCCGCGCCCGACGCTTCCATCACCCGCGCCCAGGCGAGCCGCAGCGCGCGCAGTTTGGCCGTCTCGATCAGCGTGTCCGGCCCGACGGCGACGGCGAACGCGATCGCCTTGCGGGCCTCGTCGGGGTCGACGCCGGCCTCGCCGAGCGCGCGCAGATAAGCGATGCCGCTCGCAAGCGCCGCGGCGATTTCCTGCGCCTCCGCGCCGCCGGCTTCGTGCACCGGCCGCGCATCGGCGCGCAGCGTTCGCGCGTTCGGCAATTCGGCGCGCAGCCGCGCCGCGAACGCGGCGGCGGCGGCAAGGTCCCCGCCCGCGCCGACCGGATCGAGGTTGAACGCCGTGCCCGGCGCGGCGACGCCTCTAAGCTTCGCTTCGAGCAGCTCCGCGGCCCAGGCCGCGTCCGCGCCGGCGTCGAGCGAAACCGGCGCCGCCTCCAGGATCACGTCGGCCAAAGCTACGTCGAAATCCGCCGCGCTCCCGATCCGCACGCCGCGCCGCCCGGTGCGGTCGAGCGTCAGTTCGATCCCGCCGACGCCGCCTGTTAGATCCGCCAGGATTTCGCGGTTGGTCTGTTCGGGATCGGGATGGGCGAACGTTTGCCGGATCAGCCAGCCGCCCGCGCGCGCGCCGCGCACGAACGGCGCGGCGCCGGGAACGCCCGACACGTCCTCCGCCGTGGCGATGTCGGTTTCACGGTAGAGCGGTTCGATCGGCAAGCCGTCGCCGGTCCTGCCCACCAGGCGAGCCCAGGACGCGCCCTTCAAACCCCGTTCGACCAGCGCGCGCCAGGCCGTTTCATCGGCCGGCTCGCCCAGATGCAGTGACTCCGACATTTCCACTCCGCTTGACGCCATGTCAGCATCGACGCGCTTTTGAACGCGCGCTAGGTCTGGCGCAACCGGAGAAAAGCATGGCCCTGCCGCCTTTGTTCGACAAGCTGCGTCTGCCCGCCGTCGGCGCCCCGCAATTCATCATCGCCAATCCCGATCTGGTAATCGAGCAATGCAAGGCTGGCATCGTCGGCTCGTTTCCGGCGCTCAACGCGCGTCCGCCGGCCTTGCTGGACGATTGGCTCCATCGCATCAAGGACGAACTCGCGGCGCACGACGAAGCGCATCCGGACGCCCCGGCGGCGCCCTTTGCCGTCAACCAGATCGTGCACAAGACCAACGAGCGGCTGGAGCAGGATGTCGCAATCTGCGTGAAGCACAAGGCGCCGATCGTCATCACTTCGCTCGGCGCGCGCCCCGAGGTGAACGATGCGGTGCACTCATATGGCGGCATCGTTTTGCATGACGTCATCAACGTCACGTTCGCCAAGAAGGCGCTGGAGAAGGGCGCGGACGGCCTGATCGCGGTGTGCGCAGGGGCGGGCGGTCACGCTGGCGGGCTGTCGCCGTTCGCCCTGATCCACGAGATCCGCGAGTTCTTCGACGGTCCGCTGCTTTTGTCCGGCGCCCTCGCCACCGGCAGGGGCATCCTCGCGGCGCAAGCCATGGGCGCCGACCTCGCCTACATGGGCTCGGCCTTTATCGCGACCAAGGAAGCCAACGCGCCGGAAGCCTATAAGCAGATGATCGTCGACTCCTCCGCTGGCGATATTGTCTATTCGAACCTCTTCACCGGCGTGCTCGGCAACTATCTGAAGGGCTCGATCAGGGCGGCCGGCCTCGATCCCGACAATCTGCCGGTCAGCGATCCGAGCAAGATGAGCTTCGCCGGCGGCGAGGGCTCGAAGGCGAAGGCCTGGAAGGACATCTGGGGCGCCGGCCAAGGCGTCGGCGCCGTGCACGAAATCGTCTCCACCGCCGATCTCGTCGCGCGCCTCAAGCGCGAATATGACGAAGCGAAACGGGGATTGTGCGGGAGCTAATCCAACAGCCGTTTATCGCCGAGCGCTTGCATATCAGCCGCTTGCGCGCGCGTGCGGCGATTCAATCCGACCTGCCCTGAGCGGCCGTAAGCTCCTCCCTCATTCAAGAGGAGCTTATGACCGCATCATCACTCGAAAAATCCGCGATCCAGTCGCTGACCTTGCGCAGCGCCGCCGCGATCGCGGTCGCCGCCGCCGCCGACCGGTTCGGCGTCGTGCTGCCGGACGGCGCCGCCCAGGAGATCGCCGGCGCGCTTGTCGATCTCATCGTCACGCTCGGCCTGATCGGCGTCGCCATCGGCCGCGCCCGCGCCCGCACGCCCATCGTCTGAAGGAGACTCCCCATGCATCGTCCCCTGCGCGTGCTCGCGCTGGCTCTGGCGCTCGCCGTCACGCCCGCCTGCGCCTCTCTGCCGTTCGGCGAGACGCGGATCGAAAATCCCATCGCCGCCGCACGGACGCTTGATCAGCGCGCCTACGCGCTGCTGCAGACCTACGCTGCGGGCCTTGAGGAAGCCGCCGATCTGGCGCGCGATCCCTCGACGCCAGCGAATGTCCGCCACGCGCTGGCGCGGGCCGAAGCGCGGGCGGCGCCCGCGATCGAAGCGCTGTACGCGGCGTTCAGCCTCTATCGCGCCGGCGCAGGCCCTGAGGCCGAGGCGGGGCTCCGCTCCGCTCTGGCCGACGCTGAGCCGACCGTCGGCGATCTCCAATCCATTCTTCGTTCGCGCCGCTGAGGAGGCCATCCATGACAAAGCTCTTGCTGCAAGTGCAATTGCTGCTCGCCGCGCTGTCGGCGCTGCTGCCGTTCGTGCCGGACCGGACGCGCAGCCGGGCCGCAGAGATCCTCGATCTCGCCGCCAGGGCGCTGGCGTTCGGCAATGCGGTTTCGGTCAATCTCGACGATCTGGCGCTCAAGCTCGCGGGCGTGCGCGCGGACGTGGAGGCGATGGCTGCGGCCGGCCGAGAGCCGAGCGCCGAAGAGTTCGACGCCGCCATGGACCGCGTGCGCGCGGCGTCGTCGGACTTCCGCGCCGCGCTTGCGGAGGCGAACGCCAGTTGACCTCGGCGGCGGCGCGCTCTCTTGTCGGGCGCATGGCCAAGCACATCCTCGCCATCGACCAGGGCACGACATCGACGCGCGCCATCGCTTTCGATCTGGAGTTCAACCCGCGCGCCGCCGCGCAGATCGAGTTGACCCAGCACTATCCGCAGCCCGGCTGGGTCGAACACGACGCCGAGGAAATCTGGGCGGCGACGCTGAACGTCTGCCGCGAAGCGATCGGCCAGGTCGGCGGCGGCGCCGACATCGCCGCCATCGGCATCACCAACCAGCGCGAAACCACCGTGGTGTGGGACCGCAAGACCGGCGCGCCCGTGCATAAGGCGATCGTCTGGCAGGATCGGCGCACCTCCGACGTCTGTGCGGGCTTGCGCGAAGCCGGCCATGAGAAGCGCGTGCAGGAAATCACCGGCCTGCTGCTCGATCCCTATTTCTCCGCCACCAAGATCGCCTGGATTCTCGATCGCGATCCAAGTCTGCGCAAGCGCGCCGAAGCCGGCGATCTGGCGTTCGGCACGATCGAGACGTTCCTGATCTGGCGGCTCACCAACGGGCGCGCCCATGTCAGCGACATCACCAACGCCTCGCGCACGCTGCTGTTCGACATCGGCAAGCGCGCATGGAGCGAGGAGATGTGCGCGCTGTTCGATATCCCGCGCGCGATGTTGCCGGATGTCGTCGCCTGCGACGCGCACTTCGGCGACGCCGATCCCGCGCACTTCGGCGCTGCGATCCCGATCCATGGCGCCGCCGGCGATCAGCAGGCGGCGCTGGTCGGGCACGGCTGCTTCACGCCGGGCGCGGCCAAGTGCACGTTCGGCACCGGCGCGTTCCTGGTCATGAACACGGGCGAGACACCGCCGAGGTCCAAGAACCGTCTGCTCGCCACCGTCGGATACCAGGCCAAGAGCGGTTCGGCCTATGCGCTCGAAGGGTCGATCTTCTCCGCCGGCGCAACCATGCAATGGCTGCGCGACGGGCTGAAGCTGATCAGGACGTCGGCGGAGTCCGAAGCCATCGCCAGCGCGTTGCCGGACAATGGCGGCGTCTATCTCGTGCCGGCGTTTGCCGGCCTCGGTGCGCCGCAGTGGAACGCCGAAGCGCGCGGAACGATTGTCGGCCTTACCCGCGACTCCCGGCTTGAGCATCTGGTGCGCGCGGGCCTCGAAGCGGTGGCGTATCAAACCGCCGACCTGCTCGATGCTTTGAGCGCCGATGGCGCGCCGCAGATCCAGTCGCTGCTCGTCGACGGCGGCCTTACCGCGAACGGCTGGGCCATGCAGTTCCTGGCCGATGTGTGCGATGTCGAAGTGGCGCGTCCGCAATTCCAGGAAGTCACCGCGCTTGGCGCGGCGAAGCTCGCCGCCTACGGCGCCGGCCGGATCGGCTCGCTCGATGGCGCGGGCGCCGCAACGAGCGCGCGCTGGCGCCCGCGCATGGGCGCTGACGAACGCGGCGCGCTGCGTGCAGGGTGGGGCGCGGCCGTACGCGCGGTGCTGGCGGCGGCGAAACAGGCCTGAGCCGCGATTTCTTCCAGCCCCGGAGTTGCGCCTGCGAAAGCATCGGCTTAAACGCGCCGTTCGCACAAGCGAGCCCGTAGCTCAGCCGGTAGAGCATCTGACTTTTAATCAGAGGGTCGCGGGTTCGAACCCCGCCGGGCTCACCAGGCCTTCCCCAAAGATCCGACAGCCCGGGTCCGATATCGCAATCCGGGCGCTGGCGTAGTGATTCGCGGCATCGGGGCGCCCCGGCTGTGACGGACCGGCCACATCTGTGGGAAAATGCCGCATATTGGCGCCATCAATGCTGGTCTGGCCGGCGGCGGCGACGCACAATGCCGGCCTCATCGGTTTTCGGCGGGGGACGTCCTCGAGCCAGGCTTTTGAGGGCGACGCAGGGGCGATGAGGGGACGGGGGCCGCGCCGGGAGGGGCGCGGCCCTTCTCGTTCTGGAAATGTGTCGCGCTTAGGTCACGTCGCACGGCCAAAAAGCCATTGTGGCGCCGGAAAACCCCAGGCAGGCGCGGCGGTCGCATGGACTTCCCGCCTCTGTGGCGCCACTATCCCGCCTAACGGACTAGAAGGAACCTTGCCGGACGCTAACTGTTCGGTAAGCGGCGGCGGGGAGTTTCCCTGTTCGCTTGAGTTTCTTGCCTAGGCCGTAAGCGCGCTAGGCGCGAACACTGCGCCGCAGGGACAGCGGCGCAGGGGATCACTTGAGAGGGGTGAATATGAAATCGCGCATTACCAAAACCGTCGCGCTTGCGGCACTGATGGCGGGCGCCGCTGGCGTCGCGAACGCGACCGAAGGCTGGTACGGCCGCGCGGACGTGGGCTGGTCTACGGACGGTGAGTACGACTACGACGGCACCGGCTTCGCCTACGCTGATGGCAGAGCTTCGCTGGAAAGCGATTGGACGCAGCATCTCGGCTTGGGTTACGCGTTCCAGAACGGCTTCCGTCTGGAAGGCGAGCTGGCGCATCGCTTCAATCAGCTCGACATCGAAGACACGCTCGACGGCGGCGGCGATGTGCACGCTTGGTCGGCGATGGCCAACCTCTTCTATGATTTCAACCGCGGCGCCGCGGTTGAGCCGTATGTCGGTCTCGGCGTCGGTGCGGCGCGCATCAATGCAAACGGGGCCGATCTCGCTCCGGCGCTTCGCACGTATGAGGGCGAAGATACGGTCTTTGCCTATCAGTTCCTGGCCGGTGTCGGCATCGGGCTGACCGAGCAGCTGAGCCTCGACGTCGGTTATCGCTTCTTCCAGGCCGACGCCGCGCAGATTACTTCGATCCAGCCGGTCCCGGTCGACCGCGAAGCCGACTACGAGCACCAAGCTGTAACGGTCGGTCTGCGGTGGCAGTTTGCGGCGCCGGCTGCGCCGGTTGTGGCGCCGCCGCCGGTCGCGCCGCCGCCGGTCGCTCCTCCGCCGCCGCCTCCGGCGGCCGTGTGCCCGACGTCTGAGTTTGTCGTGTACTTCGAGTGGGATCGTTCGAACCTGAATCAAGCCGCGCTCGAAACCATCGACGCGGCCGTGAACCGCGCCCGTCAGTGCAACGTCGGCGGCGTCGTTGTCGTCGGCCACACCGACACTTCGGGTTCGACGACCTACAACCAGGGCCTGTCGGAGCGCCGCGCTTCGGTGGTTCGCGACGCGCTGGTCGCCCGCGGCATCGACGCCGCTGCGGTCACCGCCCAGGCCCGCGGCGAAACCGATCTCGCCCGTGCGACGGCGGACGGCGTGCGCGAGCCGCTGAACCGCCGCACCGCGGTGACGATCACGTTCCGCTAAGCCTCGGCTCAGCCAGAACTGGAACGGGCCCGGCTTTTGGCCGGGCCCGTTTTGCTTTTCTCACCCTGGACTTACGCCTGCCCTGAGGGCAGTTTCCGCCCAATGTCGGCCGATCAATCCATCCAGCCGGCGGCCCGCCTGGGCACCGGGCTTGAGCCGTATTTGCAGCGGCTCGACGCCGAAAACGAAGCTCTGGCGACACGGACCGAGGCCTGGTCCGCCATCAATTCCGGCTCGTTCGAACTTGAAGGCCTCAAGCGCATGCGCGCCGAAGTGCTCGCGGCCGCGGCGGCGCTACCGGGCGAGGTCAGCGAAATCGAGCTCCAGCCGTCCCGGCGCGTACGCGCGGACGGCGAGATCGTCGAGGTTCATCATGGCGCGTCCGTCCGCATCCGCGTCCGCCCTGAGGCGCCGATCCAGGCGGCGCTGACCGGCCACTACGACACCGTGTTTCCCGCCTCCCATCCGTTCCAGAGGCCGTGGCGCGAGGGCGACAAGCTCCGCGGTCCGGGCGTGGCGGACATGAAGGGCGGCATCGCCGTGATGCTGGCCGCGCTGCAGGCGTTCGAGGCGACGCCGGACGAGAAGCGCGTCGGCTACGAGGTGCTGCTCAGCCCCGACGAAGAGGTCGGCTCTTTGGCGAGCGCGCCGCTTTTGGCCGAACTCGGCGCCCGCGCCCATGTCGGCCTGACCTACGAGCCCGCGCTCGCCGACGGCGCGCTGGTCGACGCGCGCAAGGGCTCCGGCAATTTCAGCCTGATTGTGAAGGGGCGCGCCGCGCACGTGGGACGCGCCTTCGCCGACGGCCGCAACGCCGTCGTCGCCGCGGCCGACGCCGCACTCGCGCTCGACGCGCTCAACGGCCGGCGCGAGGGCGTGACGTTCAATGTCGGCGCCATCGACGGCGGCGGCGCCGTCAATGTCGTGCCGGACCGCGCCGTGCTGCGCTTCAACATCCGCGCGCCGGACGCCGAGGGCGCCGCCTGGGGCGAGGCGCAAGCGCGGCGCATCGCCGAAGCCGCCGGCGCGCGCGACGGCGTCAGCGCCCGCCTTCATGGCGGCATGACGCGTCCGCCCAAGCCGCTCACCGACCAGCAGCGCACGATCGTTCGCTGGACGCGCGAAGCCGGCCAGGCGCTCGGCCTCGACCTCAAGTTCCAGGCTTCGGGCGGCGTGTGCGAGGGCAACAATCTCGCCGCCGCCGGCTGCCCCAACATCGACACGCTCGGCCCCTGCGGCGGCGGTCTGCACAGCGACCAGGAATTCGCGCTGATCTCGACGTTCTCCGAGCGCGCCAAGCTCTCGTTCCTGCTGCTTGCCGGCCTCAATAGCGGCGTCTTCGACGTCCGGAGTCTCCGCCCATGAGCGCGCCGAAATACGTAATCCGCGCCGCCGGCCCGGACGATATGCGCGGCTTTCGCCAGTTGCGCGAGATCGCGGGCGCGGGCTTCACTAGCCTGATGCTCGATGACAACGCGCTGGCGGAAAAGCTCGCGCTCTCGCAGCACAGTTTCGAGTCGAGCGCCGACGCGGCGGGCGCCGAGCGCTATTTTCTCGCGCTCGAAGACATCGAAACCAGCCAGCTTGCCGGCTGCGCCGGCGTCAAGGCGACGATCGGCGAGACCCCGCCGTTCTTCAATTTTCGCATCATCACTGAGGCGCAATCGTCGGCCGCCGCGAACCGGCGCTTCGACCTGGGCGTGCTGATCGGCGTCAACGACTTCACCGGCTGCACCGAGGTCGGCTCGCTGTTCGTGCGTCCCGAACATCGCGCCGGCGGCATCGGCCGCGCCCTGGCGCAATCGCGCTACATGCTGATGGCGACGCAGCCGGCGCGCTTCCGCAGCCGCGTCGTTTCCGAGCTGCGCGGTGTGGTTTCGCCCGAGGGCGTCTCGCCGCTCTGGGAGGCGGTGGGACGGCATTTCTTCCGCATGGACTTCAGCGAGGCCGACAGACTGAGCGCCGCCACCGACAACCAGTTCATCCTGGACCTCATGCCGCAGCATCCGATCTACATCGATCTTCTGCCCCAGGAGGCGCAGTCGGTGATCGGCCAGTGCCACAAGGACGGCGAGGGCGCGCGGCGTCTGCTTGAATGGGAGGGCTTCAGCTTTTCCAACGTGGTCGACATTTTCGACGGCGGGCCGCTGATGAGCGCGCCGCGCGATCAGATCCGCACCCGCCGCGAAGCGCGCCGGGTGAAGCTCGCGGTCGCCGCCAGCGCCGAGCACGGCAGGCGCGCGCTGGTCGCGACGCCGCGCATCGCCGGCTTCCGCTGCGCGCCGGCGCGCGCGGCGCTGGCGGACGGCGCGGCCCATGTCGATGCGTCGGTGCTGGCGGCGCTGAAGCTCGAGGCGGGGGAAGAAGCTCTGGTCTGGGTTGAAGATGCGCACTGAACTCTACATCGATGGCGCCTGGCGCGAAGGCGGCGGCGAGCACTTCGTTTCACACGATCCGGCGACGGGCGACAAAGTCTGGGAGGGCCGCGCCGCCACTGCTGACGATGTCGCCGCGGCGATGGCCGCGGCGCGGCTTGCATTCCCGGCCTGGTCGCGCCGCCCGGTCGAAGACCGCATCGGCGTCGCCCGCGCGTTCGCCAAGGCGATCGAGAAGCGCGCCGATCCGATCGCTCAAACCATCAGCCGTGAAATGGGCAAGACGCTCTGGGACGCCAAGGGCGAAGTCCAGGCGATGATCGGCAAGATCGAGATTTCGATCCGCGCCCAAGCCGAGCGCGCCGGCTTTCGCGAAGAGAAAGCCGCGTTCGGTGCGATGACGCTTTCGCACCGTGCGCACGGCGTGCTTGCCGTGTTCGGCCCGTTCAACTTTCCGGGCCACTTGCCGAACGGGCACATCGTGCCGGCGCTGCTCGCCGGCGACACCATCCTGTTCAAGCCGAGCGAATTCACGCCCGGCGTCGGCGCACTGATGCTGGAAGCGTGGGAAGAAGCCGGCCTGCCCGCGGGCGTGCTGAACCTGTTGCAGGGCGGGCGCGAAACCGGCGCGGCGCTGCTCGATGCGCAAGGCCTCAACGGCGTGCTGTTCACAGGCTCCGCGCACACAGGCGCGCTGATCCATCGCAAGTTCGCCGGCCGGCCCGACGTGATGCTGGCGCTTGAGCTTGGCGGCAACAATCCGCTGATCGTGTGGCCGCCCGTCGACGCCAAGGCCGCCGCGAACCTGATCGTCCACTCCGCCTTCGCCACCAGCGGCCAGCGCTGTTCCTGCGCGCGCCGGCTGATCGCGCCGCAAGGCCCCGAGGGCGACGCCATCATCGAAGCGCTCGCCGCGCTCGCGTCGAACGTCTCGGTCGGGCCGGCGACGCAGACGCCGGAGCCGTTCCTCGGCCCGCTCGTCAACGCCGAAAGCGCCGAGCGCGCGGTGAAGTTCGAGCAGGGGCTGAAAGCGATGGGCGCCAAGCCGATCGTGCCGCTGAAGCGCGACGGCGCCATCGTCCACCCCGCGATCATCGACGTGACCGGCCTTACGCCGCCGGACGAGGAATTGTTCGGCCCCGTACTGCAAGTCTATCGCGTCGCCGATTTCGATCACGCGCTCGACGTCGCCAACGCCACGCGCTTCGGCCTCGCCGGCGGCCTGATCAGCGACGATCCGGCGCTGTGGGCGCGGGTGAAGACCGAGCTGCGCGCCGGCGTGCTGAACTGGAACCGGCCGACGACGGGGGCTTCGGGCGCGATGCCGTTCGGCGGGCCGGGGCTCTCCGGTTCGCTGCGGCCGAGCGCGTACTACGCTGCGGACTACGTGGCCTATCCGGTCGCGACGCAGCTCGCCGAAAAGGCCGCGCCGATCCCCGCGCCGGGCTTGCCGCAATGACCGTCGAAAGCGCGGGCGAAGAGATCAATTTCGACGGCCTCGTCGGGCCCACGCACAATTACGCCGGGCTCTCGGAAGGCAATCTCGCCTCGGCCCGCAACGCCGACACGGCGGCGCGCCCGCGCGATGCGGCGCTGCAAGGGCTCGCCAAGATGCAGCGCTTGCGTGCGCTCGGCCTCGCCCAAGGCGTGCTGCCGCCGCACGAGCGGCCGAACATCGCCTGGCTTCGTTCGCTCGGTTTCAGCGGCAGCGACGCCGCCGTTTGGGAGCAGGCGTGGACAAGCGAACCGGCCCTCGCGCGCGCCGCGCTCGCGTCCTCGGCCATGTGGGCGGCCAACGCCGCGACCGTTTCGCCCAGCGCCGATTGCGCGGACGGGCGCCTGCATGCCTCGGTCGCCAATCTGCAGACGATGCTTCACCGCATCCTAGAAGCGGAGCAGACCGAGCGCACGCTGCGCCGGCTGATGCCGGACGACAGCCGCTTCGCCGTGCATCCGGCGCTGCTGGCGCACGATACGCTCTCGGACGAAGGCGCGGCCAACCATATGCGAATGGCGGCGAGCGCCGGCGCGCCCGGCGTCGAGATTTTCGTCTATGGCCGCGCCGCCGGCGAGGCGCGTGCGGGTTTCCCGGCGCGGCAGACGCTCGAAGCCTGCCATGCGCTGGCGCGCCGCCATGGGCTCGCTTCGCGCGCCGTTTTCGCTCGCCAGAAGGCCGGGGCGATCGACGCCGGCGCTTTCCACAACGACGTGGTCGCCGTCGCGCATGAGCACGTGTTGTTCCATCATCAGGACGCGTTCGACGACGCCGGCGCGCTCTACGCCGAGGTGCGCGCGAAGGCGAAGGGCTTCGAGCCGGTCTTCATAGAAACGCCGCGTGCGCGCGTGGGTCTTGAGGACGCCGTCTCGTCCTATCTTTTCAACTCGCAGCTGGTGCGCCTGCCCGGCGCCAAGGCGCTGACGCTGGTCGCGCCGACGGAAGTGCGGGAAAACAACAGAACAGGCTCCTACGTCGCCGAGCTGATCGCCCAGCCCAACGCCGCGGTCGGCCATGTGGAATATGTCGAGGTGCGCGAGAGCATGCGCAATGGCGGCGGCCCGGCCTGCCTGCGCTTGCGCATCGTCATGACGCCCGCCGAACGCGCCGCCGCTGCGCAAGGCTTCTTCCTCGACGACGCATTGGCCGCCAGGCTCGAAGCCTGGATCGCGAAGCATTATCGCGAAGAGCTGGCGCCCGCCGACCTGGGCGATCCTGCGCTCGTCGATGAGACGCAAACCGCGCTCGACGAACTCACCCGCGTCCTGCCGCTGGGTTCGGATTTCTATCCGTTCCAGCGCGCCTGAAACAAAACCGGCGGCCCAATGGACCGCCGGTTCGGTGTTCTGCACGAAGGGCGCAGGCGTCAGTTCAGCGCTTCGCGCTTCAGCTTGTAGGCGCCGTCGTCCGTTTCCTCGAACAGGAGATCGATCGAGGGGTGATCGATCGGCTCGCCGCTGTCGTCGGCGATGAGGTTCTGTTCGGAGACGTAGGCAACGTAATGGCTGTCGGAGTTCTCCGCGAAGAGGTGGTAGAAGGGCTGCTTGCGGTCCGGGCGCACCGGCTCCGGAATGGCGTCGAGCCACTCTTCCGTGTTGGAGAATTCCGGGTCGACGTCGAACACGACGCCCCGGAACGGAAAAAGCCTGTGGCGCACCACTTGGCCGATGGAGAATTTGGCTTCTTGCATCTTCTCCTCCTTCGCGACCTCCTTGGAAATCCTTCGCAGAAGTAACGTATGTACGGAAAACGCGGGCCACAAGGATTGGTCTCGCCCACACGAAGAAGTGTGTTTCTGCAGCGCCGGCGGCCAATCTGGGCGAAATTCGGGCAAAGCTTGGGCTGTCGCGCCGCGCCGAATTCGCTACCATCTATGGCGAAACAGGCAAGTTTGCGGGGCCCGGGCTCCGCCGGAACGATTAACCATGGTCAGTGATGGGCGGGCGCGGACGCCGCGGAGCGGCGCGCGCCACGGCCCGCGATCGCGCGCACCCGTTTTCGCGGCGCTCGATCTGGGCACCAACAATTGTCGTCTGCTGATGGCGGTGCAGGCCGCCGACGGCGGCTTGCGCGTCGTCGACGGCTTTTCGCGCATCGTGCGCCTGGGCGAAGGGCTGGCGCACACCGGGCGCTTGAGCGAAGGCGCGATGGCGCGCGCGTACCAGGCGCTCGCCGCGTGCGCGCAGCGGATCGAGGCGCGCGCGCCCGTCGCCGTCGGCTGCGTGGCGACGCAAGCCTGCCGCGCGGCGTCGAACGGCGACGTGTTTCTGAGGCGCGTCGAGAAGGATCTCGGCTTGAGGTTCGATGTGATCTCGCCGGAGGAGGAAGCGCGCCTCTCTGTGCTCGGCTGCGCCAGCCTGCTCGAACCGCGCGCCGAGCACGCGATGATCGTCGACATCGGCGGCGGCTCGACCGAGATGTCCTGGGTGGCTCCCAGCGCCATTCTCGGCGCGCGGCTCAATCCGCCGATCATTTCCTGGGGCACGTGCCCGCTCGGCGTCGTCACCTTGGCCGAGGACGAGCCGGAGCCCGAGAGCGGCGACAAGCGCGCCTGGTACGACGCTCTGGTCGCGCGGCTGGCCGAGGTGATCGCCCCGGTCGGCGCCGCGCAGCATCTGCGCTCCAGCTTCGCCGAAGGCCGTGGCGACATCATCGGCACTTCCGGCACCGTCACCAGCCTCGCCGGCGTCTTCCTCGACCTGCCGCGCTACAATCGCGGCCGCGTCGACGGCATGTGGTTCGACGTGAACGATTGCCGCCGCACCATCGACAGGCTGCTCCTGCAGACGCGCGAGGAGCGCGCCGCCAACGCCTGCATCGGCAAGGACCGCGCCGATCTCGTCGTCATGGGCGGCGCTATCCTCGACGCTGTGCTGCGCGTTTGGCCGGTCAAGCGCGTCCGCGTCGCCGACCGGGGCTTGCGCGAGGGCGTGCTGATGCGGCTGATGGCCCGGCATGGAGCGGGCGCATGAAGTGTCTCGGACCGCCGGCGTCCCCGCCGGCGACAACGCTTCAGCTTGCGACGCCAGCTGCAATTGAAACGCCGCAGCCGGCGAGGACGCCGGCGGTCCGAGCGGAGGAGGGCTCGCGATGAGCGGCGAAGAGCCTCCCAAGCGGCGCTGGAAGGAGAAGCCGCCGAAGACCGGCGGCGGCGAGCGCCAGCTTGCGACGCGCGTCAAGAACAAGAAGGCCAAGGAAAGCTCGCGCAAATGGATCGAGCGCCAGCTCAACGATCCGTACGTCGCGCGCGCCCGCGCCGACGGCTACCGCGCCCGCGCCGCCTACAAGCTGATCGAGCTGGACGAGCAGTTTCGTGTCCTGAAGCGCGGCGCGCGCGTGATCGATCTGGGCGCGGCGCCGGGCGGGTGGGCGCAGGTGTGCGTGAACCGCGGCTGCAAGGTCGTCGGCGTCGACCTGCTGCCGATCGATCCGCTCGAAGGCGCGGTGTTCTTTCAGATGGACCTCACCGATCCGGCCACGCCGCCGGTGCTGATCGAGGCGCTCGGCGGACCGCCCGACATCGTCCTCTCCGACATGGCCGCCAACACCACCGGCCACGCCAAGACCGACCAGATCCGCACCGGCGCGCTGGCCGAGGCCGCCGCCGCGTTCGCGATGGCGCACCTTGCGCCGGGCGGGACGTTCGTGACCAAGGCGTTCCAGGGCGGCCTGGACGCCGCCCTGCTGGCGCGCCTCAAGCAGAGCTTCGCCACCGTCCGCCACGCCAAGCCGCCAGCCAGCCGGCCGGAAAGTCCGGAAGTCTATCTTGTCGCGATGGGCAAACGCGATGTTGCGGCGGGGTCTTGAGCGCAGGTAGATTGGGCGCCGGCGGAGGGTCCCATGGCGCGCGATGTCTGCGTCGTTATCGTTCACGGCATCAACACCGATGCGGCCGGCTATTCGGCGCGCTATCAGCAGCGGGTGAAGAACGCGCTGCCGAAGCCGCTGCGCCAGCACGTGTTCTTCGCCGAGGTGTTCTGGGCCGAGCATCTGCGCGATCGCCAGCGCGCCTATCTGAGCAACGCCGAGAAGTCGGGTCTCCGATATTCGCGCTGGCGCAAGCTGGCGATGCAGGCGCTGGGCGACGCCGCCGCGTATCAGAAGACGCAATGGGTGCGGAATTCGTCTTACTACACGGTGCAGCAACGCGTGCTGGCCAAGCTCCAAGAGCTGGAGACGATGAACAGCGCGCGGCCGGTGATCTTCGTCGGCCACTCGCTCGGCTGCCACGTGATCTCGACGCTGGCCTGGGACATCCACACCGTGAAGGCGATGACGCAGGCCGACATCGATGCGCAGCCGGACGAGGACTGGCGCCGGTTCGCGACCGACATCCGCAACGGGTCGCAGATGGTGCGGCTCGACACGTTCGCGGGGCTGATTACGCTCGGCAACAATATGCCGCTGTTCACGTTCACGTTCGGGCCGGAGCGCGTCTTTCCGATCACCCGCCCGCGCGCGCCCGAGGTGTCGCCGGCGTTTCCGGGGCCGGTGCTGCCGCCGGTCCTGGCCGAGGGCGCCCGCTGGGTGAACATTTACAGCCCCAACGACCTGCTCGGCTATCCGATGAAATGCCTGAACGAGGCCTACCGGAACGAGGCCCGGCTCGCCGACATCGCCGAGCGCGTGGAGGGGCCGCTGGGCTTCATTGCGCCGCTGAACGCCTATGACGCTCATGTGAAATACTGGACCAACCGCCGGGTGGTCCGCGAATCCGCAAAGCTGATCCGCGAGGTCATCGAGGCGCCGTAAGGCCCGCGGCTGGGCTGGCGGCTTGCCAAAGCCCCGCAGAATCTCTACCAGCCGTCCATGGAAATCCGTGAAGCTCTGACGTTCGACGACGTGCTCCTTGAACCGGGCGCGTCCGAAGTGCTGCCGGCCGATGTCGATACGGCCACCCGCCTGACGCGCGCTATCAGCCTCAACATCCCGCTCATCTCGGCCGCGATGGATACGGTGACGGAAGCGCGCCTCGCCATCGCCATGGCGCAGGCCGGAGGCCTGGGCGTCATCCACCGCAACATGACCCCGGCCGAGCAGGCCGACCAGGTCAAGATGGTCAAGAAGTTCGAGAGCGGCATGGTGATCGATCCGATCACCATCCACCCGGACCAGACCATAGGCGAAATCGTGCTGATCAAGGAGACGCGCAAAATCTCCGGCTTCCCGGTGGTCGACCGCGGCAGCGGCAAGCTCGTCGGCATTCTCACCAACCGCGACATGCGCTTCGCCGACATGAACGAGCGCGTCGCCGACCTGATGACGAAGGACAATCTCGTCACCGTGCGCGAAGGCGTGAACGAGAGCGAGGCGAAGAAGCTCTTGCACAAGCACCGCATCGAGCGCGTGATCGTGGTGGACGACGGCGGCCGCGTCGCCGGCCTTATCACGGTGAAGGATTTCGAGAAGGCGCAGGCGTTCCCGAACCGCGCCAAGGACGAACGCGGGCGCCTGCTGGTCGGCGCGGCGTCGACGATCGGCGACGCCGGCTACGAGCGCTCGCTGGCGCTGATCGAAGCCGGCGCGGACGTGCTCGTGATCGACACCGCGCACGGCCATTCGAGCGCGGTGCTCGACGCCGTCAACCGGATCAAGCGCGAGTCGAACAAGACGCAGATCGTCGGCGGCAACATCGCCACCGCCGACGGCGCCAAGGCGCTGATCGACGCCGGCGCGGACGCGGTGAAGGTCGGCATCGGTCCGGGCTCGATCTGCACCACGCGGGTGGTCGCCGGCGTCGGCGTGCCGCAGCTCACGGCGGTGATGGATGCGGCGAAGGCGGCGGCGAAGGCGGACGTGCCGGTGATCGCCGACGGCGGCATCAAGTTTTCCGGCGATCTCGCCAAGGCGCTGGCCGGCGGCGCCGAAGTGGCGATGATCGGCTCGCTGCTCGCCGGTTCGGAAGAAGCGCCGGGCGACATCATCCTCTACCAGGGCCGCTCCTATAAGACCTATCGCGGCATGGGTTCGCTGGGCGCGATGGCGCGCGGGTCGGCCGACCGCTACTTCCAGAAGGAAGTCACCGACCAGATGAAGTTCGTGCCGGAAGGCATCGAAGGCCGCGTGCCGTTCAAGGGGCCGGTCGCGAACATCATCCATCAGCTGATCGGCGGCCTGCGCGCCTCGATGGGCTATGTCGGCGCCGCGAATTTGAAGGAGATGCGCGAGAAGGCCAAGTTCGTGAAGATCACGAGCGCCGGCCTGCGCGAAAGCCACGTCCACGACGTCTCGATCACGCGCGAAGCGCCGAACTATCCGCTGGGGGGCTAGCGCCTTAGTCCTCCCCCGCGTGCGGGGGAGGCGCTGACCCTGGCGCAAAGCCCGGGGAAGCGGAGGGGGAAGTCGCGGCACGCTCTTTCAGCCCGCTTCGCGGACGCTCCCTCGCAGGCAGGGGAGCATGAGGTAGAACATCATGCGTCCAGGCGCGCGCCAGCAGGCCGCCATCGAAATTCTTTCCACGCTCGAGAGCCGGTGCCGCCCCGCCGCGGACGCGGTGAAGGACTGGATGCTGTCGCATCGCTTCGCCGGCGCGAAAGATCGCGCCGAGATCGGCGATCTGGTGTTCGGCGCGCTGCGCTGGAAGCAGTCGAGCGCGTTCCGCATGGGCGCCGACACGCCGCGCGCATGGGTGTGGGGCGCGCTGCGCTGGGGCTTCGGCTGGAGCGCCGAGCAGATCGAGCGGAGCACGTACGACGATCCGCACGCGCCCTCGCCGCCGACGGAGGCGGAGCGCGCGGCGCTTGCCGACGCGACGCTGGAGCATGCGCCGCCCTGGGTGCGCGGCGATTATCCGCAATGGCTCGACGCGAGCTTCGAGCGCGCGTTCGGCGAGGCGCGCGCTGACGAAGGCGCAGCGCTTGCGGCCCCGGCGCCGCTCGATCTCAGGGCCAACACGCTGAAGACCTCGCGCGAGAAACTGATCGCGGCGCTGAGCGAAAGCCCGAAGCTGAAGGAGGCGCCGCTGCCGACGCCGCACGCGCCCGATGGCGTGCGCATTCCGTGGGCGCAGGGACGCACGTTTCCATGGGCGGCGGAGCAGAGCTTCCTCAAGGGCTGGTTCGAGGTGCAGGACGAAGGCAGCCAACTCGCCGCGCTGCTCTCGGGCGCCGCGCCCGGCATGCAGGCGGCGGACGTCTGCGCCGGCGGCGGCGGCAAGACCTTGGCGCTCGCGGCGCTGATGCAGAACAAGGGCCAGATCTTCGCCCATGACGTCGACGGGCGCCGGCTCGCGCCGCTGCGCGAACGGGCCGAGCGCGCGGGCGTGCGCAACTTGCAGATTCGCGCGCCGTCGCGCACGCGCGACGTGCTGGCCGATCTGCACGCGCGCATGGACATCGTCTTCGTCGACGCGCCGTGCACCGGCTCGGGCACTTGGCGGCGCAACCCGGATTCGAAGTGGCGTCTGAGGCCCAACGCGCTGGCGAAGCGCCGGCAGGAGCAGCAGGACGCGCTGAAGCTTGCGGCGCCGCTGGTGCGGCCGGGAGGCCGGCTGGTCTATGTCACCTGTTCGGTGCTGCCGGAGGAGAACGAGGACGCGGTGGCTGCATTCCTCGCATCATACGCCGAGTTCCAGCCTGTGGGATTGGGCGGCGCCGCGGCGCCGATGCATGCGCGCGGCGCCGGCCTGCAGATGACGCCGCTGCTCACCGGCTGCGACGGCTTCTTCATCGCCGCGCTGGAGCGGCGCGGCTAGGCCTCGATGTCGACGTAGCGGCCCTTGCGCTGCGTTTCCCGGTATTCGGCCTTGTCTTGCGCCATGCGCTGTTCGCGGGGGTCGGCGAGCTTGGCGCGCTGGGTCGAGCGCATTTTGTCGGCGAGCGCAGCGGGATCGACGCGGAGTTTCTCGCGCACCAGATCCTGGTGCGTCACCGCTGCGCCGAATTCGACGGCCGCGCGGCCTCCTTTCTGATCGTGCGCCGGCGGAGCTTGGGGTGCGGCTGCCGGCGCGATGCTTGAAATCGCGGCCATGAGGCGAAGCTTGACAGAGCGCGGTTAGCGTTTCGTTCAGAAGTATTGCCAATTCCTGGTAAGCATAACCGCGCGTGACTCGCCCATGAAGCCGCTCGACATCGCCATTGCCGGTTGCGGCGTCGCCGGGCTCGCGGTTGCGGCGCTGTTGCGGCGCCGAGGCGCGCGGGTCGTGGTTTACGACCGTTTAGAAACGCCGCGGCCGCTGGGTTCGGGCCTTATCGTGCAGCCGGTGGGATTGCGTGTGCTCGACGCGATCGGCGTTGGCGCTGCGATCCGCGGCCTGGGCGCGCCGATCGAACGGCTCCACGGCTCGAGCGGCAAGCGCGTCGTGCTCGACGTGCGCTACCGCGCGCGCGGCAGGCACGCGGCCTGCGGGCTCGGCGTCCATCGCGGGGCGCTGTTTCAGGTGCTGTACGAGGCGGCGCGCGACAGCGGGGCGGAGATCGCCGGCGGCCATGACATCGTCGGCGCGGGCGACGGGCGGCTTGCGTTCGCGGGCGGCGGGCGAAGCGCGAAGTTCGATCTGGTGATCGATGCGCTGGGCATACGCTCGCCGCTGTCGCGGCCGCCGCAGGCGCTCCTGCCGTTCGGCGCCTTGTGGGCGAGCCTGGACTGGGTGGGGCCGTTCGCCGCGGACGCGCTGGAGCAGCGTTATGCGGCGGCGCGCAAGATGGCGGGCGTTCTGCCGACCGGGCGGCTGAAGGGCGAAACCCGGCGGCAGGCGGCGTTCTTCTGGAGCCTGAAGCACGCCGATCGCGCGGCCTGGCGCGCGGCGCCGCTCGATGCGTGGAAAGAGGAGGTGCTGGCGCTGTGGCCGGCGACCGCGCCGCTATTGGAGCAGCTCGACGCGCATGACGATCTGGTGTTCGCCTCCTACGCGCACCGGACCCTGCGCGAACCGCTGTCGCGCCATTGCGTGCATGTGGGCGACAGCTGGCATTGCGCCAGCCCGCAGCTCGGGCAGGGCGCCAACATGGCGCTGCTCGATGCATTTGCGCTGGCGCATGCGCTCGCGACGCAGAGCAATCTCGACGCCGCGCTCGGCGAATATGCGCGGCTGCGGCTGTGGCACATTCGCCTCTATCAGGCCGCGTCCTGGATGTTCACGCCGGCCTATCAGAGCGACAGCGCGGCGATCGCCTGGCTGCGCGATTTCGTCATGTCGCCGCTCTCGCGCGCGCCGCCGGCGCCGGCGCTGCTGGCGGCGCTGGTGGCGGGGGAGATCGGCGGGCCTTTGTCGGCAATCGGCGGCCGGCAGTAGGCGCGCGTTGGGCTCGGCCAATCCTGACGATTGCGCAGGCTGGCGGGACGCCGGCGGTCCATAGGCGGTCCATGAGGCAGCGCGACGG
>JAHDXR010000026.1:2500-16789 GCA_023384105.1 Hyphomonadaceae bacterium | reverse complement strand
GCCGCCATCCTCGATCAGACGACACAGCCTTCAAACCACTGACAGGCGGTCCATAATGCGCGCCACCTTCCATACGTTCGCGCAGCCGGCTTCCAGCCGGCATGCGCCGCTTCGCGCCGCCTGCCGGATGAAACGGCGCGCAACCCGCGTCCCGGCCGCAGCGCAGCGGAGAGCCGGGACCCCGGGGGCCAAGGCGCATCGCCCGCCCTGGGTTCCGGATCGCGCGCCGCGCGTCCGGAATGACTCTCCTTGCAGACGGGCGTGAAGCTGAAGCGTTGCAGGCCGGCGAGGCGCCGGCGGTCCACGCGACCTAAAGCGCCGCCGCGATCTCCTTGGCGATCTGTTCCAGTTCGGCGATGTCGGCGCGGTCAGTGTGGCCGTGGCCGGCGAGGCGCACGCCTTCGTAGCGCGGGATGATGTGCCAGTGCAGGTGGAAGATGGTCTGTCCCGCCGGCGCGCCGTTGAACTGGGTGATGGTGACGCCGTCCGGCTTCAGCGCCTTCGCCGTCGCCTTCGCCAGGTTCTGCACCCGCGCCATCAGCGGCGCCACTCTGTCTTCCGGCAGTTCGAGGAAGTTGCGCGCGCGCACGTTCTTCGGCATCACCAGCAGATGCCCGCGCGCCTGCGGAAACAGGTCCATGAACGCGAGCGTCTCCTCATCCTCGCACACCTTCACCGCCGGCACTTCGCCGCGCAGGATTTTCGCGAACAGGTTGTTGTCGTCATAGGTTCCGTGAAGGCTCATCGGCGAAGCTCCTTGGCGCCTACCTTAGCGAGAGCTGCGCCGCGGACATAGCCGCCCGCGCGCTGGCCGGCTAAGCTTCGCGCACATGACCGACGACGCCTTCAAGCTCAACGAGGACGAAAAGCCGTTCGATCCGCCCGGCGCCGACAAGCCCAAGCCGATCAAGCCGCGCGACGCCGCGACGCTCATCCTGGTGCGCGGCGGGCGCGAGGTGATGATGGGCCAGCGGGCCAAGGGCCACGTCTTCATGCCGGACAAGTGGGTGTTCCCCGGCGGCAGGGTCGACCCCGGCGACGCCAGGGCCGCCGCCGCCAGCGAACTCACGCCCGAGACCGAGGCGCTGCTGCGGAAGGGCGGGGTGGTGCGCCGTCCGCCCCGGGCCTTCGCCCTGGCCGCCGCCCGCGAAACGCTGGAAGAGGCCGGCCTGAGGCTGGGCGGGGCGGCCGGCCCCGAACTCGACAAGCTCCGCTTCGTCGCCCGCGCCATCACCCCGCCTTACCGTCCCCGCCGTTTCGACGCCCGCTTCTTCCTGGCCGACGCCGAGGCGGTGCTGGCCGACGACCGCCCGGTCATGGGCGAAGAACTGCTGCATGTACGGTGGTTTAGCCTCGACGAGGCCGAGCGGCTGGACCTGCCTTCGATCACCCGGTTCGTGCTCCGGGAGGTCCGCGCCCGCCTGGCCGGGGAGCCGGTCCAGCCGCCGTTCCTGCGCTGGTCGCGCGGCGCGCACAGCATGGAGCGGCTTACGTGTTGACTTATGCGGCGCGGCCCCTATTTTCGCGCGCTTCCTTTGAACCTTGAGAATTCCGGGCCCGACCAATGGCTAAGCCGACCGTCATCAAGATCCGTCTGAACTCGACGGCCGACACGGGCTATTTCTACGTGACCAAGAAGAACCCGCGCACGAAGACGGAAAAGCTCAAATTCCGCAAGTACGACCCGGTGGCGAAGAAGCACGTCGAGTTCGTCGAAGGAAAAATCAAGTAGAGCGAGGCGCCGCCTTTCCCTGCATGGCCGGTCGGACCTGTTTCTGGTAGACTGGTTTATGGAACGCATCGTCACAGTCGAAGGCGTGCGCGGCGGACGGCCCACGATCGCGGGTTCGCGTCTGACCGTCGCCGAGGTGCTCGAGATGTTCGGCGCCGGCATGACCGAAGCCGACATCCTGGAAGCCTTTCCCCAGCTCGCGGCTGAAGACATCCGCGCGGCCCTGGCGTACGCGGCCCGCGAGTTCGACCACCCTGTCGTCATCGCCAAGTGAAATTCCTCGTCGGCGCCAATCTGCCGCCGGCGCTCGCGCGGTGGCTGGCCGAGGGCGGCGACGAAGCGGTTTATGTCGACCACCTCATAACCCCGCCCGGCGCGGACGATGCGATCTGGGACTTGGCGGTTGCGCAGGGCTTCGTGATCGTCAGCAAGGACGCGGATTTCGCCGCCCGGGTGGCGCGCGATCAGGCCGTCCGCGTGGTTTGGGTCCGCTGCGGAAATCTGAAACTCAGCCTGTTCCGCGCCTGGTTCGCCAATCGCGCGGACGCCATGCGGCGCTTGCTGCAGATGGACGAACGGCTGATCGAGCTGCGCTGACTCATTCGCTACTCGCCGCTCCCCATTCGCTACTTCGGATAAAGCAGCATCTGCGTGCAGCGGAAGAGGGCGATGGTCCTGGCCGTGCGCTCGTCGGTGACGACCGCATCCCACACCTGCGTCGTCCGTCCGCCATGGACCAGGCTCGCCGCGCACGCGACCGCGCCGTCGCGCGCCGTGCCGAGGAAGTTCGACTTGAGTTCGATCGTGGTGAAGCCCACGGCCTCCGCGGGCTTGGAGATCACGCAGCCATAGCCGCAGGCGCTGTCGGCCAGCGCGATCACGCTCGCGGCGTGCAGGAAGCCGTTGGGCGCCATGTGATGCCGCTTCACCTCGAAGCGTCCGCGCACCAGGCCCGGCCGCGCCTCGATCCATTCCAGCCCCATATGATCGGGCAGATGGCCCTGCTGCCGCGCGGTCAATTCCGCGACCGGGTCGTTCCCGCTCATCCAACACCTCCGCTGACGTGCTATCATGAAGGAATGACCCAGCGCGAAGTCAAAGCCGCCGTGCTCTTGATCGGCGACGAACTGCTCTCCGGCCGCACCCAGGACGTGAACCTCCAGGCCATCGCCAGGTTTCTGGCCCCGCTGGGCGTGCAGGTCGCCGAGGCGCGCGTCGCGCCCGACGTTCCCGAGGAGATCGCCGCCGCCGTCAACGCGCTGCGCGCCAGGTACGATTACGTTTTCACCACCGGCGGCATCGGCCCCACCCACGACGACAAGACCGCCGACGCCATCGCCGCCGCGTTCGGCGTCGCAATCGGCGTGCGCGACGATGCGCGCGCCATTCTCGAAGCGCACTACAAGGGCGCGCAGCACCTGAACGAAGCGCGCCTGCGCATGGCCCGCATTCCCGACACCGCCGTGCTGATCGCCAATCCGGTGTCGAAGGCGCCGGGCTTCCAGATCGGCAACGTGTTCGTGCTGGCCGGCGTGCCCTCGATCGTGCGCGGCATGCTGCAGGATATCGCCGGACGCATCGAAGGCGGCGCCGTGGTCCGCGCGCGCACCGTGCGCGGCCGCGGCGTGAAGGAGGGCGACATCGCCGAGGGCCTGGCCAGGCTGGAGGCCGAAGCGCCCGGCGTGTCGTTCGGCTCCTATCCGTGGTTCGCGCCCGAGGGCTTCGGCCTCCACCTCGTCGCCCGCTCGTCCGACATGGCCGCGCTCGACAAGGCGCGCGACGACCTGCGCGCGCTGATCGCGAGCTGCGGCGCCGAGCCGGAAGACGTGGAGGAAGCGTGACACGCCCCTATGGAGCGCCGGCGCCCTCGCCGGCATGCGCCCGATCGGACAAGCGCCAACGCGTGTCGGTGGCGGCCGCGCCGTGCCGGCGAGGGCGCCGGCGCTCCATAGTCACTCCGCCCGCGTCCACATTGCGTGCGTGACCTCGCAGCGCAGCGCGAAGCCGAGGTCGCGGTAGAGCGCGATCGCGCCAGCGTTCGACGCATAGGCGTGCAGGAACGGCGTCTCGCCTTCGGCCACGATGCGGTCCGCCACCGCGCGCGTCAGCGCCGCGCCATAGCCTCTGCCGCGATAGTCCGGATGCGTGCACACGCCGCTGACCTCGACGAAGCCCGGCAGGCGCAGCCGCTCGCCCGCCATCGCCGCCAGGCGCCCGCCGTCGCGAACGCCGACGAAGCGCCCGAGCGTGTGCGTCCTGGCGCGGAACGGGCCGGGCCTGGTCAGCGCCGCCAGCTCGATCATCTCCGCCGCGTCGTCCTCGCCCAGCGGCTCGATCGCGATGTGCGCCTCGCCGCCGCGCAAGCGTTCCGCCACCATCTGCACGCCCGCCGCGCTCATCTTCAGCGCGACACCGGGCGGCGGCGCGGGCGGCGCGCGTTCGAGCAGCGACATGTCGTCGTCCGCATGCGCCAGCGCGCCGAGCGCCAGCACCGCTTCGGCGGACTCGTCCGCCGCCGCCGCGAACGGGCTCACGTCTTCGCGGAACCGCAGCGCCCGCGCATCGCCCGCGCCGGCGAACGCCGCCTGCGTGGAAGCGAGCGCGTTCCAGATCGGACAGTCGAGCGGGTGCGCGCGTGCGGTCATCTGCATTCCCATAGCCGGTCGCCGCTTATCCTACACCCGGCGGCTCGTGGTAACGTGCGCTGGCGGATGTGCGGGCGGGCGTTATGAACATGGAGCGTGGAAGCGCTGGTGCGAGCGGCGGGAGTCGAACCCGCACCGCCTTGCGGCGAACGGATTTTAAGTCCGCTGCGTCTACCGGTTTCGCCACGCTCGCGCAGGATCGGAGGTACTTGGGCCGACGCCGCTTTTCAACCGGCCGCGCCGGGACGCCGCTTCGGACCGCCGGCGCCCCGCCGGCGCCCCGCTTCATCCCGCACGCGGGCGGGAAACTGAAACGCCGCATGCCGGCGGGGCGGCGGCGCTCCATGGACGGCGGCGCTTCGCGCGTTCCGCGCGGCGAGGGTGGACTGACTCTGGCGCTTGTCGGAGTGTGCGGCGCGTGATTTCGCCCGAGTCGCTTCCCGCCCTGCCGCCCGCGCTCGACTACGCCGGCGTCACCGTGTTCGCGCTGACCGGCGCGCTCGCCGCCGCACGCGACCGGCAGGACATCGTCACCTTCTGGTTCTTCGCCGTGGTGACGGGCGTGGGCGGCGGCACGCTGCGCGACCTCCTGATCGGCGCGCCGGTGTTCTGGATCGGCGACGCCACTTATCTCGGCATCGGCCTCGCCGCGGCGGCGGCGGTGTGGTTCCTCGCCCCGCACCTGGAGCGGCGCAAGACGCTGATCTGGCTCGATGCGCTGGGGCTGGCGGTCTATGCCGTGATCGGCGCGGCCAAGGCGATCTCGCTTGGCGTCGATCCATTGGTCGCGATCGCCATGGGCGTGCTGACGGCCACGTTCGGCGGCGTGATCCGCGACGTGCTGGCGGGCCAGCCTTCGGCGCTGCTCAAGCGCGAAATCACCATTTCAGCGGCGCTGCTCGCCGCCGCCGGGTTCGTGGCGCTCGCCGCCTTCGGCGTTCCCCCGCTCTGGGCGGGCATGGCCGGCGCGGCGGCGGGGTTTGGTTTGCGCGCCGGCGCCATACATTATGGCTGGGCGTTGCCGGCCTTCGGAGTGAAGCGTGACCAGGGAAAAACTTGAACTCGTCGAAGTCAGCCCGCGCGACGGGCTCCAGAACGAGCCGGACATCGTCTCGACCGAGAACAAGCTCGCGCTGATCGACGCCATCGTCGCCGCCGGCTTCAAGCGGCTCGAGGCGGCGAGCTTCGTCAATCCGAAGAAGGTGCCGCAGATGGCCGACGGCGACGCCGTGTTCGAGGCCATCCGCAAGCGCGAGGACTACAGGAACGGCGAGGTGACCTTCATCGCGCTCGCGCTCAATCTGCGCGGCGTCGAGCGCGCGCTGGCGGCGGGCGCGAAGGAGATCAACTACGTCTTCTGCGCCTCGGACGGTTTTTCGATCCGCAACAACGGCGCCCCGGTGGAGGAGACGTTCCGCATCTGGCCGACGGTCGCGGCGGTGGCGCGCGACGCCGGCGCGCGGCTGTCGGCGACGGTGTCGACCGCGTTCGGTTGTCCGTTCGACGGCGAGGTGGCGGTCGAGCGCGTGGCGGCCGTCGCCGAAATGTGCGCGCACCAGGAGATTTTCGAACTGGCCATCGCCGACACGATCGGCGTCGCGGCGCCGAGCGACGTGCGCGAGCGCCTGCGCGCGGTGAAGGCGGTCGTTCCCCCGCATATCCAGCTGCGCGCGCACTTCCACAACACCCGCAACACCGCGCTCGCCAATGCGGTCGCCGCGGTGGAGGAGGGCGTGCGCGTGCTCGACGGTTCGCTCGCCGGCATCGGAGGCTGCCCGTTCGCGCCGGGCGCCGCCGGCAACGTGCCGACCGAGGATCTGCTCTACATGTTCAACCGCATGGGTTTCGACACTGGCGTCGATCTCGACCGCGCAGTGGCGGCGGCGAAGTTCATCGGCGGCGTGCTGGGCCGCGTCACGCCCGGCATGGTCAGCCGCGCGCCGAAATGGCCGAGCGCGGCGCAGTAAAGCCAGTGCGGGCCGCCGGCGTTCCGCCGGCGGCCCGCAGGCGGCGCTTTAGAGTTCGCGGCTGATCGTGAACACGAAGGCCGAGTCGTAGCTGGACTCGCCGTAAGTGTAGGCTTCGATGTCGCTGCCCGCTTTGATGTCGGTGTCGTGATAGCGGAAATCGAGGCCGAAGCCGTGGAAGGCGTAGGTCGCGCCGATGTTCCAGGTGTTGTAGTCGTCCTCGGTGCCGGGGCCGGCCGGTTCTTCGATCGACTGGTTGCCGAAGGCGGCGTTGAACACGAGCGCATCGCTCACCGCCCATTCGCCGTTGAGTTCGAGATAGATCGCCTCGCCGGTGTCGCCGAAGTTTTCCGGCGAGTACCAGACGCCGGCGCCGATCGAGAATTGTTCGCCGACCGGCAGCGAAGCCTGCGCCATCAGTTCGGCATAGTCGAACTCGGCGCCGTCGTCGTCGGCGCCCGGATAGAAGTAGCCGATGACGCCGAGGTCCCAGGCCACCGGGCCGGTGCTCGGAGTGAAGCCGGCGTAGAGGTCGAGCTCGACGCCTTCGGTGACGTTCGAGGCCCAGACCCCGGCGTAGAAGCTGTCGGCGGCGTAGTCGAAGCCGCCCTGGATCGCCGGGCCGTTGTCGGAGAGCGAGACGCCGCGGAAAATGTAATCCGTGGTGAGGGCCACATTGGCCGTGACCGTGCCTTCGGCATGCGCGACGCCTGCCGTTGCGGCGCCGGCCAGCATGGCCAGGCCAATGATCTTCTTCATGGTGCGCTTCCTCAAAAAACGCGGTTTCCCCCGCGCCGCCTGTGGAAAATCCGGTGTTAGCGTAAACGGCTGGTTAAGCTGTATGGCGGTTGCGGAAAGATTCGTTGACAGTTTTCAAATGTTGCGCCGGCGCCACGCGAAATGGCGCCGCGCTGGAGGCGCGGCGCCATACACGCAGAAGCCGCGGGCGATCAGAACGTGAGCTTCAGCGTGCCGACCAGGGTGTCGCCATTGCCGCCGAAGCCGAGCGTGGCGTCGTCGTCCGTGCCGATATAGCGGGCGTCGAGCGAGACCGCGTCGGTGATCGGGTAGGTCACGCCGACATTCCAGGTCGTGTAGCTGTCGATGGCGTAGTCGTCGACTTCGACCGCGCCGACGGCGCCGCTGAGCGTGGCGCTGTTGGCGAAGGTGTAGGCGGCGTTGACCTCGTAATAGAAGCCGCTGTTGTCATCGAGGCCGTCGGCGTCGCCGCTGAAATTCGGCGTCCAGTAGAGGCCCGCGCCCCAGGTCACGCCGCCCGCGTCCACCGAGCCCGCGACCTTCAGCTCATAGGTGTTGAGATCGGCTTCGTCGCCGATGGTGTCGTCGGTGTCGGTGAAGCCGTAATAGATGACGCCGAGATCGAGCGCGACAGGGCCGAGCGTCGGCGTCCAGCCGGCGTAGAAATTGTACTCGAAGAACTGCGCCACGTGCGGGCCGGTGTTGGTGATCCAGGCGCCGGCGTAGAACGGGCCGCTGCCGATGTCGGCGCCGGCGAAGGCCTGGCCTTCCGAATAGCCCGTCGTCTGGTCGATGCCGCGGAAGATGTAGTCGGTGGCGATGCCGGCGTTGAAACTGGTCTCCGCGTGCGCCGCGCCCGCCATCAACGCGCCGGCGGCGACCGCCATTCCCAACAGTTTTGCATTCCTGATCATTTGTATTCCCCGCTTTGTGTGCTGCCGCGCAGCAGCGATCGCCTCACGAGTCCCGTAGGCTGGGGAAGGCTTGAGCAGGGCCGCGCCGCCGCATAGGGCGCGCTATGCGGCGGGCGGGGAGAGCGCGCCGGCCGCCTAATTTGGCGGCGCGCTGTGCAGGATTTGACCTGAAACTGTGCGCGCCGGGCGAATTTCAGCGCATCGACAGCGATGCGAATCCCAGATGCAGCCCGGCGTCGACCAGCAAGGTTTCGCCGGTGACGTGACGGGAAGCGTCGGAGAGGAAGAAGAGGCCGGCGTCGGCGATGTCCTCGGCGGTGGAGGCGGCTTGCAGCGGCGTCGCCCGCTTCGTGCCCTCGCGCACGCGCGCGGCCCCTTCCGCGCCGAGGCCCTTCTCGTGCCAGGGCGTATCGATGAAGCCGGGGCAGAGTGCGTTGACGCGGATCTTCGGCCCCAGCACGCGCGCGAGCGAAAGCGTCATCGTGTTGAGCGCCCCCTTCGAGGCGGCGTAGGCGATCGAGGAGCCGATGCCGGTGACGCCGGCGATGGAGGAGACCATCAGCACGCTGGCGCGGCCGGAGGCTTCGAGCAGCGGCCGCGCCGCGCGCAGCATCTGGAACGGGCCGACCACGTTGACGGCGTAGAGGCGCTGGAAGTCCTCGCGCTCGAGCGCGTCGAGATCGCCGTGCGCCGGCGCGAACTTGGTGACGCCGGCATTGTTGACGAGGCAGTCGATGCGGCCGAACGGCTCGGCCTTGGCGGCGATGCTGCGGCAGTCGCCGTCCTCGGCCACGTCGCCCTGGGCCAGCACGGCCTCGGCGCCGGCGGCGCGGACGGCGGCGGCGGTGGCCTCCGCTTCGGCCTGGCTCTTCGAATAGTTGACGATGACGGCCTTGGCCCCGCGCGTGGCGGCGCCGACGGCGAACGCCGCGCCGAGCCCGGTCGAAGCGCCCGTGATCAGGACGATCTTGCCTTCGAAATCGCGCATGGGCTTGCTCCTTGTTCAGGAACCGGCTTGCCAGCCGGGGCCGGGCTCTTCAAGTGTCCGCCCATGAGCACCGATCCCAAGGGGCTGACGCAGCTCGGCGCGGCGACGCCGATCCCGCAAAGCCCCGAACAAGCCAGGCTGGAACGCGTTCCCAATCCGCATCGGGGGACGCTCTATCTCGCGCGCTTCACCGCGCCGGAATTCACCTCGATCTGCCCGGTGACCGGCCAGCCGGATTTCGGCGTGCTGGTGATCGACTACGCGCCGAAGGACTGGATCGTGGAGTCGAAGAGCCTGAAGCTCTTCCTGCAAAGTTTCCGCAATCACGGCGCCTTCCACGAGGACTGCACCGTCGGCGTCGCCAAGCGCATCGTCGAGGCGATCGATCCGCTCTGGCTGCGCATCGGCGGCTACTGGAACCCGCGCGGCGGCATGCCGATCGACGTGTTCTGGCAAACCGGCGCGCCGCCCGAAGCCCTGTGGCTGCCGGACCAGGGCGTGGCGACCTATCGCGCGCGGGGTTAGAGCGCGAGCGCTGCGTCGAGTTCTTCGATTTTGGCGGGCGGCAACTCGCCGACGAGGTCGGTCAGCCGCGATTTCTCGATGCTCATCGGCGCATCGCGCGGAATGGCGCTGTCATGCTTGCGTGAGCGAGGTTTTGACCTTCATCCCACCTGTATAGGATCAGGATAAGGCGAGGCGAGCCCGGCTAGAAACGGGAGATTCGCGCCTTCGCGTCGGCGCGCGTGCGTTCGGTCGCGGCTTGCGAGGGTGAGCCGAGATAGAGGAAGCCGGCGATGCGCTCGCTCTCGCCGACGCCGAGCGCTTTCGCCGCGCGCTGATCGAACGCCTGCCATTCGGTGAGCCAGCAGCCGGCGTAGCCGAGCGCGTGCGCGGCGAGCAGCAGATTGTAGCAGACGGCGCCGGCGGAGAGCTGCTGCTCCCACTCCGGCACTTTCTTGTTCGGCTGCGGCGCGGAGACCACCATCACGCACGCCGGCGCGCGCAGGAAGGTGTCGCGCACGAAGCCCAGGCGGTTCTCGTCGACGCCTTCATCGGTCTTGATCGCCTCGGCCAGCGCCGCGCCGGCGCGGGCGCGGGCGTCGCCTTCGATCGCCACGAAACGCCACGGCCCGATCTTGCCGTGATCGGGCACGCGCGCGGCGAGTTCGATCAGCGCGTCGATCTCGGCGCTGGTGGGGCCGGGCTCGGTCAGGTGCATCAGCTTGCTCGAGCGCCGTCGCGCCAGCAGCGCGAGCGTCTCGGCGCTCTCGCAGACGGCGTTGGCCGGATCGTTGTCGTTGAGGCGGGGCGGAATGGCGGACAGGGGAAGGGGCATATCGTCTCCGTGGCGCGAGCCGGCGCCGAGGGCTAGACACGTCGAATGAGCGATATGTGGGAAGAAGACGGCGATCCGTGGACCGTCAAGAGCGCCGAGCGGGTGTTCGAAAACGACTGGCTGGCGCTCGACCGCCATCACGTCATCCATCCCGGCGGCGCGGAAGGGACGTACACGGTGGTGCGTCCGCGCCGGCTGGCGGTCGGCGTGCTGCCGATCGAGGCGGACGGCGGCGTGCACCTGGTCGGGCAATGGCGGTTCCCGCTCGGGCGCTATTCCTGGGAGATGCCCGAAGGCGGCGCCGATCCCGGCGAAGACGCGCTGAGTTGCGCCCGGCGCGAACTGGCGGAAGAAACCGGGCTGCGCGCCGGATCGTTTCGGAAAGTGCTGGAGATGGACCTCTCCAATTCGCTCACGGATGAGCGCGCCGTTATCTTCGTCGCCACCGAGCTTGCGCCCGGCGCGGCCGAGCCGGACGCAACGGAAGTGCTGCGCCACCGCCGGGCGCCGTTCCCGGAGGTGCTGGAGCGGGTCGCCGACGGGCGGATTCGCGACAGCCTCACCGTTGCGGCGGTGTTGCGGGCGCACCACATGGCGGTGACGGGGAAATTGCCTGCGGCGCTGGCCGAGGCGATGCTAAAGCCGGCGCAGGGAGAGTGACCATGGCGATCGAGAGCCAGCCGCGCGTGTTCGAGGCTTCCGGGGGCGTGTGGTCGCAGCTGCGCGTCGAAGCGGCGCAGGCCGCGGCCGAGGAGCCGTTGCTCGCGTCCTATCTGCACGCCTCGATCCTGCATCACGACCGGCTCGAGGACGCGCTGTCGTATCACCTGGCGCAGAAGCTCGGGCACGGCGATCTGCCGGCGCTGCAGCTGCGCGAAGTGATCCGCGACGCTTATGCCGACGATCCCCAGCTTGCGGTGCAGGCGGCGCGCGACATGCGCGTGGTGCGCGAACGCGACCCGGCCTGCAGGACCTACCTGCAGCCGTTCCTGTTCTTCAAGGGCTATGGCGGCCTGCAATCCTACCGCATCGCGCATTGGCTCTGGACGCAGGAGCGCCACATCCTCGCCTATCATCTGCAGAGCCGCGTCTCCGAACTGTTCGCGGTCGACATCCATCCCAACGCGAAGATCGGCGCCGGCGTGTTCATCGATCACGCCCACGGCATCGTCATCGGCGAGACCGCAGTGGTCGATGACGACGTCTCGATGCTGCATTCGGTGACGCTCGGCGGCACCGGCAAGGAAGGCGGCGACCGGCACCCGAAAATCCGCCGCGGCGTGATGATCGGCGCGGGCGCCAAGGTGCTCGGCAACATCGTCGTCGGCGAAGACGCGCGCATCGCGGCGGGCTCCGTCGTGCTGCACGACGTCGCGCCGCGCTGCACGGTGGCGGGCGTGCCGGCCAAGCCGGTGGGCGGGCCGTGCTGCGGCGGCGCCGCGCCGGCGGAGACGATGGATCAGAGCCTCGACGAAGATTACTCGATTTAAGTCCCTGCGCCGGCCCAGGCGCGGCGAAGCGCGCGTCCGAGCGGGCGGGCGCGGATGGAGCAGCCTGTGAGCGACACCGGGTATCAAGAGCGGCGCCGGTTTCCGCCGGTCCTGCTGGCGCTGATGGCGGCGATCGTCGGCGCGTTCCTCCTCGTCTCGTTCGCGAGCGTGGATCAGCAGAACGCGATCTTCTATGCGCTGGCGCTCATTCCGGCGCGCTTCGATGCGACAAGCGCCTATCACTTCGCCGCCTGGTACGATGCGCTCGGGCCGCTGTTCGGGCACGTCTTCCTGCATGCGGGGCTTCTGCACATCGGCATGAACATGCTGGTGCTGCTGCAGGTGGGGCCGTGGGTGGCGGACCGGCTCGGTCCGTCGCGCTTTTTGACGTTGTTCTTCCTCTCGGCGCTGGGCGGGGCGCTCGCCTACATCCTGATCAACGCGCATTCGGAAATGCCGGCTGTCGGCGCTTCCGGCGCGATCTGCGGCGTGTTCGGCGCTTACTTCCTGTCGGTGCGGCGCTCGTGGCGCGAGGCGCTGGCGGATCCGGCGGTGCGCAACGCGATCGGCACGTTCCTGTTCATCAACGTGTTCCTGGCCGGGATCGCGAGCGCCACCGGCTTCCTGCCGATCGCGTGGGAAGCGCATCTCGGCGGCTTCGTCGCCGGCGGCGCGGCCTATCTGGCGCTGGGGCCGCGCGTTCCGCGCGGGCCGTGGGGCTGAAGCGTCAGAGCCAGTTCAGTTCGAGCCGTTCGCCGTCGATGCGCAGGCCCTTGAGCCGGGCGCGGCCGTCGCGGCCGATCGAGACGATGGCGTAGGCGCGCGTGGCTTCGTCGATGGTCTGTTCGCGCAGCACGCGCTCGATCCGCAGCGCGTCGGCCTGGTTGATGTGGAAGCGGTCGACGCCGATGCGGAGCGTGAGCCAGCCGGGAAAAGCCTCGCCGCCATCGGCCGCCGGCGTCGGCTCGGCGCAGTCGAAACCGCCTTTGACCGGAAGCCCCAGAAGCTGCGCCTGTTCGCGCGATGCGGCGCCGCCGACGGCGAGATATGTTTCGCCCTGCCGGCGCAGCGCGATCCATCCCTGATCGCCCCCGGCTGGGCAGGTCTGGCCGGGCTCGAGCCGCTGCGTCAGGCCGAGCTGGACATAGTGGCCGCTGAGCAGCGAGCGCGGATCGACAGCCTCCATCGGCAGCAGCGCTTCCTGCCCGCCCCGGCGCGCGGCGCCTTCGCTGACGACGACGCCGATCAGCGACAGCGCGCACACGCCGGCGACGATCATGATGCGTGAAGCGGCGTTGATCTTCATGTCGTCTTCTCTTTGCGCCGCAGCAGGAGGCCGCCGATCAGCGCCGCGATGGCGCAGAGCAGGAACACGCCCGCCGCGGCGAGCAGGTCGAGGCCGAGATCGGCGAGCAGCGCGCAGATCGCGCCGATAATGCTCAGGACGCCGACGGTGGTGACAAGGCCGTGGCGGTCATAGCGGCCCAGCGCGAGCAGCCCGCCGGACGCCGCGAGCCAGACGATGCGATGGGCGATGCCCGCGTTCTGGCTGCCTTGTTCGAACAGCGGCAGATAGCCGGCGATGGCGAACAGGATGAGCGCGCCCCAGGCGAACCAGCCGTAGAAAACACCGGCGAACGGCCGGTCCTGCGTGTAGAGCCAGCGCGCGCCGGCGGCCATGCCGCCGAGGATGAGCGAGAAGAAGAACGTCGCCGCGGCGTCGGCTTCGAAGCGCGCGGTGAACCAGCCGAAGCAATAGAGGATCGCGAGCGCCGACACATGCGCCAGCGGCGACGAGGCCCAGCGCAGCGCGAGATAGGCCGAGAGTGGCGCGAACAACAGCATCCACGGCGCTTCGGATTCAGCGCCGGCGAACCACTGGCGATCGATGAAGTCGCCGAGCGCGATGAAGACGAGGCCGGCGACGGCCGCGGCCGTCGAACGCCCGGCGAGCGCGAGCGCGAACGCGGCGACGCCCGCGCCGTAAGAGGCGGTCCTGGGATTGCCGGCGATGTCGAAAATCTGTCCGGTGAGGCCGATCGAGGCGGCGAAGACGAGCGCGGCGATCATCAGCAGAATGTTGCTCAGCACGCTGCGCTCTTTGTGCGCCGACCATGCGGCGCCCGCGGCGAGGCCGAGGAACGCCGCCAGCAGCACGGCGAAACGCACGAGCTTCGGCGTCGCGTTCCAGTTGGCGGCGATGAAGGCGATTACGGCGACGCCGAGCAGAAGTCCGCCGACCCAAGCGAGCGCAGTCGCCGCATCGAGGCGGCGCGCGTCGGGAACGGTGGCGAGGATCGCCTCGCGCTTGTCGGCGGCGACGAGGCCGGCGCCGATCCAGCGGTCGAGATCCTGCTTAACCTTGTCTTTGTACGCGGCCATGAATGGAGCTTAACGCCCGTCACGGTATCTGGCGATACAGGTGTTCGCGCTTGAAGCGTGCGCGGGAGGAGCG